>NZ_JAKEEB010000003.1 GCF_021462825.1 Streptomyces glomeratus | reverse complement strand
GGGGGGGGCGCGGCGGGGGGGGGCGGCCGCGGGGCGCCCCCGCGCCCCCCCCCCCCCCCCGGGGGGGGGGGGGGGGGGGGGGGGCCCCCCCCCCCCCCCCCCCCCCCCCCCCCCCCCCGCACTCCGGCGCCCTAGCGCGCGGCCCGTGAGAAGACCGCCACGGTGCGCCCGGGAACGGTGAACGTGCCGGATCCCTCCGCATAGGAGGCGGTCTTGACGACCGGGTCCGCGCCCGCGGCCTGCACCGGGTGCAGGGCGTAGCCCGTCCCGGCGAGGGCCGCCACCGTCTGCTGCTGCTTCGTCGGCGTCGCGTTGAAGACGACGACCAGATCACCCAGTCTCATCGTGATCACACCGGGGGTCTCGTTCTTCCCGGACAGCGGGAAGGACAGCTTCGACTGCACCTGGCCCACGGTGGCGAGGGAGAAGACGGGCTCGGCGGTACGGATCCGCAGCAGATCCCGGTATGCCGCGGAAGCACCCTCCATCTGCTCGCAGCCCACCTCGACCGAGGTCAGCAGCGGCTTGACGTACGACCACTTGGACTGGTTGTCGGCCGCCATCGGCAGTCCCCGGCCGAAGCCGTTGCCGTCCCGGCAGTCCCAGTGGACGGCGTTGAACCAGTCGCCGCTGTCGAAGGAGTTTCGGTCCAGGGACTTGGAGCGCAGCAGGTCGGATCCCGCCTGGGAGAGCGACGGGCCCTGCGAGAGGGTGGCCGTGGCCATGGCGAGCACCTGCATCCGGGTCCGGGCGGAGGCGGAGGTGTCCTTCGGCAGCTTGTACGTGAGCGCGTCGAACAGCGACTCGTTGTCGTGCGCGTCGGCGTACGCGAGCGCGTCGCCGGGCGCGTCCGCGTAGCCGGCGGGCGAGCCGTTGTAGTCGACCTCGGCGCCGGTGACCTCCTTGCCGTCGTCGTCGGTGAAGTGGTACGCGGCGAGGTTGCCGGTCAGACCGATCTTGATGAGGTCCTGGTAGTGCAGGAGGCGGGTCTTCTGCTCGGCCGTGGTGCCGTTGGCCGCCGAGGAGTTCGGGTCGGTGTACAGACCGGACGCGAAGCCCTGGACGCCCGGGTCGGAGTCGAAGGGGCTCCCGCCGCGCACGGCGTCACGGGCGCGGTCGGAGAAGGTCGCGATACCGGTGCCGGCCATGTTCTTCTGGGTGGCCTGCACGAAGCGGGCGTCGTTGGCGACCTCGCCGAAGTTCCAGCCCTCGCCGTACAGGATGATCTTCTTGCCGTCGACGCCGTCCTTCTCGAGGGTCAGCGCGTCGAGGGCCTTGCGCACGGCGAGGATGTTGGCCTTGGGGTGGTGGCCCATGAGGTCGAAGCGGAACCCGTCGACCTTGTACTCCTTGGCCCAGGTGACGATGGAGTCCACGACCAGCTTGCCCATCATGGCGTTCTCCGGCGCCGTGTTCGCGCAGCAGGTGCTGTTGGCCACCGAGCCGTCGGCGAGGAGCCGCTGGTAGTAGCCCGGCACGATCCGGTCCAGGACGCTGGTGTCGGCCTGGCCGCTCGCCGCGGTGTGGTTGTAGACGACGTCCATCACGACCCTGAGGCCGTCCTGGTTCAGCGCCCTGACCATCTGCCGGAACTGGAGGGTGCGGGCCGTGCCGTTCGGATCGGTGGCGTACGAGCCCTCCGGGACCGTGTAGTGGTAGGGGTCGTAGCCCCAGTTGTAGGCGTCCTTCGCGGCGGTCGCGGCGACGCAGGCCTGCTGCCGGTCGGAGTCGGCGGCGTAGGACGCGAGGTCGCAGTCGGGTGTCGCCTGCTCGGACTTCCTCTCGGGGATCGTCGCGATGTCGAAGGCCGGCAGCAGGTGGACGTACGAGGTGCCCGCCTTCGCCAGCGCGCGCAGATGCCGGGAGCCGTCGCCGTTCCTGTCGGCGAAGGCCAGGTAGGTGCCCCGGTCCTTCGCCGGCACCGTCTTGTCCGCGACGGAGAAGTCCCGGATGTGCAGCTCCTGGATCTGGGCGTCCCGGAGCGGTACGGCCTTGGGCTTGACGAGGGTCGACCAGCCGCCGGGTGCCAGCGCTCGGTCGTTCAGGTCGACGACGAGGCTGCGCTCGGAGTCGGCGGTGAGGGCGACCGAGTAGGGGTCGGTGACCTTGTTGGTGACCACCTTCCGGACGGAGGGCGCCCACACCTTCACGACGAACCGGTAGGGCTTGTTCCTCCAGGACGCGGGGCCGGTGACGGACCACACCCCGGTGGTGCCGTCACGCTTCATGGCGACGGTGGAGCCGTCCAGGTCCAGCTTCACCGACTGCGCCGTCGGCGCCCACACGGCCAGCGTGGGACGGCCGTGGCGGAACGACGGGCCGAGCACGGCCTTCGCCGCGTGGTACACGTCGTCGAGTACGCCGGCGATCTGGACGCCTGTCGCCGCGAGCACGGCACCGTTCGCGGCCCGCTGGGAGGCGACGAGCTGACCGCGCAGCGCGTCACCCACCCGGTCGCGGTCGCGCGGGTCGACGGACCAGGCGGTGTAGTCCTTCAGATGCGGGAATCTCGCCTTCTGCGCGTCGGTGAGCGTGGTCTTCTCCAGGCGCAGCCAGCGCTCGTCGTCGCTCGTCAGCGTGCCGTCCTTCACGGCGATCGAACCGTCGCGGGAGGCCAGGAGCTGCGTGGAGGCAGCGCCCTCGACACCGTTCCAGGCGACCGTGTTCCGGTCGATCCAGATCGCCTTGGAGGTGGTGAGGTCCAGGGCGGCAGCGCTGCCCGCGGGCTGCGGCAGCAGGTACTTCTCCTGGCCGTTCAGCAGCCACACCTCGTAGCCGTTCGCCTTGAGGTCGAGCGACTGGTCGGCGGGCAGATCCTTCTCGTCACTCTTGTGGACGATGTAGCTGAGACTGGTGGCACCGTCGGCGAGGGGCACCTCGAAGACCGCGCCGTACGCATCGGTGCGCACCGGCTTCAGGGGGCTGGACCAGTCGGTGGGGTTCGCGGCGCCCGTCCAGACGTGCAGGCCCCAGCCGTCGTAGTTCCCGTCGGCACGGTGGTAGTGGATGACGGCCTTGGTCTTGTCCGGCGCCGGGTAGTCGGCCGCCGGCCTCTCGGTGAGGACGGCCTCCTTGCCCTGCTCGACCCAGACCTCGCCGGTCTTGGTGACGTCGATGGTGCGGTCGGCGGAGACGTCCTTGTTCCCGTCCTTGTCGATGACGAGGAAGCCGACGCCGGACGCGCCGGGCTTGAGCTTGACGTAGGCGAAGGCGCCGTACGCGTCCCGTCCGACGAAGGGGTGGCTGTTCGGCCAGGTCGTCGCCTCGCCGTCGGCGAGGTCGCCCCAGGCGTACAGGCCCCAGTTGCCGTAGTCGCCGTCGGTGCGCTTGTAGTGGACGATCGCGTAGTCGCGGGAGGAGGCGGTGGGGACCGGCGCGGCGGGCGGGGTGCCGGTGGTGCTGTCCGCCGTCGCGCTCGATGTCCTGCCCGCCGAGTCGACCACAACCGCCTTGTACCGCAGGGCGGTTCCGGCCGGAACGCCCTTGGCGATGGTCTGAGTGACCTTGTACGGCGCGTGGTCGGCGGAGCCCAGGGTCCGCCACTTGCCGTCGCCCACCTGGGCGGCGAAGACGACGCGGTCGAGCTGCCCGCCGTCGACGTCGGCGGAGAGCTCCACGGTGCCGGTGGCGCCCGCGTCCGGGGCCTTCAGGGCGATCGTCGGCTTGGAGACGGGCGCGCCGAGCGGCGCGGCGGCCTTGAACACGACGGCGGACCGGGCCGGGAGGGTGACGGTGACCTTGTTGTCGGCGTCGCTCTTGAGGGACGCGTCCGTGCCGTAGATCCCCCGGAAGGTCATGCCGGCCGAGCCGGTCGCGAAGGTGGCCGTGTTCGCCTCGTCCGCGTTGTTGAGGGCGACGACGTACTCGATGCCGTCGGTGCCGGTGCGGGAGAAGGCGTAGACACCGGCGCCGTCGGCCGCGTACCGCGGGGTCTGGACACCGTCGGCGAGCGCGGGATTCTGCTTCCGCAGCGTGGAGAGAGCGGCGATCTCCTTGTAGAGCGGCGCACCAGTGTCGTACGAGTCGCTCGCGTGGGTGCGGTCGGTGCCGATCTCGTCGTCGTCCAGATAGTCCGCGACCTTGGAGGCGAACATCGTCTGGCGGGCGTCCTTGTCCCCGCCGGAGCCGGTGAAGCCCTGTTCGTCGCCGTAGTAGACGACCGGGTTGCCGCGGCTGAGGAACATCAGCTCGTTGGCGAACCCGTCCTTCTTCAGCAGCTCGGCGTCGGTCGCCTTCGGGTCGTCCTGCTTCAGGAAGTACCCGATCCGCCCCATGTCGTGGTTGCCGAGGAAGGTGACCTGCTCGTATGCGTTGGCCTTGTCGGTCGTGTACTTGTAGTCGTCGCCGAAGACCGAGGCCAGCTTCCGCGCGCTGCCGCCCTGGGAGGCGTACTCGCGGGCCGCCTCCTGGAACGGGAAGTCGAGCGTCGCGTCCAGGCGGCCCCGGGTGACGTACGGCGAGGTGATCGACGGGTCGGCGGAGTAGACCTCGCCGAACATGAAGAAGTTCCTGCGGCCGTGCGCGGCGGCGTACCGGTCGAGCGCGGTGGCCCACTGCGTCCAGAACTCCATGTTCACGTGCTTCACGGTGTCGATCCGGAAGCCGTCGACGCCGAAGTCCCGCACCCAGCGCTGGTAGATCTTCTCCATACCGCTGACGACCTCGGGACGCTCGGTCCACAGGTCGTCGAGGCCGGAGAAGTCGCCGTAGGTGGCGTTCTCACCGGCGTAGGTCGAGTCGCCGCGGTTGTGGTACATCGTCGGGTCGTTGAGCCACGACGGGACCTTGATGTTCCGCTTCTCGGCCGGGATGGCCGGGGTGCGCGGGAAGGAGCCCGTGCCGACGGCGGGGAACCTCCGCGTGCCGTCCGCGTAGTCGGCGTCGTCGAAGGGGCGGCCGTCCTTGGTCAGGTACGGGAAGGCGCCCTTGGACAGGTAGTCGTGGGACTGGCCCTCGTAGTCGACGACGTCGGCGGTGTGGTTGGTGATGACGTCGAAGAAGACCTTCATGCCCTTGGCGTGCGCCCGGGAGATGAGGTTCGCCAGGTCCTTGTTGGTCCCGAAGTGCGGGTCGACCTTGGTGAAGTCGGTGATCCAGTAACCGTGGTACCCGGCCGAGGCGTTGGCCCCGGTGCCCTGCACGGGCTGGTTCTTGAAGATGGGGGCCAGCCAGATGGCGGTGGTGCCCAGCCCCTTGATGTAGTCGAGCCTCCTCGTCAGGCCCTTGAGGTCACCGCCCTGGTAGAAACCCTTGTCCGTGGGGTCGTACCCGGTGGCCAGACGTGAACCGGTCAGGCCGCCCCGGTCGTTGGACGGGTCGCCGTTGGCGAACCGGTCCGGCATCACGAAGTAGAACTGTTCGCGGGTGTCGTCGTGCCTGGTGGGCTCGGCCGCGAGCCGGGCGTCGGACGGGGGCGCGGGCGGCGTCTCGGCCCTGGCGGCGAGGGGCGGGAGCAGCGCCGCGGCGAGCGCGGTGACGGTGAGGGCCGTGACCCTTCTCCGGCTGGGGGTACGGCGCCTCGGGGGCGCCGGCCATCTCGGTATCACAGGCGTGAACTCCTTGCGAATGCGGCTCGATTGGGTCCGACCCCTGCGCCGCGGGACGGCTGCGTCGCCCGGCGCCCGCGCGACCGTACCGCCGAAGAAAGGCTTACAGCAAGAGTTATGAAACTCGTGGCAAGGACTTTCAGAGCCAATCTTGCGTACTTCGCGCCCGCCCCGCGGCCGTGCTCCCGGGCACGACGGAGCGCCCTCCGGTGGATCCGCCGGAGGGCGCCGGGCCGGAGGTGGCCTGGCCGGCGGATCAGCAGCTCGACTTCCCCGCGTAGAGGGCGAGGGCGGTGTTCGGGGCGACCGACGCCTGGAACCAGCCGCTGCCGTTCACCGTCACCGTCCGGTTGCCCTGCACATCGCAGTAGGTACCGGCGGGCAGCGCGGTCTCGAACCAGCGGTCCGCCGTCGTGCTCTCGTGGTTGATCACCACATAGCCCTTGCTGCCGCGGCCGAACGCGATGAGGTTGTTGCCGTCGTCCCACCACTTGGTGACCGCCTGGCCGCGCGTGGCGTTACGGAAGGCGACCATCGACTTGATCTCCGGCCAGGCGTGCTGGCACTTCCAGCCGTTCTGCCAGCAGGCGTTCACCTGGCCGCCGTTGGGCGGGCCCGCGTCCGCGTCGGACCATTCGTAGCCGGAGTTGACGTCGGGGGCGCCGTAGGGCCAGGCCAGCATGAAGACGTTCGCCAGGGTGTAGTCGGCGCCGTTCTTGTAGTTCAGGGTCGAGCCGTTGCGTTCGGTGTCGTGGTTGTCCACGAAGACTCCGGCGATCGAGCCGCTCAAGTAGCCCCAGCCCTCACCGTAGTTGGTCAGGTACGCCAGCTTCTCCCCAGTGAAGACCCGCTTGAGGTCGTAGGCGTAGCGGAACTCCTGCACATCGCCGTTGCCCGTGTACTCGCCCGGCTGGACCGCCTCGCCCGCGCCGTAGATCACCTCCTGCTTCCAGTACACCGACGGGTTGGTCAGCCGGGACTTGATGTCGGCCAGGTCGGCGGCCGGGATGTGCTTGGCGGCGTCGATACGGAACCCGTCCACGCCCAGGGTGAGCAGGTCGTTCATGTAGCCGGCGATAGTGCTGCGGACGTGCTCCTCCCCCGTGTCCAGGTCGGCGAGGCCCACCAGTTCGCAGTGCTGGACGTTCCAGCGGTCCTGGTAGTTCGTGACCTGGGCGGTGCAGTCGTCGAAGTCGGCGGACGAGTACAGGCCCGGATAGTCGTACTTCGTGTACGACGAGCCTCCCGTGCCGGTGCCGGTGCCGCTGCCCGCCGACATGTGGTTGACGACGGTGTCCACGACGACCTTCACACCCGCCGCATGGCAGGTGTCGACCATGTTCCTGAAGGCCGTACGGTCACCGAGGCGGCCCGCGATCCGGTAGCTCACCGGCTGGTACGAGGTCCACCACTGGGAACCCTGTATGTGCTCGGCGGGCGGGGAGACCTGGACGTAGCCGTAGCCTGCCGGACCGAGGGTGGCGGTGCACTCCTTCGCGACCGAGGCGAAGTTCCACTCGAACAGGACCGCGGTGACGTCCTTGGTGCCGGGCGGGGAGGCGTGTGCGGTCCCGGAGGGGACGGCGAGTGCGACCGACGCGGCCGCCGCGAGGGCGAGGGCGCCGGACAGCGTTCTACTGGCCATGGGTGGGGGTCCTTCTCCGTTGAAGGATCTGCTGAGGGGGGCTGGGGTACCCCCGGAGATCCCCTGAAGGGAATTGCTGCAAGTTTTCAACTACTTGCAGTGCAGCCGACCGTACGAGTCCCGACCTCGGCGGTCAACCCCCCGGACATGTTCCTGTCACATACGCGAAATAGAGCCGGATTGCGGCCGGTTGGGGCCGCACAGGCCCCGCGCGGCAGCCGAAAGGGCCCGCCGTCCCTGCCGGACGACGGGCCCCTGGAACCGGATGAAACGGCTTGCGACGGTCAGCCGGTGGCCCACCACACCGTGGTGTCGGCGGGCACCTTGGTCTCGCCTTCCGCCTCCGTCACCTCACCGCTGGCGACCAGGACACGGCCGTACGACGGGACCACGACGGCCTCACCGCCGGTGTTGGCGACGCAGACGACGTCCCCGCGGCGGAAGGCGAGCACCCCCTCGGGCGCCCTGAGCCACTCCACCGAGTCGCCCGCGCCCAGCCCGGGCTGCTCGCGCCGCACGGAGAGGGCGGTGCGGTACAGCTCCAGGGTGGAGCCGGGGACACCCTGCTGGGCCTCGACACTGAGCTCGCCCCAGTTCGCGGGCTGCGGCAGCCAGCTGCCGCCACTGCCGAAGCCGTACGAGGGCCCGGTGCGGGTCCACGGGATCGGCACCCGGCAGCCGTCGCGGAAGCCGTCCTGGCCCTCGCCCCGGAAGTACGCCGGGTCCTGGCGCACCTCGTCCGGCAGGTCCACGACGTCCGGCAGGCCGAGTTCCTCGCCCTGGTAGACGTACGCCGAGCCGGGCAGCGCCAGCATCAGCAGGGAGGCCGCGCGGGCCCGGCGCAGGCCGAGCTCGCGGTCGCCGGCCGTGCGGATCTGGGTGCCGAGGCCGGGCTCGTTGGCGAAGCGGGTGGCGTGACGGGTCACATCGTGGTTGGACAGGACCCAGGTGGCGGGGGCGCCGACGGGGCGCATCGCATCGAGGGTCCGGTCGATGACGGCACGCAGTTGCTCCGCGTCCCAGTCGGTGCCCAGGTACTGGAAGTTGAACGCCTGGTGCAGCTCGTCCGGACGGACGTAGTTGGCGGTGCGCTCGACGGTGGGCGTCCAGGCCTCGGCGACGAAGATGCGCCCGCCCGTCTCCTGCCACCGCCCTTCCGGCGAAGGTCCTTCGGGCCCCTTCTTTCCGGTGTATTCGTCCAGGATCGTGCGCCACTGGCGGTAGATGGCGTGGACGCCGTCCTGGTCGAAGAACGGCATGACATCGTTGCCCAGCAGCTTGAGCTGGTCGTGGGTGCCGAGGTCGGGCAGGCCCGCCGCCTTCACCAGGCCGTGGGCGACGTCGATGCGGAAGCCGTCCACGCCCATGTCCAGCCAGAAGCGGAGGATCGAGCGGAACTCGTCGCCGACCGCGGGGTGGTCCCAGTTGAAGTCGGGCTGCTCGGGCGCGAACAGATGCAGATACCACTCGCCGGGAGTACCGTCCGGCTCGGTGACCCGGGTCCAGGCGGGCCCGCCGAAGATGGACTCCCAGTCGTTGGGCGGCAGCTCTCCGCTCTCGCCCTTGCCGGCGCGGAAGTGGTAACGCTCCCGCAGCGGCGAGCCGGGCCCCTCCGCGAGGGCCCGCTTGAACCACTCGTGCTGGTCGGAGGAGTGGTTCGGGACCAGGTCGACGATGATGCGCAGCCCGAGCTCGTGGGCGTCGCGGATCAGGGCGTCGGCGTCCAGGAGGTTGCCGAACATGGGATCGACGGCGCGGTAGTCGGCGACGTCGTAGCCGGCGTCGGCCTGCGGCGAGGCGTAGAAGGGGCTGAGCCACACGGCGTCCACACCGAGGTCGCGCAGATACGGAAGTCGGGAACGTACGCCCTCCAGGTCGCCCATGCCGTCGCCGTTGCTGTCGGCGAAGCTGCGCGGATAGACCTGGTAGATCACCGCGTCCCGCCACCAGTCGCGGTGGGTGGCGACGGTGGCGAGGGCGGTTTTCGGGGCCGGGTCGGCGGAGTGCTGGCTCATGGCGTCCTTGATGCGATGAGGGTCCCCCCGGTCGAACGAAGCCGAGAGTGGGGGGGAGAGGATCGGGTCAGGGGGCTTGGGCGGGGCGGGGTGACTGGCGGCCGCGGTGACAGCGGGGTCGGACGAGTACCGCGGCCGCCACCCGCGCGGATCAGGCGCGCGGGAACCCCGAAAGGGTGGTCAGCCCTTTGTGCCGCCCGCGGTGAGACCGGTCACCAGGTTCTTCTGCACGAGGTAGAAGAACACGGACACGGGTATCGCGATCAGCACCGCGGTGGCCGCCATCAGATTGCGCTGGGCGTCGTGCTCGCTGATGAAGCTCTGCAGGCCGACGGCGAAGGTGTACTTGTCGTCGCTGAGCATGAACGTCGAGGCGAAGGCGACCTCGCCGAAGGCGGTGAGGAAGGCGTAGAAGGCGGCGACCGCGAGACCGGGCCGGGCGAGCGGCAGGATCAGCCGGACGAAGGTGCCGAAGGGGCTGAGCCCGTCGACCCGGCCGGCCTCGTCGATCTCGAAGGGGATCGTGTCGAAGTAGCCCTTCAGCAGCCAGGCGCAGTAGGGCACGATCGTCGTGCTGTTGATCAGGATGAGCCCGAGGTAGGTGTCGATGAGTCCGAGGTCCGACATGATCTGGTACATCGGCACGATCAGAACGGCGATCGGGAACATCTGGGTGAGCAGCAGCATCCACATGAACTTCTTGTAGCCGGGGAAGCGCATGCGGGACACCGCGTAGCCGGTGGTGGCGGCGATCATCACGCCGATGACCGTGGTGCCGGCCACGACGACGAGCGTGCTCTTCAGCCAGTCGAAGAAGCTCGTGTGCTGAAGGACGAACGAGTAGTTGTCCAGCGTCATCGTGTGCCAGATGTGCCCGGGGTGCAGGTAGTCGTCCTTGTCCGGGCCGAGGGACAGGAAGAACAGCCAGCCCACCGGGAAGAAGGCGACCAGGCTCGCCGTGATCAGCAGAACGTGGGAGGCGAGGGTCGCGAGGGGGCCGCGCCGGCCGCGTCCGCGTGCCCTGCGCCGCGGCGTGTCCGCGACGGACTGCTGGGGCACCGGGGCGGAGGTCTCGACAGTGGTCGTACTCATGGGAGCTCCTGCCTCAGATCGCGAGCTGCTGCTCGTTGCGGTTCAGCCAGCGGCGGTAGAACGAGGTGAAGACGATCAGGATGGCCAGCAGCAGGATGCCGTAGGCGGCGGACTGCGCGAAGTCACGCGGCTGCTGGCCGAAGCCCAGTCGGTAGGCCCAGGTGACGAGGATCTGGGCGTCCGGGGCGGTGTCGCCGAACAACAGGAAGATGATGGCGAACTGGTTGAAGGTCCAGATGATGCCGAGCAGCACGACGGTGGAGCTGACGGACCTCAGGCCCGGAAGGGTGACGTACCGGAAGCGCTGCCAGGCGCTCGCGCCGTCCATCTCCGCGGCCTCGTACAGCGAGGCGTCGATGGCCTGCAGGCCGCCGAGCAGCGAGAGCATCATGAACGGGACACCGCACCAGGTGTTGACCATGATGGCGGCGGCGCGCTGCCAGAAGGTGTCCTCCAGCCACTGCGGCGTCGGCAGGTGCAGGGCGTGGAGCGCCGTGTTGATGACGCCGCTGTCGGCGAGCATGAAACGCCAGCCGAAGACGGTGACGAAGGTGGGCACGGCCCAGGGCAGCACCAGCACGAGGCGGTAGAAGGTCTGCCCGCGGAACTTCTGGTTGAGCAGCAGCGCCAGGCCGAGGCCGATGGTGTAGTGCAGGGTGACGCAGAGGGCGGTCCACACGATCGTCCAGACGAAGTGCGACCAGAAGCGGTCGTAGGCCGTCGGTCCGAACAGGATGTCCTTGTAGTTGTCGAGCCCGACGAACTTGTACGTGGCGTCGATGTGGTTGACGCCGATCGTGCGCGCCGTGTTGAGGCTGTTGGCGTCCGTGAGTGTGAGGTAGAGGCCGTACACCAGCGGGTACAGCACCAGCACCCCGAGCACGACGGCCACGGGGGTGATCATCGCGTAGGCGTACCAGTGCCTCTGGTACGCGTTCTTGATGCGCCGGCCCAGGCCGGGCCGCGGCGCGCGGTCACCGTGGCGCTTGCCGGTCGCGCGGTCGATGGCGACTGTCATGGTTCGACACCTTCGGGAAGATCGAGGGGTGGGCCTGGGCACAGGCGGTGGCCGCCGGATCCTTCCCCCCTTTTACAAGGAGGATCCGACGGCCACACGGGCTTACTTGCTGAAGTCGGGCACCAGCTTGGTGATCGCGAGTTCCGCGTTGCTCAGGCCCTTGTCCAGGGACTCCTTACCGCCCGCGATCTTGGGGAGCTCGGTGTCGAGCGGACCCCACAGCGAGCTGTACTCGGGCAGCGCCGGGCGCGGCTGGGCGGCGCTGAGCACGCTCTGGTAGCCGGCGATGCCGGGGTCGGCCTTGACCTGGGCGCTGTAGGCGTCCTCACGGGTCGGCAGCGTGGAGTTCTTCAGGGCGATGGTCTCCTGGGACTTCGCCGAGGTCATGAAGTTGACGAACTTCAGCGCCGCCTCCTGGTGGGCCTTGTCCGAGCCCGCGTAGACGGACAGGTTGTGGCCGCCGGTCGGGGCGCCCGCCTTGCCGGTGGAACCGGCCGGGACGGTGGCGATGCCGAGGTTGGCCTTGTCCTTGAAGGCCGAGCCCTTGTAGAAGTTCGTGATCTCCCAGGGGCCCTGGATGATCGCGGCGACCTTGCCGTTGACGAACGCGTCCTGGATGTGGGCGTAGGCGTCGGCGGTGGTGTCGGCCTTGTGCAGGCCCTTGCCGGAGAACGTGCTCAGCCAGGTGCCGTACGCCTTCTTCGCGGCGGCCGCGTTCACGGTGATCTTCTTGGCGGAGGCGTCGACCGTGTCGGTGCCCTCGCCGTAGAGGAAGCTCTGCGCGTAGTAGGCCTGGGTGGAGCCCCAGTAGCCGTCGACGCCGGCCTTCTCCTTGACCTTCGCGGCGTCGGACTTCAGCTCGTCCCAGGTCTTCGGCGCCTCGGTGATCCCGGCCTTCTTGAAGAGGGCCTTGTTGTAGACCAGCGCGAGGGTGTCGGTCACCAGGGGCACACCGTAGGTCTTGCCCTGGTACTGGGCCTGCTGCATCAGGCTGGACTGGAACTTGTCCTTCTCCGCGAGGGCCTCGGTGCCGTCCAGCGGCAGGAAGTAGCCCTTCTTCGCGAAGGCGGGGGTCCAGCCGACCTCGGAGCGCAGCACGTCCGGGGCGCCCTTCGAGCCGGCGGCGGTGTCGAACTTGTTCTGCGCCTGGTCGAAGGGGACGTCGACGTACTGGACCTTGATGTTGGGGTTGGCCTTCTCGAAGTCCTGGACCAGAGCCTTGTACGTCGGCGCCTCATTGGTGGCGTTGGAGGTGTCCCACCAGGTGATGGTGACCGGACCGTCCGACTTGTCGCTGCCGCTGTCACTTCCGCCGCAGGCCGTCGCCGCGAGGGCGACGGACGCCACCAGCGCGGTGGCCGCTATGCCACGCCGCATGAGTTCTCCTTGAGGGTGAAAGCCCGTGTAGCTCCAGGTGGCGGTCCCGTCCGCCGCCCCTGCCGACTCCGACTGCGCCGTTGCGGCCGCCGGGCGACGTGAACGTAACAGCGATGCAATCGGCGCGAAAGAGCTTGCAGAAAAAAAGTGCAAGAACCGACGATGGTTACCCGTCCGTGACCTCGCCGTGAGGGCCGATACACCTCGATTGCCCGCTGATCCACCGGGCACCGGACACTTGTGCAAGACTCTGCAAGGTCTTGCCACATGTCTTTGGTGCAAGGATCATCCCCTTGCGGACACGGACGCCGAACACGATCACGAGGGAGCGCGATGACGCAGCAACCCGCAGCGGGCCGACCGACCGCCCGGGCCCGGCGTCCGGTTGGTGGGCAAGCCGAAACCCGGCCGGTACAGTCCCATCCCGTGACCACACGGCTTGCCGACATCGCGGCGCAGGCGGGGGTCAGCGAGGCGACCGTCAGCCGCGTCCTCAACGGGAAGCCGGGCGTCGCCGCGACCACCCGCCAGTCCGTCCTGGCCGCTCTCGACGTACTGGGCTACGAGCGTCCGGTGCGGCTGCGCCAGCGCAGCGAGGGCCTGGTCGGCCTGATCACCCCGGAGCTGGAGAACCCGATATTCCCCGCCCTCGCCCAGGTCATCGGCCAGGCGCTCACCCGGCAGGGATACACCCCGGTGCTGGCGACCCAGACGCCGGGCGGCTCCACCGAGGACGAGCTCACCGAGATGCTGGTGGACCGCGGGGTGGCGGGCATCATCTATGTCTCCGGACTGCACGCGGACACCACCGCCGACATGCAGCGCTATGAGCGGCTGCGCGCCCAGGGCGTGCCCTTCGTGCTGGTGGACGGCTTCTCCCCCAAGGTGCAGGCGCCCTTCATCTCCCCCGACGACCGGGCCGCGATGTCCCTGGCGGTCACCCACCTGGCGTCCCTGGGGCACACCCGGATCGGGCTGGCGCTCGGGCCCAAGCGCTTCGTGCCGGTGCAGCGGAAGATCGAGGGGTTCGTCCGCACGATGCAGGACCAGTTCGGGCTGGCTCCCGAGGACGTCGAGTCGCGGCTGATCCAGCACTCCCTCTACACCCTGGAGGGCGGCCAGGCGGCGGCGACCGCGCTCATCGACCGGGAGTGCACGGCGGTGGTGTGCGCCTCCGACATGATGGCGCTCGGGGCGATACGCGCGGCACGGCAGCGCGGGCTGGAAGTCCCCACGGACATCTCGGTCGTGGGCTTCGACGACTCCCCGCTGATCGCCTTCACGGACCCGCCGCTGACGACGATCCGCAAGCCGGTCCCGGCGATGGGGCAGGCGGCGGTGCGGACCTTGCTGGAGGAGATCGGCGGGACGCCCGCGCCGCACAGTGAATTCGTGTTCATGCCGGAACTGGTGGTGCGGGGTTCGACGGCTTCGGTGCCTGGGAACCGAAGTCATACCTGAGCAGGAGCTCCGGGGCCCCGCAGGGGTCCGCCAGGTGGAGAACATGCGACCGCCACCCTTCCGGGGGATGATCGGTGGGCAACGCTTTTCTGGCAGACTCTGTGCCTATGGGTGACAGGACCGTGACGACAGTGGAAGGCCGGGTGCCGGCCGCACCACAGGGCGTCACGGACGCGCCGCAGGACCGCACGGGGGCCGGCCTCCTGCGCAGGCTACGCACTCCGCGCCGCCCGCGCTTCTGGTTCGAAATCCTGCTGATCGGGGTCAGTTACTGGATCTACTCCCTGATCCGCAACGCGGTACCGGAGCAGAAGGCACTCGCGCTGGCCAACGCGGACGGGTTGTGGCGGCTCGAACACCACCTGGGGATGGCCGTCGAGGACTCGGTCAACCACGCCGCCAACTCGGTGACATGGCTGATCGTCGGGATGAACTACTACTACGCCACCCTGCACTTCCTGGTGACGCTCGGGGTCCTGGTGTGGCTGTACCAGAGCCATCCGGGCCGGTACGCGGCCACGCGTCTCACGCTCTTCGCCACGACGGCGGTCGCGCTGCTCGGCTACTACTTCTTCCCGCTCGCGCCTCCCCGCCTGATGAACGGTGGGGACTTCGTCGACACGGTGGTGGTGCACCACACCTGGGGCTCGATGGCGTCGGGCGACCTGAAGCACATGTCGAACCAGTACGCGGCCATGCCGTCGATGCACATCGGCTGGTCGCTGTGGTGCGGCCTGACGCTGTTCGCGCTGGGCACGGTGCGGTGGGTGCGGGCTCTGGGCCTGCTGTATCCGGTGGTGACCCTGACGGTGATCGTTGCCACGGCCAACCACTTCTGGCTGGACGCGGTCGGCGGGACCCTCTGCGTCTCGGTCGGCTTCGCGGCGGCGTGGCTGTGGTACGGCGCCCTGCCGTACGCGCTGCCGCGCCGGGTGACGGGGGCCGGCGGCCCGGTGCTGCTGCCCGCGGAGGCATGACGGGCGCCGGTCGCCGCCCCTTCCCTCCCCTGCCTCTTCCCCGGCCGCAGCCGCTGTCGCGCGCCCGCGGGCGCGCCGTCACGAACTGTAGAAAAGCTCCTCCACCACGGCTCTGGCCCGGCGCGTCGTACGCCGGTAGTCGTCCAGCATGTCGCCCACGTGCCCCGGCCCGTACCCCAAGTAGCGGCCCACCGCGGCGAGCTCCCGGCTCTCGGACGGAAACGTGTCGGCGGCCCGCCCCCGGACCAGCATCACCGCGTTGCGCACCCGTGACGCGAGCACCCAGGCCTCATCCAGGATCGCGGTGTCCTCCTCGGACATCAGTCCCGCCTCGCGGGCGGCGGCGAGGGCCGCGCGGGTGCGGGTGGTGCGCAGGCCCGGTTCCGCCCAGCCGTGCCGCAGCTGGAGCAGCTGGACCGTCCACTCCACGTCCGAGAGGCCGCCACGGCCCAGCTTGGTGTGGAGCGTCTTGTCCGCGCCCCTCGGCAGCCGTTCCGACTCCATGCGCGCCTTCAGACGCCTGATCTCGCGTACGGCCTCGCCGCCCAGCCCCTGCGCGGGGTAGCGCAGCGGGTCGATCAGCTCGATGAAGCGGCGGCCCAGGTCCTCGTCCCCGGCCACGGGCTCCGCCCGCAGCAGCGCGTGCGACTCCCACACCAGCGACCAGCGCCGGTAGTACGCCTCGTAGGACGCCAGGGTGCGCACGAGCGGCCCCGACTTGCCCTCGGGCCGCAGGCCCGCGTCGATCAGGAGCGGCGGGTCCGTGCTCGGCAGCTGGAGCAGCCGCCGCATCTCCGCGACCACCTTGTTCGCGGCCTGGCCCGCCTCCCGCTCGTCCACGCCCTCCCGCGGCTCGTGCACGAACAGCACGTCCGCGTCCGAGCCGTAACCCAGCTCGTGTCCGCCGAAACGGCCCATGCCGATCACCGCGAACCTGGTGGGCAGGGTGTCGCCCCAGCCGGCCCGCACGACCGCACGGAGCGTGCCCGCCAGGGTGGCCGCCGTGAGGTCCGAGACCGCGCCGCCGACCAGGTCGATCAACTCGCCCTGGTCCGGGCGGGCGGGCGCGTCCTCGCTGCCGTACGAGCCGACGATGTCCGCGGCGGCCGTACGGAACAGCTCCCGCCGGCGCACCCCGCGCGCCACCGTGACCGCCTGCTCGGCGCTCTCGGCGCGGCGGACGGCGGCGAGGATCTCCTGCTCCAGCTGGGCCCGCCCGCGCGGTTCGAGTCCGCCGCCCTCGCCGTCGCCGAGGAGGGCCACCGCCTCGGGCGCACGCATCAGCAGGTCGGGGGCGAGCCGGCCCGCGGACAGCACCCGGGCGAGGTTCTCGGCGGCGGCGCCCTCGTCCCGCAGCAGCCGCAGGTACCAGGGGGTCTTGCCGAGCGCGTCCGAGACCTTGCGGAAGTTGAGCAGGCCCGCGTCCGGATCCGCGGAGTCCGCGAACCAGCCGAGCAGGACGGGCAGCAGGGTGCGCTGGATGGCGGCCTTGCGGGTGACGCCCGAGGCCAGCGCCTCCAGGTGGCGCAGGGCGGTGGCCGGGTCCGCGTAGCCGAGCGCGACCAGGCGCTCCCGGGCCGCCTCGGCACTCAGCCTCGCCTCACCCGGGGCCAGTTGGGCGACCGCGTCGAGCAGTGGCCGGTAGAACAGCTTCTCGTGCAGCCGGCGCACGACACCGGTGTGCCGCTTCCACTCGCGCAGCAGCTCCTCGACGGGGCCGGTGCGCAGGCCGAGGGAGCGGCCGAGGCGCCGCAGGTCGGCCTCGCCCTCGGGGACGAGGTGGGTGCGGCGCAGCCGGAAGAGCTGGATGCGGTGCTCCATGGAACGCAGGAAGCGGTACGCCTCGTCCAGCTGCACGGCGTCGGTGCGCCCGACGTAGCCGCCGGCCGCGAGTGCCTTCAGGGCGTCCAGGGTGGTGCCGCTGCGCAGCGAGGTGTCGGAGCGTCCGTGCACCAGCTGAAGGAGCTGTACGGCGAATTCCACGTCCCTGAGGCCGCCCGGACCGAGCTTCAGCTCCCGCTCGACCTCCCCGGCGGGGATGTTGGCGACGACCCGGCGGCGCATCTTCTGCACGTCCGTGACGAAGTTCTCGCGCTCGGCGGCCCCCCAGACCAGGGGGGCGAGGGTGGTCACGTACTGCTCGCCCAGGTCCCTGTCGCCGGCCACCGGGCGGGCCTTGAGCAGGGCCTGGAACTCCCAGGTCTTGGCCCAGCGCTGGTAGTAGGCGAGGTGGCTGCTCAGGGTGCGCACGAGCGGGCCGTTTCTGCCCTCGGGGCGCAGATTGGCGTCGACGGGCCAGATGCTTCCCTCGACGGTCGTCTCGGAGCAGATCCGCATCATGTGCGAGGCGAGCCGGGTCGCGGCCTGGAGGGCCTTGCGCTCGTCGGCGCCGTTCGCGGTCTCGCCGACGAAGATCACGTCCACATCGGAGACGTAGTTCAGCTCGTGGCCGCCGCACTTGCCCATCGCGATCACCGCGAGCCGGCAGTTCGCGGCGTCGTCGGGGGCGGCGGCCCCGGCGAGGGCGAGGGCGGCCCGGAGGGTGGCGGTCGCGAGGTCGGCCAGTTCGGCGGCGGTCTCGGCGACCTCGGTGGTGCCGCAGACGTCGCGCGCGGCGATCGACAGCAGACAGCGGCGGTAGGCGACGCGGAGCGAGACGGGGTCGGTGGCGTCCGCCAGCTGCCGTTCGAATTCCTCCACGCCGGGGTGGAGGTCCTGGGGCTCGTAGGTCACCAGCGCGTACCAGTCGCCGGGGTGGCGGGCGAGGTGGTCGGCGAGCGCGGCGGAGGCGCCGAGGACGCCGAGCAGCCGGTCCCGCAGGGGCTTGGCCGCGATCAGCGTGTCGAGCAGCTCGCGCCGGCCGGCGGGAGTGGGCTGCGCCTCCAGGAGCCGGACGAGTCCGCGCAGCGCCAGATCGGGGTCCGCCGTCCCGCCCAGAGCCTCGAGCAGCACGGGGTCGGCCCTTACCGGGGCCAGCTCGGCGCTCTCCAGGAGCCGCTCTGCTGCGGAGGGGTCGGTGAAGCCGTGCCGCAGCAGCCGGGTGAAGGTACTGCTCCTGCGTCCTTGGGGCACGGTCATCCCTTGGCCTCCCGAGCGTCGATCAAGGTCCTGCGGCTTTGAGCCTAGCCGCAGCACCCGCCGCAAGCGCCCGCGAGGGTCGTGAGTGACGGGCGCCCGGCCGCTGTGGGGTGCGTGCGGCCCGGCTCCGGCTCCCGTTCCGGGACACATGGGCCGGGCCCTGGAGACATGGCCGGGCACCTGGAACGCACGGCCCCGCCCCGGCCGTACCGTGGCCCTCAGGTGGGCGTCTCGGCCGGGGCGGGCCGTGGCTGCTGCGGGAGTTGCTCGCCCAGCAGCCGGCGCAGGGTCTCGGCCGCGCGGACCGCCGCGTCGCCGCAGCAGTTGTTGAACAGCGCATGCACCTGTTCCGTCCGCTCGGCCAGGGCCCGGATCCGCGGCACCCACTCCCCCAGCTCCGGGCCGGCGTACGCATGGCGGAAGCGATCCTCCTTGGACCCCGTTCCCCAGGCCGGGCTGCGCCCGTGGAAGCGGACGACGGAGAGCCGGGGCGCGGTCACGGGCGTGACGGGCGGCACGGAGGCGGGCAGCCCCTGTGGCGTGTCCACGGCCACGGCGGCGGCATCCAGGTCCGCGAGCAGCGCCGCGGTGGCGGCCCCACGGTCGCCCCGCCACCAGTCCGGATGCCGGAACTCCACGGCGAACGGCCAGCCACGGGCCCGTTCGCGGCAGCGGCGTACGAACTCCTGCGCGGCCCGGCCGGGCGCGAGCGACGGGGGGAACTGGAACAGCAGGGTGCCGAGCCGCCCGGCTTCCCGTAACGGTGAGAGCGCCTCGGTGAAGCGCGCCCACACCTCGTCCAGCAGCCCCGCGTCCCCGCCGTCCGGCAAGGCTGCCCGCCGGCCGGAGGGGGCGGGACGCAGATCGGCGGGCAGCGCGGCCGGCCGCGTCGGATGTCCGGTCAGCAGGGAGAAGGCCTTGACGTCGAAGACGAAGCCGTCCGGTGTGCGCTCCACCCACAGCCGGCTGGTGCGGGCGCTGGGCAGCGCGTAGTACGACGAGTCCACCTCCACCACCGGGAACCGCTCCGCGTAGAACCTCAGGCGTCCTTCGGCGTCGCGCCGCCCCGGCGGATACCACCCGCTCGCCACCAGCGCCCGGTCGGTCCAGGAACACGTCCCCACGAGGATCTCACCCATGGGCCTCGGGTACCCATCCGACGCTACGTCAGCATCACCTGGCCCGCTCTTAGTTGACGCGCCGGTCCGTCGTCCGTCAGGGGCAGTAATTCACCGGCTCTTCATCCCCCGGGTGAGACGTCGTGAGGGCATGGAACGTTGGCGTGCGCATGCTCGGTCCGCACCGCCTCCCCGTACCCTCCCCCTACCGGAGGTCGAAGTGTCCGGCCCTTCCGTCTACCGCCGTACCCGCACCGCCGTGGCGTCCGCCGCGGCCCTCGCCGTCGCAGCGATCGGGCTGTGGACCGGGCTCGTTGGCGAGTCCCCCGCGCACGCCGCGGGCGCCGTGCCGAGCCCGGACCACGTCGTCGTCGTGGTCTTCGAGAACCACGCCTACAGCCAGGTGATCGGCTCCTCCAGCGCCCCGTACATCAACTCGCTGAAGTCCGGCGGTGCCAACCTGACCCAGTCGTACGCCGAGACCCACCCCAGCCAGCCCAACTACTTCGCGATGTTCTCGGGCTCCACCCAGGGCATCACGGACGACAGCTGCTACACCCCGGGCTTCTCCTCCGCCCCGAACCTGGCCTCCGAGCTGATCGCCGCGGGCCGGACCTGGGCCAGCTACAACGAGTCGCTGCCCAGCCAGGGTTCGACCACGTGCAGCAGCGGCACTTACGCGCGCAAGCACAACCCCTGGTTCGGTTTCGGCAACGTCCCCACGTCGAGCGCCAAGACCTTCGCGCAGTTCCCCACCGACTACTCGACGCTGCCCCAGGTCTCCTTCGTGGTCCCCAACCTGTGCAGCGACATGCACGACTGCTCGGTGTCGACCGGTGACACCTGGCTGAAGAACAACCTGGGCGCGTACGCCACCTGGGCCAAGACCCACAACAGCCTGCTCGTCGTCACCTTCGACGAGGACAACCGGCTCAGCGGCAACCGCATCCCGACGGTCCTGTACGGCCAGCCGGTGACGGTCGGGTCGAGCAGCTCGACCACGTACAACCACTACGACCTGCTGCGCACCCTGGAGGACACCCAGGGCCTGACGACGCACGCGGGCAACGCGGCCTCCGCCAAGGACATCACCGGCGTCTGGGCGTCCTGACGTGTACGTAGCGGACAGCCGCGCCGGTAGCCCGGCACCGGCGTCCGCGGACGGCGCCGCCCGGCCCCCCGCCGGGCGGCGCCGCGCCGCGGTCGCCCCCACGGTGCTCGCGCTCGGCACGGTCAGCCTGGTCACCGATGTCTCGTCCGAGATGGTCACGGCGGTGCTCCCGCTGTACCTGGTGGCGGGCCTCGGCCTGTCCCCGCTGGGTTTCGGGCTTCTGGACGGCATCTACAACGGCTTCTCGGCGCTCGTACGGCTCGCCGGAGGCCATCTGGCCGACCGGGGCGGAGGGCGCCACAAATGGGTGGCGGGCCTCGGCTACGGCATCTCGGCGCTGTGCAAACCGCTCCTGCTGCTGGTGCACTCCCTCACCCCCATCGGCCTGGTCCTGGCCGCCGACCGCACCGGAAAGGGCCTGCGCACGGCGCCCAGGGACGCGCTGATCTCGCTGTCCAGCACCCCGGAGAGCCGCGGCCGCGCGTTCGGGGTGCACCGGGCGATGGACACGGCGGGCGCGCTGCTCGGCCCGCTCGTGGCGTTCCTGATCCTGCGGGCCACGGTGGACGGGTACGACGCGGTGTTCACGGTCAGCTTCTGCGTGGCGGTGGCCGGGGTGCTGATCCTGGTGCTGTTCGTGCCGGGCGGCAAGCGACAGCCGGCCCCGGCCGAGCAGCCCGAGCGGACCGCCCACGGCGACCGTCCCACCCTCCGTGCGGCGGTCGGGCTGCTCCGTCGCCGTGAGCTGCGCCGGATCGCGGTCTGCGCGCTGCTGCTGGGTCTGGCGACGGTCAGCGACTCCTTCGTCTACCTGCTGCTGCAGCGGCGCCTCGGCGTCCCCGACCGCTGGTTCGCGCTCCTTCCGCTGGGCACGGCGGCGGCGTTCCTGGTCCTGGCGGTGCCGCTGGGACGGCTCGCGGACCGGGTGGGCCGGTGGGCGGTGTTCCTGGCCGGCCACGTGGCGCTGCTCCTGGCCTACGCCCTGCTGCTCACGTCCTGGCACGGCACCGCCCTGCCGTACGCGGTACTGCTCCTGCACGGCGGTTTCTACGCGGCGACCGACGGCGTGCTGATGGCGGCGGCCTCGGACGGCGTGCCGGAGCACCTGCGCTCGTCGGGGCTGGCGCTGGTGCAGACGGGCCAGGCCCTCGCCCGGTTCGCCTGCTCGCTGGGGTTCGGGGCGGCCTGGACGGTATGGGGCGACCGTACGGCGCTCACGGCGTCGACCGTGGCGCTGGCGGCGTGCGCCGCCTTCTCCCTGACCCTGCGCCCGAGAGACAAGGCAACGGCATGACCGTACGCAACCGCATCCTGGTCCTGCTGTCGGCGGTGGTCGTCCTGGCGGCGGTGGCCGTGGCCTCCGTGCTGCGCGCCTCGGCGCGCGCGGAGCGGCGCGACCGGACGCAGGCAGGCGGCCCGAACGTCACGCCGGGCACGGTCACCCTGACGCAGCCCGGCCGGATGGTGTTCCGCAACATGGCATGGGGGCCGCACCGCGACGAGCTGGTGGCGGCCCCCGCCACCAGCCCTTCGGGCCCGCGCACGGCGTCCGGACTCAAGTGCCTGCGCTTCTACGCCGCTTCGGGCACCGGCGTCTGTCTCCAGGCGGTGCACGGCCCGGTCTCGGACACCTACCGCGCGGCGCTCCTCGACGCCTCTCTGCACGTCAGGGCCCGCTATGACGTCCCGGGCATCCCGTCCCGCGCCCGGGTCTCGCCGAGCGGCCGCTTCGCCGCCTGGACGGCCTTCGTGGGCGGGGACTCGTACGCGGGTACGAACTTCTCGACCCGTACGGCGATCGCGGACACCCGTACGGGCGCGCTCACCCCGTCCCTGGAGACGTACCGGATCGTCAAGGACGGCAGGACGTACCACGCGGCGGACGTGAACTTCTGGGGTGTGACCTTCGCCTCCGACGACCGCACGTTCTACGCGACGCTCGCCACGCAGGGGACGACGTACCTGATCCGCGGAGACCTGCGCAGCCGCACGGTGACCACCCTTCACACCAATGTGGAGTGCCCGTCGCTGTCCCCCGACGGCACCCGGATCGCGTTCAAGAAACGCGTCGCCGGTCTCCCCAAGGACGCCCCCTGGCACCTGTACGTCCTGAATCTGCGCACGCTGCGCGAGACCCCGCTGGCGGAGCCCCGCAGCGTCGACGACCAGGCAGTCTGGCGGGACGACCACACCCTGGTCTACGCCCTCCCCGGCGACTACGGGGCGGACCTGTACGAACTCCCGGCGGACGGCACGGGAAAGCCGCGGCGCATCAGCACCGCGGCCGTGTCCCCGGCGTACGTCAGATGAGGCGTTCGGCCTCGGCCGGCGGCGCCTGGCCGATGTCCTCGGCCCACACGTCCGGGTAGCGTTCCTGGAACTCCGCCATGAGGGATTTGCAGCGGGCGTCCTCGAGGAGAACCACTTCCACGCCGCGTTCCCTGAAAACATTCAGATCGCCCGCGAAGGTGGTCGCCTCGCCGACCACCAGTCGCCTGATGCCGAACAGAAGAATCGCTCCGGTGCACATTTCGCACGGAGACAGGGTCGTGTACAGCGTGGTGCCCTCGTACGAGGTCAATCGGCCGGCGTTACGGAGGCACGCCATCTCGCCGTGTGCAATGGGGTCGTTGCGCTGAACCCGTTCGTTGTGGCCTACGGCGACGAGGCGGCCGTCCCGCTGGAGGGCGGCGCCGACGGGAACCCCACCGGCGTCCAGCCCCTTCCGCGCCTCTGCCAGCGCGGCTTCGAAGCATTCCGTGTCCACCGTTGTGAGAGTCACGCCCGGCAGCATACGCCAGGAAGTCTCACAGGTCGATACTGCGCGCGCACGCCACATTCAGGAAAATCCCGGGGAAACACGGGAAGACCTGAGAAGGCCCGAGAAATCCGGGAAGACCTGGAAAAGTGCAGGGAACCTCGGGAAACCTCGGGAACGCTTATCGTCGCATCTTTCACGCGACCCTTCTTTCGAGGACCACGCCGAACAGGAGCAAGATGGCCGCCAGTTGCGCGATGATCCAGGAAATCCGATAGCTCAGCGTCCTCCTGTTGCGCACATGCAGCAGTTTCAGGAAGAGGTCGTCGGAGTTCTCCAGCTCGCCCGTGTCGGTCCAGTGCACCCACACGACACTCAGACACAGCGCGGAGGAAATGCCGCTGACAGCGAGGGACGAGAACACCAGCACACTGCCCGCGGTGATGTCCCGGGAGAACATCGACAACGTGATCGAGCTGGCGGCCATCAGGATTCCGTCGTAGGACAGCAGCGCCTGGGCCTTGGTGTCGAGAACACTGAGACAGGAGTAAAGATAGGCGTGCTCGAATGCATCGTCACGCTGCGGCTGGAGCGCCCGAATCGCCTCGAGATGACGTGCCCCGTCCTCGTCCCCCCGGTACACCCCTTCGAACAGCCATGAGAATAAGTTACCGAAAGCAGCCACCGGTCCCCCCGCCTGCTCTTCGCCCCCCGAAGCGGTGAAACCCACGCACCGCCGCGCACAGCATAGGGTCGTGCACAACTTGATCGGTAGGCATTCGGCCGACACCCGAAGCGGAACAAAGCAGTCGGAGCATTAACGGGAAGAGCGGCTGCCGCCTTGGGCGGGTGGGGCACCTGGGACCGGGGGTCCCAGGTGCTCTACGGATGCACCCTCAGCTGGGGCAGCCGGGAACGCTGCCTGCCGGGGCACAGTCGTCCGGTGTGTTGTCGCGCACTGTCGAGCGGTCCAGCGTCACCTTGCCGTTGTTGTAGATTCCGCCGCCGATGCCGTTGTTCGCGGTGTTGCGCGTCACCGCGGAGTCGATGAGCGTGACCGTGCTGTCGTTGTAGATTCCGCCGCCGTTGCCGTTGTTCGCGGTGTTGCGCGTCACCGTGGAGTTGATCAGCACCAGCACGCCACCGGCGTAGTTGTAGATGCCGCCGGTGTCGGAGGAAGAGGTGTTGTTGCGCACCGTGGAGTGGTCCAGCGTCACGGTGCCGCGGAAGTTGTAGATACCGCCGATGCTCCCCGCCATGTTGTCGCTGACCGTGGAGTTGTACAGCGTCAGGGCACTGTTCTGGGCGTTGAAGATGCCGCCGCCGTTGCCAGGACTCGCAGTGTTGTTGCGCACCGTGGAGCCGTCCAGCACGACCGTGCTGTTGTCGTCGTTGAAGATGCCGCCGCCGGCGTTGACGGCGGTGCTGTCGCGCACCGTCGAGTGGTCCAGCGTCAGCGTGCTGCCGCTGTTGTTGACGATGCCGCCGCCGTTGAACCCGCTGCCGTTGGTGATGGTCAGGCTCTTCAGTTGCACCTGAGCGCCGTTGGTGACCGTGAGGGTGGTGCCGGTGTGGGTGCCGTCGAGGACCGCGCGTCTCAGGCCGATCAGAGTCAGGTCCTTGTCGATGGTGAAGTTGCCGGTGCAGGTCCCCCGCACCAGCAGCGTGTCCCGAGGGGCAGCGGCGGTGATGGCGGGTTGCAGGGCGTTGGGGTCGGCGTTGCAGTCCACCGTCGTCTGGGCGGCCGCGGCCGCGGCCGGCCCCGCCCCCGTCAGTCCGGCTGCCCCCGCCACCACCGCAGCCGACACCCACCGATGCCACACCGGTCGGGACGTTCGCATGACCATACGGCTTCTCCTTCTCTCTGGCAGGTCGGGACCGGCCGCCCCGGCCTGCTGTCGCTCCTGGGAAGGGGGCGGCATGAGCGCCCACACGTCGACAAGGGACAGGGATGTCCCCGCAGGGTGGATGCGGGTGGAAGCCGCGCCGCCGGCGACCCGCGTTTCCCCTGAACGGCCGAGGGCATTGACCGGTGTGGCACACAGGCCGCGGACGAGCGGGCCTCGAAGGGCGGTCCTGCCAGGGGAATCCGACCCCTCGCCTACTCACCGTGTGCCAGTATTCACACGTTCTGGTGGGGGAGGGGGACGTCATGCCCGGTAAGCCTGCGGCGTTCATGAGCTATGTCCGTTTCAATGATCAGCATGACGACGGCCTGCTCAGCCAGTTCAGGGAGCGGCTCGGCGCCGAGGTGAGGGCGCAGACGGGCGAGGAGTTCGCGATCTTCCAGGACCGCAACGATGTCGCCTGGGGCCAGAACTGGCAGCAGCGCATCGACGAGGCGCTGGACGCGGTGACCCTGTTACTCGTCATCGTCACACCGAGCCTGTTTCGCAGTCCGGCCTGCCGGTCGGAGGTGACACGGTTCCTGGAGCGGGAGCGCGATCTGGGTCGGCAGGACCTGATTCTGCCGGTGTACTACATCAGCGCCCAGGAGATGGATGATCTCGAGCTGCGCGAAGCCGACGAGATGGCTCGGGTGCTGGCCTCACGGCAGCATGCCGACTGGCGCGAGCTGCGGTTCGAGCCGTTCACCTCACCGGTGGTCCGCAGAGCCACGGCGCAGTTGGCGTCGAGGATGCGCGACGCGTTCTGGAAGCCGCCCGCCGCCGTCCGCATCCACCCCGATCGCGTCGCCGAGGCCCCCGGCGAGGCGGCTGGCGCGACGGAACAAACGGGAGGGGATGCCCGGAGGAGCACGGCCAAGTCCGAGCCGCCGACCCATGTGGTCGACCCCTACCACCGTGGGGATTTCACGACGGTCAGTGCGGCGATCGAGGCCGCCCAACCAGGTGACCGGATATTGGTCCGGCCAGGCCTCTACGAGGAAGGCCTGGTCATCGACAAACCGCTGGAGGTCCTCGGTGACGGCCCGGTTGCCGATATCCAGATCCGCGCCCGCGACGCCGACGCACTGATGTTCCAGGCCAGCATCGGCCGGGTCACCAACCTGACCTTGCATCAGGCCGGGGGCGACTGGTTCGGCGTGGACATCACCCAGGGGCGGCTGGAACTGGAAGGCTGCGACATCAGCAGTCAGGGGCTCGCGTGCGTCGCCATCCGCGCCGGCGCCGACCCGCGACTGCGCCGTAACAAGATCCACGACGGCAAGCAGGGCGGGGTCTTCGTCTTCGACAGTGGTCTAGGCACGCTGGAGGACAACGACATCACCCACATCGGTCTGTCGGGGGTGTCGATCGCAGAGGGCGGCAACCCCACGCTGCGCCGCAACCAGATCCACGACAACAAGCAAAGCGGCGTCTTCGTCTACGAAAGTGGTCTGGGGAGGCTGGAGGACAACGACATCGCCCACAACGGTCTGTCGGGCGTGTCGATCAAGGAGGGCGGCAACCCCACGCTGCGCCGCAACCAGATCCACGACAACAAGCAAAGCGGCGTCTACGTCCACACCAGCGGTCTGGGCACGCTGGAGGACAACGACATCACCCACAACGGACTGTCGGGCGTGTCGATCGCAGAGGGCGGCAACCCCACGCTGCGCCGCAACCAGATCCACGACAACAAGCAAAGCGGCGTCTACGTCCACACCAGCGGTCTGGGCACGCTGGAGGACAACGACATCACCCGCAACGGCCTGGCGGGCGCGTCGATCAAGGAGGGCGGCAACCCGACCCTGCGCCGCAACCGGATCCACGACAACACGCAAAGCGGCGTCTACGTCCACGCCAACGGTCTGGGCACGCTGGAGGACAACGACATCACCGGCAACACCATGGCGGGCGTGACGATCCAGGGCGGCAGCAAGCCGACCCTGCGTGCCAACCGGATCAATGGCAACGGGTACGAGGCGGTGTGGATCTACGAGGGCGGTGGTGGTGTGATCGAGGACAACGACCTGAGGGACAACCGCAGGGGCGCGTGGGACCTCGCAGACGGGTGCGAGGGCAATGTGTCCCGTGCCCGCAACAAGGAATGAGACGAAGCGAAAAAATCCGGCGCTCTTCGCCGCTGAGGTGATTCCGGAGGCCGCTGCACCATGACGGCCCACCGACGGCCCCGGCGACCGGACATCCTGGGCCGACGGCCTGCCCGGCCATCGACCCAGGATGCGAGAGCACCCACCAAACAGCCCTGACCTGCGGCTACAGCACCGGCAGGTTCTTGCGCAGCTCGAATGCCGTGACCTCCGAGCGGTACTCCTCCCACTCCTGCTTCTTGTTGCGCAGGAAGAAGTCGAAGACGTGTTCGCCCAGGGTCTCGGCGACGAGGTCGCTGCGCTGCATCAGGGCGAGCGCCTCGCCGAGGTTCTGCGGGAGGGGCTCGATGCCCATCGCCCTGCGCTCGGCGTCCGTGAGCGCCCACACGTCGTCCTCGGCGCCCGGCGGCAGCTCGTAGCCCTCCTCGATGCCCTTCAGGCCGGCCGCCAGCAGGAGCGCGTAGGCCAGGTACGGGTTGGCGCCCGAGTCGAGCGAGCGGACCTCGACCCGTGCCGAGCCGGTCTTGCCCGGCTTGTACATCGGGACGCGGACCAGGGCGGAGCGGTTGTTGTGGCCCCAGCAGATGTACGACGGCGCCTCTCCGCCCGCGCCCGCGGTGCGCTCGGAGCCGCCCCAGATGCGCTTGTAGGAGTTCACCCACTGGTTGGTGACCGCCGAGATCTCCGCCGCATGGCGCAGCAGACCCGCGATGAAGGAGCGGCCGACCTTCGACAGCTGGTACTCGGCGCCCGACTCGTAGAACGCGTTGCGGTCGCCCTCGAAGAGGGACAGGTGCGTATGCATGCCGGAGCCGGGGTGCTCCGAGAACGGCTTCGGCATGAACGTCGCCTGGACGCCCTGCTCCAGCGCCACCTGCTTCATGACCAGGCGGAACGTCATGATGTTGTCGGCCGTGGAGAGCGCGTCCGCGTAGCGCAGGTCGATCTCCTGCTGGCCCGGGGCGCCCTCGTGGTGGGAGAACTCGACCGAGATGCCCATGGACTCCAGCATCGTGATCGCCTGGCGGCGGAAGTCCATGCCGACGTTCTGCGGGGTGTGGTCGAAGTAGCCGGAGTTGTCGGCCGGGGTGGGGCGGCTGCCGTCGAGGGGGCGGTCCTTCAGCAGGAAGAACTCGATCTCCGGGTGGGTGTAGAAGGTGAAGCCCAGGTCGGAGGCGCGGGCCAGGGCGCGCTTGAGGACGTAGCGCGGGTCCGCGAAGGACGGGGAGCCGTCCGGCATGAGGATGTCGCAGAACATACGGGCCGTGCCCGGGGCCTCGGCGCGCCAGGGCAGGACCTGGAACGTCGACGGGTCCGGCTTGGCGATCATGTCGGACTCGTAGACGCGCGCGAAGCCCTCGATCGCGGAGCCGTCGAAGCCGATGCCCTCGTCGAAGGCCTGTTCCAGTTCGGCGGGCGCCACGGCCACGGACTTGAGGAAGCCCAGCACGTCCGTGAACCACAGGCGTACGAAACGGATGTCGCGCTCCTCCAATGTCCGGAGCACGAACTCCTGCTGCTTGTCCATCTTCCGCTTCCCCATCCTTGCTGGTCAGGCCGCCTGCCCCCGGTGCCGCGGGGGAGACGGTCGGGCACCTGAGCATCCCACCACAACAGCGTTTCGTGCGCGTTGCGGACCATGATCGGCCGGCCGATCCGGGACCGAACGCCTCACTACGGCGGGTGTTCCGCTCTGCCGCCCATCTTGCCTGTTCGTCGGCCCATCTGTAATGGCCGGCCTCATCCGGGTTCCCCACTAAAATTTGCATCTCAGATGCAAGTTTTATTACCGTGATGCCGGCCGAAAGGCCGCCCATCCCCCGCGTAAGGAGTGCCGATGCTGTCCGAACAGTCCGCCGCCACCGTCCGCGCCACCCTTCCCGCCGTCGGCGCCGCTCTCGGCGAGATCACCGAGCGCTTCTACGCGGGGCTGTTCGCGGAGCACCCGGAGCTGCTGCGCGACCTCTTCAACCGCGGCAACCAGGCGGCCGGCACCCAGCGGCAGGCGCTGGCGGGCTCGATCGCCGCCTTCGCCTCGTTGCTCGTGGAGCACCCGGACCGGCGGCCCGACGTGATGCTGCACCGCATCGCCCACAAGCACGCCGCACTGGGCGTGACGCCCGAGCAGTACAAGGTCGTCCACCAGCACCTCTTCGCGGCCATCGTGGAGATCCTCGGCGACGCGGTCACCCCTGAGGTCGCGGCCGCCTGGGACGAGGTCTACTGGCTGATGGCGAACGCGCTGATCGCGATCGAGAAGCGGCTCTACGCGGCGAGCGGGCAGACCGGCTGGCGGACCTGGACGGTCGCCGGACGCGTGGAGGAGACCGCGGACGTCGCCACCTTCCAGCTGCGCCCGGCCGACGACGGTCCGGTCCCGGACTTCCGCCCCGGCCAGTACGTATCCGTCCGCGTCGAACTCCCCGACGGCGCCCGGCAGATACGCCAGTACAGCCTCTCGGCCGCCCCCGGCTCGCCGCTGCGGCAGATCAGCGTCAAGCGGGTGCAGGGCGACACGGCCCCCGACGGCGAGGTCTCCGGCCACCTCCACGCGCGCGTGCACGAGAACGACACCCTGGAGCTGTCCGCCCCGTACGGCGACCTCGCCCTGGACGCCACCGACGCGCCCCTGCTGCTCGCCTCCGCCGGTATCGGCGTGACCCCGATGATCGCCATGCTGGAGCAGCTCGCCCACATCGGCCACACCGCCCCGGTCACGGTCGTGCACGCGGACCGCTCCCCCGCCGCGCACGCCCTGCGCGCCGATCAGGAGGGCTTCGCCGCGAAGCTCCCGGACGCCGACGTGCACTTCTGGTACGAGCAGGACGCCCCCGAGACCGCGCACACCGGCCGTGCCGACCTCTCGGCGGTGGCGGTCGCGCCCGGCACGCACGCATACCTGTGCGGTCCGCTGCCCTTCATGCGGGCGGCGCGCGCCCAGCTCATCGAGAAGGGCGTGGCGCCCGCCGACATCCACTACGAGGTGTTCGGGCCGGACCTCTGGCTGGCCCAGGACTGAGGGGCCGCGGGGTCCCGCAGGGCTAGGGCTTCCGGGAGATGCCCAGCAGCAGGGGCCCCGTCGGTGCCGCCACCACGTCCTCCACCGTCACCGGGTCCAGCGCGGCGAAGAACGCCTCCTGGGCCCGGCGCAGCGCACCCCGCAGCCGGCATCCGGTGTGCAGGGGGCACGGTGTGGCTCCCTCGCAGTCGACGACGTCGCCCTCCCCCTCGAAGGCGCGCACGATCGCGCCGACGGACGCCGTGCGGCCCGCCTCGGTGAGCGCGAGCCCGCCGCCCCGGCCGCGGCGCGCATCGAGCAGACCCATGTGCTGGAGTTCGGCGACGACCTTGGCGGCGTGCGTGTAGGGCACATCCATGGCCGCCGCGACCTCCCGGGTCGTGGGGCTGGACCCGCCGGTGACGGCGAGCCGCATCAGGACGCGCAGCGCGAGGTCGGTGGAGCGCAACAGCCGCATGCCTTCAGCGTAAATAATGTGCATCTGGTCTTCAAATTAACGGAACGAAAGCCGCTTCTTCGGTCATTGGCGTGTCCGGCCTACGTCCGCGCCGTCCCCGCCCACTACGATCAGCGGTTCCGAACGTCCTCCCCCCTCTCCAAAAGGACTGGCCATGGGCTCCGCCAACAAGACCGGCTCCGCCGACCGCAAGGCCCGGATAGAGGAGATGCGTCGCGCAGAGCGCGCCCGGCAGCGGCGCAACCGGATCCTCACGATCGCGGCCAGTGCGGTCGTCGTCGGCGGCCTGGTCGTCGGCGGTGTCGTCCTCATCCAGTCGCAGACCGGCGACAAGGCCGCCGCGGCGAGCGACGCCAAGGGGGCGAGCCACGCCAAGAGCCCGGGCCACTTCGTCACCGGCGCGGACGGCGTCAGGACATGGAAGGGCACTCTGGGCCGCACCCACACCACGAAGACCGTGTCGTACCCCATGGAGCCCCCGGTCGGCGGCGACCACCACCCGGTGTGGCAGAACTGCAACGGCGACGTCTACACCAAGCCGGTCGACAGCATGAACGCCGTGCACTCGCTGGAGCACGGCGCGGTCTGGGTGACGTACAACAGCAAGGCGGCCAAGGCCGACGTCGACGCGCTCGCCGCCAAGGTCAGGAAGACGCCGTACACGCTGATGAGCCCCGTCGAGGACCAGAAGGACCCGATCATGCTCTCCGCCTGGGCCCACCAGCGCACGGTGACGAGCGCGAGCGACCCGAACGTCGACAAGTTCCTCGCCGAGTTCGTCCAGGGCGCCCAGACGCCCGAACCGGGCGCGGCCTGCACGAACGGGCTGGGCCAGTGAGGCATATCGGCTGGATCGCCGGGGCCGCGGCGGCCGCGCTCGTCGCGGCCGGGGCGATCACCTACGCGGTCGCCGAGGACACGGGGCCCACGACGAAGGCGCCCACCGCCGACTCCGCGGACGCGGGCTTCGCGCGCGACATGGCGGTGCACCACCAGCAGGCCGTGGAGATGTCGTACATCGTGCGCGACCGCACGCGGAACGAGGAGGTCCGCCGGCTCGCGTACGACATCGCACAGACGCAGGCCAACCAGCGCGGCATGCTGCTCGGCTGGCTCGATCTGTGGGGACTGCCGAAGGTGTCCGCCGATCCGCCGATGACGTGGATGGGCATGGGCGACATGGCCTCGGGCGAGGACGGCGCGCTGATGCCGGGCATGGCCACCGACACCGAGCTGAGGAAGCTGAACACGCTGCAGGGCAAGCAGGCCGAGATCCTCTACCTGCAGATGATGACCGACCACCACAGGGGCGGCATCCACATGGCCGAGGGCTGTGTCGCCAAGTGCACGGTGGGCGTGGAGAAGAAGCTCGCACAGGGCATGGTCGACGCACAGCAGTCGGAGATCGAGCTGATGGCGACGATGCTCAAGGAGCGGGGCGCCAAGCCGCGCGACTAGGAGTCTCGCCGCTGCGCCATGAGGGGGCCGCAGGCCGCCGCAAGGAAGCCGCGACGATCGCAACCTTCCTGCAATCAACGGGAGTTGCCGAAACCGGGTCAAATGCCCCCTACTGCCAGCCACTTGGCTTCTTCTTGACCTCTTCATTCCCCTGGCATGAACCGTTCACCGGGAGAGTGGCCCCGATCGTGTGATCCATTCACCGCGCCGTTACCGCGCGATGTTCTACGCGGGTCACCGACCGACCACTCCATGCGACGAACCGCATCCAGGGGGTTCTATGAGATCCAACCGCGCCAAGGCGCGCGCCGGAGTGAGCTTGGCAGCGACACTGCCGCTGCTCACCGGCGCACTGGCGCTCGGCATTCCCGCGGCGCACGCCGCGGACAACCCCGGCCGGGCCTCGCTCGCGGGCACCAAGCCCGCGTGGGCCACGGCCAAGGCGGACAAGGGCGCTGCCTCGAACAGCGCCCAGGTCTCGGCCCGCGTCTACCTCGCCGGCCGCGACGCCGCCGGCCTGGCCGCCTACGCGAAGGCCGTCTCCGACCCGAGCTCGCCGCTGTACGGCAAGTACCTCAACGCCAAGCAGACGCAGGCGCGTTTCGGCGCGACCAAGGCCCAGGTCAGCGCGGTCAAGTCGTGGCTGAAGTCCGCGGGCCTCACGGTCACCGCGGTCACGCAGCACTACGTCGCCGTCACGGGTGACGTGGCCGCCGCCGAGAAGGCGTTCGGCACCCAGCTGCACAACTACGCCAAGGGCTCGAAGACCTACCGGGCGCCGTCGAAGACGGCCTCCGCGCCCGAGGCCCTCAAGGGCGCGGTGCTGACCGTCACCGGCCTGGACAACGCCCCGCACAAGGCGAGCCACCACGACCAGCTGCCGCCGCCGGACGCCGTGTTCAAGAACTCGGGGCCGTTCTCCTCGTACTTCGGCTCGAACACCGCCACGACGCTGCCGGACGCGTACGGCACCAAGATCCCGTACGCCGTCCAGGGCTACACCGGCAAGCAGCTGCGAGCCGCGTACGGCGCCGGGACGTACACGGGCAAGGGCGTCAGGATCGCCATCACCGACGCCTACGCCTCGCCGACCATCGCCTTCGACGCGGCCAGCTACGCGAACAAGCACGGCGACGCCGCCTACACCACCAGCCAGCTGCGCCAGGTGCTGCCGGACGGCTACACGAAGACCAAGGAGTGCGGGGCCGCCGGCTGGTACGGCGAGGAGACCCTCGACGTCGAGGCCGTGCACGCGGTCGCCCCCGCCGCGAACATCACCTACGTCGGCGCCGCCTCCTGCTACGACGACGACCTGCTCGACTCGCTCGGCAAGATCGTCGACAACCACCTGGCCGACATCGTCTCCAACTCCTGGGGCGACATCGAGGCCAACCAGACGCCGGACCTGGCGGCCGCCTACGACCAGGTCTTCCAGTTCGGCGCGGTGCAGGGCATCGGCTTCTACTTCTCCTCCGGCGACAACGGCGACGAGGTCGCCAACACCGGGACGAAGCAGGTCGACACCCCGGCCAACTCGGCGTGGGTGACCGCGGTCGGCGGCACCTCGCTGGCGGTCGGCAAGGGCGACAAGTACCTGTGGGAGACCGGCTGGGGCACCGAGAAGGCCGCGCTGTCCGCGGACGGCAAGAGCTGGGTGAACTTCCCCGGCGCCTTCACCTCGGGCGCGGGCGGCGGCACCAGCAAGACCGTGCCGCAGCCGTACTACCAGAAGGGCGTCGTCCCGAACGCGCTGGCCACGGCGAACAACGCCGCGGGCAACCGTGTCGTCCCGGACATCGCGGCGATCGCCGACCCCAACACCGGTTTCCTGGTCGGCCAGACGCAGACCTTCCCGGACGGGTCGCAGCAGTACAGCGAGTACCGGATCGGCGGCACCTCGCTCGCCGCGCCGGTGATCGCGGCCGTCCAGGCCCTGGCGCAGCAGGCGCAGGGCGGCAAGGCGATCGGCTTCGCCAACCCGGCGATCTACGCCAAGTACGGCTCGAAGTCGTTCCACGACGTCACGGACAACCCGACGGGCTCCGGCCTCGCCGTGGCGCGTGTCGACTTCGTCAACGGCCTGGACGCGAGCGGCGGTCTCAACACCTCCGTGCGCAGCCTGGGCAAGGACAGCTCCCTGAAGGCCGTGAAGGGCTACGACGACGTGACCGGCGTGGGCTCGCCCGCCCCGGGCTACGTCGACTCGTGGCGCCGCCCCTGACCGGCGGAACCTCTCGGTGACCGCGTCGCGCCCGTCCCCCTCGTCGGGGGGCGGGCGCACGTGCGTGTGCGCCCGGGATCGACACGACGGGATCGTCAACCACGGGGATGGGTACGAGACGGGGCGCCCCGGCTGCCTGCCGTCGGCCGCGTGGGCTGGGCCACACCCCATTGCGTCGCTTTGACGATTACACTGGGCACGTGCCTCAACTACGCCTCGCCCTGAATCAGATCGACTCGACCGTCGGAGACATCGCCCGGAACGCCGAGGCGATCGTCCGCTGGACCCGGCACTCCGCCGACCAGGGGGCGCATCTGGTGGCGTTTCCGGAGATGGCGCTGACCGGATATCCGGTCGAAGACCTGGCCCTGCGGTCGTCGTTCGTCGAGGCCTCGCGCACGGCCCTGACGGACCTCGCCGCGCGTCTGGCCGGCGAGGGCCTCGGGGAGCTGCCGGTGATCGTCGGCTATCTGGACCGCTCCGAGACCGCCCAGCCGAAGTACGGCCAGCCGGCCGGCGCCCCTCAGGACGCGGCGGCGGTGCTGCACCGCGGCGAGGTCGTCCTCACCTTCGCCAAGCACCACCTGCCCAACTACGGCGTCTTCGACGAGTTCCGCTACTTCGTGCCCGGCGACACGATGCCCGTGGTGCGGCTGCACGGGATCGACGTCGCCCTCGCCATCTGCGAGGACCTCTGGCAGGACGGCGGCCGCGTGCCGGCCGCACGCACCGCCAAGGCCGGGCTGCTGCTCTCGATCAACGCCTCGCCGTACGAGCGGGAGAAGGACGACACGCGCCTGGAGCTGGTGCGCAAGCGGGCGCAGGAGGCCGGCTGCACCACCGCCTACATCGCCATGATGGGCGGACAGGACGAGCTGGTCTTCGACGGGGACTCGATCGTGGTCGGCCCCGACGGCGAGGTGATCGCGCGGGCGCCGCAGTTCGTCGAGGGCTGCGTGGTCCTGGACCTCGATCTGCCGGCTGCGCAGCCTGACGCGCCCGAGGGTGTGGTCGACGACGGGCTGCGCATCGACCGCCTGGTGCTGTCCGAGGAGCCGCTGCCGCCGTACGAGCCCGAGCTGACGGGCGGGTACGCGGACCGGCTCGAGGACGACGAGGAGATCTACTCGGCGCTGGTGACGGGCCTGCGGGCGTACGTGACGAAGAACGGCTTCCGGTCCGTCCTCATCGGTCTCTCGGGCGGTATCGACTCGGCGCTGGTCGCGGCGATCGCGTGCGACGCGGTGGGCGCGGAGAACGTGTACGGGGTCTCCATGCCCTCCAAGTACTCCTCCGGGCACTCCAGGGACGACGCGGCGGAGCTGGCCCGGCGCACGGGCCTGCACTTCCGTACCGTCCCCATCGAGCCGATGTTCGCCGCCTACATGGACGCACTGGGGCTGACCGGCCTGGCGGAGGAGAACCTCCAGTCCCGGCTGCGCGGCACGCTGCTGATGGCGATCTCCAACCAGGAGGGCCACATCGTGCTGGCGCCCGGCAACAAGTCGGAGCTGGCGGTGGGCTACTCCACGCTGTACGGCGACTCGGTGGGCGCGTACGGCCCGATCAAGGACGTGTACAAGACGTCGATCTTCCAGCTCGCGCGGTGGCGCAACCGCGCGGCGGCGGAGCGGGGCCAGACGCCGCCGATCCCGGAGAACTCGATCACGAAGCCGCCGAGTGCGGAGCTGCGCCCGGGACAGGTCGACACGGACTCGCTGCCCGACTATCCGGTCCTGGACGCGATCCTGGATCTGTACGTGGACCGGGACCAGGGCGCGGACGCCATCGTGGCGGCGGGCTTCGACCGCGACCTGGTGGTGAAGACGCTGCGCATGGTCGACACGGCGGAGTACAAGCGCCGGCAGTACCCGCCGGGCACGAAGATCTCGGCGAAGGGCTTCGGCAAGGACCGCCGTCTGCCGATCACGAACCGCTGGCGCGAGCACGCGTGACGCTCCGCCGGGGGCGCCGTGGTCCATACGGCGTCCCCGGTGCGACGGGCCGTGGCCCGGTGGCTGCCGTCGGGCCGTGGCCCGGTGACTGCCGTCGGGCCGTGGTCCGGTGACTGCCGCCCGCCATGGCCTGGGGCTGCCGCCCCGGACTCCGCTGCGGCCTCAACGGCCCCGGGGCCCGGCCCGCCTGGCTCGCGCCTCAGCCGCGCACGCTCTCGGCGTGCTCAGGGACATGCGTCGCCACCAGCCGCTCCCGGGCGGGCCGCGGGGCACTCCGGCCACGGTCCACGGCATACGCGACTGCCGCCACCGCGAGGCCCAGCACCGCCAGGCCCGCACCCGTGAGCGCCGGGGAGGTGACGCCGAGGCCCGCGGCCAGGGCCAGGCCGCCGATCCAGGCGCCGCCCGCGTTGGCCAGGTTGAAGGCCGCCTGGTTGGCCGAGGACGCCAGGGAAGGGGCGGCGGACGCCTTCTCCATGACCATGAGCTGCAACGGGGAGCCGGTGACGAACGCCGCCGTGCCCAGCAGCGCCACGGCCAGGGCCGCGCTCCACTCGGCGTTCATCAGCAGCGGGAACAGCCCCAGCACCGCCGCGAGCGCGATCAGGCCGCCGAAGAGGGTTCCCCGCAGCGAGTGGTCCGCGAGGCGGCCACCCACCAGATTGCCGATCGTCGCGCCCACGCCGAACAGAGCCAGGAGCAGGGTCACGCTGGCGTCCGCGTAGCCCGCCGCGTCCGTCAGCATCGGCGCGATGTAGCTGTACGCCGCGAACAGCGCGCCGAAGCCGGCCACCGTCGTGCCCAGCGCCAGCCAGACCGGCAGGGAACGCAGGGCGGCCAGCTCGCCCCTCAGGCCGCCGGCCGGGGCGTGGGTGTGGTCGCGCGGGATCAGGAGGGAGAGCGACACGATCGCCGCCACGCCGATCGCGCTGACGCCGAGGAACGTCGCCCGCCACCCCAGGTGCTGGCCCATCAGGGTGGCCACCGGCACGCCGGCGATGTTGGCGACCGTGAGGCCCATGAACATCAGCGAGACCGAGCGGGCCTTGCGCTCGGGGGTGACCAGACCGGTCGCGACGACCGCGCCGACGCCGAAGAAGGCACCGTGCGGCAGTCCGCTGAGGAAGCGGGCGGCCAGCAGCCAGTCGTAGCCGGGCGCGAGCGCGGACAGCGCGTTGCCGACGACGAACAGGGCCATCAGGCCGATGAGGACCGTGCGGCGGGACAGCCGGGCGGTGAGCGCGGCCAGCAGCGGCGCGCCGATCACCACGCCCAGCGCGTACGCCGAGACCAGGTGCCCGGCGGTGGGGATGGATATGTGCAGGTCGTCCGCGACATCGGGCAGCAGGCCCATCATCACGAACTCGGTGGTGCCGATGCCGAAGGCGCCCACGGCGAGGGCGAGCAGGGCCAGGGGCATGAGGGACCTTTCAGAGCGGAGTTCCGTACCGGGGACGTCAGTATGTTCAAGTACGGAACAAAGTCTCTCACGTCAAGTATTCCTGCGGGTTAAGACCCCATGTCTTACAGACCCATGTCTTACAGACCCATGTGTTACAGACCCATGTGTTACAGACCCATGTCTTACGGCCCCATGTCCCGGGGCCCACCGCAAGAGCTCGTGCCACAAGGCCCCACGCCAGAGGCCCGGTGCCTCTACGACCCGGTGCCGACCTTCACACGGGCCGCGACCGGCAGATGGTCGCTCCCCGTGCGCGGCAGGGTCCACGAGCTCATCGGCTCCACACCCCGGACCATGATCTGGTCGATCCGCGCCATCGGGAACGACGCCGGCCAGCTGAACCCGAAGCCGCTGCCCGCCGCGCCCTGCGTGGAGCGCATCTGCGAGGTGACCTCGTTGAGGGCACGGTCGTTCATGGTGCCGTTGAGGTCCCCGAGCAGGATCACCTTGTCCAGCTGCTCATGGACGATGGCCTCGCCGAGCGCGTCCGCGCTGGTGTCGCGCTGGCGCGCGGTGAACCCGGCCGCCAGCTTGACGCGCACCGAGGGCATGTGGGCGACGTAGACGGCGATCTGCCCCTGGGGCGTGTCCACGGTGGCCCGCATCGCACGTGTCCAGCCCAGTTTGATGTCCACGGCCTTCACCCCGCCGAGCGGGTACTTGCTCCACAGGCCGACCGTGCCCTGCACCGAGTGGTACTTGTACACCGGCGCCAGCGCCCGCTCGTAGACCGGGACCTCGGACGCCTTGAGCTCCTCCAGGGCGAGCACGTCCGCCCCCGAGGCGGCGACGTCGCGAGCCGTGCCGGAGGGGTCGGGGTTTTCGGCGTTGACATTGTGCGTGGCGACGGTCAGATCGCCGCCACTGCCGGTCTTGTCGCCGAGCAGCCCACCGAAGAGGTTGAGCCAGACCGTCACCGGCACCACCATGGCGATCAGCGCGGTCGCCGACTTCCGTACCAGCGCGAGGATCAGCAGCAGCGGGATGCCGACGACACCGAGCCAGGGCAGGAAGGTCTCGCTGAGACTGCCGAGGTTGCCGACGGCATTGGGGATCTGCGCGTGCAGCAGCATCACCAGCGCGAGGAGGAGCGCGAGCGCGGCCGTCACGATGCCGCGGCGCCAGATGCCGCGGTCGCCGCGCAGTCTCTGGACGAGGCGCCGGAGCCGGAATCCTGGGCGGCGGGGACCCGTGCCGCCGCTGCCCGTCTCCGTCATGTACGCCTGCGCCATACGTCGCCTCACACCTTGCCGTGCATACCGTCGTCCCCCGGGTTACGACCCTAGGGGATGATCGGTCCGATCCCGCCGTCCCATGACGGCCTTACGCGGACGAGGACGAGGACGGCCGCCTCCGGAGTTCCGGAGGCGGGCACGAGGGGGCCTTCTGTGACAAAACCAGCACACAGGGCCCGGGAAACTCAGGAACTGACGGGCCGTAGCCCTTCCAGGACCGTGTCGACGATCTCCTCGGCGAGGCCCTCCTCCAGCGCGGCGTCGGGGCGCAGCACGGAACGCACCAGCATGGGGCCGACGAGGATGTCGTTCATCAGCTCGATGTCCACGTCCCCTCGCAGCTCGCCGTTCTCCTGCCCGCGGCGCAGGACTTCGAGCCCGAGCCGGCGCCGGGGGGCGACGACGGTGGCGTGGTAGGCGGCCCAGATCTTGGGGCTGCTCTTCATCTGGGCGTGCACGTTGTGGAGGATCGCCGAGGAGCGGCTGGCCAGGCCGCGCTGCCGCAGCGACTCCAGGAGCACGACGAGGTCGTCGCGCGTCGAGGTACCGGGCAGTTCGGGGTCCTCGGGCTCGGTGGCGCGCATGACGTCGACGAAGAGGTCCTCCTTGTTGCTCCACCGGCGGTAGATGGTGGCCTTGCCGACGCCGGCGGTGCGGGCGATGCCCTCTATGGACAGGTCCGCGAGGGACACACCGTCCTCGATGAGCTTCATCACACCTTCGATGATGGCCCGTTCGACGGCCTCGCTGCGGGGGCGTCCGCGTACGGGGCAGTACTGCTGGGGCCGGCTGTCGGCGAGGCTCACATTCGACTCCGTCCTTGCTTCACTGGGGACATTCTCCCCGGTGTGCGCGGTGCCGGGCACCCGCACGCTGCCGGTGCCCGGGGTTGACGCGTCGTCAGCGGTCGTCAGTGGTCCGCGGCCACCAACTCCGCTTCCTCTTTGCCCTTCGGCGCCACGGGCGCCTTCCCGGGCAGGAACAGTGCCACCACGAGGGCGCCGATCACCGCCACGCCCGCACCCCACAGCGCCGTCACGTGCATCGCGTGCAGGAAGGCGTCGTTGGCCGGGGAGACCAGCACCTTGCCGTTGGGGCCGAGCTTCGCGGCCACGCCGAGCGTCGCCTCGATCGACTCGCCCGCGGTGTGCCGGACGCCCGCCGGGAGGAAGGCCAGTTTGTCCTGGATGCCGTCGCGGTACGTCGTCGACAGCACGGAGCCGAGCACCGCGATACCGAGCGCACCGCCGACCTGGCGGAAGGTGTTGCTGAGCGCGGACGCGGAGCCCGCCTTCTCGCGCGGCAGCGCCTGCATGATGACGACGCTGGTCGGGGTCATGATGTGGGCCATGCCGGTGCCCATGAGGAAGAAGACGACCTCGAGGATCCAGATCGGCGTGTCCGCCTCCAAGGCGGCGAAGGCGGCGAGCATCGCCGCGATGACGATCATGCCGGCGGTGGTCGTGGCGCGGTTGCCGAACCGGTCCACCAGCAGCCGGGCGCGCGGAGCGAAGATCATCTGTGCGGCGGCCAGCGGCAGCATCAGCAGACCCGTCTGGAGCGGCGAGTAGCCCCGGACGCTCTGGGTGTAGAAGACCGAGAAGAAGGTGACGCCCATCAGCGCGAAGAAGACCAGGGCTATCGCGGCGATGGCGGCGGAGAAGACCTTGTTCTTGAAGTACGCGACATCGATGGAGGGATGGTCGCTGCGCTTCTCGAACACCACGAAGAGCGCGAGGACGGCGAGACCGGCGGCGATCGTCGCCAGCACCTTGGTGTCGGTGAAGTCGGCGAGCTGGCCGCCCTTGATGATGCCGTAGACGAGCAGGACCAGGCCGACGACGGACAGGAGCACGCCGACGGGGTCGACCCGACCGGGGCGGGGGTCGCGGGAGTCGGGGACCAGCCAGATCATCAGGGCCAGCGCGAGGATCACGATCGGCACGTTGATCAGGAAGACCGAGCCCCACCAGAAGTGGGCGAGGAGCACACCGCCGGTGATCGGGCCTATCGCGATGGCGAGGCCGACGCCGCCGGCCCATATACCTATGGCCTTGGGCTGCTCCTCCCGCTCGAAGACGTTCATGAGTACCGCGAGCGTCGCGGGCATCACGAAGGCCGCGCCGAGGCCCATCACCGCGCGGAACGCGATGAGCTGGGCCGGGGAACCGGACTCCGCGGCGAGCGCCGACCCCACGCCGAAGACGGCGAGTCCGGCCAGCAGCGTCTTCTTCCGGCCCAGGCGGTCGCCGAGGAGTCCCGCGGTGAACAGCAGCCCGGCGAATACGAGGGTGTAGGCGTTGATGGCCCACTCCAGCTCGCTCTGGGTGGCACCGAGACCGGTCGGCGCCGGAGTGGAGATCGTCTTGATGGCGACGTTGAGGATGGAGTTGTCGAGCACAACGATCAGCAGGCTGAGCATCAGTACGCCGAGGATGGCCCATCGGCGCTGGTGCACCGCCTCCGGCACCCGCCGTTCGACAGAGGCAGCTGGAGTAGTCATGGTCATGAGCCTAGGGCATTTACGAAACGGAACCGTCTCGTATCGAAACTCTTTACGCAGACGTTGACTTCTTTACGTAGATCTTAAGAAGTGGCCACCCGTGGCACCGGCGCCCATGGCACTAGCCGCCCGTGGCACGAAGTGCCACCATGGGGGTGATCCGGGGACGCCGTCAGGGCGCCTCGAGATGACAGAAGGAGCCGTTGCGATGACGCAGCTTCCGGCTGCCCAGGAGCAGCCCGTCCAGGGTGCGCTCAAGCCCTCCGACAGCAGCAAGGCGCTGTACGGGGGAAAGAGCACCCGACGCATCACCGTCCGCGACATCACCGCCGCCAAGGAACGCGGCGAGAAGTGGCCCATGCTCACCGCCTACGACGCGATGACCGCGTCCGTGTTCGACGAGGCCGGCATCCCGGTGATGCTCGTCGGCGACTCGGCGGGCAACTGCCACCTCGGGTACGAGACGACCGTGCCCGTCACCCTCGACGAGATGACCATGCTCTCCGCCGCTGTCGTCCGGGGCACCAGGCGTGCGCTGATCGTCGGCGACCTGCCCTTCGGCTCCTACCAGGAAGGCCCGGTGCAGGCCCTGCGCTCGGCCACCCGCCTGGTGAAGGAGGCCGGGGTCGGCGCGGTCAAGCTGGAGGGCGGCGAGCGCTCGCACCGCCAGATCGAACTGCTGGTGGAGTCCGGCATCCCGGTCATGGCACACATCGGCCTGACCCCGCAGTCCGTCAACGCGATGGGCTACCGCGTGCAGGGCCGGGGCGAGGAGGCCGCCGCGCAGCTGATGAGGGACGCCAAGGCGGTGCAGGACGCGGGCGCGTTCGCGGTGGTCCTGGAGCTCGTCCCGGCCGAGCTGGCGGCCGAGGTGACACGGGCGCTGCACATCCCGACGGTCGGCATCGGGGCCGGGCCGGAGACGGACGCGCAGGTGCTGGTGTGGACCGACATGCTGGGGCTGACCGGGGGCCGGGTGCCGAAGTTCGTGAAGAAGTACGCCGATCTGCGCCAGGTCATGGGCGACGCGGCAAGGGCGTTCGCCGAGGACGTCACGGGCGGAACGTTCCCGCTCGAGGAGCACTCGGTCCACTGAGCGGCCGCCGGGTGCGCTGACCGACCCACTGCGGGCCGTTTCAGGCCGGCCGCGCAGTATCCCGCGCCCCCCTGGCGGGGCGCGCGACAGCCCGCCGATCTTCCCCCGTCGGCGGGCTGTCGCTCTTTGTGCTCCCGAACCGGCTCGGCTCCCGCGGACCTGTGCTCGCCCGGGACCCGTCGCCGGCTGTCGGGGAATCATCGGTGGCTGTCGGCGCCCTGTAGGCGGTTTGTCGGTGGCGGCTGACACCTTGGTCGGCATGACGCGAATCGACAACAACCCCAGCGAGGCCGCCCCGGACGCGGCCGTCACCGTACGGGGGCTGGTCAAGCACTACGGCGAGACCAGGGCGCTGGACGGCGTCGATCTCGATGTGCGCGAGGGCACCGTCCTCGGCGTGCTCGGGCCGAACGGCGCCGGCAAGACCACCCTGGTCCGCTGCCTGTCCACCCTCATCGCCCCCGACGCCGGCCACGCCACCGTCGCGGGCTACGACGTAGTACGGCAGCCGCGGCAGACCCGCCGCGTGATCGGTCTCACCGGCCAGTACGCGTCGGTCGACGAGAAGCTCTCCGGCTTCGAGAACCTGTACATGATCGGCCGGCTCCTCGACCTGCCCCGCAAGGAGGCCAGGGCCCGCGCCGACGGGCTCCTGGAGCGGTTCTCGCTCACGGAGGCCGCCAAGCGCCCGGCGCGCACGTACTCCGGCGGCATGCGGCGGCGACTGGACCTCGCCGCCTCGATGATCGGGCACCCGGCCGTCCTGTACCTGGACGAGCCGACCACCGGCCTGGACCCCCGCACCCGGAACGAGGTGTGGACCGAGGTCAAGCGGATGGTCGCCGAGGGTGCGACCGTGCTGCTCACCACCCAGTACATGGAGGAGGCGGAGCAGCTGGCCTCCGAGCTGACCGTCATCGACCGCGGCAAGGTCATCGCGGGCGGACGTATCGACGAGCTGAAGGCCAGGGTCGGCGGTCGCACGCTGCGCATCCGTCCGGCCGATCCGCGGGAGCTGCGCCCGACGGCCACGACCCTCGACGAGTTCGGCCTCACCGGCCCCGGCCACGCGACCGTGGACACCGAGACCGGCACCGTCCTCGTACCGATCCTCAGCGACGAGCAGCTGACCGCGGTGCTCGGCGCGCTCACCGCCCGCGGCATCACGCTCGCCGCCATCTCCACCGAACTGCCCAGCCTGGACGAGGTGTTCCTGTCCCTCACCGGCCACAAGGCCAGTGCCCCGCAGGACGCGTCCCCCGCCCCCGAGGAGGTCGCCGTATGAGCACGGCCACCGTCACCGCGCCCACCGCACCGGTCGCCGACGGCCGCATCGGGCTGCGCGGCAATCTGCGCCACATCGGCGCCCTGGTCCGCCGCAACCTGCTGTGGATCCGCCAGGACCCGGAGTCGATGTTCGACGCGATCCTGTTCCCGATCGTCTTCTGCCTGCTGTTCGTGTTCGTGTTCGGCGGCGCGATCTCCGGGACCCACAACCGGCACGCCTATGTGAACTACGTGGTCCCCGGACTGATGGCGATGATGGGCATGAACATCGCCCAGGGCGTCGGCACCGGCTTCAACGAGGACTTCCAGAAGGGCGTGATGGACCGCTTCCGGTCGCTGCCCATCAGCCGGGGCTCCGTTCTGATCGCCAAGATCGCCGTGGAGATCGGGCGGATGCTGGTCGCCACGGCGGTGCTGCTCGCGGTGGGCTTCCTGCTCGGCCTGTCGGTGTCGAACGTGCCCGGCCTGTTCGCGGCCATAGGCCTGTCGATGGTCTTCGGATTCGGCGTCATGTGGATCTTTCTGACCCTGGGCGTGGTGATGAAGAGCGCCCAGGCCGTCCAAGGGATGGGGTTTCTCGTGCTGATGCCCTTGCAGTTCGGTTCGTCGATCTTCGCCCCGACCAGCACCATGCCGGGCTGGCTGCAGGCCTTCACCGACTACAACCCGCTGTCGACGCTCGCGGACGCGGCCCGCGGCCTGATGAACGGCCACGAGCCGGTCGCCCATGACGTGCTGATGACCCTCGGCTGGTCGGTCGTCCTCACGGCGGTGATGGCGCCGATCGCCATCCGCAAGTTCACCACCAAGAGCTGACCGGCCGGGCGGCACCGCCGGCCCGCGTCAGACGAGGGCGGCGGCCTCCTTCGCGGAGAGGCCGCCGCCCTCCGCGTACGCGGCCTCGTACGCCGCGTCGCCCAGCACGGCCCGCACGTCCGCCTCCGCCCTGGCCCGGGTCTCGCGCTCCATCCTTGCCTGGAAGTGGCCGGGCGGCAGCAGCCCGTCGGCGGCACCCAGACAGACCGCCGCGTCCCGGGCGCGGCTCCCGCCGTCCGCACGGGCGAGCGCGATCGCCGCGGTCGTCAGATGAATCGAGGTCAGGTGGGGCGCGATCATCACCGCCATCCGGTCCCCGGCCCGCTCGAGCGCCTGCCGCACCCTGGCCAGGGCCTGCGGGTACCGCTCCTCCAGCACATCCAGCCAGGCGTCCAGACCGAGCACGATGCCGTCGAAGACCGGAAAGGTGAAGGCACCGAACTCTGTGCGCAGGATGCGCACTTGCTCGCGTGCCTCGGGGAGCCGGCCGGTGCGGCTGAGCCACCACGCCAGGGAGAGCCGGGCGAACGGATTGGCGCCGTTCGTCGTGTCGTGGACTTCCTCGATGACCTCGCGCAGCAGCCGCTCCCCCTGTTCCCCCTGCCCGGCCTCCAGCAGCACACTGCCCAGACGGGCTCCGAGCACGGCCATCTGGGTGCGGGCGCCGAGCTGTTCGGCGTACTCCCGGGCGGCCCGGTAGTCGTCGGCGGCGGGCAGGCAGTCGCCGCGCCGTTCGCGGGCCTCGCCGCGGGCGGACAGGGCCTCGGCCGTGCCCCAGGCGTCCCCGAGCCGGCGGAAGATCTCCAGTGCCTCGTCGGCGTCCCGGGCCGCGTCCCCCGCCCAGTCGCTGCGGTTGGCGAGCATGTTGGCGCGCACCTGGAGGGTCTGTGCCAGCTCCCAGGTGTAGCCGAGTTCACGGCAGGTGCGCACGGACTCGTCGAGGACCGCGAGCATCCGGTCCAGGTCGGCGCTGAGCAGGACCGCGAAGAACCACAGGGAACCGGGCACCCGGCAGGTCTGCGGCTGGCCGGGACGGTAGGTCTCGCTGACGACGCGCAGCTTCTCCCTGGCCTGCGGCGTGTCCCACGCCTGGAACTCCATGTCCATGCAGGCGAAATGGACGAGGTGGGCGCCGCGGCGGGCCTCCTCGAGGAGCTCCGGGCGCATCGGCGGCGGGCTGTCGGTGCACCGCTCGGGCAGATCGGGCACCGGCCGCGCGGGCGGCACGAAGGGATCGGGGCCGAGCGCCATGACGGCGGTGGACCAGATACGGCCCTCGGCGCGCAGATCCCGCATCTGCCAGTACCAGCACAGCGAGAGCAGCAGACACAGCGCCTCCTGCTCGTCGTGCGCGGCGACGGCACGGCGCAGCGCGGTGCGCAGGTTCTCGTACTCCACCTGCAGCCGTTCCATCGCGGAGCGCTGGGCCGACGAGCGCAGCAACGGGTCGGTGGTGCGGGCCAGTTCGCGGTAGTACGTGAGGTGCGCGCGCTCGGCGTCGGACCGTTCACCCGACTCGTCCAGCCGTTCGCCGGCGTACTCGGCGACGGTCTCCAGGAGCCGGTAGCGCATCTGTCCGTCGCCCGAAGGGGCGGCCACCACGAGGGACTTGTCGACGAGCGAGCCCAGCGCCTCCAGCGCGGCAGGTCCGCACACGGCCTCGGCGGCGGTCAGGTCGCAGCCGCCGGAGAAGACGGACAGCCGGCGCAGCACCGCGCGCTCGTCCGCGTCCAGGAGGTCCCAGGACCAGTCGACGACGGCCCGCAGGGTCTGCTGCCGGGGCAGCAGGGTGCGGCTGCCGGAGGTGAGCAGCCGGAAGCGGTCGTCGAGCCGGTCCGCGATCTGGCGCGGCGACAGCATCCGCAGCCGGGCCGCCGCCAGTTCGATGGCGAGCGGCAGTCCGTCCAGACGGCGGCAGATCTCGGCGGCGGCCGCCGCGGTCTCCTCGTCGGCGTCGACACGGAAGCCGGGCCGGGCGGCGGCGCCGCGGTCGGCGAGCAGCTTCAGCGCGTACGGCTGCGGCAGCGGTCCGACCGGGCGCAGCAACTCTCCCGGTACGCCGAGCGGTTCACGGCTGGTGGCGAGGACCGTCAGCCCGGGGCAGTGCCGCAGCAGATGGTCGACGAGGCGGGCGGCGGCGTCCACGACGTGTTCGCAGTTGTCGAGGATGAGCAGCATGCGGCGACGGGAACAGTGCTCGGCGAGCCGCAGGAGCGGGTCGTCGTGCCGGTCGGCGACGACGCGCATCTCCTCGGCGCCCGCGCCGCGCAGCACGGTCTCCCGGGCTCCCACGGCGGTCAGCACGGCCTCGGGCACCGCCTCGGGGTCGTCGAGGGGCGCGAGCTCGGCCAGCCACACCCCGTCCGGCGCCTCGCGCGCCACGGCCTCGGCGGCCTCCTGGGACAGCCGCGTCTTCCCGGCGCCGCCGGGCCCGAGCAGGGTCACGAGCCGGGCGGCCGCGAGGTCACCGCGCAGGGTCTCGATGTCGGTGTCCCGCCCGACGAAGGAGGTGAGGCGGGCCCGGAGGTTGCCGGGGCGCGACGAGGGGACGGGACCCGTGCCGCCGGGAGGTGCGGCGGGCGTGTGCGGGACCGTGGCGTGCGGGGCGTCGGCGTGCGGCAGGGCGCCGGACGGCACGGGTGCCGGGACGCGCGCCGCCTGTCCGTGCAGCAACTGCCCGTGCAGCGCCCGCAGTTCCGGCCCCGGATCGGACCCGAGGCGGTCCGCCAGCAGCTGTCGTACGTCCTCGTAGGCGGCCAGGGCCTCGGCCGGACGGCCCGCGTCGCGCAGCGCGCGCAGCCGCAGTGCCTGGAGGGACTCGTCGAACGGATGCAGGTCGCACAGGGCGGTCAGCTCGGGCAGATGCCGCTCCCCGTCGCCGAGGCCGAGGGCGGCGGCCAGGCGGCCACGCCGCGCGTCGAGGCGGCGGGTCTCCCAGCGGGCCCCCTCCGCGGCGCGGTCCGGAAGGTCGGCGAGGGCGGGCCCGTGCCACAGGGCGAGGGCGTCGTCGAGCACGACCGCCGCCTTCCCCGGGTCGCCGTCGGCCAGCGCGCGCAGACCCTCGCCGACGAGCCGCTCGAAGCGGTGCAGGTCGACGTCGTCCGGGGCCGCCGCCAGCCGGTAGCCGCCGTCCGCCGACTCCACCGCGTCCGGCCCGAGCGTCCGGCGCAGCCGTCCGACCAGCGCCTGCAGGGCGCCGGTGGCGTCGGCGGGCGGGTCGCCGTCCCACACCTCGTCGACGAGCAGGGCGACGGGGACCGGCCGGCCGGCCCGCAGGGCGAGCACGGTCAGCAGAGCACGCAGCCGTGCCCCGCCGATCGGGACGGGCGTGCCGTCGGCGCAGAATGCCTGGGTGGTGCCGAGGATGCGATAGCGCACGGGGTCCATTGTCTCCGGTGGCGAGAGGAGTACCGCCCTGCTCATGGGCCCCCGCCCGGAGTGAGGCCGGGAAGGCGGGTAAACCGTGAGTCGGGGCGGGCCGGTCACGGGCCTTGCAGGGCCCCGCCGGGCACATCGAGGTCGACGAGGACGCCCGACCGTCCCTCGCCGAACCACTTCGGGCAGCGGTACACGACGTCCAGCGAGCGCTCGCCGGGCACGGGCACATGCGTGCGCGAGCCGGGCGAGACCGGAGCCCAGGTCTGGTTCACCAGCCGGATGGCGCGCACCTGCCCGGTCGTCTCGGCCCGGAGATCGCTGTGACGCTCGACACAGAGCAGACCGCCGAAACGGCCGTCCGCCCCCGCGGCGTCCCCGGACAGGGCGGCAACCAGCCCGTCCACCGCCCGCACCATCCGGAGCTCGCCGGTCGCCTCCACCACCGATCCGGGGAAGGTGCTCAGCCCGTCGTCCCAGCCTCCGCCGAGCACGTCGTCGGCGTCCGCGAGCAGCAACGGCCAGCTCACTTCCTCGCCCACCGAGAACGGTGTGCCGCAGCACTCCATCTGCCAGTCCGCGTAGAACACCTTCCAGATACCCACGCCCCCACCTTTGCGGAACTCGGTCCCGACGGCGAGACGTTTTCCGGGTGTGCCCGGTACGGTCGGGCAGTCCGCCGCACACGCAGAGTCCAGGGAGCCCCATGACCACCGCCGCCACCCGGCGCAGCGACCGGAGGATCAGCCCCGTCTTCGTCGGGCTGCTGGCCGTGACGGCGGTCACCGGCTGGGCCACCTGGACCGGTTTCGCCGAACAGCCGGGCGTCGCCGTGTTCCTGTTCGTGACGGCCGCCTGGATCGTGTCGCTGTGTCTGCACGAGTACGCGCACGCGCGCACCGCCCTGCACAGCGGTGACATCTCGATCGGCGCGAAGGGCTATCTCACGCTCAACCCGCTGAAGTACACCCACGCGCTGCTGAGCATCGTGCTGCCGGTGCTCTTCGTGATCATGGGCGGGATCGGTCTGCCTGGCGGCGCGGTCTTCATCGAGCGGGACCGGATCCGGGGCCGCTGGCGGCACAGCCTGATCTCGGCGGCGGGCCCGCTGACGAACGTCCTGTTCGCGGTGGTGTGCACGGCCCCGTTCTGGCTGCACGCACTGGACGGGGTGCCCGCCGACTTCCGGTTCGCCCTGGCCTTCCTGGCACTGCTCCAGGTCACGGCCGCGATCCTGAACTTCCTGCCGGTGCCGGGCCTGGACGGCTACGGGGTGATCGAGCCGTGGCTGTCGTACAACGTCAAGCGCCAGGTGGAGCCCTTCGCGCCGTTCGGTCTGCTCGCCGTGTTCGCGATCCTGTGGATGCCGTCGGTGAACGTCGCGTTCTTCGACGCGATCCACTCCGTGCTCAACGCGCTGGGCATCGACGACCTGCACAGCTACTGCGGTCAGGAGCTGTACCGCTTCTGGCGGCCCACGCCCGACGTCTGCGTCAGCCGGTGACCGACCGGCCCCGGTCCCGGCTGCGGCGGACGTAGTACCAGGCCATGTTCGACGAGATTCCCGCGAGCAGCACCCAGACGATCCCCAGCCAGCTGCCCTGGACGAAGGAGACGACGGCCGCGGCGACGGACAGGACGCACACGGCGAGGGCGTAGAAGGCGAGGCGGGGCATGGGGGTCGGCTCCTGAGGGACGGACGGTGTGGTCGTACGGCCTCCAGTGTCCCCCATGCCCGGGGCCCGGTCGGGGCCCGGTCGGCCCTGCCGGTCTAGACGTCGGTCACCCTCAGCCCGGCGTGCGCCTTGTACCGCCGGTTGACGGAGATCAGGTTCGCCACGAGAGCCTCGACCTGGTGGGCGTTGCGCAGCCGCCCGGCGAAGACGCCGCGCATGCCGGGGATGCGGCCGGCCAGCGCCTGCACGATCTCGACATCGGCGCGCTCCTCGCCGAGGACCATGACGTCGGTGTCGATCTGCTCGATCCCGGGGTCCTCGAGGAGGACCGCGGACAGATGGTGGAAGGCTGCGGTGACCCGCGAGTCCGGCAGCAGCGCCGCGGCCTGCTCGGCGGCGCTGCCCTCCTCGGGCTTGAGCGCGTAGGCGCCCTTCTTGTCGAAGCCGAGCGGGTTGACGCAGTCGACGACGAGCTTGCCGGCCAGCTCCTCGCGCAGGGACTCCAGGAGCGGGCCGTGGCCCTCCCACGGCACGGCGACGATCACAAGGTCGCTGCGGCGCGCGGTCTCGGCGTTGTCGGCGCCCTCGATGCCGTGGCCGAGCTGCTCGGCGGCGGCCTGGGCGCGCTCCGTCACACGGGAGCCGATGATCACCTTCTGGCCGGCCCTGGCGAGCCGGTAGGCGAGGCCCTTGCCCTGCGGCCCGGTTCCGCCGAGCACGCCGACGACGAGCCCGGAGACGTCGGGGAGATCCCAGGGGTCCTTGGCGGGGGCCTTGGATGCACTGTCGCTAGAGGTCATGGGCCGACTCTACGTGCGCTCCGGTCCCGCCCGCCGCTCCGATGAGGGCGGTCACGGGGATCCGGCGGAAGGTGATCGTCTCGTAGGCGCCGAAGTCGCCCGTCTCGTAGAGCAGGCCGACGGTGTCCGCGTCGGCACGGACCAGGTCGGAGTACGCGGCGGGCAGTCCGTCGAGGGGGTACGCGGGCCGCCAGGTGGTGCCGGCGTCGGCGGAGACGCGCACGGTCATCAGGGCGCGGAAGGCGGGGTCCGCGGGGCCGGAGAACAGAAGAAGGTCGGGGTCGCGCAGATGCAGGACGCTGCCCTGGCAGACGGGGGCGACGAGGCCCGCCTGCGGGCGGAAGGGCTTCACCAGGGTGCGGCCGCCGTCGGCGGAGTGGGCGTCGGCACGGTTGCCGGGGGACCGGGAGTCGTTGCGGGTGTTGAAGTAGACGCGCCCGTCGGGAAGTTCGGCCGCCGTGGTCTCGTTGACGTTGACGTAGCCGTCGGTGTTCTCGTCCAGGTAGCCGAGGTACCAGCTCTCGCCGCGGTCGTCGCTGAGGAGGCAGTGGCCGCTGTTGTACTTGGCCTCGGTGCCGGTGTCGGTGCCGGTGGGCGGGCGGGTGTGGTTGCCGGGGACGAGGACGCGGCCGGTGCTGAGCTGGAGGGCGTGGCCGGGGGTGGTGGCGTACCAGCGCCAGCCCGGCTTCTTCACCTGTGCGGTGATCTCGCGCGGGGCGGACCAGGTCAGCCCGTCGTCGTCGCTGTGCTGCACCCAGACGCGGCGCGCGTCGGCTGCCTTGACCTTGCCGCGCAGGATGGCGTCCTCCGTCGCGCCCGCCGCCGCGCGGACGTGGACGAGCAGGATGCGGCCGGTGTCCAGGACGACCGGCGCGGGGTTGCCGGCGAGGCCGTTCCCGTTGCGGGCGACGACCTGGAGCGGGCCCCAGGTGCGGCCGCCGTCCAGGGATCGTCTGAGCACGATGTGGATGTGCCCGTGGTCGGCGGCGGAGGCCACCCGCCCCTCGCAGAAGGCGAGGAGGGTACCGGCTCGCGTCGCCACGACGGCGGGGATCCGGTAACTGGCATGGCCTTCGCGTCCCGCCCGGAAAGGCACGGATCTCCCGACGGCCTCGGTGGTAACGGACCCTTCGGGGGTCTCGGTGGCCTCGCCTGACTCGACTGCCCCGGTGTTCTCGGTCATGCGGCTCCTCGGGCGGAACGGCTGCGGTACGGGACACGGCTCCTGTGAACCCTGGGTCGGCTCTTTGCCCGGTCGGGGCGAATTCGGGATGAACTCCGGGTCACGAGTGGCCGGTTGCGGCAGGATGCCTTCGTATGGACGCCGTACGGGTCGCGTTGCTGCGGGAAGTGCTCGCCGGGACCGAGTGGCTGGGTGCCACGCGGCGGTTCGCGGGGACCCTGCGCGGTTCCGTGGTGTCGCACGGGGGCGGGCTGCTGCTGGTCGGCACGGAGGAGTACGAGCCCTGGCACCTGGCCGCGCACCTGGTCGACGAGGCGGCCTGGTCGGGTATGCCGGAGCTGTCGCCGACGCTGGTCCGGCACGCCGCGCGGCCGTCGGATCCGGCGCATCTGGCGGTGGGGCTCGGGCGGCTGTCGGCGGCCCGGCGTGGGGAGACGCTGCTGGTGGTGTCGCCCGCCGCGCCGGGGGACGGGCTGCTGGAACGGGTCCATGACGCGCGACGGGCCGGGGCCACGGTGCTGGCGCTGGAGTCCGGGGACCGCGAGCTGGTGGCCATGGCGCACGAGGCGCTGACCGTGCCGGTGGACACGGACCTCGACCTGGACACGGTGCAGCACCTGGTGAGCGCGGCGGCCGGGGAGAACGCGCTGCCGGTTCCGCGGGGCCGCCGTCGCTTCCGGGACCGGTTGTCACGCCTGGCCGACCAGCTGACGTCACCGCCGCCGACACGCTGGTGAGCGCCCGGAAAACCGGTTGTCCCGGGCGCCGGGTCGGCTGAGCATGGCCCGCCGTGACCGAAGACACCTCCCACTGCCCGCCGGCTGCCTCGCACACCCCCACCTCGGCCCCGGACCCGCCCGCCGACGCGGAACCCGGCGCCCGGCCGCGCGCCCTGCTCCCCGACCTCGCGCCCTGGCGGGCCTCGGCGGACTTCCGCAGGCTCTGGCTGGCCGGGCTTATCACCAACTTCGGCAGCTTCCTGACCTTCGTGGCACTGCCCGTGCAGCTGAAGGAGCTCACCGGCTCCACGGCGGCCGTCGGCGCGATCGGGGCCGTGGAACTCGTCCCTCTGATCGTCTTCGGCCTGTACGGCGGTGCGCTCGCGGACGCCCTGGACAAGCGCAAGCTGATCGTCCACACGGAGGCCGGCCAGGGCCTGCTGTGCGCCGCCCTGCTGCTGAACGCGGTGCTGCCCGAGCCCCGGGTCTGGCCGCTGTACCTGGTCGCAGCCCTGACCTCGGCGCTCGCCTCGGTCCAGCGCCCCGCCCTCGACTCCCTCGTGCCGCGCATCGTCGCGCACGAGCATCTGCCCGCCGCCGCCTCGCTCAACTCCCTGCGCTGGACGGTCGGCGGGGTCGCCGGCCCGGCGCTGGCGGGTGTGGTGGTGGCGTATGCGGGCCTGGCCTGGGCGTACGCCGCCGACCTGGTGACCTTCGCGGTGTCCGTCACGCTGGTCGTGGGACTCGCCGCCTCCCCCGCGTCGCGCGAGGCGGCGAGGCCCTCGCTGCGGTCGATCGCGGAGGGCGCACGGTATGCCTGGAGCCGGAAGGAGCTGCTGGGCACGTACGTCGTCGACATCGCCGCGATGCTCTTCGCGATGCCGCTGGCGGTGCTGCCGTTCCTCGCGGACGAACTGGGGGCCGCGTGGTCGCTCGGGCTGATGTACGCGAGCATTCCGGCCGGAGCCCTGGTCGTGTCGCTGACCAGCGGCTGGACATCACGCATCCACCGGCACGGCCGGATGGTGGTCCTCGCGGCGGCGGGCTGGGGCCTGGCCGTCGCGGCGGCGGGGGTCGTGCGGAACGTCTGGCTGGTGCTGCTGTTCCTCACGCTCGGCGGCTGCTTCGACATGATCAGCGGAATCTTCCGCGGTGCGATGTGGAACCAGACGATCCCCGACGAGCTGCGGGGCCGCCTGGCCGGGATCGAGCTGCTGTCGTACTCGGTCGGCCCCCAGCTGGGCCAGGTCCGCTCCGGCGGGATGGCGGCGTGGCGGGGCGTCCGTACGTCGATCTGGTCGGGCGGCCTGGTGTGCACGGGCGCGGTGGCCCTGCTGGCCCTGTGCCTCCCGGCGCTGATGGACTACGACGCCCGCACCAACGAACACGCCCGTCGTATGAGGGCGCGGCGGGCGGGGACGGCGGGCTGAGGAGCGGCCCGCCCGCCCCGCCCGCTCAGTCGTCCTCCCGTTCGCCCGCGGGAGCGTCGTGCCAGCGGGGGTCGGTGTCCCACTCGTCGTTCCGCTCGCGCGCGATCTCCATCGCGTGTTCGGCCTCCCCGCGGGAGGCGTACGGCCCGAAGCGGTCCTTGGCCGGGCACTCCGGGCCCTCCTCGACCTTGCGGTGCTCCAGGCAGTAGTACCACTCTCCGGGCTTCCCGACCGTCCGCTTCTTGAACAGCGCCATTGCAGGAGCTCCTTTCACCAGGGCCCATGTTCCCGTAGACGCGCTGGATAGACTCGCTGGCATGTCTGGCCAGTCGCTGCTCGTACCAGGAGAGCTGTCTCCCACCCGTTCCGTGCCCGGAAACATCCGGCGCCCCGAGTACGTCGGCAAACCCGCGCCGACCCCGTACTCCGGGCCCGAGGTGCAGACCCCGGAGACCATCGAGGCGATGCGCGTCGCCGGTCGGATCGCGGCCCGGGCGATGGCCGAGGCCGCGAAGCTGATCGCCCCGGGCGTCACCACGGACGAGCTGGACCGGGTCGCGCACGAGTACATGTGCGACCACGGCGCCTATCCGTCGACGCTCGGCTACCGCGGCTTCCCCAAGTCGCTGTGCACCTCGGTCAACGAGGTCATCTGCCACGGCATCCCGGACTCCACGGTCCTGCGCGACGGCGACATCATCAACCTGGACGTGACGGCGTACATCGGCGGCGTCCACGGCGACAACAACGCCACGTACCTGGTCGGCGACGTGGACGAGGAGTCCCGGCTGCTGGTCGAGCGCACCCGCGAGTCCCTCGACCGCGCGATCAAGGCCGTCCGGCCGGGACGGCAGGTCAACGTCATCGGGCGGGTCATCGAGTCGTACGCCAAGCGGTTCGGTTATGGCGTGGTGCGGGACTTCACCGGGCACGGGATCAACTCGTCGTTCCACTCCGGGCTGATCATCCCGCACTACGACAGCCCGCACGCGACGACGGTCATGCAGCCCGGCATGACGTTCACCATCGAGCCGATGCTCACCCTCGGCACATACGAGTACGACATGTGGGACGACGGCTGGACGGTCGTCACGAAGGACCGCAAGCGTACGGCCCAGTTCGAGCACACGCTGGTCGTCACGGACACGGGCGCGGAGATTCTGACCCTGCCGTAGGCCCCCGACGCTCCGTCCGCGTCTGCGAGCCCGCTCCGCCCATGGAGCGGGCTCCGTCGTATGGAGAGGCCCCGGCATCCTGGGTACGGTCTTACCGACAGACTGTCGGCAAACCCGTGGAGGCCCCATGAACGCGCCGGACCCGTCCCGCACGGAGTTCTCGACGCTCCTGCGCACCGCGTCCTACGACCGCCACCGGGAAGCGAACACCTCGGCCTTCATCACCGATCTGCTCGCCGGCAGGCTCGGCATCGAGGCGTACGCGCGGTACACCGAGCAGCTGTGGTTCGTGTACGAGGCCCTGGAGGCCGGCGCCGAGCGGCTGGCCGGGGACCCGGTGGCCGGCCCCTTCGTACGGCCGGAGCTGTTCCGGCTGGCCGCGCTGGAGCGCGACCTCACGCATCTGCGCGGCCGCCGCTGGCGGGCCGGCCTCACCGCGCTGCCCGCGACACGGGCGTATGCGGCCCGGGTGCGGGAGTGCGCCGAGCAGTGGCCCGGCGGCTACGTGGCCCACCACTACACCCGCTATCTGGGCGACCTCGCCGGCGGCCAGATCATCCGCGACACCGCGGAGAGGACCTGGGGTTTCACCCGGAAGGGCGATGGGGTGCGGTTCTATGTGTTCGAGGGGATCGCCAACCCGGCCGCCTTCAAGCGGGCATACCGGGCACTCCTGGACGGGATCCGGGTGGACGACCTGGAGAAACAGCGGGTCGTCGCCGAATGCGAGCGGGCCTACACGATGAACACTGCGGTCCTGCGGGCCCTGGGCGAGGAGTTCCCGCAGAGCGCCTAGCCGGCGCCCGGCGGCCCTCAGCGCTCCAGGACGACCCGGCCCCCGACCTCGACCCATCCCTCCGGCTGCGGGGCCGTGAGGATCTGGGAACCCGCCCCCTGGCGGATGTTGAGCGCGCGGCCCAGCCGGGCCGTCAGCAGCAGGGCCGCCGCGCCCGTCGCCTCGTCCTCGTCGATGCCGTCGTCACGCCCGGGGAATCCTCGCGCCCTGATCCGGCCCGCCGCCACGTCTTCCCAGGCCCAGGCGTAGATCCACTCCCCTGGCGGCGGGACGTCCAGGGCGTCGACCTCGGCCGCCGTCGCGTACTGCCGCAGCGTGCGCGGCGGCGCCCACTCCGGGCGGGCCTCGATCCAGCTGAACTCGCCGTCCAGGCGCGCCTGCACCACCCCGGCCGGAGTGACGAGTTCCGGTACGTCGAGCAGCCAGGCCGCGCCTACACAGGGATGCCCGGCGAACGGCAGCCGCAGGGTGGGTGTGTAGATGTCGATGACGCCGCGCTCGGGGTCGTCGACGAACACGGTCTCGCTGAAGCCGAGCTTCGCGGCGAACGCCTGGCGGTCACCCCGCTCCGGGATCGCGGAACCGTCGCGAACGACGCCCAGTTCGTTGCCGTATGCACCGCGCGGTCCGCAGAAGACACGCAGCACGTCGTAGTCAGTCACGCGGGCATTGAAGCACCCCACGCCCGCTCGGCCGCCGTTCGACCGCGCCTCGGTCTCAGCCGTCGGCGGTCGTGATGAAGTCGTGCCTGTGATCTTTCTCGAAGGCCGAATCACGGCAGGGGTGGTTTTTAGTCAGGTAAGCCTCATGTAAGTTAGGGCAGCCTCACCGAACTGCCCCGCCCTGAGCCTGGAGCACCCATGCGAGCCGTCCGACTCTCCGTCGTCACCGCAGCCGCCGCGGCAGCCCTGACCACCGTCACGGCCTGCACCGCCAAGAGCGACGCCAAGGAAGGCGACGCGATCCAGGTCACGGCCGCCGACTCCACGTGCAAGACCTCCGCGAAGTCCGTGCCGGCCGGCCACGTGACGCTGAGCATCGAGAACAAGGGCTCGAAGGCCACAGAGGTCGAGATCGTGTTCCCGGACGACCGCATCGTCTCCGAGAAGGAGAACATCGGCCCGGGCACCAAGTACACGCTGACCGCCGAGGTCAAGGCCGGTTCCTACGAGATCGCCTGCCGGCCCGGTATGAAGGGCCACGGCGTACGGCAGAAGCTGACCGTCACCGGCGGCTCGGTGGCCAAGCGGGACCCGAGGCTGGACAAGGCCGTCGCCGACTACCGCGCGTACGCCCAGGACCAGGCGGACGAGACGCTGCCCCGCGTCGAGGCCTTCGTGAAGGCCGTCAAGGACGGCGACCTGGAGGCCGCGAAGAAGGCGTACGCGCCCTCCCGCATCGGCTGGGAGCGCACCGAACCGGTCGCGGAGTCCTTCGGTGACATCGACCCGAAGGTCGACACCCGCGCCGACGGCCTGGAGCAGGGCCAGAAGTGGACCGGCTGGCACCGGCTGGAGAAGGCCCTCTGGCAGGACCAGAAGATCGGCGCCGAGGAGAAGACCCTCGCCGACCGGCTCGTCACGGACCTGAAGGACTGGCAGAGCCGGGTCGGCAAGGCCGAGATCACCCCGACCTCCATGGCCAACGGCGCCAAGGAACTGCTCGACGAGGTCGCCACCGGCAAGGTCACCGGCGAGGAGGACCGCTACTCGCACACCGACCTCGTCGACTTCAAGGGCAACGTCGAGGGCGCGCAGAAGGCCTACGAGCTTCTCAAGCCGGTGGCGCAGAAGAACGACGCGGCACTGGTCACCGAGCTGGACAAGCAGTTCACGGCGCTGAACGCGCTGCTGCACAAGTACCGCACGGACAAGACCTCCTACGACTTCGTCTCCTACGACAAGGTCGGCAAGGACGACCGCAAGGAACTCTCGGACGCGGTGAACGCGCTCGCCGAGCCGCTGTCGAAGCTCGCCGCCGCGGTTGTGAAGTAAGGAGCCAGGACCATGACGGACACGACCGCTCCGGAGACCACCGCTCCGGAGACCACCGCCACCTCCTCTCCCGCCCCCTCGCGACGCGCCCTGATCGGCTGGGGCGGCGCGGGACTCGCGCTGGGCGCCGCCGTGGCCGGCGGCGCGGTGGCCATGACCCGCACCGGCGACGACGTGGACCCGGCGGGCGCCACGACGGGTGCCGCCGTCGAGTTCCACGGCACGCATCAGGCGGGTATCGCCACGCCCGTCCAGGACCGGCTGCACTTCGCCGCGTTCGACGTGAAGACCGACGACCGCGCCGAGTTCGTGCAGATGATGAAGGACTGGACTGCGGCCGCGCGGCGGATGACGGCGGGCCAGGCGGTCGGTGGGGGCGCCTACGGCGGGCTCGCCGAGGCCCCGCCGGACGACACCGGTGAGGCACTGGGCCTCAAGCCGTCGCGGCTGACGCTGACCATCGGCTTCGGGCCGTCGTTCTTCGAGAAGTTCGGGCTGGGCGGCAAGCGGCCCGACGCGCTGGTCGATCTGCCTCCGTTCCCGGGCGACAATCTCGACAAGTCCCGCACCGGCGGCGATCTGTGCGTCCAGGCCTGCGCGGACGACCCGCAGGTCGCCGTGCACGCGATCCGCAACCTGGCCCGGATCGGCTTCGGCAAGGTCGCCATCCGCTGGTCGCAGCTCGGCTTCGGCAAGACCTCGTCGACCACCCCGGACGCCCAGACGCCCCGCAACCTCATGGGGTTCAAGGACGGCACCCGCAACATCGCGGGCACGGAGACGGACCGGCTGAAGAAGTTCGTGTGGGTCGGCGACGGCGACGGGCCCGGCTGGATGACGGGCGGCTCCTACCTCGTGGCCCGGCGTATCCGCATGAACATCGAGACGTGGGACCGCACTTCGCTGCAGGAGCAGGAGGACGTCTTCGGCCGCGACAAGGGCGAGGGCGCTCCCGTCGGCAAGGCGAAGGAGCACGACACGCCGTTCCTGAAGGCGATGAAGCCCGACGCGCACGTACGGCTCGCGCACCCCGACTCCAATGGCGGGATCACGATCCTGCGCCGCGGCTACTCCTTCACCGACGGCACGGACGGGCTCGGCCGCCTGGACGCAGGTCTGTTCTTCCTCGCCTACCAGCGCGATCCCCGCAAGGGATTCATCCCGCTGCAGCGCAAACTGTCGGCGTCCGACGCGCTCAACGAGTACATCCAGCACGTCGGTTCGGCCGTCTTCGCCGTGCCGCCCGGCGTCCGCGACAAGGACGACTGGTGGGGCCGGACCCTGCTGTCCGAGGAGGCGTAGCCCGTGTTCTCCAACTATCTGATCGGCCTGCGCGAAGGGCTGGAGGCCAGCCTCGTCGTCTGCATCCTGATCGCCTATCTGGTCAAGACCGGCCGCAGGGACGCCCTGAAGCCGATCTGGACCGGCATCGGCATCGCGATGGCGCTCGCGATGGGCTTCGGCTGCGTCCTGGAATTCGGCTCGCAGGAGCTGACGTTCCAGGCGCAGGAGGCGCTGGGCGGCTCGCTGTCGATCATCGCGGTCGGCCTGGTGACCTGGATGGTCTTCTGGATGCGGCGCACGGCACGGCATCTGAGGTCCGAACTGCACGGCAAGCTGGACGCGGCCCTCGCGATGGGCACGGGCGCGCTGGTCGCCACCGCGTTCCTGGCGGTCGGCCGGGAGGGCCTGGAGACCGCGCTGTTCGTGTGGGCGTCGGTGCACGCGGCCAGCGACGGCACCCCGCGCCCGCTCATCGGCGTCGCCCTGGGTCTGGCCACCGCGGTCCTGCTGGGCTGGCTGTTCTACCGCGGTGCCCTGAAGATCAACCTCGCCAAGTTCTTCACCTGGACCGGCGGCATGCTGGTCGTCGTCGCCGCGGGCGTCCTCGCGTACGGCTTCCACGACCTTCAGGAGGCCGGCTGGATCCCGGGTCTGACGGACCTGGCCTTCGACATCAGCGGTGTCATCCCGCCGGACAGCTGGTACGGCACCCTGCTCAAGGGCGTCTTCAACTTCCAGCCGGACCCGACGGTCGTCCAGCTGACGATCTGGGCCCTGTACCTGGTTCCGACCCTGGCCGTCTTCCTCGTCACCCCGGAGCTCATCGCCCGGCTGACGGGCCGGCAGGCGGACGAGGCGGCCCCCGCGGTCGAGACGAAGGTACCCGCGTCCGAGTGACGCAGGCGGGTTGGGGAACCCCCCGCCCGCCCGGCTCCCCGCCCCGGTAGGGTTCGCCTCCGGGAAGGGGAAGGTGAAGGTCACTGATGAGCAGGGATCGCGGGGATCGCAACCCTCGAACGTTTCGTCGTCGCAGCCGTTTCGCCCTGGCGGCGGCGCTGGCCGCCGCTGTGTCCATGGGGGCGAGCGGCTGCGTCGTCGTCCACGGCGAACGTGAGGTCGTGCCGACGGCGGCCAGGGCGGAGGCCGCCCGCGCGCTCAAGGACTTCCTCGCCGCCTACAACAAGGCGGACAAGACCTACGACCGCTCGAAGGACGCGGACCGGGTCGCCGGCGCCCTCGCCGACATCGACGCCGGCAAGCTGGAGGCGGGGCACACGAACAACCCGGGCGGCAATCCCGGCCATTCCCCGCTGACGCTCACCGACGCCAGGTTCACGATCCCGAAGAAGGCCGGCTGGCCCCGCTGGTTCGTCGCGGACACCCACGCCAACAAGGGCAGCGCGGACGCCCATTGGCTGCTCGTCTTCACCCGTTCCGGCCCGGACAAGGTGTGGGCGGTGTCGTATCTGACGATCCTCGCGGCGAACGACGTGCCGGCGTTCGAGACGGACAAGGACGGCTGGGCCAAGCCCGTCACCGCGGACGACGCGGCGCTCGCCGTGCGCCCGCGCCGGCTCCCGGCGGCGTACACCTCGTATCTCCACAGCGGCGGCGAAGCCTTCGCGCCCGGGCCGCACACCTCACAGTGGCGGGCCAGCCGGCTGGCGGACGCGCGCAAGCCCGGGCTGGCCCGGCAGTACATCGACCAGCCGCTGACGAACGGCGCGTACGCCCCGGTGGGGCTGCGCACCACCGACGGCGGCGCGCTGGTGTTCTTCGCCACGCGCCACTACGAGAAGCAGACGGCCGCGCGGGGCGTGAACATCAACATCACCGACGCGAACATCAAGGCTCTGGTGACCGGCGAGGTCAAGCAGTCGCTGACGCTTCAGTTCATCTCGAACCAGGCGGTGCTGGACCCGGCGCGGGGCAAGGTGAAATTCCTGAGCCGGGTGCAGGGGCTGACCGGGGCACAGGGCGAGTAGCCGCCCCGGCGCTCCGGCTCAGTGGTGGTGCGGCCAGCCCGCGAGCCGGTCCTCGGGGGCGTCCCCGGCGTACCGGGCGCACGCGTCCGTCAGGTGCTCCAGCAGGCTCAGCGGATCCGGCAGCGCGTGCTCCGGCCCCCGTACCCACTCGACCGTGAGCTCACCGGGCAGCTGCGCGGGCGGTACGAGCACGTACGAGCCCCGGCAGTGCCAGCGCAGGCCCGGATGCTCGTCCATCGTCTCCGGGTGGCAGTCCAGCGCGCACGGCCACCACTCGTCCTCGTCCTCGGGGGTGCCGCGGGTCAGCGTGAAGAACAGCATGCGCCCGTCGCCGGTGGCGGCGACCGGTCCCACCTCCACGCCGGAGACGAGCATCCGCTCCAGGGCCTCCTCGCCGGCCTCCCGCGGGACGTCCAGCACGTCGTGCACCATCCCGGTCGCGGTGATGAAGTTCGCCTGCGGCTGGTGCCGGGCCCAGCGCTCGACCTGCGCCCGGTCCGTCGTGGACTGGGTCTGCCAGGCGAAGGAGACGGGGTGCCGGGCGGGCGTGGGACAGCCGATGCGGTCGCAGGAGCAGCGGTAGCCGACGGGGTGCGCGGCGGGCGCGAGCGGCAGTCCCGCGGCGGCGGCAGCCAGCAGCATCGCCTCACGGCCGCCGTCGGCGTCCTCCTTGAGACGGGCGGGACGGCGTCCACGCAGCCACTGGGAGATCCTGCCCTGCCCGCCCGCGCGGCGGCCGAACTCTGCGCTCATCTATCCCCTCGTCTCACTGCCGTGGTCGGGAATCATCCCCCCATCGTCCCACCATCCTGAGCCCCGGGTGACCGGGGCCCCCAACCGGGGTAGCCGGGGCGATGCCAACCGCGAGCCGGTATGAGAGGGCATTGCGGGATTTACCACTATGTGTCCGGCGGAGGGGAAGGCCGAGAGGTGCCCGACGGAGTGCCCTTTCGCACCGCCGTACGACCGGCCCGACGACGACCGGCCCGACGAGACCGGCCCGATGAGACCGGCCCGTTTCGTGCGGCGCGGTTGAGGGCCTGTGCGTCAGTCCTCGTGCGGTGGGGGCCAGGGGGCGCCCCAGTGCGTGTCTCGGGCCGCCCGGTAGAGGGGGCCGTGGCGTTTGGTCACGGTGTCGCGGTGCAGGGACTCCTCCGGGCCGCACAGGTCGAGAAGCACCTGGCCCTTGCGGATCTGCGGTCTGCGGACGACCCGGGAGCGGGCCGGCCGCACCGGGAAGCGGGCCGCGGCGACATAGCTGAACTTCTCGTCCTCGTACGCCAGGGAACCGCCCTTGACCTGGCGGTGCAGCGAGGATCGGCTGACCCGGGCCGAGAAGTGGCACCAGTCCTCGCCGGGCACGATGGGGCAGGCCGCGCTGTGCGGGCAGGGCGCGGCGACGCGGAATCCGGCGCCGATCAGACGGTCGCGGGCCTCGATGACGCGGGCGTAGCCGTCCGGGGTGCCGGGTTCGACGACCACGACGGCCTGCGCGGCGGCCGCGGCGGCGTCGACGACCGCGGCACGGTCACCCTCGGTCAGCTCGCCCAGGACATAGGAGACCGTGACGAGATCGGTGCTCTCGAGGGAGAGTCCCGATCCGATACGAGAGCGGTGCCAGGCGGCGGTCGTCAGCGCCGGGTTCGCGGCGGCGATCTCCCGGCCCAGCGCGAGCGCGGGCTCGGCCCAGTCGAGCACGGTGACCGGGCGCTGCCCGTCCCAGGTCGCGCTGACGGCCCAGGTCGCCGCACCCGTGCCGCCGCCGATGTCCGTGTGGCTCCCCGGCGTCCATCCGGGCACGGCGTCGGCGAACGCCGCCAGCGCCGCTGACACCGCCTCGAACGTCGCGGGCATCCGGTAGGCGGCGTACGCGACCACGTCCGAACGGTCCCGCAGCACGGGCGCGTCCGTCGGGGTGCGCCCCCGGTAGTTGACGATCAGCCGCTCCACGGCCTGCGCGGCCTGCTTGGGCGGAAGCCCGTCGAGCAGTCCGGCGAGCGCGGCGCGAAGGGTGTCGGCTGGGGAGACGGGGGCGTTCACCCACCGATTCTCTCAGGTGCCCCGGATCGCCCGCGCCAGCCGGTCCCCCGCTGCGACCCGCAGCCGGTGGTCCGGGTCCCGGCGGCGGGGATGGACCGTGTTCGCGAGGAGGACGAGGAAGGTGTCCGTCGCGGGGTCCAGGACCAGGGACGTGCCCGTGAATCCCGTGTGGCCCGCCGCGCCCCGGCCCGCCAGCGCGCCCATGAACCACGGCTGGTCGACCGCGAAGCCCAGGCCCGGCGCGGTGAGCATCAGCTCGACGAAGTCGGGGCCCAGGATGCGGGCGGGTCCGTGGGAGCCGCCGGACAGCAGGGCGCGGCAGAAGACGGCCAGGTCCCGTGCCGTCGAGAAGAGGCCCGCGTGCCCGGCCACACCACCGAGCGCCCACGCGTTCTCGTCGTGGACCACCCCCCGCAGCATGCCCCGGTCCGTCTTGGCCCAGGGCCGCCGCTGGTCCTCCGTGGCCGCCGCGTCCGGGCACGGCCCGAAGCCCGTGGCCGTCATCCCGAGCGGGCGGGTGATGCCGTCGCGGACGAGTACGTCGAGGGTGCGGCCGGTGATGCGCTCCAGGACGTACTGCAACAGCAGCAGGTTCAGGTCCGAGTAGCGGTGGGTGCCGGGCGCGGCGGCAGGGGCCTCCGCGCGCAGCAACGCCAGCCGGGCCGCAGGCGAAGGACAGTCGTACAACGGGAGTTCGGGCCGCAGTCCGGAGGTGTGCGTGAGCAGCTGCCGTACGGTGATGCCGTGTTCCGCGGCCGCGTGGAACTCCGGCAGGTACGACGCCACGCGCGCGTCGATGCCGAGCGTGCCGCGCTCCAGCTGCTGCATCGCGGCGACCGCGGTGAAGAGTTTGGTGAGCGAGGCCAGGTCGAAGGGCGTGTGCACGGTCATCGGCACCCGTGCCTCGGGCGGCAGTTCGACGCCCCGGTCCGTCTCCGCGTCGTACGCGGCGTAGCGGACCGCCCAGCCCGCGGCCTCCTCCAGGGCGATCACCGGGCCGCGCCCGGCGATCACCACGGCACCCGCCGCCCAGGGGCGCTCCCCGCCGACGGCGTCGTGGAGGTCCCGGACGACAAGACGCAGTTCCTCCGGATCGAGCCCGGCCCTCTCCGGGGTGTCGATGCGCAGTCTCGGCGCGCTCAGCTCTCCTCCCCCACTCTCTCCACGCCCGCGCGTGTGCGGGTGTTCCAGGGACGGCACAGTGCCATGAAGCAGGTGGCGGCCACCAGTGCGGCCGCCAGTTGGACGAGGGCCATCGGGACGGCGGTGTGCTCGCCCGCGACCCCGACGAGCGGCGAGACGACGGCGGCGATGAGAAAGGAGGAGGTGCCGAGCAGCGCGGAGGCGGACCCGGCGTGGTGACGGGTGCGCATCAGGGCCAGCGCCTGGGTGTTGGGGAGGGTGAAGCCCATCGCCGTCATGAGGACGAAGAGGGCGGTGGCGACCGGGGCGAGCCCGACGGGCCCGAGGACGCCCGTCGCCATCAGCAGCAGCGTGGCCGCGGCGAGCGTGACGACGGTGAGGCCCGCCGCCAGCACCTTGTCCAGACCGACCCGCCCCACCAGGACCTTGCCGTTGATCTGCCCGGCGACCACGAGCCCCACGGAGTTGAGGCCGAACAGCAGGCTGAAGGTCTGCGGGGAGGCGCCGTAGATCTCCTGGACCACGAACGGGGAGGCGCTGATGTAGGCGAAGAGCGCGGCGAAGGCGAAGCCGCCCGCGACGGTGTAGCCGGTGAAGGCGCGGTCCGCGAGCAGGGCCCGCACGGAGCGCAGGGCCGCGCCCACTCCCCCGCCTTGCCTCCCTGCCGGGGGAAGCGTCTCGGGCAGCCTTGCCCAGACCAGCGCGGCGAGCGCGATCCCCACGGCCGTGAGGACGACGAAGACACCCCGCCAGTCGGTGACGCGCAGAATCTGGCCGCCGATCAGCGGCGCGACGATCGGCGCGGCCCCGGAGATCAGCATGAGGGTGGAGAAGAACCGGGCCATGGCCACGCCGTCGTACAGATCGCGGACGACGGCACGCGCGATCACTATCCCGGCGGCGCCCGCAAGCCCCTGCACCAGCCGGAAGGCGACGAGCGCCTCGACGGAGGGCGCGAGCGCGCACAGCGCGGTGGCGACGACGTAGACGGCCAGGCCCGCGAGCAGCGGGCGCCGCCGTCCCCACTTGTCGCTCATCGGGCCGACCAGTAGCTGGCCGAGCGCCATGCCGGCGAGGCAGCCGGTGAGGGTGAGCTGCACGGTCGCGGCGGGCGCATGCAGGGACGTGGTGACCTCCGGCAGCGACGGGAGGTACATGTCCATCGCCAGCGGGGGTGTGGCGGTGAGGCCGCCGAGGAGGAAGGTGACGAGGAGACCGGTGCGGCGGAGCGCGGCATCGTCCCGGGCGGGGGCCGCGGCTCCGGCGGTCGGCGGGGGCGCGGCGGAGGCCGTCGCCTCCGCCGCGGGTATGTGGCCTTCCGGCTCGTTGTGGTGCGGCGTGGTGCGGCCACGCTCGGGCATGTACCCCTCCCTCTCCTCACGGTCCGCCCTCCATGCTCTCAGCTCCTTCGGGGTGGCAGGCGTAGCGGTCGCGAAGGCGCTCCTTGCGTTGCGGGATCCATGACGGACGGGACAGCCGGATAGCGGTCGGTCAGCGCGACATCGGCGACGCGGCGACCGGGCTTTGGGCGATCGTTCAACCTACACAAGCGGAATATAAAACTCCGCACCATGCGGGTAGGTGGCGGGCTTATGCTCGATACTCCTCCACCAAAACTTCACAGTTGAAGTGGTGGGATTCCGGACCACTCCAGGGGGGTGGCAGCCGTTCCGCGGACCGGCAGGGGGTGGACCCCGCATGGGACCGCGGGGTGCGCACGGATCGCGGAACGGCTGCCCGCACATCGTCGGTGTGCCCGCCGCCCCTCGACGGCGTCCGGTGACACCCGCGTCAACGCCGGTGACGCCCCTCCGCCGCCTCCCGCCGCCGGCGTCCCCGCAGCGCGTACGCCCCGCCGGCCAGCAGCGCCAGCACTCCCGAGGCCCCGCCGGCCAGGCCCCATGACGAGCTGTCACGCGCGGTGGCATCCCCGGCGCCCGGCGCTTCCCCGCGCCCCGCCCTGGCCGGCGCGGGCGTCGCCTTCGCCCCGCCCTCGCTGAGCGGCTCCACCAGCACGCCCACGGCCCGGGCGGTCCCCGCGTGCGCGAAACCCCAGTCGAGCAGGGCGGCGGTCTCCTCGTAGACGCCGTTGCCGCCGGGCTCGGGGTGCATCACGGTCACGAGAAGGGTGCGGCCCCCGCGGGTGGCGGCCCCCGTGAAGGTGTTGCCCGCGTGACTGGTGTAGCCGTTCTTGACGCCGATGATGCCCTGGTAGGTGCCGAGACCCCACGCGCCGGTCAGCAGGCGGTCGGTGTTCTGGATCTGGAAGGTCTTCCTGCCGCCCGCCGGGAAGTCGGCGGTCCTGGTGGCGCAGTACCCGCGGAAGTCGGCGTTCTTCAGGCCGTGGCGGGCGAACAGAGTGAGGTCGTACGCCGAGGACAGCTGTCCCTTGTGGTCGAAGCCGTCGGGGCTGACCACATGGGTGTCGAGGGCCTGCAGGTCCTCGGCCCTGGCCTGCATCTCGGCGACGGTCTTCTCGAGCCCGCCGTTGAGGTGGCTCAGCACGTGCACCGCGTCGTTCCCGGAGCGGAGGAAGACACCGAGCCACAACTGCTCCACGGTGTAGGTGATTCCGGGCTTGATGCCGACGAGACTGGAGCCCGCGGGCACGTCCGCGAGTTCGGCGTCGGTCACCCTGTGGGTCAGGCTCCGCTCGAACTTCCCGACCACGGTGTCCGCGAACAGCATCTTCAGGGTGGAGGCGGGCGGAAGCCGCCGGTGGGCGTTGTACGCGGCCAGCACCTCGCCGCTCGCATGGTCGGCGACGAGCCAGGAGCGGGCGGTGAGTCTCCTCGGCAGGCCGGCGGCGGCCCCCTGCACCTGCACGCCCGAGCCGCCGAGGCGTGCACCGCCGACGGTCGCGGAGCGCCCGGGACTTGCCCGGACGGGCGCGGCGACGGTCAGCGGCGCGGCGGCGGCGAGCCCGAGAACGGCACGCCGCGACACGCGCGCGCCACGAGGGGGGAACGAAGCGGAATCACGCACCCCGGGACCGTACAAAGGGAGCCTGTGGCAGCACGCGACGGGGTGACAAAGGGGCGGCAAAGGCCGGGTCATGACGGGGTCACCACGGGGAGTGCCCGGCGGCGTGCCCCGGCCCGTGCGGGCCCTGCCACCCGAACGGCACCGTGGGCGGGCCGTGTGCGAGTGGGCGATGGGACGGTGGGAACGCGGAGCAGGAACGGTTCCTGTTGTCTGGCCCGGGAGTGATCGTGGACTGTGTCGACCGACGTGACGTGGGACTGCTTCTGCTCCGGCTGGGCGCCGGCGGCGTGCTGGCCGCCCATGGTGCGCAGAAGCTGTTCGGCTGGTTCGGCGGCGGCGGTATCGAGGGCACGGGGCAGTTCATGGAGTCCGTGGGCTACCACCCGGGGAAGGCGAGCGCGACGGCGGCCGGGCTCGCGGAGGCGGGCGGCGGGACGCTGCTGGCGCTCGGCCTCGCGACACCGGCGGCCGGCGCGGCGGCGGCCGGCGCGATGGCGGGGGCGGCGGCGGTGCACGTGCCCAGCGGCTTCTTCGCCCAGAGCGGCGGCTACGAGCACGCGGCGACGCTCGGCCTCACGGCGGCGGGCCTGGCGATCAGCGGGCCCGGCCGGCTCTCCGTGGACGCGCTGTTCGGGCATGCCGTGAACCGCGACTGGATGGTCCCGGCGGCCTTCGCGGTGACGGCGGCGGCCACGACACTGGTGATCGGGACACGGAACAAGCGGCTGCGGAGGCAGAGGGAAGGGGAGCAGGAGACCCTGTTCGACGAGTAGCCGGAGAGCGTGTCCGGGGAGCGCCGGCCGCATGGCACGCTGCGGGTATGAACGAACACGGCGCCCCCGCGGACCTCTGGGACTCGATCGGCCGGCTGCACGCCTGGCTGGACACGCACCGCGCGCAGGGCGGCGCGGACGGCCTGCTGCTGCGGGTCCTGAAGCTGTCGGAGGAGGTCGGCGAGGTCGCCCAGGCGGTGATCGGCGCGACGGGGCAGAACCCCCGCAAGGGCACGACGCACAGCTGGGAGGACGTCCAGGCGGAACTGTGCGATGTGGTGATCACGGCCCTGGTGGCGCTGCGCACGATGACCCCGGACGCGCGCGAGGTGTTCACGACCCATCTGGAGCGCGTCACAACACGCTCGCTGGGCGCGCCGGACGGGGGTTCCTGAGTCGCTCGGGGTTCCTGAGGCGCTCCGGCCCCTTGGAGGTCACGATGCACCGACGCCTCGGACAAGGAGATCCGAAACGACAGACGAGTCGGGCTGTACGCCGGGTTCTGTACCGGGGGTCCTCGCGGGCCCCTCGGTGACGGCCATCCATCTAGGGCCGACGTTGCCGCCGGCCTCGTGCGGTCTACCCGCGGACTCGGGCGGGCAGCCCTCAAGCGTCCGCGCAGAGCCGCCTGTGAGGGCGGCTCCTTTTGACCTTGCTCCAGGTGGGGTTTACCTAGCTGCCCAGGTCACCCTGGGCACTGGTGGTCTCTTACACCACCGTTTCACCCTTACCGAGGACCGAGATCCCCGGCGGTCTGTTTTCTGTGGCACTGTCCCGCGGGTCACCCCGGGTGGCCGTTAGCCACCACCCTGCCCTGTGGAGCCCGGACGTTCCTCGGGGAGGTCCAGAGAACCTCCACGCGGCCGTCCGCCCGGCTCGTCTGCCGTGACGACCATGGTACCGGGCCCACGCCCCGGCCGCTCCGGCGGCCAGAGGAACCCCTTCGTCTCCAGCTCGAAGGCGAAGGGCTCCGGAAGGGCCGGCGGCTTGCCGAAGGGCAGGGTGCGGTGCCGGCGGTAGTCGTCGTCCTCCGGGTCGCTGAACAGCGTGACCGAGGAGGCGTCGCGGTCGGCCAGCAGGTAGGGCGGGATGCCGCCACGGGCATGGCAACGGCGTCTGGTCTCGCGGTCGTTGCGTGGCTTGGTGGAGGTCACCTCGAGAACCATCGCCACACCGTGGCAGGGCGTCCAGGAGTCGGCACCCCGGAAGAGCCGCAGCTCCCTGGGTGCGAACGTGCCGTCGGGGATCACGTGATCCCTCGGCCGGCCGCCACCGCTCGTCAGCATCAAGCCCTTGTTCCCGGAGAACTGCATGGGCGTGCGGGACCTCCCGTACACCTGGTTCACGATCAGCTCGATGTAGTCCTCGTGATCCCCGTCCGGCAGCGGTGTCACAACGATCTCCCCTCGATCGGTTCGGCCCGGAAGCCCTCCGGGGTGTCGAGGGCCGGGAAGATCTCCGGCAAGCCCTCCGCCGGCGTGCGCGGGATCGGGAACCGTCCCCTCGATGGTGGCGCATGGGCACGCTCTCCGTCAGGGACGCACGGGGTGAGCACGCGCGCGTCAGGGGGCGGACGTCCGACCCCGTACGCTGGCGCGGAGCCCGAGAGAAGGAGAACCCGTGCTGGTCCTGCTGCCCCCGTCCGAAGGCAAGGCTCCGTCGGGGAACGGTGCCCCCTTGCGGCCGGAGTCGCTGTCGCTGCCCGGACTGGGCGCCGCGCGGGAGGCCGTGCTCGGCGAGCTGGTCGAGCTGTGCTCGGGGGACGAGGACAAGGCGCGCGAGGTGCTCGGGATCGGCGAGGGCCTGCGCGGGGAGATCGCCAAGAACGCCGCGCTGCGGACCGCGGGGGCGCGGCCCGCCGGGGAGATCTACACCGGTGTGCTCTACGACGCCCTGGACCTCGCCTCCCTGGACGCGGCGGCCGGGCGGCGCGCGGCCGGGTCCCTGCTTGTCTTCTCCGGTCTGTGGGGCGCGGTCCGCGTGACGGACCGGATTCCCTCGTACCGCTGCTCGATGGGCGTCAAGCTGCCCGGGCTGGGCGCACTCGGCGCGTACTGGCGTACACCGATGGCCTCCGCCCTGCCGGAGGCGGCCGGCGACGGGCTGGTGCTCGACCTGCGCTCGTCCGCCTACGCGGCCGCGTGGAAGCCGAAGGGCGAGGTCGCCGGGCGGACGGCGACCGTGCGGGTGCTGCACTCCCGCATGGTGGACGGGGTGGAGAAGCGGTCGGTGGTCAGCCACTTCAACAAGGCCACCAAGGGGCGGATCGTCCGCAGCCTGCTGACGGCGGGGGCCGTCCCGGCGGACCCCGCGGAGCTGGTGGAGGCGCTGCGGGACCTGGGGTATGCGGTGGAGGCCGAGGCGCCGGTCCGGGCGGGGAAGGCCTGGTCGCTGGATGTGGTGGTGACCGAGATCCACTGAGCGGCGTCTGTCGTATTGCATTCTCTGCAACGTTGATTGCACCACCTGGTTGCCCTCGGCAGGATGAGGCCATGACCTCGCCCCTGCCCTCCTCACCCCTGCCCTCGTCTCCCTCCCCCGCCTCCGTCCTCGGCCTCGCCCCCGTCGTCCCCGTGGTCGTGGTGACGGACGCCGCCGATGCCGTACCGCTGGCGCGGGCCCTCGTGGCCGGCGGGCTGCCCGCGATCGAGGTGACCCTGCGGACGCCGGCCGGGCTCGAGGCGATCCGGGCGATCGCCGCGGAGGTCGAGGGCTCGGTGGTCGGGGCCGGGACGGTGCTCACTCCCGCGCAGGTCGGCGAGTGCGTGGCGGCGGGCGCTCGTTTCCTGGTCAGCCCGGGGTGGACCGACGCGCTGCTGACGGCGATGCAGGCGTCCGGGGTGCCGTTCCTGCCAGGGGTCTCGACGGCCTCGGAGGTCGTCGCGCTCCTGGAACGGGGCGTCACGGAGATGAAGTTCTTCCCGGCGCAGGCGGCGGGCGGCACGGCGTTCCTGAGGTCGCTGGCCGGACCGCTGCCACGGGCCCGGTTCTGTCCGACGGGCGGGATCGGCCCGGTGAACGCCCCGGAGTACCTGGCGCTGCCCAACGTCGTCTGCGTGGGCGGGACTTGGATGGTTCCACAGGACGCGATCGAGGCGCGGGGCTGGGCGAGGATCGAGGGGCTGGCTCGGGAGGCCGCCGCGCTGCGGGCGTAGCGGCTCGGCGGGCGGACCCGCAGGCCGCCCGCTCAGCGCAGGTGGGACGTGTCGTTGAGGAGGCGGACGCTCGCGTTGCCGTCCGCGTAGTACGCCACCGCCGTCAGGGAGGCCGCCGACAGCTCCATGCGGAACAGCGCCTGAGGGGGTGCCCCGAGGGCGAGGCGGACCAGCGTCTTGATCGGCGTGACATGCGAGACGAGCAGCACCGTGCGGCCCGCGTACGAGGCGACGAGCCTGTCCCGCGCGGCGGCGACCCGGCGGGCGACGGCCTCGAAGCTCTCTCCGCCTCCGCTGGGCTCGGCCTCGGCGTCGCGCAGCCAGGCGTCCATGTCGTCCGGGTACCGCTCGCGGACCTCTCCGAAGGTGAGGCCTTCCCAGGCGCCGAAGTCGGTCTCGCGCAGCCCGTCGTCGACGTCCACCTGCACGCCGAGGCGGTCGGCCACGATGGCTGCGGTCTCCCGGCAGCGCGCCAGCGGTGACGAGACGACGGCCTGGACGGTTCCCCGCGCGGCGAGCACACCGGCGGCCAGTTCCGCCTGGCGCCGGCCCACGTCGGACAGCGACGGATCGCTGCCACCGCTGCCGGAGAACCGCTTGAGCGGGGTGAGCGGGGTCTCGCCGTGCCGCAGCAGCACGAAGGTGGTGGGGGTGCCGAGATCGGGCGGGGCCGAGGCGACGTTGCGGGCGGCCCGCACATCGGCCGTCGCGGAACCACCGCCGTGAGCGGCCTCGGCGGCCTCGGCGGCCCCGCCGGCGGCAGTCGTCGCCGAACCGCCGGGACGGGCGGCCTCGCGGGTGGCGGCCGGGGCGGCGGTGGCGGCTGCCAGGGCCGCACGGGCGCGGGCCGCGCCCGCGGCCGCGTCGCCCGGCGGGCCGGCCGGCTCGGGGGCCGTCACCCGGTGGGTGTCCAGCTCCGCGGTGGACCGGGCGGCTTCCCACCGCTCCCCCCGGCTCCCCGCGTCCATCGCCTCGTTGGCGAGCCGGTCCGCGTGCTTGTTCCGCTCGCGCGGGATCCACTCGTAGGTGACCTGTCCGGCCGGGAAGAGGGCAGCCGCCTGCATCGCCAACGGCTTCATCGCCGGATGCTTGATCTTCCAGCGGCCCGACATCTGCTCCACGACCAGCTTGGAGTCCATACGGACATGCACCCGAGCGGCCGGGTCCAGTTCATGGGCCGCGCGCAGCCCGGCCAGCAGCCCCCGGTACTCGGCGACGTTGTTGGTGGCGGTCCCGATGAACTCGGCCCGCTCGACGAGCGTTTCACCCGTCGCCGCGTCCCTTACCACGCTGCCGTACCCCGCGGGCCCCGGGTTGCCCCGGGAACCGCCGTCGGCCTCGACGATGAACTCCCGCACGCGCAACGCCTCTTACAGGCCGGACTCGGACGTGCGCACCAGGATGCGGCGGCAGTTCTCGCAGCGGACGACCGTGTCGGGGGCGGCCGCGCGGATCTCGTTCAGCTCGGTGATCGCCAGCTCCTGGCGGCAGCCCTGGCAGGTGCGCTGGTACAGCTTGGCCGCACCGATGCCGCCCTGCTGCCCGCGCAGCTTGTCGTAGAGCTTCAGCAGGTCCGCGGGCACCGAGCCCGAGACGACCTCGCGCTCCTTGGCCACGGTCGCGGCCTCGCCGTCGATCTCCTCCAGGGCCGCGTCCCGGCGCGCGGTCGCGTCGTCGATCTTCGACTGCACGGACGCGACCCGCTCCGTCAGCTCGGCGACCCGCTCCTGCGCGGACTCGCGGCGCTCCATCACCTCCAGGACGACGTCCTCCAGGTCGCCCTGCCGCTTGGCGAGCGAGGCGATCTCGTGCTGGAGGTTCGCCAGGTCCTTCGGGGAGGTGACCGCGCCCGAGTCGAGGCGCTGCTGGTCACGGGCGGCGCGCTGGCGCACCTGGTCCACGTCCTGCTCCGCCTTGGTCTGCTCGCGGGCGGTGTCGCTCTCCTCGGTCTGCGCGGCCACCAGCAGGTCGCGCAGCTGCGTGAGGTCCTTGGTCAACGACTCGATCTCGGCGTGCTCGGGCAGGGACTTCCGCTTGTGGGCGAGCTGCTGGAGACGCACGTCCAGAGCCTGTACGTCGAGGAGTCGGATCTGGTCGGCGGGCGCGGCGTTCAGTTGGGGGCTCCAGGGGTTTTCGTATCGGAGGGGGCGCGCGAAGCGCTCCCTGGAAGGGCGTCGGCGGACGCCGCGTGGGCGGTCCAGGGGTCGGTGACCGTCTTGGAGACGTGGACGCGCAGGTCCCATCCGTGCCGGTCGGAGATCTCGTCGAGCTGGGCGGCGGCCAGCTCGCACCAGGGCCATTCGGTGGCCCAGTGCGCCGCGTCGAGCAGCGCGAGAGGACGGTGGGCGCGCCCCGCCATGAACTCGGACGCCGGGTGGTGGCGCAGGTCCGCGGTGAGGAAGGCGTCGACGCCGGCCGCGCGGACCTCGTCGAAGAGGCTGTCGCCGGAGCCGCCGCTGACCGCGATCGTGCGGATGACGGCTTCGGGGTCGCCGGCCACCCGGATGCCCTGCGCGGTGGCGGGCAGCCGCTCGGCGGCACGGGCGGCCAGCTCGCGCAGGGGCAGGGGGTGGTCGAGTTCGCAGACGCGGCCGAGGCCCCGGCGGCCCTCCGGGTCGGACGTGTCCGGTACGAGGGGGCGTACGACCCGCAGGTCGAGTGCGCCGGCGAGCGCGTCGCTGACACCCGGGTCCGCCGTGTCCGCGTTGGTGTGGGCCACGTGCAGGGCGATGTCGTTCTTGATCAGGGTGTGCACGACGCGGCCCTTGAAGGTGGAGGCCGCCACCGTGGTCGTACCGCGCAGATAGAGCGGGTGATGGGTGACCAGCAGGTCCGCGCCCAGTTTCACCGCCTCGTCGACGATCTCCTGGACCGGGTCCACGGCGAAGAGGACGCGGGAGATCTCCTGGTCCGGATCGCCGGCGACGGTGCCGACCGCGTCCCAGGACTCGGCCCGCTCGGCGGGCCACAGGGTCTCCAGCGCGGCGATGACTTCAGACAGACGGGGCACGGGGAAAAGGCTACCTGCCCCGGGTCCCTGCCCCACCGGTCACGGGTGATTTCCGCAGGCCGGGCTCCGGAGGCCTCCCCCCGCGGCCGGGTGAGGCCCGCGGCCGGGGGGTGCAGGCAGCCGAGGGGCTCAGGCAGCCGGAGGGCACAGGCGGCAGGGACGCGCAGGCGGCAGGATCCGGCGGCCGTCGGATGCCGAGGCGGCGGCGGAGGCCGGTGAGGGAGGCCGGGGGAGGGAGGGGCGGGGTTGTGTACGGGCGTCACGCGCGCCCCTTCGTGCAGCACACCCGCCCCGGTTTCCTCAGGCGATCGGCCGCACGAACACCCTTATGTGTGAAACGCCCGTCCTCGCATGCCACGTCCGTGCGTACGAAACTAGCTTCGTCGCCGGAGGTGACCGAACGATGACGGCCTGTGCCTACACGTCCGCCACGGCGGACGGAACCGAGTGGGCGGCCCGGCCCGGATGCGTGATCACCGCGGACGGGTCCTACGCGGCCCGCCTCGCCCTGGACGGCGAGTCCTGGTACCCGGAGCGCTGGACCCTGGACGGCCCCGAGCCGTACGCCGTACCGCTGCCCGGCAACCAGCCGGAGGAACCCGGCACCGAGGTGCAGCCGCTGGCCGACGGCCGCGTGCTGATCCATCGCCTCGTGGACGGGCGCCACGTGTTCTCGCTGCTGTATCCGGCCGGGCCCGGGACCGGGGAGCTGCCGCTGGGCGCGGTGGGCGGCCCCTGGGAGGAGACCCGGCTGCGGCTGCTGCCGCCCGCGCCGACGGGGGACCGCGCGTTCGCGCTCGCGGTGGGCCCGCACTCCACAACGGTGTGGCTGGTGGCGGGCGGGGCGGGCGGACCCGAGCGCCTGGCGGAGCTGCCCGGGCACTGCTCGGGCGGGGTATGGCTGGACCGTACCGGCCGGATGCTGGCCCTGGACCGCACGGCGGACGGGGGTCCCACGAAGACGGTGGTGGTGGATCTGGCGCGGGGGGAGGTGTCGCCGCTGCTGGAGATCGCGGACGGCAGCCATGACCGGCTGCTGCTCGCGGATCCGGACAGCGGGCTGCTGCTGATCGGCTCGGACGCCCCCTCACCCGGCCGGGAGCGGCTCGGCTGGGGAGTGTTGGGCAGCACGCTGCCGGTGCGCTTTCCCGACTGCCTGGGCCTGGACTGCCCGGTGACCCCGTTCGCCATCCAGCCGGGACAGGTGCTCACACCGGAGAGCTGTGCGGTGGCGCTCAGGGTCGATGGGGCGGCGGGCAGTTGGGTCGGGGTCTGGCGCCCCGCGCACCGTCGGGTCCTGCATCTCGCCGCGCCCGAGGGGTGGTTGGCGGGAACGGGGCTCTGGACCCGGGAGGGGGTGCTGCTGCTGCCGTTCACGACGGATGGGGTGCGGTGCGGAGTGGCACGGCTGGAGCCACTCGCGGCGATGGCCGGGCCTTCGGCGCGGGGACCGGGCGAGTGGCCCGCCCCACACTCCGCGTGGCCCGAAGCACCGCGTCCGCTGCCGGGATCGGCGCAGTGGGAATCGGCTAGGCCGGGATGGGCGGAGGCGGAATCGACGGACGCGGAGTCGGCGGACCTGAAATCAGCGGACGTGAAATCAGTGGACGTGGAATCAGCGGGGTCGGGGCCGGTGCGGCCGGTGCCCTTGCAGCAGGCTCCGTTGCCACAAGCACCCTTGCAACAGGGACCGTTGCCACAGACCCCGTTGCCACCCGCCCCGCTGCTCCGCCCGTCCCCGCCACGCCCCCGCAAGGCCCCCGCGTCGACCGGGGTCTTTCTGCGCCGCGCCCTCGCGCAGACACGTCTGGCGGCCCCCACACCACCGGTCCCCACACCACCGGCCCCCACCGCCTCCGGCACGGCCGTCCTCGAGGCCCCCGACACGACCGTCCTCGTAGCCCCCGGCACGGCTGTCACCGCGGCCCGTTAGACTCGCCCGGCTGTACGAAGGATCATGTTTTGACGGGGTGAACACTTCTCATGAGCGACACCAGCACCGCATCGCCGCTGTCCGCCGAGGCCCAGGACCTGGGACACGGCCGGCACCGTGGCCCGGGCGCCGCCGAGGATCACGAGGCGGCGCCGCACGGTCGGCACCGCAAGCCGTCCGCGCAGCCGGAGGACACCGGCACCGCGGCCTGACCGGCACGAGACGGCGTTGAACCGACCGCTCGTCCACCACGGTGAGCGCGCCGGTCACCGCACCGGACACGGCCCCCCCGTCCCACGACGGGCGGGGCCGTTCCGCGCACGGCTCCCAGTGCCGACGGACGGCCGACGGACAGCCGACGGACAGCCAACGGACGGCACCGCTCGACGATGGGCTCGGCGATCGCTCGGCGACCGCTCAGCGATCCGCCGCCGTATGCCTGAGCCCGAGCACCTCGACGGCCGCGAACGTCTCACCCCGGGGCCGCTGCGCGTAGTGCGGGGTGAGCAGCGCGTCGAGTTCCTCGTAGGTGAAGGCGTCCTGCTTGGTGTCGAACCTGGCCCCCACCCGGGGCCGTTCGACGATCGCCACCATGCCACCGTGCACCACGAGAAGCTGCCCGTTCACCTGTGCCGCGGCCGGTGAGGCCAGATAGCCGACGAGCGGGGCCACATGCTCGGGGGCCAGCGGGTCGAGGCCCTCGGGGGGCCGCTCGGCGCCGGTGAAGACGTCCTCGGTCATCCGGGTGCGGGCGCGCGGACAGATCGCGTTCGCCGTCACCCCGTACTTGGCGAGGGCGTGCGCGGTCGAGGTCGTGAGCCCGACGATCCCGCCTTTGGCCGCCGCGTAGTTGGGCTGACCGGCCGAACCCGCCAGGAAGGCCTCCGAGGACGTGTTCACGATCCGCCCGTACACCGGACCTCCGGCCGCCTTGACCCGGTCCCGCCAGTGCGCGGCGGCGCAGCGGGTGGTGTTGAAGTGGCCCTTGAGGTGGACGCGGATCACCGAGTCCCACTCGTCCTCGGACATCGAGAAGACCATGCGGTCGCGCAGGATGCCCGCGTTGTTGACGAGGATGTCCAGCGGACCGAACTGCTCGACGGCGAACTCCACCAGCGCGCGGGCCTGTTCGTGGTCCCCGACGTCCCCGCTGTGCGCGGCGGCCCGGCCGCCGGCCGCGCGGATCTCGGCGGCGACCTCCTCTGCGGGTACCACGGAGGCCGCGCCGGAGCCGTCGCGCCCGGGCTGTCCGTAGTCGTTGACGACGACGGACGCGCCGAGCCGGGCCAGTTCCAGTGCCTCCGCCCGGCCGAGGCCCCGCCCGGCCCCCGTGACAATCGCGGTCCGTCCCTTAAGGGGCAGTGACATCGGGCTCAGCTCCCGTCACGCTGGTCGAAGGTTCAGATGTCGATGCACGTGCGCAGCGCCGTGCCGGTGCGCATCCGGTCGAGCGCCTCGTTGATCCCGGCCAGCGGCACCCGGTGCGTGATCAGGCCCTCCAGATCGATCCGGCCCGCCCGCCACAGCGCGATCGTGCGCTCGTAGGAGCGCAGGACGTCTCCGCCGCCGTACAGGGACGGCAGGATCCGCTTCTCGTCGAAGAACAGCTCGAACATGCTGAGCCGGAGGAAGTCGTCCAGCGCGCCCGCGCCGACGACGACCAGGGTGCCGCCGCGCCGGGTGTTCTCGTACGCGGTCCGGGCGGTGGCCGACTTTCCGACGACCTCGAAGACGTAGTCGAAGCCCTCGCCGCCCGTCACCTGCTGCTTGGCGTCGGGCAGGGCGTCGGGAGCGACGGCCCTGGTGGCGCCGAACCACAGGGCCGCCTCACGGCGGGAGGCGACCGGGTCGACGGCCACGATCTCGGCGGCGCCCCTGAGCCGCACGCCCTGGATCGCGGAGATACCGACGCCGCCGCAGCCGATGACGGCGACCGACGAGCCGGCCTCCACCTCGGCGGTGTTGAGGGCGGCCCCGAGTCCTGTGGTGACCCCGCAGCCGATCAGGGCCGCGATGTCGAAGGGCACGTCGTCGGGGATGGGCACCGCGCAGCCCGCGTCGACGACGACCTCCTCGGCGAAGGTGCCGGTGCCCGCAAAGCCGAACACGTCGGAAGAACTACCGCCGGTGAGCCGGAAGTTGGGGGTTGCGGCGTTCATGAATCCGGCGAGACACAGCTCGGTCTGCCCCCGCTTGCAGGCGGGACACGCGCCGCAGGCGGGCAGCCAGCACACCACGACCCGGTCACCGGCCTTCACATGGCTCACGCCCTCGCCGGTTTCGAGGACCTCGCCCGCGCCCTCGTGTCCCGGCACGAAGGGGGCCGGCTGCGGCAGCACGCCGTTCATCGCGGACAGGTCCGAGTGGCACAGGCCCGTGGCGCGCACCCGGATCCTCACCTTGCCGGGACCGAAGCCGGCCGCCTCGACGTCGTCGAGGACCTCCAGCTTGTCCTGGCCGATCTCGTGCAGTACGGCTGCGCGCATGGTGCGGCTCCCCTCGAGGACGACTCGGTGGCTGGGGCGTGCTGCTCTCAGGTGTGTTCGACGACGGTGTCGGCGAGGACGGGCGCGTCGTCCCGTTCGACGGCGCTCACGGCCACCCGCACGGCGCCGTTCTGCCGCCACATGCGGATACGCAGGGTCTCGCCCGGATACACGATCCCGGCGAAGCGCGTGCGGTAGGACCGCACCCGGGTCACGTCGCCGCCGAGCAGTGTGTCGACGACCGCCTTGAGCGTCATGCCGTAGGTGCACAGGCCGTGCAGGATGGGCCGCTCGAACCCGGCGAGTTTCGCGAACTCGGGGTCGGCGTGCAACGGGTTCCAGTCGCCGGAGAGGCGGTACAGGAGGGCCTGGTCCTCGCGGACCGGCCGCTCGACGGTCTTGTCGGGGTCGCCGGTGGGAGGCTGGGTGGGGGTCCCCCCGCTCGAGCGAAGCCGAGAGTCGGGGCGGGTGGAGGGGCCGCGGTCGCCGCCCCAGCCGCCTTCTCCCCGTACGAAGATCTGGGCGTCGTTGGTCCACAGCGGGCCGTCGGTGTCGGCGACCTCGGTGCGCATCACGAGGATCGCCGCCGTGCCCTTGTCGTACACGGCGGCGATACGGCCGGTGGCGGTCGCCGTCCCGGCCACCGGGACGGGCCGGTGCAAAGTCAGGGTCTGGCCGCCGTGCAGGACGCGCGCGAGGTCGACTTCGATGCCGGGCATGGACAGGCTCTTGATCACACCGGGCGAGCCGGAGCCTGCGACCGTGGCGAAGCTCGGCAGGACGTGCAGCCGGGACTCCAGGGTGTAGCGAAGCTCGTCGGGATCCGTCGCGGGCAGGCCCGCGCCGATGCCGAGGTGGTAGAGCTGGACGTCCTTGGAGTTCCAGGAGATCTCGCCGGTACGGGGCTCGGCCGCGAGGGCCTTGGCTGCGTCGATGGGCATGGGTCTCCTTGCAGGGTCCAGGACCTCGGCGCGGCCGTCCGCACCGTCGGCCGCACCGAGGTCGCCACGGGGCCGCGGAACCCGCCCGTTCTAGAACGCGTTCCAGTACGGCGCACCCTGTATAGCCCAGCGCCCGCCGGTTGTGAAGGCTCACGACGCCAGCCCCTGACACTTCGTCAGATACAGTGGGCGGTGACATTTGTCCTGCCGGAGCCCGTACAAGCGCATCTGCCGGACGGCTTCCGGCGCTTGTAGCGTCGTGGTCATGACGAAAACGACCGGGACGCCACCCGCGGTGTCCTTCACGGGGGCGGTCAAGACCTACGGCGCCGTCCGCGCCCTCGACGGCATCGACCTGGAGATCATGCCTGGCGAGACGGTGGCCCTCCTGGGCCGCAACGGCGCCGGCAAATCCACCTCGATCTCGCTGCTGCTGGGCCTGCGCGAGCCCGACGAGGGGACGGTGGAGCTGTACGGCACGCCCCCCGAGCGGGCGGTGCGCGCGGGCCGGGTGGGCGCCATGCTGCAGGAGACGCGAGCCGTGCCCCGGGTCACCGTGCGCGAGCTGGTCTCGTTCGTGGCCGGGCGCTACCCCGAGCCGATGCCCGTCGCCCGGGCGCTGGAACTCGCCGGGATCACCGAGCTGGCCGGGCGGCGCGTGGACCGGCTCTCCGGGGGACAGACGCAGCGTGTGCGCTTCGCGGTCGCGCTCACCGGGAACCCCTCGCTGCTCGTACTGGACGAGCCGACGGCGGCCCTGGACGTGGAGGCCCGGCACGCCTTCTGGAATGCGATGCGGACCTACGCCCGGCAAGGTCACACCGTCCTGTTCTCCACCCACTACCTGGAGGAGGCGGACGCGTACGCCGACCGGATCGTCGTCATCGACCGCGGCCGGATCGTCGCGGACGGCACCGGCGAGCAGCTGCGGCGGTCCGCGGGCGGCAACCTGGTCTCCATCGACCTGGCGGGCCGTGGCACCGAGGGCCTGACCCTGCTGCCCGGTGTGCGGTCGCTGGAGGTGCGCGGGGGGAGGGCACTGCTGCGCACCGACGACTCCGACGCGACGGTGATCGCCCTGGCCGAGCTGGGCGCGATACGCGGCCTGGAGGTGGCGCCGGCGTCGCTGGACGACGCGTTCCTGGCCCTGACGGCACACGAGAGGGAGACGGTGTGATGGTGGACTACCTGCGGCTCGAGGTGCGCCGGACCCTGCGTGACGCCGGCTTTGTGATCGGCGGGATCGCGGTACCGGTGATGATGTACCTGCTGTTCACCAACATCGGCGGCGACGGCGGCACCGGCTGGAAGACGGCGTCCATGGTGGGCATGGCCGCCTACGGCGCGGTCGGCTCGGCCCTCAACACCGGCGGTGGGGTCGCCGAGGACCGGGCGATCGGCTGGCTGCGGCAGCTGAGGGTGACCCCGATGACGCCGCGCCAGGTGGTCGCCGGGCGGGCGCTGACCGGTTCGGTGACGGTACTGCCCGCGATCGTCGCGGTGCTCGCGGCGGGCGGCCTGGTCAACGGCGTACGGCTGGCCGCCTGGCAGTGGGCGGCGATCGCGCTGCTGCTGTGGCTCGGCTCGATCCCCTTCACTCTGCTCGGGCTCGGCAACGGCTACCGGCTGACCGCGCAGACCACGGGCGTGGCGAACCTGGTCTGCAACCTGGGGCTCGCGGTGCTCGGCGGTCTGTGGTTCCCGGTCGACCTGTTCCCCGGCTGGCTGCGGGAGCTGTCCGCGTACACCCCGACCCGCCGCTTCGCGCAGCTCGGCACGGCGGTCGCCGACGGGCACGCCCCGGCGCTCGCCGCGATCCTCGTGCTCGCGGCCTGGCTGGCGGCGTTCGGTTCGTACGCCGTGCTGTCGTACCGCCGCAGCGCGGCGACCATCTGAACGGGGGGCGGGACATGTCCTCGTGGCGCGGGTTTTCCCGGCACTGGACCGCGTGGCAGCTCGCGCGTGAGGAGTACAGGGCGGACATGCGGCGGTTCCGGGCCGGGCAGAAGGCGGCCCGGAAGGGCGGAGAGGCGCCGGAGCACCCGGGCCCGCCGTCCAGCGGGTTCACCCTGCTGCCCTGGCTGCTGATGGGGCTGGGCGCCTTCTCGAACGTCTTCCAGGGCAAGACCGCGAACCCGTGGATCGGCGGTCTGGGCCTGCTCACCTTCAACTCGCTCTACATCTACGTGACCTTCCGCGCCTTCGACAAGTGCAGGCGCGAGGCGCGGTCCACACGGGTGGCTCTGCTGCTGCTGGGCGTGGTGACCTGCGCCCTGGCCATCGGATACGGCGGCAGCTGGCTGCTGTTCTTCCCGCTGCTGGGCCTGGCGACGGGCGCGATCGTGCGGGGTCCCTGGCTCGGGAAGACCGGCATGGGTGTCGCCGCCCTGGCCGGAGCCGTCACCGCCGTGCGCGGCGACGGCGGCGACTGGGTCACCATCACCTACGGCACCTTCCTGTCGACGATGGTGACGGCCGCGATCCTCTCCCTGGCCGAGGCGGTGAGGGATCTTCGCGCCGCCCGCGAGGAGTTGGCCCGGCGCGCGGTGGAGCAGGAGCGTCTGCGCTTCTCCCGCGATCTGCACGACCTGCTGGGCCACACCCTGTCGGTGATCGTCGTGAAGTCGCAGGCGGCCCGCCGTCTGGCCCCCCGGGACCTGGAGGCGGCGCTGGCGCAGGTGACGGACATCGAGTCGGTGGGCCGTCAGGCGCTCACCGAGATCCGTGAGGCGGTGACGGGCTACCGGGAGGGGAGCCTCGCCGCGGAGCTGGACGGCGCCCGCTCGGCCCTGACGGCCGCCGGCATCGAACCCCGGGTACGCCGGTCGGGGCCGCCCCTCGCCCCCCAGACCGAGGCCCTGCTCGGCTGGGTGGTGCGGGAGGCGGTCACCAATGCCGTGCGCCACAGCGGTGCCGCGCACTGCGAGATCACCATCGAGGGCACCTCCGAACGCGTCCGGCTCAAGGTCGTCGACGACGGGGAGGGTGCTTTTTCGCGGCCCGCTTCGGAGGGTGCCGGCGGCACCGGCCTGAAGGGCCTGACCGAGCGCCTCGCCGCGGCGGGCGGCTCGCTGCGGGCCGGCCCGTCGCCACGCGGCGGCTTCACGGTCACCGCCGAACTCCCCGTGGACGGCGCGGACCTCGCACAGGAGACGAGGGTGCCGCTTTCCACGGCCCCCGGCGGAACGTGACCGGCCGGCCCCCGCCGCCCGTCCGGCCCGGGAGGCGTGGGCTGCTCCTTACGATGGGGCCGTGAACGAGATGCCAGGGGACGACCGGCCTGCCCCGTCCATCCGCGTGCTGCTCGCCGAGGACCAGGGCATGATGCGCGGCGCCCTCGCCCTGCTGCTCGGCATGGAGGAGGACATCGAGGTCGTCGCGCAGATCGCGGCGGGCGACGCGATCGTGGACGCCGTGCTGACCCATCGCCCCGATGTGGCCCTGCTGGACATCGAGCTGCCGGGCATGAGCGGCCTGGGACGCGGCGGCCGTGCTGCGCGAGCAGGCCCCGGACTGCCGGGTGCTGATCCTCACCACCTTCGGGCGGCCCGGCTATCTGCGCCGCGCCATGGAGGCGGGCGCCGCGGGCTTCCTGGTCAAGGACGGTCCGGTGGAGGAGCTGGCCGCGGCGATACGGCGGGTCCTCACCGGGGAGACGGTCGTCGACCCGGCCTTGGCCACGGCCGCCCTCAGCGCCGGTCCCAGCCCGCTGACCGCCCGCGAGTGCGACGTGCTGAACGCCTCCGTGGACGGGGCGACGGTCGCGGACATCGCCGCGAGGCTCCATCTCTCGGAGTCCACCGTGCGCAACTACCTCTCCTCCGCCATCGGCAAGACGGGCACCCGCAACCGCATGGAGGCGATGCGGGAGGCCCGGCAGCAGGGGTGGCTCTAGAACGCCGAGCATCGCCCGACGGGCCGTGCGCGACGTCCGCCGCCCGATGAGGCCCCGCCCGCCGGAACGCCGGAAAACCAAGGACGGGTCAAGGATTCGTTAGGCCGCCGAAGCAACGGAATAGTTGCCCGTGCATACGGGTTGCACCGAGCACTCACCCGCACGGATTCCGCGCGCGGCCCGTCCGCTCCCGTTCACTCCCGGCCTGGAGGCCCCCTGCCATGACGCACACGACGACCGACCAGCCCGCTCGGAGGCCGTCCGGCGCGGTCGTGCCGGTGCTCGCCTTCGCGGGCATCGTGGTCGCGGTGATGCAGACGCTGCTGGTGCCGGTCATCAAGGATCTGCCCCAGTTGCTGAGCACCGCACCCAGCAACGCCACCTGGGTCCTGACCTCCACCCTCCTCTCGGGCGCCGTGGCCACCCCGATCATGGGCCGCCTCGGTGACCTCTACGGCAAGCGGCGGATGCTGCTTGCCAGCCTGGCCGTGATGGTGGTCGGCGCACTGGTCAGCGGGTTCACCGACGCCCTGCTGCCGATGATCGCCGGCCGTACGCTCCAGGGCTTCGCGATGGGCGCGATCCCGCTCGGAATCGGCCTGATGCGCGACATGCTGCCCCGGGAGCGGCTGGGCTCGGCGATGGCCCTGATGAGTTCCTCGATCGGCGTCGGCGGCGGACTCGCGCTGCCCGCCGCGGCCCTGGTCGCCCAGCACGCCGACTGGCACACCCTGTTCTTCGGCGCCGCCGGACTCGGTGTCCTCTCGATCGTCCTGACCCTGCTCGTCGTGCCGGAGTCCCCCGCGCGCGCCGCGGGCTCCTTCGACCTGCCGGGCGCGCTCGGCCTGTCCGCCGGTCTGGTGCTGCTCCTGCTGCCGATCACCAAGGGCAGCGACTGGGGCTGGGGCTCCGGCACCACCCTCGGTCTGTTCGGCGCGTCCGCCGTGGTCCTCGTCCTGTGGGGCCTGCTGGAGCTGCGCGTGGCCGCCCCGCTGGTCGACCTGCGCACCACCGCCCGCCGCGAGGTGCTGCTCACCAACCTCGCCTCGATCATGGTCGGCGTCTCGTTCTATGTGGTCTCGCTCGTGCTGCCGCAGCTGCTCCAGCTGCCCGCCGCCACCGGCTACGGCCTCGGCGAGTCGATGGTCGTCGCGGGCCTGTGCGTGGCCCCGCTGGGCCTGACGATGATGTTCACGGCACCGGTCTACGCCCGCCTCTCCGCCCGCTACGGCCCCAAGGTCACCCTGATCCTCGGCCTGCTGGTCATCGGCATCGGCTACGGCGGCGGCCTCGGCCTGATGGACGCCGCCTGGCAGACCGTGGTGACGTCGGTGGTCCTCGGCGCGGGCATCGGCCTCGCCTACTCCTCGCTGCCCGCGCTGATCGTCGGCGCCGTCCCGGCCTCGGAGACGGGCGCGGCCAACGGCCTCAACACCCTGATGCGCTCCATCGGCACATCGGTCTCCAGCGCCGTCATCGGCATGGTGCTCGCCAACACCGCGCAGCATGTGAACGGCATCGCGATCCCGACCATGCACGGCTTCCGCGTCTCGTTCGTGATCGCGACCGCCGCGGTGGGGCTCGGCCTGCTGCTCGCCCTGTTCCTGCCAGGGCAGCGCCCCTCGGCCCACACCCAGCTGCGTGCGAGCAGCGAGGAGGACGCCAACCTGGAACGGGCCGAGGAGGTTCTGCGGGGCTTCCGCGGCCGGGTCATGGACGCCGGTGGAGCCCCGGTCGCCCGCGCCAAGGTCACGCTGATCGACCGCCGGGGCCGCCAGGCGGGCGCCACGCTCTCCGCGGAGGACGGCAGCTATGCGCTGGCCGTACCGGCGCAGGGCCCCTATGTCGTGGCCGCCAGGGCGGCGGGCCACGCCCCGCTCGCCTCGTCGGCCACCCACACCGGCGACGAACGCCCGGTGGATCTGGATCTCTCCCTGCCGGGCGAGACGGTCTCCGCCTGACCCGCCCCCCATCCGCACCCCCTGTCGCCCACGCGCCGGGGGGTGCGGCAGCATGGGGCGCCTACAGGTCCGTACGACGCCCTTCGCGGCCGTGCGAGATCTGCCCGTACGTACGACCGAAAGGACCCCCATGCCCGCGGCACCGAAGCCTGAGATCCTGGCCGCTTTCGAGGCCGCGAAGGGGTTCATGCCGCTGCGCGAGGGGCTCGCGCTGTACGAGGCCGCCGTGGAGGCCGGGCGGCTCGGGCTGCCCCTGCTGGAGGTCGGCACCTACTGCGGGCGCTCCACGATCCTGCTCGCCGACGCGGCCCGCGCCACCGGGGTGACCGCGCTCACGGTCGACCACCACCGCGGCAGCGAGGAGCAGCAGCCGGGCTGGGAGTACCACGACCCGGAGACGGTCGATGCCGAGGTCGGCCTGATGGACACGCTGCCGACCTTCCGGCGCACCCTGCACAAGGCGGGTCTGGAGGACCACGTGGTCGCGCTCGTCGGCCGATCGCCGCAGGTGGCCGCCGTCTGGAACAGCCCCCTCGGCCTCGTCTTCATCGACGGCGGCCACACCGACGAGCACGCGAACGCCGACTACGAGGGCTGGGCTCCCCATGTGGCCGAGGGCGGCCTGCTCGTGATCCACGACGTGTTTCCGGATCCGGAGGACGAGTTCACCGGCCAGGCCCCCTACCGCGTCTACCTCCGGGCCCTGGAGTCGGGCGCGTTCACGGAGGTCTCGGCGACCGATTCGCTGCGCGTCCTGAGGCGAACGCGGACGGGGAGCACGGCGCGCGGTTAGGGTCGCAGGCATGTCGTAAGGATTGCGAAGTCTTCCCAGCTCAGTGGCTATTCAGTTGTCGATGTGAGAGACCGAATCTCACGATTTCTCACACCGGGGTCTCGGACGGGCCGTCGGCGACGCCGAGAAGTTCGTTGAGGTGGAGCACCGCGGTACCCATGTCGGCGGCCGTCGGGTGCACGTACTTCTTCTTGGTGAAGCTCGCGTTCGCGTGGCCGGCCCACGCGGCGAGGATGACGTCGGGGACGCCGTTCACCGCAAGGAACGTCAGGCAGCTGTGGCGGGCGTCGTACAGGCGCACCCTCCGCAGCCCCAGCTTCGCCATCAGCCGGTATGCGTGCTCTCGCAAGTGCCGGGGCGTGAGGGCCTGGCCCAGCTCGTCGACGAACACGTAGCCGGAGCCCACGTAGTAGTCGCCGACCGCGGCTCGCTCCGCCTCCTGCAGCACCTTGAAGTTCATCAAGGCCAGTCGCACCGGTTCCGGCAGCGGCAGTGTGCGCTCGCCCGCCTCGCTCTTGGTGTCCTTCTCCAGGATGCGCGCGTTCCGGATCATGGTGCGAGTGTTGGCCACCTCCAGCGCTCCCGCCTGGAAGTCGATGTCCTGCTCCCACCGCAGGCCAGCGACCTCGGCGGGCCGCAGCCCCATGCAGGACAGCAGCAGCGGTGCGAACAGGCGATCCTCGCGGATGCCGACGACGAACGCCTTCACCTCCTCGACACCCCATGGGGCCGGCCGTTGGTTGTCGCGGCGATCCTGCTTGCGGGCCCTGCGCGGCACGGTCACGTACTCGGCGACGTTCCGGGCGACGACCCGCTTCCGGACCGCATACCGCAGGGCTGCACGGAGCCGGCCGAGGACGCCGTCGACAGTCGACGGCCGCAGCCCGGTGCCCTTCGGACCGCCGCGGCGCCGGGCCTCGGTGAGCAGCCACGTCACGAACTCTTCGACGTGCTCCTCGGTGAGGTCCTGGACCCGCAGCGAACCGAGACGGGCACGGATGTGCGTCAGCCGGTTCTCGTACCCGTCGACGGTCGACTCCTCCAGGTCGCCATCCTTGGCGTCCATGTAGGCGTCAAGCAGCTGGTCGACGGTCATCCTGCTGGGCACGATCAACTGCCCCGTGCGCCGCTCGTTGAGGATGCGCGCCCGCTCGTCGCGGCACTCGGTCTTGGTGTCGCGGGTGATGGTCAGCTGCTTGCGCTTCCCGTCCGCGTCCTTGCCCACGTCGATGACCGTGCGCCAGCGCACGTCACCGTTCTGCAGGACCACCCGCTTGATGGGGTCACCCATCGCCGTCCCCCACTCCGAGTTGCATCCTCCGGCCCGAGGGCCGGGCGTACAGCTGGAACTGAAGGATGGCCCCTGTCGGGTCGCCGGGCTTGACGTCCTCGATGGGCATCTCGCCGTCGACCCAATCCCACGCCCGCTCGGCGTCGACCTCGCCAACTCCCGTCAGCTCGATCGTCTGCGCCGGATCGTCGGTGAGCGGCAACAGCAGGGCAGACGGGTTGACGCGCAAGACCGCGGCCAAGGCCACTAGGTCATCCACATCGACCCGCCGGATCTGCTTGGCGTCCGGCTTGGCGCCGTTCTCGATCTTGTTGATCGCGTCCTGACTGAGCTTGCGGCCGACGCCGTCCAGCGCTTCCGACAGAGCTCTGAGGCTCCATCCTCGCGCTTGGCGCAGCCGCTTCACGTTCGCGGCTACTGCTCGTCCACTGGCACCCAACTCGATACGTCCTGTCGTCATGATCTCGATGTTATCTATCGAGATCTTCTCGAAGATTCTCGGGATCTTGCGGATAACGCCCGCTTGCCCTACCGTCGTCATCATCACGCAGGCTCTCGTGATGATGCAACCCCTTCTTCGAGAAAATCTCGAAAGGATGGAGCGATGGAAGACGAGTGGCTCACCCCGAAGCAGGTAGCCGCCCAGCTCGACGTACACCCCGGAACCCTGGCCAACTGGCGCGCATGGGGGCGTGGCCCCCGCTTCAGCAAGCTCACCGACGCGCCCAACTCCCCCGTGCGGTACAGGCGAACCGACGTCATCGCGTACCAGCAGCAGACGCACCAGGGGGCGGCATGAACGCCCCTACGCGCCCCGCCCTGAAGGCCACGCAGCCGACGCTCGCCGAAGTTCGCGAATGGCCAGCCACGTGCAGCGTGCGCCGTGCCGCCCTAGCGATCGGCTGCAGCCCAACCCACCTTGCCGCTCTCATTCGACGCGGTGAATCCCCCGTGAAGACCATCCCGCTCGGCACCAGCCGGCGCCAGCTCGTCATCACCGCCGACCTGGTCCGACTGCTGTCCGGAGAAAGGACGGAGGCGGCATGACCCCGGAACTCCTCGACTGGCGACACGCACAGGTTGGCGACCCCGCCCCATGCGTCCTCTGCCGCAGCCCTGCGCTGATGCGGGATCCCGACACGAACCAGCCCAAGCACAAGGTGTGCGCCGAACAGGCCCTCGCCGCGCGCAAGCGGGCGGAGAACGAGGCTGCCTAATGACCATGAACGCAGAGAAGGCCCTGCGGCAATCAGGGCCTTCTCAGAAAGTCTCCGCGGACGGCGGGGCGACTACGCCCACCGTAACGCAGGACACCCCGCCCCGTGTAGCCGGACGACTCGACACCTACCGGTCCCGCTCCTCGAAGTGGCACCGACAGGTCAAGGTCGAGAAGTGCCCCAAGTGCGGGCACCCCCACCTGCACCGGGCGCCTCTCCCACTCGTGCGATCAGTCCTCAAGATTGCGCCGTGCGGCCTTGAGTACCTGGTCGTCCTGCGTACCCAGGCGGTGAAGGCGTGAGCAGGTTCAAGACGGCATCCGTGCTGGCCGACAACGGCGTGACCGGCGAATGGCTGAAGGCGCAATTCGGCGAGGCCGGCGGCCTCATCGCCCTCAGCTGCGTAGGCGACTGGTCCGGCGTACAGGTCGAATCAGTCGACCAGGCGCTGAACACCATCGCCCGCTGGAACGGACAGGGCGTCAGCGGCATCTACGCCCGCGCGACCACCGTGCGGGAACGGCTCGCCCCTGGCAAGCGCGGGGGCGCCGCCGACACGCACACTCTGATCGACATGTGGTCCGACATCGACATCGCCGGCCCGGGTCACAAGGATCAGAACCTTCCCCTGGACGACGAGCAGGCGCTGCGCGTCTACACCGAGTCCGGACTGCCGCCCCACACGCAGCTCATCCACTCCGGTGGCGGCCTGTACGTGCGGACCAGCTTCACCGTGCCGCTCATCGTCGGTGAGGACGTCGACCTCGACGAGGCGGCGCGGCTCGCTACGGACTGGCAGCGCGTCCTCGGTCTGTCCGCCGAGCGCCTCAGTTGCAGCTATGGAACCGGCGTTGGCGACCTCTCCCGCGTCCTGCGCGTACCAGGCACGGTCAATCGGAAGATTGTCACCGAGCCGCGAGTGTGCCGCGTCCTCGAGTCCGGCGGCCCCCGCTACAGCTTCACCGAGCTGCGCGAGACCGTCGACCGGCTCCTCCCGAAAACGCCGAGCCCGCGACGCTCTGACAAAACTGACGCAACCCGTCTGTCGTCCCGCCAGACGGACCGGCGACAGGGTTCTGTCAGTTCTGTCAGTGGGAATCGGGGACCGCTCGGCATCCTCGGCGAGCACCACGCCGTGCCCGACGTCCTGGAAGCGGCCGGCTGGTCGTACCGGGAGCAGGCGCCCGGAGCATGCCGTGTCTGCGGCTCCGGAGGCTGCCAGCTGTGGAGCTACCCCGGGTGGGACCCACAGACCTCCGGGACCGGCGCCAACGTCCACAAGGACGGGGCTGCGATCACCGTGTGGTCGGAAACCCCGGGCCTGCCCACGGGCCAGGTGATGAGCGCCGGACAGCTGTTCGCCCACCTGCACCATGGCGGAAACGAGTCCGAGGCCGCGCGGGACATCCTGCGCGCCGCCCACGGCCGGCCGTCGACCACGGCCGCCGCCGACCTCCCCGAGGCCGTTCTCGCCGAGGTTCGCGAGGCGACCACCGAGAGGACCCGAGTGCCTGACAAAACTGACGCAACCCCTGCCAGGGGCCACGATGCGGACCCCGAGGACGGTTCTGTCAGTTCTGTCAGGGAAGTTGAGCCCGTCTGGGACGCGCCCGTACCCATCGACCGTCCGCCGCTGCCCGGCTTCCCCCTGATGCTGCTCGGGAAGAGCCTCTCCGGCATGGTCGAGGCGATCGCAAAGGCCACCCAGGTGGCACCCGACCTGCCCGCGATGATGGCGCTGCCGTGCATCACCGCGGCCATCGGCGGACGGGCTTACGTGCGCATCCGGCCCGGCTGGAGTGAGCCCGTCACCCTGTGGACCGTCGGCGTCGCCCTGCCCGGCGAGCGCAAGACCGGCGTAGAGGAACGGCTCACCGGCCCTCTGCGTGAGGAAGAGATCCGGCTGCGCGCCGAGACGGAACCCGTCATCGAGCAGACCAAGCAGCGCATCCGGATCGCCGAGGAACGGCTGAAGGACGCCGAGAAGAACGCCATCAAGGCAAAGCCTGAGAATGCCCAGCTGGCAGCTGACGACGCGGTCATCGCCCTGCAGACCCTGCAGGACATCGGCCAGCCTCCCGCGCTCCCCTCGCTGTTCTGGGGAGATATCACGCCGGCCGCGATGCCGGTGAAGGCTTCGGAGAATGCGGGGCGCGGGGCCGTCCTCGACAGCGAGGGCGTGTTCTTCGCGAACGTCACCGGCCGCAGGTTCGGCAACGGCTCGCCTGACACGACGTTCGCCCTGCAGGCCTACGACGGGAAAGCCGTACCGGTGCACCGCGTACAGCGCGGCAGCACCGAACTGACGGCCGCGCACCTGACGCTCGGTCTGCTGGTGCAGCCCGTCATCCTGCAGGGTCTGGCCCGCAGCGAGGACGACGAGGTACTGCACAACGGGTTCGTACAGCGGCCCCTCTACAGCTACCCCGAGTCCAACCTCGGGCAGCGCGACCCGAGGGCGGCCGTGCCGGTCCCAGAGACCGTGGCAGCCGACTACAGCCAGCGCATCAAGAACCTTGTGGCAAAGCTGTGGGAGGCCGAGGCGCCGCGCGTCCTCGCCTTCACCCCGGAAGCCAATGAGTTCATGTACCGGTTCGAGGAACACCTCGAGCCTCGCATGGGAAACCTCGGTGACCTGCGCCCGATCATGTCGTGGGCGTCGAAGCTGCCGGCGAAGCTCGCACGCATCGCCGCGGCGCTGACCCTCTATGACAATTCTGACGCAACCGAGGTCACCGGCCCGTACATCGCTGCGGCCATCAGCATGGCGCCGTACTTCATCGCGCACGCCCGGCTCTGCCTCGACCTGATGGGCGCCAACCGGGACGCACAGCTCACCCCGGGCCGTGACGTACTGGCGTGGCTGCGCGCCCGTGAGAAGCCCGCAGAGCCGTTCTCCCTGCGCGACGTGCAGCGCGGCGTGCAGAAGAAATGGGCACTGGACGGCGGCGCCGACGCCATCCACGCGGCCGTCAACCACCTGGAAGACCTCGGCTGGGTCGCCAGGAAGCCCGACCCCGACAGGGAAGGCAAGACCGGCCGCAAGCCCTCCCCGAAGTACGACGTGCACCCCTGGATCTACGACCCACCAATGGAGACGGCATGACCAGTCACGTCGACCAGGCCGTGGCCGCGCGGATAGCCGCGGCCCGACTGAAGCGCGAGCAGCGGCGGCAGCAGCGCGCCGAGCTGGCCGAGGCGCGCGAGCACGGCCTGCAGGCCCGCATGGCGGCCAAGGTCGCCCGATGGCAGCAGGAGGACGAATCGTGAGCCGGAAGCAGGACAAGAAGCGGAGCGGCCGCACCTGCCGCCTCTGCCACCAGTACGCCGGCAACCGCGCCGTCTGCGCGACGTGCAGCCCGAAGCGCGGGACCAGACCACACCGCGACAAGTACGCCAAGGCGACCGCATGACCCGGGCCCGCAGCCGCTGCGCCGTCTGTGACCGACCGCTGAAGGCCGGCCGCGGCAGAGCCTGCGTGCGCGGCTGCGGCGCCCACCTCTGCCGAGCCACCCACCGCCCGCCGTGCACCGACGTACACGGCGGCCAATGCCCCGAACTCCAACTCCCAGACGAGACCTGAAGAGAAAGAGAACCGTCATGCCCCCTGCCAAGAAGAAGCCCGTCGCCCGCAAGACCGCCCAGCGTCCCGCACCGCCCATCCCGGCCAGCTCCGACGCGCCCGTCATCGGCATCCTCTGCGGACGCGAAGTCGAGATGCTCCCCATCAACAAGTGGCGTAAGAGCGCCATGCAGGCCATCCAACTCGGCGACCTCGAAACGTGGGCGGAATCCTGCCTCACCGACGACGGCCTCGACGTGTGGGACGAACTCGACCCCACGATGGAGGAGGTCGGCGAATTCTTCGCCTCGTTCAACAATGAAATGCTCGCCACCCAGGCCGAGATGACCGCCACCGCCAGGCCCAACCGCGCCCAGCGCCGCGCCACCGGCCGGAGGTAGCCATGCCGAAACCCAAGCACCTCTACCCCCTACCGGCAGGCCGCGACCCCGACGAACTCCGCAAGCCCATCCCCGGAACCGAACGCCTCGCCGCCGTCATCGACGCCGAAATACGCGCCACCCACACCGCGACAGAGGCAGCCTTCGCCCGCTGGCGGGCAGGCGTCGGCGACGCCCGCGCCCCGCAGCTCCTGTGGGACTGCTGGACACAGAACAAGATCAGAACCCGGACCCTGCGGAAACACATCGGCTCCATCTGGCAGACCAGCGACATCCCCGACTACTGGCTCACCCACGACCAGTGGCGGCAGCTGTTCCGCGCGGCCGGATACACCCACGTCCGCTACGGCAGCGCCGGCCCCGGGCTCATCAGCCACGAGCAGGGCGAGCCCGCCACACCCCCCACCCGCGCCATCCGCGTCTACCGCGGCGCCATCCGCGAACGCCGCGACGACTGGTCATGGACCGCCAGCCCCCACATCGCCGCCCGATGGGCCAGCGGCCGGCAGTACGGCCGCCCCCGCAGCACCGTCTGGACCACGACCGCGCCACCCGATCACGTGCTGTGCCGGATCGAACGCTGGGACCAGTACGTCATCGACACCCACGGACTCACCATCACCGAGCACAAGGAGAACCCCCGATGACCCGCGACCAGATCATCGCCGCGTACAACGCCAAGCTGTCCCGCATCCAGGCCAGCCGCACCTACAGCGACCACGCCAAGAAGGTCATGGCCGCCAAGGCGTACACCGAAGCGCAGGGCGCCATGGACAAGCTGAGGCAGCAGGAGGTCGACGCCATCGAGGGCCGCCGCGAGGCCCTCCAGCGGAAGATGTTCGGACGCGACAACGTCGCCGACGCGCAGACCGTCATCGCCCGCCGTGACGCCAACGACCGGGCCGCCAAGCTCGACAACCCGCGCCTGGCCGCCGAGCAGCTGCAGACCGCGCTCCGCGAGGGCGACACCACCATGGCGCAGGCCATCGCCCAGCGCGCCAACGAATGGGGCTGGAGCGACGTCCTCGGCACCTACGCCGACACCCGCCCCGGCTTCCGCGAGGCCGCCGAGGAATACAACAGCCTGCCCCAGACCAGCGGCAGCGACTGGAGCGTGCACCACAGCTTCGCCCACGTCGCCCCGCTGCCGTCCATCCTCGGCAACGCCAACATGGCCCAGGTCCTCGGCTACGCCGAGCAGAGCCTCGACGAGCCCGGCAGCCCGCTCCCCGTCGGTGGTGATGCCGCGTGAGCAACGTTGCCGACGCCATCAAGGCGGTCACGGCCGCCGAGCGGCGCAAGCTGCCCGTACCCGACGCGGTACGGGAAGCCGCCGCCGTCCAGGCCGCCGTTGCCGACACGGCCCGCCGGCCCGACCCGGAGCGGCCTGCCCTGCCCGAGGATGCGGCCAGCGTGCAGCAGGTCATCCGCGACCACGCAGCCGAGCTCCAGCTCCTCGACGTCACCCGCCGGGCGGCGAACCGGTTCCACGAAGAAGCCGACCACCGGTACGTGCAGGCCGTCCGCGCCGCCATCCCCGCGTGGATCGACGGCCTGCAGAAGGAGTACGCCGCCCTCGTCGGCGTCGTGCAGAAGGCCGCCGCCAGGCTGCCCGACGCCCTCGACCGGATCGACCCCCGCCGGATGGACTGGAACAACGCCGCTCACACGGCCGCGTACACCAAAGCGGAAGGCGCAGCCGTCCAGCTGGAACAGCTCATCTCCGACAGGGCCGACATGGTCAAGGTGGCAGGTGGAGACGGAGGACGGGACAACGCCCTGTTCGCCGTGGCCGCACTGCCCGAGCCGACCGTCGAGCAGGTGCTGACCGGCGACTGGAAGAGGCTCTCACCTGCCATCGCACAGTGGCGGGAGCTGAAGCAGCAGCCGGTCGCACGCTGGGTGTACCTCGTCAGGCAGCAGGAGTTGAGCCTGTCGCTAGCCACACCAGGTGAGGTCAGGCAGCGCGCTGCCCAGGTGGAGCGGTGGCGGGACGCGGGGCACGCCATGCGGTCGGCCCTCAGCCGCTCAGGGGCAGAGGCAGCAGTCAGGCAGCACCTCGCGGAGACGGCATAACCCATGATCTCGGCGTCAACGGCACCGATCCTGCAGGGCATGACAGGCATCGGACCCATGGTGCGGCAGCCGGCTACCTCTCGACCGCACCAGCGCCGACCGCCTGGCCCTGCCCCCACCCGACCGCCCTCCACTGGGTGTGGGCAGGGCACAGGCCACAGGCACAGCACACAGCACCAGACGAGTTCGGATCGATCTTCAGCAGCGAACAACAGAACAAGATCACAAAGCGTTGAAGCGAACCCAAACGATCAACGAGGGCGAACCGAGAGCAAGGGCAACGACGCAGGCTCTCTACCTGCACGAACGATCGTGATCATGCCTCTAACCTGCGGGAACACCCTGGGGGCCCAGCCCCTCCCCGGCCCCTGGCCAGATCGGGCAGGTATAGCCCCTGACTGTGGCTGACCCCTGAAACGCTCCCATGCCCCCGCTGACCTGCGGGTTTACCCAATACGCTGACGCTCCGTCAGAACGCTAGGAGGTACCGACCATGACCCATCTGAACGTTGCCGCAGGTCAGGACGCTGTATCCGTAACGCCCGTGCCGGATGGCCTGGACGAGTCGGGCACCCGGCTGTGGGAGTCAGTGGCCGACGGGTTCGACCTGGACGTGCACGAGCAGCTGCTGCTGCTGCAGGCCTGCCGCACGGCGGACCTGCTCGACCGGTTGTCCCTCGAGGCGGGCCGCGGCCGGCTGACGGTGCGGAACGCCAAGGGCGAGGAGGTGACGAACCCGGTCATCACGGAGCACCGGCAGCAGTCGCTGGTGCTGGCCCGGCTGTTGGCGTCGCTGAGGATGCCGTCGGGCGAGGAGGACGGCCGGCCGCAGCGCCGTGGCGGCGCCCGCGGCTCCTACGGTGTGCGGGCCGTCTCGTGAGGCGGCGCGTCGCGGGCTCCGGTGGTGGCCTGCCGGCTCACCTGGTCCGGTACGACTGGCGGGACTGGCGGCCGGAGCCTGACCCGGATGATCCGGCGCCCTGGTACAGCTGCTGGTACTTGGGCCTGTTCGACTGGCGGGAGGCTCGCCGGGAGTGGGCCACCGTCCGGGGCGTTGCTGAGCGCGCCCTGCCCGAGCAGGTCACCCCGCCGACGCCCGACCTGATCACAGCAGCGCAGCCTGAGCCTGCGCCGGATGCTCTCCCCAGGGTGAACCGGGCCACGGTCGTGCACCGGTCACGGCCCATCAAACTCCGCTGACGACCCCGCCCCCTTGGGAGATTGATCATGTACCGCGTGTGTTTCGTCTGTACCGGGAACATCTGCCGCTCGCCGATGGCTGCCCTGGTGTTCGGGGCGCTGGTGGAGCGTGCCGGCCTGGCCGGCCGGGTGGCGGTCGACAGTGGCGGCACCGCGGGCATGTTCGCGGGCTATACGGCCGATACGCGGGCGATCGCGGTGCTGGAGGCTGCCGGGTATCCGAGCGACCACACGGCCCGCCAGCTGCGGCCGCGCTGGTTGCGGACGCGGGATCTGCTGGTGGCTCTGGATGTCGGGCATGAGCGGTTCCTGCGGCGGATGGTCGACCGGCACGGCGGGGGCGAGGTGGCTCTGCTGCGCTCCTTCGACCCGGCCCTGCCGGACGGTTCGGGGCTCGGCGTGCCGGACCCGTACACCGGCGGGCAGGCCGCGTTCGTTGACTGCCTGGCCATGGTGGAGCCGGCCTGCCGCGGGCTCCTGCAGGACGTGCGGAGGCGCCTGGATCAGGCAGTCGCGGTCAGCTAGGGAGGGACGCAAAAAGGGGCCCCCGTCCGAACGCGCGGACGGGGGCCCCTGTACCCCTCTACGGGCACTACTTCGCAGGTGGGGGCCCTCTACCAAGGTCACTACCCGGGTAGCGGGCCCCCTCTACATCAGGCGCCCTCCGTGATCTCGCCGGAAGGGGTCTCCGTAGCGGGGTTCGTAGAGGGGGTGGCCTCTACCCGGCGTGCGGCGAGCAGGAGTTCAGCGGGCACGGCGGCCTCGAGGTCGCTCCTGCGGTAGCCGGCGAGGTTCTTCCCGTTCACCTTGACCTGCTTCGTGGTGCGGTCGACGCCCGCGGCCTCGAGTTCGGCGGCCAGGCGCTCGGCGTCCCAGTCGCCGTAGCGGTCCTCGTCGACGTTCACGAGCCGGTCGAGCAGGTCGACGGTGTGCATGCGGTCGGTGTGCCGCATCACGTCGAGGCAGTCGGACAGCACCGGGGCGATCGTCAGGCCCGCGGAGTCGGCGGCCGCGGTGACGTCGCCGACCGCGTCCCCGGTGAGCTGCCCGTGCTTCACCCGGAGGGCACGGCCGCGCTGGCACAGCTCGGTGAACCCGGTGCCGTCCAGGAAGTCGGCGAGCACCGTCACGAACGACGCGGGGCCCGTGACCAGCACACCCGTGCCCCTGTGCTCCTCGGACAGTACGGACGCGTCTGCGCCCTGGGCGGCCTTGCCCTTGCCCAGCACCATGTCAGAGCTGGTCTGGTCGACGACCTGCGTGCAGTACCGCAGGGTGATGATCTCCCGCAGCTTCGTCGGCACGCTGTCGGCGTCCGGGCGCTGGGAGGCGAAGTTGCTGACGAACCCTGCGGCGGGGCCACGGCGGGCGATCCTGCAGAGGTCGTTGATGACCTGGTCCCGGTCGTCCTTCTCCATCGCGGTGAAGTACTCCTGCAGCTCATCGATGGTCACGAAGATGACCGGCAGGTTGTACTTCTCCACGATCGCGGGCGTGAGCTTGCCCTCGGGGCACACTGAGACGGGCAGGCCGCGCAGCAGGACGAACCGGCGCTCCATCTCCGCCAGCAGCTCCTTCAGCATGGCCTTCAGTGCCTCGACGGCGTCATCCTCGGCGCCCATGACCAGCCGGTGCGCGACCGCCTTCATCGGCATCCAGTCGGCGCCGCCCTTGCCGTCGGCGACGTAGTGCCTGACGAAAGGGTCCAGCAGCCCGGCCGCGGTCATCAGCCGCTGCGTGAACGTCTTGCCACGCCGGGGCAGACCGCCGAAGAACAGGGACTGCCACATGACCGGCACGGTGATCCGGTTCCCGCGGGCGTCCCGGCCGAACGGGATCGGGTCCCAGATCGAGAACGTCTCCGCCTTCAGCAGCGGAGTGTTGTTCTTCGGCTCCCCGTCCAGCAGGTACGGGTCGTCGTCGGCAACCCACATCGACACCCGCCCGGCGTTGCCGCCGGCTGCCGCACGGACGCGGGAGGCGATGACCTGGATCTCGTCGACGCCCAGCTCGGCGGCGATCGTGGTGCGCTTGGCGAGGACGTCAGCGGCCGTCTTCCCGCCGCCCTTGGGCAGGTCGAAGATGACGGACCAGCCGCGGCCGTCGCGTACCGGGCCCATGACGCACGTGATGCGCGGTCCTTCGTCGTCGCCCTTGCCCTGCTTCAGCAGGCCCGCGGCGCGCAGGGCGTCGTTGAGCTGCTGGGCGGACATGTCGACCCGCAGCGGCGGCGTCGGGTTGTCGAGCAGCTGCGCGTCTTCACCCCGCCCGAGGTACGCCAGGGGCACGGTGACGGCTGCGGCGATGGCGGCCTGCAGCAGCGGCGGCGCCAGGTACCAGCCGACCGCGGTCGCGGCGACGGCGGTCGCGGCGGCGCCCCACCGCCAGCGGCGGGCCATGGTGCGCTCACGGTGCAGCAGCGCATACCTGACGGCCATGTCGACGTCCTCGGGCTGCTGCCTCACCTGCGCCCGCAGCGCCTTCACGGCCGCGCTCCGGTCGTGGGCGGTCAGCGTCGGCCACAGCCCGCGCACGGCCCGCCCAAAGCCCTTGACGGCCAGCCAGGCCATGCGCAGCGCGTACTTCGGCACCCGAAGAGCGTGGTAGCGGCAGTGCCACACGCACAGCCGGCCGAGCGCCGCGGTGTTGGCCTTCAGGGACGCCGCCGACCGGGCCCAAGCGGGCAGGACCGGGGTGTCGGGGACGGTGAGCCAGTCGGCGAGCGGGTTGTCGGCGCGGTCGACTGCCTCGACGACCGGGGCGTCGACGGCGGCGAACTCGTCCTCCCACTTGATCAGGGAGACCTTCGGCTTGGCGTGCCCGTTGACGGCCGCGATCAGGGATTCGGTCATGATGGTGATCTCCGGTTGCTCGATGGGTGATCGGGGCCCGGGGGCGGCTGGCTTCTTGGCGGTTGCGGGCCGCCCCCGGGGCGTAGCTATTTGCCGTGCTTGCGGCGCCGGGCCGTGTTCTCGATCCGCTCGATGCGGCGCGTCAGGTCGCTGATGTCGACGTCGGGGCCGGCGGCGCCACGCTTCGCGGCGCGGGCGATCAGGACGCCGATACGGGCCTTCTCGCCGAGGGTGAAGTCCGAGAACTCGATGTCGTCGGCCATGTCAGCCACGCTCCTTCTTCGCCTTGTGGTCCTCGCCCTGCCGCTGCGCCTGGTAGGAGCTGTCGACCTGCCAGCCCTTGGCGCCGCAGGAGCACCGGTACTCGTACTTGCGGCCGCCCCGGCAGGACATGACGGTGACCTGGTGGCTACTGGACATGGGTCAGTTCCCTTTCTGGAAGTCGCGCCACATGGAGCGCAGGATGAGCAGGCAAGCGGTGGCGCAGACGGCGCCGACGGCGATGGCCACGGCGAACAGGGCGCCGACCAGGCCGACGGAGACGACCACGCCCCCGATGACGACCCACTTCTTCGCGTCGAACCGCTGCGCCGGGGCGGCCGGCTGCTGCGGCTGCTGCTGGTTGAGGAGCTGCTGCGCGGCGAGGATGGCCACGATCTGACGGGTCAGCTCCGTGTTGTCGGCGGCCTCGACCGCCTCCCGGGCGGCCTTCTCGATGGCGCTCACGGCTGCCCCCCGCCCGGGCCAGCGAGGGCCTTCTCCCGGTCGTACAGGGCGTCGATGGTCTCCCACGACCCGGTCAGCTGGCGGGCGTTCATCTCGGCGCGCATGGCCTCCCTGAACTTCCGCTTCGACGGCGGCGGGTTGGTCGCGTACAGCTGCGCGGCGAGCAGCGCCACCGCCTGGTCGTTCGCAGCCTTCGCGGCCGTGCCGCCACCCGTGCCGGACGGCGTGCCGGACAGGTCGGAACCCCCCGTGCCAAGTGCAGGAACAGCCCCCGGCACACCCCCGGACAGCAGGGCCTCCAGGTCGCTGTCAGAGACCAGGCCAGGCAGCTCCCCAGCAGGCTCCGGCAGGGGGTGCTGCTCGATCACCTCGGCGTACCGCTCGTAGGCGTCGTGGGTGACGGTGACCGCCTCCGCTTCCGCCTCCCGCGTCGCCTTCAGGATCTCCGCCGCGGCCTTCGTCTCGTCGGCCCGTGTCGCGGCCACAGCCCGCGAGACGGCGATACGGTCACGGGTTGCGGCGCGGGTCCGGTCGATGGCGGCCTGCGCGCGGGCACTGATCCGGGTGCGGTCCCGGTCGATGGCCATCACCAGCGTCACCTTGGCCAGGACGGGGATCAGCGCGCCGACCGCGGCGGCCAGGACGTCACCGGCGAGCAGCCCGCGGGCGGCCAGCACGGCCACGGTCAACGGCAGGAACACCCAGCCGATCACCTTCGGCAGAGTGGCCTTGGAGCCCTGCCGGCGGTGCGCGGTCTCCTGCGCGAGGGCGTACAGCCAGACGGCGTCATACAGGGCGGCGACGCTGTACGCGAACGGGGCCGCGGCCTGGTTGGCGAGGATGCCGCCGATAGCGTCGATGGCCCAGGCCACGGCAATGCTGGTGAGGATGGACGGCAGCACCCAGGGTGTTGCCTTCTTCCAGTTGCTCATTCGCCCATCTCCTTGGGGGCAGCTGCGCGCACCACACGGTGCGACGCGAGACAAACGCCCTCGAGGTCACGCCGGTCGACGGCGTCGACCAGGGCGGCCATGAGGGCAGGAACAGGGGGGAGGGGCCGGGCCGACCGGCACGCGCGCAGGGCGGCATGCTCGGTCGGCCGGCGGACGGGCCACTTGGCCTTCATGCGAGGCCCTCCCGCAGGCGGATCGCCTCGGCGGCCACGGCCTCGATGCGGCTGGCGGCCAGGCGCAGGCCCTCGGCGACCGCGCGGCCGTCCTCCGCAGCAAAGTCGTGCTCCACGTCGACGATCAGGGAGATGACCGGCACCAGCTCCTTGAACGGAGCCCACGACACCCGGGCCTCCAGCATCGGCAGCCAGCCGTGCGTTTCCGTGGTCGCGCCGGCCTTCACCCGCACACTGTTATGGGTGAGGTCGTCGCGGTACGGGTCGCGCTGCCAGTGGTGCCCGATGCACCAGTCGGGCTCGACCAGCTCGACCGGGCCGTGGTCGACGGTGACGATCGTGATCGTGCGGGGGGCGCTCACTGGCCCTCCCCGGTGGGGAGGCTGACAGCCTCGGACCAGGTCTTGCCCTCGTCGAGGGCGGCCTGCGCCTGGTCGACGGTGACGTACCCGGTGACCGGGTGCTCGGCGAGCCGCTCCCGCAGGTACCGGGCGTTCCATGCCGGGCCCATGTCGGGACCGAGGTCGGTGTCGCCGAGGGCGCTGCGCAGGGCGAGCCGGGCGTACACGACACGGGCCGACAGCAGCCGGTCGTGCACTTCGGCGCCGCCGGTCGTCGCCGGATGCGGCAGGTCGATGGCCTCCAGGACCGCCGCGAGCAGGTCGCGGACATCGGCGTCCACGCTTACCACCCCCGGACGCGCATCGCACGACGCCGGGAAGCCGGCTTCGCGGGCAGCTGCGGAAGGGCCGGCGTCTCCTCGACGCGGGTGAGGTCGACCGACTCGACCTGCAGGTAGCGGGAGCGGTTCACGTTGCGGTTACGCCTGGGCATCAGACGGCACCGCCCTCGTGGCGCGCGGCCTGCTCCTTGTACTCGGCGCGGACCTCGACCAGGCGGCGGTGCGTCTCCCGCATCCGCTCGACCCGGGCGGCCAGCGTGTTGATGACCGTCTCCAAGCCGTCCGGGTCCAGGCCGTCGATGAAGTGGTCGTCGACCAGCTCGATCACCGCGTAGGGCAGCCGCTCGGACACCTTCGCCGACCACGGCTCGACCTTGATGACCGTGGACAGGACGCGGAACTCCTCGGGGGTGCCGTTCTCGTTGACCGGGAGGGTCAGGGACTCGTCCCAGAACCAGCACCAGATGTCCTCGCGGTACACGGGCCGCTCGGCGTCCCGCTGGTGGTTGATGGTGCAGCCCGTCATGCAGGTGTAGGTGAAGGGCTGGCCGGTGCGGCGGTCGGTGAGCGTCCACGTGCGCGGCTCGGCCGGCGCGGACATGTCCGCGGCCGTCGGCTGCGCGGGGATGCCGGCGAGAGCGGCGATGTGCTGACTGATGGAGGGCTGTACCTTGGTGCCCATGGTCTGACTCCTTGGTGATGAAGGGTCGGATCTAGGCGCTGCCGGTGTTCCCGCACCGGCAGTACGCCGTCTCACGCGTGTCTCACAGACTGTGTGCGCGTGAGCCCTTTCGGAGCCTCTGACCTGGGGTTTCTACTTGCGAATCAATCCCTATGCACACCATGGACGACAGGTATGGTGGCAGGCATGTCGTACGTTGGACCGGACTTCGATGCCCCCGAGCCCCGCCCCCCGCGGCGCGGGCCGCTGACGGTCGCGATCGCCGCCCTGGTGCCGGCCGCCCTGCTCGGCTGGCTGGTGTACGAGGCGGTGGCCGACACCGGCGGCAGACCGGCCGGCGCGGCACCCAGGACGGGCCCGCCCGCGGCCGCGCCCTCGGCGGACGACGGAAAGCTCTCCCCCTCCTCCCCCGCCCCGGCCCTGTCCGGCTCGCTCAAGGGAAAGGTCGTCCTCGTCGACGCGGGGCACAACCCCGGCAACTTCCGGCACACCGCCGAGATCAATCGCCCGGTGGACATCGGAACGGCCCGCAAGGAGTGCGACACCACCGGCACATCCACCAACTCGGGTTACACCGAGGCCCGGTTCACGCTGGACGTGGCGCGCCGGCTGCGCACGATCCTCGAACGGCAGGGCGCGACCGTGAAGTTCACCCAGGACGGCGACCGCGCCTGGGGCCCGTGCGTGGACGAGCGGGCGCGCATTGGCAACGCGGCGCACGCGGACGCGGCGGTCTCCGTCCACGCGGACGGCGCGGCGCAGGGCGACCGCGGCTTCCATGTCATCCTCCCGGCCTCGGTGCACAAGGGAACCGCCGACACCCGTCCCATCGTGGGCCCCTCGCGAGACCTGGGCGAACGCATCGAGGACAGCTTCACCCGCGTCACCGGGAGCAAGCCCTCGAACTATGTGGGCGACGGCACGGGTCTCGACGTGCGCAGTGATCTCGGCGGGCTCAACCTGTCCACGGTTCCGAAGGTGTTCATCGAGTGCGGCAACATGCGCGACAGCACGGACGCGGCACGCTTGACCAGCGGCGCGTGGCGGCAGAAGGCGGCGCAGGGAATCTCTGAGGGAATCGTGAGTTTCCTGCGCGGGTAACGATCACCCATGTGGACCCGGCGGACACCCCGGCCGGGCGGACGATAGTGTCGACCCTACGATGAGGGGCCGCCCACGCGCTTCGCACCGCGGCCCGAGGGCGACATGGTGACAGCGACGCCTCCACCGGCGAAGAGACGACAGACGAAGGACCCGAAGTGAATATCCGCTCCCTCACTAGAGGCGACGGCGTGGTGATCGGAGCAGCGGTATTGCTGTTCATCGCGTCGTTCCTGGACTTCTACTCGGCCGCGGGCTTCAGCGGCGCCTCGAACGCCTGGGACACCCTCGGTGTAGGCCTCGGCCTGTACATGGGTGGAGTCATCGGTGCCGCTCTGATCGTCGCCAACCGCTGCCTGCCGCAGCCACGCAAGATCGCCGGTCTGGACCTCGGGACGGTCGGCGCGGCGTTCACGATCCTCGCCGCGTGGAGCCTGTTCTGGTTCCTGGTGGACGTCCCGAGCAGCCTGGACGCCGGCTCCGGTCTCGTCCTCGGCTTCATCGCCGCCCTCGTGCTGGCCGGCGCCGCCATCGCCACCCCGCTCGTCCCGGCCCTTCAGGCCGCCCTCGTCCCCGCGCCCAAGCCCGCCGCGCCCCAGCCCTACGGCGCACAGCAGCAGACGGGCTACGGCTACCCGGGCGCCCAGCAGCCCTACGGCGGCCAGGCCCAGCAGACGCAGCCGTTCGGCGTTCAGCCGCAGCAGGCTCCCGCCCCGGACTTCTCGCCGTTCTGGTTCGCCGTGCCGGTGCCGCGTCCGCTGTACGCCGAGGACGGCTCGCCGACGCCGATCGCCGAACTCGCCCCGGGCACCTGGTACTTGGCGGTCGAGCAGCGCGGCTCCGCACTGGTGGCGCAGACGCAGGACGGCCGCCGTGGCGTGCTCCAGGACACGAGCGGTATCCAGCGCGGCTGAACGCCCTTCGCAGGAACGGCCCCTCGCCCCTTCCGGGCGGGGGGCCGTCGTCGTACAGTCGCACCTCGGCAGCGAACTGACGTAGCGTCAGTCATCGATGGTACGGAGGCGTGATGCGGCTGGGACTGGCGCTCGGCTACTGGGGCCGCGGGCCCGCGGCGGACCAGGTCACGCTGGCGCGGGAGGCCGAACGGCTCGGCTACGACTCCGTGTGGACCGCCGAGTCCTGGGGCTCGGACGCCTTCACCCCGCTGACCTGGATCGCCGCACGCACGTCGAGGATCAAGCTGGGGACGGCGGTCGCCCAGATGGCCGCGCGCTCCCCCACCGCCACGGCGATGCACGCGCTCACCCTCGATCACCTCTCCGGCGGGCGCATGATGCTCGGCCTCGGCCTGTCGGGGCCGCAGGTCGTCGAGGGCTGGTACGGACGGCCGTTCCCCGCCTCCCCGCTGACCGCGACCCGCGAGTACGTCGACGTCGTGCGCCAGGTGCTGCGGCGCGCGGCCCCGGTGACGCTGGACGGGCGCTTCCACTCCCTGCCCTATCGGGGCGCGGACGGCACCGGACTCGGCAAGCCGCTGAAGCCGATCACGCATCCGCTGCGAGCCGGCCTTCCCGTCCTGCTGGGCGCGGAGGGCCCGAGGAACGTGGCGCAGACGGTACGGATCGCGGACGGCTGGCTGCCGCTGTACTGGTCGCCGACCCGTCCCGAGGTGTACGAGGCGTCGCTGGCCGGGCTGCGGGAGACCGGCGGCGACGGCGGCCCGCGCCCCTTCCTCGTCGCGCCGATGGCCCGGGTCAAGGTCTGCGACGACGTGGCCGAGGGACTGCTGCCGGTGAAGGCGATGCTCGGCTTCTACATCGGCGGGATGGGCCACGCGGCCCGTAACTTCCACGCCGCCCTCATGGCGCGCATGGGCTACGAGGAGGAGGCGCACCGGATCCAGCGGCTGTTCCTGGAGGGCCGGCGGGAGGAGGCGGTGCTGGCCGTGCCCGACGCCTTCGCGGACGAGATCTCCCTCGTGGGGCCGCGCCCGCGTATCGCGGAACGCCTGGAGTTGTGGCGCAAGGGCCCGGTCACGGATCTGCTGGCCCTGTCCCCCGACCCGCACACGCTGCGGGTGCTGGCCGAGCTGAACGGCTAGGGGGTGTCCGGCAGTGCGCGCCGGAGACCCCCTCGGGCGGCACCGTCCCGGTCAGCCCCGGGCGAGCTGAGGGCTCGACGGGACCAGGGGCCGGACGGGGACGCCCGCGCTCTTTCCCGCGGCCTTCACCTTGCGGATGACGGCGTCGAAGGAGCCGACGGCCGACTCGTCGCCCTTGCGCAGCCTGCCCGGCAGGGACTTGAGGGAGTCGATGGACGGGGCGAGCGGGGCGATGGCCCGGGACAGCGCGGGGTCGCCCTGGGCGTTGCGCCGGGCGGCCAGGAGCCGGTGGTACGCGAACGAGCCCGCCAGGGCCGCCTTCACCAGCGCGGCGTTGCGTCCCTTCGCCTTCTTCGAGAACGCCCCGGCCTTCCACGGCTTCACGATCCACTGGTGGACCGCCCCGGCCGCGAGACCCGCGTTCACCGCGAATCGGGCCTTGGCGAGCCTCTGCCACTGCGCCGGGGTGCTCGGCGAGGGCGAGGGGACCGTGATGTAGGCGGCGACCTCCCGGGTGGCGCCGCCGCTCCCGCAGGCGACGACCCCGGCGATCAGGGTGCCGCACAGGGCGAGCGCCAGGGCGAAGGGGCGTATCGATGCCGGCACGGGCTCCTCCGGGTCGGGAAAGGCGACTGCTCCACCGGCAGCCTCACCCGTCGCGCGGGGCCGCGCCGCCCCGGAGGGGCCGATCGGGTGACGCCCTTGTCCCGCAAGGGTTTCGCGGGTCCTCCAGGGTTTCAACGAAGGGCGGCGGGCAATCCGGAGGACATGTCCCCTCGATATCGCAACGGTGCCAATCAAGCCGGCACGGTCATAGCGGTCGTCGCCGATGTCATGGCCCTCATCCTGGGCCTGTGGATCCTGATGTACCTGCTGGACGCGAACCCGGGCAACGCCCTGGTCCAGTTCGTCCACGACACCGCCACGTGGCTCGCGGGCTGGTCGCGTGACCTGTTCACCTTCGACAAGGCCTGGGCCCGCGTCGTCGCCGGATACGGTCTGGCCGCCGTGGTCTACCTCTTCGTCGGCCACGCCATCGCCAACCGCATCCAGCGCCACTGAGCCGGCGCCGGGAGGACCCGCCTCAGGCGGACAGGTAGGAGAAGAAGAGACCCTGCGGGTCGTACTCGGCACGCAGAGATCGCAGACGCTCCCAGTCGGAGGGCGTGAACGACCGGCGGGCACGCAAGGGGTCGGCGGTCAGGTCCGCCTCGCCGATGTAGTGCCCGGTCCCGAACGGCTCCACTGTGCCCATGGCCTCGCGCAACCAGCGCACGTTGGCCTCGTCGTGCGCCGGATCGTCCCAGATCGCGTACGGCACGGCGTAACTCGCTCCGAGCACGGAGAACGCCATGTTCCGCAGCAACTCGTCCTCCTGTGAAACCGGTGAGACGGGCGCCAGCACGATGGACTTCCCGGAGGGTGCCCCGGCGAACGCCTCGCCCAGTCGCACCAGGAGCGAAGCGTGGTCCTCGTTCGACCACAGCGTGTCGGCCGCGTAGCGGTGGTGTTCGGGCCATATGCCCGTGGAGGTGTCGTAGAGAGCGGCAAGAGACGTCGGCGTGTCGAGTTGCCGGGACAGCGGGCGCTCGGAGAGCGGGCAACTCCGCAGCGGGTGAAGGGCGCGAAGGGCCTCGGGGTGGGAGTTCGCGAACGCGGTGGCGGTGACGACGACCACCTTGGGCTGCGGGCCGGTCATCGCGCGGAATGCGTCCTGTGTGGCCAGTACGAAGGACAGCTCGACGTTCGCAGGCAGCTCACGCGCCGTCGCGGCGGCCCAGCGGGCCACGGGGCCGACTGCCTCGAGGGGGAAGACGTAGGAGGTCGTGGCGAGTGCGGTCGGTCGCGGTCGAAGACGGAGACGGAAGCCGGTGACGACGGCGAAGAAGCCGGGACCGGCTCCCCGCGCCGCCCAGAACAGGCCGGGGTGCTCGTCCTCGGTGCACCTGAGCACTTCACCGTCGGCCGTCACAGCGGTGATCTCCCGTATGCCCGCGCAGCCCGCTCCCCACAGACGGGAGTTCCAGCCGAGGCCGCCGCTGAGCAGGTATCCGCCCAGAGCGACGGAGGCGCAGTGACCTGCCGGGAAGGCGAGACCGTGCCGGGCGAGCTCCATGGCGAACCCACTGCCGATGACACCGGGCTGCACGGTCGCCGTCGCCGAGCCGGCGTCGATGCTCCACCGGTCGAGTCCGGAGAGGTCGAGAAGGACGCCTCCGTCCCGCAGTGATGAGCCGTACCAGCTGTGCCCACCCGCTCGGACGGCGACCTGCAGACCCCGGGCCCGGGCCAGCCCGAGGACTTCCGGGACATCCCGTTCGCAGGCGACCTTGACGATCACGTCGGGGTACCGGTCCGGCTTGAGTTCGTTCCAGACCGCGCTCGCACGGCTGGTCTCGTAGTCCGCGTCGCCCCTGCGCAAGAGCACGCCCTCGGTGCGTGGACGAGGGCTGCGTTCGCTCATGACGACCTCCTCGTGGCGACGGCCTCCGGACTGGGGCCCCTTCGGTCAGCCGGTGGTCAGACCGAAGATCGCGATGAACGCCAGCCAGCACATCACCACCACTGCGGCGCCTGCCACGTCGATGCGGAGGGATCGCCGCCGTCCGGGAACCAGCCAGAAGGTGAGGGCTCTGTTCACCAGCGGCATCAGCAGCCACGTCAGAATGCACACGCTCAGCACGTTCGAGATGAACAGGGCGAGATATCCGGGAACGCCGAGAGCATCGAGCGGGGGGCCCACCGTGATGTTGAGGATCTTGACCGTGGGATAGAGGGCCAGCACCACGGACATGGCCTGCTTCCAGTTGGGCGGAGCGCCCTCTTCCTCACCCTGCTCGAAGCGGAACCAGCTGCCGAACGCGGATCCGACCTTACGCACGTCGTAGGACACGAAGCTCTCTCGCCCTTCGTCGAGGAGCCTTCGGCGTTCGGGGGATTCAAGCCATGCGTCCAGGTGTTGACGGTTGTCGAAGCGGAAGACGGTGACCCATTTGTCCTGAACGCCCTTCACGGGCCGGAACAGCTCCGAGCCCATGAAGCCGGGGAACTTTCGCTGAGCCGCCAGGATCTTCTCCTGCCAGCCCGCAAACGCATGTTCCTGGTCGGGTCGCACGTCGTGCGAGATCACCGCGGTGACGGCGTCACGCACCGGAGTGCCGCCCGCGAGAACTTCCTGTGTCGGGGGTTCCTCGAACAGGGCGCTTGCCTCTTCGAGGAGTTCACGGCGCCTGCCGGAGCCCAGCCACGTGGTGAGCTGATCCAGACGGGAGAAGCGAAAGACGACGACCCACTCGTTGCCTTCGGCAGTCGGCGGGTACTGCTCCATGCCCTCGAACCCGTCGAATTCGCCTGCGGCCTCGTTCGTTCGATCCTGCCAGCGCCGGTAGTCGTCTTCACAACCCGGGCGCACCTTTTGGGAGGTCACGACGGTCGCGCTCTCGTTGTGGGAGCCAGGGGTTGCATGCGGACTCACCACTCCTAGAGTAGATAGAAGGCACATATGGCGCAAAAGTAGCGCCTGATCGGAGGCACCGAGATGGGACACAGGGAGTACCTGGCCACAGCGGCGCAACTGGCCACCGAATCCGTCGAGAAAGGCTGGGGCGGTCCGTTCGGTGCCGTGATCACCTGCGACGGCGAGATCATCGCTCGGGGACAGAACCGGGTGCTCCTCACGGCAGACCCCACCGCGCACGGCGAGGTGGAAGCGATCCGCAAGGCGATCCAGTTCCTCAACCCGGATGCGCCCACGGTCTCCGAAGAGCACCAGAACGAGTACACACTGGAGTTGGTGCCTCGTCCCGAGGGGTCCCCGGACATCCTGCCGGAGCGTGCCCGCATGCTCCAGGGGTGCTCGATCTACACGTGCGGCGCGCCCTGTCCGATGTGCATGAGCGCCATCTACTGGGCGCGGATGGACGCGGTCTACTACAGCTGTGACTGGAAGGCCACCAAGGACATCGGCTTCAGTGACGACTTCCAGTACGAGGACTTCCAGCGGCCGCTGGACCAGCGCAGCATCACCATCGAGCAGATGTACCCGGAGTTGGGTGACAGGGCCTACCAGGCGTGGCGCGACAAGCCGAACCACCATCCGTACTGACGGTCACGCCCCGGCCGCCGTGGAGACCTGACCGGGCCGCCATGGAGGCCTGATGGTCCGACACCGGCGTGACCTAGGCGCAGCAGTCCGGGTCCAGGCCCCGGGGCAGGCGTTCGCCGCCGAAGACCGCGCAGGTCGGTTCGTCGCCGCCCAGCGCCGCCACGGCCAGCAGCAGCGAACCCGCCGTCCAGGAGGTCAGCTCCCGCGGCCAGATCGCCCGGTCCTCGAAGACATAGCCCGTCCAGTAAAGGCCCGTCTCCGGGTCCCTCAGGTGCTGGATCGACTGGAGGATGCCCAGCGCCTGGTCGGACTCTCCCATCGCCCACAGCGCCAACGCGAGTTCGGCCGACTCGCCGCCGGTCACCCACGGGTTGGGGACCACGCACCGCACCCCGAGACCGGGTACCACGAAGCGCTCCCACTCCGCCTCGATGCGCTCCTTCGCCTCCGCGCCCGTCACGGCACCGCCGAGGACGGGGTAGTACCAGTCCATCGAGTAGCGGCCCTTGTCCAGGAACCGCTCGGGGTGCCGGCGTATCGCGTGCCGCAGCGCCCCCACCGCCAGTTCCCAGTCCGGCTGCGGCTCCTCGCGCTGCTCGGCGATGGCCAGGGCGCAGCGCAGCGCGTGGTGGATGGACGAGCACCCGGTCAGCAGGGCGTCCGAGAGGTCCGTGCCGTCGTCCTCCCGCTTCCAGCCGATCTGCCCCCCGGGCTGCTGCAGCCGGAGCACGAACTCCACGGCCCCGTACACCGTCGGCCACATCCGGTCCAGGAAGGTGTCGTCGCCGGTGGCCAGGTAGTGGTGCCACACGCCGACGGCCACGTACGCGACGAAGTTCGTCTCGCGGCCGCGGTCGGTGACGTGTTCCGGGTCGCCGTCGGCGTACGCCGCGTACCAGGAGCCGTCCTCGTTCTGGTGCCGGGCCAGCCAGTCGTACGCCTGCTCGGCCGCCGGGTGCTCCCCGGCCGCGTCGAGCGCCATGGCCGCCTCGACGTGGTCCCACGGGTCGAGGTGGTGCCCGCGGAACCACGGTATGGCTCCGTCCTCCCGCTGCACGGCGAGGATCCCGCCGACGGTCGCGGCGGCCTGCTCGGCGGTGAGGACCCCGGGCAGGACGAGGTGTTCCGTCCGGGGGGTCGTCACTGGGTGGCCGCCTCGGACTGCTCGGAGAGCCGCGGCAGGTGCGGCTTGGTCGCGTACGCCACGAAGCTCTTGCCGATCAGCGGGTTCAGCGCCTGTTCGGCGACCCGGGTGGCGAGCGGCTTCTTCATGATGTCCCAGACCAGGAGCTTGTGGTACGCGCGCACCGGCAGCGCCTTGTCGTTGTCGACACCGAAGGCGCACTTCAGCCACCAGTACGGCGAGTGCAGTGCGTGCGCGTGGTGCGTGCCGTACGGCCGCAGGCCCGCCCCCCGCATCTTCGCCAGGAGTTCGTCGGCCTTGTAGATGCGGATGTGGCCGCCCTCGACCTCGTGGTAGGCGTCGGACAGGGCCCAGCAGACCTTCTCGGGGCCGTAGCGCGGCACGGTGATCGCGATACGGCCGCCCGGCTTGAGCACCCGGACCATCTCGGCCAGGACGCCCTTGTCGTCCGGGATGTGCTCCATCACCTCGGAGATGATCACGACGTCGAAGGAGGCGTCGGGGAAGGGCAGCGCGAGGGCGTCTCCTTCCATGGCGGTCGCGGTGGCTCCCGCGGGGGCCTCACCGGCCTCCTTCATCGCCGCGAACCACCTGGCGACCTCTCGGATCTCCTCGCCGTTGCGGTCCAGGGCCACGACCCGGGCGCCGCGCCGGTAGCACTCGAAGGCGTGCCGTCCGGCACCGCAGCCGAGGTCCAGCACACGGTCGCCCGGGGCGAGCGGGAACCGGGAGAAGTCGACGGTCAGCACGTGGCCCTGCTTTCACGGTTGGAATCGACGTCGGTCACAAGTGCGGCACCGGCCGTCGCGGCTCCGGCACCGGGCGAGCCCAGGGGACGGGCGGCACGCGTGACGGCGGAACGGCCGGGGTGCGCCGCCACGGGGACGGCACTGCCGGCCATCGCCTCGCGGTACCGCGCCACCGTGCCCTCGGCCGCCCTGGCCCAGGTGAAGCGGCGCAGCACCCGCTCACGGCCCGCGACGCCGAGCCGTGCCCGCAGCTGCGGGTCCCCGAGCAGCCGGCCGAGCGCGGCGGCCAGCGCGCCGGCGTCTCCGGGCGGCACCGCCAGGCAGGTCTCGCCGTCGGGTCCGGCGACCTCCGGTATCGCGCCACCGGTGGTGGCCACCAGCGGCGTACCGGTCGCCATCGCCTCGGCGGCCGGCAGCGAGAAGCCCTCGTACAGCGACGGCACGCACGCCACCTCGGCCGAGCGCACCAGGTCGACCAGCTCGGCGTCCGAGATGCCCTTGACGAACTCGACGGCGCCCTCGAGCCCGTACCGCTCGATGGCCTGGGCGACCGGGCCGTCCTTCGCGCGCTTGCCGACGACGACGAGATGCGCGCCGGGGTGCTCGGTCCGCACCTTGGCGAGCGCCTCGATCAGGAAGACGAGTCCCTTGAGCGGCACGTCCGCGCTGGAGGTCGTCACGATCCGGCCCGGCACCTGCGGCACCGAGGGATCCGGCGAGAAGAGGTCGGTGTCGGCGCCGATGTGCACGACGTGGATACGGTCCCGGGAGACACCCAGGTGGCCCACGATCTCCTGGCGGGAGGTGCCGGAGACGGTGAGCACCGACGGCAGCCGGCGCGCCACCCGCTTCTGCATCCGTGTGAACGCGTACCAGCGCCGGACGGACGCCCTCCGCCGCCAGCCCTCGGCCGCGTCCAGCTCCAACTGCCGGTCCACGGTGATGGGGTGGTGGATGGTGGTGACCAGGGGGGCGCCCACGTCGCCCAGCAGTCCGTAGCCGAGCGTCTGGTTGTCGTGGACGACGTCGAAGTCGCCGCGCCGGGCGCGCAGATGCCGTCGGGCGCGCAGCGAGAACGTCAGCGGCTCGGGGAAGCCGCCGGTCCACATCGTCGCGACCTCGAGGGCGTCGATCCAGTCGCGGAACTCCTCGCGCCGCGGGGTGCGGAAGGGGTCGGGCTGGCGGTACAGGTCCAGGCTCGGCAGTTCGGTGAGGGAGAGACCCGCGAGGTCCTCGCCCTCGTCGAGCACGGGGTACGGCTGCGCGCCGATGACCTCGACCCGGTGGCCGAGCCGGGCCAGCTCGCGCGAGAGGTGACGTACGTACACGCCCTGGCCGCCGCAGAACGGGTTTCCCTTGTACGTCAGGAGCGCGATGCGCAGCGGGCGTTCCCCGTCCGCGGCCGAGCCCTCCCCGGGACCGGCCTCCCTGGCCTCAGCGGTCACTCTCGGCCCCTTCTCCCTGCGATTTCCCGCGAGATTACGACGGGACGGTAATCTAGAACAAGTTTCAGACTTGATCGTTGAAGAGGCTCTGAATCTACCGGCAGGTAAGGGCAGTGTGAGCAGGGGATCGGGTGATTCGCGCCACGGCGCGGGCCCCTGCCATGCCGTCTGAGCTGTGCGGTCATTCCCCCTCACCCACGGTCACGGAACACGGAACGGGACCCATGCCTGCGGAAGCCAAGGTGCCATCCAGTACCGCACGGCCGGCGGTGCAGCCGGCCTCGCCCCCGCTCACCGAGCGGCAGGAGGCGCGCCGCCGCCGGATCCTGCACGCAAGCGCGCAGCTGGCCGGCCGGGGCGGTTTCGACGCGGTGCAGATGCGGGAGGTCGCGGAGTCCTCGCAGGTGGCACTCGGCACCCTCTACCGCTACTTCCCGTCGAAGGTGCATCTGCTGGTCGCGACCATGCAGGACCAGCTGGAGCACCTGCACCGCACCCTCGGGAAGAAGCCGCCGGCCGGTGAGACGGCGGCCGAGCGGGTGGCGGAGACGCTGATGCGCGCCTTCCGGGCGTTGCAGCGCGAGCCGCATCTCGCCGACGCCATGGTGCGCGCCCTGACCTTCGCCGACCGCAGTGTCTCGCCGGAGGTGGACCAGGTCTCCCGGCAGACGACGGCGATCATCCTGGATGCGATGGGGCTGGAGGACCCGACGCCGGAGCAGCTGGCCGCGGTCCGCGTGATCGAGCACACCTGGCACTCGGCGCTGATCACCTGGCTCTCGGGGCGCGCCTCCATCGCCCAGGTCAAGATCGACATCGAGACGGTGTGCCGGCTGATCGACCTCACGCGTCCGGCCGTCGGGCGGGACTAGGGCACGAAAAAGACCTACGAGACAAGTTCCGACCGTTTTCCGATCTTGCGATCTTCCAACGTTTTTTCGCTCGACCGTCGATGTCGGCCCAAGCGGAAATCGTAACTTCACGCCAAAGTCGGCTACTCCGGTTGAACGTCTTTGCTCATCCCGTAGGCACTTATCAGTGTAGCTCCGACCCCTCCGGATGGAAGCCCCCAGACCTTGATTTTTTAGCCTATTTCGGGCATCTAGTCCTCCGGCGGGAACACCGGTTCCCGGCTTCCCGCCAGCGTGATCAGGATCGCCTCCACCGGGCAGTTCTCCGCCGCCTCCAGGACCGGCTCACCCGCGTCGGCGTCCGGTTCGACGGGGTGGGACTGCCGGGCGGAGTCGAGCCGGAAGGCGTCGGGCGCCCGGTGGACACACTGCGCGGAGCCGATGCACAGGCCGCGGTCGACCTCGATGTGCCAGCGGTCGCCCATGCCCTACGCCTCTCCGTAACCGGCGGGCAGATGGATCATCTTGTGCTCCAGGAACTCGCCGTAGCCTTCGGGCCCGAACTCCCGGCCGAGGCCGGAGTTCTTGTAGCCGCCGAAGGGGCCCAGCATGTCGAGGCTGAAGGTGTTCACCGAGTACGTGCCGGTGCGCACCCGCCGGGCGATCTCGACGCCGTGCTCGGCGTCCGCGGTCCACACGCTCCCGCTCAGCCCGTAGTCGGAGTCGTTCGCGATCCTCACGGCCTCGCCCTCGTCGCCGTACGGAAGCAGACAGATGACGGGGCCGAAGATCTCCTCGCGGGCGATGCGCATGGCGTTGTCGACATCGCCGAAGAGGGTCGGCTCCACGTACCAGCCGCGCTCCAGGCCGGACGGACGCCCACCGCCGGTGAGGATCTTGGCGCCCTCCTCCTGGCCGATCCGGATGTAGTCGAGATTGCGCTGCTGCTGGCGCCTGGCCACCAGCGGGCCCACCTGGGTGGCCGGGTCCAGCGGGTCCCCGACCACCAGCGCGCTCGCAGCGGCGGCGAAGGCGTCGGCGAACTCGTCGTAGCGCGAGCGCGGCACCAGGATGCGGGTCTGGGCCACACACGCCTGGCCGTTGTTCATCCAGGCGGCCGGGACGATCCCCGCCACGGCCTGGGAGAGATCCGCGTCGGGCAGCACCACGGCCGCCGACTTGCCGCCCAGCTCCAGGGTCACGCGGGTCAGGTTCCGCGAGGCGACCTCCATCACGCGCCTGCCCGCCGCCACGGACCCGGTGAAGGACACCTTGTCGACGCCGGGGTGCCCGACCAGGTACTCGCTCACCTCGCGGTCCGCGGGCAGGATCGACAGCACTCCCTCCGGCAGCCCGGCCTCGTGGGCGATCTCACCGAGGAGGTAGGCGTCGAGCGGGGACTCCGGCGACGGCTTGAGCACCACCGTGCAGCCGGCGAGCAGCGCGGGCGCGAGCTTGGCGGCGGCGACGAACTGCGGGACGTTCCACGGCACGACGGCCGCCACCACCCCGACCGGCTCGCGCCGCACGAGGATCCTCCCGAGGACCCCGTCGCGCCGCTCCTCGTGGCGGAAGCCCCGCGCGACCGTGATCGCCGCGTCCCAGACCATCATCGCGCCGAGCGCCTGCGCCAGGACGCTCCAGGAGTACGGGGAGCCGTTCTCGGAGGAGATCACGCGGGCGATCTCCTCGTGCCGGGCGCCGATCGCGTCCTTGATCCTCGTGACGACCTCGATCCGCTCGCCGAGCGTCGTCCGCGGCCAGGGCCCCTCGTCGAAGGCGCGGCGCGCGACGGCGACGGCGCGGTCGACGTCCTCGCGCGAGGCGTGCGGCACGCGTCCGATGACCTCCTCGGTGTGCGGGGAGACCACCTCGATGACGTCCTTGCCCAGGGGATCGGTCAACTCCCCGCCGATGAACAGCTGTCCGTGTTCCACGAGCTCGGTCATGGCCGACTGCCTCCCCGCGACTCTCTCTGACGATCCATCAGATATCGCCGACACCGCCACTGATACCAGCTCCGGCACGCGGAGTCCACGGACGGGGGCGGGAAGACCGCCTGGGCCGTGCCAGGTCATCGCCGCCGACGGCACCCGGCCACCGTGGCGCCCCGCTCGCCGACGGCCCGGAGCGCGCCGAAGGCGGGAATGCGGACGGGGTCCGGGCGGCGAGCAGTCCGGCACCGGCGAAGGTGAGTCGTGTGCCCGGGCGGAGGCGGCGACGGCCCGGGCGTCCTGGGCGTCGTGGGTGTCCTGGGCGTGCGACGACTGAGCCGAGCTCCGGGCGGTCTACTCGGGCTACCTTCGAAACATGTTCTAGTTATAGTGGCCGGAGGACGGCGATGGGGGGACGCATGACGCGGACGGCCGATCACGGAGGGGGCGTGCGGTCCCTCAGGGTTCCCATCCCGGACAATCCCCTCGGCCACACGCTGGTGTACGTCGTCGACACCGACCGCGGTCCGGTGCTGGTCGACACGGGCTGGGACGACCCGGACTCCTGGGACGCCCTGAGCGAAGGGCTCGCCGCGTGCGGCACCTCGGCCGCGGAGATCCACGGGGTCGTGATCACCCATCACCACCCCGACCACCACGGACTCTCGGGCAGGGTCCGTGAGGCCTCCGGCGCATGGGTCGCGATGCACGCGGCGGACACCGCGGTCGTACGGCGCACCCGGCAGGCCCGCCCCGAGCACTGGTTCGCCTATATGAGCGCCAAGCTCGCGGCGGCCGGCGCACCCGAGGAACACCTCGCGCCACTGCGCACTCCTCGCTCGCTGCCCGGCCTCTCCCCCGCCCTGCCCGACCGCGAGATCGTCCCGGGCGAGCTGCTCGACCTCCCGGGCCGCCGCCTGCGCGCGATCTGGACCCCTGGGCACACGCCCGGCCATGTGTGTCTCCACCTGGAGGAGGAGCATCCCGCCGGACTGCCGGGCCACGGCCGCCTGTTCTCCGGCGACCACCTGCTGCCGGAGATCACCCCGCACATCGGCCTGTACGGGGACCTGGAGGACACCCCGGGGGTCACCGATCCGCTGGGCGACTACCTCGACTCCCTGGAGCGTGTCGGCCGGCTCGCCCCCGCCGAGGTGCTCCCGGCACACCAGCAGCCGTTCACCGACGCGCCCGCCCGCGTCCGGGAGCTGCTGACGCACCACGAGCAGCGGCTGACCGGTCTGCTCGCCCTCCTCGGCACGCCGCTGACCCCCTGGCAGCTCGCCGCGCGCATGGAGTGGAACCGCCCCTGGGACGACATCCCCTACGGCTCCCGGAACATCGCGGTCTCGGAGGCGGAGGCCCATCTGCGCCGCCTGGTGAAGCTGGGCCGCGCACAGGCGGTACCGGGTACGTATCCGGTGGCGTACACGGCGGTGTGAAACCGTTCGCCGATGGCCGACGTCCCGGTCACGGTGACGACCCGAGACGGCCACCGCGGTCTTCCTCCCCTTCGGTGGCGCGGCGCCCCTGCTTCCCGGCCGAGCGACGTACACGGGGGCCCCTCGGGTCCACCGATACCGGCGGGTACAGTAGCCGCGTCGTACTCACACCCGTACGGGGGAAAGCCGGTGCAAATCCGGCGCTGACCCGCAACCGTGAACCACCCTCTGGGGGCGGTGAGCCGGAACGCCACGCACGGGACGTGACCGGCTCACGCGCACCGGCGGCCCGCCGGTGTACGGCACCGTCGAGGTCTACGGAGCCGAGCCGCCCGGGGGGTGCCCCGTGCCGCCCTGCTCCCGGACACCAAGGGAGAGGCACCCGCCGATCATGATCGTTCGCCGCAGCGCAGCGGTACTGGCCGCCATAGCCGTCCTCGGCGGGGGCCCCGCCGCGGCAGCCGTCGCCGCCACCCCTTCCCCCTCCGCCTCGCCCTCGCTGCCGCACGGCCTCTACGGCACCGCGGACCCCACGTACGACGGTGTATGGCGTCAGTCGCTCGCCCTGCTCGCGCAGCACACGACCGGTGTGCTGCCCGCCACCGAGGCCGTGGACTGGCTGACGGGACAGCAGTGCGACAGCGGGGCGTTCGCCCCGTACCGGGCGCAGCCGACGGCGAAGTGCGATGCGAAGACGCCCGTCGACACGAACAACACCGCGGCGGCCGTGCAGGCCCTGGCCGCGCTCGGCGGCCACGGCGCCCAGACCGGCAAGGCGCTGACCTGGCTGAAGTCCGTGCAGAACAAGGACGGCGGCTGGGGCTACACCGCGGGCTCCCCGAGCGACGCCAACTCCACGTCCGTGGTGATCGGGGCGCTCACGGCGGCCGGCGAGCGGCCGGGGGACGTCCACAAGGACGGCAAGTCCCCGTACGACGCGCTGCTGAAGCTCGCGCTCCCCTGTCACGGAGACGGGGCGGGCGCCTTCGCCTACCAGCCCGACAAGAAGGGCGGGCTCACGGCCAACGCGGACGCGACGGCGGCGGCCGTCGTCGGCGCGCTGGGCAAGGGACTGGCCGGGGCCGCGGCCCGGCCGGACGGCACCGCCCCGGCGTGCAAGGAGGCCACCGACCCCGGGCAGGCCGCACGCAACGGCGCCGCATACCTCGGCAAGGCCCTGGCCAAGGACCAGCACCTCACGTCGGCGCTGCCCGGCGCCAAGGACCAGCCCGACTACGGCAACACGGCGGACGCGGTCATCGCGCTCGCGACCGCCGGCCGGGGCGAGCGGGCGACCGGCGCCCTGCACTGGCTGGAGACGCACCACGGGCCGTGGGCGCGGCAGAACGGCCCGGCCGCCTACGCCCAGCTGATCCTCGCCGCACACGCGATGGGCACCGACCCGCGCCACTTCGGCGGCTCCGACCTGGTCACCGCGCTCAACGCGACGGGCCCGGCCCCGCAGGCGGCCGGGAGGACCGGCAGGACCGAGAAGACCGACGCGCCGGGCAAGAAGACCGGCTCGGGCTCCGGCTTCGGTGTGTGGTGGACCGTCGGCGTCTGTCTCGTCGCGGGTATCGGCGTCGGCTTCCTGCTCAGCGGCCGCCGCAAGGGACGACAGCCGTGAGCCGCAGCCGCACCCTCGTCCCGTTCCTGGCCGCGCTGCTCCTCCTGCTGGGAGCCGCAGGCCAGGCCCGGGCCGTCGGCTACCGCTACTGGTCCTTCTGGGAGCGGCACGGCAGCGCCTGGACGTACGCAACCGAGGGACCGTCGACCAGCCGCCCTTCCGACGGGGACGTCCAGGGCCTGAGGTTCGCGGTGAGCGAGGACTCCGGGGACGCCACGAAGCCGCGCGGCACCGCGGACTTCGCGACGATCTGCGCCGGGACCCCCGCGCGGGGCGGCGACAAGCGCGTGGCCCTGGTCCTCGACTTCGGTACGGCGGCGGACGCGCCCTCCGGCGAGACCCCTCCCGCCGCGCGCACGGCCTGCGCCCGCGTACCGGAGGACGCGACGACGGCGGACGCGCTCGCCGCGGTCGCGGGGCCCCTGCGCTATGACACCAACGCCCTGCTGTGCGCGATCGCGGGCTATCCGGGCAAGGGGTGTGGCGAGCAGGTGACGACCGGCCGGGCGACGGGCAAGGAACAGGCCCCGGCGAAGAGCACGGCTCGGAAGGAGCAGGCGCCGGCGAACAGCGCGGCGGACCACGGCCCGTCGGTGGGCGTCCTCGCGGGCGTCGCCGCCGTGGCCGCACTGGGCGGCGCGGCGCTGTGGCAGGCACGCCGCCGCAGGGGCTGACGGTGGCGTCCCGTCCCGGCCGCGGCCGGCCGGCCGTGCACCCGGGCGCCTGGTGGCTGTGGGCCCTCGGTCTCGCCACCGCCGCCACCCGCACCACCAACCCGCTTCTGCTGGCCCTGCTCGTCGCCGTGTCCGCCTACGTCGTGGCCGCCCGCCGCACCTCCGCCCCCTGGTCCCGCTCCTACTCCGCCTTCGCCAGGATGGGCCTCGCCGTCCTGGCCATCCGCCTGCTGTTCGCGGTGGTCCTGGGCTCCCCCATCCCCGGCACCCACACCGTCGTCACCCTCCCCGAAGTCCCGCTCCCGCACTGGGCGCAGGGGATCCGCCTCGGCGGCCGGGTCACCGCCGAGAGCCTCGTCTTCGCCCTGTACGACGGTCTGCGACTGGCCACGCTGCTGGTCTGCGTGGGCGCCGCCAACGCCCTCGCGAACCCGGCCCGGCTGCTGAAGGCCCTCCCGGGCGCGCTGTACGAGGCGGGCGTCGCGGTCGTCGTCGCGCTCACCTTCGCCCCGCATCTCGTCGCCGACGTGCGGCGGCTGCGCGCCGCGCGCCGGCTGCGGGGCCGGCCCGACCGGGGCCTGCGGGGTCTGCTCCAGGTCGGACTGCCCGTCCTGGAGGGCGCGTTGGAACGCTCGGTGGCGCTCGCCGCCGCGATGGACGCGCGCGGCTTCGGCCGCACCGCCGCCGTCCCGCCGGCCGTCCGCCGTACCACCACCGCCCTCACGCTGGGCGGGCTGCTCGGCGTCTGCGCGGGCACCTACGGACTGCTGACCGCGGAAGGAACCGCCTACGGGCTGCCCGTGCTGCTCGCCGGTCTCACCGCCGCCCTGGCCGGGCTGCGGCTCGGCGGCCGCCGCTCACCGCGCACCCGCTACCGTCCGGACGTGTGGGGCGCGCGGGCGTGGCTGGTCGCCGGCTCCGGGATCGCCGCGGCGGTGATCCCGGCCGTCTGCGCCGCCTACGACCCCGCCGCGCTGCATCCCGGTGTCGTCCCCCTGACCGCCCCGACGCTGCCGCTGCTCCCTGCGGCGGCGGTACTGCTCGGTCTGCTGCCCGCGTTCGTCACTCCCGCCCCCGAGGAGGCCGCGTGATCCGCTTCGAGAAGGTCTCCGTGACGTACGACGGGGCGGCCGAACCCGTGGTGCGGGACATCGACTTCGAGGTCCCCGAGGGCGAACTGGTGCTGCTCGTGGGCCCGTCCGGGGTCGGCAAGTCGACGGTGCTCGGCGCGGTGAGCGGGCTGGTTCCGCACTTCACGGGCGGCACCCTGCGCGGCCGGGTCACGGTGGCCGGACGCGACACCCGCGCGCACAAGCCGCGCGAACTCGCCGACGTGGTCGGCACGGTCGGGCAGGACCCGCTGTCCCACTTCGTGACGGACACCGTCGAGGACGAACTCGCCTACGGCATGGAGTCGCTGGGGCTCTCCCCCGAGGTGATGCGGCGGCGGGTCGAGGAGACCCTGGACCTGCTCGGGCTGGCGGGCCTGAGGGACCGGCCGATCGCCACCCTCTCCGGCGGACAGCAGCAGCGCGTGGCGATCGGCTCGGTGCTCACCCCGCACCCTCGGGTCCTCGTCCTGGACGAGCCGACGTCCGCTCTGGACCCGGCGGCGGCCGAGGAGGTCCTCGCCGTGCTGCAACGGCTCGTCCACGACCTCGGGACGACGGTCCTGCTGGCCGAGCACCGGCTGGAGCGGGTCGTGCACTACGCCGACCGAGTCGTGCTCCTCCCGGCTCCCGGCGCCCGTCCGGTCCTCGGCACCCCGGCGGAGGTGATGGCGGTCTCCCCGGTGTATCCGCCGGTGGTGGACCTCGGCCGGCTGGCGGGCTGGTCCCCGCTGCCCCTGACCGTCCGCGACGCCCGCCGCCGCGCGGGCGCCCTGCGCGAACAACTGGCCGAGGCGCCACCCGCGGCACGCGAGACCGGGAGCGTGCGTCACCTCGTGAACCCCGGCCCCGCGGCCGTCTCCGCCCCGCGCCGCTTTCTGCGCCGACGCACCCCGGCACCCGTCGCCGAGGAAGCGGGCACCCCTGCGACACCCCTTCCCGCCGCGGTCGTCGAGTCCCTCGGCGTCCGTCGCGGCCGCGTCGAGGCCCTGCGCCATGTCGACCTCACCGTCGGCCCGGGCGAGACCGTCGCCCTCATGGGCCGCAACGGTGCCGGGAAGTCCACACTGCTGGCCGCGCTCGTCGGGCTCGTCGAACCTGCCCGTGGCCGTGTGCGTGTCGGCGGCGCGGTGCCGCACCGCACGGCACCGCGCGACCTGGTGCGCCGTGTGGGCCTCGTACCGCAGGAGCCGCGGGACCTGCTGTACGCGGACACGGTGGCCGCCGAGTGCGCGGCGGCCGACCGGGACGCGGGCGCCGCCCCGGGCAGCTGCCGGGCCCTGGTGTCCGAACTGCTGCCGGGCGTGGCGGACGACACCCACCCGAGGGACCTGTCGGAGGGGCAGCGGCTGGCGCTCGCGCTCGCCGTCGTGCTCACGGCGCGCCCCCCGCTGCTGCTTCTGGACGAGCCGACACGCGGTCTCGACTACGCGGCCAAGGCCCGTCTGGTGGCCGTGCTGCGCGGGCTCGCCGCCGACGGCCACGCCCTCGTGCTGGCCACGCACGACGTGGAGCTGGCCGCCGATCTCGCGCACCGCGTGGTGATCCTCGCAGACGGCGAGGTCGTCGCCGACGGCGCCACCGCCGAGGTGGTCGTCGCCTCCCCGTCGTACGCACCCCAGGTGGCGAAGGTCCTCGCCCCGCAGCGGTGGCTCACGGTCGCCCAGGTGCGGGAGGCGCTGTCGTGATGAGCCACCGTCCGCCGGAACCGGTCACGTCCGCCGCTCCGCCGGCCGTCACGGCCTCCGGACCTCGAGCCGACGCGGCCCCCCAGGCGCGTCCCGTGCGTCTCGGCCCCCGTTCCGTGACCGCTCTGCTTCTGGTGAGCGCGGTCGGTGCCGTCGGTTTCGCCTGGCCGCTGTTCGCCGATCCCGCCTCGGGGCTTGGCGCGCACGCCCAGGACGCCCCCTGGCTCTTCGCCGGGCTGCTCGTTCTGCTCGTCGCCGTCGTGGCGGCGGCGGTCTCGGAGTCGGGGCTGGGGCCGAAGGCCGTGGCCATGCTCGGTGTGCTGGCAGCGACCGGCGCCGCCCTGCGGCCGATCGGCGCGGGCACCGCGGGCCTCGAGCCGATGTTCTTCCTGATGGTGCTGAGCGGGCGCGTGCTCGGGCCGGGCTTCGGGTTCGTGCTCGGCAACGTGACGATGTTCGCGTCCGCGCTGCTGACCGGCGGGGTCGGCCCCTGGCTGCCGTTCCAGATGCTGGCCATGGGGTGGTTCACGCTGGGCGCGGGACTGCTGCCGGGGCCGGACGGTCTGCGAGGGCGGGGCGAGGTGGCGCTGCTCGCCGGGTACGGGTTTGTGGCCGCGTTCGCGTACGGCACGGTGATGAACCTGGCCGGCTGGCCGTTCATGGGGGCGCTCGCCTCGAACGTCGCCTACGACCCGCACGCCCGTCTCGTCGCCAACCTCGCCCGCTTCCTCGCGTACTGCCTGGCCACCTCCCTGGGCTGGGACCTGGGTCGTGCCGTCCTCACGGCCGTCCTCACCTGCTTCCTCGGCCCGGCCGTCCTGAAGGCACTGCGCCGGGCGACCCGCCGCGCGGCCTTCGAGAGCCCGGTGGCCTTCGACCCGCACCAGGGGCGAGGAATGTGACGCGCATCACAGCTCTGGACTGAGTCCAATCCAAGATTCATTCCGTACTCATGTCCGGAAGCCGACGCAGGGGGTGTCGGCTGAAATACGGGGAGACAACAGAATCATGTTCATGAACGGGATGTTCCCGGCACGCCGTCGGAGCCTGACCGTCGCCGCGGTCGCGTTGGCCGCCGTCGGCGGCATCGCCGCCGCGGTGACCCCGGCCTACGCCGGCACGGGCCACACCGGCAAGGACGCGACCATCCTCGCCGCCGGCCTGCGGGGCGCCAACGAGGTACCCGTCGCGGGCGGGCCGGCCGTCGGGGACAAGGACGGCGCCGCGCTCGAGTTCATCAGGGTCCAGGGCAACAAGGTGTCCGTCGCCGTGACCTGGCGCCGCACCGGCAGGCCGACCTCGCTCCACATCCACCAGGGCGCCAAGGGCACCAACGGCGGCGTCAAGGTCGACTTCGGCAGGCTGCTGGACAAGGTCAAGGGCCACACCGTCACCGGCACCGTGAAGGTGAACGACCCGGCCCTGCTCAAGAAGCTCACCACCGACCCCGGCTCCTTCTACGCCAACCTGCACACCGCCGAGTTCCCGGGCGGCGCCGTCCGCGGCCAGCTTCACAAGGTCACCACGTCCGTCCCGTTCCGCAGCGCGGCGCACAGCTTCCAGGCGTCCGTGGTCAAGGGCAGGCAGATCTACGAGTGCAAGCCGGCCGACGGCGGCGGCTACGCCTTCGCCCAGCGAGACGTGAGCGCTCTGCTCGGCGGCGCCATCCGGCACTCCTTCGTCAAGCCCGGCTCCGGCACCCCGCAGTGGGTCGCACCGGACGGCAGCGCCGTCACGGGCGCCCTGATCGGCAAGACACCCAACGGCGCCGGCAACATCCCCGAGCTCGACCTCAAGGCCACCCAATCGGGCAAGCACCGCGGGCTGCTCGCCGGCACCACGGAGATCCTGCGGCTGAACACCGTCGGCGGAGTCGCCCCCACGGGCTCCTGCGCCCCGGGGTCGATCGTCGCAGTGCCCTACCAGGCGGACTACGTCTTCGTGCAGCGCTGACGACAGCCGGCACAGGGCCGGAACATCCCGAGGGGCGTCGCCCCCTGGTGGCCGTCATCGCCGGAGGCGACGGCGGCCACCGCGGGCGCGGCTACGATCACCGTCGGCGGCTGGTGGGGCCACGGCGGGCCGGAGGTGCTGGAGGCCGTGGCCATCGACCGGCCGAGCCTGCTCCCGGGCGAGGTCCTGGTGCGTGTGCGCGCCTGCGGGGGTGAATCCCGTGGACGCGGCGGCGCGCTCCGCCCCGGAGGCGTACTCGTCAGCATCCTCGAGGACAGCGAGGAGCTCCTCGCGACGGCCGAGGCACTCGGCATGCGCTTCGCCGTGGTCTCCGCCGAGCCCGACTACGCCGCCTTGGAGAAAATCGCGGAACTCGCCGACGCCGGAAAGATCCGTCCGTACGTCGAGGCCACGTTCGCCCTCGCCGATGCGGCCGGCGCACATGCGGCGCTGGACGCCGGCCGAGTGCAGGGCAAGCTCGTCCTCACGATCTAGGGGCCGCCGGGCCGAGGTGCACGACCGGAGTGTGTGCGAAACGCTGGAGTGAGAGGCCCTCACGGCGTCTTCACCGGAGCAGTCGGATGGCGAAGAGCAACTCGTACCCGCCGTCGGCTCCCACGGAACCGACAGCCCATCGCCCACCCTGGCCGCAGTCATGGGCGGGCGACTGGGGACTCCTGCTCCTCAGGCTGACCTTCGGACTGCTGATGGCCGCACACGGCTCCCAGAAGCTCTTCGGGATCTTCGGAGGCAAGGGACTGACGGCCACCGGCCAGGCGTTCGCCGGCCTCGGCTTCCGTCCGGGCAAGGCCTTCGCCGTGATCGGTGGCCTCTCCGAGTTCCTCGGCGGCCTCGGTCTTGCCATCGGGCTGCTCACCCCTCTCGCGGCCGCCGCCCTGATCGGCGTGATGATCAACGCCATGGTGGCCGTCACCGCAGCCAACGGCCTGTGGGAAACGGAAGGCGGTGTGGAGTACAGCGTCTGCATCGCCGTCGCGGCCCTTGCCGTCGCCGCCATCGGTCCGGGCCGTCTGTCCGTCGACCGCTTCTTCCCCTGGGGCAGGGGTGGCTGGGCCTCGGCCGCCGTCGCCCTGGGCCTCGGCGGTATCGCCTCCGCGATCACGCTGAGCCTCTGAAGCCCCTCGCCCACGTGCGACGCCGGTCACATCGAACGCCCCTCTCGTGCGGCCCAGCTCACACTGTCTGATTCCTCCCCGTATAGGCACTGTCAACCGTCTGCCACGCAAACCGTGACGAGCCCCACGTGACCACCGTCACCTACGGCCCGAGGCCGTAGCCGGAAGCCAAGGCATGCGCGCGTCAATTGGGGGGCTGACCTGGGGATTGAGAGCCACGTCACACAGAGCACCTTTACCGCGGATGCGACCACAACTAGTAAAAGGGGGCATTGCGGACGAGTTCTTCGCCTGCTTCTCTGGATGACGTCGCAGGGCGCCACGAACCCACACGGGTCGCGGCGCCGGCGTATGCCCCCCACCGCCTCCGCGTGGTTCCGGCACGTCTGCGACGCCCATGTTCCCGACGAAAAGGTTCTCTGTGTCCGTCTCCTTCATCCGCCGCATCGCCAACCCGAAGAAGGCCGTCGCCGCCACCGCCCTCGCCGCCGCCGCGGCCGGCCTGGCAATGACCTCGGCGCCCGCTCAGGCCGCCACGCCCACCTCGGCCTCCAACGCGAAGGCGATCGCGCACCAGATGATCCCGGACGCCACGCAGTTCGAAGCGTTCAACAAGATCGTCACCCACGAGAGCGGCTGGAACGTCCACGCCACCAACGCCTCCTCCGGCGCCTACGGCCTGGTCCAGGCTCTGCCGGGCTGCAAGATGGCGGCCGCCGGTGCCGACTGGAAGACCAACCCGGCCACCCAGATCAAGTGGGGCCTGAACTACATGAACTCCCGCTACGGCAGCCCCGCCGCCGCGTGGAACTTCTGGTCCACCCACCACTGGTACTGATAGCGCCGGACGCTGTGACTGCGAAGGCGGTGACCCCCATCCCGGGGTCGCCGCCTTCGGCGTGTCCGGACACGTCTCAGCGGGGCGCCAGGCACTCGAACCACACGGTCTTGCCGCCCGAGGGTTCCCGTTCCACACCCCACTTGTCGACCACCGCGTCCAGCAGAACGAGCCCCCGGCCGCCCTCCGCGTCCTCGGGCACCTCACGCCGGGCCGACGGAAGCCCGGCGAACCCGTCGGTCACCTCCACCCGGACCCCCGCCGCCCGCCGCTGCACCAGCAGCGCGCACCGCCGGTCCGGAACATGCCGTACGACGTTGGCGACCAGCTCGCTCACGGCCAGCTCCGCGGCCTCGCTCAGCTCCGCCATCTCCCACTCGTGCAGGAACGAACGGATGACGCGCCGGATGTGCCGCGCCGAGTGCTCGCCGACGGTCAGGCGCATGCGGTACCGGGTGGGGCGGGGCTCCAGCGGGGCGGGGGGAATGTAGTCGTTCACGGTGCAAGGCTGACCTGCCGCGACTACGCTGCGCTACAGATGGGATACAACCGGTGCCGCAGTGGGCCGAGTTGTGCGAGAGGGGGCTGTACGTGAGCCACATCAACGTCCTCGACCCGGGCGCCTCACCGCTCGACTACTACGGGTTCGAGCTGCGCCGCCACCGGGAGGCCGCGGGGCTGACCCAGAGACAGCTCGGGGACATCATCAACTACACCGGTTCACTGGTGGGCCAGATCGAAACGGCCAGAAAGCTGCCGACACCGGAGTTCAGCGAACGGGTGGATGCGGCGTTGGGGACGGGTGGGTTGCTTTCGCGGCTGGTCGGGCTGGTGATGCGGAGCCAGTTACCGGCTTGGTTTCAACAAACGGCGGAGTTGGAGGCGCGGGCTGCGGAGATCTGCACCTTCCATACGCACCTGGTGCACGGCTTGCTCCAGACCAACGGGTACGCACGCGCAGTACTGGGAGCGCTGGACCAGGCCGGCCTTGATGACCGCACCGCCGTGCGGCTGGCGCGCCAGCGGATCTTCGAGAAGGGCGAGCCGCCTGTGTTCTGGGCAGTGGTCAGTGAGGCCGCGCTGCACCAGGAGACGGGTGGTCCAAGCGTCATGCGGGAGCAACTGGCTCGCCTGTCATCGTTTGAGAGCAACCCCCGGATCAACATCCAGGTACTGCCGTTCTCGGCCGGGGCGCATGCCGGTTCGCAAGGCTCGTTCGATCTGTTCCGTTTCACCAACGATCCGGACATCGTGTACACGGAGGGCTATGGAAGCGGGCATCCGACCGCCAATCCTGACACCGTCAAGGACTGCTCGCTCCGTTACGATCACCTCCAGGCCGCCGCACTTTCCCTTAGGGACTCGGCGGAGCTGATCCGGCGCGTGATGGAGGAACGCTATGGAGAGCAACGCGACTCTGACGGGGATCCAGTGGCGTAAGTCCAGCTATAGCGGCGACCAGGGCGGCTCCTGCGTAGAGTGCGCGCCCCTCGGCGGCCTCGCCTGGCGCAAGTCGTCGTACAGCGGCGACCAGGGCGGCAACTGCGTAGAGATCGCCGAAGCCCCGTGCGCCACCGTAGCCGTACGCGACTCCAAGACCCCCACGGGCCCGACGCTCGCCTTCCCGCCCGCCGCGTTCACCACGTTCGTCGAGTGGGCGTCAGCCGCAAGCTGACGCCCAGTCGGGGCCACCCGCCCGGGCCCGAATCCGCCAATCGCTACAGCCGTTGGATGATCGTGCCCGTGGCCAGCCCGCCGCCCGCGCACATCGTGATGAGGGCGAACTCCTTGTCCGCGCGCTCCAGTTCGTGCAGGGCCGTCGTGATCAGCCGGGCCCCCGTCGCCCCGACCGGGTGCCCGAGTGCGATCGCCCCGCCGTTCACGTTCACCTTCTCCAGGTCCTGGTCGAAGACCTGCGCCCAGCTCAGCACCACCGACGCGAACGCCTCGTTGATCTCCACGAGGTCGATGTCCGTGAGCGACATCCCGGCCTTGCCCAGCACCGCCTTCGTCGCGTCGATCGGGCCGTCGAGGTGGAAGTGCGGGTTCGCGCCCACCAGCGCCTGCGCCACGATCCGCGCCCGGGGCTTCAGCTTCAGGGCGCGCGCCATCCGCTTCGACGCCCACATGAGGGCGGCCGCGCCGTCCGAGATCTGCGAGGAGTTGCCCGCCGTGTGCACCGCCGTCGGCATGATCGGCTTGAGCCCGGCCAGCGCCTCCATCGAGGTGTCCCGGAGCCCCTCGTCCCGGTCGACCAGCCGCCACATGCCCTGACCGGCCCGCTGCTCCTCCTCGGTCGTCGGCACCTGCACCGCGAACGTCTCGCGCTTGAACCGCTCCTCGGACCAGGCGACGGCGGCGCGCTCCTGCGAGATCAGCCCGAGCGCGTCGACGTTCTCCCGGGTCAGCCCGCGGTGCCGGGCGATCCGCTCGGCAGCCTCGAACTGGTTCGGCAGGTCCACGTTCCACTCGTCTGGGAACGGCTTGCCCGGGCCATGCTTCGATCCGGAGCCGAGCGGCACCCGCGACATGGCCTCGACGCCGCAGCTGATCCCGACGTCGATGACGCCCGCCGCGACCATGTTGGCGACCATGTGCGCGGCCTGCTGGGAGGAGCCGCACTGGCAGTCGACGGTCGTCGCCGCGGTCTCGTACGGCAGCCCGACGGTCAGCCATGCGGTGCGTGCGGGGTTCATGGACTGCTCGCCGGCGTGTGTCACCGTGCCACCGACGATCTGCTCGACGCAGTCGGCGGGGATGCCGGTGCGGCCGAGGAGTTCGCGATAGGTCTCGCCCAGGAGGTAGGCGGGGTGCAGATTGGCGAGCGCGCCGCCGCGCTTGCCGATGGGTGTGCGAACGGCTTCGACGATCACGGGTTCCGCGGCCATGGGGGGCTCGTCCTCTCCTCGGTCACCCGCGCGGCGCGGGCGTCCCGGCCCACCCGCCACGCAGAACTAGTACGCGTTCTAGTTCTGCTTGCAGTCTGCTGACCCGGCCGTCAAGGCCGCAAGGGTCGTGCAGTCTCCGAAGTCGTGATCTGCACGAGTTCCGCACGCAATTGGGCGTGCTGGACCCCTTGCGGCTTGTAGAACCCGTTACTACCTTCACGGCAATTCCTGATGGGCCGTCAGAATGGTGGGTGTCCCATGCCCTGTCCCGCGCTGCCCGACGGGTTCGACTTCACCGACCCGGACGTGCTGCACCACCGTGTGCCCCTGCCGGAGTTCGCCGAGCTGCGCCGGACCGAACCGGTCCGCTGGATCCCCCAGCCTCGCGGTCTGGCCGGTTTCACGGACGAGGGCTACTGGGCCGTCACCCGGCACGCGGACGTCAAGTACGTCTCCACGCACCCGGAGCTCTTCTCCTCCTGCCTCAACACGGCGATCATCCGCTTCAACGAGCACATCCGGCGCGAGGCGATCGACGCCCAGCGGCTCATCCTGCTGAACATGGACCCGCCCGAGCACACCCGGGTCCGCCAGATCGTCCAGCGTGGCTTCACCCCGCGCGCCATCCGCGCGCTGGAGGACCGGCTCCGGGCCAGGGCGCAGGCCATCGTGGAGCGGGCCCGGGAGCACCGGGGCCCCTTCGACTTCGTCACCCAGGTCGCCTGCGAACTGCCGCTCCAGGCCATCGCCGAGCTGATCGGCGTGCCACAGGAGGACCGGGCGAAAATCTTCGACTGGTCGAACAGGATGATCGCGTACGACGACCCGGAGTACGCCATCACCGAGCAGGTCGGCGCCGAGTCGGCCACTGAGATCATCGCGTATGCGATGAACATGGCCGCCGAGCGCAAGCGGTGCCCGGCCCAGGACATCGTGACCACGCTGGTGGCCGCCGAGGACGAGGGCAACCTCGGCTCCGACGAATTCGGCTTCTTCGTCCTGATGCTCGCCGTCGCGGGCAACGAGACGACCCGCAACGCCATCACGCACGGGATGCACGCCTTCCTCACCCATCCCGGTCAGTGGGACCTCTACCGGCGGGAGCGCCCGTCGACCGCCGCGGAGGAGATCGTCCGCTGGGCGACCCCGGTGGTCTCCTTCCAGCGCACCGCCACCCAGGACACGGAACTGGGCGGCAAGCGGATCAGGAAGGGCGACCGGATCGGTCTCTTCTACTCCTCGGCCAACCACGACCCCGAGGTCTTCGACGACCCGGACGTCTTCGACATCACCCGCGATCCCAATCCGCATCTCGGGTTCGGCGGTGGAGGCCCGCACTACTGCCTCGGCAAGTCCCTGGCCGTGCTGGAGATCGACCTCATCTTCGGCGCGATAGCCGACACCATGCCCGGCATAGCGCCGGTGGGCGACCCGCGCCGGCTGCGTTCCGCCTGGATCAACGGGGTGAAGGAACTCCGGGTGACCGCGGGCTGACAGACGCGGGCCGCCGGCCTCCCGGCGCCGCCGGCCCGTCCCGTGGGAGGCAGGGGCACTCCCCCTACGCCCGCCCCTGCCTCCTTCACGCCCCGTACGGCGCACCAGCACCCGTACGGGCGCATGTCCTTCTTCCGTTCCGCGTCTCCTCAGAGGCACAGTCGTCCTGCCATCGCCTAAGACGCCGACGCCGACGCCTGCGCGGACGCCGACGAACGGAACGAACGGAACACGTGCCCGTGATGCCTGCCGCACTCGCGCCGGTCCGGCCCAAGGACACGTCCGTCTTCCGGAACCGGCGCCTGCGGGCGTTCCGGGCGCGCCACCGGATCCCGCTGCTCGCCACGCTCCCCACCCTGCCGCTGTACGCGGTGTGGTGGCTGTTCCTCGCCACCGGAGGAGGCGACCTCGCGGCCCAGGAGGCGTGGGCCCGGTTCGCGGCCGAGCAGGGCGGATCGGCGTACAACCTCTTCTGGTACGGCGGGATGCACACCGCCAACTACAGCCTGATCTCCCCTTACCTGATGGCCGCCCTCGGTGTGCGCACGGTCACCGTGGTCTCCGGGGTGGCCTCCTCCTGGCTGGCGTCGGTGCTGATCGTCCGCACCGGGGTGCGCGGACCGCTCGGTCCGGCGCTGCTGGCCTCGCTGGCGCTGTGGTGCGACGTGGCGTCGGGCCGCACCACGTTCGCGCTGGGCGTCGCCTTCGGGCTGGCGGGCTGTGTGCTCCTGACCGGGCAGCGGCGCCTGGTGTCCGCGGCGGTGTGCACGGCGCTCGCGACCATGGCGAGCCCGGTGGCCGGCCTGTTCCTGGCGGTGGTGGGGGCCGGCTTCCTGGACGTACGGGACCGGTGGCGGGCCCTGGTGCTGCTGGTGCCGCCGTGCGCGGTGGTCGCCACCACGACCCTGCTGTTCCCCTTCACCGGGGAGCAGCCGATGTCGGCGGACCGCGTCTGGCAGCCGGCGCTGCTGGGGCTGGCCGTGGCGGCGTCGGCCCCGCGCGGCTGGCGGGTCGCGCGCCGGAGCGGGGTCGTGTACACGGCCGGGACCGTGCTCGTGTATCTGATCCCCTCGCCCGTCGGGACGAACGTCGAGCGGTTCGCGGAGCTGTTCGCACCGGCGGCGTTGCTCGCGGTGCTGCTGACCGCGCCCCGGCTGCGGGGGCCCCGGCGCGTTCTGCTGGTCGCGGCACTGGTCTTCTCCGTCATCTGGGTGGGCCGTAAGACCGTCAGCGATCTACGGGTCTCCACCGCCGTGCCGGCCTGGGCGGCGGACACCGACGGGGTGCTGCGGGCCTTGGAGGGGCTCGGCGCGGACCGGACCCGGGTCGAGGCCGTCCCCGCGCGCAACCACCGCGAGGCCACCGCCCTCGCCACCCACATGAACCTGGCACGCGGCTGGAACCGGCAGCTCGACATGGAGCGCGGCCGTCTCTTCTACGACGGCACGTTCTCGGCGGCTGCCTACCGCCGGTGGCTGGACCGCTGGGCGGTCGGGTTCGTCGTCCTGCCGCCGGGCAGGCCGGACGGATACGCCGAGGACGAGGCGCGGCTGGTGCGCGAGCACCGTCCGGCCTGGCTGGAGCCGGTGTGGCGGGACGCGTACTGGAGGGTGTACCGGGTACGTGACGCCGTGCCGCTGGCGACCGTGCCCGCGACCGTCCTGCGCACCGCGAGCGCCGGGATGGACGTGCGAATGCCGCGGCCCGGTTCGGTCACCGTACGGGTCGCCTACTCGCCGTGGCTGCACACCGACGGCGGCTGCCTCACCAGGGACGGCGAGTTCACCCGGCTGACGGTCAGCGCACCGGGCGTCTTCCGGATCGGCTCGGAGTACGGATCGGAACCGGAGGGGGGAGAATGCCGACCTCCCCCGGGAGCGCCTGCCGCCCCGGGTACTCATGGGTCGTCCCAGCCGGTCCACGAGTACCCGCCGCGACGGCGGCCTCCTACCCGGATATCGGGCTGTGCGCCCCCACGGGGGCCGCAGTTCATCGCATGATGACCCGCGGCCCCCGGCGATCAGGCCGTCCGGGCGAGCGACCCGAGCAGGCGGACCATCCGCTCCAGCGCCTCCGTGTAGGAGCGGTAGTCGCTCACCAGTCCGGCGTCGTCCTCTCCTTCCGGGGTGATCGCGTCGAGGTCCTGCCGGAGGGTCTCCACGTCCAGCACGAGCGCATCGACATCCGGGACCTCGGCGGCACCGAGGCGCCGGTCGTACACCCGCGTTGCGTACCCCGCGACATACCCGTCGAGCTCCAGCAGACGGGAATTCCAGTCACGAAGCTCCTCCTGACGGGGATAGTCGGGGTACGGCATGGCCCGGAAGGCCTCGAAGGCCGCACGGAATTCGGCTGCTGTCTCAGTCATGCCAGGTGACGATCTTCCCTTCCTTGGTGTAGATGCCCTCTCCGCCGAACAGACCGCCCCTGATCTTCCAGCCCATGTCACCGTTCTTCAGCTTCCACGGGATGCGGTCCTCAGCCTTGGTCTTGTTCCAGAGATCCATCGCTTCCTTGGTGTACTCGGCGAGCGTCCTGCCCTTGCCGTGCTTGTCGAGGTGGTAGACCGCGGTCTCCTCGGCGCTGCCGAAGGTCGCCGGGTCCCAGTGCTTGAGGGCGTCCGCGTCGGGCCCGCAGAACTTGCCCGAGTTGTGCACCAGTACCGGGGTGTTCCCGGCGAGGACATAGTAGGTGTGGAGTTCGGCGACCGTCAGGTTGTAGACGCGCTGGTCGGGCTTGGTCCAGGCGATTGTCGCGGTGACCCGGGTCCGCCCGCCCGTGTCGGTGCGCAGCCGCATGCCGGGCTTGAGGCGGGCCGCGTCGACCCATGTGCCGCCGCCGTCCGTCACCCAGAAGGGGTGCTTGTCGGTGGCGACGACCGTGCCACCGCGTCCGGCCGCCGATCCGCCGACCGTGACACCGACGAGCGCCTTGAGGCCCCGTCCGGTGATGGTCGCCTCGACGGGCTCGGCCTCGGTCCGACCGGACCGCGGATCAGTGGCGAGGACGCGATCGCCGACGCGGATGTCCTCGATGGACTTGGTCCGCCGGCCGGCCAGCAGGACGCGGGTACCGGGCGCGAAGCTGTTGCACGGTGACTTCCTCTTGAACTTCAGCTTGAGGGCATACAGCGCGAGGTCCTTCACGCACGAGGAGTCGAACTTGTCGAAGCACTTCTCGATCTGGTCGATGCCCACGTACCAGGCGATCAGGCGGTCCAGGTAGGTGGTGGTGATGCAGCCCATGCCGCCGGCTCCGTCACCGCCGCACACGAGGATGGTGTCGCCCGACTTGATGTCGCCGTTGAAGGCGTGTTCCCTGCGGAACTCGAACAGCCGCTTCTCGAGAGCCGTCCGGAGTTCCTTGTCCGAGAGCGGTTTGCTCGGATCCTTCGACTCCTCCTGCACCTGCGCCTTCAGCTCGGCCACGAGCTTGTCGGCCGCGATCTTCATCGCCTCCGACGACGCCTTCGCCGCCGCCGTGGCGTCCTTGCCCGCGGCGCTTGCCGAGGCGGCCGCCTGGTATGCGGCGGTGCTCGCCTGGGAGGAGTAGACCGATGCGACGGCCGCGGAGTGTTCGGCCCGCTGCGCGGAGTGGGCGGCCGACTGGGCGTCCTTCTGGGCCGCCGCGGCCGCGTTCCTGGCGGTCTTGGCGGACTCGGCGGCGCGGTCGGCGGACGCGGCCGCGTCGTTCGCCGACTTGTTGGCCTGATCGGAGTAGTCGGACGCCTGCTTGGCGGACTGCTTCGCCTTGTCCGCCCACTCGATGGCCTTCGCGGCGTCCTTGCGTGCGTCGGCGGCCACCTTCTGCGCGTCGTCGGCGTCCTTGTAGGCGAGCGCCGCCGACTTGTAGGCCGCCATCAGCAGGGTGTTGATCTCGGCGATGTGCGCGGCCGCGTTGGCGTCACGCTGCTTCGCCCGGTACAGGCCGACCTCCAGGAACGACCGCAGCCCGGCCGGCGGCCCGCTCAGCGCGGCCTGCGCCGCGGCCTTCACCTCGGGACCACCCTCGGCCAGGGCCTGGGAGACGGCTACCCGGTCATCGTCCTCGCGCGCCTTGTACTGGCCGACGTCCAGGAACTCCTGCAAGTCGGCGTCCGTGCCGTCCAGCGCCTTGCTGCCGGCGGCCTTCACCCCCGGTCCGCCCTGGGCCATGATCTGCCCGACGGCGACCCGGTCGTCGTCCTCCTTGCCCGGGTAGGCACGGGTACGCAGGAACTCCCGCACCTGGTCCGTCGGTTTGTCCAGCACGTCCAGGGCGGCCTGCCGCTGCGCCGGCTTGTCGCTGGTCTCGGCGATGTGCGCCACGCTTGCCCGGTCGTCCTGTTCCAGGGCGATGGTCAGGCCGCTGCGCACGAACTCGGCCACATCCGCATCGGTACCGGTCACGGCCGTCTCCGCCGCGTCCTTGACCCAGGAACCGCCACTGGACAGCAGGTTGACGGCCGCCTGCCGCCCCTTCGCCGCCGTGACCTGCGGGTCCGTCGAGGCGGCGGCGTCCTGCACCAGCCGCTGGGTCTCGGCGTCCAGTTTCTGGATCCGGCCGGCCTCCCACTCGGCCTGGGCAACCTGGGTCTCGTGCTCCCTGTTCGCCTCCTCGGCGGCGAGCACGTCCTCGTCCTGCTGCTCGGCCAGACGCTCGGCATCCGCCTTGCGGGCCAGGTCGGCCACGGTCGCCGCCTGGTCCGCAGCGGTCTGCGCGTCGTCGGCGGCCCGGGTCGCCTCGTTCGCCGCCTCAGTGGCGTCCTTGGCCGCGTCCACCGCCTTGCCCGCCTCATCGGCGGCCTTGTCCGCCGCCGTCGCCGCAGCCTCGGCGTGCGCAGCAGCCTGATTGGCCGCATCGCGCGACTGCCGTGCGGCCGTCGCAGCCTGGTTGGCGTTGGCCTGCGCGGCGTGGGCCGCCCGCGTGGCCTGGTCGGCCAGCCGCTGCGCCCGCGCCGCCGCCTCCTGGGCCTCGGCACTCTTGGCACCGGCCTCACCGGCCCACCGGCCCGCATCCGCCGCGGCGGCCGCGGCCGCGGCGGCGTTCGCCCCGGCACTGGCAGCGGCCCCGGCGGCCTTGGCCGCGTTGTCGGCGGCGATACCCGCCTGGTCGGCGGCGTCCGCCGCCTTCCGGGCCCCGGCCGCGGCCTTGCGCGCGTTCTCCGCCGTCTCCCTGGCCTGCTTGGCCCGGGCGGCATCCCCGGCCGCCGCCGCGGCAGCCGACCGCGCCGAGGACGCCGCACTGCCCGCACGGCCCGCGGCATACGCGGCCTGCGCGGCGGCACTGGCGGCCACCCGCGCCGTCGCGTTCGCCGCCGCAGCGGCCGACACCGCCGTACGCGCCGACTGAGCCGCGCGGTCCGCGGCGGCCGCCGCACGCGAGGCGGCCGCAGCCGCCCTGCCCGCGGAGGACTTGGCGTCCTGCGCCTCCTGCGCCGCGACCTGCGCCGCCTCCTTGGCCCGCTGGGTGGCCGCCTCGGCCTTGGCCGCCTCCTCCTTGGCCGTGTCGGTCAGCTCCTTGGCCTGCTTCTGGGCGTGGTCGGCCAGATCGGCCAGCTGAGAGACCGTCAAGGTCTCCTGGTCCCGGGCGGAGGCGACCTGCCATCCGTCGTCCAGGAACGCCTGGACGTCCTCGGGCGTCCCGTCCATCGCCTGCTGCGCAGCCTGCTTGACGTTCGTGCCGCCCGCCGTCATCAGCCGCAGGACCTGGATCCGGTTGTCGTCCTCACGAGGACGGAACTGCCCCTCGTCGACGAACGCCTGCCAGTCGTCGGGCGTTCCGTCCAGCGCCTTACTGGCTGCCGCCTTCACTCCCGGCCCGCCGTTGGCCATGATCTGCGCGACCCGGACCCGCAGATCCTCGTCGTAGGGCGCCTCGAAGCCGTCGTTGAGGAAGGCCTTGAGCTGCTCGACACCGCCGCTCAGCGCGGTGTTGGCCGCCGCACGCACACCAGGCCCGCCGATGGCCATGACCTGGGCGACCTGAACCCGCAGATCCTCTTCCTCCAGGACGGGCAGGTCCTTGCTCATGAACGTCTGGACGTCCTCGTCCGACCCCACCAGGGCGGCCTCGGCCGCCCTCTTCGCGCCGGGACCCGCGGTCTCCCACACCTCCAGAACGTCCGCTCTGTCGTATGCCGGTGTCGGGGGCCCGTCGGCCACTGCCGGCCGTATGTACATTCCCAGCAGCAGCGCCAGGGCGACCAGCATGGCCGCAACGCCATGCCGACCTGGCACCACCCGGAATCCGGTTGCCAATGTCTCTTCTCCTCCATACCTGTGGCTGAACGGTTCGCACGGAAGTGCTCCGCGAGAACCGCCGGTAGTCGGCGCCGATCGGCCGCCGACTTGCGTTCACGACCGTCCGGACGACCACCGCGGCCCCCGGCCGGCCGGCCGGACGCCGCGCGAGGAACATGCGATGGGTGTCCGGACAGGCGAGACACGTGGGGACGGTGCTCACGGACAAAGGCCGGACGCGAATGACCTCCGCGCCGCGCGATCGTGAGTCCCCGTCAAGCAGCCGAGGACCGGCGTTTCACCGGCAGCCCGGTCACGCCACGTCGCCCCATGCCGGGTCACCGACGGGTACGGTGCTGCTTCCGCCGGGCTTCGGTCCGGTGCGGACCTTGCCAGGGGCGCCGAGCCGGACACCACCGGCCGGCCCGGCCGCGAGCTCCTGCCCCGGGCCGCCGCTCACCCGCCGGGACCCGCGGCCCGGTCGAGGGGGAAGGCGGCCCTGGGAACGAGGGCCGGCTTGACAGGCACCGGGGGATGAGCCGTTGCCGTCCGGCCGTTCAGTGCGGCGGCGCCCAAGGCCGTCACCGCGACAGGCGGCAGCACGAATCTGCCACGCAGTTTCATCTGTAGTCCTCGAGTGAGAAGTCGAGTACGCCGGGACCACGCGCGGTGCTCGTGTGATTCGGGGCACGGCGCGACACGACGTGGACGCGGAGCGTCGGCGGTAGAGGGGGAGGTGAGGGGCGTCAGTCGGTGGCGTACAGACCGCCCTTGAGATCCCCGTCCGCTCGGACAGCCCGGTCCCGGCCTCGGACGGCGGCCAGTGGTCCGCCGCTCCCGGCCGTCACCCCTGCGGGCGGTGCCACGGCCTCAGTCGCCGCCCGTCCGCGCATGCCACGCCGCCCCATCTTTCCCCCGTGGATGAACAGTCGGTGTCCGGGCATGCCGCACACCGTCCCCCCTGCTGTACCGAGCGCGGGTGCGCGCCACGAGAGCCGTCGGCACGCCCGCGTCGCGCATTTCCGGTCAGGAAACCTGGCGCGAGAACGTGACGCGACTTTACCCGATGTTCACTGGTTTCACAGCCAACTTCAGCCTCCGATGGCCGGTTTGGACCACTCGCCTGCGTCCGGCGCGACCGCACCCTTCCCGGAAGCGGCGTTCTCACCTGTGCCGTCGTCGACGACACGGGCCCCTGGGAGACGAGCCCCGCCGTGCGGCCTGGTCACCGCCCGCGGCCCCGAGAGGAGATGGGTGAGCCCGAAGCCCGTAACGACCACCGCCGCGCCGCCGACCGCGTCCAGCACCCAGTGGTTGCCGGTCGCCACGATCGCGGAGACCGTGAACAGGGGGTGCAGCAGGCCGAGGGCCTTCGTCCACCGCTTGGGGGCGAGGACCGCGACGGTGAGCCCGCACCACAGCGACCAGCCGAAGTGCAGCGAGGGCATGGCCGCGTACTGGTTGGTGACCGCTGTCAGCGCGCCGTAGTCCGGCTTGGAGAAGTCCTGGACTCCGTGCACGGTGTCGACGATGCCGAGGTGCGGCATCAGGCGCGGCGGGGCCAGCGGATAGAGCCAGAAACCGGCCAGCGCGACCAGGGTGGTGAAGCCGAGCACCGAGCGCCCCCACCGGTAGTCCACCGGGCGGCGCCAGTAGAGGGCGGCGAGCACGGTCAGCGGGATCACGAAGTGGAAGGACTCGTAATAGAAGTCGAAGAAGCCCCGCAGCCAGCCGATCTGGACGACGGCGTGATTGACCCCGTGCTCGATGTCGAGATGGAGGAACCGTTCGAGTCCGAGGATCTGGTCGCCGTGGTGCTCGGCGGTGGCCCGGCCCGCCGTGCCGTCGTCGCCGGTCGCCGCGAGCCGCACCCGGGAGTAGGCGGCGTAGGTGACCCGGATCAGGAGCAGTTCCAGCAGCAGATTGGGGCGGGTGAGGACCCGGCGCAGGGACGGCAGGAGCGGGACGTGCCGCAGCCGGGCGGGAACGGGCGGCGCGTACCGCGTGGGAACGGGGGCCCGGTAGTAGGGCGAGGTGCGGAAGAGGAACGGTACGAAGACGGCGGCGGCGAGGGCGGCCAGCAGCACCAGGTTGTCGCGGAGCGGTTCGACCACCGTCACGTTCGGCAGCATCATCTTCGCGGGCAGCGCCATCACCAGGACGACGGCGACCGGCCAGACATACCGGTCCGAGGCCCTGGTACCGACCCGGCCGACGACCGCGAGCAGCACCCACAGCAGCTGGTGCTGCCAGCTGGTGGGCGAGACGGCGACCGCGACGCACCCGGTGACCGCGACGGCCAGCAGCAGCTGCCCGTCCCGCGCGTACCGGATGGCGCGGCGCAGCCCGAGGGCCGCGACGGCGGCGCCCAGGACGAAGAACAGGCCGATCTCCAGCGGCCCGGACAGGCCCAGCCTGAGCAGGGCGCCGTGCAGGGACTGGTTGGTGTGGTCGTCGGCCTTGCCGCCCAGACCGGTGCCCGCCAGGTGGTGCACCCAGTAGGTGTACGAGTCGTGTGGCATCGCGGCCCAGGCGAGCAGGGTGCACACGGCGAAGGTGCCGACGGTGGAGGCGGCGGCGCGACGGCGGCCGGTGCACCAGAGCAGGGGCGCGAACACCAGAACGGTCGGCTGGAGCGCGGCACCGAGGCCGATCAGCAGGCCCCCGGTCCGCTCCCCGCGCACCACGAAACAGCCGAGCAGGACCAGCAGGACCGGGATGATGCCGGTCTGGCCGAGCGAGAGGGTGTTGCGCACCGGCAGCGACACCATCAGCAGACTGATCGCGACGGGCGCGGCGAGCAGCGAGCTGCGCCGGGTCACCGGCTGGGGCAGGGCGCGGGCGGCGATCAGGCCGAGCGCGACGACCAGGAGCAGCGTGCCGAAGGCCCAGCTCCAGCCGAGGGCCTGCCGGGCCGACCGGGTGAGGGATTTCAGGACGAGTCCGGCGAACGGCGTACCGGCGAACCGCGTCGAGTCGTACAGCGACCCCGTCACGTGCAGCACACCGTTCGGCCCGACCCAGGTCTCCGGGTCCGTCAGCCGCCCGCCCCGGGGAGTGCCCGCGGCAACGGCGACCTGCCGCACCGCGAGGACGGCGGCGATCAGCCAGAGGCCCACGCGGGCCGCCCTCAGGCGCGCCTTCGCCTCCTGAGGGTTTCCCGCCCCGAAGGCACCGGCCACCTGCCCGCTGTGCTCCGCGTTCGCCACGCCCCGTCGACCCTCCCGCCCCATTCGTCCCGTACGTCCCAGGTGGATGACGCAGGCGACCCCCCGTCACCCGAGGTCCGCCCGGCATGTGTCCGCCCGCCGAGAGCGAGCGGACGACTCTGGTTCCCTCCTCGATGCGCGAGATGGATCACATGGACGGCGGCCGAGCGCCGCTCAGGAGCGCGCCGTAGCCCCTGGATATACCGCATTTGGCTACGCGATGGGGCCAAGCCGTCACCTTACGTAAAGCAGACAAGTGCCCCTATGGTCGCTTTTCCACCTGCCCCCGCGGCAGGCCACCGGTCCGCCGCGCGTCGGCGGGCCCCGTCCTTGTCCCCGTCGAAAGGCAGGCGAGCGGAATCTTGCCGACCGTCGCACCACCCACCGCATCCGTCGCATCCGTGCCCCCGGCCCGCCCCGGGCCGACCGTCACCGACCCCGCGCTGGTCAGGCGCGCCGTCAAGGCAGCCGCGCTCGGCAACGCGATGGAGTGGTTCGACTTCGGCGTCTACAGCTACATCGCCGTGACGCTGGGCAAGGTCTTCTTCCCGTCCGGCAACCCCACCGCACAGCTGCTGTCGACCTTCGGCGCCTTCGCCGCCGCCTTCCTGGTCCGCCCGCTGGGCGGCATGGTCTTCGGCCCGCTCGGCGACCGGATCGGGCGGCAGAAGGTGCTCGCCCTCACCATGATCATGATGGCGGTGGGCACGTTCGCCATCGGCCTGATCCCGTCGTACGCGGTGATCGGCGTCGGCGCGCCGGTCCTGCTGCTGGCGGCCCGCCTGGTCCAGGGCTTCTCGACCGGCGGTGAGTACGCCGGCGCCTCCACGTTCATCGCGGAGTACGCGCCGGACAGGAAGCGCGGCTTCCTCGGCAGCTGGCTGGAGTTCGGCACGCTCGCCGGTTACATCGGCGGCGCGGGCCTGGTCACCCTGATGACGGCGCTGCTGTCCGCCGACGACCTGGTGGCCTGGGGCTGGCGCATCCCGTTCCTGATCGCGGGCCCGATGGGCATCGTCGGCCTGTATCTGCGGATGCGCCTGGAGGAGACCCCGGCGTTCGCGGCGGAGATGGCTAAGGCGGAGGCGGACCGCCCCAAGGTGCCGCTGCGCGAGATGATCACGGGCCAGTGGAAGGCGCTGCTGCTGTGCATGGGCCTGGTGCTCGTCTTCAACGTCACCGACTACATGCTGCTGTCGTACATGCCGAGCTACCTGACCAGCGAGCTGAAGTACGACGAGACCCACGGGCTGCTGGTCGTGCTCGGCGTCATGGCGCTGATGATGGTGGTGCAGCCGTTCGCGGGCGCGCTGACGGACCGTGTCGGCCGCCGTCCGGTGATCGCCGCGGGCTGTGCGGGCTTCCTGGCCCTGTCGATCCCGGCGGTGCTGCTGATCCGGCAGGGCAGCCTCCTCGCGGTCGCGCTCGGCATGGGCGCGCTGGGTCTGCTGCTGGTCTGCTTCACGGCGGCGATGCCCGCCGCGCTCCCCGCCCTCTTCCCGACCCGGGTCCGCTACGGCTCGCTCTCGATCGGCTTCAACGTCTCCGTGTCCCTGTTCGGCGGCACGACCCCGCTGGTGGTGACGGCGCTGATCGGCGCGACCGGGAACATGATGATGCCCGCGTACTACATGATGGCGGCGGCCGTGATCGGCGGTGCCTCGGTGTGGTTCATGGCGGAGTCGGCGGGCCGTCCGCTGCCGGGTTCGGCGCCCTCGGTGGAGCGCGCGGACCACTGACCCGGGCCCCGGAGGGACGCCGGAGCGCGACCGCGGCCCCGGCGTCCCCGCCCCTCCCTCGATCGGCTGACTTCTCGTCCGGTCGCCGTGAATCCGCTGACAGCCCATCCCGCCCCGGCTATCTTCCTTAGGGTGGCTAGTTAGAGATCCTAACTAGATCAGGAAAGGGACGGTGCATGAGCACAGCGCAAAAGCTCTGGGACGACGTCGACGCGTACTTCACCAGCCTCCTCGCCCCCGCCGACGAGGTGCTCACCGAGACCCTGCGGGACAGCGAGGCGGCCGGGCTCCCGCCCATCAACGTCGCGCCGAACCAGGGCAAGCTGCTCCAGCTCTTCGCCCGGATCCAGGGTGCGCGCCGCATCCTGGAGATCGGCACACTCGGCGGCTACAGCACGATCTGGCTGGGCCGCGCACTGCCCGCGGACGGCCGGCTGATCACGCTGGAGTACGACGCCAAGCACGCGGAGGTCGCCCGCCGCAACCTGTCCAGGGCGGGCCTCGACAAGATCACCGAGGTCCGGGTCGGCCCCGCGCTGGAGTCGCTGCCGAAGCTGGCCGAGGAGCGCCAGGACCCGTTCGACCTGGTCTTCATCGACGCGGACAAGGCCAACAACGTGCACTACGTCGAGTGGGCCGTCAAACTGACGCGCCCCGGGAGCCTGATCGTCGTGGACAACGTAGTGCGGGGCGGCCGGGTCACCGATGCGGACAGCGACGACCCGAGTGTGCGGGGCACCCGGGCCGCGCTCGAACTGATCGCCAACCACCCCAAACTGGCCGGGACGGCGGTCCAGACGGTGGGCAGCAAGGGACACGACGGGTTCGCGCTGGCGCGCGTGGTGGACTGACGAGGGCGGCCCGGGTCCTGTCTAGCCCGCGTGCGCCTCGTGGTAGAAACCCACGTTCACGCTGCGCGGGGCGGCGCGGTCCCGGATGACCAGCTCGCCCGACGCGCCGCGCGGAAGCCTGACCGTACCGCCGTAGGGCAGGGTCTGGGCCGGCTGTCCCGCCAGGGCCAGCACCACCTCGGAGGACGGCTCGGCCAGGGAGCCGCGCAGCCAGCTCACCTGCCAGTCGCGCTCCGGACCGCACAGGAACTCGAGGTGGACGCGCGAGACGAACAGCCAGTCGTCCGGGGTCGCCAAGCGGCACACGGACTTGTCCCGGCCCACCCGCAGCACGGATCCCGGGTCGCTGGGCGCGTCGGCCATCATCATGCCGGCCGTCGCCCCGGCGTCCGCCGCGGAGACCGAGGCCATGGTGAGTTCGAGCACGTGCGCTCCTCCTGAGTGCGGCGGTTCAAGTGTCCTGCGGGCGAGCACGGTTGATGTTCCGCGCGGAATGATAATTCGCCCGATCGCCGCGTCGGGTGACGTCCGGCACAATGGACCCATGACCGAGCGCAAGCCACCCGGCGTCAGCTTCGAGTCTTTTGTCGACAAACAGATCCGTGACGCCCAGGAGCGCGGGGAGTTCGCTCACCTCCCCGGAGCGGGCCGGCCCTCGGCCTCGGTCTCCGAGACGGTCTACGACGAACTCTGGTGGATCAAGCGGAAGATGGCGCGCGAGGGCCTGACGGTCCTGCCGCCCACGCTGGCCCTGCGCAAAGAGGCCGAGGACACCCTGATCGCGGCCGCGGCGGCACCGTCCGAGCGGGTGGTACGACGCCTGATCGAGGACCTCAACGTCAAGATCCGCGACATGATGTTCAAGCCGCCACCGGGCCCGCCGCTGGGCCTCAAGCCGTACGACGTGGAGGAGGTCGTACGGCAGTGGCGCGAGCGCCGGGCGGGCGGGCGTCCCGGCGCTTCCACGGGCTGAACGGCGTCCCTCGGCATTCCTCGGCCTGCGGCCGGCGGCTCAGAGATTCAGCAGCCGCTCGACGGTCACGCGGTAGTCGCGCAGAGCGAGCCGCAGCTGTTCGGTGTCGGCGCCCGCGTGGGCGTCGTCGCCGGCGTCCTGCCACGACGCCTTGAGGGTCCGCCGACGCGAGGCCACGGCCTCCGAGAGCCGTGCGACGACCTCCTGTGCCACACGGTCCGCCTCCTCGACGGCGTCCCGCGGCTCGTCGACGAACTCACCGATGGCGTGCTGAAGGCGCTGCGCGAACCTGTCGCACTCCTCGCGCGGCAGCAGCCGGGCCTGTTCCGCCCGCGACTCCGCGGCCTCCCGGTACCCGGTCCCTGCGCCGCCCGCACCGGCACCCTCCCGGTACCCGGCCCCTGCGCCGCCCGCACCGGCGCCCTCCCGGTATCCGGTCCCTGCGCCGCCCGCACCGGTACCCTCCCGGTATCCGGTCCCTTCGGGGCGCAGGCCGGCCGCTTCCCGATACGCCTGCTCGGATCGCATGTCGGCCTCCTCGCGGTAGCCGAGTCCCGCGGGCCGCACATCCGCGGCCTCCAGCGGATCGGTCCCTTCCGGCCGTACGTCCTCGCGGCGCGCGACCCCTTCGGACCGCACGTCGGCGGTGTCCCGTCGCTCGGCGCCCTCGGGCGGCATCTCGCCTTCCGCCCGGCGCTCGTCGCCCCCGCCCGCTGTCCGATCAGTCATCACCCTCAACTCCCCTTCGCATGCTGCCTGTGGAAGCCCCACGGAAGACGGGACTGTCCCTCGGTGCGGCCGGCGGCGTGCCGGGGCGTGCCCGCAGCTGCTCCGGCCGGTTGTCGGCGCGCGGGTTCGACGAGGTCCTCGAAGAGCGCACGGGCCTCCAGCAGCGCCGCCCGCATCTCCTCCGTGCCCGTGCGGCCGTCGGCGGCGCCGGTGGCCGGTGTCCGGGCGGCCCGGTGCAGTCGCCGGTAGCCCTGGACATGGTCGGCGTGGTGCACCGACAGCGCGTCCAACTGCTCCTCGTAGCGCCCGCCGTCGGGGAAGCCCAGCGTGCCCGCCACCTCGGCGAGCAGCCGGTCCGCCTCGGCCACCGCGTCCCTCGGGGAGTCGACGAAACGTTCCTGGGCGGCCGTCCAGCGCGCTGCGTACCGCTCGCGCTCGGCCGGCTCCAGCGGCTGCTCCCGCAGCGAACCGTACTTCTCCAGGCGCGCGGCGAGTTCTCGCTCGGCGGCCTTGGCGTCACCGTCGTGCCGGCTCACGGTCCGCTCGTACTCGGGGCCGAAGCGGCGCTTCAGCGCCCGCCCGCCCATTGCACCGCGGGCACGCGGGGAGACGGCGGCCGCACCCGCGACGACGGCCGCCACGATCACGATCACGATCAAAGCGATGATCAGGCCTGTGGACATGGATGCCTTCCGGTTTCTCGGCCCGGCGGGCCGTCTTCAGCCCGGGTTGCCCGGAGGACCGCCGCCAAACGAGCCACACGCGACCGGAGGCCGCCCCCACGGCGAAGCGACCGGGGCACCCGCCCGAGCCGCATATTCGGTTGCGGGCGCCTCCCCGGCGGTCCGCACAATGTCCGGCATGACCTGGACCGTCGCCCCCGAGGCCCATGACTCGCCTGCCGCGGCCGCGTTGTGGCGCGCGTACTACACGGAGGTCAGCGACCGCTGGTACCGGCTCCACGAGGGGCGCTCGACCGACCCGGACGAACTGGAGCGCGAGATCGCCGCCGACACCGGCACCTATCTGGCACCGCCCGGCGGAGTGCTGCTGGTGGCGCGGTACGCGGGCGAACCTGCGGGGACCGCGGGCGTACGGCTGACGGACCCGGCCACGGCCGAGCTCAAGCGGGTCTTCCTGCGCGGGGAACTGCGCGGCAGGGGCGGGGCCCGGCTGCTCGTCACCGCGGCGGAGGAGCACGCCCGGGCGCTCGGCGCACGGCGGATGGTCCTCGACACGCGCCACGACCTGGTGGAGGCCCGTGCCCTGTACGCCCGGCTGGGATACGCCGAGACGGAGCCGCACAACGACGAGCCGTACGCGGATCACTGGTTCTGCAAGCCGCTGGCCCCTGCCCCGGAGCCCGAGCCCGGGACCTAGCGATGCCGGTCGAGGCCCGGGGTGCCGCTTGGGGCCCGAAGGCGCCGGTCGGGCCCGATAGTGCCGGTCGGGCCCGATAGTGCCGGTCGGGCCCGATAGTGCCGTCCGAGGCTGCCGTTCCGTCGAGGCTGCCGTGCTAGAGGGGCCGTCCCGGTGTCCTCCTCGTGCCCGTCCGGTCGTACGGGCGTTCCGCGTCGCAGCCGCACAGCTCGGCGTTCAGTTCCTGGACCAGTTGGCGCAGGTCGGTCGGGCGGTCCGGTCCCCACCAGTCGCCGAGAAGCTCCGCCAGGGACTCCTCACGGGCCTCGCACAGGCGCTCGGCCACCTCCCGGCCCCGCTCGGTGAGGATCAGGTCGAGCCCTTCGCGCACCGCTAGGCCCTGCTCCTCCACCTGGCGGGCGGCCGTGAGAATGACGTTCAGCGGGACCGTGCTGCGCTCGGCGAGGATCGCGGGCTCGGCCCAGCCGTACTTGTTGATCCGCAGCAGCAGCCAGCTCGCACCGGGCAGCAGGTCGTAGCCCGCCCGGCGGGTGATCTTCTCGTAGATCTCGCGCCGCCCCTCCCGCGAACCGATGACGGACAGCGCCCGGCACACCTCGTCGTGCGACGAACGCTCCACCGGATTGCTCGCCAGCGTCTCCGTCACGTCCGGCGCCGTCACCGAGCCGCGCAGCCGGTCCTCGCGCAGGAACCACGCCAGGACGAAGCCGAGGAAGGCGACCGGGGCGGCGTACAGGAAGACGTTGGTGATGGAGACGGAGAACGCGTGCATCACGGCGGGCCGCACGGCGGGCGGGAGCGCCGTGATGCCGCGCGGGTCGGCCTTCAGGGTGCCGGGGGTGACGCCGGCCGGGAGGGAGCGCCCGGCGAGCGCGGCCGTCAGCTCGCCGCCGAGGCGGCCCGCGAAGATCGCACCGAAGACGGCCACCCCGAAGGAGGCGCCGATGGAGCGGAAGAAGGTGGCACCGGAGGTGGCGACGCCGAGGTCCTGGTAGCTGACGGCGTTCTGCACGATCAGTACCAGGACCTGCATGACCAGGCCCAGGCCCAGGCCGAAGACGAAGAAGTAGACGCTCATCTGCGCAGTGCCGCTGTGCTCGTCGAGCCGGTGCAGCAGGAGCAGGCCGATCGTGGTGACCCCGGTGCCCGCGATCGGGAAGACCTTCCAGCGGCCGGTGTGGCTGACGATCTGGCCGGAGGCGGTGGACGTCAGCAGCATCCCGGCCACCATCGGCAGCATGTGCACCCCGGACACAGTGGGGCTGATCCCGTGGACGACCTGGAGGAAGGTCGGCAGGTACGTCATCCCGCCGAACATCGCGAAGCCGACGATGAAGCTGATGACGGCGGAGAGCGAGAAGGTGCGGACGCGGAACAGCTTCAGCGGCAGGACGGGATCGGTGGCCCGGCGTTCGGCGAGCACGAAGGCGACGAGCAGTACGGCGCCGAGGGCCGCCAGGGCGGCGATCTGCGGTGAGCCCCAGGGCCAGGTGGTGCCGCCGAGCGAGGCGATCAGGACCAGACAGGTGGCGACGGAGGCGATGAGGAAGGTGCCGGGGTAGTCGATGACATGCCGGTTCGACTTCCTCGGGATGCGCAGGACGGCCGCGATGACGCCGAGGGCGACGATTCCCAGGGGCAGGTTGACGTAGAACACCCAGCGCCAGCTCAGGTGCTGGGTGAACAGTCCGCCGAGCAGCGGCCCGAGCACGCTCGTCGCGCCGAAGACGGCGCCGAAGTGCCCCTGGTAGCGGCCCCGATCCCGGGGCGGGACGATATCGCCGACGATCGCCATCGACAGCACCATGAGCCCGCCGCCGCCCAGCCCCTGGACGGCGCGGAAGGCGATCAGCTCGGACATGTTCTGTGCCACGCCGCACAGCGCCGAGCCGACGAGGAAGATGACGATCGCCGTCTGGAACAGTTTCTTGCGGCCGTACTGGTCGCCGAGCTTGCCCCACAGCGGTGTCGCCGCCGTCGAGGCGAGCAGATAGGCCGTGACCACCCACGACAGATGCTCCAGGCCGCCGAGGTCGCTGACGATGGTGGGCAGCGCGGTCGACACGATCGTCTGGTCGAGGGCGGCCAGCAGCATGCCGAGCAGCAGCGCGCCGATGGAGACCATGACGCTGCCGTGCACACTCTCGTCGGCGAGCGCGGTGCCCCGCCCGCCGAAGGGGCCGCCGGGCCCGTCGGAACCGCCGGGGGTGCTGCCGGGCGTCTCCGCCTCGGTCGCGCCCGTCGGGTTCGTGGGGCCCGCCGCGCCCGTCGGGTTCGAGGGGTCCGCCGCGCCCGTCGTGTCCGTTGTGTCCGTCACCTCCGCAGCCTCTCCCGTCCTGCCCTGTGCGTCGCTGGTCATCAATGGCCTCCTGTGGACGGTCGTCGACCTCTGGGGCTCTCGTCCATCGTGCACTCCCATCGTGGTCAGTGTGACCGGTTATGGGCCGTTTAGCCCGGATGGGAAGGAGGGATTCCGGGGCCTCCTCGGAGATTCTGTAAGGAAGATCTGCATAATCTCTGGAACTCGTCGGGGAGGGGGACCCACGCGTGAGCGGAACGAACGGACGGGCCTGCCCGGAGTGCGCGGCTCCGCGGCGGCCGAACGGTACGCCGTCGTGCGCATGCAACCAGCGGGCCTCCGACGCGCTCAGGGACGCGCGAACGGCGGAGGCGGCAGCGGCGGAGGACTTCGATCCGCTGCGGATTCGGCCATACGTGGAACTGGAGTCCGCGGCGCGGGAGGACACGGGAGCGAGCACGCCGGACGGGACGTTGCGCCGCCCGGCCGCACCGGCGCGGGACGGGGGCTCCGGCACCGCGCCGGAAGCACCCGATCGGGCCACGGCGACCGAGGCAGGGGGGACCGCGCCCGCCGCACCCGGCGGGGCGGATGCGACCCTGCGGCTCGATGCCGTGCCGGGCGCGACCGGCGGGGCGGACGAAACCGTGCAGCTCGGCGTCGTACGGGGCCCGGCGCCCGGCGCCGCACCCGACGCGCCGCTCGACTCCGAACCCCCCGAGGGCGAGCCGCCCCGGCGTCGGCGGCGCGCCGTCCTGCCGGCCGCCGGGGGTGCGGTGGTGGCCGTCGCGGCGGCGGCCGGGTTCGCCGGCGGACTGTTCTCCTACCACCCGCCGCAGAGGGACACCGCACTGCCCGACGCCGTCCGTGCGAGCGTCCCGGACGGCTCGTCGCCGGGTGGGACCTCGGCACCGGCGTCCACCACGTCCGCCCCGGCACCCGCGACGGATACGACTCCACCTCCGAGCACCAGCCCCTCGTCCTCCGCGGCGCCGTCGAGCGCGTCGGCGAGCCCGTCCGTCTCCCCCACCCCGAGCCGGACGACGACCGCACAGGCGACCCCCTCCGCGTCGCCGAGCCCGGACAGCGGCAGCCGACGGAGCCGGGCCCAGGTCCTGCGCCGTGGCGACGAGGGCCCCGAGGTGGAGGAGCTGCAACTGCGACTGCGGGAACTGAACCTCTACGTCGGCCCCGCCGACGGCGTGTACGACGGCCAGGTGGAGAACTCGGTCCGCACCTACCAGCTCGCCCGCGGCGTCACCGAGGACGACCCGGGGGTGTACGGGCCGGCGACGCGGGCACAGCTGGAGTCGGAGACGAGCGAGCCCTGACGGCGACCGCCGACCGGACTCCGGCCGGTCGATGCGGGATCGGGCCCGCCGATGCGCGACCGCAATCCGCCGATGCGCGAGCGGGCCCGCCTACGCGCGGCCGGAATCCGCCAATGCGGGATCGGGCCCGCCTACGCGCGGCCGGAATCCGCCAATGCGGGATCGGGCCGCCAACGCGCCACCACAATCCGCCGATGCGCGCCCCCGACCCGCCAACGCGCCACCACAATCCGCCGATGCGCGCCCCCGACCCGCCAACGCGCCACCACAATCCGCGGATGCGCGCCCCCGACCCGCCCACCGCGCAGCCAGGACCCACCCATACGCGCCCCGGACCCGCCCACCGCGCAGCCAGGACCCACCCATACGCGCCCTGGACCCGCCGACGTGCATCCAGGACCCGCCGATGCGCGCCCCGGACCCGCCCACCGCGCAGCCAGGCCCAACCCATAAGCGAACCAGCACCCACCACCGCGCAGCCAGGACCCGCCGATACGCGACCCGGACCCGCCGATGCGCCGCCGAAGTCGGTCGATGTGCCGCCGAAGTCAGTCGATGTGCAGCCGGACCGCACCGTCGGGCGCGGCCTCCGCGTGGACCTGTGTGAGGTCCCGGACCAGGACGTCGGGACGGTGCACCCCGGCCCGGGGGCCGACGCCGACCACCCGCATCCCGGCGGCGCGCCCCGCGGCGATGCCCGCGCCGGAGTCCTCGAAGACCACGCATTCGGCGGGGTCGACGCCCAGTTCGGCGGCAGCCTTGAGGAACCCCTCGGGGTCCGGCTTGCTCGCGCCCACGCTCTCGGCGGTGATCCGCAGATCGGGCAGCCTCAGCCCCGCGGCGGCCATGCGCGCGGTGGACAGCGCCACGTCCGCCGACGTCACCAGGGCGTGCGGAAGCCCGGTGAGGGAGGCGAGGAGTGTGGCGGCGCCGGGGATCTCGACCACGCCGTCCATGTCGGCGGTCTCCTCGGCGAGCATGCGGGCGTTGTCGGCGTGGTTCTGCTCCATGGGGCGGTCGGGCAGCAGTACGGCCATCGAGGCGTGGCCCTGACGGCCGTGCACGACCTTCATCACCTCGTCCCCGTCCAGCCCGTGCCGGTCCGCCCACCGCCGCCAGCAGCGCTCCACCACGGCATCGGAATTGACGAGAGTGCCGTCCATGTCCAGCAGCAGGGCGCGGGCGGTGAGAACGGTGGTGGCCGTCATCGGCATGGCTCCAAGCTCGCGGGAAAGGGGCCGGGGTACGCCCCTGGGACGGGACCGGGGAATGCCCCATGGGACAAGGCGGCCCCGCCCGCCGGTCAGGGGAAGCGGGCGGGAGCCACTTTGTTCCTCCACGGTACAAAAGAACACGGTGTCACGCCACCGGCCTTTCGGAGCCTTCGGCGCACCGCCATCAGCCGTTCACCGTCCGGACACCGCCCCCGCGAGGTCCGTCACGCCGCCACGGCCTCGAACAGACTCCACACCCCGAGCCCGAGCATGAGCAGCGCCGCGATCTTCGTGATCAGCTTCAGCGGCACCCGCCTCATCAGTGCCCTGCCACCGACGACGCCGAGCCCGGCTACCGCCCACAGGGCCAGAACCGCACCGAGGCCCACCGACAGCGGGTCGTCGTAACGCGCCGCGAGGTTCGCCGTCATGATCTGGGTGAGGTCGCCGAACTCGGCGACGAGGATGAGCATGAAGCCCGCCGTGGAGACCTTCCAGAAGCTCTGATTCTCGGGCCGGCGGATCTCCTCGTCGCCGTCGTCCTTCTTCAGCAGCAGCACGGCCGCACCCCCGAGGAAGAGGACACCGGTGATGCCGTGCACGATCTGCTGCGGCAGGAGGGTCAGCAGGCTGCCCGCCGCGACGGCGAGCACGACGTGCAGCAGGAAGGCGGCGGCGACACCGGAGAAGACGTACGAGGCGCGGTAACGGGTGCCGAGGACGAGTCCGGCGAGGGCCGTCTTGTCCGGCAGCTCGGCCAGGAAGACGACGCCGAAGACGAGCGCCAGGACGGTGATGCTGATCAAGGTTCCTCAATCGGTCGGGGCTGCCCCACCGAGAGTGCTGTGAGCACGGCGACACCTCGGCACGGCAGCACACGGATCACCCGTGCCGTAGGGCACGGGCGTGCACTGCTTGCCGAAGGTCTCGCTGGCCGATCCTGTGAGGATCCGCCTCCGGGCGCCGGCTCAGGCGTGCTGAGCAGTGTGTCGACGGTCCGGCGAAGAGCTACTCCCCTTCTGCGCCTTCCATGGTACGGGACCACCGGGCGGGGCCACGGGACCGTAAGGGACGTCACATTCCTTGATGTGTCATGTACCTGTCACTAACGTCTAACCGAACAAACATCTCCCGGCAACACCCACTCGCGAGCATTCCCACGCTCGCGGCCCAACATCCCCACCCCACAAGGGAGTTCGCATGTCCAAGGTCTACGCGCGTCGACGCGTCAGCATACTCGCGGCCCTTACCGGACTCATAGCCTCGGTCGGGCTGTTCAACGGTCCGACCGCCTCCGCCGCACTTCCCACGCCGGTCAGCGGCGCCACCGCCCGCAGCTACCTCGCCCAGCTCACCGTGGCGACGGAGAACCGCACCGGCTACCAGCGCTCTCTGTTCCCGACCTGGATCACCATCAGCGGCACCTGCAACACCCGCGAGTACATCCTCAAGCGCGACGGTACGAACGTGGTCACCGACTCCTCCTGCGCCGCGACCAGCGGCAGCTGGTACTCCCCGTACGACGGCGCCACCTGGACCGCCGCCTCCGACCTGGACATCGACCACCTGGTCCCGCTCGCCGAGGCCTGGGACTCCGGCGCGAGCAAGTGGACTACGGCTCAGCGCCAGGCCTTCGCCAACGACATCACCCGTCCCCAGCTGCTCGCCGTCACCGACAACGTCAACCAGGCCAAGGGCGACCAGGACCCGGCCACCTGGATGCCGTCCCGGACGGCGTACCGCTGCACGTACGTCCGCGCCTGGGTGCAGGTGAAGTACTACTACAACCTCTCGGTCGACTCGGCCGAGAAGAGCGCGCTCCAGAACTACCTCGCCGGCTGCTGATCCCCGGGCGTTCGCGAACCACCCGAGCCGGGTCCTCGTGAACCGCCGGACCCGGTCCTCGCGAACCGCCGGCACCGGGCCCCGGCGAGCCGCTGATTTCCAGCCTCTCCCGCGGACCTCCGTCGTTCCGTACCGTACGGGGCGACGGAGGAGGAGATCGCCGTGGCGGGACTGCGCCTGGGACCACTGCTGAGATACGCGGACGGCTCGTCCGCGACCGTCTGGGTCGAGGCGAGCCGCCCGTGCACCGCCGAGGTGCGCTGCGCCTCGGGCGCCCACGGCACCGCCCGCACCTTCCAGGTGGCCGGACACCACTACGCGATCGTGCCGGTGACCGGGCTCGCCCCGGGCACGGCGGATGCGTACGAGGTACTGCTGGACGGTGCCCCCGTATGGCCGCCGCCCGACTCGCCGTTCCCGCCCTCCGTCATCCGCACACCCGGCCCGGAGACGGTCCGCGTCACCTTCGGCTCCTGCCGCTGGGCCGCCTCGCCCGCCGACGGGAAGGATCGGGTCGGCCCGGACGCACTGGACACACTGGCGGCCGGTCTGGCCGCCGCCCCTGACGCCGAACGCCCCGATGTTCTCCTGCTGTTGGGCGACCAGGTGTACGCGGACGAGACGTCCGCCGCGATCCGCAGCCGCATCGCCGCGCGTCGCGGCCTGGCCGATCCCCCCGGCCCCCAGGTCGCGGACTACGAGGAGTACACCTGGCTCTACCACGAGTCCTGGCTCGCCCCGGGGATCCGCTGGCTGCTGTCCACCGTGCCCAGCCTGATGATCTTCGACGACCATGACCTCGTCGACGACTGGAACACCAGCGCCGCCTGGCTCGCCGGCATGCGGGCGACCGCGTGGTGGCGCGAGCGGCTGCTCGGCGGCCTGATGGCGTACTGGGTGCACCAGCATCTCGGCAATCTGTCCCCTGCGGAACTGGCCGCGGACCCGCTGTACGCCGCCGTACGCGAGACCCCGGACGGCACGGACGTCCTGCGCGCGTACGCCGCCCAGGCGGACGCCCATCCCTCCACCGTCCGCTGGAGCCATCGCCGCGACTTCGGCCGCGTACGGGTCGTGATGCTCGACTCCCGGGCTGCGCGCGTCCTGGACGAGGACGGCCGGGCGATGCTGGACCCGGCGGAGGCGGAATGGCTCAAGGAGCAGGTGCGCGGCGCCCGGGGCGTCTGCGACCACCTCCTGATCGGCACCTCGCTGCCCTGGCTGCTCCCCCACCTCGTGCACGACGCCGAGACATGGGACGCCCTGCTGTGCCGCGGCGTGCGCGGCGCCCGCTGGGCCCGCTTCGGCGAACGCCTGCGGCAGGCGGCGGACTTGGAGCACTGGTCGGCGTTCCCGGAGTCGTTCGCGGCCCTTGCGGACCTCGTCGCCGAGGTGGGTACGGGACCGGGGGCACCGGCCGGGGTGTATGTGCTGTCCGGTGATGTCCACCACGGGTATGTCGCGGAGCCCGCGTGGCCGGAGGGCGGTCCCGACGCCCGGGTCCTCCAGCTGACGTGCTCACCCCTGCACAACTCCGTACCGCTCACCCTGCGGATCGGCTTCCGCTTCGGCTGGAGCGCCCCGGGGCGCGCCCTGGGCCGCCTTCTCCTGCGGCACGGCCGCGGTGCGCCCACCCGGTTCGGCTGGCGCCGGACGGGCGGCCCCTGGTTCGGCAACCAGCTCATGACACTGACGCTGCGCGGCCGTTCCGCATCGCTGCGAGTGGCCCGGGCACGCCCGGCCGGAACGGGAGGGACACGGCTCGCAACCGTGAAGGAGTACTCCCTGACCTCCCCGTGAGGCAACCACGCCGGCGCCGGTCGGCCAGGCAGACCTCATTCGCCCCAGGCGTTTCAGATGTCGGCGATTCGGCCAACCCCCGCCGCCCGACAGCGGCCCCAGCGCGGCGGCCACGCGTTCGACCCCTTGCTTTCCAAGGCCCCCAGCGCGTCCGGAATCGAGTGCGTTCGAATCCCGTGGCAGGTCGTTAGGCCGTGCACCGCCGGGCCATCCAGGTGCGGCACGGCCACGACCATCGAAGAGGGAGGAACGCCGTTGACATCGACTGGAGTGGTCCGCGATGCGCTCAAGGGCGAGCGGAAGACCGCGGATACGGACGGAATCTCCAACGCGGAGCGCGAGCTGTACGGCGGCCGGCTCCGCTACGACCAGTCCTTCGTGCGCCACGAGGGACCACTGACCCGGCTGTCGTTCGGATACATGGCGGCGGCGCTCCCGCGCATGGTGGGCATGGTGCTGCGAACCGGCTGGACGACGGACCCGCGGGCACTGGCCGGGGTCGTCGCGTCCCAGCTCGGGCAGGGGGTCACGGCCGCGTGGGGGCTGGTCGCGGTCAACAGCGTCCTCACCCGGCTGTTCGCCAACGGCCCGACCTCCGACAAGCTCCGCGACGCCCTGCCGTCGCTCTCGGTGCTGGCCGTCACCGCGGTGGGTGCCGCGCTGCTGTCGGCGTGGTCGACGGCCATGTCGGGCCGGCTGGAGCCACAGGTGGAGCGGGCGGTCTCCGCGCGGTACTACGCGGCCGTCACCCGGGTGGAGGTGGAGGCGACCGAGCGTCCGGAGATCCAGCGGGTCCTGGAGGCAGGCAAGTTCGGCACCGACTCCGCCCGCAGCATGCTCAGGCTGTCGGTGGGCGTGGCCAACGTGCTGATCGGCATGGCGGCGGCTGCGGTCGTCCTGGCGTCGCTGCACTGGACCCTGCTGCCGATGCTGCTGGCAATCGCCCTGCCCAAGGGGTGGGGAGCGGTCCGCTGCGCCCGCCGCGACTACGTCTCCCGGCTGCACTGGGTCGATCACCGCCGGGCGATCGCCTCCCTGCTGGCCTACCTGACCCGCCCGCACGCGGCCGGAGAGATCCGCGTGCACGCGGCCGGCGAGAAGCTGCTGTCCAGCTACGCGGAGATGTCCCGGCAGACGGAGACGGAGCAGCGGCGGCTGGCCCGTGCCCAGGCGTTCACCGACCTGGTCGCCGGCGCATTGGCCGGCCTGGCGTCACTGGCCTGTTACGTGGTCCTGTGGTGGCTGCTGGTCAGCGGCATGCTGCCGCTCGCCGTCGGCGGGACCGCGGTCATCGCCATCCGCACCTCCACCGCCCGCCTGACCTCCCTCATCCAGCAGGTCAACCGCCTCTACGAGGAGCTGCTGTTCCTCACCGACACCGAGGCCGCCATCGAACTGGCCACCGAGCACGCCATCCCGTCCGCCGGAACCCCACTGCCCTCCTGTGTGGACCGGGTGCGCGTGGAGAACGTGTCGTTCACCTACCCCGGGGCCACATCCCCATCGCTGAAAGGGGTGAGCCTGTCGGTCCGCCGCGGCGAGGTGACGGCTCTGGTCGGCGCGAACGGATCGGGGAAGACCACCTTGACCAAGGTGCTCGCGGGGCTGCTGGTCCCCAGCGAGGGAAACGTGTGGTGGCAGAACGAGAAAGGTGAACGGGTCGGCATCCGTGAGGCCGACCGCGCCCAGGTCTTCTCCACGGTGGGGCTGCTCGCGCAGGACTTCCCCCGCTGGGAGATGACCGCCGCCGCGAACATCGCGATCGGCGCCGGCGACCGCCCACGGGACATGGACCGCGTCGAGGACGCCGCCCAGGCCGTGAACATGCTCACGCTCGTCGAGAGCCTGCCGCACGGCTGGGACTCGATCGTATTCAAGGGCTACGAACGCGGAGTCCAGCTCTCGGGCGGGCAGTGGCAGAAACTGGGCACCGCGCGCAGCCTGTACCGGGGTGCGCCGTTCCTGCTCGTCGACGAGCCGACCTCGGCACTGGACCCGCATGCGGAGATCGCCGCGTTCGAAGGGCTCTGGTCCCTCGCCCAGGAAGGGCATGCGGTCGTGCTCGTCACCCACCGGCTGGCTGCCACCGCCAACGCCGACCGTATCTACGTCCTCGATCAAGGGCGTGTTGCCGAAGAGGGCACACACGACCAGCTCATGGCCCGCCCGGACGGCCTTTACCAGGGCATGTTCACCGCCCAGGCCGCGCAATTCGGGCTCACGGCACCCGCCGTACAGCTCCCACCGGCACGTCACCCGTCCCCTGCCGTCCACGAAGACGCCCCGTGACCCCGTACACACACCATGATCCTGGCATCAGCAGGCCGCACAACCGAAGAAGCCGAAAAATCAAAGGCGTAATGCGCCACATGGGCTACAATTTGAAGAGAACGCGAGACCTGGAAGGTGCGGCATCACGAGGATGCCGGAAGGTCCGCCACCCAAGGGGGACACCATGCTGCACGACGTGCAAGCCCGAGAGCTCATGAGCCAGCGCATGCGAGAGGCGGAGCGAGAGCGCCTCGTCCACGCGGTCCGGCTCCAGCGCCGCGCCGAACGCGTAACCCAGCGCGCCCGCCGCGCCCTGAACGCCCTCGTCTGACCAACCCCGCCCACTCTGCGGGCCGTCACCGCACGATCGGTGACGGCCCGCTCCCCGTCGAGGGGTGCCCGTCGCAGGCGGGGGTGCCCTGCGCCTACTTGCACGACGTGTCGCCACTCGCACGAGGTGTCGTCCGGGTCAGCCGCGGACGACGTTCTCCGTCCGAGGGCCCTTTGACGCAAGGACGGACTCCGGCCGGGCAGTGCGGGGCGGAACAGGGCGTCGAACTGGTCGAGCGCACCGTGAGGGTGGGCGGCCACAGCCGACAACCGCGCCCGCCCACCCTCGTCTCAGCCCTCGCCGCGGCCCTCCGGCTCGACACCCCTGCCGGGCCTTTCAAGGAGGCGCGATCGTTTAGGTGCACCTAACGTAAGGCTCAGTCGGTTGGCAATCCCCCACACCGGTCCGTTCGCGGACCGGCACCGAACCGAAGGAGTCCCCCCATATGACCGCGCGTCTCAACATTGCGCAACCCTATGCGATCGGCCTGTTCCGGATAGTGACCGGACTGCTCTTCACCTGCCATGGTGTCGCCACGCTATTCGGCCTCCTCGGCGGGGTCCCGGGCAGAGGCGGGACCGCACCCGTCGGCGCCTGGCCGTTCTGGTACGCCGGCCTGATCGAACTCGTCGCCGGCGCCCTGGTGCTGCTCGGCCTCGGCACCCGCGGTGCCGCCCTCCTCGCGTCGGGCTCGATGGCGTTCGCCTACTTCGACGTGCACCAGTCGGCGGCTCTGTGGCCGCTCCAGAACGGCGGCGAACTTCCGGCCCTCTTCTGCTGGTGCTTCCTGCTGCTGGTGTTCACCGGCTCCGGCGCGTTCGGCCTCGACCGTCTCTTCGCCACCCGTTCCGCCCCGGCCGACGAGAAGCGGACCTCGCAGCCCGTCCCCGTCTGATCCGCCCCGGCGATGCGCGCACGGTGACCGTCACACCTTTCACCGTGCGCGCCACAAGTACCCCCGCCGCCACTCCTGTCACAGCTCCCGCGTACGCTGTACGGCTGTCGAAAGGCCGCTCCTGCCGCTCCCCGCGACATCGCGGCACGCAGTTGCCTCCGGGGAGTCGCACGGGGAGTTCTGGGTGTTGGAGAGTGTGGGGTCGCTGGCGGGCAGCCCCTGGATCTACCCGGTGGTGGCCGCGTCGGTCCTGCTGGACGTCTTCCTGCCCCTGCTGCCGAGCGGCGTGCTGGTCATCACGGCGGCCACAGCGGCGGCCGCGGGTTCGGCGGTGGCGCACGTACCGGACATCTTCTGGCTCATGGTGTGCGCGGCGGCGGCCTCGGTCCTGGGCGACCTGGTGGCCTACCGCCTGGCCTGGCGCGGCGGCGCCCGACTGGACCGCGCGATCGCCCGCTCCCGTCGGCTGTCGAGCGCGCAGAAACGGCTGGGCGCCGCCCTCGCCCACGGCGGCGGCGCGCTGGTGATCCTCGCCCGGTTCGCGCCCGCGGGCCGCTCGGTCGTCTCCCTCGGCGCGGGCGCCGCCCGCCGCCGGGCCCGCGAGTTCGTGCCCTGGTCGGCGCTGGCGGGCATCGCCTGGGCCGCGTACAGCGTGGCGCTCGGCTACTTCGGCGGCCAGTGGCTGGGGGCAAGCTGGCTGGCGACGGGCGTCTCGGTGGCGGCCCTGTTCGCGGCGGGCGCGGTCGCAACCTGTCTGATGCGCCGCCCGGCCCCGCGGGAGGAGCGTCCGTAGGCTCGTCCGGCTCGCCCAGCTCGTCCGCGGCCCCGGCGGTCCGACGCGGGGCACCTCACCCGCCGTCCCACCGGGCGGTGCTCATCCGCCGTCCCTCGCGGGGCGCTTCACCTGCCGCCGGTTGCCGCGGGCGCGGCCTCGCGGGTGCGGGCCCGCACCTCCAGGCCGGCCAGCAGCTCGGCGGTGGCCGCCGCCACCGCGTCCACGGCCCGGTCGAACACCTCACGGTTGTGGGCGGCGGGGGCACGGAAGCCGGAGACCTTGCGCACGAACTGAAGCGCGGCGGCGCGGATCTCCTCCTCCGTGGCGTCCTCGGGGATGGCGGGCGGGCGAAGGGTCTTGATGCTGCGGCACATGCGTCCAGTGTCCCTGCGCGCCCGCCGCCCCCGCTACGGATCAGACCGCGTGGGTCTTGGCCAGCAGTTCCAGAACCTCGGCCGTCGTACCGTCTCGCCGAGGCGCGGGAAGATCCGCTCGACGCTGCCCCGGTGCGCCTCGGGGTCGGCGTCGGCCATCGCGTCGGTCACCAGCGTGACGTGGTACCCGTGCTCGTAGGCGGCTCGTGCCGTGGACTCGACGCCGATGCTGGTGGCGATCCCGGTCAACACGATCTGGGTGACGCCGCGCCGGCGCAGCTGGACGTCGAGGTCGGTGCCGTGGAAGGCGCCCCAGTTGCGCTTGGTGACGTGGATGTCGCCGGGGTGGCCGGACAGCTCGTCGACGACGACGTCCCAGCCCTCGGGGAAGGCGCGGGCACCGCGCTGCCACTCGGTACGGCCGGGCACTGCGTCGGATCCGTCGGGGGCGAAGGTGACCCGGACCAGGACGACCGGGAGGTTCCGGGCGCGGAAGGCGTCGGCCAGTTCGGCGGTGCGGGCGACCACCTCGGGGCCGCCGTGGGGCTGCGTGGGCATGCCCACGATGCCGTTCTGAAGGTCGATCGCGACGAGGGCGGTGCGCTCGTCGAAGGTGGTGAGAGCCATGGCTCGGTCCTTTCCGGAAGCGGGGGTGACGGCGGACTGGGCGGATGGGGTGAACGACGCAGACGGGGGCGGCGAGGGCGAGAAGGGTCACGTCGGGGGCGCCCAGCGGGCCGGGGTAGGCGACGGGATCAGGGGCGTGTGAGCCGTTCCAGCAGGGAGAGCGCCTCGAGGACGGTCCGCCGCTCGTCCTCCGTGTAGTGGTCCTGGAGGGCACGGGTCAGCCACTCCTGTCGTGCCTGCCGGTCGCCTTCGACGCGCTCGCGCCCGGTGTCGGTGAGGGTGACCAGCTGGCGGCGGCCGTCATCGGGGTCGGGGCTTCGCCGGATCAGTCCGTGCTGTTCGAGGACGGCGAGCGTGGCGGCCATCGACTGGGGCCGTACGCCCTCGGCGGACGCCAGGGTGCTGGCGGTGGCGGCACCGCCCTTGCCGACCAGAGTGAGGGCGGATACCTGGGAGGGCGTCAGCTCGTCGTCCCCGGCGACCTCGCGAATACGGCGCCGCAGGCGGCTGAACAGCACCCGCAGGTCACGGGCCGCGCGAGCGGCGGACTCGGAGACACCTTCGGGGTTCTGGTCCATGCCGCCAGCCTAAATCCTTCAGGTAAGCCTGTCCAGTTTCACCTGTGCAGGTACGGCTGAACAGGTGCCTGAACGGCTGCTTGAACGGCTGCCTGAGCGGTTACCCGAACAGCTTCTGCCCACGGAGGCGGCGAAGGCCCGGGGCCGTGACACACATCCGTTCGAGTGAAGTGAGAGAAGCGGCTCGCCCTCGAAAATCGAACAGGCGTAGCATTGTGGTGTGCCTGCGAGCTATGAGTTTCCGAGTGACCTCCTTGCCGGCCAGGAGGAGCTGCATCAGGTCCGGGCAGAGCTCCTGGCCCTGCTGAAGCGGCTCCCCTGGTCGGTGGAACCGCTGGACGGATTCAGCGACGACAACGGCTGGCGCAGGGTGGAACGCCCCGCCTCCCCGGGCTGGACCGCGGACGAACAGGCAGAGGTGGAAAAGCTCCGCGAACGGGAGCGGGAACTCGCGATCTTCGTCTCCTCCCACCGCTTCTGGGCGGAGGTGACCACCGAGAACAAGGTGGACGCACGGATGCGCCTGAAGCACGCCCACGAGGACGGGCCGGCGTCCGAGCGCGAGGGCTGAGTCCGGCGGTGGCCCTACTCGCCGACCGGTTCGAACCACGTGGTCCGGCCGGTCCCCAGGCGAAGATCGCGATGACCTGGGCTCCCTGGCTCAGGACCGGCCACGCTCAGGACCGGCCACCCTCAGGACCGGCCACGCTCAGTGGGACCGCGTGACGACCGGGGAGGCCCTGAGGACGTGCCCCTTTGCATCGAGGGCCTTCACCTGGAAGTACGGCCCGGGGGATGCGGTGGTGACGGCCGTCTCGAAGCCGGTCCGTCCGGTCCGCCGGACGACGACGGACAGGGAGCGGGGTGTGCGTCCGGCGAGAACCTGCCATGCGCGGGTCTGTGTCGAGCCGTTCCAGGAGGCGTAGACGACGGTGTGCCGGCCTGCGGTCCGTGCCGCTGCTCTCGGCGGGTAGTAGGGGGTGCCGACCCATTCGTTGCGGAACACCCGGTAGGAGAAGTCCGATGCGGGCATTCTCGCGTCGTAGAGCAGGTTCCTGCCGCCGTCGCCCTGGGTGTTCCCTGGTCCCGTGTACTCCGAGTAGTACGGGGTCTGGCCCCACCCGATGAATTCGTTGCCGCCTGGCAAAGCCTGTGTGTTTCCCTGGGTCTTCGCCTCCAGGGGAGGCTGATGGTAGTAGGTCCGGTCCGCGGTTGCCTTCCGGGTGCGGAAGTCGAGGGTGAGGATCAGGCCGTGGGACTCTTGTTCCGGGGCACCGTCGGGCAGGTCGCAGCAGCCGTCGTCGAACATGCTGATCCGGTTTCCAGGGCGGAAGCGGGCGTCATGCTGCCAGTAGAAGTCCGCGTTCGGGCCGAAGGTGAAGTCGCTTTTCTTCCCGCCGAGTTGCCAGCGAATCCTCCCGGATTTCCTGGCGACGTCGTAGACCGCCCACATGTTCCGGGCAGAGATCAGGAGTCGGCCGTCGGGTCCCTCGTCCACCGAGTTGATGTGGAAGGCGTCCCACACCCCGTCGGACGACGACGCGCTCGAGGCCGCTTCCTCGGAGTCCGCGGGGTCGAGGTGGTCCAGCGCGTTCCACGAGTACAGCAGTCTCCCCGTGGCGAGGTCGGTCTCCTGGATCTCGCTGTTCAGGATGGCTCCGTTTGCGGGGCCGCCGTAGCGGGTGAGGTCCATGGGTACCGGTCGGGAGGCGATGAACAGCGCGGTGCCCCTGCGGGTCAGGCTGAATTCGTGCTCGTCCGGATAGTAGCCGTGGTGCGCGAAGACCGTTTTCAGCAGGCGGTAGTGATGGTCGTAGATGTAGTAGCACCCGCCCGGTTCCGGGGCGCCCGCGGGCAGGTTCGTGTACCACGGAGGAATGGCCTCGCTTCCCTGCCACCACGTCAGGACCTGCTGGGCCTTGTGTGTACGGGGGTCGCTGTAGGTCTGCACTTTGAAGTCGGAGTTCTGCAGATTGGTGGAGGGCAGCGGCCGGAACCAGACCGGGTCGCCGGAATCGTCGTTGATCAGTGCTCCGGTCTGGCCGACCATCTGGTCGGCGGTGAAGGGGGCGACGAAGATGCCGCCGGTAGCGGTCCCCGGTCTGCGGGTGGTCACCGTCACGCGCATGGGGCGAAGCGCCGGCTCGGAGACGAACTGCCATACGTCGCTTCCCGAGAGGATGGGGGGCGGAGTGCTCTGCGACGGTGGGAAGGGCCTCGTCGCGCACGGTCGGGGTACACCGCCCGAAAGAGTCGCCGCGGCCGGGGGGACACAGCCTGCAAGGACGCACACCGCGGCGAGCGCCCCGGCTGCGAACGAGCGAGGGGCGTGTGCCCGCATCCTGAGAGTCCGCTGCCGACGCGCCGCCATGGCCGCCCTCCCGCTCCTGGTCCTGACGGGGCCGCGGAGCCCTCGCCTGCAGTGTCCGGGTCACCGTAGAGCGACCGGACACGCATCTCCCGATGCCGGACAGCATGCCGCGAAGCAGGCACCCGATCGGCTCAACAGGGACCGCACCTCTTGATCAAGGCCGCCGCCCGCTCCGAGTGGGCCCGGTCCCTGCTCTCCGGAGGGAGCCGCGCGTCCGTGGCGGGCCGCCGCCGACGTCCTGACGGTCGTCGAGGAGCCGAAGCCGTCCGGGGCCGTTGGTGGTCGGCTCCGAATGCGGTGGCTGCTGTACTCCGCCGCTGTACAGCAACCAACCGCAGAGGCGTCTCAGGTGAGCCCCAGAAGCCGGGCTGCCGTTCCTCCCAACACCTGATCGCGTACCTCACCCGGGCTGGTGACGCGCTCGACAGTCGCACGGGCGAGTGCCGGATCGCCGTACGGGGCGTCCGAGCCGAACAGGGTGCGGTCCGGTATCTCCTGGATGGCCAGCCGGACAGCGAAGATCACGTTGGCCGTGGACAGTTCCAGGAACATGCTGGGCGTGTCCCGTACGAGCTCGATCGCATCCATCCAGTTCAGGCCCCCGAGCTGGCTGATCACCAGAGGTACGGACGGATACGCAGAGGCCAGCCCGGCCAGGGTCCGTAGGTCCTCCGCCGTGGTGGGCGCGAATCCATGGACGACCACGGGCAGTTCGCCGTGGTCCGCCGCCGCCCGCATCACGGGCTCCACGAGGTCTGCCCGTCCAGGCGGAGGCGTCAGTTCCCCAATTCCCCGCAGGCCACGCCCGACCACGTCCCGGTCGACCATCTCGGCGATCAGATGCGGGGCCAGGTCGAGTGGCACGCTCCTGAAGCCGATGAAGCGATCCGGGTAGGTGACGAGCGCTTTGTCCAGCTCCTGCCACGCGGTCCGGTACCCCTCGATTCCAGCAGCCCGGCCACCGATCGCCTCGTCCAGTGCGGCCATCTCGCGGCGCAGCGACACAAGGCCGTCGGCGCGTTCCGGGTGCGGCCGCGTGCCGAAGAGCACCGCCCGGTCCACCCCGGCGTCGTCCAACAGCACGATGTGATCCTCGGCCGGATCGTGGACATGGCTGTGCGCGTCGATGATCATGCTTTTCTCCCCATGCGAAAGCGGCCGGCCAGGAATGGCGCCGGCCGGATCAGCGTTGCTCCCTGACACCGTTGGAAGGTCAAGCCGAAGGAGGGGGGCCATGCTGATCGGCGAGCTGTCACGCCGCACCGGAGTCAGTGAACGCCTCCTGCGTTACTACGAGCGCGTCGAGCTCATCCGGTCGGAACGACGCGCCAACGGCTACCGCGACTACGCAGACGAGACCGTGGCGACTGTTCGGCAGATACGCGCGCTGCTCGCCGCCGGCCTTCCCACACGGGTCATCCGCCAGGTCCTCCCGTGCGCTGTCGATGGCGCCGCCCTGCGGCCTTGCCCCGGCGTCCTCGACCGCCTACGTGCCCAGCTGGACGCCCTGGACCGCCGTGCGGCCGACCTGGCCACGGCCCAAGACCTGCTGCGCCAAACGATCACGGCCACGGAAAAGGCCGTCACCCGGTTCGGTGGTTCTGCGGTGAACCCGGAACCGAAGCACGCGGATTAGCCCATCCGGATTGGTCGGCTACTCCCAGTCGCCGACAAACGACACGTTGTAATCGAAAGTAGCCACAGTTCGACCGCGCTCGGAGCAAGATCGTACTCAGGGTCTCCAATCCCATGGGAAACAGGGAGAAGTGAATGAATCCTGACAGTACGACGACGCGGTTCCAGCTGAGGCCCTTGCCTCGGCGGAACAAGTGGACGGTCGGCGGCGCAATCGCCTCGCTGGCCCTGGTCCTCGCGACCGGAGCGGCCCATCCTGCCGGCGCCGCCGTTCAGAGCCCACGTGACCACGTGAGCGCGTCGGTCCGCGCAGAGAGCACGGAAATGTGCGACAGCCCGGCCGCTCGGAATCCGATGACGCATGGCGACAACGACTGCCGGCATGCCGGCTTCGGCCTTCAACGATTCGACGGACCAACCGTAACTGTGCCCGCGGGTGGATTCGCGTCCAGTACGGCACTGTGTCCGGCCGGCTACGAGGCGATCTCCGGTGGCTTCACCAGCTCCCAAGCGGTTTTCGTTACCCCTGCGGCTGCCTACAGGAAGGAAGGTTCTCCTGAGGGCTGGATCGTCTTTGGCACGAACTCGAACGCCCAGAACGGCTTGATCAAGGCCTTCGTGTACTGCGACGCGCGCTGACGGCGTAGCCATACGCGCGCGGGCAATGCAAGTGATCACGACCCCTTACGCCGGCCCGCGGGCCGTACCGCCGCCTGCGCCGCCACCACAGCATCACACGACGCCAACCCGTCACCCTCAACTGAGACTCGACACTGATCACAGAGCGAACGGCTCGTAGGCCAGCGCCCGGTCCACGGCTGCACCTTGTCGCCCTCGGCCTCGTCGGGGGCCCAGTCGACCGCGAGCAGGCGCCCGATGGGCGGTGTGATCCCCCGCCCACCACGGCTTTGTAAGGGCGGCCGTGACCTGCGACGGGGACGCCCTGGTCACCCCGGCCGTAGCGTCAGCCCAGCTCACCGGCCCAGACCGACTGCGACGACCCGTCGTCGGCCGTGGTTGACCGCCTCATGTGGCACGGCAAGTTTGGAAGGCTTGGATGCCAGCCCGCCCAAGTCGACGCAGCGACGACCGGAAGCGGGGACGCAAGGCGACCATGTACGGGACAATGGCGGCCGTGAATGACACGGTCGCGGTTGCCTTGGTCACTTCTTTGTCCACGCTGACCGCTGCAGCTCTGGCGGGCTCGGTCTCTGCTTGGACAACCAGTCGGCAGCTACGGCATCAGGCTCTACTGGCCGGGGAGGAACGCGCCGAGCAGCGCGAGAACGCCAACAGGGAGATGCGGCGCGAGTCGTACGAGCGATTCCTGTCCCAGGCCGATGCTGCCTACCGGGTGCTGGACAGCGGGTGGATGGCAAAGCCGTTCACCGAGTCACCGCATTGGGAAGCGGGATTCGCTGCACGCAGGGCACTGGACGAGACTTACATCCGCGTTCGTCTGGTGGGGCCGGAGAACGTCGCAGAGATGGGAGCCGCCGTAGTACGTGGCATAGGCGACGAATTTCGACTGCATGCACGTATCGTGGGCTCTCATCCCGATACGTCGGACTGTGCTGCTGATCTAGATCCGTCCGCCCGAGCGCACGCGCTCCAGGCTCGGTACGCAACGAGCGGCGAGTTCGTTGCTGCTGCGCGCGGGGCCCTCGGTGCTGGGCTCGTACAGATGCCCGGCGCGGTCAACGCTGGGCGAAGCGATTCCAGACGATGAACGGAGCCGTCGGTAAAAGGAGCGCGTCGTCACGTTGCCACGCGGTCGGTGGAGTCTCAGTGGGTGTGGCAAGCGCCGGTGACTGCGATCAGTAGCCGGTCTACTGATCAAGCGTCTCGCTCACCGGCGAGGCTGAGGAAGCCCACGGCTCTGACCTGGTCGGAGAGCCCCTCCCATACTCCGAGGACGGCCCGGGAGGATTCATGCAAGATCAATCGGCGGGCAGGCAACACGCCCGGATACGATCACAATTCAACCGAGAGATTCTCGCCTGAATGGCCGCCAGTGACACGCCGCAGGCGCACTCACAGCGGCAGCCAATTCCATACCGACACCATTCGGTGACGGTGCACTCGAAAGCACTGAGCGCGATTCGAGGCACGCGGTCGGCGGACGGGGCGGCCGATCGAGCCGCGCAACATCTCGTTCACCCGGGTCGCCGAGAACGCGGGCCTGCGGGTCATCCGGCTGCATGACGCTCGCCACGGCTGCGCGACCCTGCTCACCGCGGCCTGAGTGGCGCCCCGCGTCGTGATGGAGATCCTCGGGCACAGCCAGATCGCCGTCACGGTGAACGTCTACGCAGCGCGAGGCCGTCAGCCACATGGACCGGCTGCTCACGCGCCTACGGCGCGAGTAGTCCCGGCGCTGATGTGTAAGGGCGGGGGCATGGAACGACCCTGGAGCGCAGGTCACTCCGGCTCTGAAGAGCTCGCAGGTCACCGGCGCATCTCGACTGATGCGAGCCGCTTTTGACCGTGGTTGACCGCTCTATCTGGCACGACTGCGGCACGCGCTGTGAGACCAGGCGCTTAAAAGGCGCATCTCCTGTTCCCCTGTAGTGGGCCGCTGACCTGCGCGTGTCTAGGGCTCGGGGCCCCCTTGCCCGCCTACTTCGACTCGCATTCGGCACGGTGTCTAGGGTGACCTGAACCTCATGTTTCACTCAACTGCCGTGACAGGAGGGCGAGTTGCTCCCTAGGGTCAAATCCTGGCGGTCGACGAGGCCGCTTTCATCCAGAGAAACACGGGGGAAAAACGTGCGTTCCATACCCAAGATCGTCGCAGTCGGCTGCGCCGTCACCGCACTTGCCGCTGTGGGTGCTGTACCCGCCAGTGCCGGGACGGCCCATCCGATGATATGCCCGCCCGAGAAGGGCTACGACTTCTCGGGCAGCTACACGTATTACAGGGACATGGAACCCCGTTCCGGCGGCGACAGCGGCACGACGATCAGCATCACCTTCCACAAGGGGAAGACGACGACGTCCACGGTCGGCGGGGCGATCTCCGGCGAAGCCAAGGTGGTGTTCGTCAAGGCGTCGGCTGAGTTCGACTACCACTTCGCCTGGCAGTGGACGAACAGCTCCACCTACACGTGGTCGTGGACGGTGCCGAAGACGATGAGGCACGGTTACCTGCACGCCGGGGTGAAGGTCAGGTACACGAAGTGGAACTACAACCAGACCGAGCCCAACTGCAAAACCAAGGTGCTGCGCAAGGGATCGGCGCGGCTGGTCTACAAGGGCCGCGAGACGTGGCACGGGAAGAGTTGATGCGCAGCGCAGGGATCGTTCTGCTGGTGGTGTCCGCCGCTGCGCTGTCCGGGTGCAGCGGCGGGAAGAGTACGCCGCCTTCGCCGAGTGCCTCGAAGGCGGCGCTGGTGTCCGATCCGGACAATCCTGACAAGGGCGCTAAGAAACCGGGCCGGCTGGGTCCGGGGACGGTGAAGCTGCCCGTGGCTGCGGACCGGATTGCCGCATTGTCCGTGCTGTATGACTGTCTCGGTCCCTCGGGTGGTCTGAAGGTCAGTAATGGGACAGCGCTGCACGCCGGGATCGAAGTGTGTGACGACAACGCAACCTACGGTGCCTCGATGAAGGCGAAAGACCTGGATGGCCGGAAGTTCGGCGGTACGGTCAAGATCGAGGTCGACAAGCGGACGCGGTGGCGCGTTTCCGTCAGCATCACCGACAAGGACGGCGTCAAACAGACAGTCCATAGCTGAGCTTGACTCTGTCGTGGATCTTGGAATTGCCCGGTGCGTCGGCGTAGTCACTGCCTGCGCCCGGCCGAACCGGGCTTGTCTTCCTCGGCGCCAGGGGTGGTGTCCTGCGGCGGAACGACTTCCGGCGGATCTGGCTCCGTGCCCTCGCAGCGACCGGCCTCGATGGCGTCCGTTTCCATGATCTCCGGCACACCGGCAACACCCTGGCCGCGACCGGTGGCGCGACCACCCGGGAGCTGATGCATCGCATGGGCCACTCGTCCATGCGAGCAGCGCTGATCTATCAGCACCTCGTGAACGGCCGCGACCACCAGATCGCCGACTACGTCGACGGTCAGATCAGGATGGTGAAGCAGCCCCCTCACGGCCCATCTGGCACGTAAGTGGCACGACGGCTGCGAGCGGCCGGGAAAGTTCAAGGCCCAGGTTTCCGGGTTCTCCCCCGCTGACCTGGGCCTTTGGCATGTCCTGGGACTGGTGGGCGCGGACGGTTTCGAACCGCCGACATCCGCCTTGTAAGGGCGGCGCTCTACCGCTGAGCTACGCGCCCGGGACGAGTCGACAGCCTACCTTGCCCCGGGGGATGTCCTGCAAACGCGTATGCGGGGCGGGCCGGGGGGTAACCCCACCGTCGATCCGGTGGTCCGCCGCATCCTCCCGGCGGTCCTGGATGCGTACGGTCGTAGAGCATCCGGCTTCATGGGGCGTCCGGCTCCATGGGGCATCCGGCTTTCGGCTTTTTCACTTTCGGCTCTCGGGGGGACAGTGTCATGACGCGTGCGGTGATGCACAGGGGACGAGCACGCCGTGCTCGGCGTGCTCGGGCGGTCGCCTTTGTCGGTGTTGTGGCGGCGCTCGTCGCGACGGTGGCCGCGTGCGGGAACGACGCCGGGGACGACCCGCACCCCGACCGGCGTTCCTTCGCGCTGCGCGGTCGTACGCTCACGGTCGACTCCGACGACTCGGCGCTGGAGATCGTCCCGGCCGACGTGGACAAGGTCGAGGTCACGCGGTGGTTCCGGGGCACGGTCGTGGTGGGCGGGGATCCCGGGGTGACCTGGGCCATGCGGGACGACCGGCTCGTCCTGCGGCTGAAGTGCTCCGGACTGGTCGCGGACTGCTCCGCCAGACACCGGATACGGGTGCCGCGCGGGGTCGCCGTCACGGTCGAGGACGGCGACGGCAGCGTGCGGGCGGAGGGTTTCAAGGAGGCGCTGAACATCCGTACGCGGGACGGTTCGGTGCATGTGACCGACTCCACCGGGCCGCTGACGCTGAAGAGCGGCGACGGAAGCGTCCTCGCGACGGGTGTGGGCTCGCGGCGCGTTGACGCCGAGACGCGGGACGGATCGGTCCGCCTGGAGCTCGGTGCCGTGCCCGACCTGGTGCGGTCGAGCAGCCGGGACGGCTCGGTCACGATCGCGCTGCCGCCGGACAGGTACCGCGTGGTCACCGGCTCGCGGGAGGGCTCGGTGCATGTGTCCTTACCGACGGATCCGGCCGGCGCGCATGTGGTCGAGGCACGGACAACGGACGGTTCGGTCACGGTACGGACGGCGCGCTAGCCCGGCCGGAGACGGCAGTGGACGGGGCGTACCGCGAACCGACCACCCCGTGTGTTCGTCCTCAACCGGTGGGAGAATGACACCTGGCAGGGCGGATGACAGCACGGGAGAGGGATGTGACGGCCACACCATCACAGGCCACACCACAACAGCCGTGCACGCCTTTTGCGCCGGGCGGGCCCACGCCCGTCCGGGACGCCCTCGCCCTCCTGGCCCTCCCGCTCGTCGCCGCCCTGCTGCTGCCCGCGGCGTTCGCCGGGGGCGGGACGCGGCGGTGGTTCGGCGGGCGGGCCGAGGGGCTGCGGGCCGAGGCGCAGGCCGCCAAGGACGACGCGGCGGCCGCGTTCTACGAGCTCGACACCGCACAGCGGGATCTGAGGATCTCGATCGAGACCATCATCGCGGTCGACGACTCCCCCGCCGCTCGCCGGGCCATCGCCGATTTCGAGGCGCTCGGACGGCGCATCGACGAGGCCAGTCACCGGTATATCGGCGCCGTCGACGCGCACGACCTCGACCGGGTCGACCTCGAGGCCTCCGCGGCCTCCCGCGCACGGGCCGACCTCCTTGCCGCCAAGGACGAACTCGGCCGCGTCAAGCAGGAGCTGGATCGTTTCGGCGAGAGCCTGGGGCCGCTGCTCGGCAAGGCCGAGACCCAGCTGGCCCGGCTCGCCCCGGCCGTGGAGCGCGCCCGCCAGGCGCTGCTCGCCGCCAGCAACGCCCTGGACGGCGCCCGGGCCTCCGGGCTCGGGGCGGACGACCTCGCCGCCCGTCTGGCCGCTCTCGCCCCGGAGCTGACCAAGCTCAACCAGGGCGCGGGACAGCACGGCGTGCCGGGGACCCTGGAGCGGGCCGAGCGGGTCACGCGGGAGGCCGAGGCCGTACGGGTGGAGGCCGCGCGGCTGCCGGAGCGTGCTGCGGAGATCGACCACCGGCTGGTGTCCCTGCGCACCCGGGCGCAGGCGCTCACCACGCGTGCCGGGCAGGTCGAGCCCGTGCTGAGCGAGCTGCGGCGGCGGTTCGCGGCCGCCTGCTGGCAGGACCTCCAGCAGGTGCCGGAGCAGGCCGCCGAGGCCGTTCGGCAGGCGGAGCTGAAGCTGAAGGAGGCGCAGGCGGCGCGGGACGCTCAGCGCTGGCCGGACGCGACGTCGCTGCTGTCGACCGTACGGGCGCTGCTGAACACGACGGACGAGGCCGTGTCCGCCGCAGGGGACCGCCTGAAGAAGCTGAACGCCGTGCAGAAGGATCCGCAGGCGGAGATCGAGCGGACCCGGTTCGCGATCCGGGACGCGCAGCGGCTGGCCATGGCGGGCCGGACGACGCCCGATCCGCGGCATGCCCGCCCGCTGGACGACTCCGTGGCCCGGCTGGAGCGCGCGGTCGCCACGCTGGAGGGCCGCCACCCCGACTACTGGCACTTCCTGACGGAGACGGAGGCGGTGCGGCAGTCGGTGGCCCGGGTGGTCACGCAGATCCGGGAGGAGCGCGGGGCCGGTCACTGAGCCCGGCGCCGGAGGCAGGGAGCGGGGAGCGGGGAGCCCGTCACCGGGCCCCGCCCCCCCGGGGGAGCGGGAAGCCGGTCACCGATTGCGGTGCCCGCCTCGCGGTTCACCGCTCGGTCCGGCCCCCGCCCCGCAAGGCACCGGTCAGGTCCGGTAGGCGTAGTACGCCGCGGTCGGGTACGACGCGATGATGCTCGCCACCGACCTGTTGAAGGTGTTGGTGGAGTGGTACGTCACATACGGCACGCCCTGCGGGCTGCGGTAGGTGACGATCATGGAGTGGTCCTTGGACCCGTCCTTGTTGAAGTCCATCTGCAGCACGTCACCGACGTCCAGCTGGTAGACGTTGGCGAGGCTGGTGACCCGCTTGGAGGACAGGGCGAACCACGAGAACTCGTTGACGCCGACGAACGAGTCCGACTGGATCTCGGAGTTGCCGAACCACTTGTGGAAGTCCGACGTGTAGCCGGGGACATGCTTCCAGCCGCCCGCCTTCAGGGACTGGCTGACGAAGTTGGTGCAGTCTCCGCCGGCGCCCTGCCCGTTGAAGTCAGGGTAGTCGGGGTTGTAGTGGTTCCAGTACTTCTGCGCGTACGCCGCCATGGCCTTGTAGTCGTAGCCGGTGGCGGAGAAGTTCTTCGGGTTGGCCGGCGCGGGCCACGTGGTGGCCGAGCGGGCGGCCGAGGGCGGGCCGTCGTCGGTGGCGGTCATCGGCGCGGCGACGGCCGGCTTGGCCACCTGGTTCACGGCGAGGTAGCCGTCGTCGGTGTCACGGATACCGGTCAGCTGCCAGTTGCCCTGCCGGTCGGCCTTGAACGTCAGCTCGTGGTGGGCCTGGAAGCCGGTGGTCTTCGGCTCGGTGCCCTTGACCTTCTCGTACGTCAGGGTCGTGGTCTCGGTGACGTCGACCGTGGCGTGCCGGCCCTTCACCTGCGTGGCGTCCAGCTTGACGCTGGTGCTGGCCGCGCTGTACTTCTCGCCGAGCTTCGCGAGGCGGGACTTGCGGCCGCGCAGCTCCGAGAGCGCGGTGCTCTCCTGGTGCGACTGCGTGCCCGACAGGCGCACCTTGCCGGAGAAGCCGGACGTCAGCTGGTGGCCGTCCGCCTCCTGCCCGCCCTTGCCGTCCAGCAGGGCGTTGGTGCGGTCGGTGAAGACCGCGTCGGCCAGCCGCTGGAAGGTGGCCTTGGTCGCCGGGTCCACCGTCGGGTCGTCGGTGACCGCCGCGCCCGCGCTCCAGTTGGGCACCAGGGCCACGCCGGCGACGACCGAGGCGGCCGCCGCCGTGACTATGGTGGCGCGACGCCGCTTACGGCTCAATCTTCTCGATTTCAATGATGTTTCCCCTCTACGCCGGTACACCTACCGGGAGACGGCATCTTCGCATGGCGTCTGCGTCGGTTGTGAAGAGGGGATGCACAAGTGGAACGAAGGTATTACACGCGTCACTTGACCACCGCGGTCACTTGACCACCGTCGACCAGTCCGGCGACTGCGCCGGGTCCAGGGCGCGCAGCCGCTGAAGGGTCTCGGGCTTCTGCACGTCGAGCCAGTCGGCCAGTTCCTTGAAGGACACGCACTTGACACCCTTCTTCGTGCACACGTTCTTCACGACCTGGTCGACGGCCTTCATGTAGATGTCGCCGTTCCAGTCCTCGAAGTGGTTGCCGACGAACAGGGGCGCCCGGCTGCCGTAGTAGACGCGGTTGAAGCCGGCCATGTAGGAGTCCACGGTCAGCTGCTCCCAGTGGGGGTACTGCGCGGGGTCGCCGTGGGTCTCACCGCCCGACTGGTTGTAGAGGAAGTTGAAGTCCATCGACAGTCCCTGGTACTTGCCGCCCTCGTACGGGAGCATCTGCAGCGGGAAGTCCCAGACTCCGTCCTTCTTGGCCGGCCATATCTGGAAGTCGCCCGGGGAGCTGGCGTCGTAGCGCCAGCCGTAGCTCTTGATGGCCTTCAGCAGGTTCTTCTGGCCCTCCAGGCAGGGCGCGCGGCCGCCGGTGACCTCCTTCTTGAAGTCGAAGGGCAGCGCCGGGACGTCCTTGAAGCCGGTGTTGGTCTTCCAGTTCTCGACAAAGGAGTAGAACTGGTCGATCTCGCTCTTCCACTCGTCGACGCTCCAGTCGCCGCCGCCCTTGGCGCCGCAGAAGTGGCCGTTGAAGTGGGTGCCGATCTCGTTGCCCTCGTCGTAGGCCTTGCGGAGCTGCTCCAGTGTGCTGCGGATGTGCTCGTCGGTGGCGTAGTCGATTGCGGCGGCGCCCACCCCGTGCTTCGGCGGGTGGTAGAGGTCCTTCTTGCTCTTGGGCAGCAGGTAGATACCCGTGAGGAAGAACGTCATATGGGCGTCGTACTCCCGGGCCAGCTCACGGTAGTGGGAGAAGAGCTGGTCGTCGCCCTGCAGGGCGCCGTCCCAGGAGAAGACGACGAACTGGGGCGGCTTCTCACCGGGTTTGAGCGGCTGGGCCTTCAGCTCGCCCTTCTGCGGTCCGGTGTACGAGGTGGACCCGTCCCCGATGATCTTCGTCTTGCCGTCCCACTGGGGTTGCTCGGTGGCCTTGGCGCCGGCGCTCTTGCCGCCGCTCTTGCCGCTGCCGGAGCCGGAGGAGGCGGTCGCGGCGGTTCTGTCCGGCCGGGTCACCGCCAGGAAGGTGATCGTCACGGAGGCGACTGCAAGGAGGACCGCCAGGGTGACGCGGCCGTTGAGACGGGACAGGCGGGAAGGGCGTGCTCGGCGGCGACGACCGTTTGTCGTAGTCATGGGCGGCTCGTTCTTCGAGGAGGGGGCGGGCGGGCGCGTGCGGTGTCCGGGCCGTCGGCGTCAGCCGAGCGGTCTGACGGCGCTCGACCAGATGGTGTAGGGGACGGCGTTGGTGGCGGTGCCGTCGAGTCCCTTGAGCTCCAGCGGTTCGAGGCTCTTGGACAGGTCCATGCGGTAGACGACGACCGCCGTCGACACGGATGTGGCCGTTCCGACGTACCAGGAGGCGGTGTCGTCCGGCGTCGTGCCGGCCTTCCCTGCGACCTGGTCGGAGGCGGAGACCGCCTCCGGGTGGGCGATGCGGACGGACTCGGCGAGCGCCTCGGTGACCTGGCGGGCCACCGAGGAGGCGACCGCCCGCTGGGGCTTCGGAGTCCTCAGGGCGACGGTGGCACCGTTGCGGGTGATACGGCGCACCGAGTAGGGCTCGGTGTGCGTACCGTCCGCGGCGAAGGTGGCGTACCCGCTCGCCATCCGGATGGCGCTGGGCGTGGAGTTGCCGAGGGACAGCGCGGGCACCTGGGGGCCGATGCTGGAAGGGAGCAGTCCGGCCGCCTCCGCGGTCCGGCGTACCTCGGTCAGTCCGGCGTCCATGCCGAGCTGCATGAACGGTGTGTTCACGGACCGGGCGAGGGCCTGGCCGAGGGTGATCTGCCCATAGGACCTCTTGCCGTCGTTGTGGGCGGAGACCTTCTTGCCGCTGCGGTCCCAGTACGGTCCCTCGGGCGTGGTGACGGGGACGCCGTCGTTGCCGTCGTACACCGACTCCGGGGTGACCGGGGTCGCGGGGCCGCCGCGGGTCTTGCGGACGCCGTGTTCGAGACCGGCGGCGTAGACGAACGGCAGGAACGCCGAACCGGCCGGCACGGTCGCCGCGTTGGACTCGTTGTAGCCCTGTCTGCGGTGGTCGGGGCCACCGTAGACGGCGAGGATACGGCCGTCGGCGGCGACCGAGGCGGCGCCGTAGTGGGCGGTCTTCACCAGGTCGGGATGTTTCTGCTTGGCCTGCTTGCGGGCCTTGGTCACGGCGTCCGTGAGCGCGTCCTCCCGCTTGCGGTCGAAGGTCGTGTAGATCTGATAGCCGCCCAGGTCGAACTGCTGGTCCGAGATGTGGGCGGACTTCTTCGCGTACTGCGAGGCCAGTTCCACCAGGTAGTCGCTCTGCTTGCCGGTGTCGTACAGCGGGTTCTGCTTGAGCGGCTCGGGGAACGTCTTGTACTTGGCCCGCTCGGCCGGCGACAGCTGGCCGATTTTGACCATCCGGTCGAGGATCCAGGACCAGCGCTCCACGGCCCGGTGGTGGTTCGCCTTGCTGAGGGTGGGGTCGTAGAGACCGGCGCCCTTCAGCAGGGAGGCGAGGAACGCCGCCTCGCTCGCGTTGAGCTGGCTGACGTCCTTGCCGTAGTACGCCTGGGAGGCGCGCTGGATGCCATAGGTGCCGCGGCCGAACCAGCTGGTGTTGAGATAGCCCTCGAGGATCTTGTCCTTGCTCATCTTGTTGTCGAGCTTGAGGGCGATCATCGCTTCGGTGAACTTGCGGCCGACTGTCTGGTTCTGCGTCAGATAGACGTTTTTGACGTACTGCTGGGTGATGGTGGAGCCGCCCTGGGTGTCACCCTCGCCGACCGTGCGCCACAGGGCGCGGGAGAGGCCTTTGACGGATATGCCAGGGTCGGTGTAGAAACTCTCGTTCTCCGCCGCGAGCACCGCCCAGCGCACCTGTACGGGTATGTCCTTCAGCGGCATCGCCTGCCGCTGCACCCAGCCGGTGCGGGCCATGGGCGTGCCGTCGGACCAGAAGTAGACGTTGTCCTGCTGTGTGGCGTACGAGTTCAGGTTCTCCGGTATGTCCGTGGCGGCGTACGCGATGACCAGGAACGTGCCGCTCAGCCCGATCGACGCCAGCACGGCCCCGAGCCACTGACGCCAGGAGGGCACCCAGCGCCGCCAGCCGTCACGGCCCGGCCGCGGGTACGCCGGCTTCAGCTTGCGGGCGTATGGCGCGAGTTTCCGGACATAAGGTGCGAGTTTCCCGGCGTACGGCGCGAAGTGCGCGGTGACACGAGTGAGGGCCGACGACTGCGTGGCCTTCTTACGGGTGGCGCGCCGACCGGACATCTCCGGCTGTACCACGCGCAGTTGCATGGTGGCGTCCGCCGGTGGCAGGGCGGCGTCCGGCCGTTCCGGCCCGGTGGCGCCCGTCCGCGGCGGCGTCACGGCCTTCAACTGCATCGTGGTGTCCGGGGGCAGGGGCGCCCCGGCCTTCAACTGCATGGTCTCGTCGGGGTCGAAGGACGCCCCGCCCCGGTCCTCCGTGGGGCGGTGCCCGGGCTGCTTGGGCGTCTCCCGACGGCGGTGCGGACGGCCGCCGCCCTCGCTAGCCACGGTGGGCCCCGGTATAGGCAGGGATCCGGCAACACCGGCCCTGTATTCGCTGCCATGCCTCGGTCACGACTGCATCTCCCTCCGCACTCGGTGTTGCGCGCGCGGGTAGAAACAGCGGCCACGCATGTGGCTGCGAGCCCCCCTCACGACCTTGCGGCTCATCGCGGCTCATATAAATTATCAGCGGTCTATGTGATGTCTCGGGTCAGGAGTGGCACTGAAGTGGCCGTGTCGCGAATCTTGAGGAGATCTTAAGGAGATTCCGTGGTCGCCACGCAGGAGGATCGGCTCCTTCGGCGCGCCCGGACCCCCGTCGACGTCCTGTGACCGCCGGGAACCGCCCGTTAGTCTGTGCGCATGCCTCGCTACGAGTACCGCTGCCGTTCCTGCGGCGACACGTTCGAACTGAGCCGTCCCATGGCGGAGTCCTCGGCCCCCGCAACCTGCCCCTCGGGCCACGACGACACGGTCAAGCTGCTGTCCACGGTGGCCGTGGGCGGCACGGCCGCCGCCCCCGCGCCGGCCCCCCGGGCCGGCGGCTCCGGCGGGGGCTGCTGCGGCGGAGGCTGCTGCGGCTGAGCCGGCGGCTTTTTGGCCGAAAGCAGTTCCTATGCCTGCCGCGCCGCCTTCAGGAACTCCCTCAGGATCCGTTCCCCGGCCGCCACGCCCCGCTCCGGCAGGGCGCTGATCCCGGGCGCCGTCCAGTCGGCGTCGGCGAGTTCGCCGTGGCCCGGGCGCCAGCCGAGGTCCGCCGCGAGCAGCAGGTCCGCGTCCAGCAGGGAGTCCCCGGCGGCCAGCGTCAGCGAGGCACCGCTGCGGCGGGCGACCTCGCGCACGGCCGCGCTCTTGGTGAGCGGCTTCGGCACGGCGTAGATCTTGCGGCCCTGCAACGACACCGTCCAGCCGCGGTTCTCCGCCCACACCGCCAGTTCCTTCACCCAGTCCTCGGGCAGCAGCTCGCGCTCCACGACGAGATAGGCGAACAGGTCCTCGGCGACCCGGTGCTTGCGCACCCAGACCGGGTCCGCGGTGGCCGCCAGATGGTCCCGCACCTCCGCCAGCGGCGCGCACTCGTCCGCGAGCCGTGCCAGCACCGCCCTGTGCCAGTCGGGGTCGGAGACCCCGTCGACCAGCAGATGGCCGCCATTGGCGCAGATCGCGTACGGCGGGGTGGGGCCGGGCAGGTTGATGCGCTGGTACTGCTTGCGGGTGCGGGTCGTGGTCGGCACGAACACCGCGCGGTCACCGAGTTCGGTGAGCAGCCCCGCCGCGGTCTCGGTCATGTACGACAGCGGCTTGCTCTCGTGGACCTCCACGCACAGCAGCCGGGGCGCCCGCGCGTCGGGCATGGTGAGCGCGAGCGCCGCGGACGAGTAGATCAGCGTACGGTCGAGGTCACTGGCGACCAGCACGGAGTTCATACGGCCACCGCCCGGCCGTCGGCGCCGGTGGCGCCCCGCGTGTATCGGGGGTGGATCAGCCCCACGCAGGTGTACGGAAGTCCGTCGACCTCCTCCACGGGCACGCCGCGCTGCTCGGCCAGCAGGCGTACGTGGCCGAGGTCGGCGCCCGCTCCGGACCGGGCCAGGATCTTCCAGGGCACCCGGCGCAGCAGTACGCGCGTGGTCTCGCCGACGCCCGGCTTGACGAGGTTCACATCGTGGATGCCGTACTCCTCGCTGATGCGTTCCACCGCCGCCCAGCCCTCCCAGGTCGGGGTGCGGTCGCCGGAGAGCAGTTCCTTGGCCTGCACCTCGACGGCCTCCTCGACCTCGGCGAAGCGGGCGGAGACGGCGTCGAGGAAGGCGACCGAGACGTCCGCCGCGGCGAGTTCGCGGTAGAACTTGGCGCCGTGGTAGTCGTGCGGTCCGACCAGGTCGGCGCGCAGGACGGTGCGTGAGATCAGCCCGGAGACCGTGGAATTGAGGCAGGCGGAGGGGATGAGGAAGTCCTCCCGGGTGCCGTAGGTCCGCACGCACGAGCCGGGGTCGGCGAGCACCGCGATCTCCGGGTCGAAGCCGGTGATGCCGTCGGACGCCTCGAACCGGCCGATCGCCTCGGCCAGTTCGCGGGTGATGGCGCCCTTGCCGGTCCAGCCGTCCACGAAGACGACGTCGGAGGGGTCGTGGTGGTCGGCCAGGTAGCGCAGCGCGTTGGCGTCGATGCCCCGGCCGCGGACGATCGACACGGCGTAGTGCGGCAGCTCGAGGCCGTGCCGGTGCTCGGCCCACCGGCGCATCAGAACGCCGACGGGCGTGCCGGCCCGGGCGAGGGAGACGAGGACCGGGCGCGGTGATCTCTCGGCGAGGACGGTCTCGGTGACCACTCCCACGGCCTGCGCGAGCCGCGCGGCCGAGGCCTCCAGGGCCGCGTGGAAGAGCTCCTGGTACTGCTCGCTCGGCTGGTACTCCACCGGGAGCGACTCGGCGTAGTGCGCACCGCCGCTCTGGATCGCCTCCTCGCGCTCCTCGGTGGGCGCCTCCAGGGTGACGTCCGACAGGTCCTGGAGCAGCCAGCCGACCTCCTCGGGCGGATACGAGGAGAAGGCGGGGCCGCGGAGGGGCTCGGACAGCATGGCGGGCCTTTCGGGGGCGTACGGGGGCGCCGGGACGTAGCTCGGGACGACCGCGAGCAGGACGTGCGGGGTGTGGGCGGCGAGCCGGTCAAGCAGTCCGCCGGGGGCGTGCAGTGCGGGGGTGTCGGCCGCCGAGTCCACGACCGCGACGACGGCGTCGAAGCCGGCGTCGGCGATGTTGTAGGCGTAGCGCTCCCCGGGGCCGTCGGACGGGTCGTCGTGGGCGGGGAAGACGATCCGGGTGCGTATGGCGTAGCCGGGATCGTCGACCGCCAGGACGGGCGAGCGGGTGGTCGTGGAGTAACGGACCTCCGCGGGCAGCTGCCGCTCCAGTTCACGGGCGAGCCTGAGCGGCGTGTACATCAGCTCCTCGGAGCCGAGCACCAGCAGGCGCCGGACTCCCGCGGGCACCGCCTCGGCGAGCCGCGCGGCCATGGCGGGCAACGCGTCCTCCAGAAGCGTCCGGTGCCCGGGGCTGAACCCGTGCCGTCCGCCGTCGGGCAGGCCGCGGGGCCAGCCGAGCGTGACCCGGGTGACCGTGCCATGGGCCTCCCGGTCGGGAACGGCCGACTCGTGCCGGGCCACCAGCTCCTGGCCTTTCTCCAGGACGCCCTGGGGCAGCCGTACGGTCCCCGCGGCGGCCGTGACCAGGTCCACCCGGGCGCTGATCTCCCGGGCGAAGTCCTCGAGCCGCCCCAGATCGGCGGGCGAGCGCATGTCGACCAGGGCGACGACGACGTACCGCTTCCTCGGGTGGCGCTCGTGGAGGTCGCGGATGGTGTTCATGACGGTGTTGCCGGTGGAGAACTCGTCGTCGACCAGGACCAGCGGGCCGTCGCCCGCCAGCAGCGCCGGGTCCTCGGGGAGCAGCAGGTGCGAGGTGGCGTGGGAGTGGGACTCCTCGAAGCCTCCGGCGCACGCGACGCCCTGGACGGGGCGGCGGGTGGAGTGCAGATAGGGCGCGAGGCCGAGGCCGTCCGCCACACAGTGGCCGAGACCGGTGGCCGTCTCCGCGTACCCGAGCACGACGGCGCTCTCGGCTTCTCGTCCGCCGTCGGCGGCCAGCAGTTCCCGCACCCGGCGGCCGAGCGTGAACCCGTGTGCGTAGACCACGGACGGGGACTGCGGGACATGCTTGCCCAGCACATTGGAGACGAGCAGGTGAGCGCGCTTGGGATTGCGCCGGAGTGCCAACCCCAGCAGCTCGGTCAGCTGTTCGTCGCCGACGAGTTCGACCCCGAGCCGTTCGGCAACCCAGGTCCCGGACCAGACCACGTTCTTCCTCGGTTCCTTCTCAGTACGACGGTACGGCGGCGGCTTCGGCACTCAGTGCGGCACACCGGCGGCCAGCAACTCCACGAAGCCGATGTCCTCGTTGGCCACACCGAAGACCTCGGCGCGCTGGAGGGTGCGCTCGGCCCATGCGCGGTGCGGCTTCACCTCGTTCATCTTGTTGGTGTACGCGGAGCGCAGCACGCCCCCGCCGAGGCGCTCGGGCCGCAGGATGTCCTGTGCGTCGCTGTACTCCTCGTGGCTCACGACGGACAGCGCATGCACGGGCATCACGTGCGAGGGGTGGATGCAGGTCTTGCCGAGCAGGCCGTTGGCGCGGTCGAGGGCGATCTCGCGCAGCAGCCCGTCCAAGTCGTGCTCGATCAGCGCCTCGCGCAGCTCCTCGACCTCGCCCTCCAGGAAGGGGCTGCGGCGCAGCTGCGGCTTGAACATCCGCTCCTGGGCCCGGAAGTACTCCCACACCGGACCGGTCACCGTGAACCCGGTGCCGTCGGCGCGGCCGAGGACGTTGACGACGTCGGCGATCACGGAGGCCACGATCTGGACGTCGTACGCCGTCATGTCGGGCGCTCTGCGCAGGCCGTAGGAGGAGCAGAAGTCGGTCACGCCGAGGCGCAGCGCGAGGACCCGGTCGCGCCACTTGTCGACGGTGCGGACGATGCCGGCCAGGGTCTCCCGGCGCGTCTCCAGGTAGAGCAGGTCGGGGGACTCCAGGACCGGCATGGCGAACAGCCGGCGCCCGCTCGCCGTCTCGGCCGCGGTCAGGGCCTCCAGGAACGGCACGCCCCGCTCCTCGGTGAACTTCGGGAGCACGAAACCCGACAGCAGCCGCACGGCCGGGCCGAGCCGGGCCACCAGATCCGGGATCTGCTCCGGGACGCGGACCCGGATGAACAGCAGCGGGAGCTCCGCTTCCGGGCGGGAGAGGAGGCCGGTGAGCTGCCGGACCAGGTTCTCCTCCGCGTCCACGACGTCCGCGTCGTCGATGGAGTCCTCCAGGCACAGCACCATGGAGACCACCCCGCGGCCGGCCTGCTTGAGCACGTCGTCGGCCAGGTGCGGCCTGGTCGCCGGGCTGTACAGGGTGGCGCCGAGGGCCGCCGCGAGGACGCGGGCCGGCGAGTCGGGGGTGAAGACGGCCGGCTCCCGATGGAAGAGACGCTGCCGCTCCTCAGGGGCGATGTGCCCGAAATGACGCATAAGACTCCCCCGTGGTGCTGGACGGCCCGAAAAGAGGTGGCCGGTAATAGTACGAAGAACTCTGTGTCATGGGTTCCCATTGCGCATGAAGTTCAGGTAACCCGGCTGTGTCGCCGACAGGTCGGTGGTATGCGGACGGTATGCCGCACCGCGCCGGGGGCACCGCCCCCCGCGTTGTCGTGACCAGGACCGAGAGGGCAGGATGACGCCATGACGCACGCGATGCTGAAGGGGTCGAACGTTCCGCTGAAGGCCACTGCGGTACGGGCTGTGCTGCGCTGGGCACCGGGACAGGGCGCCCCGGACGTCGATGCCTCGGCGCTGCTCCTCGGTCCCGACGGACGTGTGCGCTCCGACGAGGACTTCGTCTTCTACAACCAGCCCCGGCACCCTTCGGGGGCGGTCCGGCTGCTCGGCAAGAAGCGGGAGACGGAGGGCCTGACCGACACGATCCGGGCGGATCTGGCGGCCGTCGAGCCCGGCGTCGGCCAGATCCTGCTGGTCGCCTCGGCGGACGACGTCCCCTTCGACCGGGTACGGGCCCTGTGCGTGCTGCTGTACGACGCGTCCGTCGCCGACGGGGAGCCGCTCGCGTACTTCGACATCAAGCCCGAGACGGGTGCGGAGACGGCGCTGATCTGCGGGGAGCTGTACCGGCGGGGCGAGGGGTGGAAGTTCCGGGCGCTCGGCGAGGGCTACTCCAACGGGCTCAAGGGCCTCGCGAACGACTTCGGCATCTCGGTGGACGAGTCGGAGACCCCGCCGGCCGCCACGGGGCAGGTACCGGCCACGGCCTCGGTCCCCGCCCCGGCCACCGCGTCCGTCCCCGCCCCACCCGAGGTGTCGGCGCCGCTGCCGCCGGAGCAGCCGGTGCCGCGGGAGCCCACGTACGGCTATCCGCCGGAGCCGGCGACGCAGCCGGCCTACGGCTACCCCCAGCCGGCAGCCCGGCCGGCGTACGGCTATCCGCAGCCGGGGACCGCCGTGGTGCCCGCGCCGGCGTACGGCTATCCGCCCACGGCGGCGCCCGCGCCGGACCCGGACTTCGAGCTGCCGCCGCAGGGGCCGCAGTTCATCGGGCGCTGAGACGCACTCGCTCACGCCTTCGCCTTGTAACCCCGGCCCCACTGCAGGCCCCACCCGTACAGCCGGTCCAGTTCCGCCTGGAAGCCGTAGACGAACTTCACCTCGCGGCGGACGACCAGTTCGCCCCTGATGTTCTCGATCAGGACGACGGCGCAGGAGCGGGCCTGCGGGTGGCGTTCGTCGAGGCCGATCACGATCCGCGGGCCGTTGCTGGGGTAGAGCGTGACCACGGCGTGCGTACGGTCGAAGGCCGGCGTCTGGTCGTAGATGTAGACGAAGATCAGCAGCCGCTTGAAGTCGTCCCGGTGGTCCAGGTTGACGAAGATCGTCTCACCGGAGCCGGAGCCGAACCGGTCGTCGCCGCTGAGTTTGATGTAGGGCGGGTCGTTCAGCTCCCCGAAGAAGCTGCCCAGTGGCTGCACCACGCCCTTCGTGCCGTCCTTCAGCTCGTACAGGCAGCCCAGGTCGAGGTCGACGTTGACCATGCTCTGGGTGTGGGCCTGCACCACCTCCGGGGTGAACAGCCGCAGCGGGCGGCGCAGCAGACTGCCCCGCTCGGGGCCCCCGATGTCGGAGGTCCGCATCCGCCACGACAGGTTGATGCGCAGATTGCCGCCGGCGGCTCCCTGCTTGGTGAGCGAGACCCGGTGGTGCCGTTTGGTCAGCTCGATCGCGTTGGTGGCCGCGCTGCCCGAGTCGAACTCCGTGGCCCGCCCGCGCCAGACGCCGTCCCAGAACCCCATGCCCGCCCCCTGCGCCTATGGTTCGACAGCCGCGAGGCGGCCGCGAGGACGAATCCTCACAGCCGCCCCGAACAGAGCGTTCCTCACCGGGGCCCGCTTCACACCGCCGGAAAACGCCACCGTCGGTATGCCCGGGCCCTCCCGGAACGAGATGTCAGACCCCGGACGAGACCTCAGCCCGCTCGTCCGAGGTCGCGCCTTTTCCCTCGGCCGCGGCGAGCGCCCGGTTGCGGCGCACCGAGGACCAGAAGGACCAGCCGATCAGGATGACCCCGACAAGGCCGGTGATCACCTCGTTGATCTCGTACTGGATGGTGACCATGAGGATCACGGCCAGCGCGCCGATCGCGTAGTGCGCGCCGTGCTCCAGGAAGACGTAGTCGTCCAGGGTGCCCTGGCGGACGAGGTAGACGGTCAGCGACCGGACGTACATCGCGCCGATACCGAGGCCGAGCGCCATCAGGATGATGTCGTTGGTGATGGCGAAGGCGCCGATCACGCCGTCGAAGGAGAAGGACGCGTCCAGGACCTCCAGGTAGAGGAACATGAAGAACGCGGCCTTGCCGGCGAGCACGACCGCGGAACGGTCCTTGCCGGTGCGCCGGGCCTCTTCCTCCTCCTCGTGCTCGCGCTCCTCCTCTTCCTCCAGCCGGTCCTCGAAGAAGCCGGACAGGCCCCCGACGACCAGATAGGTGATCAGGCCGGCGATACCGGAGATCAGGACCGTCTGCGCCTTGTCGATGTGCGCGCCGCCGTGCTGGTGGGCGTGGGTGGCGAAGGTGAAGGAGGTGATCAGCAGGACGACCAGCGCGATGCAGACCGACAGCATGTCGACCTTGCCGAGCTTGGCGAGCGGGCGCTCGATCCAGCGCAGCCACTGGATGTCCCGGTCCTCGAAGATGAAGTCCAGGAAGATCATCAGCAGGAACATCCCGCCGAAGGCGGCGATCGCCGGGTGGGCGTCGGTCACGAGCTGCTGGTACTGGTTCTTGTCGGTCAGCGCCAGATCGACAGCGTCTATCGGGCTCTTCTTCGCGGTGATGGCGACGATGACGACGGGGAAGACCAGCCGCATGCCGAAGACCGCGATCAGCACGCCCACCGTGAGGAAGATCTTCTGCCAGAAGGCATTCATCTTCTTCAGGATCCCGGCGTTGACCACGGCATTGTCGAAGGACAGCGAGATCTCGAGGATGGACAGGATCGCCACGATGCCGAAGGCGGTCCACCCCCCGTAGAGGACCGCTGCGGCAAGGCCGACCGCGGTGACCACGAACGACCAGCCGAAGGTTTTCAGAAGCACTGGCTACCCAATCCGTATCTGTTAGGGGGCTCCCCCGTCGCCGTACCCGGCTTTACGAAACGTTGACTCCGAAGTCTAGAGCGATGCCACGGAGACCGGATGCGTACCCCTGCCCCACGGCCCGGAACTTCCATTCGCCGCCGTAGCGGTAGACCTCGCCGAAGATCATGGCGGTCTCGGTGGAGGCGTCCTCGCTGAGGTCGTAGCGGGCGAGTTCCTGGCCGTCGGCCTGGTTGACGACGCGGATGAAGGCGTTGCTGACCTGGCCGAAGGTCTGGCCGCGCTCGTCGGCCAGGTGGATGGAGACGGGGAAGACGATCTTGTCGCACTGGGCCGGCACCCTGGAGAGGTCGAGCAGGATGCTCTCGTCGTCGCCCTCGCCCTCACCGGTGAGGTTGTCGCCGGTGTGCTCCACCGAGCCGTCGGGGCTCTTGAGCTGGTTGTAGAAGATGAACCATTCGTCCCCGAGGACCCGGCCGCCGCTGCACAGCAGCGCGCTGGCGTCGAGGTCGAAGGGGGCTCCGGTGGTGGAGCGTGCGTCCCAGCCGAGCCCGATCATCACGTGTGTGAGGTTCGGTGCGGCCTTGGAGAGGGAGACGTTGCCTCCCTTGGCGAGCGTGACGCCCATGATGCTGGTCCTCCCCGAGAACGTGCGTTGTCCCGGGGGCGGAGACCCCCGGTGGTCGGGGGCCGGTCCCCCAGTGGTCATCCTGCAGCCCGAGGGCGAACCCTCGGCGGTCGGGGGGTGGCTCCCCCGAGGACAGGAGGCGGAAACCCCCCGTTGAGCCGACGCGGCCCCCTACCGACATACGACGGCGAAAACCACCCGCCAAGCGGAAACGACTCCACCCGCCGGGCCGCGCAACCTCCGACCCGATGGACCGAGACGGCTCCACCCGACAGGCCGAGCCGGCTCCGCCCGGCGCGCCGAGCGGCTCCGCCCTGGGCCGAGGGGCAGGGACGCCACTGCCGGACGAGCCTAGACGCCTCCACCCGATGGGCCAACGGCTCCGCCCCGAAGGACGGGGACACCACGGCTCGGAGGCCGAGACACCGCCACCCGGCAGCCAGGGACACCTCTACCGGGTAGCCCGGGAGGAACTCCACCCGGCTGCCCGGAACACTGTGCCCGACAGGCCGCGACGGCTCCACCGGGTAAACCCGAGAAGCCTCCATCGGCCGGGCCGGGACACCTTGGGCCCGACAGGCCGACGGCCCCGCCCCATGGGCCGCGGCTGCGCCCGCGGAGCACGAAGCCGCCTGTGCCCGGTGAGCCGCATGCCTTCGCTCGTAGGCCAAGGCGCCTCTCGCCCGGAAGGACAGGGCATCCCCCCGGTCCGGTGAGCCGAGGCCCCGCCGGCCCGGTGGTCCAACGCCCCGCACGAGGACGGGACACCCAGCCAGACCCGAGACACCCCTCACCCGCCAGACCGGCACACCTCTACCCGCCAGACCAAGGCACCCCCACCCGCAAGGCCAAGGCACCCCCACCCGCTGAACAAGGCACCGCCGACCCACCGGGCCAACGCCCCGCCCAAGCGACCCAGCCTTAGCCGTCAGAGCCGGGACGCCCCCGACCGCTGAGCCGAGAGGCCCTTACCCGCAGGGCCCGGACGCCCCCGCCCACTGAGCCGAGACGGCCCGTGCCCGGTGAGCCAGATGCCTTCACCCGCTGAGCCGCAACACTTCTACCCGCTGGGCCGGCACGCCTCTGCCCGCCAGGACAAGGCACCCCCACCGGCAAGGACGAGGCACCCGCACCCGCTCAGCAAGGCACCGCCGACCCACCGGGCCAACGCCCCGCCCGAAGCCGGGACAGCCCGCCCAAGCGACCCAGACACCCTTACCCATCAGGGCCCCGCTGAGCCGAGAGATCCTTAGCCACAGGGCCCGGACGCCCCCGCCCACCGAGCCAAGACGCCCCGCCCGACGGGCCGACGCACCCCGCCCCCAGGCCGAGGCACCCCCACGTCCGGCGCCGAAGCCCCGGTGGGGCTGGGCCGGACGTGGGGGTGGGGGTGGGTTTGTGGTCGGACCCGGTCAGACGTTCACGCCGAAGTCCTGCGCGATGCCGCGCAGTCCCGAGGCGTAGCCCTGGCCGATGGCGCGGAACTTCCACTCCGCGCCGTGGCGGTACAGCTCGCCGAAGACCATGGCGGTCTCGGTGGAGGCGTCCTCGCTCAGGTCGTACCGTGCGATCTCCTGCTGGTTGGCCTGGTTCACGACGCGGATGAATGCGTTGCGCACCTGGCCGAAGGACTGCTGGCGGTTCTCGGCGTCGTAGATCGAGACCGGGAAGACGATCTTGTCGACGTCGGCCGGGACCGTGGCGAGGTTGACCTTGATGACCTCGTCGTCGCCCTCGCCCTCACCGGTGAGGTTGTCGCCGGTGTGCTCGACCGAGCCGTCGGGGCTCTTGAGGTTGTTGAAGAACACGAAGTGCTGGTCGCTGACGACCTTGCCGGACGGGTTCAGCAGCAGAGCGCTGGCGTCCAGGTCGAAGTCGGTGCCGGTCGTGGTGCGGACGTCCCAGCCCAGACCGACGAGGACCGCGGTCAGGCCCGGGGCCTCCTTGGTCAGCGATACGTTGCCGCCCTTGCTGAGGCTGACTCCCACGAATCCTCCCATTGGTGTCCAGGGGCGGGGAGCCCCGTCGTGCGTTGGTGTCGGATCAACGAGTCGATCCTAGTGACGGGTTCCCACGCCCCGCAGGCCTTGGAACCGAAGAATCACAGGGTGTCGAGCGCCTTCACGTACTCGTTCAGGTCACGGGCGTCCGGCAGATCGTTGACGACGGTCCACCGAACGATGCCCTCCTTGTCGATGATGAAGGTGCCGCGCACCGCGCAACCCTTCTCCTCGTCGTAGACGCCGTACGCGCGTGAAGTGTTGCCATGCGGCCAGAAGTCGGAGAGCAGGGGGTACTCCAGGCCCTCCTGCTCGCCGAAGACGCGCAGGGTGTGGATGGAGTCGTTGGAGACGGCGAGCAGCTGGGTGTCGTCGTTGACGAACCTCGGCAGGTTGTCGCGCAGGGCGCACAGCTCGCCGGTGCACACGCCGGTGAAGGCGAACGGGTAGAAGAGCAGCACCACGTTCTTGCGACCGCGGAAGTCCGATAGCCGCACGGTCGCGCCGTGGTTGTCCTTGAGCTCGAAGTCGGGGGCCTTGTCGCCGACCTGGATCGCCATGATCCTGCATCCCTTCGGTGGGGGCTGTTCGGGTGGGAACCACCCTACGCAGCGATCACCGCAAGCCGACGGACGGGCTGAGCCATGTCAGCCCGTCCGGTGCTTGGGGACGGGGGCCGCTTCGGGCCGGTTGCGGGGTCGGGGGTGCGGAACCCCCGGGTACCTACCGGCGGGGCGTCACCGCTTGGACTTGGCCGCCTTCGGCGTCACCAGACGCGACCCGCTCCAGTCCTTGCCCACGCTGACGCTCTTGGACGCCGACAGACCCGCCGTCGTCGCGGCTTCAGAGATGTCGCTCGGCTCCACGTAGCCCGTACGGCCGGTCTTCGGCGTGAGGAGCAGGATCGAGCCGCCTTCTTCGATGTACGTGATGGCGTCCACCAGCACATCCGTCAGGTCGCCGTCCTCGTCGCGGAACCACAGCACCACGGCATCGGCGACGTCGTCGTACTCCTCGTCCACGAGCTCGCTGCCGATGACTTCCTCAATGGCCTCGCGGAGCTCCTGGTCGACGTCGTCGTCGTAGCCGATCTCCTGGACCACCTGCTCGGGCTGGAACCCCAGCCTCGCGGCAGGGTTCGTCCGCTCCTCCGCGTGGTCCGCGGTCGCGCTCACGGGTTGCCTCCTGATCATGTCTTGGTGAGTATCTCAGCCACGCGCGTACGCGAAGCATTGGCCGTAGTCCACACGGGCGGGACGGATCGCGCAAGTACCCGGCCGTTCAGACCGCCGAAACGGTGACGATCCTGGCCGTGTCGCCGCAACTCCAGGCACCGTATCGCGCCCCGCGGTGATCTACACCACACCGTTCTGCCCGGTTTGCGCATTCCGGAATCCTCTGCGGGTACGAGACTCGAATGGCTTTGCGGAACAGATCACGACCCGGGCGTATCGTTGCGTTTTGGTCGGTCCCGCCCGTGAGGACCCGTCCGTCGCAGGGGTTACCCCGCGGTAGAGATGACGTTTCGCTCGCCCCAGGTACACGATGGGGATCGGCGCAGGCACATGCAGAACTGGCCCTCTGACAGGTAAGGAACAGCGTGGCTTCCGGATCCGATCGCAATCCGATCATCATTGGCGGCCTTCCGAGTCAGGTTCCTGACTTCGATCCCGAGGAAACCCAGGAGTGGCTCGACTCCCTCGACGCCGCCGTGGACCAGCGCGGCCGTGAGCGGGCCCGCTACCTGATGCTCCGTCTGATCGAGCGGGCCCGCGAGAAGCGCGTGGCCGTGCCCGAGATGCGCAGTACGGACTACGTCAACACCATCCCGACCAAGAGCGAGCCGTTCTTCCCCGGCAACGAGGAGATCGAGCGCAAGATCCTCAACGCCACGCGGTGGAACGCCGCCGTCATGGTCTCGCGGGCCCAGCGGCCCGGGATCGGGGTGGGCGGCCACATCGCCACCTTCGCCTCCTCCGCCTCGCTGTACGACGTGGGCTTCAACCACTTCTTCCGCGGCAAGGACGAGGGCGACGGCGGTGACCAGGTCTTCTTCCAGGGCCATGCCTCGCCGGGCATCTACGCCCGCGCGTATCTGCTGGACCGGCTCACCGAGGCGCATCTGGACGGGTTCCGCCAGGAGAAGTCCAAGACGCCGTACGGTCTGTCCAGCTACCCCCATCCGCGGTCGATGCCGGACTTCTGGGAGTTCCCGACGGTCTCCATGGGCCTCGGCCCGATCGGCGCGATCTACCAGGCCCGGATGAACCGCTACATGGAGGCGCGCGGCATCGCGGACACCTCCCGGTCGCATGTGTGGGCCTTCCTCGGCGACGGCGAGATGGACGAACCGGAATCACTCGGCCAGCTGACCATCGCCGCCCGCGAGGGCCTGGACAACCTGACCTTCGTGGTCAACTGCAACCTTCAGCGCCTGGACGGTCCGGTGCGCGGCAACGGAAAGATCATCCAGGAGCTGGAGTCGGTCTTCCGGGGTGCCGGCTGGAACGTGATCAAGCTGATCTGGGACCGCACCTGGGATCCGCTGCTGGCACAGGACCGGGACGGGATCCTGGTCAACAAGATGAACACCACGCCGGACGGCCAGTTCCAGACGTACGCGACCGAGTCCGGCGCCTACATCCGCGACCACTTCTTCGGCGACGACCACCGGCTGCGCGCGATGGTCGAGAACATGACCGACGACCAGATCCTCCATCTGGGCCGCGGCGGTCACGACCACCGCAAGATCTACGCGGCGTTCAAGGCGGCCAAGGAGCACAAGGGCCAGCCGACGGTGATCCTGGCCAAGACGATCAAGGGCTGGACGCTCGGGCCGAACTTCGAGGGCCGCAACGCGACCCACCAGATGAAGAAGCTGACGGTCAACGACCTCAAGCACTTCCGTGACCGTCTGCACCTGCCGATCTCCGACAAGGACCTGGAGTCCGGACTGCCGCCGTACTACCACCCGGGGCGGGACTCGGAGGAGCTCCAGTACATGCACGACCGGCGCAGGTCGCTCGGCGGGTATGTGCCGACGCGCGTCGTGCGGTCCAAGCCGCTCGAGCTGCCGGGCGACGCGGCGTACGCATCCGTGAAGAAGGGTTCGGGCCAGCAGTCGATCGCCACGACCATGGCCTTTGTCCGTCTTCTGAAGGACCTCATGCGGGACAAGGAGCTCGGCAGGCGATTCGTGCTGATCGCGCCGGACGAGTACCGCACGTTCGGCATGGACTCGTTCTTCCCGACTGCGAAGATCTACAATCCGCTCGGCCAGCAGTACGAGTCCGTCGACCGCGATCTGCTGCTCGCCTACAAGGAGTCGCCGACCGGGCAGATGCTGCACGACGGCATCTCGGAGGCGGGCTGCACGGCCTCGCTGATCGCGGCCGGTTCGGCGTACGCGACGCACGGCGAACCGCTCATCCCGGTGTACGTCTTCTACTCGATGTTCGGTTTCCAGCGGACCGGCGACCCGTTCTGGCAGATGGCAGACCAGCTGTCGCGCGGTTTCGCCCTGGGTGCGACCGCCGGCCGTACGACCCTGACCGGTGAGGGGCTCCAGCACGCGGACGGGCACTCCCAGCTGCTCGCCTCGACCAACCCGGCGTGCGTGGCCTACGACCCGGCGTACGGATACGAGATCGCCCATATCGTGCAGGACGGTCTGCGCCGGATGTACGGCAGCTCGGCGGAGCACCCGCACGGCGAGGACGTCTTCTACTACCTCAGCGTCTACAACGAGCCGATCCAGCAGCCGGCCGAACCCGCGAATGTGGACGTGGAGGGCATCCTCAAGGGCATCCACCGGATCGGCGAGGGCACCTCGGGCGCGGTCCCGGCGCAGATCATGGCGTCGGGCGTGGCGGTGCCGTGGGCGCTTCGGGCGCAGCGGATCCTCGCCGAGGAGTGGAACGTCCGGGCGGACGTGTGGTCGGCGACCTCCTGGAACGAGCTGCGGCGCGAGGCCGTGGCCTGCGAGGAGCACAATCTGCTGCACCCTGAGGAGGAGCAGCGGGTGCCGTATGTGACGCGGAAGCTGAGCGGCGCCGAGGGTCCGTTCGTCGCCGTGTCCGACTGGATGCGGTCGGTTCCGGACCAGATCGCGCGCTGGGTGCCGGGCAGCTACCAGTCCCTTGGCGCGGACGGCTTCGGCTTCGCGGACACGCGCGGCGCGGCCCGCCGCCACTTCCACATCGACGCCGAGTCGATCGTGGTCGCGGTGCTCACCGAGCTGGCGCAGGCGGGAAAGCTGGACCGCTCGGTGCTGAAGCAGGCCATCGACCGCTACCGGCTGCTCGATGTGACGGCGGCCGATCCCGGGGCGGCGGGCGGCGACGCGTGAGGCCGTGCCGGCCCTGAGCAGCGGTTCAGGGGCGGCCGGGGCGGCGGGGACGAGCGTCCTCGCCGCCCCTGCTCGTTCCCCCGCCGCCCCTGCTCGTTCCTTACGATGCGGACATGAAGCAGCAATCGGCGCAGGCCCGCTGGGAGAGGCACACCCAGCGGCCCTTGCTGGCGCTCGCCGTGGCCTTCGCCGTCGCCTATGCCGTGCCGATCGTGGACAGTGGCGCGAGTCCCGCGCTGACGACCGGGTGCACGGTGGTGGAGTGGGTGGTGTGGGCCGCGTTCGCCACCGACTATCTGATGCGGCTCGCGCTCAGCGGGCGGCGCCGGGAGTTCGTCCGCACCCACTGGCTCGATCTGTGCGCGGTGGTCCTGCCGATCCTCCAGCCGCTGCGGCTGCTGCGGATGGTGGCCACGCTCATACTCGTGGGCCGGCGGGCTCGGATGGCCTCGCAGATCCGGCTGACGACGTACGTCGCCGGGGCGGTGATCGGGCTGCTGATGTTCGGATCGCTGGCCGTGCTGTCGGTGGAGCGCGACTCGCCGAACGGGAACATCCGGACGCTGGGCGACGCGGTGTGGTGGTCGTTCACGACGATGACGACCGTGGGGTACGGGGACCACGCACCCACCACGGGGCTCGGACGGATGCTCGCGGTGGGGCTGATGCTGTCCGGTATAGCCCTGCTCGGCGTGGTGACCGCCAATATCGCCGCATGGTTCATCGCACGCTTCGAGAAGGACGACGTGGAGGAGCGGCGGCAGACGGCGGCGATCGAGGCGCTGACGGCGGAGGTACGGGCCCTGAGGGCCGAGGTCGCCGCGTTGTCGGGAGCGTCCGTGCCGCACCCGCACGCTCATGAGGAAGCGGGCCCCAGGCCTTAACCGAGGGCCCGTCCACACTCCCCGCGGGTCAGAGCAGTCCGTTCCCGGGGGCTGCCAGTCCGGCCAGCCAGATGATCGCCAGGAGCGTGTCGATCGCGCCCAGGACCAGGGCGACCAGGGCCGGTACCGGCCGGCTGCCCGTCCAGCTGCGGCCCATGGCGAGCCAGCCGCAGAGGACCGCGACCGGTCCCAGGATGATGCCGAGGACGAAGAATCCCGCGACCGCACAGATGACTCCGACGATCCCGAGCGTCGCGCGATCCGGCCCGGTCCGAAGCCCCATCCGGCTCCGTGAGCGGGGGTACCTGCGCGTGCTGTGTCCGAAGTTCGCCATCATCAACTCCCGGAACCTAGTGGTCGCTTCGGGCTCGATGATGCGGGTACCCCCCGTTCCCCCGTTCAGACCTGCCTGCGCGCTGCCCCCCTCCGGCAGCGCGCCGCAGTCCGGCCGTCCTCCGGTCGTACGGCCCTGTCGTACGGAGGACGTGACCCACTGTGACCTGCGGCGCGTGCCGGGCGGGAGGGATCTTTAGCGCGTTCACCCGGATAGGCGAACTCGGCCGGTGCGGCGTCAGATGTGTGCGGCCCCCGCTCCCGCCTCCGCGTTCTCGCCCCGCTTGGTGAGCAGCGCGACCAGCACCGCGACGGCGGCGACACCCGCGGCGACCAGACAGGCCAGGCTCATGCCGGAGATGAACGTGTCGTGCGCGACACTCGCGATCTTCGCGGCGATCGGGGCCGGAGTGCCCTTCGGTACCGGTGCGACGCCCTGCTGGACCACCTGGGAGACCTGGTCCAGCTGGGCGGGGGTGAGCGGTGGCAGCTTGGCCGCGGCCCAGTTGCCCGGGAGGTCGCTGTCCACGCGGGACGCCATCACGGCGCCCAGGACGGCCGTGCCGAGGCTGCCGCCGATCTGCATCGCGGCCTGCTGGAGACCGCCGGCCACACCGGACAGCTCCATCGGCGCGTTGCCCACGATCACCTCGGTGGCGCCGACCATCACGGGGGCGAGGCCTAGGCCCAGCAGCGCGAACCAGATGGACATGACGCCGCTGCCGGTGCCCGCCTGAAGCTTCGACATGCCGAACATGGCGACCGCGGTCAGGAGCATGCCTCCGGCGAGCGGGATGCGCGGTCCGGCCTTGGTGATCAGGGCGCCCGCGAGCGGGGAGCCGACGATCATCATGCCGGTCAGGGGCAGCAGGTGCAGGCCCGCGTCGACCGGGCTCATGCCGTGCACGTTCTGGAGGTAGAACGTGACGAAGAACAGACCGCCCATGAAGGCGATCGCCATGAGGACCATCAGGACGACGCCCGCCGACAGCGGCAGCGAGCGGAACAGCGCGAGCGGGATCAGCGGTTCCCTCACCCTCGTCTCCCAGAAGGAGAAGAGGGCGAAGCCCAGCACGGACGCGCCGATGAACAGCCAGGTCCTGCCGTCGCCCCAGCCCCAGGTCGGTGCCTTGATGAGCGCCCAGACCAAACAGAACATGGCGCCCGACAGCAGCGCGATGCCGAGCAGGTCGAAGGAGCGCGGCGCGTTGTCGGCCCGGTGGTCCCTGAGGATCAGCAGGCCGAGGACGAGGGCGAGCGCACCGACCGGCACGTTGATGAAGAAGACGGACTGCCAGCTGACATGCTGGACGAGCAGGCCGCCGAGGATCGGGCCGCCCGCGGTGGAGGCGCCGATGACCATGCCCCAGATGCCGATCGCCATGTTCAGCTTCTCGGCCGGGAAGGTGGCCCGCAGCAGGCCGAGCGCGGCCGGCATCAGCAGCGCGCCGAACAGCCCCTGGAAGACGCGGAAGGTCACGACGAGGGCGATGCTGTCGGACAGGCCGATCGCCCCGGAGGCGGCGGCGAAGCCGACCACGCCGATCAGGAACGTCTGCCGGTGGCCGAAGCGGTCGCCGAGCTTGCCCGCGGTGATCAGGGTGACCGCGAGGGCGAGGAAGTAGGCGTTGGTGATCCACTGGACGTCGGCGAAGCTGGCGCCGAGGTCCTTGGCGATGGCCGGGTTGGCGATGGCCACGATGGTGCCGTCCAGGGCGACCATCATCACGCCGATGGCGACCGAGACAAGGGTGAACCACGGATGTCCGCGCAGCCCGCGGCCCGGCGCCTGATCCGGCGGTGCTGCCGACGAACCGGATGTCCTGTCCCCCGGTTCCGTCGCGTCGACGGTGGTCTGACTAGTCATGTTTTCGAGGCTAGTGACAGCCGCTGACAGTTGACAAACCAATTCACAAGTCGGTAACTGTCACGCCATGTAACCGACAGCCCGGACCGGGCGGATGAGCGGAAAGAGGACCCATTGGACACGGCGTCGCGGCCGGGACTGCGCGAGCGCAAGAAGCAGCGCACCCGGGACGCCCTGCTGCGGGCCGCCCTGGAGTTGTTCACCACCGGGGGCTACGAGGCCACGACCGTGGACGAGATCGCCGAGGCCGCGGACGTCTCGCAGCGCACCTTCTTCCGCTACTTCGCCGGCAAGGAGGACGTGGTCTTCTTCGTCCAGTCCCTGGCGGAGTCGCACTTCGTCGACGCCGTGCGTGCGCGGCCGTCCCACGAGGCACCCCTCGAGGCGCTGCGGCAGGCGGTGCTGCAGGGCTGGGACGGCATCGGCCGGGCAGTCGAGGAGATCATCCCTACCGAACTCCACCTGCGGACCTACCGGTTGATCGAGTCGACACCGGCCCTGTTCGCCACCCATCTGCGCCGCTCGGCGGAGTTGGAGGAGGAGATCGCCCACATCATCGCCGAGCGCGAGGGCCTCGACGTCGACGCGGATCCGCGCCCGCGCGTCGCGGTGGCCGTGTTCGGCGGGGTGATGCGCGTCACGGAACGGCTGTGGTGCGCGGGCCAGGACATCAGCGTGGCCGCGATCCGTGAGCTGACCGCCCGGCATCTCGATGCCGTGGGCCCGGCACTGGCGGAGCGGTGGCGCGCGGGCTGACTCCGCACTGATCCCGTACGCGTCAAGTGAATTCCCGTCAGATCGGCGGAATGCGGCGCCCGATGGAGTGAACGCGCCGTGACAGGTCGCACCACGTGGCGCGCGTCTCATCGACACAGCGTGACGGCCGACCTAACCTGCGCCCGATTTGCCCGAATTGATGGGCGTGAAACGTGAGACGCGTCACTCGGTTAACGCGAGACACTCTCGTTCTCCTAGTGTGTCCTTCCAGTGACTTCCTTCGACACCTCCCCGCAACTCAACGTCTGGCGCGCGCTGCTCGCGCTGGCCGTGGTCTTCGTGATGCTCGCGACGACCGGCTGGACCGCCGTGCACAGCCGCCCCGGCGCCACGCCCCTGGATGCCTCGCGCGCCGCGTGGAAGCACGGCCGGATCGCCGGACACGAGCTGCCGGACCCCGAAGCCTCCCCCGCACTGCTGGCCCGCTTCTTCGGCTCGCTCGGCGCCGACCAGCGTTCCCGGCTCGCCCACCGCTACCCGCTCGCGGTCGGCAACATGAACGGGGCGCCGGTGCGGCTGCGCTACGAGGCCAACCGCATCGCCCTGGACCAGCAGCGCAAGGTCGAACGCGCCCGGATGCACGACGACCGGCTGTCGCCGGTCGGGCAGCGGGAGGCGGGCCGCCTCATGCACCGCTTCGAGGCGCTGATGGCCGGGGGCCGGCAGATCCTCGCCTTCGACCCGGAGGGTTCGGGGCGGATCGCCGAGGTCCTCGGCGATCTGGACGCCGCCCGGCGCGTCTCGGTCGTCGTCCCCGGTGTCGACACCGACCTGCTCACCTTCCAGCGCACCTACCGTATGTACTCGGCGCCGGTCGGCATGGCCACGTCGCTGTACGCGGCGGAGCGCGCGGCGAGCCCTTCGACCCGTACGGCCGTCATCGCCTGGGCCGACTACACCTCGCCCGACGGCCTCGGCATGGAGGCGGCGACCGCGATGCGCGCCGAGGAAGGCGCCGTACGGCTCGACGCCCTCCTCCGCGCCCTGCCCGGCCGCGCGCCCGTGCAGCTGTACTGCCACAGCTACGGCTCGGTGGTGTGCGGGGTGGCGGCGCACGCCCTGCCGTCACGGGTGTCCGACATCGCCGTGGCGGGCAGCCCCGGCATGCGCTCCGGGACGGCCGCCGGGCTGCGCACCACGGCCCGGGTATGGGCGATGCGGGACGCCGACGACTGGATCCAGGACGTGCCGTATCTGGAGGTCGGTGGTCTCGGTCACGGTGCCGACCCGGTCTCCCGAGGCTTCGGGGCACGGGTCCTGTCCGCGCAGGGAGCGAAGGGACACGCAGGCTATTTCGAGCCGGGCACGGACAGCCTTCGCAACTTCGCCGAGATCGGCGTCGGCGCGTACGACACGGTCCGGTGCGCCCACGACACCGACATGTGCCGGGCGGGTTTGTCCGGCACGATGACGGCCGGACGCGCGTAGAAAAACAGGATTCGCGGTCTGCCCGGGGAGGCGACGGAGGAGCGCGTGCCGCATACGATGAGCCGCATGGGTGACGTACTGGCCGGATTTCATGCCGTCTGGGAGTTCGAGTCCGACTCCGTGCTCATCCGCTTCGAACGGGGGATACGTACCCCGAAGCTGTTCCAGGCGCTCGGCGAACGCCGAGTCCCCCTGGAGGCGATCGCGGGGCTGACGCTGACTCAGGGCAAGCGCGGAACCGTGGTCCTGCGCGCGGTGCCGCGGCCCGGCGCCGATCCGCTGATCGAGGCGGCGGCCGGACAGCTCAAGGAGAACTCGGACCCCTACCGGCTGGTCCTGCCCGCCGACCGGCACACCCTCGCCGAGTACTACGCCGACGAGCTGCGGGTCCTGATCACGGACGACGGCACCCCGGCCGACCGGTTCCTGGTGGCGCCGCCCCAGGCGCCGCTGCAGTTCAAGGCATACGACGGCAAGGCGTCCTTCGACGGCCGTACGGTGTCCTTCCGCTGGTCGTGGACGGGCGCGTCCTCCGCCAAGTGGAAGGCCGGCGACCAGAGTTTCCCGGTCACCGGCCTCAGCGGGGTCGAGTGGCGCTCACCCGAGGCCCTGGAGGGTCATCTGCGCCTGCTGCGACGGGACGCGGATGCCGGGCAGCCGGCGCAGCCGGACCAGGACCCGGCCGCCGTCGTCTTCGGCCTCGGGTACGGCCCGGTGCACGAGTCGCTGCCGTTCGCCGCGGCGGTGCTGTCCGCTGTGCGAGCCGCGGGACCCTCCCCGGCCGCGGTGCCCGCAGCGCGCCGGGACCCCGCGGACATCGCCGAGCGGATCCGGCACCTCGGAGAGCTGCACAAGGCGGGACTCGTCACGGACGAGGAGTTCTCCACGAAGAAGGCGGAGCTGCTGGCGGAGCTTTAGCGTCCGCCGGGCACATCCCTACTCCCGGCCCGCCGACGCGAACGTCATGTCGGGGTAGCGGTCGCCCGCCACCTTGGCCACGATCGGTTCCAGGAGCGCCAGTTCCTCCTCCGTCAGCACGATCCGGGTCGCCGCCACGTTCTCCTCGACGCGCGAGCGCCTGGTCGTGCCCGGGATCGGGACCACCGGGAAGCCGTGCACCGCGGCCTGCTGCTGCACCCAGGACAGCGCGATCTGGGCGAGAGAGACACCGTGCGCCCCGGCGACCGTGCGGATCGGGTCCAGGAGCCTCTGGTTGGCGGCCGCGTTCTCGCCGGTGAAGCGCGGCATCGTACGGCGGAAGTCCTGGTCCGTGAGGTCCGTGTCGGCGTTGGAGAAGGAGCCGGTGAGGAAGCCGCGGCCCAGCGGCGAGTACGGCACCAGGGCCACGCCCAGCTCCTTGGCGGCCGGCACCACGTTCGCCTCGATGTCCCGGCTGAACAGGGACCACTCCGACTGCACGGCGGCGATCGGGTGAACGGCCCGGGCCGCGCGCAGCTCACCGGCCGTGACCTCGCTCAGCCCGAGATGCCTCACCTTGCCCTCGCGCACCAGCTCCGCCATGGCGCCGACGGTCTCCTCGATCGGCACGTTCACATCACGGCGGTGCATGTAGTAGAGGTCGATCACGTCGACGTCCAGGCGCTTCAGACTCGCCTCGACGCAACTGCGGATGTAGGGCGGATCGTTGCGGATGACCCGCTTCATGGGGTCGTCCGGCGGGGCCGAGATCGCGAACTTGGTCGCGATGACGACCTCGTCCCGATGCGCCTTGAAGAACGGCGACAGAAACCTCTCGTTCTCCCCCGCACCGTAGGCGTCCGCGGTGTCGTAGAGCGTGACACCCAGCTCCAGCGCCCGCTCCAGGGTGGCGCGCGCCTCCTCGGCGTCCGGGGGGCCGTACGCCCAGCTCATCCCCATGCAGCCGAGACCCTGCACGCCCACCTCGGGGCCGTCGTCACCGAGTCGCACCCTCGCGATCCTGCTGTCGGTCATCAGCGCCTCTCCGACGCCGGGGCGCGCCCGGCGTCCGCGTAGAAATCGATCTTGCGGTTGAGCACCGCGAGCGTGTCCTTGAGCTCCGCGATCCGGGCCAGCACGTCCCGGCGGGTCGCCTCCAGGAGGTCGTAGCGCTCGGCGTAGGTGTGGTCTCCGGCGCGCACCAGTTCGGCGTAGCGCACCATGTCGGCGACGGGCATCCCGGTGAGCCTGAGCTTGCCGACCAGGTCGAGCCAGTCGAGGTCGGCGTTGCAGTAGCGGCGCTGTCCGGTGTGGGAGCGGTCGATGTGGGGCATCAGCCCGATCCGCTCGTACCAGCGCAGGGTGTGCGCTGTGAGCCCGGTGAAGGCGACGACCTCGCTGATCGTGTAGCTGTCCTGTCCGTCGGGACGGGGGTGCCGCTCGGGCGGTACGGAGCAGACGTCGGTCCCGTTTTCGGCCGCCTCGGCCAAGGTCTCCATCACCGTCATGACCTCCACGCTAGAACGCTGGAGTGCACTCCAAGCAAGCGGAATCAGGGGAAATTACGGAGACCCGGGTGGGCCTGCGTGACTAGCGTGCGCGCCATGAGTCTCGTACGCCGGGCCGGGCCCGAGGATGCCGAAGAAATGCTGCGACTGCGTCAGATCATGCTGGACTCCCTCTTCGAGGCCGGTTCCTCCTCACGGTGGCACGCGGAATCCCTGCCGACCCTGCGCCGCCGCCTGGCCGACGCGGACGGCGGTTTCGTCGCGTTCGTGACCGACCATCCCGGGCGGCCGGGGGCACTCGCCGCACTCGCGGTGGGCACGGTCGAGTACCGGATCGGCCGGGCGGGCAATCCGCACGGCCGGGTGGGCCATGTGTTCAGCGTCGCCACCGATCCGGACGCACGCCGCCGGGGCCACGCCCGCGCCTGTATGGAGACGCTGCTGGACTGGTTCCGCGAGCAGGACGTCCGGCAGGTCGATCTGAACGCGTCCGCCCAGGCCGAGCCGTTGTACGCGTCGCTGGGCTTCGTCCGCAAGCCGGACCCCTCGATGCGGCTGGACCTGTGAGCCGCATAGGCTCGTGTGCATGTCCCTGCAGAGCCTGGTGCTGATCGAGAACTGGCCCGTCCCCACCGCCGCCGCGGCGGTCGTCCGCGCGGACGGCACCGTGCTCGGCACGCACGGACCGGTCGGCCACCGCTTCCGGCTGGCCTCGGTCACCAAGCCGCTCGCCGCGTACGCGGTGCTCGTCGCGTACGAGGAGGGGGCCGTCGAACTGGACGAGCCCGCCGGGCCGCCCGGCTCCACGGTGCGTCACCTCCTCGCCCACACCTCCGGGCTGGCGTTCGACGAGCACCGGGTCACCTCCGCGCCCGGGGAGCGGCGGCTGTACTCGAACGCCGGGTTCGAGGTGCTGGGCGACCATGTGGCGAAGGCGACGGACATCCCCTTCGCCGAGTACGCCCGGCAGGCGGTCCTCCAGCCGCTGGGCATGGCCTCGACGAGCCTGGACGGCTCCCCCGCCAAGGACGGCGTCTCGACGGTCTCCGACCTCGTGCGCTTCGCCGCCGAGGTCCAGGCGCCCCGCCTGCTCGACCCCCGCACGGTCGCCGAGGCGATGACCGTGCAGTACCCGGGAACCAAGGGCGTCCTGCCGGGGTACGGGCACCAGAACCCCAACGACTGGGGCCTCGGCTTCGAGATCCGCGACTCCAAGTCGCCGCACTGGACGGGGACTTCCTCCTCGCCCAGGACCTTCGGCCACTTCGGGCAGTCGGGCACGTTCCTGTGGATCGACCCCGCAGCGGGCGTGGCGTGCGTCGCACTGACGGACCGGGCGTTCGGGCCGTGGGCCATCGAGGCGTGGACGCCGTTCACGGACGCGGTGCTGACGGAGGTACGGGGCTGAGGGCCGCCGGGGGCCCCTTGCGCCGTGGCCCCCGGGGCCCCTCGCCCCGCAGCCGCCAGCCCCTCCACCCCACAGCCGCCAGGCCCCTCCACCCCGCAGCGGCCGGGGCCCCTCGCACCGTGACCCACGGGGCCCTTCGCCCCAAAGCCGCCAGACCCCTCCACCCCACAGCCGCCAGGCCCCTCGCGCCGTGGCCCCCGGGGCCCCTCGCCCCGCAGCCGCCAGCCCCTCCACCCCACAGCCGCCAGGCCCCTCCACCCCGCAGCCGCCAGGCACCTTCGCCCCGGTGACCCCAAGGCCCTCCACCCCGCAGCGGCCGAGGCCCCTCGCACCGTGACCCACGGGGCCCTTCGCCCCGCAGCCGCCAGGCCCCTTCGCCCCAAAGCCGCCAGGCCCCTCTGTCCCGCAGCCGCCAGACGACCTCCACCCCGTGGACCCCAGGGCCCTTCGCCCCGTGGGCCCCGGGCCCTTCAACCCGCAGCCGCCAGGCCCCTCCGCCCCGTTGCCGCCCGGGCTCCGCGGACCGGTCGCCCGGCCTCCCGGGACCCCCGGCTCATCCCCCGAGCCGCCCGGCTTCCGACGCGGTCATCCGGGGCGACCCGGCTCCCCCGCGGTCATCCGGGGCGACCCGGCTCCCCCGCAGTCATCCCGCCATCTCCCACACCAGCAACTCCGCCCCCGTCGACGCCCCCACCGCCTCCAGGTCCTTCGCGTCCGTGATCCGGGCCGAGTCCCCCGGGCCGAGTTCCTGACCGCCCAGCCGTACGGCGCCGCGTACGACGTGCACATACGCATACGCCGCGTCCGGTACCGCGGTGCGCTCCCCCGCCGCCAGCCGGCGGACATGGAGCATCGCGCCCGCCTCGGGGACCGCGTACGGCGTGGAGTCCGCGATGCCGCGGACCACCTCGTAGGCGGGGTCGCCGCCCGGCTCCCGGGGGGCCAGCCACATCTGCACGAAGGCCAGGGGGACGCCGGCATCGTTGCGCTCCACGTGACGGACACCGCCCGCCGCACTCAGCCGCTGCACGTCGCCGGGGCGGATCACCGTCGCATGGCCCGTCGAGTCGCGGTGGGTCAGCTCCCCCTCCACCACCCATGTGACGATCTCCGTGTGGCTGTGCGGGTGCTCGTCGAAGCCGGCGCCCGGGGCCAGCCGCTCCTCGTTGCACGCGATCACGGCGCCGAACCGGAGGTTGTCCGGGTCGTAGTGTGGGCCGAAGCTGAAGGCGTGCAGGGACTCGATCCCGGCGGCCCGGTCCCCTCCGAGGTAGCGCTCACCGGCGCGCCGAACGTCCATCACAGCCACCACCGTAGCCCCGCTCCTCCCGCGCTCCGGGACCCGCCGCCCCACGCCCCCGTCCCGATAAGGCAGTCTTGTCCCCGTGCCCGAACCCCAAGCCATCCACCCCGAGCCCGCAGCGCACTCCGTCCATCCGCACGCCGCGACCCTGAAGCGGCTGGAGAAATCGTCCGGAAGTCTCGCCGCGCAGGCCATCGCGCGCATGGACGAGACGCTCCCGTGGTACCGGGCGATGCCACCGGAGAACCGCTCCTGGATCGGCCTGGTGGCCCAGGCGGGTATCGCCGCGTTCACCGAGTGGTTCCGGCACCCGGACGCCCCTCAGGCCATCTCCACGGACGTCTTCGGAACCGCGCCGCGCGAGCTGACCCGGGCCATCACCCTGCGGCAGACCGTGGAGATGGTGCGGACGACCATCGAGGTCATGGAGTCCGCCATCGACGAGGTGGCCGCTCCCGGCGACGAGTCCGTGCTGCGCGAGGCGCTCCTCGTCTACGCCCGGGAGATCGCCTTCGCCACCGCCCAGGTCTACGCCCAGGCCGCCGAGGCACGTGGCGCCTGGGACGCACGCCTGGAGTCACTCGTGGTCAACGCCGTGCTCAGCGGGGAGGCCGACGAGGGGGCCGTCAGCCGGGCCGCCGCGCTCGGCTGGAACTCTCCCGAGCATGTGTGCGTGGTGCTCGGCACGGCCCCCGACGGTGACAGCGAGCTGACGGTCGAGGCCATCCGGCGGGCCGCCCGGCACGCCAAGCTCCAGGTGCTCACGGGCGTGCTCGGCGACCGGCTCGTCGTCGTCGCGGGCGGCAACGACAATCCGCTCGCCGTCGCCAAGTCGCTCATCGGCCCGTTCGCCGCCGGACCCGTCGTCGCCGGGCCGATCGTGCCCGACCTGCTGGCCGCGACCCGGTCCGCGCAGGCCGCGGCGGCGGGCCTGAAAGCGTGTTCCGCCTGGCAGGACGCACCGCGCCCGGTGCTGGCCGACGATCTGCTGCCGGAGCGCGCGATCGCCGGTGATCCGAGCGCACGCGAGCAACTGGTGGAGGAGATCTACAGACCACTCGAGGAGGCGGGATCCGCGCTCCTGGAGACCCTCAGCGTGTATCTGGAGCAGGCGTCCAGTCTGGAAGGTGCTGCCCGCATGCTTTTCGTTCACCCGAACACCGTGCGCTACCGGCTCCGACGTGTGACTGACGTCACCGGATGGTCGCCTTCTGATGTACGCTCCGCGTTCACGTTGCGGATCGCGCTGATCCTTGGGCGTCTGGCCGAGGCAGATCCCCAGACATAGCCTTTTGTCGGGGGCCCACAAAACCCCCTGCTGTTCTTCGTCCTTGTCCTCACGGGCGGCCCCGGCCGTCCCCAAGAGAGAGTGTGAGAGTGCTCGTACTCGTCGCTCCCGGCCAGGGCGCCCAGACGCCCGGCTTTTTGACTCCCTGGCTCGACCTTCCCGGCGCCGCCGACCGCGTCGCGGCATGGTCGGAGGCCATCGGGCTCGACCTCGCCCACTACGGCACCCAGGGCGACGCCGACGCCATCCGCGACACCGCCGTCGCCCAGCCGCTGCTGGTCGCCGCGGGCCTGCTGTCCGCCGCGGCACTGGGTGACATCACGCCCGGCGCCGTCGCCGGGCACAGCGTCGGTGAGATCACCGCGGCCGGCTTCGCGGGCGTCCTCGACGACACGGCCGCGCTGACGCTCGTCCGCAAGCGGGGCCTGGCCATGGCCGAGGCCGCCGCCATCACCCCCACGGGCATGTCGGCTCTGCTCGGCGGCGAGCCCTCGACGACGCTCCCGCACCTGGAGAAGCTGGGTCTGACCCCGGCGAATGTGAACGGCGCGGGACAGATCGTCGCCGCCGGCACCCTGGAGCAGCTGGCCGCCCTGGCGGAGGACAAGCCCGAGGGCGTGCGCCGTGTGGTCCCGCTGAAGGTGGCGGGCGCGTTCCACACCCACCACATGGCGCCCGCGGTCGACCGCCTCGCGGAGGCCGCCGAGGCGCTGACGCCCGCCGACCCCCGGGTCACCTATGTCTCGAACAAGGACGGTCAGGCCGTCGCCACCGGTTCCGAGGTCCTTCAGCGGCTGATCGGCCAGGTCGCCAACCCGGTCCGCTGGGACCTGTGCATGGAGACCTTCGAGAAGCTGGGCGTCACGGCGCTGATCGAGGTGTGCCCCGGCGGCACCCTCACGGGCATCGCCAAGCGCGCCCTGCCGGATGTCCGGACCCTGGCCCTGAAGACCCCCGACGACCTCGACGCCGCTCGTGCCCTCGTCGCCGAGCACAGCGCCTGATTAGGAGCCCGAGAGCATGTCGAAGATCAAGGCACGCAAGGGTGCTCCGTACGCGCGCATTCTCGGGGTCGGCGGCTACCGTCCGGTCCGGGTCGTTCCCAACGAGGTGATCCTGGAGAAGATCGACTCGTCCGACGAGTGGATCCGCTCCCGCTCCGGCATCGAGACCCGGCACTGGGCGAACGACGAGGAGACCGTCGCCGCGATGTCGATCGAGGCGGCGGGCAAGGCGATCGCCGACGCCGGGATCACCGCCGAGCGGATCGGCGCGGTCGTCGTCTCCACCGTCTCGCACTTCAGCCAGACCCCGGCCGTCGCCACCGAGATCGCCGACAAGCTCGGCACGGACAAGGCGGCCGCCTTCGACATCTCGGCCGGCTGCGCGGGCTTCGGCTACGGCCTCACGCTCGCCAAGGGCATGATCGTCGAGGGGTCCGCCGAGTACGTCCTCGTCATCGGCGTGGAGCGGCTGTCCGACCTGACGGACCTGGAGGACCGGGCCACCGCCTTCCTGTTCGGCGACGGTGCGGGCGCGGTCGTCGTCGGCCCCTCCGAGGAGCCGCACATCGGCCCGACCGTGTGGGGCTCGGAGGGCGACAAGTCCGAGACCATCAAGCAGACCGTGCCGTGGAACGAGTTCCTCCCCCACTCCCGGCTTCGTCCGAGCGGGAGCGCCCCCACGGGCGACGCCTCCGAGCTCCCGGTGGACAGCGAGGGCAACGTCAAGTTCCCCGCGATCACGCAGGAGGGCCAGGCGGTGTTCCGCTGGGCCGTGTTCGAGATGGCGAAGGTCGCCCAGCAGGCGCTGGACGCGGCCGGAATCACCGCGGACGACCTGGACGTCTTCATCCCGCACCAGGCCAATGTGCGGATCATCGACTCGATGGTGAAGACTCTCAAGCTGCCGGAGCACGTGACGGTCGCGCGTGACGTGCGCACCACCGGCAACACCTCGGCCGCCTCGATCCCGCTCGCGATGGAGCGGCTCCTGGCGACCGGCGAGGCGAAGAGCGGCGACACCGCGCTCGTCATCGGATTCGGGGCGGGTCTCGTGTACGCCGCGACGGTCGTTACCCTCCCCTAGGCACTCCGTGCCGGATCATCCGGCACGGGACCTGCAAACACCTGCCGCTGACGCGGCGGGCGCCACACCCTGACGGATATCTACGAAGGAGCGCCTGACATGGCCGCCACTCAGGAAGAGATCGTCGCCGGTCTCGCCGAGATCGTGAACGAGATCGCCGGGATCCCCACCGAGGACGTCCAGCTGGACAAGTCCTTCACCGACGACCTGGACGTCGACTCGCTGTCCATGGTCGAGGTCGTCGTCGCCGCCGAGGAGCGCTTCGACGTCAAGATCCCGGACGACGACGTGAAGAACCTCAAGACCGTCGGCGACGCTGCCGAGTACATCCTCAAGCACCAGGCCTGATCGACCGATCACCTGGCCAGACAGCCCAGTGCCGGGCCGGCGGCCCGGTGATCCGGGCCGTTGCCCCGCCACCCGGCGGTGGCGCCGCTTAATCCTCGTATCCGTTGGAGAAAGAATTCCCGTGAGCTCGACCAATCGCACCGTGGTCGTCACCGGTATCGGCGCAACCACACCGCTGGGTGGCGACGCGGCCTCTACCTGGGAAGGCCTGATCGCCGGCAAGTCCGGTGTCCGTCCCCTCGAGCAGGACTGGGCCGCCGAGCAGGCGGTCCGCATCGCCGCGCAGATCGCCGTTGAGCCGACGGAGGTCATCCCGCGGCCCCAGGCCCGCCGCCTGGACCGCTCCGCGCAGTTCGCGCTGATCGCGGCCAAGGAGGCCTGGGCGGACGCGGGCTTCACCGACAAGGCGGGCGAGGGTGCGGATGTCGACCCCGACCGTCTCGGCGCGGTCATCGCCTCCGGCATCGGCGGTGTGACGACCCTGCTCGACCAGTACGACGTGCTCAAGGAGAAGGGCGTCCGCCGTGTCTCCCCGCACACGGTGCCGATGCTGATGCCGAACGGCCCGTCCGCCAACGTGGGCCTGCTCGTCGGCGCCCGCGCCGGTGTGCACACCCCGGTCTCCGCCTGCGCGTCGGGCGCCGAGGCCATCGGCTATGCCATCGAGATGATCCGCACCGGCCGCGCCGACGTCGTCGTCGCCGGTGGCACGGAGGCGGCCATCCACCCGCTGCCGATCGCCGCGTTCGGCAACATGATGGCGATGTCCAAGAACAACGACGACCCGCAGGGCGCCTCGCGTCCCTACGACGTCGCCCGTGACGGCTTCGTCCTCGGCGAGGGCGCGGGCGTCCTGGTCCTGGAGTCGGCCGAGCACGCCGCCAAGCGCGGCGCCCGCGTCTACGCCGAGGCGGTCGGCCAGGGCATCTCCGCCGACGCCCACGACATCGTGCAGCCGGAGCCCGAGGGCCGCGGCATCTCGCACGCCCTGCAGAGCCTGCTGGACCACAGCGACCTGGACCCGGCGGAGATCGTGCACGTGAACGCGCACGCCACCTCCACCCCGGCCGGTGACATCGCCGAGCTGAAGGCGCTGCGCAAGGTCTTCGGCGACGACGCCGACCACATGGCGGTCTCCGCGACCAAGTCGATGACCGGTCATCTGCTCGGCGGCGCGGGCGGTGTGGAGTCGGTGGCGACCGTCCTCGCGCTGTACCACCGTGTCGCCCCGCCGACGATCAACGTCGAGAACATCGACCCGGAGGCCGAGGCCAACGCGGACGTGGTCCGCGGCGAGGCCCGCAAGCTGCCGGTCGAGGGCCGCATCGCCGCGCTGAACGACTCGTTCGGGTTCGGCGGCCACAACGTGGTCCTGGCGTTCCGCACGGTGTGATCCGGGTCGCCCCCGTCGCCCATGTGAAGGGCCCCCGCCAACTCGGTGGGGGCCCTTTCGTACGAACGGGGGACGGGCGGGACACGGACGGGACGGAACCGTGGAGGGTGAAGGCCGGTCACACGACCTGGTGCAGCCACCGGACCGGTGCGCCCTCGCCCGCGTAGCGGAACGGTTCCAGTTCGTCGTCCCACGGCTTGCCGAGCAGCTTGGCGAGTTCGGCCTCCAGCTCGCTCTCGCCGCGCTGGGAGCGCACCAGGGCGGCCCGCAGCCGGTCCTCGGGGATCAGGATGTCGCCGTGAATGCCGGTGACCGCGTGGAAGATCCCGAGGTCGGGGGTGCAGCTGTAGCGCTCGCCCTCGGCTGTCGGGCAGGGTTCCGCGGTCACCTCGAAGCGCAGCAGGTGCCAGCCGCGCAGTGCGGAGGCGAGTTTGGAGGCGGTCCCGTCCTCCCCCTGCCAGGAGAACTCGGATCGCCAGGTGCCGGGCGCGGCGGGCTGCCGGATCCAGTCGAGGTTGACGCGCGTGCCCAGCACGCCCGCGACTGCCCACTCGACATGCGGGCACAGTGCGCGTGGCGCGGAGTGCACGTACAGGACTCCACGTGTCGTCACCTGAACCTCCGGGCAGACCGCGACATCTTGTAACTTTACGGATCGGGTGTGGCAGGGCGGCCACGGGGCGAGGCTACCGTGCGACGGGGCAAGGAGTGTGACGTACCGTCGGTCCCGGTACTCCCGAACCCCGAGGTTTCACCCAAGGGGACGCGGGGCTGACCCAGCGTGTTCGAAGCGCTGCCGAACGACTGCGGATGAACCGTGCACGGACCGACCGCCGTGTCATGACGAACGAGGGGACCAGGGGATGCGGAAAGCGGGGCGTCACTCTCGGGCTGTCGTCGCGATCGCGGCGGCGGCCGTCCTGGGGCTCGCCGGCTGTGACACCTCCGGCGGGGACGGGGCCGTTCGCCGGGAGAGCACCGCACAGGCGCATCCGTCCCCGCGGCCCACTCCGGCCTGGGACCGCTCGCCCGGCTCGATCGCCGCCGTGGGCGACTCCATCACCCGCGGCTTCGACGCCTGCACCGTGCTGTCCGACTGTCCCCAGGCGTCGTGGGCGACAGGCAGCGACACCGTTGTGGACAGTCTCGCCGTACGGCTGCTCGGGGTGACCGGGGCCGCCCGGCACAGCTGGAACTACGCGGTGACCGGGGCCCGGATGGCGGACCTGCCCGGACAGATCGCGCAGGCCGTGCCGCGGAAGCCGGAGCTGGTGACGGTGATGGTGGGCGCCAACGACGCCTGCCGCTCCACCGTCTCCGCGATGACCCCGGTCGCCGGTTTCCGCGAACAGTTCCAGGAGGCGATGGACAGCCTGCGCGCGGCGCTGCCGAAGACGCAGGTGTATGTGTCCAGCGTGCCGAACCTGAAGCGGCTGTGGTCGCAGGGCCGCACCAGCCAGCTGGGCAAGCAGGTGTGGAAGCTGGGCATCTGCCCGTCGATGCTGGGCGACGCGGACGCGCTGGACGCCCGGGCGGCCAAGCGGCGCGACGCGGTGCAGAAGCGTGTGGAGGCGTACAACCGGGTCCTGAGGGAGGTGTGCGCCAAGGACCGCCGGTGCCGCTTCGACGGCAACGCGGTCTTCGACTACCGCTTCGGGACGGGACAGTTGAGTCACTGGGACTGGTTCCATCCGAGCCGGGACGGTCAGGCCCGTCTCGCCGAGATCGCCTATCGCACCGTCACCGCGAAGAACCCCGTGGCCTAGGGGGTCACAAGCCCCGGTCCAGGGGTCAGGACCCGGACCGGGGCTGCTCGTGGGGAGACCTGTCCCGGGTGAGACGTTAATCGCCGTGGTGACCTGGCGGTCGGCGATCGGGCGTCCGGCCGCAACCTCGTACGAACCCTTCACAACCGGGGCCGGGCACCGTGGCCCGTGTCACGTCGGTCACGCGATACTACGGGGCGTCCGGCAGCATGCACCCACGGCGACGGAAGGACAACCCTCCGTGCATTCCATACGCGTTCGGATCGGCATCCTCTCACTGGCCCTGCTCGCGGGGTTCGCGGCCCCCGGCACGGCGACGGCGGACAGCGCCCCCTCGGCGACCGTCGAGGAGCAGCGTCTCGACCGGGCCGTTCCCCAGGAGATCCTCAGGCGCTCCGGCTTCGACTCGATGGCACCGCGGTTGGCGCGGGCGCTCGCGGAGGCCCACTCGTACGCGCAGGCCGAACGCGCGGTCGTCCGCCAGGGGTCCCTGCTGTGGCGGCGGGCCGTGGAGCGGGCGCAGGGGCGGGGCCCAACCGCATGCGAAAGGCGCGAGGCGCTTCCCTGCGAAGGTGGTGGCGGAGGGGCGGGCCTCAGCCCCGACGACGACCGGCCGCTGTACTGGGCCCGGCTGGGAATGACCCGGGAAGTGCGGTCCTGGGAGCCGGAGTTCGGGCTGTCGGATGAGCAACGGGCCCGGTTGCTGTCGGAGTTGGAGGTCTCCTCTCGCGGGCAGGACTCCGTCCGCTTTCCGCTCGGCAGGGCCGTGAAGCGGATCCTGGTCACCGGCTTCGACCCGTTCACGCTGGACCGGGACATCCGTATCTCCAACCCGTCCGGGGCCACCGCGCTCGCGCTCGACGGCACCACGATCCAGACGGCGGGCGGCCCGGCGCGCATCGAGGCCGTCGTCTTCCCGGTGCGCTGGCAGGACTTCGCCGACGGGACCGTGGAGCGCACCCTGCGGCGGCATCTGCCGCGCGTGGACCTCTTCACGACCGTGAGCCAGGGGCGCATCGGCCGCTTCGACATCGAGCGGACCAACGGGGCCTGGCGGGGCGGGTTCCCGGACAACGACGGGATCGGCCGGACGGAGACGATCCCGGTCCCCGATCCGGCCACCCAGCCGCAGTGGACGTCGACGACCCTCCCGTACCGCGCGATCACGTCCGCGGACACCGGGCGCTTCCCCGTCTTCGACCACACGGAGGTCACCGAGATTCCGGCGGGGGGCGGCGATCCCGTCGTACGGCCGGACGGCCCGACCTTCGGGTCGACGGCACGGGCCGGGGGCGGCGGCAACTATCTCTCCAACGAGATCGCGTACCGGGCGACGCTGCTGCGGGACCGGCTCGGGCTGCACGACCGGCTGCCGGGCGGGCACGTCCACACGCCGGTCCTCGAGTTCGGAGCGGGGAACACGGATCCGGCGACCGGAGCGGTCACCGACCCGGCGTTCGTGCGGAACCGGCTGGACATCGTCGCGCAGGTGCGGGCGATCGTGACGGCGGCGGCGAACGCGACGTTCGGTGCCGGGGTCAGGAGCCGCTGACCGGCTCGTCCTCGTCGCCGTCGGCGGTCTCGTCGGCGTCCCGGGCCTCGGCCGTCTCCTCCCCCAGCAGGTCGCGGGCGAGCAGCGTGGCGCCCGCGACCGCGCCCGGCATCAGGAAGACGGCGACGAAGGGCACCAGGAAGGCGAGTCCGAGGGGCGTGCCGAAGCCCCATACGAGCAGCTTGCGGGAGCGCAGCAGGGTGAGGCGGTCGCGGAGTTCGACGCCTCGGCGCTGGAGGGCGACGGCGGTGAGTTCCTCGGTGAGGAAGAAGCCGGTGACGAAGAAGCCGATCACCGGGACGACGGTCTGTCCGACGACCGGGAGGAAGCCGAGGGCGAAGAGCAGGACGCCCCAGAGCGCGGCGCGGACGAGGATGCGGAGGCTGTCGCGGGCCGAGATCCACAGCTCGCGGTGGAGGGGCAGGCCCGACTGCGGGGCGGTGCCGTCCGGGGAGACGTCACGGTCGACCCTCTCCGAGAGGCTCTCGTAGAAGGGCTGGCCGACGAGGAGGGTGACGGCGGTGAAGGTGAGGACGGCGAGGAGGAGGGCGAGGGCGAACAGGACGACGGTGAGGAGGCCCCGGAACAGGCCGAGCCAGGGGCTCGGCCAGTCGTCGGCGAACGGGGTGGCCCAGGTGACGGCGTCGTCGCCCCAGATGGCCAGGGCGGTGAGCGCGGCCCCGTAGAGCACGAGGGTTATCAGCCCGGGCAGCAGGCCGAAGCCGTACTGCCTGTCGTGCCGGGCCATCCACCGCTGGCCCTCGAGCAGACGGCCGAATCCCACCCCAAGATCGCGCATGGGGGAACTTTACCGAGTCGGTGGTGAGCCGCCAGACCCCGTGGCCGGGCAGGGGCGAAGGCCACGCCCCACGTCCAGGGGCGCGGCCTTCGTCGTACGCAACGACCCTGGTCGGCGCACGTCACGGGCCCCGTCAGAGCTTGACGATCATCTTTCCGATGTTGTCGCCGCGGAGGACTCCGAAGAACGCCTCCAGGTTGTTCTCGATGCCCTCGACGACGGTCTCGCGGTACTTCAGCTCGCCGGAGCGGACCCAGGGGCCGACCTCCTGGACGAACTGCGGCTGGAGGTCGTAGTGGTCGCCGACGAGGAAACCCTCGATGCGGCCGCGTGTCTGGATGAGCCGGGCGAGGTTCCTCGGGCCGGGGGCGGGCTCGGTGTTGTTGTAGACCGAGATCATGCCGCAGACCGCGATGCGGCCGTCCCGGTTCAGGGAACCGATGGCGGCCTCGAGGTGGTCGCCGCCGACGTTGTCGAAGTAGACGTCGATGCCGTCCGGGGCGGCCTGACGCAGCTGCTCGCTCACGGGCCCGCTCTTGTAGTTGAAGGCCGCGTCGAAGCCGTACTCCTCGAGCAGCAGCTTGACCTTCTCGTCCGAGCCGGCGGAGCCGATGACGCGGGAGGCACCCTTCAGCTTCGCGATCTGCCCGACCTGGCTGCCCACGGCGCCCGCGGCACCGGACACGAAGACGGAGTCGCCCTCCTTGAAGGCGGCGGTGCGCAGCAGGCCGGCGTAGGCCGTGAGGCCGGTCATGCCGAGGACGCCGAGGTACGTCGACAGCGGCGCGGCCTCCGGGTCCACCTTGACGGCGTTCTCGGCGTCCACGACCGCGTACTCGCGCCAGCCGAAGAAGTGCAGGATGTGGTCGCCGGGCTCGATGCCCTCGGCGTTGGAGGCGACGACCTCGCCGACCGCGCCGCCCAGCATGGGCTGGTTCAGCTCGTAGGGGGCGGCGTACGACTTGGCGGCGCTCATCCTGCCGCGCATGTACGGGTCGACGGAGACGTACTCGTTCCGCACGAGCACCTGGCCCTCGCCCGGCTGTGGTACCTCCGCCTCGACCAGGGCGAAGTCCTCGGGCTTGGGCCAGCCGACCGGGCGGCTGAGCAGGTGCCACTCGCGGCTGACGGCGGGGAGGGCGGGGGTGTCGGACATGGGGGGCCTTTCCTCGGGTGCTGTGTGCTGCGGCTCGGTCGATCCGGGTACCGAAGGCTCCGGTACCAATACTTCAGTACCTGAAACAAAGATGCTCCTCAATATTTCAGGTTGTCAAGTAAAGCGGTACCCTGGACGCCATGGCCGAGCAGAAGACACCCCGCATGGACCCCCTGACGCTGGAGGTCGTGGAACTCATCGGATCGGTCGTCGCCCGCTACCACGAGGAGTACGAGGAGGCGGCGGGCGCGCACGCGCTGACCGGGGCGCAGGCGCGGCTGCTGAGCCTGCTGTCGCTGGAGCCGCTGCCGATGCGGCGGCTGGCGCAGAAGCTGAAGTGCGAGCCGTCCAATGTCACCGGCATCGTGGACCGGCTGGAGGTGCGGGGACTGGTCGAGCGCCGCCCGGACCCGGCGGACCGCCGGGTGAAGGTCGCCGCGGCGACGGACGAGGGCCGCCGGCTGGCCCACAGCCTGCGGGACTCCCTCGACTTCGCACGCGAACCCCTGGCGGGACTGTCGCACGAAGAGCAGCTGGCCCTGCGGGATCTGCTGCGCCGGATGCTGAAGGCCTAGCGGGCGCGTACCGCGAGGGCGGACGGGGGCGCCGGGCGCGCCGCGGCAGGCGCTACGTGCACCACCACAGGAACCGGTTGCATGTCTTCGTCGGCGAGGGTTCGGGGCGTGGGCTCGCCGGTGCCGGTTGCGTCGACGGAGTCGCGCTCGGGGCCTTGGTCGCCGTCACCGTGGGGCGAGGTGCCGGGCGGTCCGGGCGCCCGGTCGGGGTCGCCGACGGAGTGACCGCGTCCTGCTTGTCCTTGTCGGACTTCTTGTCCGTCGCGGACGCGGACGGCGATGCGGAGGCGGAGGCGGAGACCGACGGCGCCGCACCCCCGGTGCCCTGGCCTCCCGTACCGCCGGACGGCCCGGTCGTCTCCCCTTCGGCGGTCGCGCCGTCAGCGGTCTCGTCCCCCGCGGTCGCGGTCTTCGGGGTGCTTCCCGGTGCCTCGACACCGAGTTCGGCCAGGCTCAGCCCGCCCGCCGCCAGCAGCAGCCCGGCACCCACGAACAGGACCCGCCGTCGGCGCCTGCGATGCGCGGCGGCCTTGCGGTCACGGCGGCCGGCCCGGGTCCCGCTGCCGCCGTCACGGTCTGCGGACACACCGCGTCCCTGGGCGCGTCGGCGGTTCTGCGCCCGTCCGGGCCGTGCGGCACGGTCCTCGGAGGACGCCGCCGACTCGCCGGACCCGTCCGCGCCGTCGGGGGCTGCTTCGCCCCCGTCGCGGCCGAAGGCGTCGCCGAACGGACGGGCGTCGTCCTCGTCGGCGTACGCGCGTAGTTCCTCGACCGGTGTGCCGCACCCCGGGCAGGCAAGGGCGCCGTTCAGGTGCCTTCGGCACGGGTGGCAGTAGTCCATGACGCGGGAAGACTAGATTCCGCACCGGTCACGTTCCTAGGCCCCACTGTGAAAGTTCTGTGGGAGACCGAAAAAACTCTCGACTTCCCTGCCGAAGCCGTTACCGGTTCGACCCGGGCACCCCCACACCCCCCTCCTCACTGCCATGCCAACAATTCGGACATACCTCGACATTTCGAACAGCTGGAGGCAACCGCCGTGCGCATCACCGGAATCGGCACCCACGTGGTCGGGACGCCATGGCGCAACCTGACATACGTCCAGGTGCACACCGACGAGGGCGTCACCGGGGTCGGCGAGACCCGGATGCTGGGCCACACCGACGCGCTGATCGGCTATCTGCGGGAGGCGGAGACAAACCACATCCTCGGTTCGGACCCGTTCGCGGTGGAGGATCTCGTCCGCCGGATGAAGTACGGCGACTACGGCCGTGCGGGTGAGATCGTCATGTCCGGCATCGCGGTCGTCGAGATGGCCTGCTGGGACATCAAGGGCAAGGCCCTCGGCGTTCCCGTCTGGCAGCTGCTCGGCGGCAAGGTCACCGACGGGGTCAAGGCCTACGCCAACGGCTGGTACACCACCGAGCGGACCCCGGAGGCGTACCACGAGGCCGCCGCGGAGGTCGTCGCCCGCGGCTACAAGGCGCTGAAAATCGACCCCTTCGGCACCGGGCACTTCGAGCTGGACCACGAGCAGACCCTCTACTCGGTCTCCCTCATCGAGGCGGTACGGGACGCGATCGGGCCCGGCACCGAGCTGATGCTGGAGATGCACGGGCGCTTCTCCCCCGCCACCGCCGTCCGGCTGGCCCGCGAGATGGCGCCCTTCCAGCCGGCCTGGCTGGAGGAACCGGTCCCGCCGGAGAACCTCAAGGCACTGAAGAAGGTCGCCGAGAAAGTGGACCTGCCGGTCGCCACCGGTGAGCGCATCCACGACCGGATCGAGTTCCGGGAGCTGTTCGAGAACCAGGCCGCCGACATCCTCCAGCCCGACGTCGGCCACATCGGCGGCATCTGGGAGACCCGGAAGCTGGCCGCCACCGCCGAGACCCACTACCTGCTGGTCGCCCCGCACAACGTGGGCGGCTCCGTGCTCACCGCGGCCTGTCTCCAGGTCGGCTTCACCACGCCGAACTTCAAGATCCTGGAGCACTTCAACGACTTCGCCGACGCGGAGATCAAGAAGGTGGTCAAGGGCGCTCCGGAGGTCGTCGACGGCTACTTCCGCCTCTCCGACGCCCCCGGCCTCGGGGTCGAGCTGGACACCGACGCGGCGGCCGAGTTCCCGCAGCAGCAGGCCCGCTTCGACCTGTGGGCCGACGGCTGGGAGCAGCGCAGGCCGAAGGGGAGGAAGTGAGCACCGCGGTCGTCGTCGAGGCACCGGGGACGCACCGTCTGGCCGCCCACGAGCCCGTCGCCCCCGCTCCCGGCGAGGCCCTGGTCAGGGTGCACGCCGTCGGCATCTGCGGCAGCGACCGCGAGGTGTACCAGGGCAACCGGCCCGAGGGATACGTGCGGTATCCCCTTATTCCGGGCCACGAGTGGTCCGGAACGGTCGAGGCGGCCGGCGCCGGAGTTCCCGGCTCGCTGGTCGGCCGCAAGGTGGTCGGGGAGGGCTTCCGCAACTGTCAGGTCTGTGACCGCTGTCACGCGGGCGAGACGACGCTGTGTACCGCGGGGTACGAGGAGACCGGCTTCACCCGTCCCGGCGCGATGGCCACCACGCTGACACTGCCGGCGCGCCTGCTGCACGTCCTGCCGGACGGCGCCGATCTCACCGCCGCCGCGCTCCTGGAACCCGCCGCCTGCATCGCGGCCGCCGCGCTCAGGGCGAAGGCGCGGCCCGGTGAGCGGGTCGCGGTGGTCGGCACCGGCACGCTCGGCATGTTCGCCGTGCAGTTCCTCAAGGCCGTGTCCCCGGCCGAGCTGCTGGTGGTCGGCACGGGACGGGAACGCGAGGCCCTGGCCCGGAGCTTCGGGGCCACCGGCTTTCACACCCTCCAGGATCTCCCGGACGGCGTCGAAGTCGTCGTCGAGGCCGCCGGGTCCGCGTCCGCCGCGCTCACCGCCGCCCGTCTGCCCAGGCGCGGCGGACGCCTGGTCCTCACGGGCATCCCGGCACCGGGTGCCGAGGGACTGGACCCCACCGATCTCGTCGTACGGCAGCTGGAGGTGCACACCGTGTTCGGGGCGCCGCCGGACGCCTGGGCGCACGCGGTGCGGGTCTTCGGCGCCGGACTGCTCGATCCGCTGCCGCTGGTCACGCACGAGCTGCGGCTCGCGGAGTTCCCGGAGGCCATCGAGCTGGTGGCGTCCGGCGACCCGCAGGTCGGCAAGGTCCTGCTGCGGCCGTGACGCCTCCCGGACCTGCCCGGCCGAACTCACACCCTGTGCACACCATTTGAACAACGCCACATCCGTCTCCGTATGGGTGGGTGGCCCGTGCTCCCCCGCGCGGGCCACCCAAAGACGACGGGCCACCGTCCCCACGGGCCCGCCCCATACGGAGGTTCCATGGCCGACAACGTCACCTCGCTGTTCCGCAGCACCGCGGCACACAGCCCGTCGATGGCGGCGCTGACGCGGGAGGGCGGCGACGGGACGGGTCCCGTGGACTTCTGTATTCCCTGCAACCCCTATTTCCCCACGCCCGCCATGTTCGAGGAGATGGCGCACAAGCTGCGCGAGATCATCACCTACTACCCGAGCAGCGCGGACACGATCACGGCCGAGCTGTGCAATCTGCTCCAGCTGCCCCCGCAGTGCGTGGCCATGGGCAACGGCTCCACCGAGCTGATCACCTGGATCGACCATCTTCTGGTGCGTGAGTCCCTCGCCGTTCCCGTCCCCACCTTCGGCCGCTGGACCGACCAGCCCATGGAGACCGGCAAGCGCGTCGACATGTTCCCGCTCCAGGAGTCCAGCGGCTTCGCCCTGGACCTGGCCCAGTACGCCGGTTTCATCCGCAAGCGCGGCACCCGCGTCGCCGTCGTCTGCAACCCGAACAACCCCGACGGCGGGTTCGTGCCCCGGCAGACGCTCGTGCAGTTCATGGACGCGATGGCGGACCTGGACCTGATCGTGATCGACGAGTCGTTCCTGGAGTTCGCCGACGCCGAGAGCGAGCCCAGCGTCGTCCAAGACGCCGTGATGCGCCCCAACGTCGTCGTGCTGCGCAGCCTCGGCAAGAACTTCGGCCTGCACGGCATCCGCTTCGGCTACCTGGTCGCCAACCCGTCGCTCGCCGGCAAGATCCGCTCCATGCTGCCGAAGTGGAATCTCAACTCCTTCGCCGAGCACGTGGTGTTCATGCTGAAGGAGCACGGCGCCGAGTACATGGAGAGCCTGCACCAGATCCGCCGGGACCGACTGGACATGTCCCGCCAGCTCTCCCAGCTGCCCGGTCTGACGGTCTACCCGTCGCAGGGCAATTTCCTCTTCGTGCGCCTTCCGGTGGGCGCCGAGGGCACCGTGGTCCGCGACCGGCTGCTGTCCGAGCACCGGATCCTGGTCCGCGAGTGCGGCAACAAGATCGGTTCATCCAGCCGCTTCCTGCGGCTCGTGGTGCGCCCCGAGGTGGACGTGCGTCGCCTGGTGTCCGCCCTGGAGCAGGTGCTCTACGGGACCAGGAGGGGAGCCGCCGTGCCCGAGCCGAGCACAGGGACCAGCTACAGCTCGGGCACGGCGGCGGTGGACCGGCTCGTCAGCCAGACCAACGGCGCGGGCGTCTCGGGGCTCGCCTCCCAGGCCGCTGCCATGCCGCGACTGGCCCCCGGCTCGGCGCCCGCACCGGCCCCGGCACCCGCCGCGGCTTCCCCGGCTCCGATGCCCGCACCGACCCCGCTGCCGATGCCCGCACCCATGCCCGCCCCGGCCCCCCCGGCGCCGGTCCAGGCCCCCGCGCCGGCCCTGGCCCCGATGCCCGCGGCCGCCGCCCCCGCTCCCGCCCCCGCTTCCGTGCCGGGCATGCCGCCGGGGATCGCCCCGGCCGCCGCGGCCGGTCTCCAGCCGGTTCCGCAGACCGGCCTGCCCGGACTCGCGGCGGCCGCACAGAACCGGCGCGGCATGCCCGCCGCGGGCGGGCTCACGGCCGCCCAGGTCCGCGGCCGCACCCAGCCGGAACCGGTCCCGGAGCCCACCGGCTGGCCTGCGGCGGGAGCGATGTACAACCAGGTCGGCTGAGCCCCAGCCGCACTACCGGACGCCGTCGGCGGCCACGAGGACTACCTCGTGGCCGCCGGCGGCGTCGCTCTTTGTGGCCCGGCCCGTCGGCACCGCATGTCCGTTTTGAGTAAGTAAATGACGAAAGCTTGTTTCGCCACAATTAGCCTCATTGCACTTTTTGCCATTAAAAATTCCGCTTGAGTGCGATCGCAAAGCAACCCATTCCCGTTTTCAGCGCGGCGTGATGCACTTCACTTACGAAGCACCCTAGTGCTTTACCTACGCCTTAATCTCCCGGATTCACCCCGCGGACCCCTATTTGATCACCTGCGGCAACTAGCCCGCTTAGTAAAAGGGGTAATTGTTTAGTTATTCCCGGCGGCTAAGAATGTGTCCGCCGCAGGGCACCGCAAAACGAAATGCGGTGCTGTTTGTCGAGAGGTACCGGCAACTGCGCACGATGCAATCCCCTGGAATGAGGACCGCACCATGCCCCGTCATGCCGCCAAGCGCTCGTCTCGGACGCGCCGAATCTCCGCCGGTGGCGCCGTCACCGTCGGCACGTTCGCCATGGCCGCCACGGCCGTGTTCGGGACGGCCGTGACCGCCCACGCCGCTCCGGCCTCCAAGGCCGTCACCGCACCGGCCGGGCAGACCGCGACCACGTACACCGTCAAGGCCGGCGACCACCTCGCCTCGATCGCCCGCGCCCTGAAGACGCCCGGCGGCTGGCCGGCCATCGCCGCGGCCAACGGCCTGTCGAGCCCCTACGTCATCTATCCGAACCAGGTCCTGACCCTGCCCTCCGGAACCGCCAAGCCCGCCACGGCGACCAAGCCCGCCACGACGAAGCCCGCCACGGTCGCCGGGAACCAGGCCTACGCCAACAACCTGGACGGCTGGATCAAGCACTCCCTGGCGATCATGAGGCAGAACGGCATTCCGGGAAGCTACAACGGCATTTACCGCAATGTGATCCGTGAGTCTTCGGGCAACCCGAGGGCGATCAACCTGTGGGACTCGAATGCCGCCAAGGGCATCCCGTCCAAGGGTCTGCTCCAGGTGATCCAGCCGACGTTCAACGCGTACCACGTGCCGGGAACCTCGTGGGACATCTACGAGCCGGTCGCCAACATCACCGCCGCGTGCAACTACGCGTACCACCGCTATGGTTCGATCGACAATGTGAACGGTCCCTACTGATCGAATTTTCGACTGCAAGGTGGTGGCGGCGCGATGCCGCCACCACCTTCGTCATACCGCCCTTACCTCTCTTGGGAATTGGGCTTCGCCGACACACACAGCCAGGCGAGCCCCGCGGCCGTCAGGTAGCCGAGCGCGCCGACGGCCATGCTGGTACGCAGCCCGGCCTGGTGGTCGGCGGCGGTGGCGAGCAGGCTGCCTCCCAGTGCCACGCCGGTGGCACTGCCGATCTGCCGGGTCGTGTTGAACAGAGCGGACGCCGCCCCTGAGTACGCCGGGGGCACCGCACCCATCACGGTGGCGGTGGACCCGGTCAGGGCGAAGGACGTACCGAAACCCGCGGCCATCATCGGTGCCACCAGCAGCGCGTAGGCCGGATCGGCTCCCGCGGCGGCCCAGCCCGCCAGTCCCAGCGCGGCCAGGAGCATGCCGAAGACCACCAGTGGGCGATCGCCGGTACGACGGGTCAGCCGCCCGGACAGCACCGAGGCGAACATGGTCATCGCCACGGCCGGGAACAGAGCCGTCCCGGTCTTCAGGGCGCTGAAGCCGCGCTGGTGCTGGAAGTACAGGCTGGCGGTGAACAGCATGCCGTAGAAGCCGAAGTTGAACAGCAGGCCGATGGCGGCTGCGCCACTCATCGCGCGCGAGCGCAGCAGGCCGAGCGGAAGGACGGGAGACCGTGCCAGCCGCTCCCGCACCACGAACACCGCGGCGGTCAGTGCGGCCAGGCCCATCCCGGCGAGAACGGCGGGGTCGGCCCACCCACGCCGTCCGGCCTCGTTCAGCGCGCCGGTCAGCAGGGCCACCGACGCCACCACCGCGCACTGCGCCGGCCAGTCCAGAGCCCGGGCGGGCTGCCGGGCCGAGGGCGCCACGTGCCGCAGGGTCATCCCCAGGCAGGCCACGCCGACGGGCAGGTTGATGAGGAAGACCCACCGCCAGCCCAGCGTCGAGACCAGCAGCCCGCCCAGCAGCGGCCCGGCGGAGGCCGCGATCCCCGCCATGGAGCCCCACAACCCGAAGGCCCACGACCGTACGGCCGGCGCCGGGTAGGCCTGCTGGAGCAGAGCCAGGGACCCGGGCACGATCAGCGCCGCCCCCAGCCCCTCCACCAGCCGCGCCGCCACGAGAAGGGGTGCGCTCGGTGCGAACGCGCACGCGGCCGAGGACACCGTGAAGACCACCACGCCCCAGCAGAAGACCCGGCGGTTTCCCAGCCGGTCGCCCAGCGCGCCACCGCTCATCAGAAGCCCGGCGAACGCCAGGGTGTACCCGTCCGTGATCCACTGGATGCCGGTGAGTGAGGCGGAGAGATCCCGGCCCACCACCGGAACGGCGACGTTGATGATCGTCACGTCCAGGATCACCATGAAGTACCCGGCGCACACCGCCAGCAGCGGCGCCGGCCCGACGGAGGTGGGGTGTCGACGGCGCTGCGTGTCCGGGGACGTGGTCATCGTGGCTGTGCCGGTTTCCGGCCCCAGGCGGTGAGCATCCCGGGGGACAGTCCTGCGCACGTCGGAGATTCCAGCCGGCGCTCGGCCTCGTCGATCGCGGCGTCGTCCACCAGGCCCGTCGCCACCATCGCGGCACGTGCCCGGTCCCACGTACAGGCCCAGAACCGGCTGATGGCGCTTCCCGGCTCCAGGGGCGGCACATGGATCTCGGCGGCCACGGACTCCAGCCCGGCGGCGAGCATCAGCTGGGGGCAGCGCGGTACCCACGTCACGTCGGTGCCGATCGTGTCACGCAGCCCTCGCCACATCGCCCGCATGGCGAGGGTGTACGGCGTGTCCGGGGCGCCGTCGGTCGTCAGGTCCACCGCGTCGCTCAGCACCAGTACACCTCCCGGCGCGACCAGCCCGGCGAGCCGCCGGACCATCCGCGCGGGAGACGGCAGATGCATCAGCACGAACCTGGCGTGGACGAGATCGAAGAGACCCGGCTCGAAGCGGTCGGAGGTCACATCGGCCTCGAGGGCGGTCAATCCCGCGACGGGCTCGGACGTGAGAAACCGGATGTCCCGGTCCACCGCCACGACCTCGGTGACGCCCGCCTCGCGCAGAAGCGAGCGTGCCACCGTCCCCGTTCCGGCACCCACGTCCAGACAACGCCGGCCCGGGCCGGCCCCCAGCCGCCGCAACCGTGCGAGCGTCGTGGCGTCGTACACGGCCGCCGCCAGGTCGATCCGCTCCGACTCGCCCTCGTCCTGTGGGCGGAAGACCTGCTCGCCGTAGCGCCCAGGGCTCGCGGATCCCCGAGGAACCCGGAAGCCGCCTTCACCTGCCACCCGTCCATTGTCGTGGCCGGACACGGACCGTACACCTTGTGGGACTCCCCGAGGTCCGAAGCCCGGCCCCGCTTCAGCCGGCCGTCGCTCCTCCCGTGGGAGCCCTGGCCAGGGACAGCCACCTGGGCACGTCCACCTCGGCGCGTACGGTCTTGCCGGGCGGCGGGTCCCGGTCCAGCACCTCCCACCGGGCGGCGAGCGCGTCGACGAGGACGAGTCCACGGCCGGACTCCTCCAGCACCTCGGGATGCCGTACGCCGCCCGGGCCCGGCGGGCAGGGCGGTCCGCCGCGGGTGTCGCTGACCTCGATGCGGACGCTGCCCGTGACGAGGGAGAGGCGCAGCTCGAAGTCCCGCCCCGGCACCCGGCCGTGGGTCACCGCGTTGGCGGCCAGTTCGGCCACGATCGCGGCGGCGGAGTCGGAGGTCTCCGTGCCGTGCGGGATGCCCCACGCGTGCAGCTCGGTCACGGCGAGCCGTCGGGCGAGGCGGGCGCCACGCGGAGTGGCGCTGAAACGCTGCGAGAACATACGTACGGTAACCGGGCGTTGGGGGGCGGATGGTGCGGTCATGCGCTCAATCTGACGGCCGAGGAGGGTGTTTCACCAGGTCGACGCCGCGTACGCCGCGGCAGCGTACGCGCTCACACGCTGGACAGTACCCGTGACTGCCCGTGACCATGTGTGCGGGAGGTGGCGGACTGTGGTCGATGGCGCGGTGGGTACGGGCGGGGAGCCGGAATCCTCGGGCAGCCTGCGGACGTTCGGGGCGGTGGTCCAGGCACTGCGGGAGCACGCGGGGCTGAGCCGGGAGGAGTTCGGCGAACAGGTGCGGTTCTCCAAGCACACGGTCGCGTCGGTGGAGTTGGGCCGCCGCATGCCCGACCCGGCATTCGTGGACCGGGCGGAGGAGGTGCTGGGGAACACGGGTGCGTTACGGAAGGCGGCGGAACATCTGGCGCGGCAACCGGGGTTGGCGGCTTGGTTCCGGCAGTGGGCGCGGATGGAGGGGACGGCTATCACGTTGTACACGTATGAGTGCCGGTTGATCCCTGGGCTGTTGCAGACGGAGGCGTACGCGCGGACCTTGTTCACCGAGCAGTTGCCACCGCTGGACGACGGGCAGATCGAGGCCCAGTGGGTAGCGCGGGCCGAACGGCAGCAACTGCTGCGGAACCGCCAGAACACGGCCTTCGACTTCATCTTGGAGGAGCACCTGTTCCGGCGGCGTACAGGCGGTCAGGAGGCCACCCGAGGGCTTATCGATCACGTTCTGCACATGGCCAGCTTGCGGAACGTCGAGATCCAAGTCATGCCGACGCGACGGGAGTCGCATGCCGGGCTCGACGGTCCTATGCAGTTGCTGGAGACCCCCGAAAACAAGTGGTTCGCCTACTGCGAGGGGCAGCGAGGCGGCTTGCTCATCTCGGACCCGAAAGAGGTCAGCGTGCTCCAAAGGCGCTATGCCAGGATGCGCTCACAGGCTCTCACCCTTGAAGACTCCGTGGGCCTGTTGCAGCGGATGCGAGGAGACCTATGAGCGCAACCGAACTGACCTGGTTCAAGAGCAGCCACAGCAGCGGCGGCGACGGAGACTGCCTCGAAGTCGCCCTCACCCCCGTCACCGTTCACGTCCGCGACTCCAAGAACCCCCAGGGCCCCCGCCTCACCCTCTCCCCGGCCGCCTGGACCGGCTTCCTCTCCTACGCAACGCGGGGCTGATTCACGAACATGTTCGTCACGAACTTGTTCGCGACGAACATGTTCGTTACCTTGAGGGCATGACAGCGCACCCCCCTGCCCCCCGCAGCCGCCGCGACCGCCCCGCCAAGCCCGCTCTCACCCGGGACGGCATCGTCGACACCGCCGTCGCGCTCATGCGTGCGGAGGGTCTGGAACGGGTCACCATGCGCCGCCTGGCGCAGGAACTCGACACCGGTCCCGCCTCGCTGTACGTCTACGTCCGCAACACCGCGGAGCTGCACGCGGCCGTCCTGGACCGCCTGCTCGGCGAGGTGGACCTGTCCGCCGCCGGGGCGGAAGGCGACTGGCGGGAGCGGCTCGTGCGGCTGCTCACCTCGTACGTCGACGTCCTGTTCGCGCATCCGGCGCTCGCCCGCGCGGCCCTGGTGGCCCGCCCCTCCGGGGAGCACTACCTCGACCTCGTGGAGGCGGTCCTCGCCCTGCTCGCCGAGGGCGGGGTGCCGTCCGCGCGGGCGTCTTGGGGCCTCGACCTGCTGTTGCAGTACGCGACGGCGAGCGCGGCCGAGCACTCCGCCCAGGGGCAGGCACCCCAGACGAAGGACGACTGGGACGCGCTGACCCGGGCCCTGCGGGACGCATCACCCGACCGGCACCCGCAGATCGCCGCGCTGGGCACGACGCTGCTGTCCGGAACCGGCGAGGAACGCCTGGCCTGGGGCTTCCAGGTGCTGATCAGCGGCATCACGGCGGCACCCGAGCCGCCCACCACACCGCCTACTCCCTGAGGAGGCCACCATGTCCACCCACCACACCGTTGCCGTAGTCGGCGCCGGTCTCGGCGGTCTCGTCGCGGCCCGTGTGCTCCATGTGCACGGCATCGAGGCGGTCGTCCACGAACGCGACGCCTCCGCCGCCACCCGCCCCCAGGGCGGCATGCTCGACATCCACGAGGAGTCGGGGCAGGCCGCGCTGCGGGCCGCCGGGCTCTTCGAGGAGTTCCGCGCGATCGTCCACTCCGGCGGGGAGGAGTTGCGCGTCCTCGACCCGGACGGCACGGTCCGCTTCAAGGACGTCGAGGAGAGCGGCCGGCCCGAGGTCGACCGCAACGACCTGCGCCGCATCCTGCTGGACTCGCTGCCCGAGGGCACGGTCCGCTGGGGCGCGAAGGTGACCGGCGCGCGTTCCCTGGGCGACGGACGCCACGAGGTGGCGCTCGCCGACGGCTCCCTGTTCACGACCGACGTCCTGATCGGCGCGGACGGCGCCTGGTCCCGGATCCGCCCCCTGCTCTCCCCCGACCTGCCCGCCTACGCCGGTGTGTCCTTCGTCGAGACGGACCTGCACGAGGCGGCCGTACGGCACCCCGCGACGGCCGAACTCCTGGGCGGCGGCATGATGTTCGCGCTGGCGGACGGCAAAGGGTTCCTCACGCACCGGGAGACCGACGGCTCCATCCACACGTACGTGGCCTTCAAGGTGCCCGAGGACTGGCTGTCCGGTTTCGACTTCACGGCCCCGGACTCGGTCAAGCAGGCGCTGCTCGCGCACTTCGAGGGCTGGGACGACCGGCTGCGCGCACTGATCGCCGACGCCGAGGGTGCACTGACCCCGCGTCTGATCCACGCGCTCCCGGTGGGCCACCGCTGGGCGCACGCGCCGGGAGTGACGCTCCTCGGCGACGCGGCCCATCTGATGTCGCCGTTCGCGGGCGAGGGAGCGAACGCGGCACTCCAGGACGGCGCGGAACTCGCCACGGCCCTGGCGGCCCACCCGGACGACCTCGACGCCGGTCTGCTCGCCTACGAGAAGGCGCTCTTCCCGCGCGCGGAACAGGCCGCCGCCCAGTCGGCCCGGGGCCTCGACCTCCTCTTCGGCCCGGACGCCAACCGGAACATGGTCGCCATGATGAGCGGCACCGGCTCCTAGGGCCCGGCTCCCCCGACGGTCACCGCGTCCGTTCCGGTGCGGGCCTGCGCGCCCGGCTCCGGCGCCCCGGCAAGGCCGAGAAGCCGAGCGCCGTGATGCGGAACGCGCAGGCCCGTGTCCGCTGCCGGCGGATCAGCCGACGGACAGGGGGAAGGGCCCGGCCAGTACCGAGTAGCCGTCGTTGGCGAGGTAGTACACGTCGTAGGCGCCCGCGCCGCCCGGCTTTCCGGTGGAGAAGGTCAGCGCACCGCTGGCGTTGGGGGCGTACGCCCAGGCCAGCGAGGACTGACGACCAGGGGTGGCGCCCGCCGGGTAGATGCCGATCCAGTTCTTCGCGCTCACCTGCGCGCCGGACGGCACCGTGTACCGGAAGGTGACGTTGCCGCCGTTCGCGACCGCGTCGAGGTCGCCGGTGAGCGTCGGCGTCGTGACGGTGGACGGCGCGAAGGCGGCGTTCAGCGGGGTGGCATAGGTGTCGTTGGCGGTCAGGCCGGGCAGGCCGAGGGCCGCCTCGACGGTGCGGCCGATGCCGTAGTGGTCGTAGTGGGCCGGGCTGCTGGTTCCGGCCGGGACGGTGCCTTGCGAACCGAGGACCACGGTGGCTATGTGGTTGTACGCCTCCTTGTCGCTCTCGTCCCAGGTCAGGATGAGCAGCGAGCGCTGCTGGGTCCAGGCGGGGGAGGCCAGCACCGGTGCGAGGGTCTGCTTCAGCCAGCCGTCCTGCGTCTTCAGGCTGGTGGTGTTGCCGTTCCCGGAGGCCTCACCGTCGTAGTAGTCGTCGGCGGCGATCCAGGAGAAGGCCGGGGTGGTCGCGGCAGACCGCAGGTCGGAGGTCAGCTGCGTGGTGTCGAACAGGTGGGCGGCGCAGCGTGAAGCGTTGCCGCCGATATCGGTGTAGTTGATGAACGGTGCGTCGTCGGGCTCGTAGTACTTGTCGTAGTTCGTGTTGGTGTTGCAGGGGGTGCCCATGCCCTGCTCGTAGGCCTTCCAGCTCTTGCCGGCCGCTTCCAGGATGTCACCCAGGTTGCGCTGAGGGGAGTTGATGTCGGGCCAGTAGGTGGCGCCCTTGGCGTAGGTGTCGCCGCCGGCGACGGCGAGGTAGTTCTCGTCGCTCGGGTGGTAGACGCCGTGGAAGTCGGTCAGCGTGGCGCCCTGGGTCATCAGGCTGTGCATGTAGGGCGTGTCCGCCGGATCGTTCATGATCTCGGAGTAGTCGGTGTTCTCCATCATGACCATGAACACGTGGTCGTAGCCGGGCACTTCGGAGGCGGGCGGGGCGACCGGGGGCGGAGCGGTGACCGGGGTGTTCAGGGTGAGCGAGAGGTTGTCCAGGTAGCCGGCCTCGTGGGACGTCGACAGGAACTGCACCTCGACCTGGATGGAGCGGGTCCCGGCGGGGACCGAGCCGGTGGTGCTGCGGGAGAGGAACTCGGTGGCCAGGCCGCGGTCGCCGGCGGAGACGGCCGGCAGCTTGGCGGGCGCACCGACCGGGCGGCCGTTCGCGTCGTGGAAGTGCAGGCCGACCGCGACGTAGCCGCTGTAGACGGTCCAGCCGCCGAGCCAGCCGGAGAGGTTGTAGCTCACCCCGCCGCCGTCGATGGCCGAGGCCGCCGAGGAGACGTCCACGGTCTGCGCCATCGCGCCGTCGCCGAAGTTGCCGGGCCCGAAGAAGGCCTTGCCGGGCGCCTTGCCGTCGCCGGGCAGCCCGAAGGACCCGGCGGTGTGGCACATGACGTCCGGGCCACCGGCCTCGGTCGTCCAGCCGGGCACGGTGGTGGCCGCGCCCCAGTCGTCGGTGCAGTAGCCGCCGGTCTCCGCGTCGCCGTTGACGATCAGGTTGCCGCTGCTGCCCGCCGCATGGGCGGGAGCGGGAGCGGCGACGATCAGTGCGCCGAGGAGGGTGAGCAGCCCGCCGAGTGATCTCCAGCGCAGTCGCATGCGTGTACCTCGTCCCGTTGGTGGGGGTGCCATGAGAGGTGGTGCCGTTACGGCCCGACTGAGCCGCATGAACGGGACATAGCTATCGGCCGCCGCTGTCCGGCGGGAGAACCACTGTCGAACTTGTTCAGACAAGTCTGCGCCGGATGGGGGTGGAGAAACGGGCGACACACCCCCCTCGGGACCGTGTCCGCCACGGGTTCTCCCAGGCCGGCGGCTCCTACGCCGGCTCCGGTACCGGCGCCGGCAGTGTGCCCGTCGCGATGTCCGCGGGACTGACGCCCTCCAGGATGCGGCGGACGTTCGCCCGGCCCGCCGATGGGTCCGCGACCGTAATCGCGTCGGCCGGACGGTCGGCTCCAGCGCCGCTCTTACCGCGTAATCCGCCCGCGCCGAGATCCTCATGAACCCGTTGTCGGGCCTGCGCCTGTGCACAATGGCCGCACCCGCGCCCGTCGAGGAGAACCGCCTTGGTGTTGAGCAGACGTACCTTCAGCACGATCGCCGGCACGGCAGCGCTCGGGCTCTCGCTCGGCGGGAGCGGCGAGGCGTGTGTGGCGGCCGCCACCGCCCCGACCGGCCCGGCGCCGGGCACCCCGGCCGCGGACCGGCGGAGGCACACCGTGGGCTTCGACCACTACTCGATGATCGTCGACGGCCGGCGGGTCGTGCTGTGGTCGGGCGAGATGCACCCGTTCCGGCTGCCGAGCCCGTCCCTGTGGCGGGACGTGCTGCACAAACTCCGCGCGCACGGCTACAACACGGTCAGCGTCTACGTCTCCTGGAACTACCACTCCCCGGCCCCGGGCTCCTACGACTTCACGGGCGTGCGGGATCTGGACCTGTTCCTGCGCACGGCCGCCGAGACGGGGCTGTATGTGACCCTGCGCCCGGGCCCGTACATCAACGCCGAGGTCGACGCGGGCGGCTTCCCCGGCTGGCTGACCGCCACCCGGGGCAGGGCCCGCACCGCCGACCCGGCGTATCTGCGGCATGTGGACGAGTGGCTGACCGCCGTGAACCGGATCGCGGTACGGCATCTGTACACCAGGGGCACCGGCACGATCCTGCTGTACCAGCTGGAGAACGAGTACGCGAACCATGTCACCGAGCACACCGGCCGCGCCTACATGGCGCATCTGTACCGGAAGGTCCGCGCCGACGGCATCGACGTACCGCTGTTCCACAACGACAAGGGCAGGAACGGCCACTGGGCACCCGGCACGTTCGACACGGGCGGTGAGCGCGGCCGGTGGCTCTACGGCTTCGACGGCTATCCGTCGCCGTTCAAGCGGCCACCGGACTGGGGGTACTTCGGTCGCGGCGGGCCGGAGGGCGGATCCACGGCCAGTCCACGAACCCCCGGTTTCCTCGCCGAGTTCGGGGGCGGCTGGTTCGACCCGTGGGGCGGCGCCGAGTTCCGGGGGAAGGGATACGCCGAGTCACGCCGCACCCGTGACGCGGCGTACGAGCGGCGCTTCTACCTGACCAACCTCGCCAACGGCATCACGCTGCACAACGTCTACATGACCTTCGGCGGCACCTCCTGGGGCTGGCTGCCCGCACCGGTCGTCTACACGTCGTACGACTACGGGGCCGCCCTGGACGAGGCCCGGCAGCCGACCGCCAAGCTCGTCCCCATGCACCAGATCGGGCAGTTGCTGCACCACTTCCCCGACCTGGCCAAGCTGGACCGGGCGGAGGACGTCTCCGTCGCCACCCCGGGGGTGAGGGCCTATCACCTCGTCAACCCCGACACCGGAGCGCACATCCTTGTGCTCCGCAACGACGGGCCCAGCGACACGGTCGCCGCCGTCCCGCTCGGCGGGACGACCCTCCGGGTACCGGTGCGCGCCCTGGACGCCCGGCTGCTGGCCGCCGGGATCTCCCTCGGCCGGCGGACGCTGCGCCACTCCACCGCGCAGCCCATGCTGCGCCTGGCCGCCGGTCGCCAGGACGTCGCCGTGTTCACCGGCCGCACGGGAGAGGTGACCGAGACCGTCCTGGAGTGCGCGGTCAGGCCGGCCGTCACCGTGCTGGAGGGCGCGGCCGACTGCGCGTACGACAACGGCGCCCTGCGCGTACGCGCCCGGCTCGACGGCCTCACCAGAATCGCGGTGACGGGCGGAGGAGCCGCGGCCCCCCTGCTCCTGCTGCTCGCCGACGACAGGACATCCGTACGGCTGTGGCCCCGCACCACCCCCTCCGGACCGGTCCTGGTGTACGGGCCCGCTCTGCTGCGCACCGCGGTCCTGCACGGCCCGACCGCCGCACTGACCGGCGACACGACCGAGGAGGCGGACCTGGAGGTGTGGGCGCCGCGCGGGGTCGCCGCGGTCGCCTGGAACGGGACCCGGCTGCGCACACGCGTCACCCGCTCCGGCAGTCTGCGCGCCGAACGGCGGCTGCCCGGCGCCGGCGCCGTGCGGCTGCCCCCGCTGACCGGATGGCGCCGCAAGGCCGAGAATCCCGAATCCGCCGCCGACTTCGACGACTCGGCCTGGCGGACGACCGACCTGGCCAGGTCCGCCGCCACGACCCCGGTGCCCGCCGGAGAGCCCGTCCTCTTCGCCGACGACTACGGCTTCCACTACGGGGACGTGTGGTACCGGGGCCGCTTCGAGGGCGCGGCCGGTGCCCGGTCGGTCTCCCTCTCCTACATCACCGGCACGCAGGGCCTGCTGATGGCGTGGCTGGACGGCAGGCCACTGGGCACGCACCGGATGCCCGTACCCGACGCGAAGACCGTCCGCCAGGGGACATGGACGGCGACGGCGACGTTCCCCGTCGCCCCGGGAGGCGGGTCCCATGTCCTCTCGGTCCTCGTCCGCCGTATGCAGCACGACCAGGACGGCCGGGCGGACGACACCCACAAGGCGGGCCGGGGGCTCGTCTCCGTCACCTTCGACGGCGCCTCCCCCGCCGTGCGCTGGCGGATCCGGGGAGAGGCGGCCCCCGACCCCGTGCGCGGCCCGCTCAACAACGGCGGTCTGTACGGGGAACGGCAGGGCTGGCATCTGCCCGGCTTCCGCGGCCACGGCTGGAAGCCCGCGTACTTCCCGCGCTCCGAGCGGCGGCAGGGCGTGGTCTGGTACCGGACGCGGTTCCGTCTGTCCGTCGCCCCGGGCACGGACGCGTCGATCGGCCTGACCCTCATGGACGACCCGGCCCGCGCCTACCGGGTACAGATCTTCCTCAACGGCTGGAACATGGGCCAGTACATCAACGACGTGGGCCCCCAGCACACCTTCGTCCTGCCGAACGGCGTGCTGAACACCCGGGGCGTCAACACGCTCGCGCTGGCGGTCCTGTCCGACGGAACCACGCCGTCGGGGCCGGGCAGGGTGGACCTGACGCTCCTGGGCCGGGCGGCCGGAGGAGTTCCGGTGACACCGGTGAACTCCCCCGGGCCCGCGCACTAGCCTCGCGCCGGCACCACCGGGTCCGCTGCGGTCTTCGCACTCATGGCGTCGCCTCCTGCCCGGGCGCGCCGGGAATCACTCCCGCGGCGCGCAGTTCCGCGATCTCGGCGGGGCCGAATCCCAGCTCGGCGAGGATCTCGCCGGTGTGCTCGCCCAGCTCCGGTGCCCGCTTCGCCGGCACCTTCGGCACCCCTCGGAGGGTGACCGGGCTGTTGATGGTCTCCTCCAGCCCGCTGACTCCTTCCAGCGGCACGACGATGTCGTTCGCGCGCAGCTGCGGGTCCTGCGCGGCCTCCTCCGGCGTCTGGATGAGGCTGTAGACGACGCGTTCCCGGTCCAGGGCGTCCTTCCAGTGGGCGAAAGGCCGCGAGCGGAACTCGGCGTCGAGCAGCTCGGCCAGCGCGGCGGAGTTCTCGACGAAGCCCTCGATGTCCGCGAAACGGGAATCCTCGAGCAGCTCGGGGTGCCCGATGGCCCGCGTCAGTCCCGGCCAGTGCGGGGGTGAGGCGACCAGCATGAACCACTCGTCGTCCGCGGTCCGGTAGGGGTTGATCAGCGGGTTCGCCGGCGCTTTCCGGTCGTGCAGCTCGAACGGCGTGCCGCCGGCGAGCGCACCGGCCACGAGCGTTCCGGTGGCCCAGACGCCCGCGGCGAGCAGCGACGTTCCGACGCTGGCCCCTTGTCCCGTCCGCTCACGGCGGTACAGGGCGGTCACGATCGCCGCGTAGATGGCGATCGCCGACATGTAGTCGCCGCTGCCCCAGACCGGCACCGTGGGCGGGGCTCCCGCGTCCCGGGTGGAGGCCAGCAGCCCGCTGCGCGACCAGGCGGCGGTCAGGTCGAAGCCCGGCTGTCCGGCGTCGGGGCCGGCATCGCCGAAGCCGGTGATGTCGGCGTAGACGACCCGCGGGTTCCAGGCCGCGACCTCCTCGTAGCCGAGGTGCAGCTTCTCACGCGTGCCGTGCGGGAAGTTGGTGATCACCACGTCGGCCCACTCGACGAGGCGCTTGAGGATCCCGGTGGCCGACGGGGACTTCAGGTCGATCACCATGCCGCGCTTGTTGCGGTTGGCGAGGTGCCAGCTGTAGTTGGCCTGTGCCCGGGGGCTGGGCGGCACGGAGCTCAGCCTCCGCTGGGGGTCGCCCTTCCCCGGCGGCTCGATCTTGATGACGTCCGCTCCGAAGTCGGAGAGCACGGTGGCCGCGGCCGGTGCCGCGATGAAGGAGGAGGCGTCGAGGACCTTCAGGCCGGTGAAGACGGATTCGATGGTCATGGCCGTCACCTCACGAAGGCGCTCAGGCCGCCGGTCACGGCACGTCCGACGATGAGGGTCTGGATCTCCCGCGTGCCCTCGTACGAGTAGATGGCCTCGGAGTCGGCGACGTAGCGGCCGATGTTGTAGTCGAGGATGATGCCGTTGCCGGCCAGCAGTTCCCGCGCCCAGCCCACGGTCTCGCGCATTCGCGTGGTGCAGTAGGCCTTCGCCAGGGCGGACTGCTCGTCGCGGTAGACCCCGGCGTCCTGCAACTGGGCCAGGCGCGTCACCATCCCGCATGAGGCCGTGGCGTTGCCGAGCATCCTCACCAGCAGGTCCTGCACGAGCTGGAAGCCTGCGATGGGGCGCCCGAACTGCACGCGCTCCTTCGCGTACTGCAGCGCGATCTCGTAGGCGCCGAACATCACTCCCACCGCCTGCCACGCCACGCCGCTGCGCGTCTGGCGCAGAATGTTCGCGGTGTCCTTGAACGAGTTCGCGTTCTGGAGCCGGTTGGCCTCCGGAACGCGGCAGCCGTCGAGCACGATGTCGGCGTTCTGCACGATCCGCAGGGCCATCTTGTTCTCGATCTTCGTCGCGGTGAACCCGGGGGTGTCCTTCTCCACGACGAAGCCCAGCACGTGACGGGTCTCGGCGTCGCGGGCCCAGATGACGACCACGTCGGCGAAGGTCGCGTTGCCGATCCACCGCTTGGCGCCGTCGAGGATCCATTCGTCGCCGTCGCGGCGGGCGGTCGTCTGGAGGCCGCCGGCCACGTCGGAGCCGCCGTGCGGCTCGGTCAACCCGAAGGCGCCGATCTTCTCGAAGCGGCTCATCGCGGGCAGCCACCGCCGCTTCTGTTCCTCCGAGCCGCAGGCGAGGATGGTGCCCATGGCCAGGCCCGTGTGCACGCCGAAGAACGTCGCCACCGACGCGTCGGCGTGCGCGAGTTCCAAGGACATCAGGCCCGCGAAGAGGTTGCTCGGCCTGGGTTCCGGCGAGTCCGGGTCGGCCCAGTCCATGATGCCGAGCCCACCGAAGCCCTCGACGAGCTGGAAGGGGAACTCGCCCCGTGCCCAGTAGTCGTCGACGATCGGGGCCACCTGCGTGCGGAGGAACTCCCGGAGGGCATCGATCTTCTCCCGTTCCCCGTCCGGCAGCAGTTCCTCGTAGGCGTAGAAGTCGGCGGGCAGCAGCCCCCTCTCCAGATGGGGACCGGACGGTGTCGGCAACATCGCCGCGACGCTCATCGCATTCTCCCTCGGGCACGGATCGGCAGCGGGTCGGGGATCCGCAACGGTGGGCGGTGCTGCCCCGCGCTCGGCTCCCCGGCGCGATTGAACGCGGATCCGGGGCCGGTTCCGCGGTCCCACGCCGTGCGTGGGCGCGGTCGTCGCCGCGCACCACCCCAGTGGTCCGGTCGTGGCCCGGGGAGGACGGCCTCCCGCCCTGCGGCCGGGCAGGTCGGCGGGTGGTCAGCCCGCGAAGGCGGGCTGCGGCAGGCCCTTTCCGGCGCCGGGCACGACCAGGAGCGAGCCGGAGAGCGGATGCGGCGCCTCCAGACCGGCGCGGGCCGAGGTCACGTAGAGGTCCGACAGGTCCGGGCCGCCGAACGCGCAGGCGGTGGGGCGGCGCACCGGCAGCCGCAGGACGCGGTCCAGCTTGCCTGCGGGGGTGTAGCGGTGGATCGCGCCGCCGTCCCACAGGGCGACCCAGACACAGCCGTCGGCGTCGACGGTCAGCCCGTCGGGGAACCCGCGGTCGATATGGGCCAGCGGCCGCCGGCGGGCCGGGAGGCCGTCCTCCCCCACGTCGAAGACGTCGATGCGGCGGGTGGGTGAGTCGATGTAGTACATCAGCCGGCCGTCGGGGCTCCAGCCGGTGCCGTTGCTGACGGTGACGTCGTCGAGGACGGTGCGGACCGTGCCGTCGCCGGCGATCCGGGTCAGAGTGCCGCCGCCCGGCGCCTCGTCGTAGCGCATGGTGCCGGCCCACAGCGAGCCGTCGGGGGCGACGGCCGCGTCGTTGCCGCGGCGGCCGGGGACCGGATCGCGGTGCAGCCGGCGGAAGCCGCCTCCGCCGGGACCGTAAAGGGCGACGCCGTCCCGGAGGTTGACCACCAGACCGCCGTCCGCGCGCGGCTTGGCGGCACCCACGTGCTGCCCGGTCGCCATGACGGTGCGGCGCCCGCGGGCGGGGTCGTAGGTGTGCACCCGGCAGCCCAGGATGTCGACCCAGATCAGCCGCCCGGCGGCGGTGTCCCACGTCGGGCCCTCGCCGAGGTCCGCGTACTCCCGTACGGCGATCTCGTACGACGTCACCTCGTACGACGTCACTCGGCGCCCCGGTGGCCGAGCCGCTCGGACAGTTCCACCGCACCCTTGACCACGAGCCGCTCCAGCTCGGCGCGGCGCTCGTCGCTCCAGCGGATCATCGGCACGGAGATGGAGAGCGCGGCGACGACCTGTCCGGTGCGGTCGCGCACGGGGGCCGCGACACAGCTGACATCGGGGTTGGACTCGCGGGTCTCCAGGGCGATGCCGCGGCTACGGACCCCGGCCAGCGCCTCGTGCAGGACCGCCGGGTCGGTGATGCTGTCGGGGGTCATCGCGACCAGTTCGGCGTCGTCCGGGATGCGAGCGGCCAGCTCCGGCTCGGGGAGGGACGCGAGGAGCATCTTGCCGACGGACGTGCAGTGGGCGGGCAGCCGGCGGCCGACGGCCGACACCATGCGCACGGCGTGTGTGGAGTCGACCTTGGCGATGTAGATGACGTCGGTGCCCTCGAGGATGGCCACGTGCACCGTCTCGTCGCAGGTGTCGGCGACCGAGCGGGCGACCTGCTGGCCCTCGGCGGCGAGGTCGAGCTGCTCGGCGTAACGGCTGCCGAGCTGGTAGGGGCGCACACCGAGCCGATAGCGTCCCGGCTGCCCCGGCACGGGGACGATGTACGAACGGGCGGCGAGCGTGGTGACGAGCTCGTGCACGGTGGTGCGCGGCAGCTGGAGCCTGCGCACGATGTCCGGGGCGGAGAGCGTGCCGTCCCCGTCGAGGAAGAGCTCGAGTATGTCGAGAGCCCTGGTCACGGCAGGTACGAGGCGTCCCACGACCGGTCCCCTCTCTATGTTCGAAATTTCAACTGGAGATCGGCATGACGAACACAGGCTAGTCACAGGGGGCTTGGTTGGGCAATGGCCGTGCGAGGCGTGGGGCGGGGGTCTTTCGCGGTCGAGTGGGGAGGCGGCGCCGACGGGTCCCGCGGCAGTCAACGGCGCGTGCCCGTCTCTCCCAGCTCTCCTCTGAGGCGCTGCGCGCGCAGGACCAGTTCCAGTTCGAAGCGGCGGTCCGGGTCGTCGACCTCGTCCCCCCACAGCTCCCTGATCTGGCGCAGGCGGTAGCGGACGGTCTGCGGGTGGACGCTCAGCCGGGCGGCCACCTCCGGCGCCCCGCCCCGGGTCTCCAGCCAGGCCAGGAGCGTCTCCGCGAGCCTGCGCGCATGGGTCGGCCCGCACTCGGCCAGCGGCGCCAGGCAGCGCACCGCCAGATCGTCGATCAGCTCCTCCGGCTGGAGCAGCACCAGTGCCTCCGTGTGCTCGGTGCAGAGCAGTACCTCCCCGCCGGGCAGCAGCCCCCGCTCCATCAGCCCCACCGCCGCCTCGGCCCAGCGCAGCGACTTCGCCGCGTCGGCGAGCGGTACCGGCGGCCCGATCGCCCCGGCCCATCCGCTCAGCGCCCGGTGCAGCAGTTCCGGCCGTCCCGCCGCGTCCGGCTCCGGTACGACCATGTGCGGCCGCTCGTACTCCATGTCGAGGAGCACGCCCTGGCCGACCGCCGGTGCCACCGCCTCCCGCGCCGGGCGCAGCAGCACCCCCACGGCGACCTTCTCCGGCAGCGGCCAGCCCACCCGTGCCGCCCGCTCGGCGAGCGCGTCCGCCCGTTCGCCGCGGTGGTGTTCGGACAGGAGAAGTTCCATCAGCCGCCGCTGGAGCCTCAGGCGCTCGCCCGCCCGCCGGGCCGCCGCCTCGGCGTAGCCGCGCAACGACTGGTCGACCAGGCCGTCCAGGTACTCGTATCCGGCGTCGACGAGCTCGTACATCGCCGGGGGCGGGATGTCGACCCGCTGCCCGATCTCGGCGAAACGCCGCCAGGCGAGCCGGACACCGAGCCGGTAGATCGCCTGGAGCGCGTCGAGGCTGCGGCCCTCCAGGCCCTCTCCGCGCCCGAACTCCTGGAAGACCTCGGGGTGCACGCGCGGGCGGTCCGCCGACTCCAGATGCTGGACGAAGACCTCGATGGCACGGCGGATCCCGACCAGCGCCATGGGTTCGCCGGAGTCGTCGAGCACCACCGGCAGATGCGGGTACTCCCGGCGGATCTCCCGCAGGATCTCCTCGGCGAGCGCCGGTGCCTCGGCCATGGCCAGCGCCGTGAACCGCCGCACCTGGGAACGGGGCACTTCGCTCCAGGCCGAGCGGACCGTGACGGTTGCCGGGCGGGCGGTCACGGATCAGCGCTCCTGGCCGGTGTTCTCGTACGTGATCAGCGGTGTGTTCGGCTGCTCGGGCGTCGCGTCGAGAAGGGCGACGATGCCGAGCGCGGCACCGACGGCGAGCGCGGCGGCGGCCGCCATGGTCAGGACGGCGGCGAGAAGTCTGGACATCGCAGGGTAAGCCTCTCTGTCGAGGTCGTCCCCCACCCCCGTGCGCCGCGCGATCCCGGCCGATCACTCCGCGGCACCTGCCCTGCCGGTCCCGTACCGACAAGTACTCAGTTTCAACAGGTGATTGACACTCCGTCAAGAGGCGCCTACGGTTCCCGGCCCAGACCGCACGCGCACTTTCCCCTTGGTGCCGGCCCACCCGCAACCCTCGTGGGCCGAGCCGTCTCACGCCCCTGGAGTGCCCGGATGCGCCGTAGAGTCCGACCCGTCTCCCTGGTCCTGCTGGGCCTCGGCACCTTCCTGCTGGTGCTGGCCCCGCTGCTCGCGTGGTACGTGGCTCCGCGGGCCGCCGTCAATCCGATCGACATCGACGAGACCGCCGTGTACACCGGCACGGGCAGCGTCTTCGACGCCGGCGAGGTGCGGACCGTCGCCGGTCAGCGGATCACCGTGACCCAGCGGGTGCGCGGCGACGTCGCCGACAGCGAACGCAGCGGGGCCGCGGTGTGGGACGTGACCACCACGGTCGACACCGACGGGACGCGGCCGGCCGCCGACCCGCACAACGCGCTGGAGTTCCTGCCCGCCCGCTGGGTCATGAACCGCACGACCACCAAGCCGGTGCACTGCTGTCGCGAGAAGCCCTACTTCGAGGGTGACGCGTATCTGAAGTTCCCCTTCGATGTAGGCCGGCGCGCCTACCAGTGGTGGGACGACTCCCTCGGCGCGACCGTGACCCTGCACTACGCCGGCACGCGGAAGATCCAGGGATACCCGGGCTACCGCTTCACCGGCACGGTCGCCCCGGCCCGGGTCGGCACCCGGCTGGTGCCCGGTGTGCTGGTCGGCCGGTCCGCCAGCGGGCAGGTGGCGGCCGAGGAGTGGTACGCCAATCACGGCATCGAGCTGGTCGTCGACCAGCGCACCGGCCGGGTGATCTACGCGCAGGTCGGCCCGCGGCGTACGCTGCGCGCTCCCGGTTCGGCGAAGGACTCGGTGGTCCTCCTGGACAGCCGGAAGATCGCCTTCACCACGGCGACGCAGAAGGACCAGGTCCGGCAGGCCAGGCGGGAGAGCGATCAGCTGCGGCTGCTGGGCGAAACCCTGCCGGTCGGTGCCGCGGCGGGAGGGTTCGCCCTCGCCTTGGCGGGCGGTGTGTGGCTGGTACGAGGGCGGCGGGATCCCGAAACATCCGGGATGTCCGAGACGGAGGGCAGTATGTGATGAGCCGTCAGCTTGAAAACGACCCGAATTTGTCACCCCGGTGAGTAGCCTCCGGCGGACCGCTGGGCGAAAACTGTCCACCCCCACCCGAGCACGGCCTGTCCGCACCGGTGACGCAAGGAGAACCGCGACAGAAACGGAGCAGACGCCTCGACCCGGACCCGTAAGACCCCTGCGGCCCGAACGGGCCCGAACGGGCCCGCAAGACCCGAACGACGCGCACGCCCCGCAGGACCCCGAACCACACGCACAACCCGCGCAGCTCGTATGCCCCGCACGACCGCACGGCTCGCACGACCTGCACGACTCGATACCGGCCGACCACACGCCACCCCCCACCATGCGCCACCCCCCACCTCGCACCGCCGGCACCGTCAGTCCCACGGCGCACCGCCCGGTATCCCGCGCACTCCCCGTACCGGCCGCCCCGCGCACACGGCCACGGCGCCCCCCGCACCGGGCGCCGACCGCGGCCGCGCCGGCGGCCGGGCGGTGATCCGCACCGCCCTGCCCCCACGCCGAGTTCCGCACCCCGAGACACGAGTTGGAGCACCCATGCCCCAGCACGTCCCGTCCCCGCTGCGCGCCGCTGTCCCGCGCGCCGCGCAGCACCCCCCGGCGCTCCCCCCACACCCGCGCCGCATCGTCTTCCTCGCCCGACGAGATCTCGGCAACCCGGCGGCGGGCGGCTCGGAACTGCTGGTCGACCGCCTCGCCGACGGACTCACCGGCCTCGGCCACCAGGTCACCCTGCTGTGCGGCGGACCCGCCTCCCCCGCCGCCGACCACGCCCGGGCCGGCGGTAATCCCCTGCGCGACTACCGGGTCCTCTCGGCGGGCGGCGACCTGGGCCACTACCTGCGCGCCCGGCCCGCCCTCCACCGCCGCGTCGGCGACTGCGACCTGCTGGTAGAGGTGTGCAACGGTATGCCGTACCTCGCCCCGCTATGGCACCACGGCCCCACCCTCTGTCTGGTCAACCATGTCCACACCGACCTGTGGCCCATGCGGTTCGGGGGCCCGCTGGCGCCCGCCGCCCGGATCGGCCGGCGGCTGGAGCACTGGGCGCTGGCGGGCGCGAGACGTGAGGGCCTGCTGGTCGCGGTCTCCCCGTCGACCGCCCACGCGCTGCGCGCGATCGGCGTCGAGCGCGAGCGGATCCGGGTCGTGCACAACGGCGTCGAGGAGCCTGGGCCGCTCGAGCCGAAGGCCCCCGATCCGCTGTTCGTGGCGATGGGACGGCTCGTCGAGTACAAGCGGATCGATCTGCTGCTGCGGCTGTGGGAACGGGTGCGCCCGGTCACCGGCGGACGCCTGGTGATCGTCGGGGACGGGCCCGAGCGGCAGCGCCTGGAACAACTCGCGGGTTCCGGCGTCGAGTTCGCCGGTCATGTCACCGAGGCCGAGAAGCACCGGCTGCTGTGCGCCGCCTGGATGCTGCTGCACCCCTCCGCCGTCGAGGGCTGGGGCCTCGTGGTGACGGAGGCGGCCGTACGGGAGACCCCGGCGATCGCCTTCGACGTGCCCGGCCTCAGGGACTCCGTGGTGGACGGCGAGACGGGGATGCTGGCACGCGGGGAGTCGTCCTTCGCGGCCGCCTGGTGCACCCTCGCGCTCAGCAGCGACCACCGCCGGCACATGGGCAAGGCGGCCCGCGAACGCGCGGCCCGTTACCGCTGGCACCGTACGGTCCAGCGGTTCCGGGCGGTGGCGGCAGAGGCGGTGAGGAGCTGGGCGCCGTGACGGCGGCGAACGGTCCGGGCGCGGGAGCGAGAGCGAAAGGCCCCGACTCCGGCCTCAAGGATCCCTCCATACGCCGCTCCCTGGCCCTCTTCCGCGCCTTCCGGCATGAGCAGCGGGACCCGGACGCCTGCTACTCCCTGCTCGCCCGGGACGCCGCCGACCAGGTGGAGGCGTACGGCGGTCCGGTGCGGGAGCGCACGGTGGTGGACGTCGGCGGCGGGGGCGGCTGGTTCACCGAGGAGTTCCGGCGGCGCGGCGCGCTCGCCTACCTCTTCGAGCCGGACGTACGGGAGCTGGGGACCAGGCCGCCGGACGGGGCGGTGATCGCCGACGGCTATCTGCTGCCCCTGACCGACGGCGCGGCCGACGTCGTCTTCTCCTCCAACGTCCTCGAGCACGTGGCCGATCCGGAAACCTTCCTCAGCGAGCTGGTCCGGGTGACCCGGCCCGGCGGCCTGATCTATGTGTCGTTCACCAACTGGCTGTCCCCGTGGGGCGGTCACGAGTGGGCTCCCTGGCACTACCTGGGTGCCGATCGGGCCCGCGCCCGCTACCGGCGCCGCACCGGGAAGCCCGCCAAGCACACCCTCGGCGAGAACCTCTTCGCCGTGCACATCGGCCCCACCCTGCGGCAGGTGCGCGCCCGCGACGACATCACGGTGGTCTCGGCGCGCTCCCGCTACTGGCCGTTTCTCGCGTCCGCGGTCGTCAAAGCGCCGGGGCTGCGCGAGTTCGCCACCTGGAACCTCCTTCTCATCCTCCGGCGGTGTCCCCCATGACGACCACGGTCCAGGCCCCTCCCCCGGCAGCCGTCCGCACCACCGCGGGGAGCGCGGGCCCGCCGGAGGGTCCCCGCTCGAGGGGCTGGCTGCTCGGCTTCTGGGCCGTGGTGTTCGTGCTGTTCCTGGCGGTGCACCCGGGGCGGCAGACCTTCGACACCAAGCTCGGGGTCACCGTCGACCCGTGGCGTTTCCTGTCCGACCTGGGCCAGTTGTGGCACGACCGGGGCGGGTTCGGCGGCATCCAGGACCAGTACACCGGCTATCTGTGGCCGATGCTGCCGTACTACGCGCTGGCCAAGGCGGTCCGGCTGCCGGTGTGGTTCGCGGAGCGGCTGTGGATGTCGATCGTCGTGTCGGTCGCCTTCTGGGGCGCGCTGCGGCTGGCCGAGCGGCTGGCCGTGGGCACCCGCGCCTCCCGGCTGCTCGGCGCGGTGGCCTACGCGCTGTGGCCGGTGTTCACCGTCGTGATCGGCTCGACGTCGGCCGCCGCGCTGCCCGGTGCCTTCCTGCCCTCGGTGCTGCTGCCGCTGACGGACGAGCGGTACGGCGCCCGGATCGCCGCCTTCCGCTCGGCGCTGATCGTGCCGTTCATGGGCGGGGTCAACGCGGCGTCGACCCTGGCGTCCCTGCTTCCCGCCGGCCTCTACCTGCTGTCCCGGCCGCGCGGGCCGCGGCGGCGCAAGCTGATCGGCTGGTGGGTGCTCGGCGTGGTCCTGGCCACGGCATGGTGGGTGGTCCCGCTGCTGGTGCTCGGCGTCTACGGCGAGAACTTCCTGCCGTACGTGGAAAGCGCGCAGACCACGACGTCCACCATGTCGGCGGTGGAGTCGCTGCGGGGGGCCGGGAACTGGGTGGCGTATCTGCACTTCGGTGAGGCGTGGCTGCCGGCCGGCTGGACCGTGGCCTCGTCGGTCCTCGTGATCGTCTGCTCGGCGCTCGCGGCGGGGCTGGGGCTCGCGGGCCTGGCGAGACGGGACATGCCGGAGCGGCGATGGCTGGTGCTGACCGTGCTGGTGGTCGCGCTGGTCACGCTGGCCGGGTACGGAGGGGCGCTCGGCGCGCCCTTCGGCGGAGTCGTGCGCGACTGGCTGGACGGCTGGCTGTCCCCCTTCCGCAACATCTACAAGTTCCAGACGGGCACGGCTCTGGCGCTGGTGCTCGGTCTCGTCCATCTCGTGGGCATCGCCGCCGACCCCCGTGGGGCCCGCCCGGTCCGGGGGCGCCGGTTCGCCCCGCTGATCGCGGCGGTCCTCGTCGTCCCCGGACTCGCGTCGCCGTATCTCAACGGCTCGATCCTTCAGCCCGGTTCCTTCCGGCAGCTGCCGAAGTACTGGCAGAGCACGGCCGACTGGCTGAAGAAGTACTCCCCCGACTCCCGTGACCTCGTCGTCCCGGCGACCGCGCACGGCCTCTACTCCTGGGGCTCCCCCGTCGACGAGCCCCTCGATGTGCTCGCGGACTCCCGCTGGGCCGAGCGGGACTTCGTGCCCTTCGGCACCGCCGGCAACCGGCGCGCGATGGACGCGGTCGAGCAGGCCCTGATGACGGGCGGTGACATCCCCGGGCTCGCCGACTATCTGAGCCGGGCCGGCCTCCACTACGTGATCGTCCGCAACGACCTCGACCCGGACCAGATCGGCTACGTCCCGACGGCCACCGTGAAGCGCGCCCTGGAACAGTCCGGCTACCGGCGGGTGACCGGCTTCGGACCGGTGATGACCGGGGGGCGGATCGCGCACGGCGCCCCGTTGCAGGTCGAGGGCCTCTATCCGCGCCTGCGGGCCGTGGAGATCTACGAGCCGGTGGGCACGGACGTGCAGAGGCCGGGTCCGGCACGGCTGCTGCCGGTCGCGGACACCGCCGTCGTCTCCGGCGGCCCGGAGGCGCTGCTGCCGCTGGCCGCCGACCCGGTGATGCGGGGCCGGGCCGCGGTGCTCACCGGCGACAACACCCCCGGCCTGGGCACCTCCCCGGTGCAGGTGGTGGGCGACGGCCTGCGCCGCGCCGACACCCGCTTCGGCCTGGTCGACGCCAACACGTCGTACACGTACACGCGCGACGAGAAGAACGCCCCCGGCGCCGCGCAGGACCCCGGCCGGACGCCGCACCAGATCCTGCCGACGACGGGTCTCGGCCATCAGACCGTCGCCGAGCTGCGCGGCGCCCGCTCGGTGACGGCGTCCTCCAGCGGCAACTGGCTGTTCCATCTGCCGCAGTACGACCCGGTGAACGCCTTCGACGGCAACCCGGACACGGCCTGGGCGGAGGGTGCCGCCGGTTCGGCGGACGGGCAGTGGCTGCGGATCACGTTCACGCGGCCGGTGGACATGCCGTCGTCGTTGAAGGTGACGCCGCTGCCGCAGGACGGGGTCCGCGCGGCGGCGACCCGGATCCGGGTGGAGACCGCGAGGGGCTCGGTGAGCGGCTATCTCCACCCCGACGGTACGACGCAGACGGTGAAGTCCCCCGCAGGCTCGACCGGTTGGCTGCGGATCACGATCCTGGACTCGGTGCGGCACAGGACCGGCCTGACGGGTGCGGGCTTCTCGGAGATCAAGGTGCCCGGGGTCCAGGTGACCCGCCTGCTCAGGCTCCCGACGGACGCGGACGGGTCCGACGCGAGCGCCGAGATCGTCTCCCTGCACCGTGCCACCGACCCGACCGGGCTGTCCGCCACGGGCACGGAGGCCGGCCTGCACCGGCGCTTCACGACCTCGGTGGCGGGAGCGTTCGAGGTGAGGGCGAGCGCGGTGCCGGTCACGGGCGAGGCACTGGACAAGCTGCTGTACCAGGTGGCGCCCGGGCAGCAGGGCCGCATCACCGCGACGGCCGACTCCACGGCGGAGCTGGGCGCCGGCCTGTCGGCCCGCAACCTCACCGACGGCGACCTGACCACGGCCTGGATCGCCGGGGACAGACCGACGATCCACCTCGACTGGCCCGGCAAGCAGCCGGTCGGCTCCATCGTGCTGGCCGCCGCGGGCGGACTGTCGAGCCGTCCGACGAAGGTGGAGATCAGCTCCCCGGATGGCGCGACGATCGCCGGCGTCGACGAGAACGGCTGGGCCCGCTTCGATCCGATCACCACCGACCACCTGGACATCACGGTCCTGCAGACGGCTCCCGTGACCCTCCACAACCCGGTCGCGAACGACGATCTGCGCCTGCCCGTGGGCCTCACCGAGGCGTACATCCCCGCGCTCGAGCAGTACCGCACGCCCCAGCCGTCCGTCACACGGACGTTCTCGCTGCCGTGCGGTCAGGGTCCCGTGCTCGCCATCGACGGAGAGCTGTACGAGACGGGCGCGAAGGGGACCGTACGCGATCTGGTGGAGCGCCGGCCGGTAGCGCTGACGCTGTGTCAGCAGCACCGCGCCGATCCCTCCGTCCAACTGCCCACCGGCGCGCACCGGGTGGAGGCGGGCGACGCCGGCCCGCTGACGGTGACGGACGTGACGCTGACCCGGGGGACCGCCACCGAGCCGGAGGCCGCAGGCCGTGACCTGCGGATCGCCGACTGGCTGGGCGATCGCCGCGAGGTGACGGTCGGCTCGGGCGCGGCCTCGTACCTGACCACCTACGAGAACTACAACGAGGGCTGGGAAGCCACGCTGAACGGCAGGAGGCTCACACCGGTGCGGCTGGACGGCTGGCAGCAGGGCTGGCGGATTCCGGCCGGGGCCGGCGGCACGGTGAAACTGTCGTACGCGCCCGCGACGACGTACCAGGCCGGGCTGATCGGCGGCGGGGCCGCGGTGGCGGTGCTGGCGTTCTTCACACTGTGGCGGCGCCGCTCACCGAACCCGGACGGGCCGTCCGTGGCGCCGCCGGGCGCCGGGGTGTGGCTCGGCACGGTGGTGGTGACCGTGGTCGGCATCGTGATCGCGGGGCCGTTCGCGCTGCTGGTTCCGCTGCTGGCACTGGTGGCCCGGTGGCGGCACGCGCTGCTGGTGCCGATCGCGTTCCTCGCACTCGCGGGGGCGGGGATCGCGGCGGCGACGGGGGCGGGATCGCCACCGGGGGCCGGGCTGGGCGCGTTCGGGCCCGCGGCCCAACTCCTCGCGCTGATCGGGTTGTTCGCGGGCCTGGTGAGCGTTCAGGAGCCGGACGCGCCGGGGTCGACGGCGGTGCTGCCGACGGTGGGCACGGCCCCCACCTCGGCGGAGGCACCGACGCAGCCCCTGCCGCGCCGGAAGCGGGGCGCGAGCCGGCCGCCCGGCGAGCCGGAGCCGTCGGCCGGGCGGTGGTCGTTGCGCAAGCCGAGGCCCGGGGCGACAACGCCCGGGGAACCGGACGACACCCGGGGGGAAGGGGCATGACCGCGCTGGGGCACCACGCCGGGGATCCCGTGCGGCGGCCCGTCCGGATCCCGTTTCCCGTGGTGGACGAGGTGGCCCGGCACTGTCTCCAGGAGGAGGAACCGGAGACGGTCCTCATCGAGGTGCACCTGCCGGGCAGCCTGGACCCCTCCCGCCTGCGCAAGGCGTTCGCGGAGGCCCTGCACCGCCACCCCCGCATCCTGATGCACCAGGCCCGCCTCCCCTGGTACGCCCGCCGCTATGCGTGGGAACTGACGGGGGACCCGGAGGTCGAGGCGGTGACCTTCTCCCCTCCCGGCCCGGACGCCCTCCGGGAGGCGAGGGCGCGGGCGCTGTCCCAGGCCCCGCCGCTGGCCCTGTCCCCGCCGATCCGCCTGGAGGTGGTGCCCGGCCCCTTCGCGGGCGACGGTACCCACGGCACGGTCCTCGTGCTCACCGTCCACCACACGGCCCTGGACGGCCCGGCCTGCCTGCGCATTCTCGCGACGGCCGCCGAACTCTACGGCGGCCGCGACCACTCCCCCGCCGCTCCGCCCGTACGCCCGCCCGAGGCCCCGGACCGGCCGGCAAACACCCCCTCGCCGTGGGTCCGGCCCGCGCGGGTGGCGCCCGGAAACCCGGAAACCTCCCCCGGCAACGGCCTCCTCGTCACCGAACTCCCCGTCCCCCACCGCCCGAAAGCCGCCCCCTACACCGTCAACGACCAGCTCATGGTGGCCACCGCCCTGACCGTCGCCCGCTGGAACGAGGAACACGGTGCCCGGCCCCGCCCGATGCGCATCACCATGCCCGTCGACGACCGCCCCCGGGACGCCACCATGCCGATCGGCAACGGCACACGCCTCGTCGAAGTGCCCTTCTCCGCCGAGGAGCTGACCGACGGCGACCTCCCGGCCCTGCTCCGCCGCACCGCGCGACGGACCCGTGCCCTCAAGTCCCTGCCGCGCCCCCAGCTCGGTCACGGCGCCGCCCTGCTCACCGCCCCCGTCGTGCCCGTCGTCTGGCGTGCCGCCGCCGTCCGCGCGCTGCGCCGGGCCGCGGTCCCCTGGACCTCGACCACGCTGCTCAGCAACGTCGGCCGCATCCCGTATCCGATGGATTTCGGGGCGGAGGCGGGCCGCGCGCACGCCGTGTGGTTCTCGGCCCCGGCCCGCATGCCCCGCGGCCTGACGTTCACCACCGCCTCCACCGACGGCCGTCTCCATCTCGCCCTGCGCTGGTCCCGCGCCCTGCTCGGCCCCGACGACGGCGCCCGCCTGCGCGACCTCTTCGAGCACTCTCTGCACGCGACCGAGGAAACCCCATGACCACGACCGCCCCCGTCCGCCGCGGACTGCGCGACTTCTACGAGGACCCCGCCGTACCCGTCGCCTCCGGCACCCCCCGCAGTCTGCGCCAGGCCCGGATGCTGGCCGCCGCGCTGGGCCCGGCCACCGCCGGCGCGAAGACGGTCCTGGACATCGGCTGCGGGGACGGCACCGCCGCCGCCACCGCCGCCCCCCTCCTCGCCGGTCACCGGATCGTCGGCGTCGACTGGTCCCAGGACGCGCTCAGACGGGCCCACACCCGGCTGCCGTACACGGTGCGCGGCGAACTCACCGACGGCGGGCTGCCGTTCCGCCCGCAATCGGCCGACGCCGTCCTCTTCAGCGAGGTCCTGGAACATCTCGTCGACCCGGACTCGGCGCTCGACGAGATCCGCCGCGTGCTGCGCCCCGGCGGCCATCTGATGCTCTCCACGCCCAATCTCGCCGCCTGGTACAACCGCGCCCTGCTGCTGCTGGGCGTCCAGCCCGTCTTCTCGGAGGTCAGCCTGCGCGCGATCCACGGCCGCCCCGGCAGGGAGGTCGTGGGGCATCTGCGGCTCGCCACCGCCCGCGCCCTGCGGGAGTTCGTCACCGCGGCCGGCTTCCAGGTCGTGGCGCTCAGGGGCGCGCCGTTCCACGGCGTACCGCGCCCGCTGCACCCGCTGGACCGCCTGGCCTGCGCGGTGCCGTCGGCGGCCTCCATCCTGCTGCTGCACGCGCGAAGGACGTAGCGCATGTGGTGGGGAGTGGCCGCGGCCCTGCTGGCGAACGTGCTCTACAGCTCCGGGTTCGTCCTGGAGAAGAAGGCCCTCGCCGCGCTGCCCGCGGTGGACTTCCGCCGCCCGGCCCGGCTGCTGCGCCTGGTCCTGGGCAGTCCGCTGTGGATCGGGGGGGCGCTGGCGCTGGCCGCCGGTTTCGGGGCCCAGCTCGCCGTCTACCGCACACTGCCGATCGCCGCAGCCCAGGGCATCTTCGTCTCCGGACTGGTGCTGCTGGTGCTGCTGTCGTCTCGGCTGCTCGGCGAGGAGACCTCGGGGCGGGAGCGGTACGCGCTCGGCGCCATCCTGCTCGCCCTGCTGATGGTGGTGCTGTCGCTGCGGGAGGGCTCCGACACGGTGAGCCGCAGCGCCCCGTATCCGCTGATCCTCACGGTCTGTGTGCCGACGCTGGCGCTGGGGGTGTGGCTGTACGGGTCCGCCGAACGGCGCGCCCGCCACCGGCACCGGCTGCCGACGACGGGCGTCGAGTACGGCGTGGCGGTGGGCCTGCTGTACGGGGTCAGCTCGCTCGCCATCAAGGGGATGGCGGGTTGCCTGACGACGAGCGGGCCCGGGGACGCCGTGCTCGGCCTGGTGCGCTCCCCGTACCCCTATCTGCTGCTGTGCACCGGCGGCTTCGGTCTGGTCATGTCGCAGGCGGCGTTGCAGCGCTGCCGGGCCTCGCTGATCGTTCCGGTGTGCACCACGGTGACGTGTCTGTTCACGGCGGTGCTCGGCACGCTGTCGTTCGGCGAGGCGCTGCCCCACGAGCCGCTCCGGCTCGCACTGCGTCTCGCGGGCACGGCCCTCGCGGTCGCGGTCCTGCTGGCGATGCCGAAGCACGACACCGCACCGCCTCCCCGGCGCACCCTGACCGCGAAGGAGTTGACTCCCCCGTGAACCCGGACGACCCGCTGCTGAAGATCCTGGCCTGCCCGCTGGACAAGGGCCCGCTGCATCTGCTGCCGGCCGGCGACGACCACGAGGCGCTCTACAACCCCCGGCTGCGCCGCCGTTACCCGATCGTCGACGGGATTCCGCAGCTGCTGCCCACTTCCGGCGAGCAGGTGAGCGAGGACGAGCACGAGCGGCTGCTGAAGCGGCTGGCCCGATGACGACGGCCACCGCCCGCGTCGCCCGCTGCCTGCCCACCCGTCTGGTCGCGGCGACGGCCCGGCTGCTGTATCCGCGGTGCGAGCCGGAGCTGTCCCGGCTCGCCGACCTGTGCCCGCCCGGCTGCGGCACGGCGGTGGACGTCGGCGGCTGGTACGGCCCGTGGACGCACCGCCTGGCGAGACGGGCCCGCCGGGTGGTGACCGTGGAGCCGGTGCCCCATCTGGCCCGGTTGCTGTCCGCCACCGCCCCGGCGAACGTGCGGGTCGTCCCGGCCGCGGCCTCCGACCGCCGGGGCACCGCCCGGCTGTGGCTGCCGTCCGGCGACGCGGGCGACCGGGGCGTGTCCTCCCTGGTCCGCCGGGACATCCACGCGCACGCCGTCCAGGTGCCCTGTGTCACGCTCGACGGGCTGGGGCTGCGCGATGTCGGCTTCATCAAGGTCGATGTGGACGGCAACGAGCCGGCGGTCCTCCGCGGAGCCCGGAACATCCTGACGCGCGACCGGCCCGCCCTCTTCGTCGAACTGGAGTCCCGTATCCAGCCGATCGCACCTGTCGTCCGCTTCCTCGCGGATCTCGGCTACGCGGGCTGGGTGCTGCCCTCCCGCTCCTGGCTGCCGCTGGACCCGCGGATCCTGGAGGCGCACCAGGCGAGGACCTCGTACGTCGTCTCCCACGGCCTGCTGCGCCGCGTCCTGCCCTTCCGCGGCCCGCGCTACGTCAACTCGGTGCTGTTCCTGCCGGACGGGCGCCGGCCGTGCGTCACGCGGTTCCGGGAAGGGGACCGAAGTGGGAGGGGTCTCTGAACCCCCCGTAGTCCTCGTGCCATTGAAGCGGGCCGCCGACGATGAACCCGCGCATCCGTTCCTCCCCGATGACGTGGAGGTACACGGGTTCGGACGTGACCGGAATGCCGTAGCCGGATTCCACCTCCCGGACTTCCTCGGGGGTGCCCTCGCGGATGACGATGCCGCGATACAGCGACTCCAGCAGGAGGCCGCGCACGCTCTCGACGTAGAGGTCGACGCGTCGGTGGTTCGCTTCGTCCGCCGTGGACCGCAGCAGAAGCCGGTCGTGATGAGCGGCTGTGTAGTGCCACACCTGAAAGGTGCGCTCCGATCGGAAGATGTCGGCCATGTCTCTCCTGGCGCGCTGACGTAGGGACACAGGTGCTGTGCACCGAGCCCTCCCGGCCCGGCGCGGGTGCCGGGCCGGGAGGGCGAAGGTGCGTCCGCTAGGCGGTCGGGGGCATGTGGAGGAATCCGGAGGGAGCGTCGTCCGCGCTGTGCGACTCGTGACACTCCAGCGGCCCGCCGACGACGAAACCCGTCAGGCGGTCCTCCCCGATGACATGGAGGCGCCCTCCGTGCCGGAAGACCTCCGGACCCAGGACCGAGGTGACATGGCGCACCTCTTCCGCCGTCCCCTCACGGATCACGATCCCGTCGTACGAGGGGCGCAGGAACATCCCGCTCACACCGGCCACATGGAGGTCGATGCGGGTGTCGGACTCCGTGCGGCGCGAACTGCGCAGCAGGAGCCGGCCATGGTGGAAGACGGTGTACTGCCACACCGTGAAGGTCCGTTCAGACCGGAAGGTTTCGCTCATACCCCTGTCCGCCGCTCGTTCTAGTCCTTCTTCGGGGGCTTCGGCGGGTCGATGTCAACCTTGACGCCATTGTCGTCGTAGAACTCCACGTTCTTCCAGTCGAGGTCCCCCGTCCGGTAGTACCGCTCGATCTGGGCCATCTCCCACTCGGTGGACGACCAGTTGTCGCCCTGCCCTCTCTCGACGGCCGTGTCGAACTTCTGCTGCCACGTTCCCCCGGGCGGGTCGAAGCCCTTCAGGCTCACATACACCTTCTTGTTGCTCCGCAGCACGTCCTGCACGGCGGCCATCCACTTGGTGTACGGCTTGCCGTTCACCCGGCCGGTGATCTCCTTCAGGTCCTCGCCCATGAAGTTGTATCCGTTGTGGCGCTCGGTCTCCTCGTCGATGAACTTCGACAGCCCCAGCACCAGCGGCTTGCACTCGGAGTTGTGGACCAGCAGCGGGGTCTTCCCGGCCAGCACGTAGAACGCGTGCAGACCCTCCACCGTGAGGCTGTAGGTGACGGCCCGGCGATCGAAGGCGTGGTTGGCGAGGACGGTCGCCGTCGTCCCGCTGTCGGTGCGCAGCCTGTCGCCGGGCACCAGATCCGTGGCGGGCACCCAGGCACGGAGGTTGACGCTCCAGAAGGGGTGGTCGTAGGTGGCCGTGATGTGGCTACGGCCGCCGGTCGGGCCCCGGATGGTGAGCGCGGCGAAGTGCTTGTCGTCCTTGGTGACGATCTGCCGGGTGACGTGCCGCGCCCCGCTCTCGCCGGTGACCGGGTCGGTGGCCCGGACCAGGTCTCCGGCCTGGAGCCTGTCGATCGGCTTCCGGCTGCCGTCCGCCATGAGGACACGGGTGCCGGCCGGGAAGCACTCGCCGCAGCCGCGCTCGAGCCTCATCAGCATCTTGTAGGCGATGCCGATCATGCGGAACTTGTTCGAGACCGCCATGTCCCGGCCCAGTTGCCAGCACGCCTCCAGATCGCCCTTCTGGGCACAGGCCTCCAGCTGGCCGAGACCGGTGACGGTGTTGACGAACCAGGTGAAGTTGTCGACCAGGATCTCCAGCTGCGGGGTCTTGGACAGAACGTCGCAGTAGACCTCGTTGTGCTGGCACCAGCGTCCGGGGTTCTTGGCGGCCTCGCAGCCGACGATGCCGCACCGGTACAGCTCCTCGGCCCGTGAGCCCGGGTCCTTCTCCGCGGCCTCCTTCTTGGCCACGGCCTCACGCCGGCGCTGCTCCTCCTCCTCGCGGTACTTCTTGACCGAGACGGCGAACGCCTCGCCTGCGGCCTTCAGCGCCTCGTCCCGGCTCTTGCCGGCGCGGGCGGCGGAGGCCCTGGCCTCGGCGACCGACGCCCACGCGGAGCCGGCCGAGTTCTGGGCCAGTTCCGCCGACATGGTGGCGTCGCTGGCCGAGACCGCGGCGTCGTGCGCCGACCGGTTGGCGCGGTCGGCCGCGGCACGTGCGGTACTCGCCGACTCCGCCGCCTGCCGTGCCGAGGCCTCGGCGTCCTTGGCGTGCCGGTCGGCTTCCCTGGCGTAGTCGGACGCCGTGCGGGCGGAGTCCTTCGCCTTCGCCGCCCACTTGTCCGCATCGCCGGACGCCTTGCGGGCGTTGGCCGCGGTGGCCTGTGCGTTCGCCGCGTTCTGCTGGGCCTTGGCCGCGACCTGAAGCGCCTGCGCCACGAGCTGCTGGACCTGCTGCTGGTGGGTGAGGGACAGCATGTCCTTGCGCTGGGCGGTGTACTGGCCGGACTCGACGAAACGGCGCAGCAGGTAGGAGGGGCCCTCCAGCGCGATGCGCGCCGCGGACTTCACCTCCGGGGTGCCGCTGTCGACCAGCTGGGCGGCCTTGACCCGGTCGTCCTCGACCCGGGCCTTCGCCAGGGTGTCGGTGAGGAACGTGCGGTACGCCTCGGTGGTCCCGGCGTCCAGCGCCTTGCGGGCCCTTTCCTTGACCACGGGGCCGCCGGCGTCGGCGGCCTGCGCCACCGCCACCCGGTACGCCTCGCTGCCCACCTTGTACTGGCCCTCGTGCAGGAACGCGCTCACGGTGGCGGCATCGCCGTCCAGGGCCTGTTCGGCGCCGTCGCGCACCCCCTTGACGGCGCTCTCCTCCGCCAGCCGCTCGACGTCCGTCCGGTCGTCCTGCTGCTGGGCCTCGGTGCGGCCGGTGCGCACGTAGTCGACGACGTCCTCGGTGTCCGCACCGAGCGCCGCCTGGGCGGCGGCCCGCATCCAGGGCTTGCCGTCCTTCGCGTCGGCCAGGGCCAGCTGCCGGCCCAGCCGCGCGATCTCCTCGTCACCGGCACCGCTCCGCGCCTTCCTGGCGAGGTCGTCCGCGGTGCGGCGGCGCTGCTCGGCGTCGTCGGCCTCCTGCTTGCGCCGCGCCTCGTCGGCCTCCTCCTGCGCCTTCAGATCGCGGGCGTTCTCGATGCCGGCGTTGGTGCGGGCGAGCAGTTCCTCGGACTCCACCTGGCGGGCGAGCGTGTACACGGTCTGCGCCTGCTGGGCGGCCTTGGAGGCGGTGTCCGCCGCCTCGGTGGCGGCCTTGGCGTGCTCGGTGGAGCGCTGGGCCGCCGCGTTCGCCTCACCGGCGTGCTTGGCGGCGTCGTTCGCCGCGTCCGCGGCCTTCTTGGCGTGCGCCGCGGCCGAGCGGGCGGCGTCGCGGGCCTCGGCGGCCGCCGAGGCCGCCTTGCGGGCGAGCGACTCGGCGGCACTGGCGGCCCGGCCGGCCTCGGCGGCCTGTCGGTGCGCCTGGGCGGCGGCGGCCCGGGCGTTCGCCGCTGCGGCGCTGCCCTCTCCGGCGTACTGACTGGCGAGTACGGCGGCGTCCGCGGCCGCGGTGGCGTTGGCGCCCGCGCCGGCCGCGGAGGCGGCGGCGTCACCGGCGGCCATGGCGGCCTTCACGGCCTGGTCGGCGGCGTCGGCCGCCTTGTCGGCGCCCGCGGCAGCCGCGTTGGCCTGCTGTGCGGCCTTCTTGGCCGCGTCCGCCTGGTTCGCGTTGATCGCGGCCGCCGCGGCGGCGCTGCGCGCGTTCGAGGCGGCGTTGGCTGCACCGACCGCGGCGGATGCCGCCTGGGCGGCAGCGGCGGCGGCCACGCGGGCCGACCTGTTGGCGGCGTCGGCCGCGGCGATGGCCCGCTGGGCGGCCTTCGCGGCCCCGGCGGCGGCGCTCGCCGCCCGGTTGGCCGCGCGAGCGGCGCCGGCCGAGTCCTGCTTGGTGGCCTCGGCCTCCTGCGCGGCCTTCTGAGCGGCCTCCTTGGCCTGCTTGGAGGCCTCGATCGCCTCCTTGGAGGCGGCCTCGGCGGCCTTCGTCTCCTTGGCGGCGACCTTGCCCGCCCGCTCCGCCTGGTCCGCCAGCTCGGCGACGCCGGCGTACTCCTCGTCACGACTGCGGGCCACGAACTGGCCCACGTCCAGGAACTCGCGGACGTCGTCGATCGTGCCGCTCAGCGCGAGGCGTCCGGAGGCCTTCACCTGCGCTCCGCCCGCGGCGACGATCTGGGCCGCCAGGACGCGGTCGTCCTGCTCCTGGGCTTCGCGCTGACCCGATTCCAGGAACTTCTGTACGTCCTCCGGCGTGCCGTTGAGGGCCGCCCGGCCGCGCGCCTGGACCTCCGGGCCGCCCGCGTCGACGGCGCGGGCGACGAGCACCCGCTGATCCTGCTGGAAGGCTTCCTGCCACCCCTCCTTCAGGAAGTGGGCCAGACCGCTCTCCGGGCCGGTCAGTGCCTGGCGTACCGCGTCGAGGGTGTTCTCCCCGCCCAGGTCGCCGATCTGGGCCGCTTCGACCCGGAAGTCCTGGGTCTGCAGGTCCCCGTAGGTCTCGAGGAACGTGGCGATGTCGTCGTCGCTGCCGACGAGAGCGGCCTCCGCCGCCTCCTTGACCTCGCTGCCGCCGGTGGCCCAGATCTCCACCACCTGCTGCCGGGCGGACAGGTGGAACGGCTCCACCGTGCCGTCGGGCGTGCCGTCGGCGACGGCGGGGTACGCGGTGAGCAGACCTGCCAGGACGGCCGTTGCCGCCGCCCACGAGACGCCTCTGATGACGCCTCTTCGTTTTCGCGCGGGCGGGCGCTGACTCCGTTTCATGAAGCTCCTTGCTCGTCGGAGGAGGTGCGTTGCTTGCTTCCCGGACCTCGAAGAGGGCCGGTGGACGGGGGAGTTCCGCCGCACGGTCCGAGCGCACGGGTGCCCGGAGCAGGTGGCGGTTCCCGTCGCCGCAGAGGGCGGCGAACGGCGTCGCCGCCACGGGCCTGCGTCGAACGGGTCGGGAGGGGTGGGCGGGATGGTGGAGTGATGCGGGGTGACAGGCGTGGTGACATCCGGCAAAGGGCCGGGGGGCGGGGTGCCCTCGCCGGACCGGCGACCGGCGACGGGCGACCGGCGGCCGAGAGCGCGAAGAGGCGTCCGCCGTCCCTTGCCCACCGTCCGCCGTCGGTTGACCGTCGTCCCGACGGACGCGAAGACGCGTCCGGCGGGCCGACCGTCCGGCTTTCCGGCCGTCCTCAGCCCGTCACACGCGGTTCCACCTGAGCCAAAGGGACGTCACCGGCGCTGCCTGGCCGGGGACATGGAAGAACGCGCCGCCCCGGGCCCCTCCACCGCTCCGGCGGACGGGGTGTCACCGTGCCGTGCGAGCGGTCCAGCAGCCGTGGTCGCGGCAGCCGCAAGCCTGTTCATCTGCGTCCCTTCCCCCTGGGCGCATCTGTCGCAGGGGGTACTCCGGGGCCGTGATGAGAGCCGGCACGACTCGGTCTGCACTGGTCAGTGAGCAGCCCGGAAGCGTGCCATGAGCGGCCGGCCGTACGCGACGCGCGTGTGCGCTGCACCCCCTACCACCCCTCCTGCCGCCGGAGAAGCGACCGCAGGAGGCATGCGCAGCGAAAATCACTCGCCGCACACGGTAGGCGGTTGGACCGCCGCTTTACCAGCGCATGACAATGTGGTCCATCTCATGGGCCTCATGGGCAACCCGAGAGCCGACACTTCCCTCAGTGTCCGCTGTTTCCGGCGTGACCGGCCGGCGGGCAGTACGGTGGGGCGCGCAGACCCCCGTCGAGACCCAAGGCTGTCGACAGCGCCCGTGAACCGGAACCCGCAACACCCCTTCCGCGCCCCGGACTTCCAGCTGGTCCTGCTGCGCCGTATGGCCGACCACAACCCTCACCTGGTGGAGGACGCCCGCCGCACACTGGGCGTGTCCGTCGCCGACATGCGCGAGGCCAACAAGCGGTGGCAGGCGATGCTCCGGTCGCCGCGCGCCCGGTCGGCCGCCTCCCTCTTCCGCTCGGTGCTCGGCGAGCCCGAGTCGACGGCCCCGCGCCGGATCGGCGATCTGGACTGTGAGGCCCGGCTGTGGCCCGTCCCGCTCTGGCCCGACCTGCGCTTCGAGGTGCTGGCCGGGCCGGACGGGCAGATCTGGAACGAGTGGCTGGTCCGCGCCCCCGGCGCGCCGGCCCCGAAGCTGGAGACCGTCGACGATCTGGCCCCTTGGTCCTGCACGGTCGACGAGGTGGCCCGCGCCTTCGCCCCGGCCCGCCCCCTGGAGGGCACGGCCCCCACCCGCTGGGGCCTCGCCTTCACCGCCCCCGACGCGAAGGGCGTACCGCGGGAGGTGGTCGCCGAGTTCACATGGGGGCTGTTGCAGCGGGTGGCCGTCCGCGACGCGCAGCCGCCACCTCGGGGTTGACGACACGCCCTACGCGTCCCGGCGCCGGTCCCGGATCTCAGGGCGTTGCCGGAAGCCGGCCGACCTGTAGGTGGCGACTGCGCCGGCATGGGAGCTCGGGGTGCAGACGATCGCGCTCGACGAGCCCAGCTCCCGGAGTGCGGCCGCCGCGGCGACGGTGATCGCCTTGCCGTAGCCGTGACCGCGATGTTCCCGGTCCACGCCCATCGGCTCCAGCAGCCCGGGCTTCCCCGGACCGGCCGACCACACCGTGACCGCCGCCACCGCGTTGCCCCGGTCGTCGTACGCGACCAGACACCGGGCGTCGGCGTACGGCAATCCGGCCGCCATCGCGTGCCAGCGCTCTTCCGTGAACGTCGACCTGTCGAACGATGCCCGCTGTACGGCGGTCCGCACATGCGCCTGGTCCGGCCCGATCACCTCGATCCGCACGCCCGGGTCCTCCACCGGCTCGGTGAGGTCGCGGCGCAGCGGCGTCCACGGCTCACCGGCGTTCCAGCCGTCCTCGAACAGCAGATCCTGGACCAGCGCGCCCGGGGGCGCCTCGACGTACACCTCCCCCTCCATCAGTACGCCGCGCGCCGGTTCGGTCACGTCCTCGGCCAGCTGCTGCGCCAGCTCCTCGTCCCGCCGGGCGTCCGGCGCGATCGTCAGCCGCAACAGCTCGGGACCGTCCAGCAGCCCGACGGCGAGAATCCGTCCGTCCCGGCTCCAGGTCCGGACCGCCGCGGCCGTCGTCTCTGCACCGAACCGCCAGAACCAGCCCAGGTCCCCCGGATGCAGCTGCATCGGCGCCCCGTCGTACTGCCACTCCCGCAGCACGCCCACAACCTCGCTCAACCCGTCGGCGCCCGGCGTGCCCAGCAGAATCGGCATCCCCCGATCACACACCATCGCGCCGACGGCCCGCACCCGGTTTCCGGCCGGCCGGCGTGATGGGGATCGGGGAAGGGAGCACGAGGCGGCCTGCCGGGCCGCCGGCGGTCTTCGTGAAGAAGCCCGGCGGACCGCCGGGGTCACCGGCCCGCGGCCGCCAGGACGGCGTCCACCACCTTCGGCACCGACCCGGGGTGCAGGGAGAGGAACAGGTTCGGCTCGACCAGCTCCAGTTCCATCACGCACGGCTGCCCGTCCGCGCCGTCCACGAGGTCGACACGGGCGTACAGCAGTTCCGGGGCCCCCGGTACGGCGGCCAGGGCGCGCTCGGCCACGGCCAGTTCGGCCGGGGTCGGCACCCAGGGCTCCAGGCCGGGGTGGGCCACCTTCGGCTCGTCGTAGGGAGTGCCGGGCGCGAGGACGGCCCCCTTCCGGCTGGCGTGCAGCAGCCGCCCGCCGAAGAACTGCAACGCCCGCTCGCCGGCCACCTCGACGCCCCGCACGTAGGGCTGCACCATCGCCGTGAACCCCTCCGCGTGCATCCGCGCGAGATGCCGTACGGCGGTGTCGCGCTCCCCGGGCGTGTACCGGGCGGCGAACCGGGCGCCCGCGCCCGAGGTGGGCTTGACGACGTACTCGTGGTCGCGGGGAAGGTCGACGGGGTCACCCGGGGCCAGATACCGGGTGGGGACGGCGGGGACGCCCGCCGAGGCCAGTTCCCCGAGGTAGCGCTTGTCGGTGTTCCAGCGCACGACGGGCGCCGGATTGGCCAGCCGCGTGGCCTTCCCGCACCGCTCCGCCCAGGCGGTGAACTCCGCGGCCCGCCAGCTGTAGTCCCAGGTGGAGCGGATCACGGCCAGGTCGTACGCGGCCCAGTCGACGTCCGGGTCGTCCCAGTGCACGGCATCGGCGTCGGCCCCGGCCGCCCGTACCTCCCGTACGAGGACCGGAAGGTCGCCGTCAGCCGCCACCTCGGGTCCGGGGCGGCAGGTGACCAGCGCGACGCGGACGGCGGGGGTGCGGAACACGTCTGAACTCCTGTTCGTGGGACAGCACGTGCGCGCAGGCTAACAACGGCCCGGGGAACAACGGGACCCGTGCACGTCGGCCCGGGAGGAGTGAGGTCTCCGTCACGGCGGAGGCGGGTTTCGCCGGCTCTGGTGTAGGAACGGATTCGATGTCCGTACTACGTCACGTCCGCTTCGACGCGAGGAGTCCCGCGTGTCCTCCCTCTTTCCGGCCCTGACCGATCCCGGGGCGGCGCGGCGGCCCGCGCTGCGGTTCGGGGAGCGGGCGCTGACCTATGGCGAGCTGGCCGCGGCGGCCGGAGCGCTCGCCGGACGACTGGGCGGGGCTCCGGGGCGGGTGGCCCTGTGGGCCACGCCCTCCCTGGAGACCGCCGTCGCGGTGGTGGCCGCGCTGACCGCCGGCGTGCCCGTCGTCCCGCTCAACCCGAAGTCCGGCGAGCGCGAGCTGGGGCACATCCTGGCGGACAGCGCGCCGTCACTGCTGCTGGTGGCCCCCGGCGACGAACTGCCCGAAGCCGTACGGGGGCTGGAGCGCGTCGACGTCGACGTGCGCGGCACGGGAGCGTACGCGCCCGCCGAGGTGGACGGCGAGAGCGCCGCCCTCGTCGTCTACACCTCCGGGACCACCGGCCCGCCCAAGGGCGCCCTCATCCCCCGACGGGCCGTGGCCGCCACACTCGACGCGCTCGCGGACGCCTGGCAGTGGACCGCGGACGACGTCCTGGTGCACGGCCTTCCGCTGTTCCATGTGCACGGGCTGGTGCTCGGCACCGTGGGGCCGCTGCGGCGCGGCGGCTCCGTGCGGCACCTGGGACGCTTCGGCACGGACGGCGTGGCCCGCGAACTGGGCGACGGGGCGACCATGCTGTTCGGGGTGCCCACGATGTACCACCGCATCGCGGAGGCGCTGCCCGGCGACCCGGAGCTGGCCAAGGCGCTGGGCGGGGCCCGGCTGCTGGTCTCCGGGTCCGCCGCGCTGCCGGTGCACGACCACGAGCGGATCGCCGCCGCCACCGGGCGCCGGGTCATCGAGCGGTACGGCATGACCGAGACGCTGATGAACACGAGCGTCCGCGCGGACGGGGAGCCGCGCGCGGGGACGGTGGGTGTGCCGCTGCCGGGTGTGGACCTGCGGCTCGTCGAGGAGGACGGCACCCCGATCGTGGCGTACGACGGGGAGACGGTCGGCGAGATCCAGGTGCGCGGCCCGAACCTGTTCACCGGGTACCTCAACCGGCCCGACGCCACCGCCGCCGCGTTCACCGCCGACGGCTGGTTCCGCACCGGGGACATGGCGGTGCGTGAGCCGGACGGTTATGTGCGCATCGTGGGCCGCAAGGCCACCGACCTCATCAAGAGCGGCGGGTACAAGATCGGGGCGGGTGAGATCGAGAACGCGCTGCTGGAACACCCGGGGGTGCGGGAGGCCGCCGTCACCGGCGAACCCGACGACGACCTGGGCGAGCGGATCGTCGCCTGGGTGGTGCCGGCCGACCCTGCGGCCCGGCCCGGCGCCGAAGAGCTGGCCGACCATGTGGCCCGGCGGCTCGCCCCGCACAAGCGGCCCCGCACGGTGCGGTACCTCGACGCCCTGCCCCGCAACGACATGGGGAAGATCATGAAGCGGGCCCTGGGCGATGCCTGAACGCCCGTCCGCACGGGAGGCGCTCGCCCTCGTCACCGACGACTTCACGGAACTGCCGGGCCCGCCACGGCGGTCCGTCCCGGACGGCCCGCTGGCCTGGGCGGGCTACGACGCCTCGCGCGCCCGCGCCGCCGCACGCACCGGCGAGGAGGAGTCCGTGGTCTGGGGGCGCGCGACCGTCGGCTCCACCCCGGCCGTGCTGATCGCCTTCGAGTTCGGCTTTCTGGGCGGCTCGCTCGGCGAACGCACCGGCGACCGGCTGGAGGCGGCGCACATCCACGCCCGCGCCCAGCGGCTGCCGGTCGTCTCGCTGGTCGCGACGGGCGGCAGCCGGATGCAGGAGGGCATGCTCGCGCTGACCCAGCTCCAACGGGTGGCCCGGCAGTCGGCGCTCACCCGCGCGGCCGGGCTGCCGCAGCTCGCGGTCCTGCGCGACCCGACCACCGGCGGCGGCTGGGCCACGCTGGGCGCCGGCGCCGACGTGGTGCTGGCCCTGCCGGGCGCCCAGGTGGGCTTCGCGGGCTCCCGGGTGCGACCGCCGGATGCGGACCCGGCGGCGTACACCGCGGAGGCGCAGCTGACGGCGGGCACGGTCGACGCGGTCGTACCGCCCACGGAGCTGCGGGCGGCGGTGGGCCTGTGGCTGGGGCTGCTGACGGCACCCTCGACGGAGCCGGCTCCGGTTCCCCGGCCGCTGGGCCCGGTGGATCTCCCGGCGACCGGCTGGGACGCCGTACAGCGCGCCCGCGACCCGGGGCGGCCGCGTGCCCGGGCCTACCTGGACGCATACTTCACCCGCCGGGCGGCGCTCGGCGGCGACCGCAGCGGTGGCAGGGACCCGGACGGCATGCTGTGCGGCTTCGGCACCCACGGCGGCCGTACGATCGCGTACGCCGCCCAGACCGGCACCGCGACCCGCCCCGCCGGATACCGGACGGCCGCCCGGCTGATCCGGCTGGCGGACGCCCTGTCCGTACCCGTGCTGACGCTGGTGGACACGCCGGGCGCCGCCAACGACGCGGAGGCCGAGAGGCAGGGGGTGGGCGCCGCCATCGCGGATCTGTTCACCGCCGTGGCGACGGCCCGTACGCCGCTGACCACGCTGGTGATCGGGGAGGGCGGATCGGGCGGGGCGCTGGCCCTGGCCGCCCCGGACAACACTTGGGTCACCCCGGACAGCTACTTCTCGGTGATCGCTCCGGAGCTCGCCGCCGCGATACTCAAGCGCCCGGCCGACCGGGTGCGGGCGACGGCGGGCCAGCTCCGCGTCCGTCCCCAGGACCTGGTGGCCCTGGGGGTGGTAAAGGGCATCGCGGGTGGTGAGGTCACCCAGGCCCCGCCATCCGGGTGAGCCGCGGAGCACCGGCGCGCGCGGGAACGCGGGGGCACCGCTGCGGGCGGGGGCGGGGCGCCGCGGGAAGGCGCGTGCCCGGTTCCCGGGACGCGACGCGCACCCGGTTCACCCGCCCGGGTGAACCCGCCCGGCCCTTCTCAAGGGGCGAGGTCCTTCGGTCCGGCGCACGATGCTGAAGGAGAGGCCCGCCGACCGGCGGCCGCCCGCGGTCCGTTCTCGGGAGGTACCGCATGACCGTCAGCCTGGACCAGCTGCGCCGTTGCCATTTCGCTGTCGACCTCGGCGCGGCCAGGACCCGTGTGTACGTCAAGGGCTCGGGGCTGGTGGTCGACCAGCCGAGCGCCGCGGCGGTGAACACGCGGACCGGTGCGCTGATAGCGGTCGGCGAGCTGGCCGAGAAGATGACGGGACGGACACCCTCCTACATCCGTGTGATGCGGCCGGTGTCCGGCGGCACCGTCATCGACATCGAGATGGCCCAGCGCATGCTGCGCCATCTGCTCGGCGAGAAACTGCGCCGCACCCTGCGCCGCAAGCCCCGGCTGCGGGCCGCCGCCTGCACCCCGCACGACGCCGACCCGCTGGCCCAGCGCGCGGCGGTCGAGACGCTCGTCGGCCTGGGGGCACGCAGGGTGGAGCTGGTCGACACGCTGGTCGCCGCGGCCGTGGGCTGCGGGCTGCCCGTCGAGCAGCCCGAGGCCTCCATGATCATGGTGTGCGGGTTCGCCGCCACCCAGATCGCCGTTCTGTCGCTGGGGAACATCGTGACCGCGGAACGGATCCCGGTGGGCGGTGAGGCCGTCGACCACGCGATCGTGCAGCACCTGCGCCACGAGCACGCGTTGATGCTGCCGAGCCAGTCCGTACGCCCCCTGCGGCTCGCCCTCTCCGGCAACGGGGCCACCCCGAACGGTCCCGCCACCGAGATCCTCGGACGGGACGTGGCGACCGGGCTGGCGCGCTCGGTGAAGGTCGACACGGCGGCGGTGCGGGAGGCGATCGAGACCCCGCTGATCGCCGTGCTCGACGGCATCGGCAAGGTGCTGCGGGACTGCCCGCCCGATCTGGTGGCCGACCTCGCCGACCGCGGCATCATGATGGTCGGCGGCAGCGCCCTGCTGCCGGGCCTCGACCAGATGCTGCGCCAGTGGACCGGCATGCCGGTACGCATCGCCGAACGCCCCGACATCTGCGCCGTGCAGGGCCTGGGCGCCATGATGGAGGGCCGGATCAAGCCCCTGACCTTCAACCCGCTGGCGGCGTGATCGGGAACCACCGTGCGACAGGCGCCCGCAGTCCACACGCGGACTCGGGCGCCCGCCGGTAGCTCCACGCTCCCCCGACCGGTCGCCGGTCGAGTGGTGCGCCTGATTGCCCGTCAGCATGGGTCGCTATGCTCCCGCCGAGTCACACTGACCACCGGGGGGAACATGCGCCACGTTCGCGTGCTCACCGCTGCCATGGCCACGCTCGCCGCAGCGCTCGCCGTCACCGTCCACCAGCAGGCCGCCACCGCCGCGCCGGGCTGCGTCTCCTCGACGCCCTTCACGTCCGGTACCGGCGGCTACCACACGGTCCGCATCCCGGCCCTGGTCTCCGCCCGCGGCGTCCTGGTGGCGTTCGCCGAGGGACGCAGGGCCGGCGGCGCCGACAACGGAGACATCGAGGTCGTCTCCCGCCGGTCCACCGACGGCGGCTGCACGTGGGGCCCGGTCCGGCGTGTCGCCGACAACGGGTACGACACCGTCGGCAACCCGGCGCCGGTGTTCGATCCCGAGACGGGCCGCATCGTGCTCCTGACGGTCCGCCAGTCCGGCAAGGTCACCCAGGCCGACATCCAGGCCGGCCGCGTCAGCGCGGCCGCCGGACGCCGCGTCTATGTGCAGACCAGCTCCGACAACGGCGCCACCTGGACCACACCGAGGGAGATCACCAGCGCCACCAAGAAGAGCTCCTGGCGGTGGTACGCCACCGGGCCCGGACACGGCATCGCCCTTGCCTCCGGCCGGCTTGTGATCCCCGCCGACCACACCGGCGCAGGACTTCTGCGCGGCTCCCACCTGCTGCTGTCCGACGACCACGGCCGGACCTGGCGCATCGGGGCCGTCGACGACCACACCGACGGCCGCGTCAACCCCGACGAGACCGCCGTGGCACAGCTGCCCGACGGCCGGCTCTACCTCAACGCCCGCGACGAGGGCGGCACCGATCCCGCCACGCGGGCCTTCACCTACAGCCTGACCAACGGCAGTACGTTCTCCGCCCCGTTCCGGCCGATCCCCGCCCTCGTCGCGCCCGTCGTCAAGGGCACCCTGCTGCAGGACACCGGCACCAGCTGCAAGCCGCTGCTGTTCTCCGCCCCGCAGGATCCGACGCAGCGGCGGAACCTGACCGTGCGCCGCAGCACGGACGCCGGCCGGACGTGGCGCACCGAGCTGGTCGTCACCCCGGGCCCGGCCGCCTACTCCGACCTCGCCAAGCTCGACCGGACCACGGCGGGAGTGCTCTACGAGACCGGCGCCGCCGGACCGTATGAGCAGATCCGGTTCCGGCCCTTCACGGTCGGCTGCTGACCGGGAACGGCCCACAGGCGTGGCCACCGGGCTCCCGCGGTGACCGCGGTGACCGTCCGCCCCCGGTCACCTACCGAGCGGGGGCGACATCGGCGATCACCGGCAACGTCCTCTGGTCCTTCCCGGTGGTCGCCCGGCATTCGGGCCGGCAGCGGCCCGGCCAACGATCTCCCAGTACGCAGAAGCCCCCTTCGTAGGAAGGGGGCTGGCCCTGCCCCGCAGGTGAAAACGTTCCTGCACCGACAGGCCCCGGTGGGGCGGGTGGGACTCGAACCCACGGCCGACGGATTATGAGTCCGCTGCTCTAACCGGCTGAGCTACCGCCCCGTCACGGCGCGTCGCGTACATCTGTGCGCGCCGTCTGCCGCAGCATAGCCGCTCATACGATCTCCTGCTTCGGATGGTCGGCTACACATGACCTCGAGGACTCCGCCGTGGGCGTGACGGTTCCGACGGACATGAAAAAGGACCCCTGAGGGGTCCTCGTTCAGACGCTCCCCCGACTGGACTCGAACCAGTAACCTGCCGGTTAACAGCCGGCTGCTCTGCCAATTGAGCTACGGAGGATCGAGCTCCCCCGACTGGACTCGAACCAGTAACCTGCCGGTTAACAGCCGGCTGCTCTGCCAATTGAGCTACGGAGGAATGCCTCGTTGCATCGAACGTACCTACCTGGGTATCCGCCAGGGGGCGCGCGCTCGCTGCGACACATACATTAGCGCAAGCAGGGGGGTGCTCCGCCAATCGGTACCCGCCGCGCCGAAAGCCCACCCGAGGGACGACGCAGACGCAAGGGAAGGATGGCCGTCATGCGCTATCGGCTCACATTCGTCGCCGGGCTTGTCCTGGGATATGTGCTCGGCACACGAGCCGGACGCGAGCGTTACGAGCAGCTGAAGAAATCCGCCCGCCAGGTCGCGCAGAACCCCGCCGTGCGCAACACCGCCGAGACGGCGGCCCAGCAGGGGCGCGAGATCGCGGGCAAGGCGTTCCACGCGGTGAGCGACAAGGTCGGCGACCACATGCCCGACTCCGTCGCCGGCCGGGTGCGCTCGCTGCGGGAGCGGAACGCCAACGGCAGCGGGGCGGACGACTGGGGCACCAGCAACACCTGAGCCCGGCCTCACCGGCAGGGCGCGATCGCAGCAGCGGCACCCGCCACTCCCGTCACGGGCGCCACTCTGCGAACAGCCTCCCAGGACGACACGCCCACCCCCCTCCGTACGGCAGAATTTCCGCCATGGGGATAGTCGCCGGGTTGGACAGTTCACCCGATTTCACTCGTATCGTCGTCTGCGACGCGGACACCGGAGCCGTGCTCCGGCAGGGATATGCGCCGCATCCGGTGGAAAGCCCCGAGGGTGGAGGCCGTCCCTCCGACGTCGATCCGCAGGCCTGGTTGCTGTCCCTCGGGGAGGCGGCCGGCGGCGGACTCCTGGAGGGCGTGCAGGCCATCGGTGTCTCCGCGCAGCAGAACGCGCTGATCCCGCTCGACGCCCAGGGCTCCACCGTGCGGCCCGCGCTGGTCGGCGGGGACAAGCGGGCGCAGGTCGCGGCGGCCGACCTCATCGACGCCCTCGGCGGACGGCAGGCCTGGGCAGAGGCGGTCGGCTGCGTTCCGCAGGCCGCACAGCCGGTGACCAAGCTGCGCTGGCTCACCAGGGCCGAACCCGACAACGCCCGGCGCACCGCCGTGCTGCTCCAGGCCCACGACTGGCTCGTATGGCAGCTGCTCGGGCGACCCCTGAGAAGAACCACCGACCGCGGCGGGGCCTCCGGGACCGGGTACTGGTCGGCGGCGACCGGCGCCTACCGCACCGACCTCGTCGAGCTGGCGCTCGGCCACCAGGCCGCGCTCCCGGAGGTGCTCGGCCCCTCGGAGGCGGCGGGTACGACACCGGAGGGGCTGCTGATCTCCGCGGGCACCGGCGAGACCATGGCCGCCGCCCTCGGCCTCGGCATCGGGCTCGGGGACGCGGTCGTCTCGCTCGGCGCGTCCGGATCCGTGATGGCCGTGCACCCCGAGGCGCTCGTCGACTCCGCCGGGATGATCACCTCGCTCGCGGACGCGACGGGCATGCACCTGCCCGTGGTGACCACGCTCAACGCGGTACGCACCCTGCGCGGCACCGCCGAACTCCTCGGCCTGCCCGACCTGGAGTCGCTGTCCGATCTGGCCATGAAGTCGACGCCCGGCTCCCACGGACTGGTGCTCCTGCCCTATCTGGAGGGCGAGCGGACCCCGAACCTGCCGCACACCGCGGGCACCCTGGCCGGGCTGCGGCGCGAGTCGATGAAGGCCGAGCACCTGGCGCGGGCCGCGTTCGAGGGGATGCTGTGCGGGCTCGCGGACGCGCTGGACGTGCTGCGCGGACGAGGGGTCGAGGTGCGGCGGATCTTCCTGCTCGGTGCCGCCGCGGAGCTGCCCGCCGTACAGGCGGCGGCTCCCGCGCTGTTCGGTGTGCAGGTCGTGGTGCCCCAGCCCGCCGACTACGCGGCGATCGGCGCGGCCCGGCAGGCGGCCTGGTCGCTCGGCGTGTCGCAGGGCACCCTCGACCCCCGTACCCCGCCCGCCTGGCAGGGCGCGGTGGCGCAGGTCCTGGAGCCCGGCGACGAACTGGCCGTAGGCCAGGCCGTACGCCAGCAGTACGTGTCCGTACGCGAGCAGACGCATCCGGGGGCGTTCCGGTCGTAGGCAGGCACGCGAACTGACTCGTCCTCAGCCTGGGAGCGAGCGCACCGGCGCCGCCGACGGCTTAATCGGTTGAGGTAACACGGGTGGAGTGCCCGACGATAGGGGGATGGTGCATCACCGCCCGCCCCGCCGTCCGTCTGCGACTCCGAGAGACCTCGCGTGCTCATACGACTTCTGAGGGCCCATTTGGCCCCGTACAGGAAACCGATCGCCCTGCTGGTGCTGCTGCAGTTCCTGCAGACCTGCGCCACGCTCTACCTGCCCACCCTCAACGCGCACATCATCGACCACGGCGTCGTGAAGGGGGACACGGGCTACATCCTCACCTTCGGCGGCCTGATGATCGCGGTCTCGCTCGGTCAGGTCGTCTGCAACATGGGCGCCGTCTACTTCGGCGCCCGTACCGCGTCGGCCGTCGGCCGGGACATGCGGGCCGCCGTCTTCGGCCGGGTGCAGTCGTTCTCCTCGCGTGAGATGGCCCACTTCGGGGCGCCTTCGCTGATCACCCGCACCACGAACGACGTGCAGCAGGTGCAGATGCTCACCCTGATGACGTTCACCCTGATGGTGTCGGCGCCGATCATGTGCGTGGGCGGCATCGTCATGGCGCTCGGTCTGGACGTGCCGCTGTCCGGCGTCCTGGTGGCCGTGGTGCCCGTGCTCGGCATCTCCGTGACGCTGATCGTGCGCCGGCTGCGGCCGCTGTTCCGCAGCATGCAGGTCCGCCTCGACACGGTGAACCGGGTGCTGCGCGAGCAGATCTCGGGCAACCGGGTGATCCGCGCCTTCGTCCGCGACGACTACGAGAAGGACCGCTTCCGGGGCGCCAACACGGAGCTGACCGAGGTGTCCCTGGGCACCGGCCGCACGCTGGCGCTGATGTTCCCCCTGGTGATGACCGTGGTGAACCTCTCGTCGATCGCCGTGGTCTGGTTCGGCGCGCACCGCATCGCCAGCGGCGGTATGCAGATCGGCGACCTGACCGCGTTCCTCGCCTACCTGATGCAGATCGTGATGTCCGTGATGATGGCGACCTTCATGTTCATGATGGTGCCCCGCGCGGAGGTGTGCGCCGAGCGCATCCAGGAGGTGCTCGGCACCGAGTCGAGCGTCGTGCCGCCCACCGCGCCGGTGGTCGAGCTCCGGCGCCACGGACATCTGGAGATCCGCAGCGCCGGTTTCCGCTACCCGGGTGCCGAGGAGCCGGTCCTCAAGGGCATCGACCTGGTGGCGCGGCCGGGTGAGGTGACGGCCGTCATCGGGTCCACCGGCAGCGGCAAGTCCACCCTGCTCGGGCTGATCCCCCGCCTGTTCGACGCCACCGAGGGCGAGGTGCTCGTGGACGGCGTGGACGTCCAGGAGGTCGAGCCGGCGCTGCTCGCGAAGACGGTCGGACTCGTCCCGCAGAAGCCGTATCTGTTCGCCGGAACGGTCGCCACCAACCTGCGGTACGGCAACCCCGACGCCACCGACGAGGAACTGTGGCACGCGCTGGAGGTGGCACAGGCCAAGGAGTTCGTGTCCAAGCTGGAGAACGGCCTGGACTCCCCCATCGCACAGGGCGGGACGAATGTCTCGGGCGGCCAGCGGCAGCGCCTCGCCATCGCCCGCACCCTGGTGCAGCGCCCCGAGATCTACCTCTTCGACGACTCGTTCTCCGCGCTCGACTACGCGACCGACGCGGCCCTGCGCGCGGCGCTCGCGCGGGAGACCGCCGAGGCGACCGTCGTCATCGTCGCCCAGCGTGTGGCGACCATCCGGGACGCCGACCGGATCGTGGTCCTCGACGAGGGCCGGGTCGTCGGCACCGGTCGCCACCACGAGCTGATGGCGGACAACGAGACCTACCGGGAGATCGTGCTCTCCCAGCTGACGGAAGCGGAGGCTGCCTGATGGCCGGGCCCATGGGACGCATGATGGGCGGGGGCGGCCCCGATCAGCGCTCGATGGACTTCAAGGGGTCCGGAAAACGGCTCCTCGCCCAGTTCAAACCCGAACGCGCCACCATGGTCGCAATGCTGGCCTGCGGTGTGCTGAGCGTAGGGCTGTCCGTGGTCGGGCCGAAGATCCTCGGCAAGGCCACCGACCTGGTCTTCGCCGGGATCATCGGCCGTCAGATGCCCTCCGGGCCGAGCAAGGAACAGGTGCTCGCGTCCATGCGCAAGCGGGGCGAGGGCGGCATCGCGGACATGCTCTCCGGCACGGACTTCACCCCGGGCAAGGGCATCGACTTCGGTGCCGTCGGAAACGTCCTGCTGCTCGCGCTGGGGACGTTCCTGGTGGCCGGCCTGTTGATGGCGGTCTCCACCCGGCTGTCCAACCGGGCCATCAACAAGACCGTCTACCGTCTGCGTGAGGAGGTGCAGGCGAAGCTGTCGCGTCTTCCGCTGTCGTACTTCGACAAGCGGCAGCGCGGTGAGGTGCTCAGCCGCGCCACCAACGACATCGACAACATCGGGCAGACGCTCCAGCAGTCGATGGGTCAGCTCATCAACTCGCTGCTGACGATCGTGGGCGTGCTCGCGATGATGTTCTGGGTGTCGTGGCTGCTGGCGCTGGTCGCGCTGGCGACCGTGCCGCTCTCCTTCGTGGTGGCCACGCGGGTCGGCAAGCGGTCCCAGCCGCACTTCGTGCAGCAGTGGCGCACCACCGGCATGCTGAACGCGCACATCGAGGAGATGTACACCGGGCACACCCTGGTGAAGGTGTTCGGGCGCCAGGAGGAGTCGGCGCGGCAGTTCGCCGAGCAGAACGAGCAGCTGTACGAGGCCGGGTTCAGGGCGCAGTTCAACAGCGGCGTCATGCAGCCGCTGATGATGTTCGTGTCGAACCTCAACTATGTGCTGGTGGCCGTGGTGGGCGGTCTGCGGGTGGCGTCCGGTTCGCTGTCCATCGGTGACGTGCAGGCGTTCATCCAGTACTCGCGGCAGTTCTCGATGCCGCTGACGCAGGTCGCGTCGATGGCGAACCTCGTGCAGTCCGGCGTTGCCTCGGCGGAGCGGATCTTCGAGCTGCTGGACGCGGAGGAGCAGGGGTCGGACCCGGTGCCCGGTGTGCGTCCCGAGGAGCTGCGCGGACGGGTCGCGCTGGAGAACGTGTCGTTCCGCTACGACCCGGAGAAGCCGCTCATCGAGAACCTGTCGCTGGCGGTGGAGCCGGGGCACACGGTCGCGATCGTCGGCCCGACGGGAGCCGGGAAGACGACGCTCGTGAACCTGCTGATGCGGTTCTACGACGTCACCGGCGGCCGGATCACCCTCGACGGGGTCGACATCGCGAAGATGTCCCGCGACGAACTGCGGGCCGGGATCGGGATGGTGCTCCAGGACACCTGGCTGTTCGGGGGGACCATCGCGGAGAACATCGCGTACGGGGCCGCACGCAAGGTGACGCGCGGGGAGATCGAGGATGCGGCGCGGGCGGCGCACGCGGACCGGTTCATCCGGACGCTGCCGGACGGCTACGACACCGTGATCGACGACGAGGGCACGGGCGTCAGCGCGGGCGAGAAACAGCTCATCACCATCGCGCGGGCGTTCCTGTCGGACCCGGTGATCCTCGTCCTCGACGAGGCGACGAGTTCCGTCGACACCCGGACCGAGGTGCTGATCCAGAAGGCCATGGCGAAGCTGGCGCACGGACGGACGTCCTTCGTCATCGCGCACCGGCTGTCGACGATCCGGGACGCGGACACGATCCTCGTGATGGAGAACGGCTCCATCGTGGAACAGGGCTCACACCAGGAGCTGCTGGAGGCCGACGGGGCCTACGCGCGGCTGTACAAGGCGCAGTTCGCGCAGGCGGTGGCGGAGGTCGACTGAGTCCCGGGGGCCGCTCCTCGTGAGCGGCCCCTCTCAGTCGAGGTAGCCCCTCAACTGGTCCGCGAACGCGTGGTCCCGGAGCTTGTTCAGAGTCTTGGACTCGATCTGGCGGATGCGTTCGCGGGTCACGCCGAAGATGCGGCCTATCTCCTCGAGGGTACGGGGACGGCCGTCGACGAGACCGTAGCGCAGCTGTACGACCTTGCGTTCGCGCTCGCCGAGGGTGGAGAGCACCGCCTCCAGGTGCTCCCGCAGCAGCATGAACGCGGCGGACTCGACCGGGCTCGCGGCGTCCCCGTCCTCGATGAGGTCGCCGAGGGCCACGTCGTCCTCCTCGCCGACGGGGGCGTGCAGCGAGACGGGCTCCTGGGCCAGCCGCAGCACCTCGACGACCCGTTCGGCGGACAGCTCCAGGTGCGCGGCGACCTCTTCCGGTGTCGGTTCGTAGCCGCGTTCCTGGAGCATACGGCGCTGGACGCGGACGACACGGTTGATGAGTTCGACGACGTGCACCGGGACGCGGATGGTGCGGGCCTGGTCGGCCAGGGCGCGGGACATGGCCTGGCGGATCCACCAGGTCGCATACGTCGAGAACTTGTAGCCGCGGGCGTAGTCGAACTTCTCGACGGCCCTGATCAGGCCGAGGTTTCCCTCCTGGACGAGGTCCAGCATGGTCAGCCCGCGGCCGACGTACCGCTTGGCGACGGAGACGACGAGCCGGAGGTTGGCCTCGATCAGCCGCCGCTTGGCCATCCGTCCCAGGACCACCAGCCGGTCCAGGTCCAGGGCGAGTTGGGTGTCGAGGTCGGGGGTGTGGACGAGCTTCTCCTCGGCGAACAGGCCGGCCTCGACGCGGCGGGCGAGTTCGACCTCCTCGGCGGCCGTGAGCAGGGGGATGCGGCCGATCTCGCGGAGGTACTGGCGGAACAGGTCCGAGGAGGGGCCGCCGGTGTCGGTGTGCCCGCGAAGCGGTTCGACGGGCTCGGTGGCCGCGAGGGCGTCGGAGGGCTCCGGGGGTTCCTCCGTCTCGGGCGGGCCCGGCGGTTCGGTATCCGTCCCGGGGTGGTGGGCGAGCCGGCTCTGCGAAGGCACCGCCGGGAGGCCGTCGCTGTCGGCGTCCGGCTCGTCGTGGGCGATCTCGGTCTCTACCAGGGTCTGGGTCTGCACGGGGGGCGACCTCCAGGAATGTCGCTGCCGAGCGGTGCGGCAGCGGTACGTCGGGGATGGGACCGGTGGTCGCCCGCCGGCCATCCCGAAGTCGTTGAGCGGAACGGCGGGGGTGTCGGACCCGTCGTGGACGGGCCGGCCGCGCTCCGGGGACTCAGGCACCGCACCCCAGTGTGGAGTACGACACATCCCTGCCACGAGGGGCGTGCGACCACTTTTTGAGTCCGGTGCGTGACCGGGCGGTTACTCGGCTCGATTGACCTCGGGATCGCGCCGCCCGGGGAGCCCTGGCGAGGCGTAGCCCCCGGCACCGCTCAGAGCGCCGCCGCCCCCCGCTCCCGCAACGCCTGGTCGTACTGCTGCAGGACCCACAGTTCGTTCTGCACGGCGGCGAGTTGAGCCGGGTCTGCGTGGGCGCCGAGGCGGGTCAGGGTGCTCTGGACGTCACGGACGCGGCGTTCGACCGCCCGGCGGCGGACCGTGACCAGCTGGGCGCCCGCATAGGCCTCGTCCACCTCCTTGCGGAGCATGATCGCCTCGACCGCCAGCTCTGTGACCATGGCGCGGACCGTGTCGTCGGGCGCCGCCTCGCGGACGCGGACCAGATACTCCTGCGGGTCCTGCCCCCCGTACTCCACGCCCCCCGCATCCATGATCGCCTGGCGGACGGCCGCGTACGGCGCCGCCGTGAACTCGTCGATCCCGTAGGCGTCGAACGCCGGGGAGACCAGCTCCGGCCGCTGGAGCGCCAGTTTGAGCAGCTCCCGCTCGGTCGCGTAGACCGGGTTGCGGAGGTTGAGCGCCGGTCCGGAGGCGGTCGGGCGGGGAGCCGCCTGGTACGGCCCCGGGGTGCGCTGCCCGGCCGGCGCCGGTCCCCTGCCGCCCCGGTCACGTGCCCAGCGGGCCAGCTGGGCCACCCTCTTGACCACGAACTGGGTGTCGAGGATGCCGAGCATGCCCGCGAGCTGGACCGCCACCTCGTGCTGGGCGCCGCTGTTCTTGATCCGGGCGACCACCGGCGCCGCCTCGTCCAGCGCGGCGGCGCGGCCCGCCGGGGTGTCCAGGTCGTAGCGGCCGACGATCTGGCGGAGCGCGAACTCGAAGAGCGGCGTGCGGGGTTCGACCAGATCGGCGACCGCCTCATCGCCCTTGGCGAGCCGCAGCTCGCAGGGGTCCATACCGTCCGGCGCGATCGCGATGTAGGTCTCGGCGGCGAACTTCTGGTCGTCCTCGAAGGCCCGCAGGGCCGCCTTCTGACCGGCCGCGTCACCGTCGAAGGTGAAGATCACCCGCGCCGAGCCGTTGTCCATCAGCAGCCGCCGCAGGATCTTGATGTGCTCGCCGCCGAAGGCCGTGCCGCAGGTCGCGATGGCCGTGGTGACGCCCGCGAGGTGGCAGGCCATGACGTCGGTGTAGCCCTCGACCACGACGGCCCGGCTCGCCTTGGCGATCTCCTTCTTGGCCAGGTCGATGCCGTAGAGCACCTGCGACTTCCTGTAGATGGCCGTGTCGGGCGTGTTCAGGTACTTGGGTCCGGTGTCCGCCTCGTAGAGCTTCCTCGCGCCGAAGCCGACCACGTCCCCGCCGATGTCGCGGATCGGCCACATCAGCCGGCCGCGGAAGCGGTCGATGGGGCCGCGGCGGCCTTCCTGGGAGAGACCGGAGAGGATCAGTTCCTTGTCGCTGAAGCCCTTGCCGCGCAGATAGCGGGTGAGGTGGTCCCATCCCTGGGGGCTGTAGCCCACGCCGAAGTGGACGGCTGCGGCCTGGTCGAAGCCCCGCTCGGCCAGGAACGAGCGTCCGGCGCCGGCTTCGGGGCTGGTGTCGAGCTGCCCGGCGTACCACTCGGCGGCGAGCCGGTGGGCCTCGACCAGGCGGATGCGCTCGCCGCGCTGGTGGGTGGGGTTGTACCCGCCCTCCTCGTAGCGCAGTGTGATGCCCGCGCGGGCGGCCAGGCGCTCGACCGCCTCGGAGAACGAGAGGTGGTCGACCTTCATCACGAATGTGAGGGTGTCGCCGCCCTCCTGGCAGCCGAAGCAGTGGAACAGGCCCTTGCTCGGGCTGACCTGGAAGGACGGGGACTTCTCGTCGTGGAACGGGCACAGGCCCTTGAGGTTGCCGCCGCCCGCGTTGCGCAGCTGGAGGTACTCGGACACGACGGAGTCGATCGGGACCGCGTCCCTGACCGCCTTCACGTCCTCGTCGTTGATCCGTCCTGCCACGAGGAGATTCTACGGTGAGGCTGTGACAGCGGACGGCGCGCGTGACGTCATGAGAGCAGGCTCTCCAGCGGCACGCCGGGGTCCGCCAGCGCCTCCTGGTCCACCACCGTCCGGGCCCGGATCAGGGACTGGATCCGCTCTGTGACGTCCCACACGTTCACATTCATCCCGGCCAGCACCCTGCCCTCCTTCAGCCAGAACGCGATGAAGTGCCGCTTGCCCACGTCGCCGCGCAGCACCACCTCGTCGTACGACCCGGGCGGCGCCCACCCCGAGTACTCCATGCCCACGTCGTACTGGTCCGAGAAGAAGTACGGCACCCGGTCGTACGTCACCTCGCGCCCGAGCATCGCGCGGGCGGCCGCCGGACCGCCGTTCAGCGCGTTCGCCCAGTGCTCCACACGCAGCCGGGTGCCGAAGAGCGGGTGATGGGAGGAGGCGATGTCGCCCGCCGCGTAGATGTCGGGGTCGGATGTCCGCAGCCGCTCGTCGACCACCACGCCGCCGCCGTGCGCACGGTCGGCGATCTCCAGGCCGGCGGCCTCGGCCAGCCCGGTGCGCGGCGCCGCGCCGATCGCGGCGAGCACGTCGTGCGCGGGGTGCTCCTCGCCGTCGTCGGTGCGGGCGGCCAGCACCACTCCGTCCTGGCCGACGATCTCGGTGAGCCGCACCCCGAAGCGGAAGCGGACGCCGTGCTCGCTGTGCAGTTCGGCGAAGAGGCTGCCCAGCTCGGGGCCGAGGATCGCGTGCAGCGGCGTCGGCTCGGGTTCGATGACGGTGACCTCCGCGCCGTACTCGCGGGCCGCGGCGGCGACCTCCAGGCCGATCCAGCCGGCGCCCGCGATCACGAGGTGGCCGTTGTCCCGGCCGAGGGAGGCGAGGACGCCCTTGAGGCGCTCGGCGTGCGCGAGACGGCGCAGATGGTGGACGCCGACGAGGTCGGTGCCGGGGACGGCGAGGCGGCGGGGCTCGGCGCCGGTGACCAGCAGCAGCTTGTCGTAGCGCACGAGGGTGCCGTCGTCGCCGAAGCGGACCGTCCTCGCCTCGCGGTCGATGGCGTCGACGGTCTGGCCGAGGTGCAGCTCGATGTCGTTGCGCGCGTACCAGGACGGTTCGTGGACGAAGATGCTGTCGCGTTCCTCCTTGCCGAGCAGGAAGCCCTTGGAGAGGGGAGGCCGCTCGTAGGGGTGGTCGCGTTCGTCGCAGATCAGTATGACGCGGCCGGTGAAGCCCTCCGCGCGGAGCGTCTCGGCCGCCTTCGCGCCCGCGAGACCCCCTCCGACGATGACGAATGTCTGATCCGCGTCGACCACTTGATGCCTCCTCGTAAGGATGTCGCCACATGGGAGCGTCCCGCACACCGTGTGCCGCGGGAAGAGGGGGTGGCCCGATCAGGCCACTCAGGGTCACCACCAGACCCGTGTGTCCCGGCCGTCTCGGTGTGTCCGGATCTCGCGGTCGCGATCACGCAGTCGCGTCACGGAGTCCGGGTCACGATGTCCGGATCAGCCGTGCCCCGTCAGCCGCACGTGCAGGGACCCCGCCGAGGCGTCGGTGAGCGAGGCGATCTGGTCCACGATCACCCGCTTGCGGGCGCGGTCGTCGGGCGCCTCCCGGAACAGCGCGCGGAACTGCGGATCCAGCCCCTCGGGCGCGCGGGCGGTGAGCGCCTCGGCCAGTTCGGCCACGACGATCCGCTGGTCGGCGCGGAGCCGCTCCTGCTCGGCTCGCTGCATCACATACCGGTCGGCGACCGCCTTGAGGACCGCGCACTCCATGCGGGTGCTTCTCGGGACGACGAGTTCGGCGGCGTACCGCGTGAGGGGGCCGCTGCCCCATGCCGCCCTGGTCGCGCCCTCCGCGGCCAGACAGAAGCGGCCGATGAGCTGGCTGGTGGCGTCCTTCAGACGGCCCTGGGCGACCGCGGAGCCGTCGTAGCCGCGCGGCCACCACTCCTGGCCCAGCAGCCGGTCGAGGGCCTCCGCCAGTTCCTGGGGGTCGGTGTCCGCGGGGACATACCGCCCGAGGGCCACGGCGAAGACCGCCTGCCGCTCGGGGTCGGAGTGCAGGCAGCCCGGGTCGATGTGGCCGGCGTGCAGACCGTCCTCGAAGTCGTGAACCGAGTAGGCCACGTCGTCGGACCAGTCCATGACCTGGGCCTCGAAGCAGGTGCGGTCGTCGGGGGCGCCCTTGCGGAACCAGTCGAAGACGGGGCGGTCGTCCTCGTAGACCCCGAATTTCGGGGACGTGGGGTCGGTGGGGTGGGAGCCGCGCGGCCAGGGGTACTTGGTGGCGGCGTCGAGGGCGGCGCGGGTGAGGTTCAGCCCCACGCTGACGAATTCGCCGGTCGCCGCGCTCCGCACGAACCGCTTGGGCTCGATACGGGCGAGCAGGCGCAGGGACTGGGCGTTGCCCTCGAAGCCGCCGCAGTCCTCGGCGAACTCGTTGAGCGCCTGTTCGCCGTTGTGCCCGAAGGGCGGGTGGCCGAGGTCGTGGGAGAGGCAGGCGGCCTCGACGAGGTCCGGGTCGCAGCCGAGGGCCGCGCCCAGCTCCCGGCCGACCTGGGCGCACTCCAGGGAGTGGGTGAGCCGGGTGCGGGGGCTCGCGTCCCAGGCGGCGCTTGCGGTACCCGGGGTGACGACCTGGGTCTTGCCCGCCAGACGGCGCAGTGCGGCCGAGTGCAGCACGCGGGCGCGGTCGCGCTGGAAGGCGGTGCGGCCCGGGCGCTTGTCCGGCTCGGCCGCCCAGCGCTCGGCGTCCGTGTCGTCGTAGGGGGTGCCGGTCGCCGGGCCGTTGTCATACCGCGTCGAGGTCTCGTGGGCCTTGGGTGCAGTCCCGTCCATGACCCGACAGTAAACGCAGCCGGTGACAATCGGGGTGTCGGCGTCCGCTTCACGCCGGGCCGTGACCCGCGCGGGCCCGTCGGCGCAGGGCGTGTCCGGTCAGGCCGATGCCAGCGTGTGCGCGGCGGACGGCTCGGGAGCCGCGACGGCCTGGTCGTACCGGTGCAGGACCAGACGGGCCACGGCCGGGTGCGCGCCCAGGGGGTCCGCCGCGATCCACGGGGCCGCCGCGGCGCACTCGGCGGCGAAACGGCCCGGCGCGGCGAAGTACGAGGCGACGGCGATCCGGTGGTGGCCGCGGGCGGTGAGCGTGCGTATGGCCGCGGACACGGTGGGCGTGGCGGCGGAGGCGTAGGCGGGAACGACGGTCACGCCGAGGCGCTCGGCGAGCAGCTGGGCGGCGCGGCGGGTGTCGGCGGCGGAGTCGGGGTCCCGGGAACCGGCGGCGGCGAGCACGACCGCGCTCGCCCGGCGCCGCGCGTCGCTCATCCGGGAGGGCCAGCCGGCCTCGACGAGCCGGGCGTAGAGCGTCTCCACGAGCAGGGGGTGCGGGCCCAGCGGGGCGGCCACACGGGTGTCGGCGCGGGCCGCGCCGGCCGTCTCGGGGATGTCCCGCTTGACGTGGTGGCCGCGGCTGAGGAGCAGCGGTACGAGCACGGCCCGGTCCTCGCCGAGGGAGGCGAGTGTGTCGGGGAGCAGGGGCTCGTTCAGCTCGATGTGGCCGAGACGCACCGGCAGCCGTGGGCGCAGATCGCGCACCCGTTCCATAAGGGCGCGCACGGTGGACAGGGCTTCCGGGTCGCGGCTGCCGTGCGCGACGAGTACGAGCGCGGGCGGGGCCGGGTGCAGGGTGCCGTTCTGGGAGACAACGCTGAGCCGGCTTCCGAGCCGGCTGCCGATGCGGGTCAGGAGCTGCGCCGCGCTGCCGAGGTCGGCATCGTGCGGCGGCCGGCCGGCGGGGCGGGGGTGGGACTCGTCGTGGGAGGGGTTCGACGCCGTCATGGACCGATCCTGGCGGCAGCAGATTGCCACGCCGTTGCGTGACCGTGACGGGTGTTTTCCGGTGTTTCACAAGGGAGGGCCAGGTGGTGTGAGGGGGCACGCCGGCTCTGGACGCGCCCGGCGCGTCCGCGCGCGAACCGGATCACCGTCCGCTGCGTCCCCCCTGACGACGACCACCGACCCCGGGGGACACATTTCGATGGGCCTGCCACGCCTGAGGATCCGCAGACCGAGGCTGCCGCGTACCCGCGCCGGGCAGCGGCGCACCGTGCAGGGCCTGATGCTGCTGTGCGTCCTCGCACTGCTGCCCATGACATGGCTGTTCCTCTCCACGGGCGACCGGCTGCGCACGACCGCGGACGTGCCGCGCACGGAGGTCGCCGTCGTCTTCGGCGCGGGCCTGTGGGACGGCGAGCCGTCGCCGTACCTCGCCCGCCGTCTGGACGCGGCGGCGCAGCTGTACCGGGCGGGCCGTGTCAGGGTCGTGCTCGTCACCGGTGACAACAGCCGTACGGACTACGACGAGCCGGACGCGATGCGCTCCTACCTGACGCGGCACGGCGTGCCGGACGAACGGATCGTCAGCGACTACGCGGGTTTCGACACCTGGGACTCCTGCGTCCGTACCCGGAAGATCTTCGGCGTGGACCGGGCGGTCCTGATCAGCCAGGGCTTCCACATCCGCCGCGCGGTCGCCCTGTGCCAGGCGGCGGGCGTCACCTCGTACGGCGTCGGCGTCGACGACAAGCACGACATGACGTGGTACTACGGCGGCACCCGGGAGGTCTTCGCCGCGGGCAAGGCGGCCCTGGACGCACTGTTCCGCCCGGACCCGCGGTTCCTCGGCCCGCGGGAGCCCGGGGTTGCGATGGCCCTGGCGGCGGCACGGAGATGAGGACCCCGGCGCTTCGGCCTCGAGGAGGCGCCGGACGGAAGGCGCGGCGGTCTCAGGGAGTCGGGGGGTTCGCCGGGCGGGAGGCGCTCGCGGCGCTGTCCGGTGCCGGTGTCCTCCCGGCGCGCGGAACGCCCGTCGCGGCCTGCGAGGGCTCCCGCGCCGGGTCGATGCCGATGGTCAGGACCCCGACGAGCCCCGTGTCCACGCCCCCCGTGACGCTCAGCAGTCCGTCCCTCCCGCCGCCCGCGCGGTACACCGGGTCCTGCGCGAGCGGTGTGCGGTCGCCCTTGTGCCGTGCGTACGGGGACTTCGCGTACACCGCGTCGGTGTACCGGTCGGGGAAGAACAGCTGTCCGGTCCAGTTCACCCTGCCGCCCTGGTAGCCCCGGCCGGTCCTGGTGCCGCCGGTGCGGACCCTGACGTTGATGTGCGGGGCCCGCTTTGCGCTCCGGCCGGGGAAGACCGTGGCGAACTCGGCGAGGCCCGCGGCGTCGGTCGTCTGGCAGCCGCGAAGGAACGTCGCGGAGCCGGCGCGCCCGCCCGCGGCGGGCCCGCCGCCCGCAGGCGCGTCGGGATGGCCGGAGTAGTGGCCCGAGGCGTCGCAGTGCCAGATCTCCACGTCGGCGCCCGCAAGGAGGGCGCAGGCGTGCGTATGGTCGCGCACGGTCAGCCGCAGCCTCAGCAAGACGCCCTGCCTGTCCTCGGTGACGTCCTTGCGCAGGGGTGCGCCGTCCAGGGGGTAAGGGCCCGGCGCCACACTCCGGTTGAGCACGCACAGCTCGGCATCCGGTGCGGTGCCGGGTACCCCGTCGCGACCGGATCCGGCCCCCTCCCGTCCCGGCACAGGGGGGTCGTCGTCCGGGAAGAAGGAGAAGAGCCCGAATCCGAGGACGGCACCCGCGGCGGCGCCGCCCAGCGTGAGCGCCCGCCGCCGGGTGAGGTCGCTATCGGTCATGGGCCGGACCCTAGGGCCGGGCGGGGCTGCGGCGGGAGGGGACGCACAGTGCGGTCGCCCGCACGAGCGACGTGCGCGAGGAGGGACGGGGCGACGCCGGGCCGGGCGCGGGTTCAGGGTCGCCGGGCGCGCCAGTCCCCGCCCCGGACCGGACTGCCGTGCGCCCGCAGCCGTGCCGCGACGGCGGGTGCGGCGACGTACACCCAGGCCCGTACGGTCCTGCCGTCCCGCGCCGTCACCTCCCGCGCCACCCGCTCGTAGAGGCTGCGCGGGTCCCCCGGCACACAGTCCTCGAGCCGGTCGAGGGCGACGAGGAGCGCGCCGTACTCCCCGGGCAGCGCGGTGACAATGTCGCCGCTGACCGTGCCGCCGTCCGCCTCGACGGCGTACGGGTATCCGGGGCCGTGGTACAGCACGGCCCCGGACAGCAGCCCCGGTTCCTCGGACCGGGTGCGGCCGCGCAGGAAGAGGTCGTGGTTGCGCTCACCGGGGCGCAGGGTCCCGTACACGAAGAACGGCAGTCTCACGTGCCCGGCGGCCTCCCGGGTGCCCCCGCGGGCCGGCCCGTCGGCCGCGACCATGGCCGGTCTCCTTCCGTGCTTCTACCGAAGCGTTGCAGGAACGATTCTGACCCCTCACACACCTCCGCGAACAAGCTATGGACATGACATGTCATGAACCTTTAAATCGGAGCACACGTCAGGGCTCCCCGCCCCTGGCCCCCCACATGCGCCCCCAGGCGCCTTCCCTAGGAGACCGATGAGTCGGATACGGCACATCCGAGGTTCCCGTATCGCCGCGGCCGGCACCGCCGCGACCACCGCGGCCCTGCTGGCCGCCGCCCTCGCACCCGCGCCCGCCGCCGGCGCGGCCGGCAGACCCAGCCGCGCCACCGCGATCGACCACGCCACGGCGGCGCTGGTGCGCCAGGCCTCGCGCCTGGGCCTCACCGACGCGGAGGGTACCAGCGTCCGGGACGTCGTGGTCGACGCGGACGGCAGCCAGCATGTGCGCTACGACCGGACGTACCGTCACCTCCCCGTCCTCGGCGGCGACTTCGTGGTCCACCTCGCGCCCAACGGCTCGTACCGCGGTGCGGACCAGGCCACACGGCGCACCGTCTCGCTGCCCACCGTCACCCCCTCGGTGCAGGCCCCCAAGGCCGCCGACCTGGCCGCCGCCGCACTGCGCGCCGCCAACGCCGGGGAGCTGCTGAAGAACGTGAAGGCCAAGCCGCAGCTCGTCGTCGACGCGCTGCACGGCGCGCCCCGGCTGGCCTGGCGCACCAACGCGATCGGCCAGGACTCGCTCGGCAACCCGGTCGCCCGTACGGTCCTCACGGACGCCCGCACCGGCAGGCAGATCGACGCGTGGGACAGCATCGAGACCGCGAGCGGCGACGGCAAGTCCCTCTACAGCGGCACGGTCGCGCTGGAGACGACGCAGTCCGGGTCGACGTACCAGCTCAAGGACCCCACGCGCGGCAACACCTACACGGGTGACGCCGCGAACAAGACGGACCTGTGCTTCTTCGGGATCTGCTTCAGCCGCGCCCCCGCCACGCTGTTCACCGACGCCGACAACCACTGGGGCACGGGCACGACGTCCGACCGCTCCTCGGCGGCGGTGGACGCGCAGTACGGCACCAACGAGACCTGGGACTACTACAAGAACGTCCACGGACGGACCGGCATCGCGGGCGACGGCAAGGGCTCGTACAACCGCGTGCACTACGGCAACAACTACAACAACGCGTTCTGGGACGACAGCTGCTTCTGCATGACGTACGGCGACGGCGACGGGACGACCTTCGGGCCGCTGGTGGCGCTGGACGTGGCGGGCCACGAGATGTCGCACGGCGTGACGTCGAAGACGGCGGCGCTGACGTACTCCGGCGAGTCGGGCGGCCTGAACGAGGCGACCTCGGACATCTTCGGGACGCTGGTGGAGTGGTACGCGAACAACGCCTCGGACCCCGGTGACTACCTCATCGGCGAGAAGATCGTCCGCTCGGGCTTCGGCAAGCCGGCGCTGCGCTACATGGACCAGCCCTCCAAGGACGGCAACTCGGCGGACTGCTGGAGCTCGTCGGTCGGCAACCTCGACGTGCACTACTCCTCGGGCGTCGCGAACCACTTCGCGTACCTCCTCGCGGAGGGCAGCGGCGCGAAGTCCGTGGGCGGCGTCTCCTACAACTCCCCCACCTGCAACGGCTCGACGGTGACCGGGATCGGCCGGGACAAGCTCGGCAAGATCTGGTACCGGGCCCTGACGGTCTACATGACGTCCTCCACGAACTACGCGGGCGCGCGCACGGCGACGCTGAACGCTGCGAAGGACCTCTACGGGGCCGGCAGTACGGAGTACAACGCGGTCGCGGCGGCGTGGAGCGCCGTGAACGTGGGCTGACCGCCACGCCCCGGGCCGCCGGGAAGCCGGGAAGCCGGCGGCGAGCCGGGTGCCGGTAGGTCCGCGCTCCGGCACCCGGCCTCACACCCTGCCGGCCGCCCGAAGCCCGACGGCTTCGGGCGGCCGCTTCTTCGTTCACCCGCCCACCGCCGCCCTTGCGCCCTTCGGGTTCTCTTTCTCCAGGGACCGGCCACACCCCCGGTGACCTGCTGAAACGTCGGCCGTAAGGGCCCGTGTGAGGACCCCGGAGGCACCCGTTCGCCGCATTTCTGACGGTCCGTCAGCAAGCGGCCGCGGCCGGGTGCCCTTTTCCTCGAAAGGGCAGGGGCACGACCTGACACAGCGGCACGCTGGGGATGCCGCGGGCCGTGCCCTGTCCAAGGAGCACACACGATGCGACGTACCGCCCGTCTGCTGACCGGCACCGCCCTCGCCCTCGGCGCCGCGGGGCTCGTCGCCGTGCCCACGTACGCGGGGGACAGCGGGATCCTGGAGGTCTATCCCTCCGCCGTCGTCCCCGGCTCGCAGGTCACCGTCAACACGGCGGCGTGCGGCGCGGCAGGCGCGGCGTCGGGTGACGCCAGCGCGGTCGGGGCCGGCGTGTTCGTCCTGGCGCCCGGCACCCACCAGCAGGACGTGACCGGGCGGTTCCGGGTCCCGCCGGGCGCCCAGCCGGGAACGTACGAGATCGTCGCCCAGTGCTCCGGCGGCCGGCACACCACCGTGACCGGCGATCTGACGGTCACCCTCACCGCGGCCGGCGACCAGGCACAGCCGCGGGGAAGCGTGAAGACGGGGGTCGGCGGCGCACTGGGCCCCGACCCCGTGAAGAGCGCGGCCGGTGTGGCGGCTCTGGCCGTCGCCGCCGCGGGCGGTACCTGGCTCCTGCATCGCCGGCTCAGAGGCGACGGGATGTGACGGACAGCCCGCGCTGTCCGTCGGCCGGTACCGCCGTCCCCCATCCCCCTCCGGGTCCGACTGCCCCTCGCGGCCCGGAGGGGGTCCCCGAGGCCCCGGGCCCCGGTCCCGGAAGGAGCACCACGTGCGCAAGGTCGGCAGGCCCGGCACGGTCGGCGACATCGCCATAGCGACCGTCACGATGGCCGCCCTGTGCTCCGGAGTGTGGCTGCTGCGCGGCGCCGCCGAGACGCAGGCACCGCCGCAGCCCTCGGTCGCCCAGGCGGTCGCGGACACCGGCCCAGGGCGCTTTGTCGCGTCCGCGCTGCCGCCCTCGCCTCCCGACCGGATACGCATCCCCTCGATACGCGTGGACGCCCCGCTGATGGGACTCGGGCTGACGCGGACCGGCAGCCTCGACGTCCCGCCCGCCCGCTACAAGAACCTCGCCGGCTGGTACCAGGCGGGCACCATGCCCGGCGAGACGGGCACCGCGATCGTCGCCGGGCACGTCGACAACACCGAGGGCCCGGCGGTCTTCTACGACCTCGGCGCGGTGCGCAGGGGCAGCACGATCGAGGTCGACCGGCGCGACGGGTCGACGGCCGTCTTCACGGTCGACGCGGTCGAGGTGTACGCGGCGAGGGACTTCCCCGACCAGAAGGTCTACGGTGCGGCGGCCCGCCCCGAACTTCGGGTGATCACCTGCGGCGGCGGCTACTCGAGCACGACGGGCTACCAGGGGAACGTGGTCGTCTTCGCGCATCTCACCGGCAGCCGGGGCCGCTGACGGCCTCCTCCACGGGGCCGGCCGCCGCGTTCAGGCCGCCCGCACCTCGTACGTCTCCAGCCGCACGGTCTCGTCGTCCAGGCACTGCCCGGACACCAGGTCGAAACGCTGCTTCAGCAGCGGTGAGGACACGAACGGCCGGCCCTCCTGGGTGCCGGTCAGACCGCGGGAGAGCACCGCGGCACCGCCGAACGGGTCGCGGTTGTCGATGCCGTACAGCCTGCCCGCCCGGTCCAGGAAGAGGGCGACCTGACGGCCGTCCGGCAACAGCGCCGCCACCCCGCGGCCGGGTGTCAGCCGCGCGAGGTCGCAGATGGTCAACCAGTCCTCGCCAAGGCGCACTTGGACGCTCAGACTGGTCCTCTCGGGTGCCAGGGTCATCGCTGGGCACTTCCTTCCAGGGGTCGCGTACCGATGGACAGCAGCGGCAGGTCGGGCTTGATCTGGTCGCGCTCCGAGACGAAGCCGACGACCGGGTCGGGGGTGTCGGGGGCGTTGACGAAGGACACGAACCGGGCCAGCTTCTCGGGGTCGTCGAGGGTCGCCGCCCACTCGTCGCGGTAGTTCGTCACGTGGTCGGCCATCAGCGACTCCAGCTCCTCGCCGATGCCGAGGGAGTCCTCCACCACCACCTCCCGGACGTGGTCCAGGCCGCCCGGGATCCGCTCCAGCCAGGTCGAGGTGCGTTCCAGGCGGTCGGCGGTGCGCATGTAGAACATCAGGAACCGGTCGATGAGGCGGATCAGTTCCGCGTCGGACAGGTCCTGCGCCAGCAGATCCCCGTGGCGCGGGGTGGCGCCTCCGTTGCCGCCGACGTACAGGTTCCAGCCGTTGGAGGTGGCGATCACGCCGAAGTCCTTCGACTGGGCCTCCGCGCACTCGCGGGCGCAGCCCGACACCGCCGACTTCAGCTTGTGCGGGGACCTCAGCCCCCGGTAGCGCAGCTCCAGTTCGATCGCCATCCGGACGGAGTCCTGGACGCCGTATCGGCACCAGGTCTGCCCCACGCAGGACTTCACCGTGCGCAGGGCCTTGCCGTACGCGTGCCCGGACTCGAAGCCGGCGTCCACCAGCCGGGCCCAGATCAGCGGGAGCTGTTCGACGCGTGCGCCGAGCATGTCGATCCGCTGGGCGCCGGTGATCTTCGTGTAGAGACCGAAGTCCCGGGCGATCTCGCCGATCACGATCAGGCCCTCGGGAGTGATCTCGCCGCCGGGGATGCGCGGGACGACCGAGTAGGAGCCGTTCTTCTGGAGGTTGGCGAGGAAGTGGTCGTTGCTGTCCTGGAGCGCGGCCTGCTCGCCGTCGAGGACGTAGCCGCTCGCGCCGATCGTCGGGGCGAGCGAGGCGATGATCGAGGCGATGGTCGGCTTGCAGATCTCGCAGCCGTCGCCGCCCCGGGCGCCGTCGCGGCCGTGCCGGTCGAGGAGGTCCTGGTAGGTGTTGATGCGCAGCGCGAGGACGATCTCGTACAGCTCCTCGCGGGTCTGCGCGAAACAGCCGCAGAGGCCCTTGTCCACCTCGACGCCGGACGCCTCCAGCTCGGCGGTGACCAGCTGGCCGAGCACCTTCACACAACTGCCGCAGCCGGTACCGGCCTTGGTGCACTTCTTCACCTCGGGCACGGTCGTGCAGGAGTGATCCGTCACCGCAGCCCGGATCGTGCCCTTCGACACGTTGTGGCAGGAGCAGATGATCGCCTCGTCCGGCAGCGCCGACGGGCCGAGCTGGGCGGACCCCCCGGAGCCGGCCGGCAGGACCAGCGACTCGGGGGCGATCGGCGGGACCGAGCCGGTGAAGGCGCGCAGCGTGCCGTACGCCTCCGCGTCGCCGACCAGGATGCCGCCGAGCAGTGTGCCGTCCCGGCCGATGACCAGCTTCTTGTACAGGCCCGAGCGGGCGTCGGAGTAGACGACGTCCAGGCAGTCCTCGGTGGTGCCGTGCGCATCGCCGAAGGACGCCACGTCGACGCCGAGCAGCTTCAGCTTGGTGGAGAGGTCGGCGCCGGTGAAGGACGCCTCGTCGGCGGCGATCGTGGCCGCCGCGGTCTCCGCCTGCTCGTACCCGGGGGCCACCAGGCCGTACACCCGGCCGTCCGCCGCCAGCGCGCACTCGCCGATCGCGAAGACATGCGGGTCGCTGACGGTACGGCACTGCTCGTCGACGGTGATGCCGCCGCGCTCGCCGACCGCCAGGCCCGCGTCACGGGCCAGCTGGTCGCGGGGGCGGACACCGGCGCTGAACACCACCATGTCGGTGGCGAGTTCGGAACCGTCGGACAGCTTCATGCCGGTGACCGAGCCGTCCTCGCCGGTCACGATCTCCTGGGTGCCCACGCCGGTGTGCACGGACAGTCCCATGTCCTCGATGGTGCGCAGGAGTGCGGCGCCGCCGCCCTCGTCGACCTGGACGGGCATCAGCCGGGGCGCGAACTCCACGATGTGGGTGTCGAGTCCCAGGCCCTTGAGGGCGCCCGCGGCCTCGAGCCCGAGGAGACCGCCGCCCACCACCGCACCGGTCGTCGCCCTCGACTTCGCGTACTCCTCGATCGCGAGCAGGTCCTCGATCGTGCGGTAGACGAAGCAGCCCTCGGCGTCCCTCCGGGGAACCGGGGGCACGAACGGGTAGGAGCCGGTGGCCAGTACGAGGACGTCGTAGCCGACGGTCAGGCCCGAGCGCGCGGTGACCTTGCGCGCCCCGCGGTCGATCGTCTCCACCGGGTCGCCCATGTGCAGTTCGATGCCGTGTGCGGCGATGAACTCCATGTCGGTCACGGAGAGGTCCTCGGGCGTCCGGCCCGAGAAGTACGAGGTCAGCTGAACGCGGTCGTACGCCGGACGCGGCTCCTCGCCCAGCACGACCACGCGGTGGGTGGCGGTCAGGCCGCGCTCGGCCAGCGCTTCGAGGAAGCGCTGGCCGACCATGCCATGGCCGACCAGCACGATCGTGGGGCGGGGCCGGTCCCCAACAAATGCGGTCGTGGACATCAGGAGCCTCCATCGGGGGTGGGCAGGTGCGGCAGCGAGGCGTCGAGGGGCACGGGCCGATCCGGGCGGGGGGCCTCCTGGGCCGCGCGGTCGGGCGGGGTGATCCGGGGGCGGACGGGGTGCTGTCCCGGGGGCGGGACGGGCCTGTGCGGCCCGCCGCGACCGCCGGGCACGGCGCCCGTGCGGCTTCGCCCGACGGTGCGGCTCAGCCCGCCGGTACGGCATCGCACGGCAGCGCGGCTCAGCACGCCGGTACGGCTTCGCACGGCAGCGCGGCTCAGCCCGCCGGTACGGCTTCGCACGGCAGCGCGGCTCAGCCCGCCGGTACGGCTTCGCACGGCAGCGCGGCTCAGCACGCCGGTACGGCTTCGCACGGCAGCGCGGCATCGCGCGCCCGTGGGTGCGGCGCCGGCCGTCGCGGCACGCAGGTCCGAGTCCGAAGTCATGCACCGCAGCGTGCGGCGCCGACGTTACCCGGCCGCATCACCCCTGTTTCCCGGGCGGAACGCTGCGCTCAGCAGCGGCCGGACGCTGGTGTGAGGGGCGGACGCCGGGGCGCGGCACGGCGTCCGGGTACGACGAGAGGGCGGCACCCCCCGCACAGGGATGCCGCCCTCTCTGGATGGTCCGGAGCCGCCTTCGTGAGTCGGTGAGGGTCGGGTACCGACGACGGCTCCGGAGGTCTTGCGGTGTGCGTCAGCGGTGGTCGCTGCCCTCCGACTGCGAGGCCGCCCGGCCCGCTTCCAGACGGGCCACCGGGATACGGAACGGCGAGCAGGACACGTAGTCCAGCCCCACCTCGTGGAAGAAGTGCACCGACTCGGGGTCGCCGCCGTGCTCGCCGCACACACCGAGCTTCAGGTCGGGCCGGGTCTCCCGGCCCGCCTTGGCCGCGTCGCGGACCAGCTTGCCCACGCCGTCCTTGTCGATCGTCTCGAACGGGGAGACGCCGAAGATGCCCTTCTCCAGGTAGGCCGTGAAGAAGCTCGCCTCCACGTCGTCCCGGCTGAAGCCCCAGACCGTCTGGGTGAGGTCGTTGGTGCCGAAGGAGAAGAACTCGGCGGCCTCGGCGATCTGTCCGGCCGTCAGCGCGGCGCGCGGCAGCTCGATCATCGTGCCGATCGCCAGCTTCAGCTGCGTCCCCGTGGCCTCCTCCACCTCGGCGACGACCCGGTCCGCCTCCTCACGCACGATCTCCAGCTCCTGGACGGTACCGACGAGCGGGATCATGATCTCCGCGCGCGGGTCGCCCTTGGCGGCCTTGCGCTCGGCCGCCGCCTCGGCGATCGCACGTACCTGCATGGTGAACAGGCCCGGGATGACCAGTCCGAGGCGCACACCCCGCAGGCCCAGCATCGGGTTCTGCTCGTGCAGCCGGTGCACGGCCTGGAGCAGGCGCAGCTCGTTCTCGTGCGGCTCCTGGCGGGACTCCGCCAGCGCCACGCGCACCGACAGCTCGGTGATGTCGGGCAGGAACTCGTGCAGCGGCGGGTCGAGGAGGCGGATGGTGACCGGCAGGCCGTCCATCGCCTCGAACAGCTCCACGAAGTCCCGCTTCTGCAGGGGCAGAAGCTCCTTCAGGGAGTCCTCGCGCTCGACCTCGGTGTCCGCCAGGATCAGGCGCTCCACCAGCTCACGGCGGTCACCGAGGAACATGTGCTCGGTGCGGCACAGGCCGATGCCCTGGGCGCCGAAGCGCCGTGCGCGCAGCGCGTCCTCCGCGTTGTCCGCGTTCGCCCGCACCCGCAGCCGCCGCTTGCGGTCCGCGAACGCCATGATCCGGTGCACGGCCTCCACCAGTTCGTCGGCGTCGTCCGCGCCGGCGTGCATCCGGCCCTCGAAGTACTCGACGACCGGGGACGGAACGACCGGGACCTCACCGAGGTACACCTTGCCCGACGAGCCGTCGATGGAGATCACGTCGCCCTCCTCGACGACGTGCCCGCCCGGCACCGTCATCCGGCGCCGCTTGGTGTCGACCTCCAGCTCCTCCGCGCCACAGACACAGGTCTTGCCCATGCCGCGCGCGACGACGGCCGCGTGAGAGGTCTTGCCGCCGCGGGAGGTGAGGATGCCCTCGGCCGCGATCATGCCGTCCAGGTCGTCGGGGTTGGTCTCGCGGCGGACCAGGATGACCTTCTCGCCGGAGCGCGACCACTTGACCGCCGTGTACGAGTCGAAGACCGCCTTGCCGACCGCCGCGCCCGGTGAGGCCGCGATGCCCCGGCCCACCTGCTCGACCTTCGCGCCTTCGTCGAACCGGGGGAACATCAGCTGCGCGAGCTGCGCGCCGGTGACACGCTGGAGCGCCTCGGCCTCGTCGATCAGGCCCTGGTCCACCAGCTGCGTGGCGATGCGGAAGGCCGCGCCCGCGGTGCGCTTGCCCACGCGGGTCTGGAGCATCCACAGCCGGCCGCGCTCGATGGTGAACTCGATGTCGCAGAGATCCTTGTAGTGGTTCTCCAGGGTCTCCATGATCTGCATCAGCTGGTCGTACGACTTCTTGTCGATCCGCTCCAGCTCGGCGAGCGGGACCGTGTTGCGGATGCCCGCCACCACGTCCTCGCCCTGCGCGTTCTGAAGGTAGTCGCCGTACACGCCCTGGTGGCCGGAGGCGGGGTCGCGGGTAAAGGCGACGCCCGTGCCGGAGTCGGGGCCCAGGTTGCCGAAGACCATCGAGCAGACGTTCACGGCCGTGCCGAGGTCGTGCGGGATGCGCTCCTGACGGCGGTAGAGCTTGGCGCGGTCGCCGTTCCAGGAGTCGAAGACCGCCTTGATGGCGAGGTCCATCTGCTCACGCGGGTCCTGCGGGAAGTCGCGTCCGGCCTCGGTCTTGACGATCTTCTTGTACCTGGTGACCAGCTTCTTCAGGTCGGCCGCGTCCAGCTGGGTGTCGTCGGTGACCTTCTTGGTCTCCTTGGCCTTCTCCAGTGCGTCCTCGAAGAGGTCGCCGTCGACGCCGAGGACCGTCTTGCCGAACATCTGGATGAGACGGCGGTAGGAGTCCCAGGCGAAGCGGTCGTCGCCGGCCTGCTGGGCCAGACCCTGCACGGACTTGTCGGAGAGACCGATGTTCAGGACGGTGTCCATCATGCCGGGCATGGAGAACTTCGCGCCGGAACGGACCGAGACCAGCAGAGGGTTGTCGGCCTGGCCGAGCTTCTTGCCCATCCGCTCCTCGAGGGCGGCGAGGTGCGCACTCACCTCGTCACGCAGTGCCGCGGGCTCCTCACCACTGTCCAGGTAGACCTTGCAGGCTTCGGTGGTGATGGTGAAGCCCGGAGGAACGGGCAGACCGAGGTTGGTCATTTCGGCGAGGTTCGCACCCTTACCGCCGAGGAGGTCCTTGAGGTCCTTGTTGCCCTCGGTGAAGTCGTAAACGAACTTCACGCCCTCCACGCCGTTTTCAGTTACGTGGGGATCTTTGTTTTCCGACACGGTCTCGACTCCTCGAGGACGCGATGGCTGCCCTGACGGCGAGGAACATACCCAGATCAAAGGAGCCTGGGTACGTCCACTTGCGCGTCATGCGCCTGTAACCACTCGTCCGCCACTGGATCGAAAGTCAAAGCTTCGCAAGCGTCGACCGGGGGATGTTTTCACTTCTTGAACACACCCAGGGCCCCCACGCCCGGTTCCCCGCTCATATGAGCGACTCATGGCACGCATGATTTCGATCGATGAACGATCAAGAGATGGCACTCAGTGCCACCCTTTGAGAAGTGCAGCCGCGCATGATCCGCTCATCTGAGCGTAACCCCTATCAGGGGTGGCGAGAATCACGCTATGCGAGACGGTCCGATTTCTCCATGCGGACGTGGATACGGACGGAAACGCACCGGTCATGCCCGGGACCCCGGAACGCCCGGCGAACCGGCCGGGCACGTCACACCCCGAGAGCGAGCAGCCGCTCCTCCACCCGGTCCGCCGCGTAGAGGTGCTCGACGACCAGGGCACCCGCCCCGACCAGCCCCGCCCGCTCCCCGAGCCGCGAGGTCACCACGTCCAGGCGCGCGGTGGAGCGCGGCAGCGCCCGCTGGTACAGCAGTTCCCGCACGCCCGTCAGGAACGGTGTTCCCGCCAGATCTCCGGCGATCATCAGCACGCCGGGGTTCATCAGGGTCACGACCGTCGCCAGGACGTCCCCGACCCGCCGTCCCGCGTCCCGGGCGAGTGCGGCGGCCCCCGGGTGCCCCGCGGTCAGCAGGTCCCGCACGTCCGAGCCGGAGGCGGCCGGCACCCCCGCCTCGGCGAGCCGGCGCGCGACGGCACCTCCGCTCGCCACGGCGGCGAGACAGCCGTACGAACCGCACCGGCACAGCGCGTCCGCGCCCTCCGGGACCCGGATGTGCCCGATGTCCCCGGCACCCCCGTCCACACCGCGGTAGACACGGCCGTCGACGACCATCCCCGCGCCTATGCCGGTGGACACCTTGACCAATACGAACGCCGAGCAGTCCGGGTACCCGGTGCGCTGTTCCCCGTACGCCATCAGGTTCGCGTCGTTGTCCACGAACACGGGCACCTCCGCGGCGCCGTGCGCATGCTCGGCGAAGGCGCGGCCCAGGCGCCCCCTGATGTCGAATCCGTCCCAGCCCGGCATGATCGGTGGCTGCACGACCCGTCCGGTGTCGCTGTCCACGGGCCCGGGGACGGCGAGCCCGATCCCGCAGACCTCATGCGCCCGGTGGCCCGCCTTCTCCAGCAACCGGCCGAACCAGCGGCCCAGTTCCCCGAGCACGGCGTCCGGGCCCTCCTCCACGACCAGAGTCCCGGCGTGCTCGGCCAGGATCTCGCCGGCCAGCGACAGGACGGCGGCACGGGCGTGACGGGTGTCGAGGTCGGCGGCCAGCACCACGGCGTGAGCGTCGTCGAACTCCAGGGTGATCGAGGGGCGCCCGCCGAGCGGGGAGTCGACCGGTCCGCCCGCACCCTCGCGCAGCCACCCGGCCCGGAAGAGGCGGTCCAGGCGCTGCCCCACCGTGGCCCGGGACAGGCCCGTGGCCTGCTGGAGGGCACCCCGGGTCGTGGCACGGCCACTGCGCACCAACTCGAGCAGATCTCCGGCGCTGGCCTGGCTGCCCGGCTTTCCGGCCCTTCCACTCATGCGCACCCCCTTGCGTTCACCAACCCTGCCTTACATAGTGAGTTTTGCGTGTTAAATAGACGTAACCCCACGGTAGCTACTACCGAACCCGCGCGACAGGACGTCTTCCGGGGAGACCTGAGTGGACCGCTCGACCCAACTCGCCGCCCGCCGTACGGGGCCTGCCGGCCCCGGGCGCGCCCCCGGCACGCCGCCGACGTCCGGCCCGCACCGGATCCCCCGATCCGGACCTGCTGTATACGATCCCGCCGAACCCTCGCGGACGCTGCACGCCAGGGCCGCACAGGTGCTCGACGACAACTGGACGGGAGCCTCCACGGTGCCCTCGCGCGGCCTGTACCCGCACCAGTGGTCCTGGGACTCGGCGTTCATCGCGATCGGCCTGCGCCATCTGTCCCCGCTGAGGGCACAGACCGAACTGGAGACGCTGCTCGACGCCCAGTGGGCGGACGGGCGCATCCCGCACATCGTCTTCAACCCCTCCGTACCGCTCGACGCGTACTTCCCGAGCCCCGACTTCTGGCGCTCCTCGACCGCGGGGCGTGCTGCGGGCGCCCCGCGCACCGTACAGACCTCGGGCATCGTGCAGCCACCGGTGCACGCGCTGGCGGCCTGGCTGGTGCACCGAGCCGATCCGGTGCTCTCCAGGGCCCGCGGGTTCCTGCCCCGCGTCTACCCGCGGCTCGCCGCCTGGCACCGCTATCTGCTGCATCGCCGGGACCTGGGCGGCGGCGGGCTCGTCTCGGTGGTGCACCCGTGGGAGCAGGGCATGGACAACAGCCCCGCCTGGGACGCGCCGCTGTCCCGGATCACCCCGGCCCCGGCCCGCTCCTTCCGCCGCGCCGACCTGGACCACGGCGCACCCGAGGACCGGCCGACGGATCTGGACTACGGGCGGTACGTGCGGCTGGCGACGGACTACCGGGATCGTGGATACGCCGACGGCGCGGGCGAGTTCGCGGTGGAGGATCCGGCGTTCAACGCGCTGCTGATCGTGTCGGAACACGCGCTGGCCCGGATAGCGCGGGAGTTGGGTGCGACGGGCACCGCCCGCCACGCCCGCGCACAGCGCCTGACGACCGCCCTCGTCGACCGCCTCTGGGACCCGGCCGAGGAGATGTTCTTCTGCCGGGACCTGCGGGGCGGGACGGGAGCGGGAGGGAGCGGTGCTCTCGAATCGGAGCGGCGCTCTCGAGGCCCTCGGGAAGCGGATCGGCGCGCTCGGAGCGGCGCTCTTGAGCCGGAGCGGCGCTCTCGAGGCGGGCGGCCCGACGCCGAGCGGCGCGATGGGAGCAGCGCTCACAGTCGCGAGCGGCGCTCTCGGAGCGGCGCTCGCGAGACAGAGCAGTGCTCGCGGAGCAGTGCTCTCGCATCGGAGCGGCGCTCTCCCGCCGGCGCGCTCGTCCCCGAACGCAGTGTCTCCGGGCTCATCCCGTTGCTCCTGCCCACGCTTCCCCGTGATGTCGCGGCGGCGCTCGTGCGCACGCTGTCCGGCCCGCACTTCGGGCTGGGCGGCGCCACCCGGCTGGTGCCGAGCTATGACCTGCTCGGCGAGGCGTTCGACCCGCACCGGTACTGGCGCGGCCCCGCCTGGTTCAACACCGGCTGGCTGCTGGAGCACGGCCTCAGGACACACACGGAGCATGCGGCGGCCGACGCCCTGCGCGAGGCCCTGCTGGAGACGGCGGACTCCTCGGACTTCGCCGAATACGTCGACCCGTACACCGGCGAGGCGTGCGGGGCACTGGGCTTCGGCTGGACCGCCGCGCTCACGCTGGATCTGCTGCACAACCCCCCACACCCACGGGTGAATCCGAACAAAGGGGACCCTCATGCCGGACACGGCGTGACCCCCATGGGCACCGGCACGTTCGACAGAAGTGACAAGGGAGGGGACCGGGGATGACGGACCGGCATCACCTGCTCGTGCACGGCGGTACGTTCGCCGCCCTGGGCGACGGCGGGGACATCAGCGGGGTGCGGGGCGGCAACTCCCCGGCCGGGTTATTCGTACGGGACGCACGGCACCTGAGCCGGTGGCAGCTCACCGTCGACGGCGCCGTGCCCGAGACGCTCACGCAGATCGCCGACGGGGACACGGCACGCTGCGTCCTCGTACCGCGAGGCGGCAGGCAGGAGCCGCCCGCGCACACCTTCTTCCGTGAACAGGCCGTGGTGGACGGCGCGTTCGTGGAGTCGCTGCGGGTCACCAGCAATCGCCCGGTGCCCACCACCGTGCGTGTGGCGGTGACCGCGGACGCCGACTTCACCGACCAGTTCGAACTGCGCTCCGACCACCGTACCTACGCCAAGACGGGCGCCGTCCGCTCCCGTGACATCCTCGACGACGGCGTGGAGTTCAGTTACCGGCGCGGCGAGTGGCGGTCCTGTACCACCGTCACGGCCGAGCCCGCACCGGACGGTGTGGAGGAGACCGGCACGGGCGCCCGCCGCCTGGTCTGGATCCTGGAGCTTCAGCCGCACGGCTCTGCGGAGCTGCTGCTGCGCGTCGCCGCCCGCCCGCACGGGACCACGCAGGACCCGGTGGTCCCGGCGTCCCCCGCCGCCGCCGGCGAGCGACTGCTCGCGCTGGAAGGCGAGTTCATGGAGGGCGTGGCGTTCCCCACCGGCTGGCCGGAACTGGCCACGGCGTGTGCGCGGGGCCTGTCCGACCTGGCCTCGCTCCAGGTCCCGGCGACCGGCCCCGACGGCGAGGAGCTGCTCGTCCCCGCCGCGGGCGCGCCCTGGTTCCTCGCGCTGCTGGGCCGCGACGCTCTTCTCACCTCCCTCTTCGCGCTGCCCTACCGCCCCCGGCTGGCCGCGGCCACCCTGCCCGCGCTCGCCGCGACGCAGGCGACCGAGGTCAACACCCGTTCGGTGGCCCAGCCGGGGAAGATCGTGCACGAGGTGCGGCACGGGGAGCTGGCGCACTTCGGGCAGGTGCCGTACGGGCGCTACTACGGCTCGGTCGACGCGACCCCTCTGTTCCTGGTGCTGCTGGGGGCGTATGTCGAGCAGACCGGTGACGTGGCCCCGGCCCGCCGCCTGGAGCCCAACGCCCGGGCGGCGATCGGCTGGATGCTGGACCACGGCGGGCTCACCTCCCGCGGCTACCTCGTCTACCGCGCCGACCAGGGCGGCCTCGCCAACCAGAACTGGAAGGACTCCCCCGGCGCGATCTGCTCCGCCGACGGCAGCCGTCCGCACGGGCCGGTGATGGCGGCGGGGGCGCAAGGCTACGCGTACGACGCGCTGCGCCGCACCGCGCACCTGGCGCGCACGGTGTGGGACGACGAGGTGTACGCGGCGCTCCTCGAACAGACGGCCGGAGACCTGCGGGACCGCTTCCAGCGCGACTTCTGGATGGAGGAGCACGCCTTCCCCGCGCTCGCGCTGGACGGCGAGGGCCGCCAGGTCAACGCGCTCGCGTCGGACGCCGGGCATCTGCTCTGGTCGGGTCTGCTGGACAAGGAGTACGGCGAACTGGTCGGCCGGCGTCTCCTGGAGCCCGACTTCTTCTCCGGCTGGGGCGTGCGCACGCTGGCCGCGGGCCAGGCGGCGTACCACCCGATGTCGTACCACCGAGGCTCGGTCTGGCCGCACGACAACGCGCTGATCACGCTGGGCCTGGCGCGCTACGGGCTGCATGACGAGGCCCGTGCGGTGGCGCACGCGCTGGTGGAGGCGGCGACGGCGACGGGCCACCGGCTGCCGGAGGTGCTCGCGGGCTACGGCCGCGACACGCATCCGGAGCCGGTGCCGTACCCGCACGCCTGCACCCGCGAGTCCCGTTCGGCAGCGACACCGCTCGCGTTGCTCACCGCGGTGGGAGGCGCCTAGCCGGGGCCCGTGGACCCGTTCCGGGCCGGTTGACCTCCGGTTTGCCGGGTGTTTGCCGGGCGCTGGGGCGATCGGCTTGAACGTAGCCCCGTGGCTGCCCGTACGGGATGACGGCGGGCCCAGCCTCCCCAGCGTGGCCCGCCCCCTCCACCACGGGCTTCGCACGGAAGGACCCTCGGGTTGCCTCTCAACACACGCCAACGACAGAAGACGGACAAGGCTGGGGCGGTCACCGAAGGGGTCCTGCCAGCGGAGGAGGAGCGGCCGGAGACGGAGGAACGGCCGGAGACGGAGGACCGGCCGCAGGCGGAGAACCGGCCGCAGGAGAAGAACCAGCCGCAGGCGGAGGAGATACCGGCAGCCCCCGAACCGGCGCCGGAGCAACCGGCGCCGGCGGAACCGGCGTCGGCGGAACCGGCGTCGGCGGAACCGGCGTCGCGGGAACAGGCGTCGGCGGAACCGGCGGCGCGGGAACAGCCGGCGGAGAAGCAGCCTGCGCAGCAACCCTCGGCGCGGGAACAGCCTGCGGAGCAACCGTCAGCGGAGAAGCAGCCCGCGGAGATACCGAGGCACCCGCCCACGGACGAGCCGGACACACCCGCACCCGAGCAGACCGACGCCTCGGCATCCTCGGCTCCCGGCGAGCCGGCGGCGGACACCCCCACCGAGAAGTCCGCCCCTGCCGAGACCGTCCCTGCCGCCGCCCCCGCCCGCTCCGGGTGGAGGCGGCGGCTGCGGGCCTGGCAGCACGGTCACCCCACGGCCGCCCGTGTCATCGGCATCACCGTCACCGTGCTCGCCGGTCTGCTGGTCGTCGTCTCCCTCGTGATGCCCAACCGGCCGGAGAACGTCCGGATCGCCGGGTTCATCGGGCTCCCGGTGGAGGCACTCATCGGCGCCGTCGTGCTGACCGCGCTGCCCCGGCGGCCCCGGCTGATCGTGGCCTGGCTCGGCGGCGTCGTGCTCGGCGTGATGACCGTGCTCAACCTGCTGGACATCGGCTTCTACCAGTACCTCGGCCGCGGCTTCAACGTCATCCTCGACTGGCCGCTGTTCAGCGACGCCTACTCCTATCTCCAGGACACACTGGGCGGTTCGGGCGCCCTGGGCGTGCTGCTCGCGGCAATCGCCATTCCCGCCGTCATCCTCGGCGTCACGGCGCTCGCGGTCGTCCGGCTCAGCAATCTGATGGCCCGGCACCGTGCCACCACCACCCGTACCGTCCTGGTCCTGAGCATGGTGTGGATGACCTGCCAGGCCCTCAGCCTCCAGGTCGGCGACGTGCCGCTGGCCGCCGAGCACACGGTCACGATGCTCCAGTACCGCTCGGACCGGATCCGGGAGACCATCCGCGACGAGCGGGAGTTCTCCAGGACCGCGAAGGTCGACGCCTTCGGCGACACTCCGGGCTCCCAGCTGGTGCCCGATCTGCGCGGCAAGGACATGATCTTCACGTTCATCGAGAGCTACGGCCGCAGCGCCGTCGAGGACCCGATCATGGCCCCCGGTGTCGACAAGACCCTCGACGTCAGCACCCAGGCTCTGGCCAAGGCCGGCTTCCACGCCAAGAGCGGCTGGCTGACCTCCGCGACGTACGGCGGCAGCAGCTGGCTCGGGCACTCCACCTTCATGTCGGGCCTGTGGGTCAACAACCAGAACCGCTACCGCACGGTCACCGCGAGCGACCACCTGACCCTCACCGAGGCGTTCAAGAAGACCGGCGCCTGGGACACGGTCGGCGTGATGCCGGGTGTGCAGAAGGGCTGGCCGGAGGCGAAGTGGTACGGCCTCGACAAGGTCTACAACGCCTTCCAGCTCGGATATCGGGGCCCGAAGTTCAGCTGGTCGACCATGCCGGACCAGTACGCACTGGAGCAGTTCCAGCAGCGGGTGCACGGCAAGAAGCACGACAAGCCGCTGATGTCGTTCGTCATCCTGACCTCCAGCCACCAGCCCTGGGCGCCGATTCCGAAGATGGTCGGCTGGGACCAGCTGGGCAACGGGTCGATCTTCGACGCCATCCAGAAGGCGGGCAACAACCCGGCGGACATCATCGCGGACTCCACCCGGTCGAAGGAGGAGTATGGCAAGACCGTCCAGTACTCGGTGACCGCCCTGACCCAGTGGCTCGAGCGCTACGGCAACGACGACACGGTCCTGGTCTTCCTCGGCGACCACCAGCCGATCTCCCGGGTCAGCGGCAACCATGCCAGCCGTGATGTGCCGTGCGCGATCGTCGCGAAGGACCCGAAGGTGTTCGACAAGATCGCCGACTGGGGCTGGTCGGACGGCCTGCGGCCCGCGCACAACGCGCCGGTGTGGAAGATGAGCGCCTTCCGCGACCGCTTCCTGACGGCATACGGCTCCACCCCGCACCCGTCCAAGGGCTGACAGGTCCGTTCCGGGCAACGGGCCGTCAGGGCCGTTCCCCGGAACGGGTCATCAGCCCCCGGAGGTGTCCAGTTCCGCGTCCTCGCCGATGCCCGCGCAGTCGTACGGGTCCTTCAGCCAACCGTCCGGCAGCACCACCCGGTTGTTGCCGGACGTCCGGCCGCGCGGCCCGTCGGCACCGGACGGCCAGGGCTGGTCGAGGTCCAGTTCGTCGAGGCCGGCCCGCAGTTCCTCCAGCGAGGAGGTGATCGCGAGCCGTTTGCGCATCTCCGAGCCGACCGAGAAGCCCTTCAGATACCAGGCCACGTGCTTACGGAAGTCGATGACTCCGCGCGACTCGTCGCCGATCCACTCGCCGAGCAGGGTGGCGTGCCGGACCATGACGTCGGCGACCTCGCGCAGGGCCGGCCGCGCGAGATCGCCCGTCCGTCCCTCGAAGGCCGCCACCAGGTCCGCGAACAGCCACGGACGCCCCAGGCAGCCGCGGCCGACCACGACGCCGTCGCAGCCCGTCTCGCGCACCATGCGCAGCGCGTCCTCGGCCGACCAGATGTCGCCGTTGCCGAGCACGGGGATCTCCGGCACGTGCTCCTTCAGCCGCGCGATCGCGTCCCAGTCCGCGGTGCCGCCGTAGTGCTGAGCGGTGGTGCGGCCGTGCAGCGCGATGGCGGTGACGCCCTCCTCGACCGCGATCCGGCCGGCGTCGAGGTAGGTGAGGTGGTCGTCGTCGATGCCCTTGCGCATCTTCATCGTGACCGGCAGGTCACCCGCTCCGCTCACGGCCTCGCCCAGAATCGCCCGCAACAGGTTCCGCTTGTACGGGAGCGCCGACCCGCCGCCCTTGCGGGTCACCTTCGGCACCGGGCAGCCGAAGTTCAGGTCGATGTGGTCGGCCAGGTCCTCCTCGGCGATCATGCGGACGGCCTTGCCGACGGTCGCCGGGTCGACGCCGTACAGCTGGATCGAGCGGGGCTGCTCGCTCGGATCGAACTTGATCAGCTGCATGGTCTTGTCGTTGCGCTCGACCAGTGCCCGGGTCGTGATCATCTCGCTCACGAAGAGGCCCTTGCCGCCGGTGAACTCCCGGCACAGCGTTCGGAAGGGGGCGTTCGTGATCCCGGCCATGGGCGCGAGCACGACGGGCGGCCGGACGGCGTGCGGACCGATCTGCAACGCCGGGTTCGTCGGGGTCGTCGTGGGCGTGGGCATGGGCGTCGGCATTCCCCCATTGTCACGCACGCCATGGGGTACTCGGCACCGGTCGCGCCGATGACCGTGCATCGGTCATTAGTTAACCGCACTATCGAAATCGGCGTACGATGGGTCGCATGCCCGAGCTCAGTCACCGCCGGCGTCTGCTGGTGCTCGCGATCTGCTGTATGAGCCTGCTGATCGTCAGTCTCGACAACACCGTCCTGAACGTCGCCCTGCCCTCGATGCAGCGCGAGCTCCACGCGACGACGTCGGGGCTGCAGTGGACCATCGACGCCTACACGCTGGTACTGGCCTCCCTGCTGATGCTCGCGGGCTCCACGGCCGACCGGATCGGCCGCAAACGGGTCTTCATGGCGGGCCTCGTCGTCTTCGGCATCGGCTCGCTGCTGTGCTCCCTCGCCCCGAGCCTGGAACTGCTGGTGGTGTTCCGCATGGTGCAGGCGGTGGGCGGCTCGATGCTCAACCCCGTCGCCATGTCGATCATCACCAACACCTTCACCGACGCCCGGGAGCGGGCCCGCGCGATCGGCGCCTGGGGTGCCGTGGTCGGCATATCGATGGCCGCGGGCCCGCTGGTCGGCGGGCTGCTGGTGGAGTCGGTCGGCTGGCGCTCGATCTTCTGGGTCAACCTCCCGGTGGGCCTCGCCGCGCTCCTGCTCACCCTGCGCTTCGTCCCCGAGTCCCGGGCACCCAAGGCCCGCCGCCCCGATCCCGTCGGCCAGCTGCTGGTGATCGCCCTGTTCGGCTCCCTGACATACGCGATCATCGAGGCCCCGGACTCCGGCCTCGGCAGGATCCTGCCCTTCGCGGCCCTGGCGTTCGTGGCCCTGGCCGGCCTGTTGTGGTACGAGCCCCGGCGCACCGAACCCCTGATCGACCTGCGCTTCTTCCACTCGGCGCCGTTCAGCGGGGCCACCGTGATCGCGATCAGCGCGTTCGCGGCTCTGGGCGGCTTCCTCTTCCTGTCCACCCTGTACCTGCAGAACGTGCGCGGCCTGGACGCGTTGCACGCGGGCCTGTGGATGCTCCCGATGGCGGTGCCGACGTTCCTGTGCGCGCCCCTGTCCGGCCGTCTGGTGGGCAGCCGCGGTCCGCGTCTGCCGCTGCTGATCGCGGGCTGCGCGATGACCGCGAGCGCCGTGCTGTTCGCCGCGTTCGAGGCGGAGACGTCCAACGCCACGCTGCTCGTCGGCTACGTTCTGTTCGGGATCGGCTTCGGCTTCGTCAACGCTCCCATCACCAACACCGCCGTCTCCGGCATGCCGCGCGCCCAGGCCGGTGTCGCCGCCGCCATCGCCTCCACGAGCCGCCAGCTCGGCCAGACCCTCGGCGTCGCGGTGGTCGGCGCGGTGCTTGCCTCGGGTGTGGGCTCCGGGCCGTACAAGGACACCTTCGTCTCGGCCGCCCGCCCCGGCTGGTGGATCCTCACCGTGTGCGGTCTCGCGGTGCTGTCCCTGGGCGCGCTCACCTCGGGCCGGTGGGCCAGGAGGACGGCCGAGCGCACGGCCGAGCGGCTCCAGGAGCGTGAGGTACGGGACGCGGCGGGCGTGGGCGCATAGCGAGGCGCCGGATCAGGGGCGCGGGGCTGCGCCGCCTCCGCCCCGCGGGCCCACGGCCATCCACGACGCACGCGCGGCCCCTCCAGGCACCGCGCCGCCCGTACTAGACCGCCACCCGCCCGCCCTCGCGGTCCGCGCCTCGCCCCTGTTCCTGTTCCCGCTCCTGTTCCCGCTCCCGCTCCAAGGCGACCGCAAGCAACCGCTCCAGTCCCGCACGGGACCCCGCGTCGGCCGGCGCGTACGTCACCATCCGCGGCCCGTTGTGCGGCCCCAGCCACAGATCCGTGTGGTCCAGTGTCAGCGGACCGACGTGGGCGTTGCGGAACTGCTTGCGCTTGCTGCTGCGGGCGGTCACCACCTCGTGCCGCTCCCACGCCTCGCGGAATTCGGCGGACTCGGCCGACAGCCGTTTGAGCAGCATCTTCCAGGCGGGTTCGCCGAGGTGGCCGGCCATGGCGGCGCGGAACTTCGCGGCCATCATCCGCATGGCCTCCTCGAGCAGGACGATCGACGCCTGCCAGTCGGGGTTGGTGTAGCAGAGCAGCATGCAGTTGCGGTCGGCCGGCGGGACGGCGTCGAGGTCGCACAGCAGCAGCCCGTACGTGCGGTTGTAGGCGAGGATGTCGTACCGGCTGTTCTGGATGCAGGCCGGAATCGGCTCCAGCTGCTCCAGCAGGGCCCGCTGGGCCTCGGTGACGGACGGGCAGTGCGCGCCGGGCGCGGGGTCGACGGCCCCGGCCAGGTTGAACAGGTGCGCCCGCTCGCTCCCGTCGAGCAGCAGCGCACGGGCGAGGGCGTCGAGGACCTGGACGGAGACCTGGATGTCCCGGGCCTGTTCCAGCCAGGTGTACCAGGTGACGCCGACCGCGGAGAGCTGGGCGACCTCCTCGCGGCGCAGCCCCGGGGTGCGGCGGCGCCGGCCGCGGGGCAGCCCGACCTGCTCGGGGGTGAGGTGCTCGCGGCGATGGCGCAGGAACGCCGCCAGTTCATGCCGCCGGATCTCGGACGCGGGCACCGCGCGTACCTCCTGCCCGGTCGTCTCCCGGCCCGTCGCCCTCTCCTGCACCATGGTCGCCATGCCCCCAGCCTGCCGCCCCCCGGACCCTGTTGCCAGGTAGCACTTGTACCAGGATAAGAAGACTCTGGTACCACCCTGAGGGACGGTGGAGGCTCGATGCCGTGACCGAGACTCTTTCTTCCCGCACCGTCCGCTCCCCGATGACGACACCATCGCTGGGCGGGCTCGGACTGTTCACGGTGCTGCTGGGCGCGGCACTGCCTCTGATCGACTTCTTCATCGTCAACGTCGCCCTCCCCACGATCGGCGCGGACCTGCACGCGAGCGAGCCCGTCCTCGAACTCGTCGTCTCCGGGTACGGGCTGTCGTACGCCGTCCTGCTCGTCCTCGGCGGCAGGCTCGGCGACCTCTTCGGCCGACGCGAGTTCTTCCTCGGCGGCATGGCGGCTTTCGGGATCACCTCGCTGGCCTGCGGGCTCGCCCCGAACGCCTGGCTGCTGGTCGTGGCGCGCGCCGCCCAGGGCGCGGCGGCCGCGGCGATGCTGCCGCAGGTGCTGGCCACCATCCAGGCGGCGACCAGCGGGCAGCGCCGCGCCAGGGCGATGGGCCTGTACGGCGCGACCGCCGGTCTCTCCATGGTCGCCGGGCAGATCCTCGGCGGTGTGCTGGTGGCCGCGGACATCGCGGGCACCGGCTGGCGCTCGGTGTTCCTCGTCAACGTCCCGGTCGTGGCCCTCGGCCTGGTCCTGGCCGCGCGGGCGGTCCCCGAGACCCGCTCGCAGCGCCCCGAGCCGGTGGACGGCCCCGGTACCGTTCTGCTCGCCGTCTCGCTGCTGGCGCTGCTCGCCCCGCTCACGGAGGGCCGTGCGGCGGGCTGGCCGCTGTGGACCTGGCTCTCGCTGGCCGCGTTCCCGTTCGCGGCGTGGGGGTTCTACGCCGTGGAGCGCCGGGCGGACCGGCAGGGCCGTACGCCGCTGGTGCCGCCGAGCCTGCTCGCGCTCACCTCGCTGCGGCGCGGGCTGGTCCTGCTGGTGCCCTTCTCGATCGGCTTCAGCGGCTTCATGTTCGTGATCGCGGTGGCGTTGCAGCGGGGCGCCGGGCTCGGTCCGGTCCCGGCGGGTCTCGCGCTCACGCCGATGGCGCTGGCGTTCTTCGTGGTGTCGCTGTGCGGGCCGCGGCTGGTGGGCCGCTTCGGCACCCGCGTGGTGACGGCCGGCGGGCTGATCCAGGCGGTCGGCGTGGCACTGATGGCCTTCGCCGCCTGGCGTTCCTGGCCCCATCTGGGCGCGTTGGAGCTGCTGCCGGGCGCGGCGGTGGCCGGTGCGGGCCAGGCGCTCCAGCTCCCGATCCTGCTGCGGATCATCCTGTCCGAGGTGCCGCCGGCGCGGGCGGGCGTCGGCAGCGGTGTCATGATCACCACTCAGCAGTCGGCGCTGGCGCTGGGCGTGGCGACGCTCGGCTCCCTCTTCCTGTCGCTGGTGCCCGGCTCGGGCATGCGGGACGCGCTGGTGACCACGCTCCTGGTGCAACTCGCCGGAATCGCCCTGACTGTGGCCCTGAGCCTGCGGCTGCCGCGCACGATCAGCCAGCACTGAAGCATCCGTGGAAAACCACCGTCGATCTTCGGTTTGCTGCACACTCCTTGCTGCGCGAGCGGACGGGTACTCCCTGGAGGCGTCATGCTGCAGATCAACATGAGCAAGGTCAGTCGCTGGGACCAGCACGGGCGCGAACACGTGGTGCGGGTGCGGCGGACCGGAGTGCAGCGCACGATCAGCTGCGACACATGCGGCTGGCGCAGGAACGCACAGTTCCTGCCGTGGCTGAAGGCGGAGGAACATCTCGCGGAGACCCACCAGGCGACCGTGGACCCGGGGTAGAAATGCCCGTATGGCAGCGACACTTGACTGGAAACTCGTCGTCGACACCTGCGACGCCCCCGCCCTCGCCGACTTCTGGGCGGCGGTGCTGGGATACGCGGTCGAGGACAACAGCGCGCTGATCGACCGCCTGTTGACGGCCGGTGCGCTGCCGGAGGCGGCGGTCGCGGAGCACAACGGCATCCGGGTCTTCCGGGGCTTCGCCGCGATCCGGCATCCCGAGGACCCCTACGACGAGGAGACGGGCATCGGCCGGGGCCGCCGCATCCTGTTCCAGGACGTCCCCGAGCCCAAGAGCACGAAGAACCGCCTGCACCTGGACGTGCACGCGGGTCCGGGGGCCCGGGAGGCGACGGTGACGCGTCTGGAGTCGCTGGGCGCCACCCGCGTCGAGGAGGTGGACAAGGGCCCGGCCGGCCACTGGTGGGTCATGCGGGACCCGGAGGGCAACGAGTTCTGTGTGGCCTGACGACCTCGCTGCCACGGCCCAGCGGGCGCGACGTCGAGGGCCGGGACCGTAGGCCGCGAGGGCGGAGCGGGCGGCTTGCACGCCCCGGGGAGGGCGCCGACCGCGATGCAGGACGGTGTTCCGGGAACAGTTCCCGAACAACGGAACGGCCGGTTCGGGAACCGCGAGGGGCGCTACGCGCCGGAACGGCCCGCCGCCCGCAGCCCGCGCAGCAGGAGATCCACCACGGCCTCGAACTCCGCCTCGATCCCGGGCCGCCCCCACTCCCCCGCGTAGGCGGGGTCGTGGAACCGTCCCGTCGCATGGAAGACCGCTCGGGCCGTGACCACCGGGTCGAGGGCCGGCGTGAACGCGCCGCGTACGGCGCCGTCCCGGAGGATCTCCGTGAGCTGGGCGGTGAGGTCCTCGATGTGCTGGTCCACCACACGGCTGTTCTCCCCGGTCAGCACGCTGAAGGTGGCGAACAGTTCCGGGTCGTCGCCCGCCTTGTGCCGCTTGGCCTCGAACAGGGCCGACAGCCACTCGCGCAGCCGTGCCTCCGGGTCGCGGTCCTGCGCGACGATCGCGGACAGAGCGCCGGATGTGCGGTCCAGCCACCGCTGGGTGACCGCCTCGCGCAGCGCCGCCTTCGTACGGAAGTGGCGGTACACGCTGCCATGGCTGACGCCGAGCGCACGGGCCACGTCCACCACGGTGGCCTTGGCCGGGCCGTGGCGGCGCAGCACCTCCTCGGTCGCTTCGAGGATGCGCTCGGCGGTCAGTGTCTCGGTGGTCGGTGACATGACTCAGACCGTACCCGGCGGCACGGTCAGTGCTCGCTGTCGAGGTGCGCCATCTGCATCGCGGGGTAGCGGTCGCCGGCCGCCGCGTCCGCCGGCACGGCCGCCTCTACGGCCGCCAGATCCGCCTCGTCCAGGGTCACGTCGAGGGCGCCGAGCGCCTCGGACAGCCGCTCCCGGGTGCGGGCGCCGACCAGCGGCACGATGTCCTCACCGCGCGAGAGCACCCAGGCGATCGCGAGCTGCGCCACGCTCACGCCCTTCTGCTCGGCGATCTTGCGCAGTGCGTCGACCAGGCCGAGGTTGTGGTCGAGGTTGTCCCCCTGGAAGCGGGGCGAGAAGGAGCGGAAGTCGTTCGCGGCCAGCTGCCGGTCGCGGGTGAAGTGCCCGGAGATCAGACCGCGGGAGAGCACCCCGTACGCCGTGATGCCGATGCCCAGTTCGCGGGTGGTGGGCAGGATGCGGTCCTCGATACCGCGCGAGATCAGCGAGTACTCGATCTGGAGGTCCGCGATCGGGGCGGTGGCGGCGGCCCGGCGGACGGTCTCGGCGCCGACCTCGCTGAGGCCGATGTGGCGGACGTACCCCTTCTCGACGAGTTCGGCGATCGCGCCGACCGTCTCCTCGATCGGGACGTCGGGGTCGAGGCGGGCGATGCGGTAGACGTCGATGTGGTCGACGCCGAGGCGCTGGAGCGAGTACGCGGCGAAGTTCTTCACGGCGGCAGGGCGGCCGTCGTACCCGGCCCAGTCCCCGTCGGGGCCGCGGAGGGCACCGAACTTGACGCTGACCCGCGCCTGTTCGCGGCGGGCGGCGGGCGCGGCGCGCAGGGCCTCGCCGATCAGCATCTCGTTGTGACCCATGGCGTAGAAGTCGCCGGTGTCGAGCAGGGTCACGCCCGCCTCGAGGGCGGCGTGGACGGTGGCGATGGACTCGGCCCGGTCGGCGTCGCCGTAGAGGGCGGACATGCCCATGCAGCCGAGGCCGAGGGCGGAGACCTGGGGGCCGGTGGTGCCGAGCTTACGGGTGCGCATGAGGACTCCTGGGTTCCGGTGAGCGTCGTGGGGTGTGACTCCACCATGGCATGACAGCTGACAGTTTTCAATATCTGTCAGCTGTCATTCGTCACCGCAGTCGCAGGCCGCATATCCGGAGCCTGGAACTCGGAACTTGGTCCAGACCTATTGACGAAAGGTCTGGACCAGCGCACCGTCATGGTCATACCTGTCATGACCGCCATGACTGTCATGACTGCCATCCCTGTCATCGCCGTCATGCCCACGGCACCTCACCGACCCCACCGGGAGGCCCGCATGCTCCGCCAACGGCTCCGCCTGCTCGCCGCCGCCCTGGCCGCGGCCGTCCTCGCCCCGCTCTCCGTCGCCGCAGCCCCCGCCGCGTCCGCGGCCGACACCTGCGCCGTGAAGTCCCGCCCGTCCGGCAAGGTCCTGCAGGGCTACTGGGAGAACTGGGACGGCTCCTCGAACGGGGTCCACCCGCCCTTCGGCTGGACCCCGATCACCGACTCCCGTATCGCGGCACACGGCTACAACGTGATCAACGCGGCCTTCCCGGTCATCCGCTCCGACGGCACCGCGCTGTGGGAGGACGGCATGGACGCGGGGGTGAAGGTGGCGACCCCGGCGGAGATGTGCGCGGCGAAGGCGGCGGGACGGACGATCCTGCTGTCGATCGGCGGGGCGACGGCGGGCATCGACCTCGGCTCGACGGCCGTCGCGGACAGGTTCGTCGCCACGATCGTGCCGATCCTGAAGCGGTACAACTTCGACGGCATCGACATCGACATCGAGACGGGCCTCATCGGCAGCGGGAACATCTCCCTGCTCTCCACGTCCCAGGCCAATCTGATCCGCATCATCGACGGAGTGCTGGCCCGTATGCCGTCGGACTTCGGCCTCACGATGGCCCCCGAGACGGCCTACGTCACCGGCGGGAGCGTCACCTACGGCTCGATCTGGGGCGCCTACCTGCCGATCATCAAGAAGTACGCGGACAACGGCCGGCTGTGGTGGCTGAACATGCAGTACTACAACGGCAGCATGTACGGCTGCTCCGGCGACTCGTACGGGGCGGGCACCGTGGCGGGCTTCGTGGCGCAGACGGACTGCCTGAACAAGGGCCTGACCGTCCAGGGCACGACGATCAGGGTGCCGTACGACAAGCAGGTCCCGGGCCTGCCGGCCCAGTCGGGCGCGGGCGGCGGCTATATGTCACCGTCCCTGGTCTCCCAGGCGTGGAGGCACTACGGAACGAGCCTGAAGGGCCTGATGACCTGGTCGATCAACTGGGACGGCTCGAAGAACTGGACGTTCGGCGACAACGTCAGGGCCCTCCAGGGCCGCTGACCGAGGCCGGCGCCCCGACAGGGGCGCGGGGAGGCGACCGGGGAACGCCGGGCACGGAAAACGCCGGGCGAGCCGGATCGTTCCGGCTCGCCCGGCGTTCGCTCGGCTCGTGCCGCGACTAGCAGCCCAGGAGGCGGCCCGCGAGGTAGCCCTCGATCCGGTCCAGCGACACGCGCTCCTGCTTCATCGAGTCACGCTCACGCACCGTCACGGCGTTGTCCTCGAGCGTGTCGAAGTCGACCGTCACGCAGTACGGCGTGCCGATCTCGTCCTGGCGGCGGTAGCGGCGGCCGATGGCACCCGCGTCGTCGAACTCGATGTTCCAGTGCTTGCGCAGCGCCTGGGCGAGCCCCTTGGCCTTCGGGGACAGCTCCGGGTTGCGCGACAGCGGCAGGACCGCGACCTTCACCGGCGCCAGACGGTGGTCCAGGCGCAGCACCGTGCGCTTCTCCATCTTGCCCTTGGCGTTGGGGGCCTCGTCCTCGACGTAGGCGTCCAGCAGGAACGCCAGCATCGTGCGGCCGACGCCCGCCGCGGGCTCGATGACGTACGGGGTCCAGCGCTCGCCGGCCTCCTGGTCGAAGTACGACAGGTCCTGGCCGGACGCCTTCGAGTGCGCACCCAGGTCGTAGTCCGTGCGGTTGGCGACACCCTCCAGCTCGCCCCACTCGTTGCCGCCGAACTGGAAGCGGTACTCGATGTCGGCGGTGCGCTTGGAGTAGTGGGAGAGCTTCTCCTTCGGGTGCTCGTACCAGCGCATGTTCTCTTCACGCAGGCCGAGGCCCGTGTACCAGTTCCAGCGCTCCTGCATCCAGTACTCGTGCCACTTCTCGTCCTCGCCCGGCTTGACGAAGAACTCCATCTCCATCTGCTCGAACTCGCGGGTGCGGAAGATGAAGTTGCCCGGCGTGATCTCGTTGCGGAACGACTTGCCCATCTGCGCGATGCCGAAGGGCGGCTTGCGGCGCGAGGTCTGCTGGACCTGGGCGAAGTTGGTGAAGATGCCCTGCGCGGTCTCGGGGCGCAGATAGGCGATCGAGCCGCTGTCCTGCGTGGGGCCGAGGTGGGTGGAGAGCAGACCCGAGAACTGCTTGGGCTCGGTGAACATGCCCTTGTTGCCGCAGTTCGGGCAGTTGATGTCCGAGAGACCGTTCTCCGGCAGACGGCCGTGCTTGGCCTCGTAAGCCTCCTCCAGGTGGTCGGCGCGGAAGCGCTTGTGACAGGAGGTGCACTCGGTGAGCGGGTCGGTGAAGGTGGCTACGTGACCGGAGGCCACCCAGACCTCGGTCGCCAGGATCACCGACGAGTCGATACCGACGACGTCCTCGCGGGACGTGACCATGTAGCGCCACCACTGGCGCTTGATGTTCTCCTTGAGCTCGACACCCAGCGGTCCGTAGTCCCAGGCGGCGCGCTGACCGCCGTAGATCTCGCTGCAAGGGAATACGAAGCCACGGCGCTTGCTCAGGCTGACGATGGTGTCGATCTTGTCGGCGGCCACGGTGCTCTCTTCATTACGACGACGGGCGACGAAGCGACTGCTTCAGAGCATTGCTTCAGAGCGAATGCTTCAGGTTACCGGCGGGGGCTCCCCTCCAATCAAATCGGTATGGCACCTGGAGCGGGTCCCCGGGGACGCCGAGACGCCCCGCCCGGGATTGTTGACAACGGTTTCCATGTTTGTTGAAAATGACTGTCATGAACATACGCCGACGCCTCATACCCGGGACCGCGGTCGCCGCGGCCACCGCACTGGGACTCGGAGCCCTCTCCGCCTGCTCCCTCACCAGTGCGGCCGGCAACACCGGGAAGTTCGACGTCGTCGCGTCGTTCTATCCGATGGCCTTCCTCGCCGAGCAGATCGGCGGGAGCCACGTCCATGTCACCAGTCTCACCCAGCCCGGCCAGGAGCCGCACGACCTGGAGATCAGCGCCCGGCAGACCGCTCAGCTCGAGGAGTCCGACGCGGTGCTCTACCTGAAGAACCTCCAGCCCTCCGTCGACGACGCGGTCGCCCAGTCCGAGATCAAGACGAAGATCGACGCCGCCTCCCTGACCACGCTGGAGAGACACGGCAACGAGGTCGGCGGCCACGCGGCCGCGCACGACACCCACCATGGCGAGGAGTCCGGCGGCAGGGACCCCCACATCTGGCTCGACCCGGTCCGCTATGCCCAGGTCGCCCAGGGCGTCGGCAAGGCCTTCGAAAAGGCGGACCCCAAGCACGCGGCCGACTACAGGAAGAACACCGCGGCCCTGGTCAGGAAGCTCGACGACCTCGACGCGCAATACACGAGCGGCCTGAAGACCGCCAAGGGCAAGGTCTTCGTCACCACACACGCCGCCTTCGGCTACCTCGCCGAGCGCTACGGCCTCACCGAGGAGGCGGTCAACGGCCTGGACCCGGAGTCCGAGCCCAGCGCGGCACGGGTGCGTGACCTGGAGAGGACGGCGAAGGCCGACGGCGTCTCCACGGTCTTCTACGAAACGCTCGTGAGCGACAAGACCGCGAAGACCATCGCCAAGGACGCGAACCTGACGACGGACGTCCTCGACCCGATCGAGGGCATCACCTCCAAGTCCCACGGCGGCGACTACATCCAGGTCATGCAGTCCAACCTCAAGGCCCTCCAGACGGCCCTGGGAACCAAGTGACACCGGAGGAAGCGGCAATGAGCGAGCCGGTCATACGCCTGCGCGGCATCCGTGCCGACCTGGGCTCACGCCCCGTCCTGCGCGGCATCGACCTCACCGTCCACCGCGGAGAGGTCGTCGCGCTGCTCGGCGCGAACGGGTCGGGCAAGTCGACGGCCGTGCGCAGCATCATCGGCCAGGTGCCGCCCAGCGCCGGCGAGATAGAGCTGTTCGGCACCCCGCGCCGCGACTTCCGCGACTGGCGGCGCATCGGCTACGTGCCACAGCGCACGACGGCCGCGGGCGGCGTGCCCGCCACCGTGACCGAGGTGGTCTCCTCCGGCCGGCTCTCCCGCGCCCGCTTCGGTCTCCTGCGCAAGGCCGACCACGAGGCCGTACGACGCGCGCTGGAACTGGTCGGCATGGCGGACCGGGCCAAGGACTCCGTCAACGCGCTCTCCGGCGGCCAGCACCAGCGTGTGCTGATCGCCCGTGCCCTTGCCTCCGAGCCCGAACTGCTGATCATGGACGAGCCGATGGCGGGCGTCGACCTCGCGAGCCAGGAGGTGCTCGCACGGACACTGAAGCAACAGGTGGCCTCCGGCGTGACCGTGCTGCTGGTGCTGCACGAACTGGGCCCTCTCGAGCCGCTGATCGACCGGGCGGTGGTCCTGCGCGACGGCTGCGTCCTGCACGACGGACCGCCCCCGAAGGCCGTGGGCCAGCACGCCCTGCCCGGCCACGACCACGTACACCCGCACGACGCGGCGGGCGCCGAACCGATCCGTACGGGACTGCTGAGCTGATGGACCTCCTGAACTACGCCTTCATGCAGCGGGCCCTGCTCGCGGCCGTCCTGGTCGGCATCACCGCGCCGGCCGTCGGCATCTACCTCGTGCAGCGCCGCCAGGCCCTGATGGGCGACGGCATCGGCCATGTGGCGATGACGGGTGTCGGCCTCGGCTTCCTCCTCTCCGCCTCCCCGGTGTGGATGGCGACGGCCGTCTCGGTCCTCGGCGCCGTGCTGATGGAGCTGATCCGCTGGTACGGCAGGACACGCGGCGACATCGCCCTCGCGATGCTGTTCTACGGCGGCATGGCAGGCGGCGTGATGTTCATCAACCTCGCGCCGGGCGGCTCCAACGCCAATCTGACGTCGTACCTGTTCGGATCGCTGTCCACGGTCTCGCCGTCGGACGTCCTGGCGATCTGCCTGCTCGCCGCCTTCGTCGTCCTGGTCACCCTCGGTCTGCGCCGCCAGCTCTTCGCGGTCAGCCAGGACGAGGAGTTCGCCCGGGTCACAGGCCTGCCGGTGCGGGCGCTGAACCTGCTGACCGCGGTCACGGCTGCGGTCACGGTGACGGTCGCCATGCGCGTGGTGGGTCTGCTGCTGGTGTCCGCCCTGATGGTGGTCCCGGTGGCGGCGGCGCAGCAGCTCGGCCGCAGCTTCGCGGCGACCTTCGCGATCGCGGTCGCCATCGGCGTGACCGTGACCCTCGGCGGCACGATCACCTCCTACTACCAGGACGTGCCGCCCGGCGCGACGATCGTGCTGCTGACCATCGCCGCGTTCATCGCGCTGACCGCGCTGGCGACTCCGCTGGCCCGGCGACGCGCGCGGGCACTCGCCGCGGCGCGCGCCAACGGTCACCCGCTGGAGTGCGCAATTCCGGCCAACCGGGAGGCGACCGACGAGGTCGGAGTCTGACCGCGCCCGATCCGGGCTGGCACAATGGCCCGGCAAGGCCCAGACGTGAGCCGTGAAAGAGCCGAAGGGGCGCGCGAGCAAGCCATCGAGAAGGAGGCAACGGTGACGACCGCCGGCCAACCCGTACGGGGACGATCCACCCGCCAGCGTGCCGCCGTGGCGGCGGCGCTCGACGAGGTCGACGAGTTCCGCAGCGCCCAGGAACTCCACGACATGCTCAAGCACAAGGGCGACTCGGTCGGGCTCACCACGGTCTACCGCACCCTGCAGTCCCTCGCCGAGGCCGGCGAGGTCGACGTCCTGCGCACCTCCGAGGGCGAGTCTGTGTACCGCCGCTGCTCGACGGGCGAGCACCATCACCACCTCGTGTGCCGACTCTGCGGCAAGGCCGTCGAGGTCGAGGGCCCCGCGGTGGAGAAGTGGGCCGAGGCGATCGCCGCGGAGCACGGCTACGTCAACGTCGCCCACACGGTGGAGATCTTCGGCACGTGTTCCGACTGCGCGGCGGGCTGAGCGCCGCCGCAACTCGCCCTGCGGTCGGCCGATGCGCCGGCTCGACCGCCTCCTCGACCGCTTTCCGCCCCATGTCCATGGCCACGAGGCGGGATCCTGCATAAGCCGATCTTCAGGCGCCCGTGCTCATGAGCGCCCGAAGCAGCGCTCGAGCTCGTCCAGGTCGTAGAAGGCGCTGCGCTGGGCGATGGGGCGGCAGCCGGCCTTGAAGGGGGTCTCCTTCTCGTTGTAGAGCATGCGGACCAGGTAGCGGTCGCCCTTCTTGAAGACGTCCCACTGGATGTTGGCGCCCAGCGGGGCGACCGAGGCGCCGCGCCACGGGTTGTCCGCGTACGTGTACGGCTCCCCCGGCGTCGCCGGCTCCGTGCTGCCCGGCAGTCCCATCAGCGCGGCCAGCGGGATGATCTCCTCTGCGTGGGTGAAGCGCAGCTCGGCGCCGAGGTCGCTGGTGCCGGCGCGCTTGGCCTCGACCTGCTTGAAGAGGTCGTCGAGCAGAACGCCCGCCATCTTGTAGGTGATGTCGCTGTCGGCGAAGCCGGGGCCCTTCTCGTAGAAGTCCTCGACGTCACCGAGGTAGCCGAACCATGCCGCGTCCGTACGGGAGACGAAGCGCTCCATGCGCCGGCCGGCGCCCTCGGGGCTCTCCTCGCTCATCGCCGGGGCGATGGCGTACAGGTTGTAGACGGCCTGTGCGGCGCCGACCTGGTCGGTGATCTGCTCGACGAAGGACTCCTTGAAGATCCTCCGCAGGACGCGGCGGGCGACCTGCCGGGTCCTGGGCTGGTCGGCGATGGCCTTCAGGGTGTCCTTGAGGCGCTGGTCGTTCTCGATGTAGTCCCGGTACGCCGCGCCGCCCGCCGCCTTGTGGAAGTACAGCAGGTCCTTGTCGGTACGGGTCGGCCCGATCAGCGGCCGCAGTTTCGGGTCGGCCGCAGCCAGGGAGTCGGTGTACTCCTTCGCGCTGCCCACCGCCCGCCCCTGCCCGGAGCTGACGACGTCGATCCGCTCGCCCTGGTCGGCGATCCTCGCGAAGAGGGACGGCAGCCGGTGCTCCATGCGCGCGGCCGTGTCCCGCATCTCCCGCCGCCCGCGCCCGCTGAGGTCGCCGTAGCCGACCTTCGCCATGGCGGCCTGAAGGGCACGGACCGTCGGCCCGAACTCCTCGCCTCCGCGGGTCAGTTGCCCGTCGGCCTCGGCCTTGTCCCACAGCGCGAGGACGAGGTCGGCGTCCTCGCCGTCGGTCGCGGCACGGGAGCCGTGGCGGGAGACGTTCTCGGTGAAGACGGGCTCGAAGCCCGCCGGGGGCCGCTGGTAGGTGCGCGGGTCCTGCCGGGGCGCATAGGGCGCCTTCGTGCCATGGCTCTCGCGGTGCGCGGGGCCGTCCGCCGCGTGCGCGGGCAGCGCGGTGAGCAGCAGGGCGCCGAGGGCGAGGACAGGGGTGAGACGTCTCATGAGTCCCGCATCCTCGGCGACCCGCGTGAACCGCCGATGGCCGGCAGATGAGCGGCTCGGACGACCGGCTCAGCTCTCCGACTCGCCCTCCATGGCCAGCAGTTCCTCGTTCGGGATCGCGCCGCCGAACCGCCGGTCGCGGGAAGCGAATTCGACGCAGGCCCGCCACAGGTCACGGCGGTCGAAGTCGGGCCACAGCACGTCCTGGAAGACCATCTCGGCGTACGCGCTCTGCCAGAGCAGGTAGTTGGAGGTGCGCTGCTCACCGCTCGGGCGCAGGAACAGGTCGACGTCCGGCATGTCCGGGTAGTAGAGGTACTTCTGGAGCGTCTTCTCGGAGACCTTGGACGGGTCGAGCCGGCCCGCCTTCACGTCCTCGGCGAGCCGCTGCGCCGCGTCGGCGATCTCGGCCCGGCCGCCGTAGTTCATGCAGAAGTACAGCGTGAGCAGGTCGTTGCCCTTGGTCTGCTCCTGGGCGACCTGGAGCTCCTTGGCGACCGACTTCCACAGCTTGGGCATCCGGCCCACCCAGCGCACGCGAATGCCGAGTTCGTCGAGCTGGTCACGGGTCTTGCGGATGAAGTCGCGGTTGAAGTTCATCAGGAAGCGGACCTCGTCGGGCGAGCGCTTCCAGTTCTCGGTGGAGAAGGCGTACAGGGAGATGTTGCGCACACCGATCTCGATGGAGCCCTGGAGCACGTCGAGCACCCGCTCGGCGCCGACCTTGTGCCCCTCGGTCCTGGGCAGACCCCGCTCCTTCGCCCACCGCCCGTTGCCGTCCATGACGATCGCCACGTGGTTCGGGACCAGTTCGCCCGGGAGCTTCGGCGCGCGGGCGCCCGACGGGTGCGGCTCCGGCGCCTTGTACTCGCGCCGCTGGCGCCCGAGGATCCCGCGTACCACCATGTGCTTCTCGTCTCCCTCTGCGATCTACGGTTTCGCTACGACTTCTCGACGTACCGGAGCGAACGCAGTCCGCGCTCCAGATGCCAGTGCAGGTAGGCGGACACCAGCCCGTTGCCCTCGCGGACGTACCGCGCCTCGCACGCGTCCGCCGTCTCCCAGTCTCCCGTAAGCAGTGCCCCGAGCAGCACCAGGGTCTGCGGGGACGGTACGACGCTGCCGGGCGCCCGGCAGTCGGCGCACACGGAGCCGCCGGAGGCCACCGAGAAGAAGCGGTTCGGGCCGGGCATGCCGCACCTCGCGCAGTCGCTGAAGCTGGGGGCGTACCCGTTGACGGCGAGGGAGCGCAGCAGGAAGGCGTCGAGGACCAGGTGCGGGGCGTGCTCGTTTCGGGCGAGTGTCCGCAGGGCACCCACCAGCAGCAGATACTGCTGGACGGCCGGCTCGCCCTCGTGATCGGTGAACCGCTCGGCGGTCTCCAGCATGGCCGTACCGGCCGTGTAGCGCGCGTAGTCGGTGACGATACCGCCACCGTAGGGAGCGATGGTCTCGCTCTGCGTGCACAGCGGCAGACCGCGCCCCACCAGCTCGCTGCCGCGCGCGAAGAACTGCACGTCCACATGCGAGAACGGCTCCAGGCGGGCCCCGAACTTCGACTTGGTGCGGCGCACGCCGCGGGCCACGGCGCGTACGCGTCCGTGACCCCGTGTGAGCAGCGTGATGATCCGGTCCGCCTCACCCAGTTTCTGGGTGCGCAGCACAATGCCGTCGTCGCGGAACAGACTCATGGGGCCATTCTCGCGTACGGCGTCAGCGCGCGTGGTCGGGTCGGTGTATGGCGTCCCACGGTGCCAGGTTCCAGGGGCTGGACCGGTTTGCCGGATCGAGCAGTGCGCGCAGATGCGCCTCCGCGACGGCCTGGGGGGCGGGGAGGTCCACCTCCGGGCTCCCCCGCAGCCCGTCCCGCCAGATCTTGCGCCCAAGCACGTAGTGATCGGCGTACTCGTGCCAGGAAACGTACGTCCCCGCCACCGTCGGCACGATGTTCTTCAGCGCGGTCCAGGCCTCGGCCTCGCTGATCATCCCGCAGCCGAAGCCGCGGCGGGTGATGTCGACGTACAGGGCCGCGTCCCAGGCCAGCGGAGAGACGCCGAGGAGCCGATGGGCCCTCGCCCGGTAGCCGGTGCGCGCCAGCCCGTCGAGCCGGCCGATCAGCTTCTCCCGCGAGGTGATCTCCCACTGGTCGGCCAGCCACCGCCGGGCCGCCTCGTCGTCGATCCGGGTGAACGGGTACAGGGTGATCCGCGAGGCGTTCCGGTCCCTGCTGACCGGCGCGCTCAGCGACACCATCCACAGTTGGTGCATCGTGAGCGGGACGGGGTACCGGCGCTCGGCCCGCGGCCTCCTCCGTCGCGTCAAGCTCCACAAGCCCATGCGCCCGCAGCCTACGTCATGGCCCACACGCCCCTGCGGGTCCGGGATCGACTGCTTCAGGGGACCTCGCCGCGGCTGCGGGCGTTCGCGTACGCGGTCGCCGCGCTCAGGCGCTCCGCGGGGGTCGCGAGACGCACGGCCTCCGGCTCCACGTCCCACTCCTTGCCCCCGCCGTACGGTCTCAACTGGACGTACGGGCCCTCGTGGCCCATCACCTCGCCCACCCTCCCGGTGCGGATGTCCACGGCGTACGAGCCGATCGGTGGTTTCATCCCGCCTCCGGGGCCCGTCGGATCCCCGGCGCCGCCGCGCGCCGGGCGGCGGCGCCGGCGGAACGGCCGCCGCCCGCTTCCACGAGCGGACAAGGCGCCTCGCGCGCGAGACCGGCGGGGTCGATCAGGAGCGACGGCACGGCGGTTCCGGCGTCCTCGAGCGCCGAACGTAATTCGTTCACTGTGTCCTCCGCCTCTTCGACGCGGTGCGCCGAGTGTCGTCCCCCGAGTGATACGTGTAGTGCAGCCACCGTGCTCCCCTCCCCCTTCGGGTTTACTCTTCGCATCCCTATGGTGACGCTCTGCATCTACACTGGGCAGGTGTCTGCGCTCTACAAGTGCTGACAATGGGGGGACCTTGAGCCGTGGCCAACGGTTCACGCGGGCGGTGTGGGGCGGAGCGCCCGGGGTCGGCCGGCACCCCTTCCTACGGCGGGTCGGACAGCTCATGTGCCGGGCCTTGGCCGCCGGTCGGCGCTAGCGGCGGTCCGGGAGCGTCTCCCGCGGCTGCGGGGCGGGGTCCGTGGAGTCGCGGTGTGCCGTGTCGCGGCGCAGGAGTGCCACGTGCGCCGCGGTGAGCGTCAGCAGGATGCCGATGTTGAGCAGCGCCGCGATGTGCACTCCGTCCGTGAACGCCGTCCGGGCCAGAGCGAGGAGTTCACCGCCGAGCCGTGCGGGCAGTCGGCCGGCGACCTCGGTGGCCCCGCCGAGGGTCGCACGGGCGGCATCGGCGAGATCGGGCCCCAGGCCGTCCGGGAGGGACCCGCCGTCCAGCTTCGCGCGGTACACGGCGGCGGCGACGGATCCGGCGACGGCCACACCCAGCGCCTCACCCAGGTTCGCGCCGGTCTCCCCGATGCCCGAGGCGTTCCCGGCGCGTTCGGGTGGGGCACTGCTGATGATCACGTCGTTGGTGAGGGCGAGGGCCGCCTGGATACCGAAGGAGGTGACGGCGAAACCCACGACGGCGAGGAACGGCCCGGACTGCGTACCGGCCAGGGTGAGCAGCACCAGTCCCGGTACGGCGAGGAGGAAACCGCCCGCCATGACCTGGAGCGGGCCCGTGCGGCCGGCCACGGCAGGGGCCAGCAGCGCACTCACGACACCCGCCCCCACCGCGGGCAGCGACCACAGCCCGGCGACGGACGGGGAGAGCCCCAACACGAGCTGGAAGTACTGCAGGAGCAGGAACTGCGTCCCGGTCACCGCGAAGAGCCCGAGGGTCAGCCCGCCCAGCGCCACCCCGAAGGCCGGGCGGGTGAAGAGCCGAAGGTCGAGCATGGGGTCGGGGAGCGTCAACTGCCTGCGGACGAAGACGGCACCCAGGCAGAGCCCGGCGGCCACGCTCAGCAGCGGCAGCGTATGGACGCCGTGCTGGGCGGTCTCCTTGAACCCGTAGACCACCGGCAGCACCGTTGTGACGGACAGCGCGACGCTGACCGGGTCCAGTCGGCCGGCCCCCGGATCGCGGTATTCGGGCAGCAGCAGCGGACCGGCGATCAGCAGGACGATGCCCACCGGCACGCCCAGCAGGAACACCGAGCCGAACCAGAAGTGTTCCAGGAGCAGCCCGCCGATCAGCGGGCCGATCATCGCGCCGATGCTGAAGTTGGTCATCCACGCCGCGACCGCCAGCCGCCGCTGTCCGGGGTCACGGAACATGTTGCTGATCAGGGAGAGGGTCGACGGCATCAGTGTCGCCCCCGCGACGCCGAGCAACGCGCGCGACGTGATGAGCATCGCCGCGCTGGACGAACAGGCGGCGAGCAAAGAGGCCGCCGCGAAGGCGGCAGCACCCGTCAGGAGGAGTCTGCGGCGGCCGATCCGGTCCCCGAGAGTCCCCATGGTGGCGAGGAAACCGGCCACCATGAAGCCGTAGATGTCGACGATCCAGAGCAGTTGCGTGCCGCTTGGGTGCAGTCGCTCGCTGAGGGCGGGCGCGGCCAGATGCAGCACGCTCATGTCCAGACCGATGAGCATGGTGGGCAGTGCGAGGACCGCGAGCCCCAGCCATTCCCGTCGCCCGGCCCGCATCGGCACGTCGGTATCCGTGCGTGTCCTCTCTTCGCAGTGAACCATCGGAATCAGCCGACGGCTCGGGAGGAGACCAGCGCATCCCGGCACTCGCCGAGCAGGCGCCGTACGGCGTAGGTCACCGGGTGATGCAGCGCTTCGTCGGGCGTGAGCCACAGAGCCGTGGTGCCCTCCGGGCCGAGTTCCACCGCCAGGTCCGCGTCCACCGCGTCGGCCGTCCGGTACACGTGCCACAGATGGGCGTCGGCACCACGGCGGCAACCGTCACCGGGTACGGGAGTCCTGGTCAGGTGTTCGAGCCTGCGGCCGGTGATGCCGGTCTCTTCCCACAGTTCGCGCGCCGCCGCCGCGTCGGGGCCCTCGTGGCGCTCGACGTGCCCGGCGGGGATCGTCAGGCCGAAGGGGAAGGCCGTACGGTCGAAGAAGAGGAGGCGGCCGCGGACGTCCTGGACGAACACCCCCGCCGTCTCGTGCCAGTACTCGCCCTCGGCGTCGGTCCACCATCGGAGCGCGGGATCCAGCACCAGCGCCCGGTCGGCGACGTGACCGCAGGCGAGGCACACCGCATGGCGGCGGGCGCCCTCGGTGCGCCACTCCACCGAGGTGCTGCGGCACCGCAGGCAGTAGTGGCGCACGGCGCCGTCCTGCAGTGCGTGGGGCGGAAGGAAGTCCAGTTTCATGCCTCACTCCGGATCTCCGACGTCCCGTCAGCCACGTGGGGAGGCGGCACGGGAACCCCGGCTTCCCGCGGCAGACACGAGGTGTCCGCCGCGGAAGCGGGGTACGTCGGACCTGACAGACGCTTATGTGTCGAGGCCGAACCGGGTGAACAGTTCCTTGTCGCCCGTGACGTAGGAGGTGTCGGTGATGCACGTCTGGTCGGACGGGCCCCGGCTGCACATGCACATGTGCCGGCCGGTGGAGACCACGCGCGCCGCACGGGCGCCACCCGAGGACATGATCTCCTCGGCGATGTCCTTCACCAGGTGCTCCTGGATCTGGAACCTGCGGCTGAACGCCTGTACCAGGCGGGGGAACTTGCCCAGGCCCAGGATCCGGCTGCCGGGCACGTAGGAGATCGCCACCTTTCCGTAGAACGGCAGGAAGTGGTGCGCGCAGATGGAGTAGTAGTTGATGTCGTGCACGCGGACCACACCGGCGTGCTCGCCCTGGACTTCGACCGTGGTCTTGAGAATCGTCGACGTGTCGATCTCATAGCCGCTCAGCAGTTGGCGGTAGGCGCGGACGATGCGGGGTTCGCATTCCGGCTCCCGGTACCAGTCGAGCGCGCGTTTGTCGGTTGTGACGTTCTCTTCGAGCCACTCGGCGATGGTGCTCATTAACACCTCCTGATGGACGCGCTTGTCGCGCCTCTACTGCTGCTGTTCCAAGGCGGTCTGAGGCCGGTCCCACACATGCGGCTCCAGGGAACTCGGTCATGACGTTCCGGCGAAGTGGTCGCTTCTGACGACCGTGCGGCTTCCGGTACCGCAACGCCGGTCCTACGGGTGCCCGTGCCGCTCGCGGCCCTGTCCGAAAACGCGTTCCGGGGGCCATGAGCATGGGCGCACGTGCCGTGAACAGCAGCTTTGTGCTGACGTTGCCATGCTGCATGCCGGTCACTTGGGGCCGCAACTTGTCCGAGATATCCGAGTGATCCCGATTTTTCCTACCGTCGGCCCGGCCCGGTGAGGACGTTGCGAGGGCGGCCGGCGAGGTAACTTACGAGGTTGTCGTACACCTCCTGGAGGTTGGCCGACCGGGCCGTGTCGGTGTACCAGGCGGTGCCCGGAGTGAGGATCACGTTGTCCAGCGTGCGCAGCAGTTCGGCGCCCTGGGTGGTGATGTCGTCCAGGGCGGCGCCCGCGAGCCTGCCGGTGGTGAGCATGCGGGTGAGCGCGGCCTGGTCGAGGAGCGCGCCGCGGCTGGTGTTGACGAGGACGGCGGAGGGCTTGAGGGTCTCGAGGCGCTCGGCGGTCACCAGTCCGCGTGTGGTCCCGTCGAGGGGGACGTGCAGCGACAGCACGTCGCTTCGGCGCAGTACCTCCTGAAGCGGCAGCACGGTGATCCCGGGCGCCGCCCTGCCCGTACGGTTGGCGCCGATCACCTCCATCCCGAACCCGGCCGCGATCCGGGCGACGGCCGTGGCGATGCGGCCGGTACCCAGCAGCCCGAGGGTCCGGCCGTGCAGTTCGAGGCCGAGGAACGGCCCGTACAGGTGACTGGCTCCGGCCCGCACCGCCCGGTCCGCGGCGGGCAGCCGGCGGATCAGGGCGAGCAGGGATGCGAAGACGTGTTCGGCGACGGCCTGCCGGGAGTACGTCGGGCAGTACGCGACGGTGAGACCGGCACGGGCGGCGGCGTCGAGGTCCACCGTGTCGAAGCTCGTGGTGACCAGCGTCAGATAGCGCAGCCGGGTGATCCCGCTCAGCAGGCCGGCGGTCAGACGGGTCCACTCGACCACGGCGAGGTCGGCCCCGCGCAGCCGGTGCAGGGCGGTCTCGGGATCGGGGCGGTCGTTGAAGACCTCGAAGTCCCCGAGCCTGGCGAATCTGGCCCGCCACCACTCGGGCAGATAGGTCGGCTCGTCGAGGTAGACGATCCTCATCGGGCGCGGGTCCCCGACAGCTGCGGAAGTGTCTCCACCGCGCCGCGCAGACGCGCGCAGGCCCTGGCGAACATGACGGGGTCGCGCGCGAGGGCGATACGGATGTGGCGGGAGCCGAGATCCGGGTCGTGCCAGTAGAAGTGGTCGCCGGGTACCACGGCTATACCGACGTCCCCGAGCAGTTCGACGACCTCCAGGCTGCCCGGCGAGGGGGCCGCGATGCGGACCCATTCGACGCTGATGGTGGCCTCCGCTGCGCCGGGCACCAGCAGGGAGCCGTCCAGGGCCCGGTGCAGGGCCCTGCGGTTGGTCCGGATCACCTGGCGTACCGAGGCGTCCAGGCCGCGCCGCACCGAGTCGTCGAGATAGGCGGTGAGCAGGGTCAGGACGAACGGGCTGACGTTCAGCAGCAGGTCGTTGTGGAGTTCGGCGAGACGGTCGTGGAGGTCGGCGCTCGTGGCGAGGATGCTGCACTTGAGGTCGAGGGTGGGCCAGGTCTTGCCGGTGTCCTCGATGCACAGATAGCTCACCCCGGAGCGATCCAGCACCTCGTACTGGTCCCAGACGTCGCCCCGGTCGAAGAAGCGGAAGGTCCAGTCGACCACCAGTAGGGTGCCGTTGGCGGCGCAGACCTCCGCGACCCGCCGGAAGTCGGCGGGCCCCAGGGTGAAACCGGTGGGGTTGTTCGGCAGGGTGAGGAAGAGCGCCCCGGGCGCGTCGGCGGCCGCGAGCAGCCGGGCGAGGTCCGGTCCGGTCACCGCCTTCTCGGCGACGGGCGTGAGCGCCACGCCCCGGCGCATGAGGAGCGTGGCGAGGTTGTCGAAGCACGGCTGCAACAGGGCAACCCCGATGCCGGCGCCGCCCAGGAAGGCTCCGACCAGGTCGATCGACAGGGAGGCCGAGTAGCAGAGCAGCGCATGGGGGTGGCGGATCGCGGATCGCTGTCCGGCCAGCCGGTAGAACGTCTCCTTGAAGGTGTTCTCGACGTCCTTCTGCCTGCTCAGTTCGCTTGTCTCATAGAGTTCCGGCAGGCGCCGGGTTATCTCCCGCTGTGCCGCGTCCGCCCCTTGATGGGCGTGACCGTCGGCCAGGTTGAGTTCACGATCGAATCCGATCCGCTCGTACTGCGTCAGATTCGGCAGCCGGGCCGGTTGCGTCATGATTTCCCCCTCCGTTCTCAGCAGCCACCGAATCCCGCCGGTCGTCGTCCTTTTCGGTTCCATGCAGCCGAATGAGCAGATCGTGCACCACGAGCACCGCGGTGAGGTATTGCCAGAGATCCGGCCGTGCGATGAGTACCGTGGACAGGCCCAGAGCGAGTGTTCCGACGATGAGTCGTCGCCACCTGTTCCGCGACCTGAATAACCGGAACTTCGCCCCCGTCATGACTGCTCCTCCTCCCGTTGCTTCCACGATACGGAGCCCGACGACGGCCGGCAACGGCCGTCTGTACCGACGGAGCAGCAGCCGATAGTGTGGGTAACTCCCCGACGCGAAAGTCGCGTTCACCGGTTGCGCTGAGGTAGCGATCATGGTCTCAAGCCAGCGCCGCGTTGAGTTCGAGACAGTTCTGCGGGACCTTCTCGACAGCCCGGCGATATCCGGAGGCAGAAAAAAGTTGGCGCGCGCACTCGCCGTCAATGAAGCGACGATCTCCCACTACCTCAACGGCCGCATCAGGCCGAGCTTCGAGACCCTCGTGCGTATCGCGGACCACTTCAACGTCACCCTGGACTACCTGGTGTTCGGTGAACGCCCCCGGGCCCAGGCGGAGGACGACCCGGCCGGTGTGCGGGCGCAGATCCGCAGGGCGGTCGTGGAGGCCAGTGACGCGAGCGGGCGCCATCTGGACATGGTCACCCGCATCAGCCGCCGGTTGCAGGCGAAGATCGACGAAACGGCCCGGGCGCTCATCGAGCACGGCGAGAACCAGGGCCCGGTGGGCTTCGTCACCGACGCGGAGGCGATCGGCATGGAGGCCTGCGTGCGGCGCATGCGCATCATGACGCGCCTCTTCCAGTCCGATGTCAACGACGGCGAACCGGGCGCGTTCATGGACGTCGTGATCCACAATTTGAAGCTGGGCCGCCCCTATCAGTATCTGCTCTACGGAGAGGGAGACTCCTGGCGGCCGTCGGTCGAGAAATTCCGGGAGCTGGTCACCCAGAGCGGCGTCCCCGTCGAACTGTCACGCGAGAATTTACAGTTCCGCTGGCTCTCCCAGGAGCTCGTCAGTTCCGTCTGCATCCTCGATCTGGATCTTCCGTTGATCAATCGTCAGGAACCGATCCTCTGGGAACGGCATCAGGACAACATCTCTCCCGAGGGCATCTGGGCCTATTTGTCGATCGAGCGTCCCGACGCCCAGGGCGGGGTGACCATCGAGCCCGTCTACCTGCTGTCGACCCTTCGTCAATTCAGCAGGGACTGGGCGGCCGCGAAACCCATATGAGCCGCGCAGACCCTGGACCTCGGTGTTGGTATAGTGGCGCGCTCAGGAAGGCCCAGGTCGACGTGGACTGAGTGGACACCAGATGAGTCAGGCAGCAGACGAGCCGAGGGACACCACACACGACGGGGACGAGCGCACCGGGGAAACCGGCGCCCCATTCGTACCGGCTGACTTCACCATCCCCCGCGGTTTCAGCGACGGGAAAATCCATCTGGTTCCGCTCGGTCCCGAGCACAACGACCGTGACTACCGGGCCTGGACCTCGAGCATGGATCACATTCAGCGGACTCCTGGATTCGAACGGTACGGCTGGCCCGTACCGATGACGCGCGAGGACAATCTCCGGGATCTCCGCAGACATCGCGAGGACTTCGAGCACCGTATCGGCTTCACCTACTCCGTCCTGATCGACGAGGACGTCATCGGCTGCGTCTACATCTACCCGGCCGGCCCTCCGGGCCACGCCGTCGTCCGCTCCTGGGTGCGCGAGGACCACGCCGAGCTGGACGAGCGGCTGTACGAGCTGGTCAGCGAGTGGCTCCGGCAGAAGTGGCCGTTCCGTGGTTTCACCTACTCCCCGCGGACCGAGAAACGCGACTTCGCCGCCCGCTGACGGGATCGCGCACCGGCCCGCGAGGAGACGTCGGGTCCCGGTACTCAGCCGGAGAGGTCCTGGGTGGCCTCCCACAGCCGGTTGAAGCGCTTCATCCGGTGTTCGACGAGGGCGGCCCTGGCGTTGAGGGTGGTCTTGGCGTTCACCTTCTTGGTGTCCTGGTCGATCTCGTAGGTGAGTTCGTTGTCGAAGATGATGAAGTCGCTGTGCGTGCCCAGCTGCACCCGGTGGGGCAGTTGGGAGAGGGCCACCACACGGGCGTCGATGCCCAGCGAGCGCTGGCTCTCGCACAGCTCCTTCAGCTTGTCGTCGATCTGTTGCTCGGTGTCGACGATGAACAGCCGCCTGATCTTCACCCCGCGCAGGATCGCATCGCTCTGCGCCTCCAGATAGCGGCTCGCGGGCTCGCTGTTCCAGAAATCACGGTCGACGGACGTGCTGGTGGCGTCGAGGGACGTCTTGATGCACCGGGTGAGGTCGATGAGCCAGTCCTGGTTCTCCCCGAGGCAGTCGGCGATGTTGTTGCTCAGGTTCTCCAGCAGCTGGGCGAGCCGGTCGATCTCCTCGCTGGCGAAGGTCTTCACCAGCTCGTTGTTCAACAGCCCCGCCTTGGTGGCGCTGCGGGCCAGCTTGGTCACCCCGTCCGAGCGCAGTACCGAGCGGTCCACCTGGCTGAAGAGTTCGGTGGCCTCGCTGATCCGGGCGAAACGGTCGTCGACCAGATCGGTCATCTCCCGGCGGTGGTCGGTGAGATGGCTGTGCACCTCACGATGGTGCTCCGCCAGGCTGTCCCTCATCTCCCGGATACGGGTGCGCTGTCCGTTCTCCATCGCCTCCAGCCGCCGCTCGAAGTCGACCATGTACTGGACGATCAGCGCGGACCCACCGATCACGATGGAGACCGTCAGCTTCCACACCTCGTCCTGCTTCTGGTTGAGCGCATTGGTGAGGACGTAGGCGATGATCGACACCACGACGGTGACGAGCGTTTTCAGCAGGAGCGGTGGGACGCGCATTCCCTCCGGCCGTGCCGTGTCCCTGGAACCTTGCGTATCGGTCATTCCTTTCCTCCCCCGTCGGACCCTCCTGGAACGCGTGCCGGAGCGGCTCGCGCGTCGTGCTCAGCGTGCGGTCAGCGCCTCCCTCAGCAGCGGAATGGCCTGGAGGGCCATCTGGTCCCGGATGCGCTGCACCAGCGTGTGCCACTGGCGGCTGAAGCCCGGCCGCTCTTCCAGCGCCTCCCACAGCGCCGACAGCTTCCGGTCCACCCGTGCCCGGGGCATCCACAGGTGCATCAGGTGGTCGACGGCGGGGCGCAGCGCCAGGACGGCCATGGGCCCGTCCGCCGACCCGAAGCGACTGCCGTCGAGCATCCGCACGAGCGTGGTGAGCAGCCAGTCGTGCAGAGCGAGGTCCTCGCACAGGCGCACGACGGCGGTCTGGTCGGTGCCTTCGGGGATCCCGAGCCGCACCGTGCGCAGGTCGTCTTCGGCGACCGTGAAGTCGATCGAGGGGCCGTGGCCGTCCGGGACGGGCAGGGCCACCCAGCGCAGGCGGGTGCGGCGGCTCTTGAAGGGGCTCTTCTGGTCCAGCAGCGGATGCCGCAGCAGCCTGGTGAGGAGCCCCTCGGCGATCAGGCCGGGGTCGAGCTCACCGGGCCGGCCGCCCTTGAGGAGCCCCTCGGCCACGGCCTGCGCGGGCAGTTTCCCGAGGGGTTCCACCACCCCGGGACGCACCAGGTAGTGGCCCCAGGGCTGCCGTTGGTCGGGTCCCGTGTCCGGGACGCGGAAAAACGAGCCGGCCTGGAGGACTCGGCCCTCGGTGAGGGCCGCGCGGGCGACGACCGTGCCGACGGCGCGTACCTTGGCGCCGTTGGAGGCGGGCAGCGCGCAGTCGACACCCATGAGGGTGTCCGGTGACAGCGCGTACAGGTTCGGGCGTTCGGATGCGAGGACGCGCTCGTCGGCCCGCAGCCGCAGCACATGGCCGGCCGCCCGGAGGTCCAGCGCCTGGGACGTCGGCAGCAGGCAGGTGCGGACTTCGCCGCAGGCGAGCGTCGTGGGCCTCGTCCGCCCCAGGGTCCCCATGTCACCACCCCGGGTAGAAGACGTAGGAGGCCCGGTCCGCCACCGAGTCGGGTACGGCGACGCCCTCGCGGTCCGACCGCTCGGCGACCTGCCGCAGTGCGCCGGCGTCCACCTCGGTCTGGTCGAGGATGATGCGCACGGCGTGCTCGACGGGCAGGAACCGCGACGGCAGCACCGAGCAGGTGCGGTACGCGTTGAAGGGAGCGGCGGTGGCGTTGAGCTGGAGCAGCGGCGCCAGCTGGTCCCATTCGGACGGGAAGCCGCCCGAGGAGTGGGCGCGGGCGACGAAGACGGGTTCGCCCTCGTTGCGGAGCAGACCGAGGCGGGTCAGCTGCCAGACCGCGGCGAGGAAGGGACAGGACCAGGTGCGGTGCCCGTCCTTGTCGTCCCACAGTTCGACGTCGAGGAAGACGGAGTGCCGGTGGGCGGCGGTCTCCTGGGGAGGCTGCCAGGCTCCGGACCGCCTCATCGCCTGGGCGCGCAGAGCCGGGGTGCGCACGCCGTTGGCGAGCCAGCCGGTCTGGCCCACGGGCGGGCGCAGGCCGTAGCTGCCGGGGGGCGGTGATTCGACCAGTCGGCCCGCCACCGATTCCGCGAGCGGCACCTTGTCCGCGACGGCACAGCCGGACTCTCTGGCCAGGTAGTCGATGACGAGTCCCGCGCGCTCGGCCTCGGCGAGCAGGACCGGTACCACCTCGGCGGGTGTGGAGAAACGTGTGAAGTAGTCGTCGATGAGGAAACAGGTGCTGATGCGGGGCCGTTTGCCGCCGGCCCGGGCGGTGGCGTCGGCGCGGGCCGCCTCCGCCCAGGGCTTCACGCTCTCGAAGTGCCGCCGCAGCCTTTCGGGGCCGCCCTCGAAGTCCTCCATGTACAGATGGCCCAGCTCCAGAGAGAGATGGGACAGCGGTAAGGAGCGGGTCAGCGGCTCGGCGGCGGTCTCCCGGAACACGGCGTCCGTCACGGCTGCCCCCAGTGGGCGTCGTCGGTCAGCTTGCGGGCGAGTTCCTCCAGCGCCTCCAGCGTCTCCTTGTTGGCGATCTGGGTGGACAGCACGTCCTCCTCGGTGATGAGCTGCTCGCGCCATTGCAGGACCGGTTCCAGCGGGACGGTCCCGAGGACGACGCTGTCCCCGATCTTCCGGTCCGAGGCGAGCTGTCGCAGATAGTCGTCGCATCGCTGCATCCAGACGGACTGGGCGGGCGACACCTGGGACCACAGCGCGGACTCGGGATCGGGTACGGCGGCGCGTACGAAGCGGATGGACTGGCGGAGCGTGTCCTTGTCGTGGAGGCCGGCCGCAGCACCGTTGAGGATTCCGTGCTCGCCGAAGACCAGCCCCGACGCCGCCAGCACGTGCTGCCGGGTCCAGCGGTGGAAGACCAGCCAGCGGGCCTCGACGCTCCGCAGCTCGGGCTGCGCGGTCGCTTCCAGCACCATGTCCATGGCATAGCTGCGTCCGGCGCTCAGGTCGACGATGATGACGTCGAACTCGCTGTTGAGACGGAGCAGCAGATCGACGCAGCGGCGCAGGGTGTCCTGGTCCGTGGCGAACTCGCCGCCGCTCGCGTCTCCCGGCAGCAGGACCAGGCGGCCGGAGCCGTTGGGCCGGTTGCGCAGCACCGGGTGCAGGGTGTGGGCCCAGATGTCGACGCGGGCAGGCTCCCCGGTGCCCGCCTCCAGGTAGGTGTGCAGGCCGCCCTCGTCGATGCCCAGCTCTCCGGGGACGTCGAAGACGGCGGCGGCGGTGGGCGAGCCGAAGTCGAAGTCGACGTAGCACACGTCGTCACCGGCGAGTGCGCGTTGGTAGGCGAGGTTCGCGCTGGTCACGGAGCGCCCCGTGCCTCCTTTGTCGGAGGCGGCGAAGACGAGCACGGTGTCATACCTCCCGGGCGGCGTCCCGGGCCTGCGCCAGGACGTCGAGTTCACCGAGCACGGACAGCGTCAGCGCACAGGCCGTACCCGGCTGTTCGTCGAGGATCCTGCGTGCCCGCCGCAGCCTGATCTCTATGCTGCGCAGCGACTTGGCGCGCTCGCCGTCGGCCGCGAGGGTGGGCTCCATCTGCTCGTAGCCGAACAGATGGGTTGACTCGCTGAGCAGCGCGCGGGCCAGGACGGCCAGTTCCGCGCTGCGGATCGGCCGCTGCACATACAGCTTGCGGGCGGCGACCATGCATTCGGTGACCCGCTCGGTGACGCTCCAGGACACCAGGCCCGAGCCGAGGGGCGAGCCGGGGTACACGGCACGCACGTTGTCCCACAGCCCGATGCCCTCGCCTTCCTGGATGCGGCGTTGCCACAGATGTCCGAAGGTCTGCTCGGCGAGCCGGAGCAGGCGGTCCTGGGCGGTGATGTTGCGGGACAGCTCGCTGAGCTGAATGGTGCGTTTGAGCAGCTGGGCCGAGAAGTCGGTCATGGTCCACTGCAGGGGCGCGCCGACGCTCTCGCTGCCTTGCAGAGGCAGGGTGACGCCGGGACTGTGGAGCTGTACGGCCGGGTCGTCGCGCGTCATACGGCTGGTGATGCGGCCGCGTTCGGCGAGCCGCTCCATGACGGTCACGGTGCGCGTGAGGTCCTCGTCGGTGGCCCTCCGGCGGACCAGGTCGTGGACCAGGATGGCGGCGACGGAGAGCGAGAAGTACTCGGATTCCAGCAGCTGGCCTGTGGTGCGCCAGGGGAGGTCCTCCAGCGGCCAGCGCTCGGGGTCGAAGCGGGCGATGCCCGACCAGTACTGCTGGGTGATCTCCCAGCGCAGCCGGAGGGCTTCGGCGAGCTTCTGCTGTTCGGGGTTGAGCAGGCCGAGGGTCAGGGTGCGGTCGGAGAACAGGTCCTGGATGCCGTCGAGTGCGACCACGGTGAAGTACAGGTAGGGCACCGCGTCCGCGACGCCGTCGGGCTGTGCGCCGATCGGGTCGCTGGTCTCCACCTTCGGTGCGTCCTTGACCAGGCTCCAGGCCCAGCCGCATTCGAAGAGCTGGTTGTCGTCCTTGAGTCGTTCCTCGACGTCGACGCCGAGGACGAAACTCTCGGTGATCGTGGCGCGCAGCGGTTTGAATCTCCGCTGGAACTGCTGGAGGACGGCACGCTCGGAGAGCTGTCCCTGACCGACCAGCCGGCGTAACCGCTGTCCCTGGCCGGAGTCGGCGTCGAAGACGTTGACGGTGAAGGAGCGCAGCAGGCTGACCATCGCGGCGGTCAGACGGGTGCTGGTGGCCTCCCTCAGCTGTGCGATGGCCTGCCTCATGTCGCTGCGGGAGGTGCGGTCCTGGTAGACCTTGAGAAAGCCGAGCGTGGCGAGGCAGAGCGTGACCGACATGGAGAAGGAGTCGACCACGCCCAGTTCCCGCTGTTCCCGGGTGATCTCCTGCTTGGCGTCCCGGGAGGTGAAGTAGTAGCCGCCCGAGAATGTGGGAGTGGCGTCCGGGCCGGTGTGCGTGCGCATGAACTGGTCGAGGACCGTCACGAGGTTGGCGGGGATCTCGGTGCGCCCGCCGACCCGTTTCAGCGCCTTCTCCACGTCCGTCTGCGTGGTGTCCGGCTCGTCGAGGCGGAATGCGGGGATCTCGGTGGCGGGATACATGAGGCACAGCAGTCGTTCGGCGTCCGCGACACTGCTGAGGCCTCCCCATTCCCCCCAGGACCACTTTCCGCCGTCGAAGGAGTGGCGGGCAATGGCCTGCCAGATGTCCAGCAGGTGCTGCCGTGGCTTGATCTGCATCCCCATGCCCCTCACACAGGTCGCTCTGCCCTGTATTCCGTGCCCTCGGTCAGAAGTGGACCACGGAATTCCGGTGACCGAGGGCCAGGATCATTCCCTCGTGCCCCGGACGCACCATGTCCGTCGGCTTCTTGAGCCCCAGGACGGCGACTTTTCCGGCGTACGGCCGCAGACTCTGGTGCACCTGCAACTCGTCCACATCACACGCCGGAAAATGTTCGTCGCCGACGTCATACCCAGTGGAGCGGGCCATGAACGCGGCGGCGAAGGGGGCACCGGGCGCCAGGGCCCGCATGAAGCACGCGACGCCGCGGCGGAACTCCGCATGGGAGTCGGACATGGACTCGGCGACGAAGAACATCGTTCCGATGGCCCAGTGCGCGGGACGGCGGACCAGATCGAAGAGGTTGCCGCGCTCGACCCGGACGGCGTCGGCGAATCTCGCCCTCCGGTTTTCGTCGATGTCGCGATAGGCCGGGCCCTCTCGCAGCACCCGCCAGAAACTGTCCCAGCCCGGGTCGAAGTTGACCCGCTGTTCCCTCAGATACTCGACGTTCGCGCGTGAAAGCTCCAGCTGGGTGATCTCCTTGCACCACGGCAGCATGGACAGAGCCGGATAGAGGTTGGCACCTGCACCGACGTCAATACCCAGAACCGGACGTTCGAAATGCCCACGGAAATGATCGCTGAAGTGATCGCGCACATACGCGATGATCTCCGCGTCCACGTCGAGCAGCTCACGGTAATTGCGGTCGATGTACGCGTGAGGGTCGAATGCGTCCCACGGGGCATCCGCGTTGAGTTTGGGTGCCCCCGCTGGGGCTGCCAGGTCCATGCTTAACCGTACCAACGGGCGAGTGGACGGGGATCCCCTTTGCCGCGACGGAGGGACCCCCGGACGGCCGGACGGGCGACGGTGAATCGGCCCCTTGGTCCTGAACCCTCCTTGAGCAGGCGGACACCGGCGGGAGATGCTGGTCAAAACCCTGCCGAAAGCGAACCGGACGGCAGGGTGTGCGCCATCCGAGTCGTATTCACCCATATGGGGCCCGCGCGTCCCCGACCTTTGACCAGGGGGTGGCATGACCGCTCATCCAGCGGAACGCTCAGGAGATCCCTTCGCGTCACTCACCGGCCAGGGCCTTTTCCCTCCCGCACGCAAACGGCCCGTGCGGATGAGAGGGGTCACCGAGGCGGACCTGCCGGAGCTGCACCGGCTCGACCGGGAGGTCTTCCAGGAGGTGGCGTACCCGTACTTCATGCTGCGGCAGCTGTTCGACATGTACGCCGATCACCTCTTCGTCCTCGACGACGGTGAGGCGTTGCAGGGCTATGTCCTGGCCGGCACAGTGCTCGGCACCGGCTGGGTGCTGGGCCTGGGCGTCGCCCGGGAACGGCGCGGGGAGGGACTGGGGCGGCGGCTGATGCTGGAGATACTGCGGCAGCTGCGCAACGACGGCGTCCGGGAGGTCAGGCTCACCGTCGACCCCACCAACGCGGCGGCCATCGCCCTGTACAAGTCCTCCGGATTCGCCCCGGCGGCAGCCGACGGCGGGCTCCGCAGGAACTACTTCGGACCGGGCGAGCACCGCCTGGTGCTGGAGCTGAGCCTGTGAGCCGGGGGCGCCGGGAGCTCAGCCGGTGAAGCGTTCCACATAGCGCCGCTGCCAGGGCGTCTCCACGGCGTGCCGGTCGTAGCGGGCGCGTACGAACTCCACGGCCTCGCGCGGCGGCACGCCGTCCAGCACGGCCAGGCAGGCCAGCGCCGTTCCGGTGCGGCCGCGGCCGCCGCCGCAGGCGATCTCGGCGCGCGCCGTAGCGGCCCGGGTCCAGACCTGGGCGAACAGCCGCCGCGCCTCGGTACGGTCGGCCGGCAACCGGAAGTCGGGCCAGCGCAGCCAGTCGTACTCCCAGGGCACCCGCGGAGGCCGTTTGCCGAGGAGGTACACCGCGTAGTCGGGCACCGGGCCCTCGGGCAGCGGACGCCGCAGCGCCCGCCCGCGCACCAGCCGCCCGGACGGCAGCCGCAGCACGCCGGGCGCGCCCGGCTCCCACCGTCCTGTGTCCGTCATCGCCCCAGTCTCGGCCACCGGTGGGCGCGGGTGCAGCGTTTTCGCGGCGCCCCCGGCGCCGCGGGCCTGCGGTGACGGCAGGTCTCAGAAGCCACCGGACGGCTCGCCGTACTCCTGGGCCGTACGGTCCTCGATGCCCCGGAAGTGGTCCGCCATCGCCCGCTCCGCGCCCTCGACGTCCCGTGCCCGCAGGGCCGTGACGATGTCCCGGTGGCGGCGCGCCGTCAGCTGCGGGGCCGTGCCGTCCGCCCAGTCCCGGGCACGGGCGACCCGCCGGAAGACCGTCCAGAACGCGCTCAGCAACTGCGGCACGAGCGCGTTGCCCAGCGAGCCGTAGAGCAATTCGTGGAACTCGCGGTCCAGTTCGGGAAAGGACCGGCCCTGGCCGCCGGCTTCCTCCATGCGGGCCACCACCGCCTCCAGACGCTCCAGCTCCGGCTCGGACAGCGTCAGGGCGACCCGCCTGATCAGTCCCTCCTCCAGCACCTCGCGGACCTGGAGGATCTCGTTCAGGGCGTCCATCTCGTCGTCGGGCCGGGTGAGCGTGCGGAAGGTGAGTCCGTCGACGAAAGGGGTCAGCGACGCCTGCCCGACATACGTCCCGTAACCGTGCCGGATCTCCACGATGTCGAGCGCCTGAAGGGCCTTGAGCGCCTCACGGACCGAGTTGCGGCTCACCCCGAGATTCTCCATCAGCTCCGACTCCGTGGGCAGCGGTGCGCCGGGCCTGAGTTTGCGATCGAGGATGAGTTGCATGACCTCGCGCTGGATCCGGCTGCTCACGCGCCGCTCGATCCTGCGCCGGTTCCCGGGGTCATCGGACATGCGCCGCATCGTACGCGCGTGCTCCTCGGGCGTCCCGTCCCCGGCACGAATGAAAACGTCAACTAACCGCATTTCAAGCCGTCATTGGTCGCACCTTTGACGGCTGGGCCATTCGTGTAGGTCCCCTTGACCGCCCTCACGCCCCCACCTATGGTCGCGCTGCCGCCCATGACGTAGGACGTCGTATCTCCCCCCTCCTCGAGCCCCAGTCCGAAGCTCTCACTCCGTCCACCTTTGCTGGAGGAACCGTGCGCGACGTGACCCTCGACGTACCGGTGCCGGACCGCCGGGCGTTCCTGAAGTACTCCGGCGCGCTGGGCGCGGCCGCCGCCCTGTCCTCGTCGCTGGCCGCCTGCTCCTCGGGCCCGGAGTCCACCAACGACACCGGCAGCGGGGGTGGCAGGAACCGGACGCTGACCGCGGTCATCGGCTACGGCAACGACGGCAGCTGGGATCCCACCCAGACCGCCTCGGCCTTCTGCATGGCAGCCAACAACCATATCTACGAGGGCCTGCTCGACACGGACCCCATCTCGCGCGAGCCGTACGCGGCTCTCGCCACCGAGGTGCCGAAGGACCCCGGCCCCACGTCCTGGAGGTTCACCCTGCGGGCCGGGGCGAAGTTCCACGACGGGCATCCGGTCACGGCCGACGACGTGGTGTTCGTCTTCGACCGGATCCTGGACCCGGGCACCCAGACCCTCGGCAAGGGGTTCTTCGCGAGCTGGCTGAGCGAGGTACGCAAGGTCGACGCGCGGACCGTCGAGCTGGTGCTCAAGTTCCCCTTCCCGGACGGTCTCTCGCGGCTGACCCTGGCGAAGATCATGCCCAAGCACGTCTTCTCCCGCCCCGGGGCCTGGGACGACGCGATCAAGGGACTGGCGGTGGGCTCCGGGCCGTACCGGCAGACCGCGCACCACCCGAAGTCCAACACCACCTTCGAGGCGTTCGCCGACTACAACGGGCCGCGCAAACCCGCGTTCAAGAAGATGAACTGGCTGACGATCGTCGACGCCGCGCCGCGCGTCGCCAGGATCTCGGGCGCCGACGCGGGGGCACAGATCGCGGACAACATCCCCTACGCCAACATCCGGCAGCTCGCGGCGAGCGGGCTGACGGTGCGGGGCGGGTCCGGGATGAACAACCTGTTCCTGATGTTCAACACCCGGCACAAGCCCTTCGACGACGTCCGCGTCCGGCAGGCGCTGCACTACGCCATCGACACCGGCAAGATGGTCGAGGTGGCTCTGAAGGGACACGGCAAGCCGTCGACCTCCTTCCTCAACGAGGCCAATCCGGCGTACCGGCGGGCGAAGACGGTCTACGACCACGACCCCGAGAGGGCGAAGGCGCTGCTGAAGGAGGCCGGGGTCAGCGGGCTGAGCATCGACCTTCTCGCGGTGAACGTGAGCTGGATCGTCGACTGCCTGCCCACCATCAAGTCCTCCTGGGACGCGATCGGCGTACGGACCACGCTGTCACCGCAGGAGACCACGGCCGTCTTCACGAAGATGGACCAGAAGCAGGACTACCAGGTCGTCGCCGCCGCCTCGAACCCCAACCAGTTCGGCCTCGACGCGGACCTGATCATGCACTACAACTACGGCCCGCAGAACCTGTGGATGCAGTACGCCCGCTGGGCCGACGACCCCGTCGCCGAGAAGCTCTTCGCGGACATGGACCGGGCGACCCGGGAGTCCGACCCGGAGCGGAAGAAGGCGATGATCCAGGACTACATCGACGTCGTCGCCGAACAGGCCGTGCTCTATCCGGTCGTCCACAACGAGCTGATGACCGCCTGGAACCCCAGGGAACTCACCGGAATAAGGGCACAGCCCTACCCGGGCATCAACCTTCTCCAGGCCAAGTGGGTCTAGCGACTTCGGGAGTTGGTCCATGGCCGCCGTCGCCGGAATCCTGGCCCGCCGTGTCCTGCTGCTGGTGCCGCTGATGCTCGGCATCGTGCTGTTCGTGTTCCTCGTGATGCGGTTCTCGGACGTCGACCCGGCGTCCGCGTTCTTCCAGGGCGCCAACCCGACACCGCAGCAACTGCACGACTTCCGGGAGCACAACGGGCTGCTCGACCCGCTGCCGGTGCGCTACGTCCACTTCGTGGGCGATCTCCTCCACGGCGACATGGGCACCAGCGCCCTTACCCGGGCGCCGGTGGTCGAGCAGGTCACGACCGCGCTGCCGCTCACCCTCCAGCTCACCTTCCTCGGGCTCGGCATCGCGGTGGTGCTGGCCCTGGCCGGCGGGGTGACGGCCGCGATCCACCGGGACCGGCTGCCGGACCAGATCATCCGCGTGGTGTCGCTGACCGGGGTCGCCGCTCCCGGGTTCTGGCTGGCGCTGCTGATGATCCAGTACCTGGCGGTCGACCGGGGCTGGTTCCCGACCGGCGGATACATCAACCCGGCGGACTCCTTCACCGGGTGGCTGCGGACGATGATCCTGCCCGCGTTCGCGCTGTCGCTGCCGGTGGCGGCACAGCTGACCAGGATCGTGCGGACGGCCGTGGTGGAGGAGCTGGACAAGGACTACGTGCGTACGGCGATCGGCAGCGGGCTGCCGCCTCGGGTGGTGGTCGGCCGGAACGTGCTGCGCAACGCGCTCATCAACCCGCTGACCGTGCTGGGCCTGCGTGTCGGGTACCTGCTGGGCGGAGCGGTCGTCATCGAGACCATCTTCTCGCTGCCGGGGATGGGCAAACTCATGATCGACGCCGTCAAGAACGGTGACCCGGCCGTCGTCCAGGGCGTCGTACTGACCACGGCGACCGGCTTCGTGGTCGTCAACCTCGCCATCGACATCCTGTATCTGCTGGTCAACCCGCGACTGAGGGATGCGGCCCGATGATCACCACACGCAGGGGCCTCGGCGCGGCCCTGTCCCGTCCCGGTATCCGGCTGCGCGGCTGGCGCCGGCTGCCGCCGCTGTCGAAGGCCGCCGTCTGCTTCCTGGCGGCCGTGGTGCTGGTGGCGCTGCTCGCACCGGTTCTCGCCCCGGACGACCCCCTCGACCAGCAGGAGCCGGTCGACGGCAGCGGGCACCCGTCCGCCGGCCACTGGATGGGGCAGGACAGCCTCGGCCGGGACATCCTGAGCCGGCTGATGTACGGGGCCCGCTGGTCGCTCGCGATCGGGCTCGGGGCGACCGCGCTGGCCCTGGCCGTGGGGGCCCTGCTCGGCGCGGTCGCGGCGACCTCCCGCAAGGCCGTCGACGAGACGCTGATGCGCTGTCTGGACGTCGTCATGGCGTTCCCCGGCATCGCGCTCGCCGCCGTCCTCATCTCCGTCTTCGGCGGCGGCATCACCGTGCTCATCTGCGCGATCGCGTTCCTGTTCATCCCGTCGGTCGCCCGGGTCGTACGGGCGAACGTGCTGGACCAGTACGGCGAGGACTATGTCACCGCCGAACGTGTGATCGGTGCGCGGACTGCCCATATCGTCCTGCGGCACGTGGCGGTCAACTGCGCCGCCCCCGTGCTGGTCTTCTGCACCGTTCAGGTCGCCGAGGCCATCGTGTTCGAAGCGTCGCTGTCGTTCATCGGGGCGGGCGTACGGCCCCCGGACCCCTCGTGGGGCAGCGTCATCGCGGACGGCAAGAACATGGTGCTGACCGGCGGCTGGTGGGCGACGGTCTTCCCGGGCCTGCTGATGCTGGTCACGGTGCTGTCGCTGAACATCCTCTCCGAGGGCGTCTCGGACGCGTGGGCGGCTCCCGCGGCCCGTGCCGTCCGGGTGCGGGGCGACGGCGACCGGTGGGAGACGCCGGAGCCGGGCAGCGGCGAGGTGCCTGCGCTGCCGGGGCTCGCCGAGGCGGCCCGGCGGCTGCGCTCCCGCGCCCGTCCGCTCCCGGACGGCCCGCCGGTGCTCGCGATGGAGAACCTCGTCGTCGGCTTCCCCGGCCGGCACCACGGCGTGGACATCGTCGACGGCATCGGCTTCGAGGTGCACCCCGGCGAGGTCCTCGGGCTGGTGGGCGAGTCGGGCTGCGGGAAGTCGCTCACCGCGCTCACGGTCATGGGGCTCCAGCCGAAGGGCGCCCGGGTACGGGGCCGGGTACGGTTCGGCGGGCGGGACCTGCTCACCGAGCCGATGCGGGTACGGCGCAGGCTGCTCGGCCACGAGATGGCGATGATCTATCAGGACGCGCTGTCCTCCCTGAACCCGGCGATGACGATCCGGGCTCAGCTGAAACAGGTCGTACGGCGCGGCGGCCGACGCAGTCCGGCCGAACTGCTGACGATGGTCGGGCTGGACCCCGAACGCACCCTGCGCAGCTATCCGCACGAGCTGTCCGGCGGTCAGCGTCAGCGGGTCCTGATCGCCCTGGCGCTCTCCCGCGATCCGAAGCTGATCATCGCCGACGAGCCGACGACCGCGCTGGACGTGACCGTTCAGGCGCAGGTCATCGAACTGCTGCTGCGGCTGCGGGCGGAACTGGGGTTCGCGCTGATCCTCGTCTCGCACGACCTGGCGCTCGTGGCGGACGTCACGGACCGGGTGGTGGTGATGTACGGCGGGCAGATCGTGGAGACCGGGGTGACCGCGGACCTCGTGGAGGCGCCGGCCCACCACTACACGCGCGGACTGCTCGGCAGCGTCCTGTCCCTGGAGTCGGCGGCCACGCGGATGACGCAGATCAAGGGGGTCGTTCCGGCGCCCGCCGACTTCCCGGCGGGCTGCCGGTTCGCGGACCGCTGCCCGCGGGCGAGCGAGGTGTGCGGAACGACGGCGCCCGCCTTGGCGGGCACACGGACGCACACGGCGGCCTGCCATCACCCGGCGGTCGACCTGGTGACGACGGAGGAGAGCGAGGCCGTGACGTGAAGGCGACCGCCGGGCCTTCCGGCGCCCCTGACGCGGACGACGCCCGTGACCCGATCGTGGAGCTCTCCGGCGCCCATGTCGTCCACAGGGCGCACAGCGGCGGCCTGTTCGCCAGGGACCGGGTGTACGCCCTGACCGGCGCCGATCTGGCCGTGGCGCCCGGGGAGACGGTCGGGGTGGTCGGCGAGTCGGGCTGTGGCAAGTCGACGCTGGCGAAGGTGCTGGTGGGTGTGGAGCGGCCGACGTCCGGCACGGTGCTGTTCCGGGGCCGCGACCTGTGGTCGATGCCGCCCGCCGAGCGCCGGGTCGCGGTCGGCGGCAGCACCGGCATGGTGTTCCAGGACCCGTCGACGGCGCTGAACCGCCGGCTGACGGTGCGCCGGATCCTGCGCGACCCGCTGGACGTGCACCGGCGCGGGACCCCGGACCGGCGGGAGGAGCGGGTACGGGAGCTGATGTCCCTGGTGGGTCTTCCCCGGGCCCTCGCCGACGCCCTGCCCGGGCAGCTCTCCGGGGGGCAGCGGCAGCGCGTGGCCATCGCCCGCGCCCTCGCCCTGGACCCGGAACTGGTGGTCGCCGACGAACCGACGAGCGCACTGGATGTGTCGGTCCGCGCGCAGATCCTGAACCTCCTGCTGGACCTGAAGGAACGCCTGGGCCTGGCGCTCGTCTTCGTCTCGCACGACATCCAGACGGTACGGCGGATGAGCGACCGTGTGATCACCATGTATCTGGGCCGGATCGTCGAGGAGGCCCCGGCCGGCCGGGTCACCGACCACGCCCGGCACCCGTACACCCGTGCCCTGTTCTCCGCGACGCCCGGTCTGCTGGACCCGATCGACCCGATCCCGCTGGCGGGTCCGGTGCCCTCGGCGACCCGGCCGCCGAGCGGCTGCCCGTTCCGTACCCGCTGCTGGAAGGCGGACGAGGTGTGTGCCACGGCGATGCCGGGCTTCTCGGGCGCGTCGGCGGCCGGGCACCGCTTCCGCTGTCACCATCCTGTGGAGGAGGGCGAGCCGACACGCGACCTGGTGCGCCAGGCGGCACGGCTCTCCCCGGACACCGCCATGGCCGAGGTACCGCCGGAACACGTACTGCCCGACCAGAAACACGCACGGGAGCCCTGATGACCCTGCCCACCCCGCTGACCGGTGTCGTCCCGCCCGTCTGCACCCCCCTGACACCGGACCGCGAGGTGGACGTCCCCTCGCTCCTCGGGCTCGTGGACCATCTGCTGTCGGGTGGGGTGGACGCGCTGTTCGTGCTCGGCTCCTCCTCGGAGGCCGCGTATCTGACGGACCGCCGGCGCCGTCTGGTCGTGGAGACGGTGGTGGCCCATGTGTCCGGCCGGGTCCCGGTGCTGGCCGGGGCCATCGACATGACCACGCCGCGGGTGCTGGACCATGTGGCGTACGCGGCCGAGGCGGGCGCGGACGCGGTGGTGGTGACGGCGCCCTTCTACACGCGCACGCACCCCGCGGAGATCGCCCGCCACTACCGTCTGGTCGCCGAGCGCTCCCCGGTGCCGGTGCTCGCCTACGACATCCCGGTCTCCGTCCACACCAAGCTGAGCCCCGAGCTGGTTCTGGAGCTGGCCGCGGAGGGCACCCTGGCCGGCCTGAAGGACTCCAGCGGCGATCTGGCCGCCTTCCGGGCGGTGGTGACGGGCGCCCACGCGGACCCCCGGATCGCGGGCTTCAGCGTGCTGACGGGTTCCGAGCTGGTCGTGGACTCGGCCCTGGCGCTGGGCGCGGACGGGGCGGTCCCGGGGCTGGCCAACGTGGACCCCGAGGGGTACGTGCGCCTGGACCGCCTGTGCCGTGCGGGCGACTGGGACGCTGCGCGGGCGGAGCAGGAGCGGCTGTGCGCGCTGTACGGCATGACCGGGGTCGGGGACCCGGCCCGGATGGGCGCCGGCTCGTCGGGGCTGGGGGCGTTCAAGGCGGCCCTGCATCTGCGGGGGGTGATCGCGTGCCCGGCCACGGCGGAGCCGCAGGTGGCGCTGTCGGAGGCGGAGACGGAACGGGTGGGCAAGTATCTGGCGGCGGCGGGGCTGTTGTAGCCGTCAGTCCGCGCCGTGAACGGGGATCCGCCGGAACTCGATCGTTTCGTACGGCCCCTTCGCCCCGGTCTCGTAGAGGATCCCGGCCTTGCCGCCGGGCAGTTGTACCAGGTCGCTGTAGGCCGCCTTCCGCCAGGACAGGGTCAGCATCTTGGTGAAGGTCGCCCCGTCGTCGGTGCTGCGCCAGACGGCCATCGCCTGGCGCGCGGTGGGCACGGAGGGCCCGGAGAAGAGCAACGGGGCATGTGGGCCGTGGAGTTGGAGGACGCTGCCCTGGACGACGGGGACGTCGTCCAGGGTGTGCTGCACGGCGTAGGGGCGGTCCAGCGTTCGGCCGCCGTCGCGGGAGTAGCTGTCGAGACGGTTCCCGGGGCTGCTGCCCATCTGGTCCCGCGCGCTGAAGTAGAGCCGCCCGTCGGGGAGCTGGGTCGCGCTGCTCTCGTTGGAGTTGACGTATCCGTCGGGGGAGTCGTCGCGGAAGCCCAGATGCCACGTCCTGCCGCCGTCGTCCGAGTAGATCGCGTGCGCGCCGTAGTACTTGGCCTCCCGCCCGGTGTCGGAGGAGCCGGGGAGCGGCGCGGCGGAGTGGTTGGCGGGCACGACGAGACGTCCGGCGTGCGGGCCCCGGGTGAGGGCGACCGCGTGACCGGGGCCGGTGGCGTACCACCGCCAGTCCGGGCGCTTCACCTCGGGCGTGATCTCCCGTGGTGCCGAGAAGTGCCGTCCGTCGTCCCCGCTCGTCTGCACGAAGACGCGGCGGCTCCGGGCGGGTGTCACCTCGCCGCGCATGATCTGCGCCTCGCTCACCGCACCGCTGTTGTAGGAGGTGACGAGGACGATCCGGCCGGTTGACGGGTCCACGACCGGCGCCGGGTTGCCCCGGGTGTTCCCCCGGCCGGCGGCGACGATCGCGAGGGGCCCCCAGGTGCAGCCGCCGTCGGAGGACCGTCTCAGCACGACGTCTATGTCCCCGCTGTCCCCGGCTCCGCTCCGCCGCCCCTCGGCGAAGGCGAGTACGGTGCCCTTGCCCGTGACGACCGTCGCCGGGATCCGGTAGGTGTGGTAGCCGCCCCGCCCGGCGGTGTACGGCACCGAGGAGAGGCAGCCGCCGCGGTGCGGATGCGGTACGAAGGACGCCGCCTGCGTCACCGGGAGGACGCTGAGCAGCCCGGCGGCGACCGTCGCTCCGACGGCGGTGCGACGGGTGAGGGTCATGGCATGCTCCCTGCACTGTGGGGCCCGGGACGTGGGATGTCCCGTCGTGATCAATGTGCCACGGATGCCACGGCGGTAGACCTGCCGGGCAGGGGCTCTGGTGTGCGGTCAGGCCCTCCTGTGGAGTACGCGCAGGGCCGTGCGCAGGCGGAGCCAGTGGCCGGTGGCGAGGCAGAGCAGGGCGTAGCGGGGTATCAGGCGTTCCACGGGGCGGCTGTCCCGGCCGAGGATGCGGATGCCGTCCTGGAGGGCCGTTCCGTACAGGGCCACGGCACGGTGCGGTTGCAGCGCCCAGAGGGTGGCGTAGGCGACGCCGCAGCGCGCGTACCAGGCCAGGAGGTGGTCTGTGCCGTGCACACGGGCACGGTCGGCGGCCAGCACCGTGTACTCGCCGACGGCGGTGCGCAGGCGGCCGGTCCGGCGGTCCGTCGCGGCGACCAGCCAGCGGGACTCGAGTGTCCAGGGGTGGTCGGGCCCGTAGAGCCGCTCGTAGTCGGCGCAGCGGGCGCGGGCGGCCTCGCGCGCCGCGCGCCAGCGGCCGGAGAGCCAGAGCGCCTGCGTCCACCAGTACCGCTGTTCGAGGGGGGCACGGTGATCCGAGCCGAAACGGGCGGTCAGATCCGCCAGCAGGCGCCGCTGGACCACGGCGTTGCGACGGACGAGGCCGACCGAGGCGTAGGCGTGGCCCAGCAGGCGGTGTGCACCTGTCACGTCCCAGCTCCATGAACCGGACCGGGTCTCGCAGGCCCGGAGCACTCGGCGGCGGATACGCAGCGCCTTGAAGCGGCGCTGCACGGCGCGGTGTCCGTCGGCCACCCGGCCGAGCAGATACACCGTGTACGGGTGTTCGGCCCCCATGAGGCGCCGGGCTCCGGTCTCCACCTCCCGGGTCAGGCGCCGGGCCTCACGTCCGCGCCCGAGTCCGGCGAGCGCCAGGGCGTGTTCGGAACGGGCCGCCAGGGTCAGCACATTGTCGGGACCGTACAGCCGTTCGCTGTCGGCCATCACCCGCTCCGTGACGGCGAGTTGCTCCCGGTGGCGCTCCGCCTCACCGTACGCCGTGGCGAGCCAGCGGCGCGCCAGCACGGCGGCCTGATGGTCGGCGCCCAGGACGCGGTTCACGTCCTCGACGACCCTGCGGTGGACCGCGAGCGCCTCGTCGTGTTCCTGGCACCAGGTGAGCACGTCGGCGAGGTCGCTGCGGGCCCATACGACGTTGAGGTGGTCGTCGCCGTAGGCCCGGAGGTTCTCCCGCAGGTTCTCCGCGCGCAGCTCTCGGGCCCGGTCGGGCCGGCCTTCCTCCAGCAGCACCCGGGCCAGGCGTCCTCGCGAGGAAAGCGTCCGCGGGTGGCCGGGACCGAAGATCCGCGCGGCGGCCCGCACCGTCCACTCCAGCAGCGCGACCGCCTCCGGATACCGGGCGGCGTCCCTCAGCGCGTCGGCAAGCGCGATCCGGGCGTCGAAGGTCTGGGGGTGCGAGGGCCCGCGGACCCTCTCGTGGTCGGCGAGAACGCCCAGCGCGTAGTCGACCGCTTCCTGGAGGCGACCGGCCTGGGCGCACAAAGAGATGTGGACACGGCGCTCGTCGAAGGTCGGGGGTGCCTCGCTGCCGAGCAGCCGCTCCAGGTCCGCGAGCAGCACCACATGGGCCTCGTAGGCCTCTTCGGGCCGCCACGCCTGGTCGAGCGACCAGACCAGTCGCCGGCGCGCCAGGAGCACGCGCCCGTCGTCCGGGCCGTGCAGGGCGGTGCGTTCCTCGACCAGCCTCCCGAACAGGGCGATGGCCTCCTCCTGGCGCCCCGCGTACAGCAGGCACGTGGCGAGGGTGTCGCGGATCTCGAGCATCTCCGGGGACCCGGGGCCGAAGAGGCGCTCGGCGTCCTCCACCGCACGCGCCGCGGCGGCGAGGCCCTCCCCGTGCAGGCCCGCGTCGACGCATTGGAGCGCGAGGCTGTTGCGGGCCCAGACGGTCTCGGGGGCGTCGGTACCGTGCTCCGCCTCGCTTTCCCGAAGGTGGCGGCGGAGCAGAGCGACGCCCTCCTCGGCCCGGCCCACCTCCTGGAAGGTGTCGGCCAGGCTCTGCAGGGAGTCCAGCGTGGAGCGTGAAGCTCCCCCGGCCGTCGGCCAGTCGGCGCGCAGCCGTTCCAGGAGGGACACCGCCTCGGCCCACCGCCCTGCCGCGGCGTAGACGTGCGCTAGATCGTCGAGGGCGGTCCTGCTGCGTTCGTGGTCCGGGCCGTAGAGCCGGCGCACGTCCTGCTCCAGCTGCTCGTACATCGGTACGGACAGCTCGTAGACCGCCGCCGACCGGTACGACCGCGCGAGGTGGCGGCGGGCCCCGAGCGTGCTCTCGTCCTCGGGGCCGAGGCACCTGTCGCAGATCTCCAGCAGTCGCCGGTAGGCGGCGATGGCCTGCCGGGCGCGGCCCGACCAGGCGTACATGTCCCCTTCGAGCCGGAGCGCCAGCCGGGAGGCGGCCGCTTCCTCGCCGAGCGCCTCCTCGCAGTCCCGCCGTGTCTCACCGGCCCACTCCACCGCCCGCGCCAATGCCCCGACATGGCCGAGGTGGTCGTAGGCCGCCCAGCGCCGCAGACCCACCAGGGCGTTCTGCACCTCCTGGTCGTACGACGCCAGGTCTCCGCGCGCCACCGACCACAGCGCACCGATCTGGTCGACGAGCTGCCCCGCGAACTCCCGGCGCTCCCATGCCTCCTCCTCCGGCACGATCACCTCGTGCAGGTGCCGGACCACGGCCCCCACCACCGGCCGCAGTGCCTCCCCGGCTCGCTCCCGCACCACCCGCTGCACCAGCCGGTGCACGCTCACCGCGTCCGCGCCGGCGTCCGTGACGAGCGACGCCTGGGCCAGGGCGCCCAGGCCCGCCTCCACCTCGGCGCTGTCACCGGCCCCGGCCTCCTTCGCCACACCGCGGAGCACGTCCCGGGGCACACCGGAGGGTGCCAGGACCGACAGCGCCTCCAGCAGCAGCCCCACCACCGGGTGCCGCTGCCCGACCTGCTCCGCCGCCAGCAGCACGGCTTCGGCCACGCCGTGCGGGTACCGCTCGCCCGGCACCTTCTCCAGCACCGTCCGCAGTGGATACGCCCGCAACCGCTCCAGATAGGCCCGATAGCCGGTCCCGCGCGCCCGGATGACGTACGCGGCCTGTGCCAGCGCCAGCGGCAGCCGCCCCAGCTCCTCCGCCACGTCACGCGCACCGTCGTCCGCAGGCACCCCCGTCCGCCGGCTCAGGAAGTCCAGGGCCTCCTCCTCGGTGAACACGGTGACGTCCACGCGAGCCCCGGCGAGGTTCTCGAACGCCTGCGAGGTGGTGGTCACGACCACCTGAGCCCGCCCGGCCGTCGGCAGCCGGCCCGCGATCTCGTCCGGGTCGGTCGCGTTGTCCAGGACCAGAAGGCACGGGTCGGGGTTCCGGGCGATCCAGGTGAGGGCCGCCCGGGCGGCCGCGGGCGCGTCGTCGTCGGCCGCCCGCACCCCCAGCTGGGCGGCCAGCTCGGCGAGCCCGGAAGTCAGCTGACCGCCGTCCTCCGCCGTGATCCAGGCGACCACGGGCCAGCCCTCCTCGATGCGGCGCCGGGCGTAGGCGGCGGCCAGCTGGGTCTTGCCCACCCCTCGGGCGCCGGTGACCGCGTGGACCACCGTCAGTCCGTGCCGCCCGGTGGCCTCGGCGAGCTCGTCGAGCAGGTCCGCCCGGGGTTGGAAGCCGACCGGTTCCCGGGGCAGGTCGCCCATGCGGATGCGGAGCGGGGGCGGATCCTTCGGCGGGGCCGCGACGGTGACCGTCGCGTTCGGGAACTCCAGCCGGGACACCGGTGAGGCCGGTTCGGTGGTCCCGGCGGCCCGTGGCACCCACCAGGCGCCCCAGGCCCCGCCCACGGTGGCCGCGACGGTGGCCGCCGCGACCCCGACGGCCACGCGGTTGTCGTCGGACGTCGGCAGCAGCGGCACTCCGGCGGCGTAGAAGAACAGAAAGACGCCCGCGAACGCCAGGACGTTCAGCACCACCACCAGCGCCCAGCGCATGCCGTGCCTCACGAGCTCCCCCTCGTCCCCCAGCACGTACCGGTACGACGATTGTGCCCCGCCGATCGCACGGCAAGGCCGGTGGGGAAGGAGGTTCCGAGAGGCAGGGAGCGGGCCGGTGACGGGCCGTCGGATTCCGCTACGAGGGTGTGCGTGCCGCCGCCAGCAGGCGGGCCACGTCGTCCGAGCAGATCGTCAGGGCCGCGCCGACCGTGGTGAGGACCTCGCGTTCGGCGGGGGTGTAGGGACCGTCCGCGAGGGCGATCCGGGCGCCCTGGAGGAGGATCGACTCACGGCCGGTGGCGGCGAGGTGCGGGGCCAGGGGGTCCAGCGCCTCGTGCAGCTCTATGGCCAGGCTTGCGCCGCCCGGCTCACCGCAGACCCGGCCGGTGTCGGCGTTCAGGGCCTCGACCAGTGCGCCGAGCCCGTCCGTCGTGCAGTCCTCGAAGCCGGCGCAGCGGACGGCGGTGGCGGCCGTCTCCAGGGCCGTGCGGGAGCAGCTGCCGCCCGCGGCGAGGACCGCGAGGGCCACGGTGTGGACGGCGTCGCGGAGCATCGCGGAGAAGCGGGTCGTGGTGGGGTGGTCCAGGACGTCCGTGCCGTAGTGGCGGCCGCAGGCCGCGCACTCCACGACCGGGCCCGTCTCGCCGCGCGGCAGGACCGGGACGCCGACGAGGGCGAGGCGGCGGCGTCCGGTGAGGCGCTGGTAGTTGCGGTCGCCCCCGCAGCCGGGGCAGAAGAACTCACCGTCGCCGACGGCGGTCCACGCGGTACGGATGCCCAGAACCTGCGAAACACGGCCCCTGCGGACTCCTCGGCCGTTGCGTCCCCGTCCTGGCAGCACGTCGCACCTCCCTCGCCACGCGGCATCATCGCCGCGCTGGCGTGATGTTAGCCACATTGTTGATGCGGAGTCAGTACCCCGGACGAGACCTCTCCGTGATCTTCGGCCGAAATGGCTGGTCCACGACGTGGCCCCGCCCGCCCTGAAGGGCGGACGGGGCCGGGAACGTGCCGGTCAGAGGGTCAGCGGGCGGCGCGGTTCACCGCGGAGACGACGGCCTTCAGCGAGGCACGTGTCGTATTCGCGTCGATGCCGATGCCCCACAGGACCTTGCCGTCGATCGCGCACTCGATGTACGAGGCGGCCTGCGCGGAGGCGCCCTCGCTCATGGTGTGCTCCTGGTAGTCCAGCAGGCGTACGTCGATGCCGATGGACTGCAGCGCGTCGAAGAAGGCCGAGATCGGACCGTTGCCGGTGCCGGTGAGGACGGTGTCCTCGCCGTCGACCGTGGCCTCGACCGTCAGCGTGTCGACGCCGTCCTTGTCGGTGGTCGTCTGGCCGGTCCTCACCTGGATGCGGCCCCACGGGTTGTCCGGGTTCGGCAGGTACTCGTCCTGGAAGACGCTCCAGATCTCCGTCGGTGTGACCTCGCCGCCCTCGGCGTCCGTCTTCGCCTGGATGATCTTCGAGAACTCGATCTGCATCCGGCGCGGCAGCTCCAGCTTGTGGTCGTTCTTCAGGACGTAGGCGATGCCGCCCTTGCCGGACTGGGAGTTCACGCGGATGACCGCCTCGTAGGAGCGGCCGACGTCCTTGGGGTCGATGGGCAGGTACGGCACCGCCCACTCGATGTCGTCGACGGTCTTGCCCTGGGCGGCCGCGTCGGCCTCCATGGCGTCGAAGCCCTTCTTGATGGCGTCCTGGTGGGAGCCGGAGAAGGAGGTGTAGACGAGGTCGCCGATGTACGGGTGGCGCGGGTGGACCTCCATCTGGTTGCAGTACTCCCAGGTACGGCGGATCTCGTCGATGTGGGAGAAGTCGATCTGCGGGTCCACGCCCTGGGAGAAGAGGTTCATGCCCAGGGTGACCAGGTCGACGTTGCCGGTGCGCTCACCCTGGCCGAACAGACAGCCCTCGACGCGGTCGGCGCCGGCCATCACGGCCAGCTCGGCGGCGGCCACGGCGGTGCCGCGGTCGTTGTGCGGGTGGGCCGACAGGCACACGAACTCGCGGCGGGAGAGGTTGCGGTGCATCCACTCGAAGCGGTCCGCGTGGGTGGAGGGCGTCGAGCGCTCCACGGTGGCGGGCAGGTTGAGGATGATCTCGCGGTCCGGGCCCGGCTGCCAGACGTCCATGACCCCCTCGCAGACCTCGAGGGCGAAGTCCAGCTCGGTGTCGGTGAAGATCTCGGGGCTGTACTGGTAGCCGAACTCCGTCTCGGGGCCCAGCAGCTTCTCCGCGTACTCCATCACCAGGCGGGTGCCGTCGACGGCGATCTGCTTGATGTCGTCCTGGGAGCCTCGGAAGACGACCCGGCGGAACACCGGGGCGGTCGCGTTGTAGAGGTGGACGTTCGCCCGCCTGGCGCCCTTCAGGGACTCGACGGTCCGCTCGATCAGGTCCTCGCGGGCCTGGGTCAGTACGGAGATCGTCACGTCGTCCGGGATGGCGCCCTCTTCCTCGATGATCGAGCGCACGAAGTCGAAGTCGGTCTGGCCGGAGGCCGGGAAGCCGATCTCGATCTCCTTGTAGCCCATCTTCACCAGCAGGTCGAACATCGCCCGCTTGCGGACCGGGGACATCGGGTCGATCAGGGCCTGGTTGCCGTCGCGCAGGTCGGTGGAGAGCCAGCGCGGGGCGCGGCTGATCCGCTGGTCGGGCCACATACGGTCGGGGATGTCGACCTGCTCGTACGGGCGGTACTTGTGGATCGGCATGGACGTGGGCTGCTGGCGGTTCGCCATGGTGCGTGGGCTCCTCAGGGGTCCGGGAGGACGGCCGACGGCGCAGCGCCAAACTCCGCGGGGAGGGGGTCGGCCTCGACTACAGGCCCTCGCCGCGGCAGCTAAGGAGGAGCAGCCCGAAACGCATGATGCTCCGCATGCTAGTGGAGCCGCGCCCGGATGCGAGGGCTCGTATCAGTATGCGGGATCCGGGGAACTTTTCGGACATAAAGTGCGCCAGCTCACAGCGGAACGACTCCCCCTTCGGATCGCGACATCACCCCCACATCACTCCCATATCACCCCTTCACGGAGTGGACTCCCCCCTGTCGTCGCTTTTCACCAATCATGGTTGCGAGGGGTGACACTGGCGTCACGGAGTGCAATGGTGCCCGACATGAACACCAACGGGGGCTTTGAGCCCGTCTTCTGCACCATCGTGCCACCGCATGTCCTCGACAACCTCGCCCAGCACGAGGACTCCGCGCTCGCCACTCCCGCGCGCCGCACCCTGGAGCGGGACGCCCTGGAGCGCACCCGCCGCCGCCTGACCACGGTCATCGGCGCGCCCGCGGCGACCCCGCCCACGGCCGACGCCGGCGCGCCGCACCGCACGGTCTACGACGCCGGACACCGGGAGACCCTGCCCGGCACCAAGGTCCGCGGCGAGGGCGACGAGGCCGGCGGGGACGCCACCGTCAACCGGGCGTACGCGGGCCTCGGCGCCACCTTCGAGCTGTATCTGACGGCGTACGGCCGCGACTCCATCGACGGCAAGGGCCTGCCGCTGGACGCGACCGTGCACTTCGGCGAGAACTACGACAACGCCTTCTGGAACGGCGAGCAGATGGTGTTCGGCGACGGTGACGGCGAGATCTTCCTCGACTTCACCCTCCCGATCGACGTCATCGGCCACGAACTCACCCACGGCGTCACGCAGTACACGGCGAATCTGGCCTACTTCGGCGAATCGGGCGCCCTCAACGAGTCGATGTCGGACGTCTTCGGCTCGCTGATCAAGCAGTACTCGCTCGGCCAGAGCGCCGCCGAGGCCGACTGGCTGATCGGTGCCGGGCTGCTCGCCCCGCGCGTCACCGGCAAGGCGCTGCGCTCGATGAAGGAACCGGGCAGCGCGTACGACGACGACGTGCTCGGCAAGGACCCGCAGCCGGGGACGATGGACGGCTATGTGCACACCAGCCGGGACAACGGCGGGGTGCACATCAACTCCGGGATCCCCAACCACGCGTTCTACCTGGTCGCCACCGAGCTCGGCGGACACGCCTGGGAGCGGGCCGGGCAGATCTGGTACGACGTGCTGACCGGCGGGGAGCTGGAGACGCACGCGACCTTCGCGGACTTCGCGCGGCTGACGGTGACGGCGGCCGTGAACCGCTACCGCGAGGGCGCGGAGCAGGAGGCCGTGCTCAAGGCCTGGGAGCAGGTCGGGGTGCCGGCCACGTAGCCCCGGGCGCCCGTCTCGTACTAGACAGGTCCCATGCGTATTCGGGTGAGGCGTACGGGCGGGTTCGCGGGCATCGAGCGCCTGGCCGAGGTGGACACCTCGGGACGGGCGGACGCTCAGGAGTGGCACACCCTGGCCGAGCGGGCACTGGCCGCCGGCCGGGGTGTGCCGCCGGCCGGGGTGCCGGACGGCTTCGGTTATGAGATCACCGTGGACGGCAAGACCGTGTACTGCGCGGATCCCCGGCTGAGCGAGGAGCAGCGGACGCTGGTCTCACGTGTGCTGAAGGAAGGTGCCTGAACCCGCCGCCTGCGAGGCAACCGGCAGTTCGCGCCTGCCCGTTGACTTCCGTTACCGGCGGTAAGGATGATCCGGCGCATGGTGACGAACCCGATACCCCAGTTCCCGGCCGGCTTCCTGTGGGGCGTGTCGACCTCGGCCCACCAGATCGAGGGGGCGGCCGACGCGCGGGAACCCTCCGTGTGGGACGTGTTCACCGCGGAGCCGGGCCGGGTGAAGGACGGCTCGACCGCCGCGGTGGCCTGCGACCACTACCACCGTTACCGCGAGGACGTGGCCCTCCTGGCGGACCTCGGTGTGGACGCGTACCGCTTCTCGGTCTCCTGGCCCCGGGTGAACTCCCCCGGCGGCCTGGACTTCTACGACCGCCTGGTCGACGAGCTGTGCGCAGCGGGCGTACGGCCGGTGGTGACCCTCTTCCACTGGGATCTGCCGGTCACCCTGGACTGGCTGGAGCGGGACACGGCGTCCCGGTTCGCCGACTACGCGTCGGCCGTCGCCGGGCGGCTCGGCGACCGTGTGGCCAAGTGGATCACCCTGAACGAGCCCGCCGAGCACACCTTGCTGGGCCATGCGCTGGGTGCCCACGCACCGGGCAGGCGGCTGATGTTCGATGCGCTGCCGGTGGCCCATCACCAGCTGCTGGCCCATGGTCTGGCCGTACGGGCCCTGCGTGCGGCCGGGGCGGGTGACATCGGGATCGCCAACTCCCACGGCCCGACGTGGCCGGCGTCCGCAACGCCGGAGGACATGGCGGCCGCGGAGTTCTACGACGTCCTGCTCAACCGGCTGTTCTCCGACCCCCTGCTGCTGGGCCGCTACCCCGAGGGCATCGGCGAGCTGATGGCCAAAAGCCCCGAGGACGTCGCGACCGACCTCAAGGTGATCGCGGAACCGGTCGACTGGTACGGGATCAACTACTACGCGCCGACACGGGTGGGCGCCCCGCAGGGCGAGGAGATCGCGTTCGGCGGCCTCTCCCTCCCTTCGGAACTCCCCTTCTCCGTCCGGGAGATCGAGGGCCGCCCGGTGACGGACTTCGGCTGGCCGGTGGTCCCCGAGGCGCTGACCGAGCTGCTCACCGGCTTCCGCGAGCGCTACGGCGACCGGCTCCCGCCCGTCGTCGTCACCGAGAACGGCTGCTCCTGCGAGGGCGTCGAGGACCGGGAGCGCATCGCCTATCTGGACGGGCACATCCGGGCGCTGCACCGGGCGGTGGAGGCGGGGGTCGACGTACGCGGCTACTTCGTGTGGTCGTTGCTGGACAACTTCGAGTGGGCCGAGGGGTACGCGCGCCGCTTCGGCCTGGTGCACGTGGACTACACGACGCTGGAGCGGACCCCGAAGGCCTCGTACGGGTGGCTGCGGGATCTGCTGCGGGCGCGGAGATGACGACGGCCGACCGGTCCGCCGATCGGTCCGCGGACGCCCTCGCCGAGCCCGTCGAACGGGTCGGCCGGGGCTGGATCTCGGCCCTGTCGCTGGCCAACGGCGCGATCTGGGTGGGCTGGTACGGCCCGTTGCAGATCCTGCTCGCGTCTCAGGCGAAGGACTTCGCACCCGGCGCCGGTATGCCCAAGGAGACGTTGCTGGCCTGGGTGACGGGAGCGGGCGCGGTGGTGTCGCTGGTCGCGAATCCGTTCTTCGGCGCGCTGTCGGACCGCACGACGGCGCGACGGGGCCGCCGTACGCCGTGGATCGTGGCGGGGGTGGCGGGCGGAGCGCTGTCGCTTCTGCTGCTGGCCGGGGCGAGCGGCCCGTGGACCATGGCGCTGGGCTGGTGCCTGGTGCAGCTGACGCTGAACGCGGCTTTCGCGGCGGTGACGGCGGCGGTGCCGGACCGGGTGCCGCGGCTCCAGCGGGGCTCGGTGGGCGGCTGGCTGGGGGCGGCGCAGATCCTCGGGGTGGTCGGCGGGACGGGCCTTGCGACGGCGGCCGGGGGCATCGGAGCCGGCTATGCGGCGTGCGCGGTGTTCACGGTGGTGGGCGTGCTGCCGTACGTCCTGCGCCACCAGGACCTGCGGCTGGCGGACGAGGACCGGCCGCCCTGGCACTGGCGGGGCTTTTTCGCGGGCTTCTGGCTGAGCCCGCGCCGCCACCCCGACCTCGGCTGGGCGTGGCTGACACGCTTCCTGATCAACCTGAGCAACTCCCTCGTCCTGCTCTACCTCCTCTACTACCTGCGGGACCGCGTCGGCTACCACGACCCTGACAAGGGTGTGCTGATCCTCACCGCGGTCAACGGGGTCACGCTCCTCGCCACCGTGGTCGTCGGCGGCGTCCGGTCGGACCGGGTGGGCCGCCGCAAGCCGTTCGTGGTCTGGTCCGGAGTGCTGATGGCGGTCGCGACGGCCGCTCTGTCGGGCTGGCAGACCTGGCCGGGCACGGTCGTCGCGGCGGCGGTGCTCGGTGTGGGTTTCGGGGTGTTCACCTCGGTGGACTTCGCGCTGATGACGGACGTCCTGCCGAAGGCCCTGGACCGCGGCAAGGATCTGGGGGTGATCAACGTCGCCAATGCCCTCCCCCAGGTCGCGGCCCCGGCCCTGGCCGCACCGATCGTCACGTACCTGGGCGGGTACCGGGTGCTGTACCTGGCGGCGGCGGCGATCGGACTGGCCGGGGCGGTGCTGGTGGGGCGGATCAGGGGGGTGGAGTGAAAGCCCGGACACAGGGTGCCATACCTGACCGCCACGGAGCGGCGCCGGCGGTCGGGCCGGTGCCACAGGTGGTGTCGTACAAGCACACGGAAAAGCCCTACGGCTCTGTCAGCGCCGCGTCGTACTCTTGAAACCGCGAGGCCGCCCTCAACTGCGCGGCCCTACGGAGGAGGAATCGCAGGCCTACAGAGCCGGCCCATGACTCAGACACCCACAGCTCACACCCCCGCGCAGGGGGAGGCGAGAACGCAGATCACCGTCCCCGCACAGCACCCCATGGTGATGGTGCTGGGTTCCGGGGATTCCCTGCTGCGCGTGATCGAGACGGCCTTCCCGGGGGTCGACATCCACGTCCGGGGCAACGAGATCAGCGCGGTCGGCGACCCGGTGGACGTCGCCCTGATCCAGCGCGTGTTCGCAGAGATGATGCTGGTGCTCCGCACCGGGCAACCGATGACGGAGGACGCAGTGGAACGCTCGATCGCCATGCTCCGCGCGAGCGACAACGGTGAGGGCGACGGACCGGAGACCCCGGCCCAGGTGCTGACGCAGAACATCCTGTCCTCCCGTGGCCGCACCATCCGGCCCAAGACGCTCAACCAGAAGCGGTACGTGGACGCGATCGACAAGCACACGATCGTCTTCGGCATCGGCCCCGCCGGCACCGGCAAGACCTACCTCGCCATGGCCAAGGCGGTCCAGGCCCTGCAGTCCAAGCAGGTCAACCGGATCATCCTGACCCGTCCGGCCGTCGAGGCGGGCGAGCGTCTCGGTTTCCTGCCCGGCACGCTGTACGAGAAGATCGACCCGTATCTGCGCCCGCTGTACGACGCGCTGCACGACATGATCGACCCCGATTCCATTCCGCGGCTGATGGCCGCCGGGACGATCGAGGTCGCACCGCTCGCGTACATGCGCGGCCGCACGCTCAACGACGCCTTCATCATCCTCGACGAGGCCCAGAACACGAGCCCCGAGCAGATGAAGATGTTCCTCACCCGCCTCGGCTTCGACTCGAAGATCGTGATCACGGGTGACGTGACCCAGGTGGATCTTCCGAACGGCACCAAGAGCGGTCTGCGGCAGGTGCAGGAGATCCTGGAGGGCGTCGAGGACGTCCACTTCTCCCGTCTGTCGTCCCACGATGTCGTACGGCACAAGCTCGTCGGCCGTATCGTCGACGCCTACGAGAAGTACGACAGCAAGAACGGCACCGAGAACGGCACCCACAAGGCCGCCCGCGGCAAGGCCGGACACGCGCACAAGGGGAAGTAGACCAGCACTGCCATGGCGATCGACGTCAACAACGAGTCCGGTACCGAGGTCGACGAGCAGGCGATCCTCGACATCGCCCGCTACGCGCTCGCGCGGATGCGCATCCACCCGCTCTCCGAGCTCTCGGTGATCGTCGTGGACGCCGACGCCATGGAGCAGCTGCACGTCCAGTGGATGGATCTGCCGGGCCCGACGGATGTCATGTCCTTCCCGATGGACGAGCTGCGGCCCCCGGCCAAGGACGACGACGAGCCCCCGCAGGGGCTGCTCGGTGACATCGTGCTGTGCCCGGAGGTCGCCGCCAAGCAGGGCGCCGAGGCAGCGACGCAGCACTCCATGGATGAGGAGCTCCAGCTCCTGACCGTCCACGGAGTGCTGCATCTGCTCGGCTACGACCACGAGGAGCCCGACGAGAAGGCCGAGATGTTCGGCCTCCAAGCCGCCATCGTGGACGGCTGGCGCGCGGAGAAGGGCCTGACCGGCCCGTCCCCGGCCCCGACCGTGTCATGAGCCTCCAGCTCGTCGTCGGCGCGGTCGCACTGGTCGTCGTCGCCTGGCTCGCCGCCTGCGCGGAGGCGGGCCTCGCGCGCGTCTCCAGCTTCCGCGCCGAGGAGGCCGTACGCAGCGGCCGGCGCGGCAGCGCCAAGCTCGCCCAGGTCGCCGCGGACCCGACCCGCTACCTCAATGTGGCGCTGCTGGTCCGGGTCGCCTGCGAGATGGCCGCGGCCGCGCTGGTCACCTACGCCTGTCTGAAGGAGTTCGCCGGGACCGCGGAGGCCCTGCTGGCCGCGATCGCCGTCATGGTGCTCGTGTCGTACGTCGCCGTCGGCGTCTCCCCGCGCACCATCGGCCGCCAGCACCCGCTGAACACGGCGACGGCGGCCGCGTACGTCCTGGTGCCGCTGGCCAGGATCATGGGCCCGATCCCGAACCTCCTCATCCTCCTCGGCAACGCCCTGACGCCCGGCAAGGGCTTCCGCCGCGGCCCCTTCGCCTCCGAGGCGGAGCTGCGCGCCCTGGTCGACCTGGCGGAGAAGGAGTCCCTCATCGAGGCCGAGGAGCGCCGCATGGTGCACTCGGTGTTCGAGCTGGGCGACACCCTCGTGCGGGAGGTGATGGTCCCCCGGACGGACCTGGTCGTCATCGAGCGCTACAAGACCATCCGTCAGGCGCTGACGCTGGCCCTGAGGTCCGGCTTCTCGCGCATCCCGGTCACCGGGGAGAGCGAGGACGACATCGTCGGGATCGTGTATCTCAAGGATCTGGTCCGCAAGACGCACATCAGCCGGGACGCCGAGTCGGAGCTGGTGTCCACCGCCATGCGGCCTGCCACCTTCGTGCCGGACACCAAGAACGCGGGCGACCTGCTGCGGGAGATGCAGAAGGAGCGCACCCACGTCGCGGTCGTCATCGACGAGTACGGCGGCACGGCCGGGATCGTCACCATCGAGGACATCCTGGAGGAGATCGTCGGCGAGATCACCGACGAGTACGACCGTGAGCTGCCGCCGGTGGAGGAGCTGGGCCACGACCGCTATCGCGTCACCGCCCGCCTCGACATCGGCGACCTCGGCGAGCTGTACGGGCTCGAGGCGTACGACGACGAGGACGTCGAGACGGTCGGCGGACTGCTCGCGAAGGCGCTCGGCCGGGTGCCGATCGCGGGGGCGTCGTCCGTGGTGGAACTCCCCGACGGCCGGGAGCTGCGGCTGACCGCGGAGGCCGCGGCGGGCCGCAGGAACAAGATCGTGACCGTGCTGGCGGAACCGGTGGGGCCGGCCGAGCCCCCCGAGGAGGACCGGCCGCAGCCGGAGTGAGCCCCTGAGGCCGCCCGGTCCGGGCGGCTTCGTATGCTCGGACCATGACCGACACCAACGCGCTCGACCCCGAGGACCGCAAGATCGTCACCCTGGCCCGTTCGGCCCGGGCCCGCAACGGTGTGCCCGAGGGTGCCGCCGTGCGCGACGAGACCGGGCGTACGTATGTGGCCGGAACCGTCGCCCTGGAGTCGCTGAAGCTGAGCGCCCTGCAGACCGCGGTGGCGATGGCGGTGGCGTCGGGCGCGAAGTCGCTGGAGGCGGCGGCCGTGGTCACGGAGGCCGGGTCCGCGTCCGCGGAGGACCGGGCGGCGGTGCGGGACCTCGGCGGTCCCGGGACGCCGGTGCTGGTGGCCGGCCCGGACGGCACGCTCCGCGCCACGCTCACGGCGGGCTGACGCGCCGTACGACGCCGGGGGGCCGCGCGCAGGCGCGGCCCCCCGGGTCAGAGCGCGTCGGGACCGCGCTCGCCCGTCCGCACCCGTACGACGGTCTCCACGGGCACCGCCCAGACCTTGCCGTCGCCGATCTTCCCGGTCTGCGCGGCCCTCACCACCGCCTCGATCACCATGTCGGCGTCCGCGTCCTCGACGACGACCTCGATACGGACCTTGGGCACGAGATCGACCCGGTACTCGGCGCCGCGGTACACCTCGGTGTGGCCGCGCTGACGGCCGTAGCCGCTGGCCTCGGTCACGGTCAGGCCGTGCACACCGAGTTCCTGGAGGGCCGTCTTGACCGCGTCCAGGCGGAAGGGCTTGACGACCGCGGTGATGAGCTTCATGCCTGGGAGCCGACCTTCTGCGTGACGGAGGGGACGGAGTGGGCGACCGGGGCGCCATGGCCCAGGACTCCGTGATCGTAGGCGGTCTCGGCGTGCACCGTAAGGTCCAGTCCGGTGTGCTCCTGCTCCTCGCTCGCGCGCAGGCCCATCACCTTGTCGATCGCCTTGCCGATCCCGTACGTCACCGCGAAGGCGTAGACCGCCACCACGGCCACGGCCAGCAGCTGCTTGCCGAGCAGGGCGGCCCCGCCCCCGTACAGCAGACCCTTCGTCCCGCCGGTCATCTCGCCGACCGCGAACAGGCCGATGAGCAGCGTGCCGATGACACCGCCGACCAGGTGAACACCGACGACGTCCAGCGAGTCGTCGTAGTTCAGCTTGAACTTCCAGCTCACGGCGTACGAGCAGACGACTCCGGCAGCCAGGCCCACGACCAGCGCGCCGAGCAGGGACACCGTGCCGCAGGACGGGGTGATGGCGACCAGGCCCGCGACCGCGCCGGACGCGGCGCCGAGCGTGGTGGGGTGGCCGTCGCGCTTCTGCTCGACGAAGAGCCAGCCGAGCAGGCCGGTGCAGCCGGCGGCGAGGGTGTTGAGGAAGGCCGCGGCCGCGAGGCCGTTCGCACCGAGCGCCGAGCCCGCGTTGAAACCGAACCAGCCGAACCACAGCAGCCCGGCCCCGAGCATCACCATCGGCAGGTTGTGCGGGCGCATGGCGTCCTTCTTGAAGCCGAGGCGGGGGCCGAGGACCAGGCACAGGGCGAGCCCGGAGGCACCGGAGGTGATCTCCACGGGCAGACCGCCGGCGAAGTCGAGGGCTCCGAGGCGGGCGAGGATCCAGCCGCCCGGGCCCCACACCCAGTGCGCGACCGGGACGTATACGAGCAGGGCCCACACCGGTACGAACACCAGCCACGCCCCGAACTTCGCGCGGTCCGCGACGGCGCCGCTGACGAGCGCCGCCGTGATGATCGCGAAGGTGAGCTGGAAGGTGGCGAAGAGCAGGGTGGGGACGCTGCCGTGCAGACTCTCCGGGCCGAGGCCCGCCATGCCGGCGTGCTTCAGGCCGCCGATCAGCCCGCCCGCGCTGTCGTCGCCGAAGGCCAGGGAGTACCCGGCGGCCAGCCACACCACCGTGACCAGGGCGATCGACACGAAGCTCATCATCAGCATGTTGAGGACGCTCTTCGTGCGGACCATACCGCCGTAGAACAGGGCCAGGCCCGGGGTCATCAGCAGGACGAGGGCGGTGGCGGCGAGCAGCCAGGCGGTGTCGCCGGTGTCGAGGGCGGGGGCCTTGCCGGCGGCCAGGTGGGCGATCTCCACGGGCGGGTCTCCTCGGGGTACGGGGCTCGTCCGAGGGTCACCGTCGCGCGTTTCCGGTTGCGTACGGGTGTGTTTCCGTGACGTTTCGTGTTGCGTCGCTGTTTCCGCAAGCTCACCGGGCCCGGCGTGCGGACAACCGTGCGGTGGGGCTCTGTGGATCAGGGAGAATGGGCGCCATGAGCGTGCGCAGCCAGTCTTCCGAGCCTACCGAGGCCGTCCACCGGGCGGGCTTCGCCTGTTTCGTGGGCCGCCCCAACGCGGGCAAGTCCACCCTCACGAACGCTCTCGTCGGGCAGAAGGTGGCGATCACCTCGAACCGGCCGCAGACGACGCGGCACACGGTACGGGGCATCGTGCACCGGCCGGATGCGCAGCTGATCCTGGTCGACACCCCTGGTCTGCACAAGCCGCGGACGCTGCTCGGCGAGCGGCTCAACGACGTGGTGCGCACGACATGGGCCGAGGTGGACGTGATCGGCTTCTGTCTGCCCGCCGACCAGAAGATCGGCCCCGGTGACCGCTTCATCGCCAAGGAGCTGGCGGGGATCAGGAAGACACCGAAGGTCGCGATCGTCACCAAGACGGACCTCGTGGACTCCAAGGCTCTCGCCGAGCAGCTGATCGCCATCGACCGGCTGGGCAAGGAGCTGGGGATCGAGTGGGCGGAGATCGTGCCCGTGTCGGCGGTCGGGGACAGGCAGGTGGAGCTGCTGGCCGACCTGCTGATCCCGCTGCTGCCCGAAGGGCCCGCGCTCTACCCCGAGGGCGACCTGACGGACGAGCCGGAGCAGGTCATGGTGGCCGAGCTGATCCGGGAGGCGGCGCTGGAGGGCGTGCGGGACGAGCTGCCGCACTCCATCGCGGTGGTGGTGGAGGAGATGCTGCCGCGCGAGGACCGCCCGGCGGACAAGCCGCTCCTGGACATCCACGCGAACGTCTACATCGAGCGCCCCAGCCAGAAGGGGATCATCATCGGCCCCAAGGGCAAGCGCCTGAAGGAGGTCGGCATCAAGTCCCGCAAGCACATCGAGGCGCTGCTCGGCACCCCGGTGTTCCTGGACCTCCATGTGAAGGTGGCCAAGGACTGGCAGCGGGACCCCAAGCAGCTGCGGCGCCTGGGCTTCTGACGGCTGTCCGGGCCGCCGGCCGCCGCCCGGGCTGCCGAGCGGCGGCACATCGCCGCGCTCATGTCGATCTGCGGAACCCGATCGTGGGTACGGCACGCCGCCGCGGCCAGGGTTCCACGCACGCCTCCGGGACCAGCCGGTCGAGGAACGCGTACCGGCTGAGGGCCGCCGGGTCCTGGTCCTCGTAGGACTGCACCCGGCGCCACCACGCCGCGACCTCGGACCATCCGGGCGCCGACAGCGAGCCGCCGAACTCCTGCACCGACAGCGCGGCCGTCAGGCCCGCGAAGGCGAGACGGTCGGCCAGCGGCCACTCGGCCAGCGTGCCGGTCACGAAGCCCGCCACGAAGACGTCCCCCGCGCCCGTCGGATCCAGCGCCTCCACGGCGATCGCGGGCACGGCGGCGGTCGCCCCGGTGCGCCCGTCCACGGCGTACGCGCCCTCCGCGCCGAGGGTGACCACGACCAGCGGCACACAGGCGCTCAGCGCATGCGCGGCGGCGCGCGGGCAGTCGGTGCCCGTGTACCGCATGGCCTCCTCGGCGTTCGGCAGGAACGCCTCGCAGTGTTCGAGGTCGGCGAGGCCCGCGAGGTCCCAGGTACCGGTGTCGTCCCAGCCGACGTCGGCGAAGACACGGGTGCCCCGCTTGGCCGCCTCGGCGATCCAGGGGGCGCGCCGGCCCGGGGTCAGCGAGGCGACGGCGGCCCGGGCGGGGGGTGGGCAGGCGGGGATGGTTTCCTCCGGCGGCGGCTCGTGGCCGTGCGAGACCATGGTCCGCTCGCCCTCGTAGGCCATGGAGACGGTGACCGGGGAGTGCCAGCCGGGGACCCGCCGGGACGGCGAGAGGTCGATGCCCTCGCCTTGTTCCAGTTCGTCCCAGCAGTACTCGCCGTAGTGGTCGTCGCCGAACGCGGCGGCCAGGGAGGTCTTCAGGCCGAGTCGGGCCAGCGCGGTGGCCATGTTGGCGACACCGCCGGGGCTCGATCCCATCCCGCGCGCCCAGGACTCGGTGCCGCGCACGGGGGCGGAGTCGAGCCCGGTGAAGATGATGTCGAGGAACACCGTCCCCGTGAGGTACACGTCCCGCGGCGGGTCCCCCGGCGCGCGCAGGGCGGCCAGGGGGTCGACATGGGAGTGGTGGTGCGCTTCCTCCCCGAGGTGGGGATGGGGGTGCGGATCCTCTTCCATGCCGGTTCGGCGGTGCGGTCCCTCTCCGGTGGTGGTCACGGTGGGCTCCCTGACGTGGTGCGGATCCAGTCAGTGTGCACCACGTGTCACGGTTCGCGGCGTCGCTTCCCCGGAGCCGTTCCGCCTACCAGCGGGGCACCGCCGGAGTGACCCAGCCGGGATCCGCGACACGCATCGCCGCCTCGTCGTCGCGGTCGCGCAGGGTGCCGTCGTCGGCGAGCCAGCGTGCGTGGAGGGCGGCCAGCCGGTCGCGGTCCAGCGTGACGCCGAGACCGGGCGCGTCCGGTACGGCGATCCGGCCGCCCTCGAAGGAGAGGCGCTCGGTGACGACGTCCTCCGACTGCCAGGGGTAGTGGGTGTCGCAGGCGTGGTGGAGGTCGGGCACGGTCGAGGCGACATGGGTCATCGCGGCGAGGGAGATGCCGAGGTGCGTGTTGGAGTGCATGGACAGTCCCACCCCGAACGCCCTGCAGACGGCGGCGAGTTCCCGGGTGTTGCGCAGCCCGCCCCAGTAGTGGTGGTCGGACAGCAGGACCTGGACGGCGCCGCGTGTGAACGCCTCCTCGATCTCCGGGAAGGTGGTCACGCACATGTTGGTGGCGAGCGGCACATCGGTTCCCGCGGCGACCTCGGCCATCGCGGCCGTCCCGAGGGCGGGGTCCTCCAGGTATTCGAGGACGTCGCCCAGCTCCCGGGCCACCTTCAGGGAGGTCCGGACCGACCAGGCGCCGTTGGGGTCCAGACGCAGCGGGTGCCCGGGGAACGCCTCGGCGAGGGCGCGGATCGCGGCGATCTCCTCGTCGGGTGGGAAGACCCCGCCCTTGAGCTTGAAGGAGCCGAAGCCGTACCGCTCCTTGAACGCCCGGGCCTGGGCGACCACTCCCTCCGGGTCGAGCGCGGCACCCCAGTCGTCCTTCTCGCAGGCCACGCCCTCGGGATGGTCGGCCCACCGGTAGAACAGGTACGCGCTGTACTCGACCTCGTTGCGCACCTTGCCGCCGAGCAGCGCGTGCACGGGCAGTCCGAGCGCCTTGCCCTGGGCGTCGAGGCAGGCGACCTCGACGGCGGAGACGACGGACAGCCGCAGTTTGTCGGCGGTCTGGACCCCGCGCAGTCCGCCCATGTCGAGTCGGGCACCGGCCCGGGTGCGGTCGACGGCGACCTCGTCGGCGACGGCGGACAGCCCGTTGAGGTCGGTCACCTGACGGCCGGTCAGCCGCTGGGCGAAGGGCCGGGCCAGTCCGAGGTACCCGGTGTCGCCGTAGGTCTCGCCGACGCCCGTGGTCCCGTCGGCGGTCACCACCTCCACGATCAGCCGGGGCGTGTACGGCTGGTGGACACCCTGCGTGTTGAGCAGCGGCGGGTCGGCGACCAGGATCGGCGTCAGACGCACCTCGGCGATGGCGAGGTCACGGCGGGGCGGGGTGGGCACAGGGCGGCTCCTCTGTCTCCCCATCGAGGGCTGTCCATATATGAAAATGAAGACTATGTAGGTGAACCAGACCCGTCAATGGCACCATCAAGGGGGCGACGGCGGGGGCGACGACGAGGATGACCCGAAGGGGGCGACGCGGGGGGGCGCCACGGAGGCGACGCACCGGCGCTGAGCCTCCGCGCCCACAGGAAGCGCGGTCGTATACCCGAGTTCACCAGACACAAACTGAAAAGTGAGCCACATCACACATCCCGCGCTTCTTCTCGAACCGCGTGCTTGATACAAATTGCCCGCGCGTTCCTGTCGGTCGACGGACGGCGCCCTCCCCCCTTCCGAGCCGCCTTTCCGCACGCCCTGGAACGCCCGTGTCCCCCCGCATTGCCCAGCCCTGGCCCCTCGTCGCCCTTTTCACGGCCGGGTACCTCGCCTCGTACCTCCTTCCCACCACCGTCGGCAGGCTCGACGCGGGTCTGCCGCTCTCCGCCACCGAGGCCGGTTCCATCGGCAGTGCCCTGCTGCTGGGTTCGGCCTCCGCGGGATTTCTGCTCGCCGCCCATGTCCACCGGATCGGCCACCGGCGGCTGGCCCGCGCCGGCCTGCTGCTCGCCGCAGCCGGATACGGCACGGCCGCCCTCAGCCACAGCATCCCCGTGGTCGTCGCGGGGGCGGTCGCCGGAGGATTCGGCTCCGGCACGGCCACCACGGTCGCCGCTACCGGTATCGCCGCCCTGGGGGCGTCCCCTGCCCGAACGAAGTCGAGAGTTTGGGATGCCCATCAGGCCTCGACTCTGGGCCTGTTGAGCGTCTCCGCGCTGGCCGGGGCGATCTATCTGACGGTCCCCCACCTCGGACCGGGTCACGGCGTCCCGCTCGCCGCGATCGCGCTCACCGCCCTGCTGGTGTGGCCCGCGACCGGCCGTCTCGCCTCCCCCGCGCCCGTCACCACGGCCCCCCGCGGGACGGGCCGGCTGCCCCATCGCGGCTCCGGACTCGTTCTGTCCGCCGGCATTCTGTGCTGGTCCCTCGCCCAGAACTCCCTGTGGGGCGTCAGCGGACGCATCGGCCTCACCCAGGCGCACCTCACGGAGGTCACCGTCGGCGCGGTCTTCGCGGCCGCGCTCGGCGCCGGGCTGCTCGGCGTGATCGGCGCGGGCACGCTGGGGCCGCGCCTCGGCCGCGCGCTTCCCGTCGGAGCGGGCACCGTCCTCATCGCCGGCTGTATCGCGCTCAGCGCCTCCGCCACCGGCCTCGGCACCTTCGCGACCGGCGAGATCGCCTGGAACACGCTCTACCCGATCGTGCTGTCGTATCTGATCGGCCTCGCCGCCTCCCTCGACGCACGTGGCCGCTGGGCCGTCCTCGTCGGCTCGGCGTCCTCGCTCGGCACCGCGGCGGGCCCCCTCACCGGAAGCGTGCTGGCCGCCCGGGCGGGTTTCCCGGCGATGGGCGCGATCCTCGCGGCCGGACTGCTGGCGATCGCCCTACCGCTGGCCGCCGTCGCCCTGCACACCGGCGGCCGCCCGCTGCTGCCGGGCGCCGTGCGCCGCCGCGGAGGCACCGCGGCCGCCCTGGTCGCCGCGTCCACGGCCGGTCCCGCGGGTGCGGTCCCTCAGGTCGGCGCACCCGAGCAGTCCGTCGTTGAGATCACGCTCGATCACCCGGTGGTCCCGGCCCGGCAGACCTACGGAACGGCCGGGCCCGGGCAGGCGACCGGGGCACCGGGACCCGGAACCCCTTAGGGCCCGGCGCGGCCGTATCAGTTCCCGGTGAACTCGTAGGCGTCCACCTCGGCGAGGTAGCGTGCCCTCCGCTCCTCGTCGTGCTCCAGGAAGGACGCGACGAACGAGTTGCGGGCCAGCTCGCGCATCCGCTCCCCGCTCAGGCCGAGGGCCTCGCGCACGGCGTGGAAGTTGTCCCCCGCATACCCGCCGAAGTAGGCCGGGTCGTCGGAGTTGACGGTGCACAGCAGCCCGGCGTCGAGCATCGCGGGCAGCGGATGGTCCGCCAGGGCGTCGACGGCACGCAGCCGCACATTGGACAGCGGGCACAGCGTCAGCGGCACCCGCTCGCGCACCAGCCGCTCGACCAGCGCCGGGTCCTCCAGGCAGCGCAGCCCGTGGTCGACGCGCTCGATGCCGAGCACGTCGAGGGCCTCGGTGATGTACTCCGGCGGCCCCTCCTCCCCCGCGTGCGCGACCCGGCGCAGCCCGAGGGCGGCGGCGGCCTCGTACACCTCGCGGAACTTGGCCGGAGGGTGGCCGACCTCTGCGGAGTCGAGGCCGACGCCGACGATCCGGTCGAGGTACGGCTCGGCGGCCCGCAGCGTCTCCATGGCGGAGTCGGCGGACTCGTCCCGCAGGAAGCACATGATGAGCTGGGTGGAGACGCCGTGGTTGTCCTCGCTGCGGCCGAGCGCGCGCCACAGGCCCTCGACGACCGTCCCCATGGGTACGCCCCGGGCGATGTGCGCCTGCGGATCGAAGAAGATCTCGGCGTGCCGTACGCCCTGCGCGGCGGCCCGTGCCAGGTACGCGTTCGCGAGGTCCTCGAAATCCCGCTCGGTCCGCAGCACGGCCATCAGCTCGTAGTACAGGTTCAGGAAGGACTGGAGATCGTCGAAGGCGTACGCCTTGCGCAGGTCGTCGGTGTCCGCGTACGGCAGTTCGACGCCGTTGCGGGCGGCCAGCTCGAACGCCAGCTCCGGCTCCAGGGTGCCTTCGACGTGGAGGTGCAGTTCCGCTTTGGGGAGGGGCATCAAAGCATCGTAGAGCCCGATCACAGCCGTTTCGGGACCGGCACTCTCAGCAGGTCGTGGGCCACGGTCAGCTCCCCCTCGAAACCGGCGGCCCGCGCCTGACGCTCGAACTCCTCCGACTCCGTGTAGCGCTGGCTGAAGTGGGTGAGGACCAGGTGCCGTGCCCCGGCCTCCCGGGCCACCCTCGCCGCCTGACCGGCCGTCAGGTGACCGTACTCCACCGCCAGCCGCTCGTCCTCGTCGAGGAAGGTCGACTCGATGACGAGCAGATCGCAGCCCTCGGCGAGGGCATACACCCCCTCGCACAGCCGGGTGTCCATGACGAACGCGAACCGCTGTCCGCGACGCACCTCGCTCACGGCTTCCAGCGGGACGCCGCCGAGGGAGCCCTCACGCTGGAGACGGCCCACGTCCGGGCCCGCGATCCCGTGCGCGGCGAGCCGCTCGGGCAGCATCCGCCGCCCGTCGGGCTCCACCAGCCGGTAACCGAACGACTCGACCGGGTGGGAGAGCCGGCGGGCTTCGAGCGTGTACGTGCCCGTCGCCGCGAGCACACCGTCCTCTGCGACCGGTGCCTCGATGAGCGGGACGGTCTCGCGGTAGGCGGTGGCATACCGGAGCCGCTCGAAGAACCGCTGTCCCGACCGGGGGTAGTGCGCGGTGATCTCGTGCGGCACCTTGTCCAGGTTGATCCGCTGGATGACCCCGGCCAGCCCCAGCGAGTGGTCCCCGTGGAAGTGCGTGACACAGATCCGGTGCAGGTCGTGGGCGGCGACCCCGGCGCGGAGCATCTGCCGCTGGGTGCCCTCGCCGGGGTCGAAGAGGATGCCCTCGCCGTCCCAGCGCAGCAGATAGCCGTTGTGATTGCGCTGCCGGGTCGGGACCTGGCTGGCGGTGCCGAGGACCACCAGTTCACGGACGGACATGGCGCGTCACCCGGGGGGCCACTGCAGGCCGCGGCCGCCGAGGACGTGGGCGTGCGCATGCCACACGGTCTGCCCGGCGCCGCTGCCGGTGTTGAAGACGATGCGGTAGCTCTCCAGCTTTTCCTGCACGGCGACCTCGCCCGCCTCACGGAGCACATCGGCGGCGACGGCCGGCGCGGCGGCGGCAAGGGATGCGGCGTCCCGGTGGTGAAGCCTCGGGATGACCAGGATGTGGGTCGGCGCCTGGGGGTTTATGTCCTGGAAGGCCACGGTGGTGTCGGTCTCGCGGATGATCGTCGCCGGAATGTGCCCCGCGGCGATCTTGCAGAACAGGCAGTCGTCCTGCGGCTCTCCCGCCATATGCGTGCCTCCTGACACAGACTGATCACTACGACGGCATCGTATCGGGCCGGCCCGTCCACCGGTCCGGAAAAGGGCCGGTGGACGGGGAAGGCCCGGCGTACACCCCTCGTGCCACGGGGGCTCACAGGCCCGGCAGCTCCGGGGGCCGCTTCGCCGGGCGCTCCTCCAGCGCGGCCAGCGCCAGCCGCACCGCCTCGTCCAGCTGGACGTCACGCCCGGCCGCGTGGTCCTGCGGCGTCTGGACCACCTCGACGTCGGGATCGACCCCGTGGTTCTCCACGCCCCACCCATAGCCCTCGAGCCAGAAGGCGTACTTCGGCTGGGTCACCAGCGTCCCGTCGACCAGCCGGTACCTGCTGTCGATCCCGATGACGCCGCCCCATGTGCGCGTCCCCACCACCGGTCCGATACCGAGCGCCTTGACCGCCGCGTTGACGATGTCCCCGTCCGACCCGGAGAACTCGTTGGCGACGGCGACGACCGGACCGCGCGGAGCGTCCTCCGGATAGCTGTACGCCCGCAGCCCGCGCGGCAGGTCCCAGCCCACGATCCGCCGCGCCAGCTTCTCCACGACCAGCTGGGAGGTGTGGCCGCCCCGGTTCTCCCGGACGTCCACGACCAGTCCCTCCCGGGCGACCTCGATCCGCAGGTCCCGGTGGAGCTGCGCCCACCCGGAACCCACCATGTCCGGCACGTGCAGGTACCCGAGCCGCCCGCCGGACTTGCCGTGCACATACGCCCGCCGGTCCGCCACCCACGCGTGGTACCGAAGCGGCTCCTCGTCCGCGATCGGCACGACGACGGCATGCCGCGGATCGCCCCCGCCCGCGGGCGAGATGGTCAGCTCCACCGGTGTGCCCGCCGTCCCGACCAGCAGCGGCCCCGGCCCGGCCACCGGATCCACCCGCCGCCCGCCGACCGCGATGATCGCGTCCCCGGCCCGTACCGCCACCCCTGGAGCAGCCAGCGGGGCACGGGCGTCGGGATCGGAGGTCTCCGACGGCAGCACCCGGTCGATGCGCCAGCTCCCGTCCGGGTGGCGGGAGATGTCGGCCCCGAGCAGCCCCTGCCGGCGGTCCGCGCCCGGCCCGTAGCCGGTGGGGGTGACGTACGCGTGCGAGGTGCCCAGTTCGCCCTGCACCTCCCACAGCAGGTCCACCAGGTCGTCGTGCGTGGCGAGGCGCTCCAGGACCGGCCGGTACCGGTCCAGTACGCCGTCCCAGTCGACCCCGCCGAGGTCGGGCCGCCAGAAGTTGTCCCGCATGAGGCGGCCGGTCTCCTCGAACATCTGCCGCCACTCGGCCGCCGGATCGACGGTCTGGCGTATGCGGGACAGGTCCACGGTGATGTTGGAGTCGCTGTCGTCGTCGTTCGGGGCCCGCCGGTCGCTGGGTACGACCTTCAGCTTGCCGTCGGTCCACAGCAGCACCCGCTTGCCGTCGCCGCTGACCGACAAGTGGTCGGCGTCCGAGGAGAGATGCTCGATGCGCTGCTGGGCGAGGTCGTAGCGCTCCAGCTCGCTCTTGGGGTCCGGGTCGTCGGGCGTGGCCCGCGAGGCGCCCAGGACACCCTGTACCGGGTGGCGCAGCCAGAGCACCCCGTCCTTGGCGGCCCGCAGCCCGGAGTAGCGCGCGGCCTCGACCGGGAACGGCACGATCCGGTCGGCGAGCCCTTCCAGGTCGATCCGGGTCGTGGGCGCGCCCTCGCTGTCGGGTGTCTCCTCCTTCCCGGGCGCGTCGAAGGGACGGCCGTGCCGTTGCGGCCCGAAGGGGGACGGGGTGGTCGCGGCGAGCGTGATCAGGTGCGGCCGCGAGCCGCCCACGAAGGCCAGGTCGAAGACGTGCTCGTCGTAGACCGGGTCGAAGGAGCGTGCCGAGAGGAACGCCAGGTGCTTGCCGTCCAGCGTGAACGCGGGCGAGTAGTCCCGGAAGCGCAGCGGGGTCGCCTCGGTCACCGACAGGTCGGCCGTGTTGGCGAGTTTCAGCTGGCGCAGCGGGCGGGGCCCGGGGTGCGACCAGGCCAGCCACGCCGAGTCCGGTGAGAAGACGAGTCCGCCGACCTCGCCGTCCTCGCTGCGGTCGATCTCACGCACCTCACCGCTGTCCCGCTCGACGAGCAGCACCCGCCCGTCGTGCGCGGCGACCGCGATCCGGCTGCCGTCGGGGGCCACCGCCAGGCCGAGGACCCGGCCGAGGCGCCCCGCCGCGAGTCGCCGGGGGGTGGCGCCGGGCGCGAGTCCGGTGGCGGGCGCGAACTCCAGCGCGTCCTCGCCCTCCGCGTCCGTCACCCACACCACCCACTCCTCGCCGTCCGCGCGGAAGGTGTGGGGCAGCCGGGCCCGTACGCCGTGCTCGGCGGCTAGCGCGCGGGCGGGCCCCGAGCGGTGGGTGACCCAGTGCACGGCGCCGCGCACCGAGATCGCGCTGCCGCGTCCGGTGTGGTCGGGCGAGGCGGCCCCGAACCAGCGGCCTGCGCTCACGGGGTACGGCTGAAGGTCCACGCGCTGCCCGCCGAGCCGGATGTCGAGCCGCCGGGGTTCGGCCCCCTCCAGGTCCTCCAGCAGCCACAGCTCACCGGCCGAGGAGTAGACGACCCGGGCTCCGTCGGTGGCCGCGTGCCGGGCGTAGAAACCTCCCCCGTTCTCGGCTTGGCTCGAGTGAGAGGTGCCCCCGAGGGGGGTGTGGCGACGCAGGTCCGAGCCGTCGGCGAGCGACGAGTACAGGGCGCCGACGCCCTCGTGGTCGGAGAGGAAGGCAAGGCGTTCCCCGACCCATGACGGGTACTCGATGTTGCCGTCGAGGTCCTCGTGCAGCCGGACGAACTCTCCGGCTCCTTCGCCGTCGTGGGCGGCCCGGTCGATCCACAGCTTGCCGGCCGTGCCGCCCCGGTACCGCTTCCACCAGGCGGCCTCGCGGCCCATGGGCGCGGACAGCAGCACCGTGCCCGGTCCGTGGGCGACGTCGCCGACGGGCCCGTACGGCAGGGTGGTGGCAGGGCCGCCGTCGAGTGGTACGGCGTGCGCCCAGGTGCGGCGCAGCGAGGCCTGGCCGACCGTGCTGAGGGCCAGGACCCGCCCGTCGGGGGTCCAGCCGCGCACCTGGGTCTTGGCACTGCCCCAGTGGGTCAGGCGCCTGGCGGAGCCGCCGTCGATGGGGGCGGCGTACACCTCGGGGGCGCCGTCGCGGGTGGAGGTCCAGGCGACGGTCCGGCCGTCCGGTGATATTCGGGGGTGGTTGACCGGGACGTTGTCGGCGCTGACCCGCCAGGCACGGCCGCCGTCCATCGGGGCGACCCAGACGTCGTCCTCGGCGGTGAAGGCGACCAACTCGCCGTGCAGATGCGGGAAGCGGAGATACGCGGGCGATGCGGACTGAGTCACCAGGTCACCCTAAGCAGCAAGGGCCGTCGTGGACAGGGGTTTTGTGTGGTGCCACCGGTTCCCGAGGGGCGTCATTTGCCCTGGGCGGGCCAGCAGGTGGGGTCGCCCTGGCACCAGATGGTCTTCGTCACGGTGACGGTGGGCCCGGGCTGCCCGGTCGGCCGGTAGGTGACGGGCGGCCGGTACGTGGGCGTCGTGGTGGCGTTGCAGTTGCCCAGGCCGTTGACGTGGAACCACTCCCGGCCGCCCACGGTGGCCCGCAGGTCCCCGCGGACGCACTTGCCGTCGACGGCGCGGGTGACCCTGCCCTTGACGGTGATGTCCTTGTCGTCGTCCGTCTTCCCCTGGCAGTCGACTCTGACGACGGTGGACTCGGTCGGTGCGGGTGTCCCGCGGGACCTGGTGGCGGTCGGACTGCCGCCGTAGCCGCCCGTGCAGCTGAGCCAGCGCACGTGCACATGCTGCCGCTGGAGTTCCCGGGTCGCGGTCTGGTCGGTGGTGTACGCCACCGCCGCGGAACTCAGGTCACCGGGCTGGCACGCCACGGTCCCGCCGACGGCGACCGCCACGAGTCCGGCCGCCGCGGCGGGCCGCCATCCCCGCGGTCGCCGCCAAATCCGCCTCAAAGCCCCCATGGAGGGCAGCGTGCCACTCTCCCGCCGCCGGCGGTAGAGCGCATACGGTCACCCGGAGGCCGGTGTGCGCCCCTCCTCGCCCCGCCTCCCGACGTGCCGTCAGCCGCGCATGAGGAGCCACTCCTGGAGTTCCACCAGGTTGCCCTCGGGGTCCTTGAGGTGGGCGACGCGCATGCGGTCGGTCATGGGGGCCGGGCCGTGCAGGAGGGTCGCGCCGCGGGACGTGATCCGCTCGCAGTAGGCGTCCAGGTCGTCCACGCGCAGCACCACGAGCGAGCGGTGGCCGGTCGCCGCGTCGCCCAGTTCTCCCAGGACCCGGGCCATCATCGCCCGGTCCTGCAGCGCGATGCCCGCCGAGCCGACGGCCGGACTGAACTTCTCGTACGGCCCTTCGACGGCGCCCGACTGGGGCTTGAGCCCGAGGACGTCGGCGTAGAACCGGTAGCAGTCGGCGAAGTGCGAGACCAGCAGCCGTACCTGGGCGAGTTCCATGGCGTACCCCCGTGGGTCAGGACCAGCGTCCGCTGCGGCCGAGCAACAGCGCGGCCGCAGCGGTGCCGGCGGTCGAGGTGCGCAGGACGGTGCGGCCCAGCCGGAAGGCCTTCGCGCCCGCCTGCGCGAACAGGGTCAACTCCTCCGGGGCGACGCCCCCTTCGGGCCCGACGACCAGCACGATCTCGCCGTCGGCGGGGAGTTCCACGGTCGCGAGGGGTTCCTCTCCGCTCTCGTGCAGGACCGCGGCGAAGTCGGCCTTGGCCAGAAGTGTCGCAACCTGCTTGGTCGTCGCCGCGTCCGCGACCTCGGGGAAGCGCACCCGGCGGGACTGCTTGCCCGCCTCGCGGGCGGTGGCCCGCCACTTGCCGAGGGCCTTCAGCCCCCGGTCGCCCTTCCACTGGGTGATGCACCGGGACGCCTGCCACGGGACGATGGCGTCGACGCCGACCTCGGTCATGGTCTCGACGGCCAGCTCGCCCCGGTCGCCCTTGGGGAGGGCCTGGACGACGGTGATGCGGGGTGCCTCGGGCGGCTCCTCGGACAGCGAGGTGACCTGGACGAGCAGCCGGTCCTTGCCCTCGGTGCCGACGACCTCGCACTGCGCCCGGCGTCCGGCGCCGTCGGTCAGGACGACGGCCTCCCCCGGCCGCAGCCGCTTCACCGAGACCGCGTGCCGCCCCTCCGGGCCGTCGAGCACGAACTCGGGCCCGATGCCGTCGAGCCGGTCCACGACGAACACGGGGGCCGTCATCGCCCGCCACCCTGCGTGGACAACGCTGTCGCCGCCTCCCGGAGCTCCGCGGCCAGCACCTCCACCAGCCGCCCGGCGGGCAGGTCGCGCGCCATGCGGTGGCCCTGACCGGCCCACAGGCCCATGCCCTGCGGGTCTTTCGCCTTGGCGGCCGCCTTGCGCAGCGGCGAGGTGAGGTGGTTGATCTCGGGGTAGGCGGCGGGCGCGTACGGCCCGTGCTCCCTCATGAACCGGTTGACCAGGCCGCGCGCCGGGCGCCCGGAGAACGCGCGCGTCAGCTCCGTCCGCACGAACAGGGGGTCGGTCAGCGCCTGCTTGTGCAGGGGGTGGGCGCCGGACTCGGGCGTGGCGAGAAACGCGGTGCCGAGCTGGGCCGCGCTCGCGCCCGCCGCGAGCACCGCGGCGATCTGGCTGCCGCGCATGAGGCCGCCGGCCGCCACGATCGGGAGCCGCACGGCCTCGCGGACCTGGGCGACCAGGGAGAGCAGGCCGATGCCGGAGCCGTCGTTCTCGGCGCTGTCGCGGTGGGTGCCCTGGTGGCCGCCGGCCTCGATGCCCTGCGCGATCACCGCGTCGGCGCCCGCCTCCTGCACGGCGAGGGCCTCCTCGGCGGTGGTCGCCGTGACCAGGGTGAAGGTGCCCGCGCGGCGCAGGGACTCCAGGACCGACGGGTCGGGGACGCCGAAGTGGAAGGAGACCACCGGCACCGGGTTGTCGAGGAGTACGGCGAGCTTGACGTCGTAGCCGTCGTCGCGGCCGGCCTCGGGGTCGCCCAGCTCGGTCTCGTACCAGGCGGCCTCGCCGGCGAGCTGTTCGGCGTAGACCTCGACGGCGGCGGGGTCCGCCTGGTCGGGCTGCGGCATGAACACGTTCACGCCGAAGGGGCGGGCCGTGAGCCCGCGAAGCTGCTTGATCTCCTGGTACATGCCGTCGGCGGTCTTGTACCCGGCGGCGAGGAACCCGAGGCCACCCGCCTCGGACACGGCGGCGGCGAGCTGGGGCACGGAGACACCGCCCGCCATGGGGGCCTGCACGATCGGGTGATGGAGCAGATCGGTCAGCACGGAGGACATGACGGCATGTTGTCACGTCCTCCGAACAAGTCCGAATCCGGCCGTCCGCGGGCACATGCCAGGGGAAGGGTCCGCGGATCAGGGCCGGTGGGAGTGTGCCGCCCGGGGGCCGGCCCCCGGGCGGCGGCCTACGCCACCGACCCCGTCAGCGCCCGTTGAACGCGTCCTTCAGACGGGAGAACAGGCCCTGCTGCCCCGGCTGGAACTGCCCCTGCGGCCGTTCCTCGCCCCGCAGCTTCGCCAGTTCCCTCAGCAGGCGCTCCTGCTCGGGGTCCAGCTTCGCCGGCGTCTGCACCTCGACATGCACGATCAGGTCGCCCCGGCCGCCGCCGCGCAGATGCGTGACGCCGCGGTTGTGCAGCGGGATCGACTGCCCGGACTGGGTGCCGGGACGGATGTCGACCTCCTCCATGCCGTCCAGCGTCTCCAGCGGCACCTTCGTGCCGAGGGCCGCCGCCGTCATCGGGAGGGTGACCGTGCAGTGCAGGTCGTCGCCGCGGCGCTGGAACACCGCGTGCGGCAGCTCGTGGATCTCGACGTACAGGTCGCCGGCGGGTCCGCCGCCGGGGCCGACCTCGCCCTCGCCCGCGAGCTGGATGCGGGTTCCGTTGTCGACGCCCGCGGGGATCTTGACGGTGAGAGTCCGGCGGGAGCGCACCCGGCCGTCGCCCGCGCACTCCGGGCACGGGTTCGGGACGATGGTGCCGAAGCCCTGGCACTGCGGGCAGGGCCGGGAGGTCATGACCTGGCCCAGGAACGACCGCGTGACCTGCGAGACCTCACCGCGACCGCGGCACATGTCGCAGGTCTGCGCGGACGTGCCGGGCGCGGCGCCCTCGCCGTTGCAGGTGTTGCAGACCACGGCCGTGTCGACCTGGATGTCCTTCGTGGTGCCGAAGGCCGCCTCGTCGAGCTCGATCTCCAGGCGGATCATGGCGTCCTGGCCCCGGCGGGTACGCGAGCGCGGACCGCGCTGCGACGCCGTGCCGAAGAACGCGTCCATGATGTCCGAGAAGTTCCCGAAGCCGCCCGCTCCGAAGCCGCCCGCGCCCGCGGCGCCGGCCTGGGACAGGGGATCGCCGCCGAGGTCGTAGACCTGCTTCTTCTGCGGGTCCGAGAGCACCTCGTACGCCGCGTTGATCTCCTTGAACCGCTCCTGCGTCTTGGGATCGGGGTTGACGTCCGGGTGCAGCTCGCGGGCGAGCCGGCGGAACGCCTTCTTGATCTCTTCCTGCGACGCGTCGCGGCGCACGCCGAGCACGGCGTAGTAGTCCGTGGCCACTTACGACTCCGCCAGGATCTGTCCGACGTACCGTGCCACCGCTCGTACCGCTCCCATCGTTCCCGGGTAATCCATGCGGGTCGGTCCGACCACGCCGAGTTTCGCTACTGCCTCGCCGCCCGAACCGTAGCCCACGGAGACCACCGACGTGGAGTTGAGTCCCTCGTGCGCGTTCTCATGGCCGATACGCACCCGCATGGCCGGATCCTTTGCCTCGCCCAGCAGCTTGAGGAGGACGACCTGCTCCTCCAGCGCCTCCAGGACGGGACGGATGGTGAGAGGGAAGTCGTGCACGAAGCGGGTGAGGTTGGCGGTGCCGCCGATGATCAGGCGCTCCTCGGTCTCCTCCACGAGCGTCTCCAGGAGGGTGGAGAGCACCGTGGAGACCGTGCCCCGGTCCTCCAGCTCGAAGGCCTCGGGCAGGTCCTGCACCAGCTGCGGCACATCCGTGAATCGGCGGCCGACGATCCGGCTGTTGAGTCGCGCCCGCAGATCGGCGAGAGACGTTTCTCCAAACGGCGCGGGGCAGTCGATCATGCGCTGCTCGACCCGGCCGGTGTCGGTGATCAGAACCAGCATCAGCCGCGCGGGCGCCATCGACAGCAGCTCCACATGGCGCACCGTCGAGCGCGTCAGCGAGGGGTACTGCACGACGGCGACCTGCCGGGTGAGCTGCGCGAGCAGCCGTACCGTACGCGCCACGACGTCGTCGAGGTCGACGGCGCCCTCCAGGTAGTTCTGGATCGCGCGGCGCTCGGGCGGGCTCATCGGCTTGACGGCCGCGAGCCTGTCGACGAAGAGGCGGTAGCCCTTGTCCGTGGGGATGCGTCCGGCACTGGTGTGCGGCTGGGCGATGTAGCCCTCCTCCTCCAGCACGGCCATGTCGTTGCGGACGGTGGCCGGCGAGACGCCGAGGTTGTGCCGCTCGGTGAGCGCCTTGGAACCCACCGACTCCTCGGTGCCCACATAGTCCTGGACGATGGCGCGCAGCACTTCGAGCCTGCGTTCACTGAGCATGCGCACACCTCCAGCGGTCTGTCGCCCTGACGCTTCTCTGGCACTCTGCGCAGGTGAGTGCCAGCATCCCCGGAGCAAGTGTACGGCCGTCGGGTACGCCCCGGGCAAGGGCGGGCTCCGCCGCCGTACCGACGTGTACCGACCTGTCCCCGGGTGTCCTGCCAGGCAGGGCGCCTGCGGGATAGCGTCGCCCCCATGACGGTGTGGTGGGAAGAGTCCGGATGGGAGGCGCTCAGCGACCGGGCGGGGCGCACGCGGCTTCCGGGCTGGGACTGCACGGCGGGACTGGTGGTCGGCGAGCATGCGGTGCTCATGGTCGACGCCGGGTCGAGCCTGGCCGAGGGAGCGCGGCTGCGCACCGAGACGCGGCGGCTGCTCGCGCCGCTCGGCGGGGAGGGGCGTGTGACGCATCTCGCGCTCACGCACCCGCACTTCGACCATGTCCTCGGAGCGGCGGCGTTCGCGGGCGCGGAGGTGTTCGGGGCGGTGGGCCTCGACGCGGTGTTCCGGCACGAGCGTGACGCGCTGGTCGCCGACGCGGTGAGGCACGGTCTGGACGCGGCCGAGGCGGCCGAGGCCGCGGAGCTGCTGGTCCGCCCGCGTCATCCGGTCTCGGGCGAATGGACGCTGGACCTGGGCGGGGTGCAGGTGCTGCTGGCGAACGTGGGCCCGGCCCATACGGCCCACGATCTGGTGGTCCTCGTCCCCGGCGAGCGGGAGGTGGTGTTCTGCGGTGATCTGGTGGAGGAGTCCGGCGAGCCGCAGGCGGGCCCGGACGCGGTTCCCTCGCACTGGCCCGCGGCCCTGGACCGGCTGCTCGACCTGGGCGGCCGGGACGCGCTGTACGTGCCGGGACACGGTGCCGTGGTGGACGCGGCGTTCGTCCGGGCGCAGCGCGACGAACTGGCCGCCCGTTTCGGCGTGTCGTGACGGCTCCCGCGACCCTCGCGTCCGGGCTTCTCCTATCGTCATCCGAATGCGCCACTACTCGCCGGACCTGACCCCGCCGTGGAAGAAGCCCCAGCCCGTGCCGGAGGTCCCGGCGGATCCCGGTCTGGTGGTCGAGGAGCCGCGCACCGGCTTCTGCGGTGCGGTGATCCGCTGCGAGGCGGGGACGGTGACCCTGGAGGACCGCTTCGGCAAGCACCGGGTGTTCCCGCTTCAGCCGCGGGGGTTCCTGCTGGAGGGCCGGGTGGTGACACTGGTACGCCCGTCCAAGGCGCCGGTGCGTCCCACACGCACGGCGTCGGGTTCGGTGGCCGTCCCGGGGGCGCGCGCGAGAGTGGCCCGCGCCGGCCGCATCTATGTGGAGGGGCGCCACGACGCGGAGCTGGTCGAGAAGGTGTGGGGCGACGACCTGCGCATCGAGGGTGTGGTGGTGGAGTACCTGGAGGGCGTCGACGACCTGCCGTCGATCGTGGCCGCCTTCTCCCCCGGCCCCGACGCCCGTCTCGGCGTCCTGGTGGACCACCTGGTCCCGGGCACCAAGGAGTGGCGGATCGCTCAGTCGGTGACGAGCGAGCATGCGCTGGTGGTGGGCCACCCGTACATCGACATCTGGGAGGCCGTGAAGCCGGCGGCGCTGGGGATCGGGGAGTGGCCGCGCGTCCCGCACGGGCAGGACTGGAAGAAGGGGGTGTGCCGGGCGCTGGGCTGGCCGGAGAACACGGGCGCGGCCTGGCAGGGGATTCTGGGGCGGGTGCGGTCCTACAGGGATCTGGAGCCGGAGTTGCTGGGGAGGGTGGAGGAGCTGATCGACTTCGTCACGGACAGTGGTGGGGCTTGACTCCGGGGAACGTCACCAGGTCCGGTACGGGCTCACTGGCTTCGTCGAGGACATCGACGTCCTGCCGACGGGGTGATCAGTCCACCAGGTCCCGCACCACCGCGTCCGCCAGCAGCCGCCCCCGTAGGGTGAGAACCGCCCGGCCCTCGTCGTACGGCCCCTGCTCCAGCAGTCCCTCCGTCAGCGCCCGGCGCGAGGCCGCAAGCCCCTCCTCCCGCAGCAGCGACAGCGGCGCGCCCTCCCGCAGGCGCAGCTCCAGCAGGATCCGCTCCACCCGGCGGTCCTCGTCCGACAGAAGCTCTCGCCCGGCTCCCGGCGACCGCCCGGCCGCAAGCGCCGCCGCGTACGCCCCCGGATGCTTCACGTTCCACCAGCGCACGCCGCCCACATGGCTGTGCGCGCCGGGCCCCGCGCCCCACCAGTCGGCGCCGCGCCAGTACAGCTCGTTGTGCACACAGCGGCCGGATTCCGAGGTGGCCCAGTTGGAGACCTCGTACCAGTCGAAGCCCGCCGATCCGAGCACCTCGTCCGCGATCAGATAGCGGTCCGCGTGGACGTCGTCGTCCGTCATCGGTATCTCGCCCCGGCGGATGCGGCGGGCGAGCCGGGTGCCCTCCTCGACGATCAGCGCGTACGCCGAGACGTGGTCGGGGCCCGCGCCGAGCGCCGCGTCCAGCGACGCCCGCCAGTCGTCGTCCGACTCGCCCGGCGTGCCGTAGATCAGGTCCAGGTTCACGTGCTCGAAGCCGGCCGCCCGCGCCTCGGCCACACAGGCCTCGGGGCGGCCCGGGGTGTGGGTGCGGTCCAGGACCTTCAGTACGTGGGGACGCGCGCTCTGCATGCCGAAGGAGATGCGGTTGAAGCCGCCCTCCCGCAGCGTGGCGAGATAGCGCTCGTCCACCGACTCCGGGTTCGCCTCCGTCGTCACCTCGGCGTCGTCCGCGAGCCCGAACTCGTCGCGGATCGCCCCCAGCATCCGTACGAGGTCCTCCGCGGCCAGCAGCGTCGGCGTGCCGCCCCCGACGAAGACCGTCCGGACCTCGCGCGGGTCGTCGCCCAGCACCTTGCGGGCCAGGCGGACCTCCTCGGTCAGGGTCCCGGCGTAGTTGTCCCGGGAGGCGAGCACCCCGCCCGTGCCGCGCAGTTCCGTCGCGGTGTACGTGTTGAAGTCGCAGTAGCCGCAGCGCGTCGCGCAGTACGGCACATGGAGGTAGAACCCGAGGGGGCGCCGGGCGGCCCCGGCGAGCGCGTGCGCGGGCAGTGCGCCGTCGTCGGGGACGGGCTCGCCGTCGGGGAGTGCGGAAGGCATGTCCCCCATTGTCCAGCACCGCGGAGGTGACCGTCTTGGTCCGGCACCTCACTCCGCGCGCAGCACCAGCAGCGCGAGGTCGTCCTCCGGCGGCTTGCCCCCGAACTCGTGGACCAGCGTCCGGATCCGCTCCGCGATCATCTGGGCGCTCATCCCGGCGCACCCCGCGAATGCCGCCGCGAGCCCGTCCCCGTCGTCGAACTGGCGCGACCCGCTGCGCCGCTCGGTCACCCCGTCCGTGACGCACAGGAGGGTGTCGCCGGGGTGCAGCTCGAAGGTCTCGCCCACGTACATGACGTCCTCGACGACGCCGAGGAGGGTCTGCGGCTGTGCCACGACCCGTACGTCGCCGTCCGGGCCCAGCAGCAGCGGCAGCGGGTGCCCGGCGGCGGCGAGCGTGCAGCGCACCCCGCCGTCGAAGGGGACCAGCTCACCGTAGAGCAGGGAGAGGAAACGCGCGTGGGGGCCGCCGTCGGCGACCGGCACCGGGGCGCCCGCCGCCACGAGCGCACGCGCCGCCGCGTCCGCCGCCTCCGTCGCATCGTCGAGGAGGAGCTGGTTGAGGCGGTCCAGGACATCGGGGACCGCGTAGCCCTCGCGGGCGAGCAGCCGCAGCCAGGGGCGGGCCAGTCCGATCACGACCGCCGCCTCCGGGCCCTTGCCCTGGACGTCGCCGAGCGCGAAGCTCCACCGTCCGTGGCCGGCCGGGAAGAGGTCGTAGAAGTCGCCGCTGGGGCCGCCGCCCTTGTCGCACGGCTCGTACACGAGCGCGCTGCTCACCCCGGGGATCTCGGCGACGGCCCCGGGCAGCAGCCCCCGTTGCAGCACCCTGCTGATGGTGGCCTGGCGCGCGTACTGCCGGGCCGCCCCGATGGCGAGCGCCACCCGGCGGCTGAGGTCCTCGACGAGCCCGGTGACCTCGTCGGGAAAGCGCAGTAATCCCGCCCGGCCGATGACGAGCGTGCCGAGCGGGCGGCCGCCGGCGATCAGCCGGTAGGCCAGTGCCGCCCCGGTCGCGCCGCGCGGGCCGAGCGCCTCCCCGGGCCAGGGCACCGGCACCGCCCGGGACCGCACCGACTCCGGCAGCCTCGGCGGGTCCTTCTCCAGCACCCGGCGCAGCTCCTCGATGCGGTTCTCGCTGCCGTGCCAGACCCGCGCGAGACGCGGCCCGGCGGCGACCGCCGTCTCGGGACCGTGCCAGCCGGTCGCCTCGTCCTCGAGCCACACCGCGCACCAGTCGGCCAGACGCGGCACGAGGAGCTGCCCGGTGAGTGCGGCGACCAGGTCCTCGTCGAGCTGTCCGGCGAGCAGATCGGACGCCTCGGCGAGGAAGGAGAGGGCACCGCGGCCCCGCCAGTCATGGTCGGGGACGCCACGTCCGGGCTCGGCGAAGGCGGTGACGTCGGGACCCGGGGTCTCGGCCGCGCCCAGCCCGCAGTCCAGGGCGCCGCCCTCACCGGCGTACCCCTCCATGCCGTCCGAAACGGCCGAGTGGCCGTCGAGGGGCAGCTGTGCCCAGACGGTCTTGGACGCGGTGCGGTAGGTGATGCCCCAGGCCGTGGCGAGCGTGGCGACCAGGCGCAGACCGCGGCCGTGCTCGGGTATGCCGTAGGAGCGTTCGGTGACGTCGTCCCGTACCGCCCGCGAGGGGTGGTGGTCGGAGACCTCGACGAGGAGGCCGGGAGGTTCGTCCTCCACGTCGCGGAAGCAGCAGAGGATGTCGACGTCCGTGCCCGCGTGCACGACCGCGTTGGTGACCAGTTCGCTGACCACGACCAGGGCGTCGTCGACCAGCCGCTCGGTGAAGGTGTCGGGTTCGGCCGCCTCGGCCCACGCGCAGAGGGCGGCGCGCATGAAACGGCGGGCGGCGCCCGGCGCGAGGGGGCCACCGGGCAGCGTGGTACGCACCACCGTCTGCAGCCTCGCGCCCTCGTGCCTCTCGGTCGCGGGCGTGTCAGGGGCACGGGCGATGGTCTCCCGTGGCGTGGGAATGGGCCCCATGGACGGCTCCCCGAGCATTCCGACGAACTCTGACGAATACGCCTCCGGCGATGCGGACAGAGTGACAGACCGGCCACGCTCATAAGCATGGAGTTACCGAAGTGGGCCGCCATGAGTGAGAAGAGTGCTACAGATGTGCTCGAAGACGGACAGATTCGAGCAACGGATCTGCGTCCTGTGCTCGGCCGCTGATCACCGCCCGGGAAGACGGCTTCGGGAAGAGTCCCGTGACGGGGGAATCACGGCGGTCGCGGCCGGGGTGGCGCCCCGTGGCCGCGACCGCCGGGCGCCTCTTACGCCTCGCGCGTGCCCGCGTACATCTCCTCGATGAGGTGCTTGTACTCCCTCTCCACCACTGGCCGCTTCAGCTTCAGGCTCGGCGTGATCTCACCGTGCTCCACATCGAGGTCGCGCGGCAGCAGCCGGAACTTCTTGATGGTCTGCCACCGCTGGAGCCCCGCGTTGAGTTCCCGGACGTAGCCGTCGACCATCTCGACCGTGACGGGGGCGGCGACGACCTCGGCGTACGTCTTGCCCTCCAGACCGTTCTCCTTCGCCCACTCGAGGATCGCGATCTCGTCCAGGGCGATGAGGGCGGTGCAGAAGTTCCGGTCGGCGCCGTGCACCAGGATGTTGGAGACGTACGGGCACACCGCCTTGAACTGCCCCTCGACCTCGGCGGGCGCGATGTACTTGCCGCCGGAGGTCTTGATGAGGTCCTTCTTGCGGTCGGTGATACGCAGATAGCCGTCCGGGGACAGCTCGCCGATGTCCCCGGTGTGGAACCAGCCGTCCGCCTCCAGCACCTCGGCGGTCTTCTCCGGCAGCCCGTGGTAGCCCTCCATGATGCCCGGGCCGCGCAGCAGGATCTCGCCGTCGTCCGCGATGCGCACCTCGGTACCGGGCAGCGGCTTGCCGACCGTGCCCGTGCGGTACGACTCGCCCGGGTTCACGAACGAGGCCGCGGAGGACTCGGTCAGGCCGTAGCCCTCCAGGATGTGGATGCCGGCACCCGCGAAGAAGTAGCCGATCTCGGGCGCGAGGGCGGCGGAGCCGGAGACACAGGCCCGCAGCCGGCCGCCGAACGCCTCCCGGATCTTGGCGTATACGAGGGTGTCGGCGACCTTGTGCCTGGCGCCGAGACCGAAGGGCACGGAGTGCGTACCGGTGCGCCGGAAGTTGTCCTGGCTGACCTTGGCGTACTCGCGGGCGACCTCGGCGGCCCACTGGAAGATCCTGTACTTGGCCCCCCCACCCGCGCGGGCCTTGGCGGCGACGCCGTTGTACACCTTCTCGAAGATGCGCGGCACGGCCGCCATGTACGTCGGCTGCACCACCGGAAGGTTTTCGATGATCTTGTCGACGCGGCCGTCGACCGCGGTGACATGCCCCACCTCGATCTGGCCGGAGGTGAGCACCTTGCCGAAGACATGCGCGAGGGGCAGCCACAGATACTGCACGTCGTCGCCGCCGACCAGCCCGGTCGCGGCGATCGCCTTCGCCATGTACGCCCAGTTGTCGTGCGGCAGGCGCACACCCTTGGGGCGGCCGGTGGTGCCGGAGGTGTAGATGAGGGTGGCGAGCTGGTCCTTGGTGATCGCGCCGACCCGCTCCTTGATCAGCTCCGGGTGCTTCTCCAGGTAGGCCGCGCCTCGGGTCTCCAGCTCGGCGAGGGTGAGGACCCAGTCCCCGGACTCGACGCCTTCCGGGTCGATGACGACGACGTGGTGCAGGTCGGGCAGCTCGGAGCGCTTCTCGAGGGCCTTGGCCAGCTGCGCGGCGTTCTCCGCGACGAGGACCCTGCTCTCGGAGTCGGAGAGGATGAAGGCCGACTCGTCGGCGTTGGTCTGCGGATAGATCGTGGTCGTGGCCGCGCCCGCGCACATGATGCCGAGGTCGGCGAGGATCCACTCGATACGGGTGGAGGAGGCGAGCGCGACACGCTGCTCGGGCCGCACACCCAGCTCGATCAGCCCCGCGGCTATCGCGTGGACCCGCTCGGCGGCCTGCCCCCAGCTCAGCGACCTCCACTCGTCGGGACCCTCGCCCGCGGACACCGGCACCGGGTAGCGGTAGGCCTCGGCGTCCGGCGTCGCCGCCACACGCTCCAGAAAGAGGGCCGCGACAGACGGCGGACGGTTCTCGATCAAAGTCTGTGTGTGGCTCACGACATCCTCCGGGCCCGCGACGGTGCGGCTGGCTCATTTCTGCTGTTTCTACTCGCGGCGGTTGTTTAACTCGCGAGTAACCATCGAGCAGGCATCAGAGTAGAGCCCGACCAGCCGGTTTGTAAGAGGCGACGACCCGTCGCTTTGCTCACGTGGCCATCCGACCTATGCACAGGGGCCCGCCGCGCCGCACACGACGGACCCCATCGCTCCCGGTTTGCCCTGCTCCCGGCGACTACTTCTTGCCCTTGGCCGGCCCCGCGCTGTCATCGCTGGAGAGCACCGCGATGAATGCCTCCTGCGGAACTTCCACGGAACCCACCATCTTCATCCGCTTCTTGCCCTCCTTCTGCTTCTCCAGCAGCTTCCGCTTACGGGAGATGTCACCGCCGTAGCACTTGGCGAGGACGTCCTTGCGGATGGCACGGATGGTCTCGCGGGCGATCACCCGGGAGCCGATGGCGGCCTGGACCGGCACCTCGAAGTTCTGCCGCGGGATCAGCTCCTTCAGCTTGGCGACGAGCCGGACGCCGTACGCGTACGCCTGGTCCTTGTGGGTGATCGCCGAGAAGGCGTCGACCTTGTCGCCGTGCAGCAGGATGTCGACCTTGACCAGGGAGCTGCTCTGCTCGCCCGTGGGCTCGTAGTCGAGGGACGCGTACCCGCGGGTCTTGGACTTCAGCTGGTCGAAGAAGTCGAAGACGATCTCCGCGAGGGGGAGGGTGTAGCGGATCTCGACGCGGTCCTCGGACAGGTAGTCCATGCCGAGCATGGTGCCGCGCCGGGTCTGGCACAGCTCCATGATCGCGCCGATGAACTCGGTGGGCGCGAGGATCGTGGCCCGTACGACCGGCTCGTACACCTCGGCGATCTTCCCCTCGGGGAACTCGCTCGGGTTGGTGACGGTGTACTCGACGCCGTCCTCCATGATCACGCGGTAGACCACGTTGGGTGCGGTGGCGATCAGGTCGAGGCCGAACTCGCGCTCCAGCCGCTCGCGGATCACGTCGAGGTGGAGCAGGCCGAGGAAGCCGACGCGGAAACCGAAACCGAGGGCCGCGGACGTCTCCGGCTCGTACACGAGCGCGGCGTCGTTGAGCTGGAGCTTGTCCAGGGCCTCGCGCAGGTCGGGGTAGTCGGAGCCGTCGAGCGGATACAGGCCCGAGAAGACCATCGGCTTCGGGTCCTTGTACCCGCCCAGGGGCTCTACGGCGCCCTTGGCCTGGCTGGTGATGGTGTCACCCACCTTGGACTGGCGGACGTCCTTCACACCCGTGATCAGATAGCCCACCTCGCCGACCCCGAGCCCGTCGGCCGGGAGCATCTCGGGCGAGCTGACGCCGATCTCCAGCAGCTCGTGGGTCGCGCCGGTGGACATCATCCTGATGCGCTCGCGCTTGTTCAGCTGTCCGTCGATGACACGGACATAGGTGACCACGCCGCGGTAGGAGTCGTACACGGAGTCGAAGATCATGGCCCGGGCGGGCGCGTCCGCGACACCGACCGGCGCCGGGATCTGCTCGACCACCTTGTCCAGCAACGCCTCGACGCCGAAACCGGTCTTGGCCGAGACCTTGAGCACGTCGTCGGGCTCGCAGCCGATCAGGTTCGCGAGCTCCTCGGCGAACTTCTCGGGCTGCGCGGCCGGCAGGTCGATCTTGTTCAGTACGGGGATGATCGTGAGGTCGTTCTCCATCGCCAGGTAGAGGTTGGCGAGGGTCTGGGCCTCGATGCCCTGGGCGGCGTCGACGAGAAGGATGGTCCCCTCGCACGCGGCGAGCGACCGCGAGACCTCGTAGGTGAAGTCGACGTGCCCCGGGGTGTCGATCATGTTCAGGATGTGCGTGTTGCCCGGATCGTGGGTCGGGGCCCACGGCAGACGCACCGCCTGGGACTTGATCGTGATGCCGCGCTCGCGCTCGATGTCCATGCGGTCGAGGTACTGAGCGCGCATCTGCCGCTGCTCGACGACACCGGTCAGCTGGAGCATCCGGTCGGCGAGCGTGGACTTGCCGTGGTCGATGTGCGCGATGATGCAGAAATTGCGGATCAGAGCCGGGGCGGTACGGCTCGGCTCGGGCACATGGCTAGGGATCGCGGGCACGCAGGGTCCTGATTCTTGAGGCGTCCGCAGCGTCTGCGGTCTCGGGTCGGATCGATACGTAGCCTCCATGGTCCCACGCGCGGGAGGCTGCGACCGGTACGGGCCGTGCCGGAGCCGACCGGAACGGCGCGTGGACGGGTGACCGCGCCGGCCGCCCCCGGTTCGCGCGGGGGCCTGACGGGTTCCCCGCGGGACCGGTTTGGGCGGGCCGGAAGGCGGCTGGTAGCCTGGGTGGCTGTGTCTCCTGCCCTCTCAGCGCGAGACACGTCTTCTGGAAATCACCGGCACGCGGGACAGCCCGTCTCGCGTACCTGAACCTGTAAAGGCTCATTCGTGGCGAACATCAAGTCCCAGATCAAGCGGAACAAGACGAACGAGAAGGCGCGCCTGCGCAACAAGGCCGTCAAGTCCTCGCTTCGCACCGCGATCCGCAAGGCCCGTGAGGCCGCCGCCGCGGGTGACGTCGAGAAGGCCACCGAGCTCCAGCGCGCCGCCGCGCGTCAGCTCGACAAGGCCGTCTCGAAGGGCGTCATCCACAAGAACGCGGCTGCCAACAAGAAGTCGGCGCTGGCCTCCAAGGTCGGTGCCCTCAAGGGCTGACACTTGATTTGACGCCGGAGGGAACCGAGCGGGCCCTCTCTCATCCGCTCCCACCCGGCACCCCGGGTCCGTACGCGGCCTGCGTTCGCCACGCGGGTACGGACCCAAGAGCTTGACCGAAGGCCCCGCCTCCCGTCCTTCCCCAGGACGGGAGGCGGGGCCTTCGGCATGCACGGCACGTGTCCGCGAAAGGACTCGCCGACCTACGCGCGGCCCCTGGACCGGGCCGCCCTCGCGACCGTGACGACCGCCTTCTCCAGGGCGTACTCGGGGTCGTCACCGCCGCCCTTCACGCCCGCGTCGGCCTCGGCCACCGCCCGCAGCGCGACCGCCACGCCCTCCGGCGTCCATCCCCGCATCTGCTGCCGCACCCGGTCGATCTTCCACGGTGGCATGCCCAGCTCACGCGCGAGGTCCGCGGGACGCCCGCCGCGGGCCGACGACAGCTTCCCGATCGCCCGCACCCCCTGTGCGAGCGCACTCGTGATCATCACCGGCGCCACCCCCGTGGCCAGCGACCACCGCAGCGCCTCCAGCGCCTCCGCCGCACGTCCCTCGACCGCCCGGTCCGCGACGGTGAAGCTCGACGCCTCGGCCCGCCCGGTGTAGTACCGCCCGACCACCGCCTCGTCGATCGTGCCCTCGACGTCCGCGACCAGCTGTGACACCGCGGACGCCAGCTCCCGCAGATCGCTGCCGATCGCGTCGACCAGCGCCTGGCACGCCTCGGGCGTCGCCGAACGCCCCCGGGCCCGGAACTCCCCCCGCACGAACGCCAGCCGGTCCGCCGGCTTCGTCATCTTCGGGCAGGCCACCTCGCGCGCCCCCGCCTTGCGGGCGGCGTCGAGCAGGCCCTTGCCCCTGGCGCCGCCCGCGTGCAGGAGCACCAGGGTGATCTCCTCGGCGGGCGAGGCGAAGTAGCCCTTCAGTTCCTTGATCGTGTCGGCCGCCAGATCCTGCGCGTTGCGCACGACCACGACCTTGCGCTCGGCGAAGAGCGACGGGCTGGTCAGCTCGGCGAGCGTGCCGGGCTGCAACTGGTCCGAGGTGAGGTCCCGTACGTCCGTATCGGCGTCGGCGGCCCGGGCGGCGGCCACCACTTCCTGCACGGCGCGGTCGAGCAGCAGGTCTTCCTGGCCCACGGCAAGGGTGACGGGGGCGAGAGGGTCGTCATGCGCGGTCTTCTTGGCCATCACGGAAAGCATCGCATGCGCCGCTGACATCGCGGTCCCGTCGCCGCCCCGCGAGGCCGGCCCCCCGGATCACCACAAGGACGGGCTACGGCTCCTCCCGCCAGCCGTCCCACTCCCCCACGAACACGTCCAGCGCCTCCGGGTCGAGCGATTCCTCCTCGTCCCGCAGCACCACCAGCCACTGCGCGTCCTCGGCGTCGTCCTCACCGGCCAGCGCGTCCCGTACGATCCGCGGCTCCTCATCGAGTTCGAACCGCTCCCCGAGCGCCTCCGCCACCTCTTCCGCAGTGTCACGGTCGGGCAGCACCAGCACATGTCTCACATCGCTCACGGGGACATTTTCCGCTACGCGGGACACCGCTACGCCCCGGTACCACCCCGGAGTTCCCCGGGGCGCCCCCGCCGCCCCTCGCCCCCTCCCGCGCCGGGAACGTGCCGCCGCCCTTGCGTTCCCGGCTCCGCGAACCCGCATGCCGGTCAGCCGTCCCGGCCGCCCTGCCGCACCGTCGGCACCCGGTCCAGGACGATCCCGAACCGCTCCCGGTACATCTCCAGCACCTCCTCGTCACTCGCCAGGTCCGACACCTCCTTCCGCCCGTCCGGTGCCGTCACCGTGACCCGGCGGCCGCTGAGCGTGATCCGCCCTCCGTCCTCGGTGACCCGTGAACACACCAACGACCGCACGAAGTGCGAGACCGGCGAGGTGGTGTTCCACCAGGCCCCGACCGTGAAGTCCCCGAGCGTCCGCGGGCGCGTCTCCAGCCGGTACTGCGGCGTGCCGTCCCGCAGCACATCCAGGTCCCCGTACGCCGGACCCCTGCCTCCTCGCGCCCCCGCCGCGTCCGCCCCGGCCTCGATCACCCGGAACGCACCGCCCGGGTCGGGCTGCTCGCCCCGCTCCCCGAACGCCAGCGGATAGTGGCTGTGCGCCCCGAACCCCACATCCACCAGCCAGTCGCCCCCGTCCACCGTCCGCACCCGCAACGCGAGATGGTCGTACGGCACCCCGAGCCGCCGCTCCGCCCCGTACACCCGTGCCGCGAGCAGCGTGACATCGAAGCCGAGCGCCGCCAGCAACGCCCCGAACGCACCGTTGAGTTCGTAGCAGAAGCCGCCCCGGCGAGCCCCGACGATCTTGTCGAACAGCCGCTTCTCCTCCAGCACGATCTCCTCGCCGAGATGGATCGACAGGTTCTCGAACGGGACGGTCTTCAGATGACGGAGTTGCAGCTCGCGCAGCACATCGATGGTGGGCCACGCGGGATGGTCCGCCCCGATCCTGTCGAGGTACGCGTCAACCTGTGCGGAATTCATGACCTCAGTCTCTCGCGGCCCTCAGGTCGCCGCCCGCTCCGACGACCGCGATCGCCCCGTCCCGGTCCGTCCGCAGCACCAGTGCGCCCTCGCCCCGCAAGGCCGCGACCGTGCTCGGCGCCGGATGGCCGTAGGGGTTGTCCCTGCCGCACGAGATCAGCGCGAGCCTCGGCGCGGCCCTCCGTATCAGCTCGGGATCCTGGTACGCCGACCCGTGGTGGGCGACCTTGAGGACATCCACCGGTCCCAGCCCGGCGCCCGCGGGTGATTGCAACAGCTCCTCCTGCGCGAGGGGTTCCAGATCGCCCAGCAGGAGCAGGGTCAGCCCCGCCGACCGTACGAGCAGGGCGACGCTCGCGTCGTTCGGGCCGTCCGGCAAGGGCGCCGGGTCCGGCGGAGGCCACAGCACCCGCCAGTCGAGGGCCTCGAGGCGGCGGCGCTCCCCGGCCACGGCGCGCGTCACCGGAATGTGCCGGGCGGCAGCCCGGGCGCGCACGAACGCCGCCTGCTCCGGTGGCTCCTCGAACCCGGTCGTCTCGATCGCGCCCACCGATCGACCGCGCAGCACCCCCGGCAGCCCCGCCACATGGTCGGCGTGGAAGTGGGTCAGCACGAGCAACGGGACGCGGGTGACACCGAGCGCGGTGAGGCATCGGTCGACCAGCACCGGATCGGGGCCCGTGTCCACGACCACCGCCGTACCGTGGCCCGCCGCGAGCACGGTCGCGTCCCCCTGCCCCACGTCGCACATCGCGAACCGCCAGCCCGGCGGCGGCCACCCGGTGATCACCCGTGTCAGGGGCGGTGGCTGTACCACGACGAGCAGCAGCACGACGACGCAGACCCCGGCCGGCCAGGGGCGCCGGAGAAGCCACCGCCCGGCGAGGACGACGGCCGCCGTCACGGCCGCCAGCAGCATCGCCCCGGTCCAGCCGCCGGGCCAGTCCACCGCACCGCCCGGCAGCGAGGCTCCGGTACGCGCGATGCCGGCGATCCATCCGGCAGGCCAACCCGCACACCACGCCAGCCCCTTGGCGACCGGCATCGCCGGCCGAGCCGCCGCCAGCGCGGCGAACCCCAGCACGGTGGCCGGTGCCACGGCGAACTCCGCGAGCATGTTGCAGGGCACCGCCACAAGACTCACGCGCGACGACAGCACCGCGACGACCGGCGCGCACAGCGCCTGCGCGGCGGCCGCGGCGGCCGATGCCTCGGCCAGCCGGGGCGGCACACCGCGCCGCCGCAATGCCGCGCTCCAGCGCGGGGCGACCGTGAGCAGGGCACCGGTCGCCAGCACGGAGAGCAGAAAGCCGTAACTCCGGGCGAGCCAGGGGTCCCAGAGCACGAGCAGCAGCACCGCCGTGGCCAGCGCGGGAATCAGCGATCGGCGGCGCCCGGTCGCGAGCGCGAGCAGGGTGATCGCCCCGCAGGCCGCGGCCCGCAGCACACTGGGGTCGGGCTGGCACACGACCACGAACCCGAGCGTGAGCGCACCGCCGAGCAGCGCCGTGCCCCGCAGCGGGATACCGAGCCGGGGCGCCAGTCCGCGCCGCTCCACGCGCTGCGCCAGGCCGGCCGGGCCGACGACCAGGGCCAGGAGGATCGTGAAGTTGCCCCCGCTCACCGCGAGCAGATGCGCGAGGTCCGTCCGCTTGAAGGCGTCGTCCAGCCCGGGCGGAACCCGCGAGGTGTCCCCGACGACCAGTCCGGGCAGCAGCGCCCGCGCGTCCGGGCCGAGCCCGTCGCTCGCCGCACGCAGCCCGGCCCGCATCCGTCCCGCCCACCGCTGCACCCCGGTCGGACCGCCCACCACCTGGGGTGGTGCCGCGGCCCGTACGCGCACCACCGCGGCAATGTGATCACCTCCGGTGAGCGCCGGTGCCAGCCGGGCGGCCACCCGCACCCGCGTGGAGGGCAGCAGCCCCAGCCACGGCGACCGCGCGGCCCCCTCGACGGCACCCACCGAACCACCCGGGCGCGCACGGGTGTTCAGGTCGACCACCATCAGCACCGGCGTCCGGACCGCCACCTCGGTCCCGTCCGCCTTCGTCAGCCGCCGTACCTTCCCGTCGAGCAGCACGGCGGTCGGAGCCGTGTGGTCCCCCGTGATCCTGGGTCTGGTGAGCCGTGGATCGGAGGTGATCTCGATGTCCGCGGTCACCTCCGCGTGCCGAGCCGCAAGGGCGGGCACGGGCCCTCGTCGCAGATCGGCACTCTGCAACCCCGCGGAGGCCCCGGCGGCCGCGACGCAGAGCAGCGCCGCGGCTGCGGACACCGTCGACCAGGAGCCCCGGAGCCGAGGTCGGCCCCCGGCCCGACCCCGTCGCGCCGCCAGCAACACTCCGGCCGCCATCAGGGCGACGAACACCACACCGGTGACCCGGTCGGCCGGGGCGCCCAGAGCCCAGGCGGCCGCCACCCAGGCCCCTACCGCAGGCCCCACCATCCGCAGGTCCACCGGCCCCTCATGCCGGGCATGCGCCTCTCCGAGCCCGCTGCGGGCCGCATCACGCACGGCCGAGGGGGCGGGGCCGCCGGGCTCCCGTGACGCTGTCCCCGGCCCGACGGCGGCCGGGTCGCTCGGCGGTGTCTTCGGGACGGCCGGGACGCGTTCGCTCGGCGGTGTCCTCGGCCCGCGTGTGCCGCGATCCATCGGGGGCGTCATGGCCGGACGAGATTTCGCAGGTCGGCGAAGCGGCGCTCGCCGATGCCGTTGACGTTGCGGAGTTCGTCGACCGAGCGGAAGCCGCCGTGCTGGGAGCGGTAGTCGATGATGTGCTGCGCCAGCACCGGCCCCACCCCGGGCAGCGTGTCGAGCTGGTCCACGGTCGCCGAGCCGAGCGAGACCGGACCCGCGGGTGCCGCCCCCGTGGCGGGACGACCGGCGACCGGGGCCGCCGGGCCCGTGCCCGGCGCGGGTGCGGGGCCGCCCACCACGATCTGCTCGCCGTCCACCAGAAGGCGGGCACGATTGAGGCCATCGGTGTCCGTACCCGGGCGCACTCCGCCCGCCGCCCGCAGGGCGTCCGCGACCCGGGACCCGGGCGGGAGCCTCAGCAGCCCGGGCTTACGCACCTTGCCGGTGACATCCACGACGACCGCCGGGCCCGCCGCCCCCGCACCGCCCGCAAAGCGGGGACCGGGCGAGACTCCGTGCGCCGTCGACCGCCCGGCTTCGAGTGCGCCCGGCGCTCCGTACCGCGCCGCCGCCCGCACCACCTCCGGTGCCCGCACCTGTTGCGGGCGGCCGGACCAGAAGTGCTGCGCGGCGAAGAGCACGGCCACCACGAGCAGCACCCCCAGCGCGGCCACGCTCCTGCGCTCCAGACCGCACCTCGACTGCATCCACAGCGGCATCCGCTCCCGCAGGGCCGGCCCGACCCGCTCCCGCCACGCCATGCCGGTCGCCGCGCGCTCCGGGGGCGCAAGGCCGTCGTGCTCCGGGGTGTCCCGCGGGGCGTCCGTGTCCCGGTTTGCCACCGGCGGCCCGTTTCCCCGTGCCTTGCCATCCGCAGGGTCTTGGGCGAAGAGTGCCTCGGCGCGCAGGCGCAGTGCGTCGGCCGACGGGCTCTTGGGGTTCCGTCGTGGATGTCCCCGCGCATGGCGCAGCCGGTGGCGTGTGCGGCCGTCGGAACCGGGGCTGCGGCCCGGGCCACTGGTGGAGACGGCTGTGCGTGAACGTGATCGAAGTGCCATGCCCCGACGATCGGGCACATCACCGCCCTCGCGATGATCTTGGGCAATTCCCGGGGAAAACTCGCCGGTTGTGGATAACTCCGTCACCCACACAAGGGGCAGTCACCGTAGTCGCCCCCACAGCGGCGGTCATCGCGATCGCACCCACAAAGGGCAGTCACCACGATCGCCCACGCGACGGGAAGGTCACCGGGGCGACACCACGGCCCCGAGCAGTCCGGGCCCCGTATGCGCCCCGATCACCGCGCCGACCTCGCTGACATGCAGATCGGCCAGCCCGGGAACCCGTGCGCGCAGACGGTCCGCGAGAGCCGACGCCCGTTCGGGGGCGGCGAGATGGTGGACCGCGATGTCGACCTGTCCCCTGCCCGCGCGCTCCGCCACGACCTCCTCGAGGCGGGCGATCGCCTTGGACGCCGTGCGCACCTTCTCCAGCAGCTCGATACGTCCGCCGTTCAGCTGGAGCAGCGGCTTCACCGCCAGCGCGGAGCCCAGCAGCGCCTGCGCGGCCCCGATCCGGCCGCCCCGCCGCAGATAGTCCAGCGTGTCGACGTAGAAGTAGGCGGAGGTGTCCGCGGCCCTCTTCTGCGCGGCGGTGACCGCCTCGTCGACCGTACCGCCGGCCTCCGCGGTCTCCGCGGCGGCCAACGCGCAGAAGCCGAGGGCCATCGCGACCATCCCGGTGTCCACCACCCGCACCGGCACCGGGGCGTCACGGCCGGCGAGCACGGCGGCGTCGTACGTTCCGGAGAACTCGGAGGACAGGTGCAGTGAGACGATGTCGGTCGCGCCTGCCTCGGCCACCTGGCGATAGGTTTCGGCGAACTGCTCGGGGCTGGGCCGGGAAGTGGTGACGGACCGTCGCTTCTGCAGGGCCTCGGCGAGCGAGCGGGCCGAGATCTCGGTCCCCTCCTCGAGCGCCTGGTCACCCAGCACCACGGTGAGCGGCACCGCGGTGATGCCGTGGCGCTCCATCGTCCGCGGCGGCAGGTAGGCCGTTGAATCGGTGACGATAGCGACATGGCGGGACATGAGCTGGAGGTTACCTGCCGGAACGCGCGCGCGGCAGCCCGGCCCCTCCGAGCTGGTCACGCCTTGGCGTAATCATGTGGTGCTCTCGGGTCGGGGCTTCCTCTGCCAGGGGTACACGGCCCGCTGTCCGGGTGGGGTCAGAGACGGCCTGGAGGGCCGGGACGGATCATGCGCCGCACGGGACTCGGGCGTCTCCGGCCAGGTCTGGCCGTCGGCGGCCGCGGGCTCGGGCGCCGGTGCCTCCGGCCAGGGCGAAGCGGACGGGTTCGGCCGCTCCTTGGTCCAATGGCGCAAAGCGCCCGCCTCCACGTCGATCTGCGCGCTCAGGGTGTCCAGGTCGTCGTCGGCGAACCTGCGTGCCCGGTCGTGTGCCGCCCAGCGCAGCGCGTCCGCGGACCGGGTGATCCGCTCGGTCCGCTCACGCAGGTCGGGCAGGCGGGCGGCGAGCATGCCCCGGTCCGGCTCGGTCTCCAGGCGCCGTAGCTCCGCGTCCAGTTCGCGTCCGTGCGCGCTGAGACGCTCGAAGAGGCCGAGCGACTCCTTCAGCGACTCGTCCTCGGCGACACCCGCGTGCAGCGCGTCCTGCGTGGCCCGCAGGGAGGTGCGCAGCGACAGACGGAGCTGGGCGAGTTCACCGGCGGGGCCTGGCTGGGCGAGGGTCCTGGCGCGCAGGGTGGTGTCCTCGACCGTGCGCCGGGCCTGCGCGATCGTCCGGTCCACGCCGCGTTTGGCCGCGCGGACCGCTTTCACCGTCGCATACGTCCCGAGCACGACGCACAGCACGAACAGGAGCGCGATGACGGTCAACACGGCTTCCACGACGCTCCTCCTCCGGCCGGCCATGACGGTGGCTGCACCGCTCTTCCACGGTAAACGCAGCGGGCAGGCCCGGGGTTCCGCCAGAACCCCGAACCTGCCCGTAGGGGACTACCCCGACACCGAAAAGGCCGTGGGATGCGAGGCCGGCCGACGTTACGCGGTGACGATGTTCACCAGCTTCGGCGCGCGCACGATCACCTTGCGGATCGCGGCACCCCCCAGCGCGGCGACCACCTTCTCGTCGGCCAGCGCCACCTTCTCCAGCTCCTCCTCCAGGATCGAGGGGGAAACCTCCAGGCGCGCCTTGACCTTGCCCTTGACCTGGACCACGCAGGTCACGGTCTCGTCCACGACGTACGCCGGGTCGGCGACCGGGAAGTCCTGGTGGACGACCGAGTCGGTGTGACCCAGCCTGCGCCACAGCTCCTCGGCGATGTGCGGGGCCAGCGGCGCGACCAGCAGCACCAGGGCCTCGGCGACCGCGCGCGGCACCGAGCCGCCGGCCTTCGTCAGGTGGTTGTTCAGCTCGGTGATCTTGGCGATGGCCGTGTTGAAACGCAGCGCCTCCAGGTCCTGGCGCACGCCGTCGATCGCCTTGTGCAGGGCACGCAGGGTGTCCTCGTCGGGCTCGGCGTCGGCGACGGTGACCTCGCCGGTGGCCTCGTCGACGATGTTGCGCCACAGCCGCTGCAGCAGCCGGAACTGGCCCACCACGGCGCGTGTGTCCCACGGCCGTGACACGTCCAGCGGGCCCATCGCCATCTCGTACAGACGCAGCGTGTCGGCACCGTACTCGGCGCAGATCTCGTCCGGGGTGACGGCGTTCTTCAGGGACTTGCCCATCTTGCCCAGCAGACGGCTGACCTTCTCGCCCTGGTAGTAGTACGCCCCGTCGCGTTCCTCCACCTCGGCGGCCGGCACCGCGATACCGCGGCTGTCGCGGTAGACGTAGGCCTGGATCATGCCCTGGTTGAACAGCTTGTGGAACGGCTCGGCCGAGGAGATGTGGCCCAGGTCGAACAGGATCTTGGACCAGAAGCGCGCGTACAGCAGGTGCAGCACGGCGTGCTCGGCGCCGCCGACGTACAGGTCGACGCCGCCGTGCGGCATGCCCTCACGCGGGCCCATCCAGTAGCGCTCGGTCTCCGGGTCGACCAGCTTCCCGCCGTTGTGCGGGTCCAGGTAGCGCAGCTCGTACCAGCAGGAACCGGCCCAGTTGGGCATGGTGTTGGTCTCGCGGCGGTACTTCTTCGGCCCGTCACCCAGGTCCAGGGTGACGTTGACCCACTCCTCGTTGCGCGACAGCGGGGTCTCGGGCTGGGTGTCCGCGTCGTCCGGGTCGAAGGTGCGCGGCGAGTAGTCCTCGACCTCGGGCAGCTCCAGCGGCAGCATCGACTCGGGCAGCGCGTGGGCGACGCCGTCCTCGTCGTAGACGATCGGGAAGGGCTCGCCCCAGTAGCGCTGGCGGCTGAACAGCCAGTCGCGCAGGCGGAAGTTGACGGTGCCCTGGCCGATGCCCTTGCGCTCCAGCCACTCAGTGATGCGCGCCTTGCCGTCGACGACGTTCAGGCCGTCCAGCGACACGCTCTCACCGGAGGAGTTCACGATCTTCGCCTCGTATGCGACGAAGGCGTCGTCCCAGGTCGCGGGGTCGGTGCCGCGGCCGTCGGTGGGTTCGACGACGCAGCGCATCGGCAGCTCGAATGCGCGCGCGAAGGCGAAGTCGCGGCTGTCGTGCGCCGGGACGGCCATGATCGCGCCGGTGCCGTAGCCCATCAGCACATAGTCGGCGATGAAGACGGGGACCTTCTCGCCGCTGACCGGGTTGGTGGCGTACGCGCCCGTGAAGACGCCGGTCTTGTCCTTGGCCTCGGCCTGCCGCTCGACGTCGGACTTCGAGGCGGCCTGGGCGCGGTAGGCGGCGACGGCCTCGGCGGGAGTGCCGTGGCCACCGGTCCACACCTCGTGCGTGCCCTCGGGCCACGCCTCGGGGGTGAACTTCTCGACCAGCGGGTGCTCCGGCGCCAGCACCATGTAGGTGGCGCCGAACAGGGTGTCCTGGCGCGTGGTGAAGATCGTGACGGCTTCGCCGTCGATCGGGAAGTCGACGCGGGCGCCCTCGGAGCGGCCGATCCAGTTGCGCTGCTGCAGCTTGATGGCCTCGGGCCAGTCCAGCCCGTCCAGGTCCTCCAGCAGCCGGTCGGCGTAGGCGGTGATGCGCATGTTCCACTGGCGCAGTTTGGCCTTGAACACGGGGAAGTTCCCGCGCTCGGAACGGCCGTCGGCGGTGACCTCCTCGTTCGCCAGGACGGTGCCCAGGCCGGGGCACCAGTTGACGGGTGACTCGGAGGCGTAGGCCAGCCGGTACTCGCTCAGGATGTCGGCGCGCTCGGCGGCGCTCAGCTCGTTCCACGCCCGCGTGGTGCCCGGGACCGCGCGCTCACCCGACTCGAACTGGGCGATCAGCGCGGAGATCGGGCGGGCCTTGCGGGCCTCCTCGTCGTACCAGGAGTTGAAGATCTGCAGGAAGATCCACTGGGTCCACTTGTAGTAGTCCGGGTCGATCGTGGCGAACGACCGGCGCTTGTCGTGCCCCAGGCCCAGCCGACGCAGCTGCGCCTTCATGTTCTCGATGTTGGCCTCGGTGGACACGCGCGGGTGCGTGCCGGTCTGCACGGCGTACTGCTCGGCGGGCAGGCCGAAGGCGTCGAAGCCCAGGGTGTGCAGGACGTTGTGGCCGGTCATGCGCTGGAACCGGGCGAAGACGTCGGTGGCGATGTATCCCAGGGGGTGGCCGACGTGCAGGCCCGCACCGGACGGGTACGGGAACATGTCCATGATGTACTTCTTGGGCCGCGCCACCAGCTCGGGGTCGCCGGCCAGGTCACCCTCGGGGTTGGGCGCCTGATAGGTGCCCTCTGCGTCCCAGACGTCCTGCCAGCGTGCCTCGATCTCGGCCGCCATGGCGGCCGTGTAGCGGTGCGGCGCGGCCTCCGCCGACGCGGCTGCGGTGGCAGCGGGGTTCGTCTCGCTCATGATCCTCAAAGCTCCATCGATCGTCTCTGCTCGGCGGCTGCGACATCCAGGAAACGAAAAATCCCCTCGCACAGGAGGGGACGCCGCGCCGATTCCGACCGTCCGGTGCACCGGTGGTCGGGACTGATCAGCGCGGCCCGCTAAGCAGAAGGCGTACGGCACGCATGGCGTCAGGGTACCCCAGCGTCCGAGCGTGCCGCGACGGACTTCGGGCGGCACCTCCGGGCGGCGAGGCGGCACGCCCGGATGCGAAGGCGACTGAACCCAACGAGGGGCACAACCGTACTCACTCTCCGACGGTCGGTTGTGAAGGTCCCGAAAAGCTGAACAAGGTTCAAATGTTACTTCGCGTAACAACAGCTAATCGGACAACGCGACCACCCCGTTGCCCTCAGATAACAACCCAATAACTCAAACCTCGTACCGCTCGGTTTGGAGCCCCTTTAGAGTGCGGCAGCGGGACCGCCTTCCCGAAACTGTTCGGAGTTGCCCCCATGAACCCTCCACGTAGTAACAGCTCGCTCCCCAAGCCGGGCCGCTCGGCCTACGGCGTTGCGTCGGCTGTGGTACTGCTGCTCATACCCGTCATCGTGCTCGCCGGCGGAAACGCAGTCCGGGACTTCCTCAACTTCGGAGCGGGTGTCCTCTCGCTCGTCTCCCTCAGCTGCTCGGTGATCTGGGGGCTGGTCGCCCAGGACCGGATCTTCCTGAACATCCGCCAGCGGATCGTCGCCCAGGCCGTGCACCGGACGACCGCGGTGGCCTCGATCGCGTTCCTCCTGGTGCACATCACGGTCAAGCTGGCACTCGAGCACACCGTGCTGATCGCCGCGCTGATCCCCTTCAGCCTGGGCGTCAGCGGCTCGGGCGGACTCATCGGCCTCGGCTCCCTGGCCGGACTGCTCATGATCTTCGTGGGCGTCACCGGCGCCCTGCGCAGCAACTTCGCCTCCCCGGCACCCGTCGCCGCGCGCTGGCGGGCGATGCACATGCTGGCCTACCCGTCCTGGTGCGCGGCGCTGATCCACGGCCTGTTCGCGGGACGCGCGGCGAAGCCGTTCTTCATGGTGTCGTACGAGCTGTGCCTGCTCGGGGTCATGGCGGCGCTGGGACTGCGCGCGGCCCCGCGCCCGTTCAAGCGCAAGGTGGCCGACCGCATCTTCGCGGTCATCGGGACCGGCGACCGGCCGGGGCGCGACGAGCTGGAGGCCAGCCGCGCCCGCAACGCGGAGGCCGCGGCCGCCCTCGCGGGCTTCGGAGCGCGCGCTGCGGGCCGCGGCGGCACCGACACGGGGCTGATCCCCCCGCAGCCCTCCTCGCCCCTGTACGAGGCCCCTGCGGCCCGCACCATGACCCCGGAGCCGGGCAACGGCTTCGCGGCCGCCTACCGGGCCGTCTCGGGCACCCCGCGCGCGCAGGGCCCGATGACACCCGACGCGACCCGGCGCATGGACCTGCCCATGGACATGCAGGCCACCGAGGCGATGCCCCGGGTCGACGGCGCCGGCGCCCCCTCCGGCAGCTGGCCGATCCCCTCGCCGCCGCCCGTCGGCGAGGCGCCGCCCTCGGCGTACGACCCGCTCCAGGACACCGGCTACACCGTTCCGGCCTACGGCAATTCGGGATACAACGCATACGGCGCGAGTGACATGTACGACACAGGTGAGACGAACGCCGCCTACGGCACGTACAACTCGAACAACATGTACAACAGCGGTCCCGCGACGGAAACGCTTCCCGGCGCCTACGACACGCCGGGGGCCGGCGAACCCTGGAACGCGCCTTCCGGAGGCTTTAAGTGAACGAGGCCCTGCCCGACGTCCCAGAGGTCCGCGTCGTCGGACTTCCGCAGCTCACGTCGGGCTTCGACCTTGTCGAGAGACTCGACCTGCCGATGCACCTCAAGGTGCACGGCCCCCTCGAGCCGATGGGCGGCGAGCAGCTCGCACAGCTGGCCGAGCAGATCTCCCTGAAGGGGCGCGGCGGCGCCGGCTTCCCCTTCCACAAGAAGCTGCGGTCGGTCGCCGAGTCGGCGATCCGCCGTGGCATCCGGCCTGTGGTGGTCGTCAACGGAAGCGAGGACGAGCCGGCCTGCCGCAAGGACACGGTGCTGATCAACCGTGCCCCGCACCTCATCCTGGACGGCGCCCTGCTGGTCGCCGAGGCCCTCGGCGCACGCCAGCTCGTGGTGGGCGTGACCCGGGCCTCCACCGAGCGCTCGATGGAGCAGGCGCTGGCCGAGCGCGGCCTGAGCGACCGGCGTGGCGCGCCCATACGCGCGCGGGTGCAGCGCAACCCGGTGCGCATGGTGACCGGCGCCGCGGCCTCGCTGATCCGTTCCATCGACGGCGGGCCGGCCATCCCGCCCGGACGCAAGACCAGCGCCTCGCAGAGCGGCGTGGGCGGCGCGCCCACGCTGCTGTCGAACGCCGAGACGTTCGCCCAGCTCGCGATCGCCGCCCGCATCGGTTCGGAGCGCTACTGCAACACCGGGCTGTACGACGAGCCCGGCACCGTCATGCTCACCGTCTCCGGCGCCGTCAGCCGCCCCATGGTGATCGAGGTCCCGACGGGCGTGCCGCTGCGGTACGTGCTCCAGCTGGCCGGCGCCCCGCCGGTCCCGCAGGGCGTGCTGACCGGCGGCTACCACGGCAAGTGGATCGACGCGGTGACGGTCAACGAGGCGATCGTCTCGCGCAACTCCCTGGACGCCGTCGGCGGCTCCCTCGGTGCCGGCGCGATCCTCCCCATCAGCCAGGAGACCTGCCCGCTCGGTGAGTCCCTGCAGGTGGCCAAGTGGCTGGCCGAGGAGAGCGCGGGCCAGTGCGGGCCCTGCTACCTCGGGCTGCCCGCAGCGGCACGCGGTATGGAGGACATCCTCAACGGCGGCGGTCCGGCCGCCCTGGAGGCCCTCAAGCAGGTCGCCAAGGCCGTGAAGAGACGTGGGGCCTGCTCCCACCCGGACGGCTCGGCGATGTTCCTGGAATCGACCATCAAGGCCTTCACGGACGACCTGGCGGCGCACGTCCTCGGCAACGGCTGCGGCAGGCCCGTGGAGGGCGTGCTGCCGCTCTTCGAGGGCGGCCGCGCTCCTACGGGGATTCCGGGCGGCGGGCAGGCCGAGCCCGAGGCGGGCGCCAGCCGGCAGAAGATCTACGTCGACTGGACGCTGTGCCGCGGTCACGGACTGTGCGCGGACATCCTCCCGGAGGTCTTCGAACTGGGGGCCGACGGCTTCCCGACGGTCGCGCAGGCGCCGGTGCCGCTGTACGCGGAGGCGAAGGCTCTGCGGGCCGTTCGCCGCTGTCCGGCACTGGCGCTGCGGATCGAGGAGGACAACGGGTCCTCCGCGCCGTCCCGCAGCAATCTCCCGGTGCTGTCGCAGGGCCGCGGGCGCCGGGCCCTCGGCCGCTGAGACGCCGACCCGGCCGCTGACCGGGACGTCGACGGCGGGCCGCCCTGCTCGGGGCGGCCCACCGTCGGTGTTTGTGCGAGCCCCTACTTCTTGCAGACCCCATAGGCCTTGCAGGCATACGACGAGGGCGGTCCATCCGATCGGATGGACCGCCCTCAAGTCCTGTGGAGCTAAGGAGAATTGAACTCCTGACCTCCTGCATGCCATGCAGGCGCTCTACCAACTGAGCTATAGCCCCTTGCGGCCACGCGGCGGAGCCGCATATCGACCGTGTCGCCCGGTTTCCCCGGCGGCGACGCCAACATTACACGGTCCACCGGGTGGAACACCAAATCGTTTCCGCCGGGCACGCGGACGGCCACCCCGCGGCCACCTGCGCGCTCGTGCCGAGGCCCCGGGTCAGGCCGTGGCGAACGAGTAGAAGCGCTTGAGCGTGCAGTGCTCGTCGAGGAGGCGGCCGTAGATCGGCTCGCCCTCCAGCTCCCGGTAGGTCTCGATCGGGTCGCCTTTTATGATCAGCGCCCGTGCGCATTCCTCGCACCAGTACTGGTAGTCCGGGTTGACCGGTTCCATGTCCCGGACGATCGGTGTACCGCTACCGCACCAGTCGCACTTCCGCCTGTGTGCACCCATCGATCAGCTCCAGCTGTGGCCGCAGGCCGTGCACACGTAGGAGATGCCGCCGTTGTCGCCGAGGACCTGGGCGACATGGGACGATCCGCAGGAAGGGCAGTCGAGGAGGGTGGCATTCCGACGTCTCACCGCAACTGCGAGGAGTCCGTGGACCTCCCCGCGGATGCTCCCAGGCATCGCTACTCCCTCCCGTCGGGCCGCGCCCCCTTCCGGCCGTTTGATTCTGCCACGGCCGGGCCAATACGGTCAGCGACGCCTTCGTACCAGTCCGGACACGGGCCCCCGGCATGGCCCTCGAGGCCAGCGCGCACATGCACAGGGGGAGCGCGTCCGAAGAGGTATACGCCGTGGGGGCCCAAGTGACTCAAGCGGGTCGGAGAACAGTGTGCCGCAGAACCCTCGCCCCGCACGGAACGGGCACCGTCATCGTCGCCCTTGATCCACACCTGCCCGGCGGTCCCTGGAAAGCCACGCTGACGCTGCACAGCGGGCCCGTGGTACGGACGGGCACGGCAACCGTGACGCTCGCCCGAGAGACGCCCGGATCTCACGCACTCCTCTACGCCGCAGCCGCCGCGGTCATTGCCCTGGCCGCCTGCGCACTCGCCCTGGTGAGACGCCGACGCCGCCGGCGAGACAGCCGAGAGCCCGCCACCACCGCCGCCGACATCACCACGGTCAGTGGGCAGAACGAGCCGGTCTGAGTGGGCACCAAGAGAGGCCCTTGCCACCGAGGCGGAGCGCTTGGAGACCCGGGCGGACGCCGTGGGCAGTCGGCTGACGTCAACTGCCCACGGCGGCAAGGCACTCCGCCATGAAAAAATCCCGCCCCTCGAGGGACGGGATCTTCCGTGTCGATCGGTGACACCCGAGAGTGTCGACCCGTGGAGCTAAGGAGAATTGAACTCCTGACCTCCTGCATGCCATGCAGGCGCTCTACCAACTGAGCTATAGCCCCTTGCGCCACGCGGCCGAGCCGCATGGTGTTTCGCCCCGCTCGGCGGGGCGAACAAGAAGAACTTTAGCCTGCGACCTGCCAGAAAGTGAAATCCGGGTCCGGCACCTCGTGAGGAGGTGTCAGTCGTCGTCGCCGAGGACCGGCTCCGGCAGGGTGCCCGCGTTGTGCTCCAGAAGGCGCCAGCCGCGCTGGCCTTCGCCGAGGACCGACCAGCAGCAGTTGGAGAGGCCGCCGAGGCTCTCCCAGTGACGGGCCTCCAGGCCGAGCAGCCGGCCGATGGTGGTACGGATCGTGCCCCCGTGGCTGACCACCACGAGGGTGCCGTCCTCGGGGAGCTTCTCGGCATGCCGCAGCACCACGGGGGCGGCACGGTCGGCGACCTCGGTCTCCAGTTCGCCGCCGCCGCGGCGGACGGGCTCGCCGCGCTTCCAGGCGGCGTACTCCTGTCCGTACCGGGCCATGATCTCCTCGTGGGTGAGCCCCTGCCAGACGCCCGCGTACGTCTCCCGCAGGCCCTCGTCGAGGGTGACCTCCAGCCCGGTGAGCGCGGCCAGCTCGGCGGCCGTGCCGGCGGCTCGCCTGAGGTCGGAGGCGACGATGGCGTCGGGCTTCAGGGAGGCGAGCAGACGGGCGGAACGACGGGCCTGGCCCACGCCGGTCTCGGTCAGCTCGACGTCCGTGGAGCCCTGGAAGCGGCGCTCCACGTTCCACGACGTCTGGCCGTGGCGCCACAGGATGAGGCGGCGGCCCCGGCCCTTTCTCCCCACCTCGGCCCCCGGGGCGGTCACCGCAGCTCCCCGCCCAGCTCGGCGGCCTCCCCGGCGGCCTGGAGCCGGGCGTGCTCCTCCGCCTTGCCGCGGGTGGCCTTGGCGTCGGCGGGCAGCTCCAGCTCGGGGCAGTCCTTCCACAGCCGCTCCAGAGCGTAGAAGACGCGCTCCTCGCTGTGCTGGACGTGCACGACGATGTCGACGTAGTCCAGCAGGACCCAGCGGGCCTCACGGTCGCCCTCGCGGCGCACCGGCTTGACGCCGAGTTCCTTGAGCAGCCGCTCCTCGATCTCGTCGACGATCGACTTGACCTGGCGGTCGTTGGGTGCGGAGGCCAGCAGGAAGGCGTCCGTGATCGACAGCACGTCGCTGACGTCGTAGGCGATGATGTCGTGCGCGAGCTTGTCGGCGGCCGCCTGGGCGGCGGTGTTGATGAGCTCGAGAGAACGGTCCGTGGCGGTCACTACAAGGCTTTCGGTCGGCGGACAGTGATACCTCAAGGGTCTCACGGACCGCCGACGGCACCCCATGTGATTAACGGGGCACTCCCCGCGCGCGATGTGTGGCCCACGTCACGAGCTCGTCCTGTAGTTCTGGCCGAGGACCACGGAGACGTTGGCGTTCGAGGTGACCTTGCCCTTGTGCACGGCGCTGGTGGGCAGGCCCAGGGTCTTGGCGACCTCGGTCGCGTTCTCCTTGTCGCCGTCGTCGGCGTAGGTGATCCGGGACAGCGCCTGGGCTGCTCCGGTGCCGGCGTCGATGAAGGTGTAGCCGCCGTTGACCAGAACCACGCGGGCCTGTTCCGCGGCGGTCTTCGAGCCGGTGGCGTTCTGGATGCCGACCCGCACGGCGTCGCCTGCCTGCGGGCTCTTCACGGTGCCGCCGAGCAGGGTCTTGACCACGGTGTCGGTGGCCTTGTCGCCGACGGTGCCGTCGGACCGGACCGGCAGCAGCGCGGTCTTGTAGGCGCCCTCCTTGGCGCGGTCGGCGAGTTTGGCGAGGAAGCTGCCGAGGTCCTTGTCGTTCAGGGGCGGGTCGAGGATCTGGGCGAGCGTCTGCACGGTGGTCGTCGCGGCCTGCGGGTCCGAGGACATCTTGCGCAGCACGCCCTGCATCACCTGGCCGAACCGCTCCAGCTGGGCGTCCTGGGACTCGCCGGGGGCGCGGTAGGTGGCGTAGGCGACGGCCATCTTGCCGCTGAGGGTCTGGTCCTGCCCCTTGTGCACGAGGAGGGAGCCGCCCTTCTTCTTGGCGGCGGGGTCGGGGACGTCGGTGTCGGTGGTGACCTCGATGTTGCCGACGAGTTCGACGAGGTTGTTGAGGTAGGGGGTGTCGAGGCGCCAGGAGCCCTCGACCCTGGTGCCCAGGACGGAGTCGATGGCGTCGCTGGTACCGGAGGAGCCGTCGTCTGCGACCGACTTGGCGAGGGTGGTCGTGGTGCCGTCGTCGGAGGTGAGCGCGAGGGAGTTGGGCAGCAGGACGGTGGCGCCCTGCTTGAGGGTGGTGTTGTCGACGAGCAGGGCGGTGGAGGTGCCGCCGCCCTTGGTGTTGTGCAGGTGGACGACGAGCACGTCACGGTTCTGGGCGGCCGTGGCCGGGACCGTGGCGGACTTGCCGCCGGAGGAGGTGCCGGGCAGCTTGCCCGCGTACCAGAGGTAGCCGACACCGCCGACGGCCACCAGGGCGAGGACGACGACGAGGGTGACGATCCGGCTGCGGGCGCGGCGCTTGGCCTCCTCCCGGCGCTCGGTGCGGTTCTCGGTGAACTTCAGCCAGTCGATGACGTCTTCGGAGTCGCCGTCGGGCTCCTCGACGAACGCGAACTGCTCGGTGCGGTGGTCGCGGTCGCCGTGCGGCCCCCGCGGGGCGTTTCCGGTCCGTCCCGCCTGGTCGGCGTCGACGGCACCGGCCGGGCCGTCTGCGTGCCCGGGACCGCCGTCGGCCGGCCCCGCCTGCTGGGGGATGTAGGCGGTCTGTTCGGCAACACGCGGCTGCTGACCGGAGGTTGAGGTCTGGCCGTACGGGTCGTAGCCGCCCGTCGTCGTGGTGCCGTACGGAGCGTAGGGATCGTAAGGAGCGGCGGGGGGCCGGGGGCCCGTGTCCTGGGAGGACACGGGTTGCTGCTGACCGGTGTGATACGGCGGCACGGGCTGCTGCCGGCCGCTCCCGTAGGGGTCGTAGCCGTAGCCCTGGGGCTGCTGATGCTGTTGCGTGCCGTAGGGGTCGTAGCCCTGCGGGGTGCGCTGCACCGGCACCTGCCGGTACACAGGCTGCCCGAACTCGTCGTAGCCGACGAGTTCGTACGAGTCGCCGTTGCCGCCCGCGTACCCGTCGTATCGGTCGTTCACCGGTGCCCCTCTCGGCTCATTCGCCGCGGTACAGCTGCCGCTTGTCGATGTACCGCACCACACCGTCCGGCACCAGGTACCAGACGGGTTCGCCCTTGGCGACTCTCGCACGGCAGTCTGTGGACGAGATGGCCAGCGCGGGAACCTCGACCAGCGAGACGCCGCCCTCGGGGAGGCCGGGGTCGGTCAGGGTGTGGCCGGGACGGGTGACGCCGATGAAGTGCGCGAGGGAGAACAGCTCGTCCGTGTAGCGCCAGGTGAGGATCTGGCTCAGGGCGTCGGCGCCGGTGATGAAGAAGAGGTCGGTGTCCGGGTTCAGCGCCTTGAGGTCCCGCAGGGTGTCCGTGGTGTAGGTGGGGCCGCCGCGGTCGATGTCGATGCGGCTGACCGAGAACTGGGGGTTCTCGGCGGTCGCGATGACCGTCATCAGGTAGCGGTCCTCGGCCGCGGAGACCTTGCGGTTCGTCTTCTGCCACGGCTGGCCGGTGGGCACGAAAACCACCTCGTCGAGGTGGAACTGCGCGGCGACCTCACTGGCCGCGACGAGGTGCCCGTGGTGGATCGGGTCGAATGTCCCGCCCATCACGCCGAGGCGGCGTTTGCCGGGGTTCGACGGCCCGTTCCCGGGGCCGGTTCGCGTGTCCTGCGCCGGACCGGTGGGCATGTGCTGCTCTCCCATGCGTGCAGACCCTACCGGCCCGGTCGAGGGACACCGGCCGACAGCCCCTCGCGGGCGGCCGGGACCGGGCCCGGTGCCGGACTCAGCGGTCGCGGTTGAAGCGGGTGGTGATCCACAGCAGCAGCAGGAGGATGACGAGGGCGCCGCCGCCCGTCATGAAGGGGCTGATGCTCGCGTGGCGCTCGGTCTCGCCCTCGGCGAGCGTGGCCAACTGGGCAGCGGTGCTGTGCAAGCTCATCTTCGGCAGAACCTATCCGGTGTGGGCGGGATAAAGACGTGGGCTCATCGTATGCGGGTGCGGTGGCGCCGATCACGCCGACTCCGCCGTTTCGGGCCGTCCCCGCAGCCGGGGAGGGGCCTGGCAGGCCGGGAGCCGTCCGTCCCCCCGCTCCGGGAGCCGTCCGTCCCCCCGCCCGTCACTTGCGCTTGTAGCCGCGCAGCAGGAGCCAGGCGGCCAGGGCACAGCCGACGACCATGACGACCAGCACGACGCGGAGGAGGTTGCCCGGGCCCTGCCGGCCGGCGGCCAGCGCGGCCTCCGTGAGCCATGTGGCGGGAATGTGCTCCATGGGATCGCTCCTTACGGTGTGCTGCCCTGCCACGGTATCTCCGCCTAGGCTGGACCCCGCTTCGGGGGCACTCCATCACGCGGCGAGCCGACAGACACATGGGGGAACACATGTCCGACGACGGTCTTGAGCAGAACGTGTCCGACCACGGGCACGGCACCGTGCCGAGCAGGCGGCGCAGGCGCTTTCCGGGGATCTCCTCGCGGGCGTACGAACACCCGGCGGACCGTTCGGCCCTGGTGGCCCTGCGCAAGCTCAGCGGCTTCGACACGGTCTTCAAGGCGCTCAGCGGTCTGCTGCCCGAGCGGAGTCTGCGGCTGCTGTTCCTCTCCGACTCGGTCCGGGTCTCGGACGCGCAGTTCACCCACCTCAACGACATGCTTCGGGACGCCTGTTACATCCTGGACGTGGAGAAGGTCCCGCCGATGTACGTGACGCAGGACCCGCAGCCGAACGCGATGTGCATCGGGCTGGACGAGCCGATCGTCGTCGTGACCACCGGGCTCGTGGAACTCCTCGACGAGGAGGAGATGCGGGCGGTCGTCGGCCATGAGGTCGGGCACGCGCTGTCCGGCCACGCCGTCTACCGGACCATCCTGCTGTTCCTGACCAACCTCGCGGTGCGGGTCGCGTGGATCCCGCTGGGCAACCTCGCGATCATGGCGATCGTGACCGCGCTGCGGGAGTGGTTCCGCAAGTCGGAGCTGTCGGCCGACCGGGCCGGGCTTCTGGTCGGGCAGGACCTCCAGGCCTCGATGCGCGGGTTGATGAAGATCGCCGGCGGCAACCATCTGCACGAGATGAACGTGGACGCGTTCCTGGAGCAGGCCGAGGAGTACGAGGCCGGGGGCGATCTGCGGGACTCCGTGCTGAAGATCCTGAACGTACTGCCGCGTACGCATCCCTTCGCCGCGGTCCGTGCGGCCGAGCTGAGGAAGTGGGCCGGCTCCCGTGACCACCAGCGGATCATGGACGGTCACTACTCGCGGCGCACCGAGGACAAGGACACCTCGGTGTCGGACTCGTTCCGGCAGTCGGCGGCCCACTACGCGAACGATGTGAAGCAGTCCAAGGACCCGCTGATGAAGCTGGTCAGCGACATAGCGGGCGGTGCGGGCGACCTCGGGGACCGGATGCGGCGCGGCTTCGCGGGCTTCACGGGCGGTGCCCCCAAGGACACGCCGAACGACCACGGCGACGGCCGCCCCGGAGGTCACCGTCCGGACGACGGCCGCCCCGGCGACACCCGTCCGGACGACGGCCGCCCCGACGGCGAAGCCCCGGAGAGCGACGGCTGAGACGGTCAGACCCCCGGTTCCGCGCTCGACGACAGGGTGCCGCACAGGGCCGTGGCGTTGTCCGTCGCGTACGGATCCGTACCGGCCGGTCCGCCCGCCTTGGCGGTCTGCCCCGCGAGCAGCGGACGGAGGTGGTCCGCGGTGTCGTCCGGGCAGGACAGCGGGCCCGCCTGGACATAGGAGGCGACCAGCTCGGCCTGGTGCATCCGCAGGTCGTCACGGTCGAAGCGGAAGGTCAGCTCGCGCCGCACGGTGAACAGCGAGGCCTTCGCCCTCGCGTCGGCACCGGCCGGTTTCAGCGCGTAGACCAGGGTGTGGTCGGCGGTGACCTCCAGCGCGCCGGAGGTGGACTCCACGGCCTGAAGGGTGCCCTCGACGCGGATCTGCCGGTCGGCCAGCTGCACCTGTGACGGGTCGAACCGGATCAGCCAGCCGGTGGGCGAGTGCCGCCCGTCCGCGGCCGGGTGGTAGAAGCTCTGGTCGAACTGATCGAGCTGCTGCGGGGCGACCAGAAGGCGTACCGCCCGCACGCCGCCGCCGGTGAGGACGCCCTGGTCGAGCGTGGAGGCGACGAGATAGTCCTTCGCGATGGTGACGGCGGCGACGACCTGGCTCTCGGAGAAGTGGGTGGTGCGCCGGGTGGCGGGAAGGGTGAAGCCGAGGGCACCGATGCGGAACTGCGCGGCGGGGCTGTGCGCGTACAGGGCCTCGGGGTCCGTGGAGCCGGGCACGGCGGACCGGGGGGCGAGCGGTATCACCGTCATGTGCACCGGCTCGGCGAGCCGGGCCTTGGGGGTCGGGTAGGGGTGGCGCACACCCATGTAGACGGCGGTGCCGAAGGCGAGCGCTATCAGCAGGACCAGGATCAGCGCCTGCCGGGACGGTCCGCGGTGCAGGGCCGGACGGCGGCGTACGGCCGGGGCGTGGTCGGCCATCCGCTCCTGTGCGGAGTACTCCTGGAGGCGGGCAGCCCGGACGAACGACTCGTCGAACACGACGGATCGGTACTCGTCCTCGCCACCGCCGGGAGCACCCTCGGGCGTCCCCTCAGGTGGGTCTCCAGGCCCGCCCATACCTTCAGAGTAGGTCTCCCGGAGCCCCGGTAAACGCCCTGGTACACGACAACTTCTGACAGGTTCTCACCAAGTATGCGAACGGATTCCGAGAGGGCCCGGGCCCGCTCGCCGGCAGGGGCTCAGCGGGTCCGCGGTACGGCCGAGAACACCGGAGGGGAGGAGTCCGCCGAGACCGAGGGGGCCGTGCCGACGCCGGCCTCCTGGCCCTGCTCCAGCCCCGTGGTGGCGGGTGGCGGGATTTCCTGGCGGCCCGGGGATCCGCCCCGGTAGACCGCGGCGAAGGCCAGCGCGACCATGCCTATGCCCATCACGAGGGCGAGCATCCAGGCGACCGGACGGTGCCAGCGGGCACCCTTGCGGTAGGGCCTGCCCCAGGCGCCCGAGGTGCCGTAGTGACCCTCCAGGACGTCCGTGTCGTCCAGGTCGTCAAGATCCCGGTGGTGGCCGAACGGGCCGTCCTCGCCCAGGCCGAAGCCGTCCTCGTAGAGATCGTCGTCACCGTGTGCGCGGCGGCGGTGTGCCCGGCGGGCCTCGGCCTCCTGGGCCTCCGCGCGGGCCTGCGCCGCGGCGAGGAGTCTCTCCACGGCCGTCGGTTCATGGAAGGCGGCCGCCCGTACGAAGGCCTCGTCGAAGACCACGGAGGCGAACTCTTCGTCCCTGCCTCCGCGGTCGCGGTCGTCGTCGGGCTCCCGGCCGTCAGCGAACGGCGTGCCCCCCACGTCCTCCGGCACGGCTCCAGAGTAGACCTGGGGGGTCAATTTGGGCAGACGGTAAGGAAATTCATCCGCCTGGCGAGACGGGTTTCACAGATGGTTGCCAGGGGCGACCGACGGACCCCCCTGAGCGCTCGCTCAGCGCCGTACGTGCCCGTCGCCGGTGACGATGTACTTGGTGCTGGTCAGCTCCGGCAGGCCCATGGGACCCCTGGCGTGCAGCTTCTGCGTGGAGATCCCGATCTCCGCGCCGAAGCCGAACTGCCCGCCGTCGGTGAACCGCGTCGAGGCGTTCACGGCGACCGTGGTCGAGTCGACCAGTCGGGTGAATCGGCGGGCGGCCTGCTGCGAGGTGGTGACGATCGCCTCGGTGTGACCGGAGCTCCACAGCCGGATGTGCTGCACGGCCTTGTCCAGGGAGTCCACGACCGCCGCCGCGATGTCGTACGAGAGGTACTCGGTGTCCCAGTCCTCCGGCGTGGCCTCCACCACCGTCGCACGGGAGTCCTTGGCGTAGGCCATCACCCGCTCGTCGGCGTGGACCGTGACCCCGGCCTCCGCGAGCGCGTCCAGGGCGCGCGGCAGGAAGTCGGGGGCGATGTCCTGGTGGACGAGGAGCGTCTCGGCGGCGTTGCAGACACTCACGCGCTGGGCCTTGGAGTTGATGAGGATGTCGATCGCCATGTCGATGTCGGCCTGGGCGTCGACGTAGACGTGGCAGTTGCCGGTGCCGGTCTCGATCACCGGGACCGTGGACTCCTCCACCACCGTGCGGATCAGGGAGGCGCCGCCGCGCGGGATGAGCACGTCGACCAGCCCCCGGGCCCGCATCAGCTCGCGCACCGACTCACGGCTCTCACCGGGCACCAGCTGGACGGCGTCGGCCGGCAGCCCGGCGCCGCCCACCGCGTCGCGCAGCACCCGTACGAGGGCGGTGTTCGACTCGTACGCGGAGGACGAGCCGCGCAGCAGTACCGCGTTTCCGGACTTCAGACACAGGGCGGCGGCGTCGACCGTCACGTTCGGCCGCGCCTCGTAGATGATGCCGACGACGCCGAGCGGGACCCTGACCTGGCGCAGATCGATGCCGTTGGGGAGGGTGGAGCCGCGGACGACCTCGCCGACCGGGTCGGGCAGGGCGGCGACGTCCCGTACGTCGGAGGCGATGGCGCGGATCCGCTCGGGCGTGAGGGTGAGCCGGTCGATGATCGCCTCGCTGGTGCCGGCCTCGCGGGCCTTGGCGATGTCCCTGGCGTTGGCCTCGACGATCTCGCTCGTGCGGACCTCCAGCGCGTCCGCGATGGCGAGCAGCGCGTCGTCCTTCTCGGCCCGGGGCAGCGGCGCGAGGTCGGCGGCGGCGGCCTGCGCGCGGTAGGCGGCCTGGGCGACCGGGGACATGGAGTCGTACGGCGAGAGCGTGGTCATGGAGGAAGGGTAGTGCGCCGGGCTCGGGGGGCCGAGGTACGTCCCACACCCCGAGACGGTTCAAAACGGGTGAACTCCGACAGGTGTCGCCCGCGGCGGCCCGCTCCCCTCGGCGACCCGCTGGTGATAGGTGTCGCGGTCGATGACCTCCAGGCCGACGATCTCCCAGGGCGGGAGTCCCGCGGTCCGGCGGTGCTCGCCCCACAGACGCAGCGCGACCGCGGCGGCGTCGTGCAGGTCGCGGGCCTCCTCCCAGTAGCGGATCTCCGCGTGGTCGCCTGCGTAGCGGCTGGTCAGCAGGAAGGGATGGTCGTGGGCGAGTTGTTCGAGGGCGCGCCGCACCTCCGTCAGCGGTGCCTCGTCGCCGGAGACGCTGAGCGTGACGTGCCACAGGCGGGGGACGTCGCCGGGCCCGGCGTAGGCGTCACCGGCCGCGACACTGGTCAGTCCGCGCTCCTCGCCCACCGCACGGGGGGTGCCGCCGCGAGCGGTGCCGGAGGTGCCACGGCCGCGGGGCGTCGCGGCCCCAGGGCGCACTCGTCTCACGGCGGCCTCCTTTGCGGTGCTCGTGCGGTATGGGTGCCCGAGACAAAGTTGAGCAGGCCGCAGGGGTCCGCGGGGCGGTTTTACGGAACGTCCCCCACCGGACGGGCCCGCGAGGCGGCCCTTTCGGGCCGTTACGGGTGCAGGACGACCAGGTCGTCCCGGTGGACGACCTCGCGTTCGTAGGCGGGGCCCAGTTCGCGCGCCAGTTCCCTGGTCGAGCGGCCGAGCAGCCGGGGGAGCTCCTTGGCGTCGAAGTTCACGAGCCCGCGAGCGACCGCCCGGCCCTGGCCGTCGCGCAGTTCCACGGGGTCGCCGGCGGAGAACTCGCCCTCGACCGCCGCGATGCCGGCGGGCAGCAGCGACTTGCGGCGTTCGACGACCGCGCGGACGGCACCGTCGTCGAGCGTGAGCGCGCCCTGCGGGGTGGAGGCGTGCTGGAGCCACAGCAGCCGGTCGGCGGAGCGCCTGCCGGTGGGGTGGAAGTACGTGCCGGTGTCACGGCCCGCGAGGGCGTCGGCGGCGTGCACGGCGGAGGTGAGCACCACGGGGATGCCGGCCGCCGCCGCGATCCGGGCCGCCTCGACCTTGGTGACCATGCCGCCGGTGCCGACGCCCGCCTTGCCGGCGCTGCCGATCTCCACGTGCGCGAGGTCCTGCGGCCCTCGCACCTCCGCTATGCGAGAGGTGCCGGGCTTGCTCGGGTCCCCGTCGTAGACGCCGTCCACGTCCGAGAGCAGGACCAGCAGGTCGGCACGGACGAGGTGGGCGACCAGCGCGGCGAGCCGGTCGTTGTCGCCGAAGCGGATCTCGTCCGTGGCGACCGTGTCGTTCTCGTTGACGACCGGCAGCGCACCCATCGCGAGGAGCTTGTCGAGGGTGCGGGAGGCATTGCGGTGGTGGACGCGGCGGCTGGTGTCGTCGGAGGTGAGCAGCACCTGGCCGACGCGGATGCCGTGGCGGGCGCAGGACGCCGTGTAGCGGGCCACCAGCAGGCCCTGGCCAACGCTGGCGGCGGCCTGCTGCCGGGCCAGGTCCCGGGGGCGGCGGCGCAGACCGAGGGGGGCCAGACCGGCGGCGATGGCGCCGGAGGAGACGAGGACGATCTCCTTCTCTCCCCCGCTGCGGTGTTTGGCGAGGACGTCGACGAGGGCGTCGACGCGGTCGGCGTCGAGCCCGCCCGCGGCCGTGGTCAGCGAGGACGAACCCACCTTGACGACGATCCTGTGGGCCTCGCTCACGGCCTGCCTTGCCCCTGCCACCTTGCCTGCCGTCCCCTCGGATCGGTTCACCTGCCCCTCGAAATCTACGCGAAGAGGGACCGGCGGCGCGCATCGGTCCGGCAGGAGGACGGGATCGCCGAGGGATGCAGGCCAAGCGGCCCTCGGCGATCGGACCGCGATCGGGTTCCGGGCGCCGGCGGGCGAGGCGGCCCGTACTCCCCCGGCCCTCCGCCCGGCGGGGGCGGCGTCGGCGAACCCGTCGCCGCTTACCCCGTGTTCACGTTCCACGCCACTCGATAAACAGGTGACAATCAGTCAAATCATGGCAGCAGCAGACGTGTTCTTTCTCATTCGTCCACCAGAACCAAACGAGTGGTCAACAATCTCTTCACTTGCGTAACATCTCTGTGCGTTTGTCGTGTCCCTGGCACGGGCCGAACTGCCGCATCCCCAAAGGGACATGTGCACGGCGGACCACGAGTCTGCCTGGCGGCTTGCCGTCGCACATGCGCGCAGCCGTCGGGCACCCAATCGAAGGACCACTTTGGACACCACCTACTGGAGCCGGCGGCGTGTGCTCGGCGCCCTCGCGGCCACCACTGCCGTCGCCGCGGCCTCGAGCCTCGTCCTCAACCCCGTGGCGGCCTGGGCCGACACCCCTGCGTCCGACGGTGACGAGGGCGACCCGCTCAACCTGCCCGACACCGACCGGGCGAAGGCCGTCCAGGCCTGGCTGCTGGGCGGCCCCGCCGTCCGCGCCGCCGCGGAAGCGGCGCTCAGCGGCTCCGACACCGACATCCGGACCTTCCTGACGGTGGACCTTCCCAAGGCCACGGCAGAGGACAACCGCGTCGCCATCGTCACCTCCCTGGCGGGAGGCGGTACGGGTGTCCGGCGGGAGGCCGCCGCGGCCCTGGGCGGCGGCGACGCCGACATCATCGCCTTCCTCGACGGGGGCTTCCACAGCGCGATCCTGGAGGACCTGCGCGTCGCCGCCACCACGGTGATGGCCACGGGCGGCAAGGCCGTGAACCGGGACGGCAACACGGCGCTGAGCACGGGCACCCGGGAAGCCCTGGAGCAGTACCTCCTCGACGGCCAGTACACGGCGCGCCAGGAGGACATGCGCTTCGAGGCCACCAAGCTCACCGTCAACGCGGGCCCGGAGGTGCAGAAGTACGCCACCCGGGCGCTGTCCGGCAGCGCCGAGGACGTCGAGTGGTTCCTCGAGACCGGCCAGCACATCGCCCGCGCCCGTGACCAGGAGTCCGCGACCATCGACGAACTCGTCGCGGTCGTCGAGCGCGAGGGCAGGAAGGCCGACGCGAAGACGAAGGAGGCCCAGGAGGCCGCCGCTCGCGCCACGGAGGCCGCGGGGAAGGCCAAGGAGGCCGCCGAGCAGGCCGCCGCCGAGGCCCAGGCGGCTCAGCAGGACGTGATCAAGTCGGGCCGGGCGGCCCGCAAGGCGGCGCAGGCCGCTCAGGGCGCGGCGGACTCGGCCCGGGTCGCCATCCGCGCTTCCCGCGCCGCCGTCGACGCCTCGCGCCGTGCCGCCTACGCCGCCACGGCGGCGAGCCAGGCGGCCGCCACCGCCGGCAGCGCCGCCGCCCAGGCGTACAACGCCGCCATCGCCGCGTCCAAGGACGCCACCAAGACGGCCGCCGCCAAGAACGCCGCCGTGGCCGCGCGCAACGCCGCTGCCAAGGCCCGCAGTGCCGCGAAGGCCGCCGACGCCGCCAAGGTCTCCACCGACCAGTCCAAGGCGGCCAGCGCCTCCGCCGCGTCCGCGGCCCGCAACGCGGCAGCGGCCGCGTCCGCCTCCGCCACGGCGGCTGCCGCCGCGGGGGCGTCCGAGGCGGAGGCCGCGGAGGCCAAGCGGCAGGCGCAGATCGCCGGCGCCAACGCCCAGATCGCCACCAACGCCGCCGGCACCGCCCAGGCTCTGGCCAACACCGCGTCGGCGGCGGCCGCCGCCGCACGCGACGCCGCGAACAGCGCCGCCGACCACGCGGACAAGTCCGCGGACGCCGCCGAGTGGGCCGTCAAGTACGCGGGCAAGGCGGTCGACTACGCCAACAAGTCGACCGCCTTCGCCAACGAGGCCACCAAGGCCGCCAACACCGCCATCGACGCCGTGGACAAGGCGGTCACGGTGGAGCAGCAGGCGCGGGACGCCGAGTGGCAGCGCCTCGACCAGGACACGAAGCAGGCGCTGGAGGAGGCCCGCCTGCTCGCGCAGATCGAGGACGGGGAGCGGGCGCAGTACGCCGAGAAGCGGACGCAGGCCGCGCGGGCCGCGCAGGCCACCGTGGACCTCATCACGAAGGCCGAGACGGCACTTCGGGGCGGCGACCTGGGCCTGTCCGCCACGCTCGGGCGCAGGGCGGCCATCGCCGTGATGAACGCCACCGGGACCTGGTCGCGGGAGGCCGCACGGTTCGCCCTGTCCGGGGTCGACGCCGACGTCCACCGCTGGATCGACACCGACCGCCGGCTCGCACAGCGGCAGGACGACCTGGAGACGTCCCTCTACATCGCCCAGGTCTCCTCCCCCGACGTGGCCGACGCGGCGGCCAGGGCACTGGAGGACGACGACCCGGACGCCGGCACGGCCTTCCTCGGCTCTGGCGTCATAGCGGCCGCGGCCGCGGACAACCGGGTCATGATCTCCCGCGTCCTGGCAGGCACTCCCGGCAGCACGGTGAAGAAGGCTGCGAACGACGCACTCGACGCCGGCACCCCCGAAGCCCTGCACCAGTTCCTCAGCGCCGGGTACGAGGCGGCGATGCGGGACGACGACGCGGTCGCCACCGCCGCCCTCATCGACAAGGGGGGCCCGTACACCAAGGCCCACGCCCAGGTCGCGATGGAGGGCCCGGCGTGGATGCGCCGCAACTTCATCGCCTCGGTGCAGTACAAGACCGCGCAGCTCGACTACGACTCCGCCGCCCACATCGCGGCCGTCCAGGGCGCCATCGCCGCCGCCTCGAAGGTCGCGAACAAGGCGGCGGAGAACGCGAACCGCGCCCAGGAGGCCGCGGCCAAGGCCCGCAACGCGGCCAAGGAGGCGTCGGACTGGGCGGACAAGGCCACGCAGTCGCAGAAGAAGGCCGAGGACTGCGCCAAGCAGGCGAACGCGAACGCGGACGCCGCCGACAGGTCGGCGCAGAGCGCGCAGGCCTCGGCCGACCAGGCCAAGCAGGCTGCCGCCAAGGCACGCACGGCCGCGCGCTCGGCGAACTACTCCGCCAACCGTGCCGTGGACGCCGCCCAGAATGCCAGGGCCTCCGCCAACGCCGCCCAGGCCTCCGCCAACGCCGCCCGGGCTTCCGCCATCCAGGCGAAGCAGGACGCGCAGACCGCGGCGGCCGCGGCAAGCGAGGCGAACAGGATCGTCGCTGCCAAGCGAAAGGCCGAGCTCGCGGAGAAGGCCCGCAAGGCGGCCGAGGAGGCGCGGCAGGCCAAGGCGAGCGGGAAGGACCCGGCCGACACCGCCGACAACGACTCCGTCAAGGGCGGTCTTCCCTGGTGGAAGAAGGACGCCCGCTGGCTGGCGAACGCCACGAACGATCTGAGCATCGGCACCGGCTTCATCGCCGCCGGTCTCGGCCTGGCCGGCCTCGCCTTCCCGGTGCTCGAACCCGCGGCGGGCGCCTTCGGGGAGGCTTCGGTCGCACTCGGCGGGCTCAGTGCCCTGTTCACCGGCATCGGCTACGGATTCACGAGCTCCGAGTTCAAGCAGTCCGCGGCGAGCGCCGCCCTGGGCCTGATCACCTTCGGCCAGTCGAAGTGGATCGGTGCTCTCGGCGCGGGCAAGGTGGCCACGAAGGTGACGCAGTTCGGACACGACCTCGTCTCGCCGGTCACCGGACTTCTGAGCCTTTTCTGACGGGCACGCAAGCCGGCATCGTGCAGTAATTGGGCCGGCGGCTCCGACGCCGTCGGCCCTTCTTCACCGCGGAAAGGAACCCGCCATGCTCGCCCGGCTTCCTCTGCACTGGTTGTTGCTTCTGGCGGCCCTCGCAACCGTGGTCCTCGGCCTCGGTGTGCAGTGGGTGTTCAGAAGGCCCAAGGCACTGGCGCTTTACCTGGCCATTTCGGTGGGATGCTGCCTCGGCATGATCGCCGTGGGCGCCCGCCAGTATCAGCACTGGACCACCTCGCAGATGCTGATTCTCTACTCCTTCAGCTGGCTCGGGCTCGCCATCGGCTTCTTCCCGTCCAGGAAGCTGCTGCGCCAGTACGCGGAGGACCGGCGTCGCGGACTGAAGCCGGAGAACATCGAGTACCCGGCCCGATACCGGGCGCCCCTTTTGATCTCGGTGATCGTCATGGAGCTCCTTGGCTTCATTCTCTCGAGCTGAACCCCCAGTTTTTTGCCCAATCATTTACGACGTACGACGCAACCCGAAACAGGCGTGATCAATCTCATACCAAGACGGCGGTTTTGCGCCCCATTTAACCACTTTACGAAGTGGACAGACACTCTTCGCATAAGGTTTTATTGGCGCGTTCGATCAACGGAATCCGGACCGACCGTCAGCATTCCATGGCGGGGATTTGGGGGAACGAATGCCGATTCCGGTTGCCTTCACTTCCATGTCTGAAACATGCTCGCGCTCGTTTTCCGGAGGCGAGAAGTAAGGATTGCGATGAAGGCACGTGCCACCACGGCAAAGCCATTGCGCAGGAGACTCATAGGCACCGCCGCCCTGGCGGCCGCGGGCGCCCTGACCTGGGTCACGCTGCTCGGCGGAGGAGCGTCCGCCGGCCAGGGCACCGCCTCCGAAACGGTCGCGCCCGCCGCCGGCGAGGCCCCCGGCTACGCCGTCGAGAACTTCGGCTACCCGCAGGCCGACAAGATCCTCGCCGAGAGGAACATCGTCCTCAAGCGCGGCGACGGTCACATCACGCTCGCCGACTGCGCCAGCGGCACCGGCTTCCTCGAGGTCTGGGCGCGGAGCAAGGACAAGGTCTGCTTCCAGGTCACCGGCAACGCCGGCTGGCTGACCCTGGAGATCCCCTCCGTCTACGCCGTCCGGGGCAACGACTACGCGGCCCAGGTCGACATGACCGTCGGCACGGAGGAGAAGAGCTTCGACGTCGCGAAGAACACCTGGACCGCGGTCGGCGAGAGCGCGGACCCGCAGGGCCGAGAGCACATGCTCGTGGAGATCAGGACCTCCAAGTAGCGCCCGCCGCGGCTCCGTTCGCCAGCCGATCCGCCCTCCCGGTCCCCGAGACCTCACGTCCAAGGAATCACGTCATGCGACACACCAGACACGTGCGCCTCGCCGCGCTCGCCGCAGCCCTGATCGCCGGCCCGGTCGCGGTATGCGCCGCACCCGCGTCCGCCGTCACCGGCGCGCCCGTCGGCGACAGCAGCTTCAGCTACACCGCCCAGGTCATCGTCGGCGACCACGACCGCGGCTGCTCCGGCGTCCTGGTCGCCCCCGAGTGGCTGCTCACCGCCGCCAGTTGCTTCGCCGACAACCCTGCCGCGAGCCTGGCCGTGCCTGCGGGCAAGCCGAAGACCCCGACCACCGCCACCATCGGCCGCTCCGACCTCAGCGGCTCCGACGGGGCGGTGCGCGACATCGTCCAGCTCGTCCCCCGCACCGACCGCGACGTGGTCCTGGCACGCCTGAACCGGCCGGTCACCAACGTGGCCCCCATCGCCGTGGCCACCACCGCACCCGCCGCGGGCGAGGAGCTGAAGTTCGCCGGATACGGCCGTACCCAGACCGAATGGGCGCCGCTGAAGCTGCACACCGGCGCGCTGACCGTGGACTCGGCCGCGGCCACCTCGGCCACCGTCACCGGCAAGGACGCGGCCGCCTGTATGGGCGACAGCGGCGGCCCCGTGGTCCGCACGGCCGGCGGCACTCCGCAGCTGGTCGCCCTCAACAGCCAGTCGTACCAGGGCGGTTGCTTCGGCGTCGACGCCTCCGAGACCCGCACCGGCGGCATCGCCGCCCGCGTCGACGACCTGGCCTCCTGGGTGACCTCCACCGCCGGCGCCCCCCGTATCGCCGACTTCAACTGCGACGGCATCGAGGACACCGCCATCGCCGACCCCAAGGCGACCGTCGGCGGTGACGACGGCGCCGGGGTGGTCCGGATCGTCTACGGCGGCGGCAAGGGCACCGCCGAGATCAACCAAGACCTGGACTGGGTGCCCGGCGGCGCCGAGCCGAACGACTGGTTCGGCGAGTCCCTGGCCACCGTCGATTACAACGAGGACGGCTGCACCGACCTGGTCGTCGGCACCCCCTCCGAGGACCTGGGCACCGCCCCCGACGCGGGCGTGGTCGACCTCCTGTACGGCGCGCCGGGCGGCATCGGCACCGGCGCCACCAAGGACACCCACTTCGAGCAGGGCACGGGCACCGGTTCTCTCAAGTCCTCGGCAGCCGAGAGCGGCGACCGCATGGGCCAGGCCCTCGCGGCCGGGACCACCGCCGCGGGCGAGCCGTTCATGGTGTTCGGCGACCCCGGTGAGGCCATCGGCAAGGTCGCCAAGGCGGGCATGGCCTTCTACGTGCACGGCAACACCAACGTGGCCATCAGCCAGGACAGCACCGGCGTCCCGGGTGCCGTGGAGGAGGGCGACGGCTTCGGCAGCACGGTCGCGGCCGACGCCAACCACATCGCCATCGGCGCCCCCGACGAGACCATCGGCTCCGACGCGGACGCCGGCAATGTCGCGGTGTTCAGCCACAAGCTGAACTCCGAGGGCCGCCCGACCGCGCTGTTCGGTCTCGACGAGGACCTGGACACCGTCTCCGGCGGCGCCGAGGCCGGCGACCTGTTCGGCAAATCCCTTGCTCTGGTTCCCTACCGCCCGTCCGGGGCGGCGGCCGCCACCGACTCCATCCTCGCGGTGGGCGCGCCCGGCGAGGACCTGACCATCGACGGCGTCAACAAGGCCGACGCGGGCAATGTGATCACCTTCCGCATCACCCCGGCGGGCACGTACAGCCAGCTCAACGTGTACTACTCGGGCTCCGCCTCCGACGAGATGGTCGGCACCTCCGAGGCCGGCGACCACTTCGGCCAGACCCTGGCCGCTGTCAACACCGCACCCAGCGCGGTGAGCACCGCCGCCACGATGAAGCTCGCCGTCGGCATCCCGGACGAGACCGTCGGCACCACGGCCAAGGCAGGCGCCATCACCACCTTCTCGCTGCTCGGCGCCCGCGGCGACAACGACCGCTGGATCGAGGCGGGCACCTCCGGCATTCCCGGCTCGGCGGGCGCCAACCAGCACCTGGGTACCAGCCTGCACTTCACCGGCACCAAGCTGTACGTGGGCATGCCCTACGGTCCGTCCGGCTACGGCACGGCCTACGGCCTGCCCCTGTCCAACGTGACCGCGGGCGGCACCAACGCCGCGATCACCACGTACCAGCCCGGCACGGGCGGCCTCCCGGCAGCCGGTGCCCGCTTCGGCTACGTCGTCCGCTAACGGAAGAGCAGCGGACGCGACTCCGCCGGCCGTGGGCCCAACAGGCCCCTGCGGCTCCCGCACCGTGCCCGGCTGGGTTTCCCAGCCGGGCACGGTGCATCGGCGGCAGCCGGGTCCGCTGCTACGACGACGGCTCCCATGACGAGGGGGGACCGGCCCTGTGCGGGCCGGTCCCCCCTCGTCATGTGCCGCGCAGGGAACGGTTCAGCGCTCCAGGAACGTGAACAGTTCCTCCCACCGTTCGCAGATGGCCGCGGGCGAGTACCGCTGGACGTTCGTCCGCGCCCGCTCACCCATCGTGTCGCGGAGTGCCGCGTCCTCCATCAGACGGCCCAGCTGGTGGGCGAGTTCGGAGACATTGCCGGGGCGGGCGAGGAGGCCGTCCTCCTCGTCCCGGATGATCTCGCGCACGCCCGGGGCGCAGTCGAAGGCCGCGCACGGCACGGCGCAGGCCATCGCCTCCAGCAGAGCCAGGGGGAAGCCCTCGCCCCGGGAGGACTGCACGAACACGGATGCCCCCCGCAGCGCGCCGGCGACATCGTCCGTCTGCCCGGCCCACTCCACCGATCCGTCCAGGCCCAGCCGGGTGCACTGCTGCCGCAGGGCCTCCTCGTCGGGGCCGGAGCCGTAGATCTTGAGGAGCCAGCCGGGGTGCTTCGGCGCCGCCTCGGCCCAGGCGTCCAGAAGCATGTCGATGCCCTTCTGGTGCCCCAGCCGGCCGATGCTCGCGACGACCTTCTCGGTGCGCTCGGAGGGGACCTCCGGCATCATCGGCAGCGGATTCGGCATATAGCCGACGTTGTTGAGGCCCCGGCCTATCCACAGGTCGGCGTCCTCGCGGGTGAGCAGCAGCAGACGGTCGGTTTCCTTGTAGTACCGCTCGACGCGCTGGAAGCGGGAGGAGCCGCGCGAGTACTCGTAGGACTCGTGGCTCATGCCGATGACCGGGTGCCCGGCGGTGTCGGCGAGCGCCACCCACTCCATGGCCCACACCTGGGTCACGATGATCATCGCCCCGGGCCGGGCGGCCCGGAAGACGGACGACAGCCGCTCGGCGGCCCGGCGCATGTCCGCCTCACGCATGGCCTCGCGCCGCCGGGCCCTGAGGTTGGCACGGTCGGACAGGGTCCGCGCCTGCCAGCGCCCCGGCGGGCGCTCGTCGTAGAGCGTCACCGTGGAGAACGGCGGGTTCTCCCCCAGGTCCATGGGGACCTCGGGCGGCGCGATGCCGACGATGGTCACCCGGTGGCCGCTCTCCGCGAACAGCTTGGCCATCAGCGCCTGCCAGCGTGCCACTCCGCCGAGTTCGTTGACCTCGTTGGCCACGAAGATGATGTCGCGCTGTGTCATCGGGCGTCTCCCCGGTTTCCGAAGAAGCGGTCGACGATCCGGGCGGCGGCGTCGCCGCGGTCGTACTCGCCGTACTGGGTCACGAATTCCTTGAGGCGTGCCTCGTGCTCGGAGGCGAGGCTCTGCAGATCCTCCAGGACGCGGAAGAGGTCCTCCGCCGTCCGGACGACGGGACCGGGAGCCTGCTCGGACAGGTCGAAGTACGTCCCGCGGCTGTTGTCGACGTACTCCTCCCAGTCGTAGGTGAAGAAGACCATCGGGCGCTGGAGCAGCGCATAGTCGAACATCACCGAGGAGTAGTCGGTGATCATCGCGTCCGCGAGCAGGAGAACCGGCGTGATGTCCGGCTCCTCGCTGACGTTGACCACCCGGCCCGCCACGGAGGGCGGGAGCGTCACGCTGTTGAGGTAGTGCGTCCGGATCAGCAGGGTGAACTCATCGCCGAAGCGGTCCGCGAAGGCGTCGATGTCGAACGGGAATTCGAACTTCTGGACCTTTCCGTTCTGCTCCCGGAACGTGGGGGCGTACAGGACGACGGGGCGGTCCGTGCGGATGCCGAGCCTGTCCGCGAGTTCCCGCGCCGCCGGGTCGAGGGTCTCGGCGTCCTTGGCGCGGACCAGCGCGTCGTTGCGCGGGTAGCCGGTGCGCAGGAGCTTCTCCTCTGGGATCCGGTAGGCCGGGGCCAGGGTCTTCTCGTCGTGCCGGCCCCGCACCACGAAGTAGTCGAACCGGTCGATCGCCTCCTGGTAGGCGCTCTGCTCGTGCTCCGGCTTGATGCGGTACTTCGGCTCGTCGAATCCCATGCGCTTGAGCGCGGAGCCGTGCCAGGTCTGGATGTAGGTGGTCTCCGGGCGCTTGTTCAGCTTCAGCGGGAAGCCCTGGTTGTCGATCCAGAACTCCGCCTGCGCCAGCGCCCTGAGGTAGGGCCAGGACCAGCGGCGCACCAGCTCGACGTCCTTCGGGAAGCCCGTGGGACGCTCGCCGGCGTAGGACCAGACGGCCTTGAAGGGCACGCCGCGGCGGCGCATCTCCTCGTAGATCGCCCGGGGGCTGTCGCTGTACTGCTTGCCGAGGTGGCTCTCGAAGACCACCGTGCCCGTGCGGACGGGAAGCAGCCGGATCATCCGGTGGTAGGTCTCGATCTTTCGCGGACCCGAGTGGAGGTCCTTACGGGCCGCGACGACCTTGCGCGCCATCTTCTTCGCCAACTCGGCGGGCGGGCTCTGCATATTGCGCTGCACCAGCATCGAGGTGCGGCGGGCGAGCCTGCCGTGCTGGGTGAGGCGGAAGGCGAGGTGGCCCTTGGCCGAGGCGTGCGGCTGGAGGCGGTCGGCCGTCATCCGGCCGAGCCGGGGACGGACGCGTACGGCTCCGCCCTCCTCCAGGGAGGTCTGGCCGACCGTCAGCCGGCTGGTGGTCCGTTCGCCGTCGACGGTGAGGTGGAGGCGCACGTCCCACACCTCGTCGATGATGCCGAGGGGGCGGAGCTTCGCCGCGAGCGGCACATCGGCCTGCCAGGCCACGGACACGCCCTCGTGCTTCACGCTCTGCACCGGGAAGCGGAACGTCTGCAGGCTCTTGCGGCGGGCCCGGAACTCCAGCTCGGCCTTGAGCTTCGCGTTCGGCGGGATCACCCCGAGCGGGTTGACGAGCGCACCGGCCACCGTCACGCCCGTGGGGCTCTCCGTGTAGGCGGTCACCTGGTTGCGCAGGGCGAGGCGCTGGACCGGCTTGGCGTGGTACCCGAGGTCGGTCACGTCGAGGATCTCGCGGCCCACCGGGTCGTCGAGGTGCTCCGCGCACCAGTAGACGCGGCCGTCGCGCTCCACCAGCGAGCTGGACACCTTGCCCGGGTTGATGAGCGTGTCGATCGCCGGGGTGAGGTTCTTCCAGTCCTCGCGCAGCAGCAGAAAGGCGCAGAGCCGGTGGATCGGGGACAGGCCCTCGTAGGCCTCCTGGGAGAAGTCCTGGATGTAGCCGCGGGCCATCTCGGCGAAGTGGTGCCGGTACTCGTCGTCCAGGAAGGGCAGGTCCCGCAGGTACAGCACGAGGTCGTGCTTGAGGAACTTGCGGTCCTTGTGGAGCTTCAGCTCGTCCTGGCCCTGCTCGGCGAGGATGCGGTCGATCCTGCGGTGGATCTCCACCCGGTCGGCGAAGTTGTTGATCTCGTGGCGCCGGTTGCTGATCGACTTCTCGGCGGCCTTCTCGACGACGTTCCAGAAGTAGACCGTGTTGGGAATCAGCGTGATCCGGGACGCGGCCAGGTAGGCCTGGGCCGAGAAGAGCAGGTCCTCGTAGTGGATGCCCCGGGGGAAGACCAGACCGCTGTCGATCAGGAACTCACGCCGGTAGCACTTGTTCGTCGACAGGGTGTCGAAGACCAGCAGGTCCGGTATCTCGGCGACGGAGTCGAAGGTGCGGGTCTCCCGGTAGAGCCACGGGTACCACTTGACCGTCTTGCCGTGCCTGTTGTCCGTGTGGACGCGCAGGCAGAGCCCGGAGACCAGGTCGGCGCCGGTGCTCTCGGCGGCTTCCAGCATGTTCCGGCAGGCGTTCGGCTCCAGCGTGTCATCGCTGTCGAGGAACATCACATAGCGGCCGCGGGCCACCGCCACGCCCTGGTTGCGCGGCTCGCCGCAGCCGCCGCTGTTCTCCGGCAGCTGGATCGCCCGCACGCGGTCGGACCGGGCGGCCAGCTGCTGCGCGACCTCGAACGAGGCGTCGGTGGAGTGGTCGTCGGCGATGATCACCTCGACGTTGCGCAGGGTCTGGTCGAGGACCGACTGCACGGCTGTCGGAAGGCGTGCCGCGTCGTTGAAGACGATGACGACGACGCTGATGTCGGGCGTTGTGTCGGGGTGCTGGGACACTGCTGCAGCTACCTCTGGCTCGTGGGGACGGATATCGGGGCCGACGCGTCGCGGGACGGCCCTGGTGGCGGGGCGGGGGTGCGTTCGTCCAGCGGGACGAGGGGCGGCAGGGCCTCGAGGGGCTCGCCGAGGAAGACATGGCGCACGGTGCGCTCGGCTGCACGACCGTCGTCGAAGTCGCAGAAGCGACGGCGGAAACGGTCCCGCGCCCGGGTGGCCCGCTCGCCGCGCCAGGCGTCGGAGCAGAGCACGTCGGCCAGTTCCTCCTCGGTGGTGGCGACGGCACCCGGCGCCTGTGCGAGCACATCGAAGTAGGTGCCGCGCACGGCGGAGTAGGTGTCCCAGTCGTCGGCGAAGACCACGATCGGCCGATCCAGGTTGGCGTAGTCGAACATCGCCGACGAGTAGTCCGTGATCAGGCAGTCGGCGGCGAGGTAGAGGCGCTCGACCGCGGGGTGGGCGGACACGTCGAGGATCCGCCCGTCGGCCGGCAACTCGGCCGGCGGGTCGGACCGGTGGTGGGCGTAGTGGCCGCGCACCAGCAGCACGGCGTCCGGCCCCAGCCGCTCGGCCAGCCTCACCGGATCGAGGCGCAGCACGAAGTCGCGCTGGTACTCGCGGTACGTCGGCAGGTAGAGGAAGGCCGTGGTGCCCTCGCTCAGCCCGAGCTCACGGCGGGCCTCGCGCACGTCCCCGGCCGTGGAGTTGAGCAGGACGTCGTTGCGCGGGTAGCCGGTCTCCAGGGAGGTGTAGGAGCAGGGGTACGCCCGCTCCCACACGGCGCTCGAGAACCGGTTGGAGACAAGGCTGAAGTCCCAGCGGTCGCAGCGCTCGAGGAGCTTGCCGAAGTCCATGCTCGTCGAGGCCGGGTACCTCTGCTGGTCCAGGCCCATGGTCTTCAGCGGGGTGCCGTGGTGGGTCTGCACATGTATCTGGCCCTCCCGCTTCACGACGGCGTTCGGGAAGTTCACGTTGTTGACCAGATACGTGGCACGGGCGACGGCGGCCCAGTACTCGCGCGAGCCCACCCGCACGTGGTCGACGCCCTCGGGCACCGTGTCCGCCGCGTCCGGGTGGACCGCCCACACCCGGCGTATGTGGGGTGCGAGGCGGGCGAGCTCGGAGTCGATGGCCGCCGGGTTGCAGGAGACGCCGCGGCTCCAGTAGGCGGAGAACACCGCCAGGTACTCGTCGCGCGGCAGCCGCAGCTGGGACTGGTAGTACAGGCTCATGGCGCCGCGCCGGGAGCGGTTGAGGGTGGCGCGCGCCCGGCCCCGGACCGTGTTGCGGATCCTCACCGCGGCCGTGGCGCCCGCCAGTCCGGCGTAGGCGTCGCGTTCCAGCAGCGCGTACTTCTTGCCGCGGGCGCCGGCCGGCTTCCGGAAGCCCTCGGGCATCCGGTCACGGTAGTCGGCGGCGGCACGGTGGAAGAACTCCGCCCGGGCGTCCTGCGGCAGCCGTCCGGGGCGCTCCAGGACGGCCAGGTAGTGGTCGACCATCTTGCGGAACAGGGGGGTGCGCCAGCGGGTGCCGTCCTCACGTGCGTCGAGGAAGTCGAAGACGCGGCGGTACTGCTCGAAGACGTCGAAGTGCTTGCGGCTGACGGTGGAGAGGATGTTGCCGCCCTCGCGCCGCTGCCGGTACAGCAGGCAGACGCGGTCCAGGACGGTGATGCGGTCCGCTGCGATCAGGGAGCGGAACGTCCACAGGGCGTCCTCGTAGTAGCCCGGCGGGAAGGTGAGGCCCTCCCGGGCGATGAAGTCCCGGCGGTAGGCCTTGTTGCAGACGATCTGCAGCAGATCGAGCAGCTGCGGCCGCTCGGCGAGGGAGAAGACCTCCCCGTCGGCTTCCTTGAGCAGGCGCGCCCGCTGGTTCGGGCGGACCTCGCCGTTCCAGTAGGTGCGCACATAGTCGTAGATCAGTACCTCGGGATCGCCGGCGGCCTCCAGCCGCCCGGCTATGGCCGACAGCGCCCCCGGAGCCAACGTGTCGTCACTGTCCAGAAACAGGACGTAATCGCCGCGGACGTTTTCCAGGGCGATATTGCGTGCACGCCCCAGGCCGACGTTCTCCGTGAGGTGAATCACACGAATACGGTCGTCCCGTATGGCGTACTCATCGAGAATGGCACCCGAGCCGTCCGGAGAGCAGTCGTCGACGGCGACGATTTCGAAGTCCGCGTAGTCCTGCCCCAGGACCGACTCAAGACACTCGGAGAGGTACCCCTGCACCTTGTAGGCGGGGACGACGAGGGAGAGTCTAGGTACCTTTTGCAACCTGTCTCCGGGGCGAACGTTGAGTACACGAGCGAGGCCGGCGCGCGCGGCCTTCGCGGACCGGAGCGCACACCGCCCATCAGAGTAAGGGATTCACGAGATGTTTCCGTGAAAGAGGTCGTCCGGCCACCTGGACCCGCCCCAGTGATTTTGACCTTTTCCTTCGGAACGCGTCCTGTTTGTCCGATTCGATTTTCCGGGGCCCACCGACCAGTCTGAACACACTGACCACCGCACAGGAGAGGTGACAATGAGCTGGCTGGTAACGGGCGGCGCGGGGTACATAGGCGCGCACGTGGTGCGCGCCCTGATGCGGGGCGGTGAGAGCGTCGTGGTCTACGACGACCTCTCGACCGGCAGCGCCGACCGCGTGCCCGCCGGCACTCCGCTGGTGGTCGGCAGCGTGCTGGACGCCGAGAGGCTCGCGCAGACGATTCGTGACCATGATGTGACCGGCGTGGTGCACATCGCGGCCAAGAAGCAGGTGGGCGAGTCCGTCGAGCGGCCGCTCCACTACTACCGGGAGAACGTCACCGGCCTTCAGACCCTGCTCGACGTCATGACCGCCGCCGGGGTCGACCGGCTCGTCTTCTCCTCCTCCGCCGCGGTGTACGGCATGCCGGACGTGGACCTCGTCACCGAGGACACCCCCTGCGCGCCCATGAGCCCCTACGGCGAGACCAAGCTGATCGGCGAGTGGCTGATCGGCGCCGCCGCACGAGCCCACGGGATCCGGGCCGCCTCGCTGCGCTACTTCAACGTGGCCGGAGCCGGCAGCCCCGAACTCGCGGACACCGGCGTGTTCAACCTCATTCCCATGGTCTTCGAGCGCCTCGAAGCCGGTGAGGCGCCCCGGATCTTCGGCGACGACTACGCCACGCCGGACGGCACCTGTGTCCGCGACTACATCCACGTCGAGGACATCGCCACCGCCCACCTCGCGGCCGCCCGCCGCCTCCAGGACGCTCCCGCGGGAACCTCGCTCGTCCTGAACATCGGCCGGGGCGAGGGCAGTTCCGTCCGGGAGATGGTGGACCGCATCCTCAAGGTCACCGGCCACGACGTGGTGCCCGCGGTGTCGGAGCGCCGCCCCGGCGACCCGGCCCGTGTGGTGGCCTCCGCCGACCGTATCCACCGGGAACTCGGCTGGTCGGCCGGCCACGACCTGGACGACATGATCGAGTCGGCCTGGGAGGGCTGGCGGCACCACCACCAGTGAGCCGCCGCGACGGGCGCCCCTCAGCGCCCGTCGGCACGGCCGGTCCGGCCCGAAGGGGCACCGAAGCCGCTCGGGCCGACCGGAGGCAGCGGGGCAGGGCCACCGTGCTGCCCCCGGTCGGCCGGCGCCGCTCAGAACGGCTCGAAGCCGTCGAACTCCTGGAGAGTCTCGTCCCGCTCGGCCTGCCGGTCCCGGCGCCGCTGTGCCGCGGGCCGCACCCCCTCGAACCGGTGGTCCTCACCGCGCCGGCCGAGCATCTCCGCGCCCGCCGTCACCGTCGGCTCCCAGTCGAAGACGACCGCGTTCTCCTCGGGTCCGATGGCCACGCCGTCACCGGCACGGGCGCCCGCCTTCATCAGCTGGTCCTCGACACCGAGGCGGTTGAGCCGGTCGGCGAGGTAGCCGACGGCCTCGTCGTTGTTGAAGTCCGTCTGCCGCACCCAGCGCTCGGGCTTCTCGCCGCGCACCCGGAACAGCCCGTCGTCCTCGCGCGTCACCGTGAAGCCCGCGTCGTCCACGGCCTTCGGCCGGATGACGATCCGGGTCGCCTCCTCCTTCGGCCGGGCGGCGCGTGCCTTCGCGACCAGGTCGGCGAGGGCGAACGACAGCTCCTTCAGCCCGAGATGGGCCACGGCGGACACCTCGAAGACGCGGTAGCCGCGCGCCTGAAGGTCCGGCCGCACCATCTCGGCCAGGTCCTTGCCGTCCGGTACGTCGATCTTGTTGAGGACCACGATCCGCGGGCGGCCGTCGAGGCCGCCGTACTGCCTCAGCTCCTCCTCGATGACATCGAGATCGGAGACGGGGTCGCGGTCGGACTCCAGGGTGGCCGTGTCCAGCACGTGCACAAGCACGCTGCACCGCTCGACGTGCCGCAGGAACTCCAGGCCGAGCCCCTTGCCCTGGCTGGCGCCCGGGATGAGCCCCGGCACATCGGCGACGGTGTAGACGGTCGCGCCCGCGGTGACCACGCCCAGGTTCGGGACGAGGGTGGTGAACGGATAGTCGGCGATCTTCGGCTTCGCCGCGGACAGCACGGAGATCAGCGAGGACTTGCCCGCGCTCGGGTAGCCGACGAGCGCCACGTCCGCGACCGTCTTCAGCTCCAGCACGATGTCGTGGAGATCACCGGGCTCGCCGAGCAGGGCGAAGCCGGGCGCCTTGCGGCGGGCGGAGGCCAGCGCCGCGTTGCCGAGGCCACCGCGGCCGCCCTGGGCGGCGACGTACGAGGTCCCGTGCCCGACCAGGTCGGCCAGCACATTGCCCGCCTTGTCCAGCACGACCGTGCCGTCCGGCACCGGCAGCACCAGGTCCTGGCCCTCCTTGCCGGAGCGGAAGCCGCCTTCGCCGGGCTTGCCGTTGGTGGCCTTGCGGTGCGGGGAGTGGTGGTAGTCGAGAAGCGTGGTGACGGACTGGTCGACGGTGAGGATCACATCGCCGCCCCGGCCGCCGTTGCCCCCGTCGGGGCCGCCGAGCGGCTTGAACTTCTCGCGGTGGACGGAGGCACAGCCGTGGCCTCCGTTACCCGCGGCGACGTGGAGTTCGACGCGGTCCACGAAGGTGGTCATGGTTCAGTGCCTCCTGGGGGTACCCCCGGCCGAGAGCCGGGGGGAATGCGGGGTGTGCTGTGAATAACAAGCGAAAGGCGGACCCGCCTTCCCGACCGGGAAGTGAGGTCCGCCTCGCGAAACGCCCTACGGCGCCTGGGCCCGAAAGGGGCTGCCTCAGGCGACCGGAACGATGTTCACGACCTTGCGGCCACGGTGGGTACCGAACTCCACCGCACCGGCCTGCAGCGCGAACAGCGTGTCGTCGCCGCCGCGGCCGACGCCCGCGCCCGGGTGGAAGTGCGTGCCGCGCTGGCGGACCAGGATCTCACCCGCGTTCACGACCTGACCGCCGAAGCGCTTCACGCCGAGCCGCTGGGCGTTGGAGTCGCGACCGTTCCGGGTGGACGATGCGCCCTTCTTGTGTGCCATCTGTTCTCAGTCCCTTACTTCGCAGCCGTGGGGATCGACGTGACCTTGATCGCCGTGTACTGCTGGCGGTGGCCCTGCCGACGGCGGTAGCCGGTCTTGTTCTTGTAGCGCAGAATGTCGATCTTCTGGCCCTTGTGGTGGTCCACGACCTCGGCCTGGACCTTGATGCCGGCCAGCACCCACGGGTCGCTGGTCACAGCGTCGCCGTCGACCACGAGCAGGGTCGAGAGCTCGACCGTGTCGCCAACCTTGGCAGTGGAAATCTTGTCAACCTCAACGATGTCGCCGACAGCAACCTTGTGCTGGCGGCCACCGCTGCGCACGATGGCGTACACGCGGATCTCACTCTCTGTCACTCGGGAACGGCACCCCCGCAGTCCAGCCGCCCGGCACCGCGGACGGCCTCTTCCGAAACGCCCGGCGCCCGGAAGGAAGAGGTTTACGGGGATGTGGCGGGTCAGTGGACACGCCGACGGTCAAGGTTACGGGGGCCGGCCTGACGGGTCAAACCGGGCTCGGCCGCCCGCGTGCGAAGCGCCACGGCGACCGCGACGGCACGAACCGCAGGGCCGGGGAAGCGGCTGCACGGCGTGTCCGGACGGCCGTACGGCGGCGGCCGGCCCCGCAGGTCCGGGGCGGGCCGCCGCCGTGTGTGGCGCCGTGACGGGGTGAACCCGGCGGAACACCCGGGAGGGGTCAGTCCTCCGTGGTCACCGAGACCGTCGGCTGAGCCGTCTGCTCGGCGGCCGCCGTCTTCTTGGCGGCCGTCTTCTTGGCGACCGTCTTCTTGGCCGCCGCCTTCTTGGCGGTGGTCTTCTTCGCGGCGGTCTTCTGGGCAGCCGTCTTCTTGGCCGCCGTCTTCTTCGTGGCGGCCTTCTTCGCCGTCGCCTTCTTGGCGGTCTTGCGGGCCGCCTTCTTGGCGGGCGCGGAGACCTCGGCCTCGCCCTCCGCCGGGGCCTCGGCCGCTGCCGGTTCCTCGGCCGCTGCCGGTTCCTCGGCCGCCGACGGGACGACCACGACGGCCGCGTCCTCGGAGGACGTGGGCGCGGTGGCCTTGCGCACGGCACGGCGGCGCGGACGGGCCGGAGCCGCCTCCTCGAGGGGGGCCTCGGCCGTCTCGACCACCTCGGCGGGTGCCTCGGGAGTCTCGGCGGGTGCCTCGGCCTGCGGCGCGGCCTCGCCGACCGTCACCACGGCCTCTGCGGGGGCACCGGCCGGCGCCGACACCCTGCGGGTCGCGCGGCGACGCGTACGGCCCTTGGGCGCGGTCTCGGCCTCCTCCTCGAGCGGCGCGGGCGCCTCGACGACCGGGTCCTCGGCCGCGGCCGGCTCGGCCTCGGCGTCCTGCCGGGACTTCGGAGCGCGCTCGTCCTTGCGCGACTTCGGCG
>NZ_JAKEEB010000002.1 GCF_021462825.1 Streptomyces glomeratus | reverse complement strand
GGCGTCCAGGGAGGCGGAGACTCCGCGGGCGGCGCCGACCGAGATCCCGCCGTGTTCGGTGCGCAGTGTGACCGTGCCGCGCACGGCCTCGGCGATGTGGAGGTCGCCCTTCTGGGTGCTGATCCGCGCGGGGCCGTGCAGGCGGCCGACCGAGACGTCTCCGGCGAGGAGGGTGAGGCGGGCGCTTTCGGCCTCGTCGAGCTCGACCGAGCCCTGTGAGCCCTCGAAGGCGACGTCGCCGAGCCGTCCGACGCCCCGGAACCCGGCACTGGCCGCCTTCGCCTCGATGCGGGAGCCGACCGGCAGCTGGATGGTCACCTCGATGCATCCGGAAGCGCCGAGGATCCGGTTCCCGGCCGGGGTCTGGATCCGCAGGACGCCGTCGCCGTAGTGGACCGTGGTCTGCTCCGCCGCCTGCATGTCGCGGGTCTTGGAGGCGTCCGCGGGCAGGACCTCGACCGTGGTGTCGGCCCGGTCGGCGGCGATGCACCGGATGCGTCCCGCGGGGATGTCGAGAACGGCGGAGATCGGGGCGGGGGTGTCGAACTTCTGCATCGTGCTCTGCTGCTTCTGCATCGTGCGCTCCTTCGACTCGCTCTTTCTGGCACCGGAAACGCTACGTTGCATTCAGTTTGGCAGCAACAAGTTCATTGCAGACAGTCGATATCAATGCAGGTAGAGGGTGCAATATCGTTGCAATGAATATGCGATCAAAGCAACGGAAGCCCTCTGTTCGTTGCAATAAGTCCGGAGTGAACGCTATGCTGGACGCACCAAGGAGCACGAAGGAGATCGTGATGCCGGGAGGCAGGCTCACCCAGCAGGAACGCCAGCAGATCGCGCTGGGTCTGGCCGACGGCCTCGCCTACGCCGAGATCGCCCGACGCCTCGACCGTCCCACCTCGACGGTCACCCGTGAGGTGATGCGCAACGGCGGCCCCACCGCCTACCGCGCCGACCTCGCCCACCGCGCCACCGAACGCCGCGCCCACCGGCGCAGGCCGGCCACGCCCCGAGGGCCGCAGGAGCTCCCGCAGGCCCACGGACGCGACGCCGAGGCCGTACGCGAGTACGAGGAGACGTTCACCACCCTCCTCATGCAGCAGGGGCTGCCCAAGATGATGTCCCGGGTGCTGACCTGCCTCTACACCACCGACGCGGGCAGCCTCACCGCGTCCCAACTCGCCCAGCGCCTCCAGGTCAGCCCGGCGTCCATCTCCAAAGCGGTCAGATTCCTCGAAGGCCTGGACCTCATCCGCCGGGAACGCGGCGAACGCAGCCGCGAGCGCTATGTCGTCGACGACGAGCTCTGGTACCAGGCAATGATCGCCGGTGCCCGATCCAACGCCCAGCTCGCCGAGACCGCACGGCAGGGCGTCAGCATCCTCGGCCCCGACACCCCGGCCGCCATCCGCCTCGAGAACATCGCCCGCTTCGTCGACTTCGTCTCCGAGGGCATCACCCGCGCCGCGGAGCAGGCCCGCGAGATCCTCTACACGAAAGCCGAGACGACCTCGGACGGCACCGCCGAGCCAAGTTCGGATCGCTGATACACGGCCGTCCTGACGGCCACAGCCGGTGGCGGTTCCGCCTCTGTCTCCGGCAGCGAACCTCTGAAACGGAGCGCGGCCCCGCAGGTGCGGCGACGGTCCGGAGCAAGGTGTTGAGTGGAACGCTCGACCTCGGTGAGTCAAGCTGTAGCCATGCGGTCGCTCTTCCGCTCACCTGGCCCATCAGGAGCGGGCGGTCATGACCGGGTTCTCTTCAGGCTCGGACAGTGCGTGCCGTTCATGATCGTGCTGTTCGCGTTGGGGATCGAGTTCTCGCCCGCACACGCAGTGGTAACCGGTCCCATTCTCGCCGCCACACCCGCCTTGGCTTCGTTGACGATGGGCCCGAGAGGCATTCTCACGGCAGCGGCCGGAGCCTGCGCCGTCACCGTGTACTCGTTGACGGTGCACCACACGTGGGGCGCCCAGGGCTACAGCAACCTTCTGTCCCTGCTCATGGTGTCCGTGGCCAGCATGACCGTGGGCAATGCCATGCGGACGCGCAGACAGACGGAGCTCGACCAGGTTCGCCGGGTCGCCGAGGCCGCCCAGCGAGTCCTCGTGCGAGGTGTTCCGGCACGGCTGGGCCCGGCACGGCTGGCCAGCATCTACCTCGCGGCAGAGACAGGAGCGCAGATCGGCGGAGATCTCTACGAAGCCACGCAGACCCGGTACGGAGTGCGGGTGATCATGGGTGACGTCCGGGGCAAGGGACTGTCCGCCGTGCGCTTGGCCGCAGCCGTGCTCGGAGCGTTCCGGGAGGCCGCGCACTATGAGGAGGATCTGCTCGAGGTGGTGAACCACTGCGCGGCCGCGCTGGAACGGGAGCGCGCCGCGCCGACGGCTCTCAGCAGGAGCGACGAGGAAGATCCGGCCGAGGATTTCGTCACCGCGGTTGTCGCCCAGGTGACCGACGCCTTCGAGGTCCAGGTGGTGAACCGCGGCCACCCGCCCCCGCTGGTGGTACGCCACGGCAAGGTCGGGGCCCTGGTGCCCACCATGGATCTGCCGCCCCTCGGCCTGGACGAATTCATGGCCGTTTCTCCTGCCGAGGTCGAGAACCATCCGTTTGCGCCCGGTGACCGTTTGCTGCTGTACACCGACGGGGTGGTCGAAGCCCGCAGCCCGGACGGCGCGTTCTTCTCCCTGCACGAGGCCGTCGAAGCGGTGCATCCGTGCAGTCCGACGGAGTTCCTGGAATGTCTGCACCTGGAACTGATCCGCCATAACGGCGGCCACCTGGCGGACGACGCGGCGATGCTCCTGGTCGAGCGGCTGGACGAGGAAGCCGGCCAGACAGCCGCTTCAGGGGCGGTCCAGGCGTAGACGCGCGGTTCGTGGCAGGCCCGCCACGACGAGGTCGTACGAGTCCTCGACGAGCTCTTGGACCAGGAGGTCCGGCAGTTCCCCGTCCACTGTCACGGTGTTCCAGTGACGCTTGTTCATGTGCCACCCCGGGACGATCAGCCCCGGGTGCTCACCGCGCAGGCGCAACGCGTCCTCCGGGTCGCACTTCAGGTTCACGGTGAGCGGGCGGGCTTCCAGGCTCGTCAGGGCGAAGGCCTTGCCCTCCACCTTGAAGACGGAGAGCTCCCGGAACGAGGAGAAGGGAAACTCCTCCACAGCCGCATTGAAGGAAAGACAGAAGGAACGCAACTGTTCAGGGGTCACTCCGGACTCTCCTCATCGTCGATCCTCGGCGCCCTCGATCCTCGGGGGCAGAGCCTGTCGGCTCCTCCGGGACCGAGCACGAGCGGGAGGGCGAGGGCCTGGCCGAACGCCACGTGCTCATTGCATCACCTTCGGCCCAAAGGCCGCCCGGAGGCTCCCTGCTCGAGGCTGACGGTCCCCACCGCCCCCGAACGCTGCCGGATCGCCTCCGCCGTGCGGCCGCCAGGTGCGCTGTGACCAGGTTGTCCACACCCGTTGAGTTGTCCACAGGGTCTGACGCTCCCACTCCCACCCGCTGTACGGTCATCCGCAGTTGATGTTCGTACGGCTGCAAGGACAGCGGACACGGGGGGAGGCGGTCGGCGTGACCGAGACCGGCACGGAGACCGAGGCGGCGTTGCCGCTGCAGACGAGCAGGATTTCCGCAGTGCGGGGCTTCGCGCGATGGCCCGCCCCCGAATCACCCAAGGACGAAGGCAAGGCACTGCGCTCCCGCGTACGGCGCAGGGCGCACGCCGAACTCGTGGTGGACGCCGACCGCCCCGACGCGGTCACCGCCGTCGAGGAGTCCAACCACGGCCGCCTCACCGAACTGACCCCCATACGCGTCGGCAGGATGGCCGCCACTCCCTTCGCGTTCCTGCGCGGATCGGCAGGCCTCATGGCCTACGACCTCGCCCGCACCCCGACCACGGGCATCCGCACCCAGATCTGCGGCGACGCCCACGCGGCCAACTTCGGGCTCTACGGAGACGCCCGCGGCGGCCTCGTCATCGACCTGAACGACTTCGACGAGACGGTCCACGGCCCCTGGGAGTGGGACCTCAAACGCCTCGCCGCATCACTGGTCCTCGCCGGCCGCGAGGCCGGAGCCGACGAGGACACCTGCCGCCAAGCCGCGCAGGACGCGGCCGGCGCCTACCGCCGCACCATGCGCCTGCTGGCCAGACTCCCGGTCCTGGACGCGTGGAATGCGATCGCCGACGAGGAACTGGTCTCCCACACGGACGCCCACGACCTGCTCGGCACCCTGGAGAGGGTCTCCGAGAAGGCCCGGGCCAACACCAGCGGACGGTTCGCGGCGAAGTCGACGGAGACGGCCGACGGCGGCGGCCGCCGTTTCGTGGACGCGCCACCGGTGCTGCGCCGCATACCGGACGCCGAGGCGGCGGCGGTCGCCGCATCCCTGGAGCACTACCTGACGACCCTGTCCGAGGACCGCCTCCCGCTGCTCGGCCGGTACGCGGTGCACGATGTCGCGTTCCGCGTGGTGGGCACGGGCAGCGTCGGCACGCGCTCCTATGTGGTGCTGCTCCTCGACCACCGCGGCGAACCCCTGGTCCTCCAGGTCAAGGAGGCGCGCCCCTCCGCCCTGCTCCCCCATCTGGCGACGGCCGGCCACCCGGTGCCGGAGGCGGAGCACGAAGGCCGCCGGGTCGTCCTCGGCCAGAAGCGCATGCAAGTGGTCAGCGACATCCTGCTGGGCTGGACATCGGTCGACGGACGTCCCTACCAGGTGCGGCAGTTCCGTAACCGCAAGGGCAGCGTCGACCCCGCAGCGCTCGCCGCCGACCAGATAGACGACTACGCCCGTATGACCGGAGCGCTGCTGGCCCGCGCGCACAGTCACAGCGCCGACCCGCGCCTGATCTCGGGCTACTGCGGCAAGAACGAGGAACTCGACGAGGCGATCGCCGCATTCGCCGTGGCCTATGCGGACCGCACGGAGGCGGACCACGCGGAGTTGGTCGCTGCGGTGCGGAGTGGGCGTATTGCGGGGGAGATGGGGGTCTGAGGGAGTTCTGGGGGGCGGGGAGGGTGGGGGGAGGGGGAGGGGAGCCCCCCGGGCGCTACGTTGACCTGCTCGAGGGCCCAGGGACCTCGCCGGACCCCGCAGCAGCCCTCCCCGCGTGTCATACGCTGGTCCGGTGACGACCCCCGAAGCCGAGCAGAGCGAGTCCGTGTCCGCTGCCGACGAGCCGCTCGCCGAGCGCGCCGGTTCCGGCGGAACCCCGGCGACCGATGGGGATGGCGCCGGTTCCGGTGAGGCCCCGGTGACCGGCGAGGACTCCGCCGGTTCCGGTGAGGCCCCGGTGATCGGCCAGGACTCTGCCGGTTCTGCTCGGGCCCCGGGAACCGGTGAGGACGGTGGCGGGTCCGGGCCGCGGCCCGAGGAGCGGCTGGAGCGGGCCGTGAGGGCCGCCGAGCAGGCGTTGATCGAGTACGAGATCGCTCTGGAGACCTTCCGCGTCGAGGTGGAGAACTTCTCGCGGCTGCACCACCAGAAGCTGGGACCGATGTACACGCGCCTCGACGAACTGGAGGCGGAGATCGCCGAGGCACGGGCCGCCAGTAGCGGGGATCCCGAGGACATACGCCGCGCTCACGAGGCCCGCGCCCGGGTGATGCCGATGCCCGGCGTCGAGGAGCTGTTCCACGGCTGGATGGACTCGGACGGGCTGTTCCCGGAGGCGCAGGCGATGCTCACGGACCAGCCGGTGCGGCCCCCGCAGCGGGTGCGCCCCAGTGAGGAGGCCCGCAAGCTGTACCGCGACCTGGCCCGCAAGGCGCACCCCGATCTGGCCCAGGACGACGCCGAGCGCAAGCGGCGTGACGAGTTCATCGCCCGGGTCAACGCGGCGTACGCGCGTGGTGACGAGGCTCAGCTCCGGGAGCTCTCCGAGGAGTGGGCTGCCGGCCCCGTCCCCGAGGAGCGCAGGCCCAGCCGGAGCGAGGAGCTGTATGCCCGCCTGGAGTGGCTTGCCCAGCGTAAGGATCTGCTCACGCTCGTGGCCAGTGAACTGGAGGAGAGCGCGATCGGCTCGATGCTGCGGCTCGCTCCCGACGACCCCGACGCTCTGCTGAACGAGATCGCCGAGCAGCTGCTGGCGCAGGTCGCGGAGAAGGAAGCCGAGCTGGAGGCGCTGCGAGGCTGACCCGCCGGGTACGGCTCCGGCGGTCGGGGCCGAGGCCGGTCCGTGCTTTTGTCGGGTAGCGTCGGGGGTATGCATTTCGGAGCTGGTGTGCCCACGGTCGAGGTCGCGGACCTCAAGGACGGCGACTTCCTGCTGGACGTCCGTGAGGACGACGAGTGGCAGGCGGGTCACGCCGAGGGGGCGCTGCATATCCCCCTCAGCGAGTTCGTCGCCCGGTATGGCGAGTTCACCCAGGCGGTGCCGCAGGACGGCCGGGTGCATGTGATCTGCCGCTCGGGTGGCCGTTCGGCGCAGGTCGCGATGTACCTGGCGCAGCAGGGTGTCGACGCGGTGAACGTGGACGGTGGCATGCAGGTCTGGGCCGCCGAGGGGCGCCCGGTCGTGGATGACAAGGGTGGGCCGGGCTTCGTGCTCTAGTTCCTGGGGCGGACTGGGGCCGGGAGCGGGCTTGTGTGCGGGTCATGCGAGGGGGTGCGCCGCCATCAGGTTGCCCAGGGCGTCCTCGTGTGCCGCCGCGGGGCCGAGTGAGAGTTCCAGGTGCTTGGCCCAGGCGTGGTATCGGTGCAGGGTGTAGTCGGTGTCGGCGCCGAACCCTCCGTGCAGGTGTTGCGCGGTCTGCACGACTCGCCGTACGCCCTCTGATGCCCAGATCTTCGCGGTTGCCACGTCGCCGGCGGCGGGCAGGGCGCCCGGGGCGCCGGAGCTGATGCGCCATGCCGCCTGCCAGAGCGTGGCCTCCATGGCGCGCAGGTCGATGTACCGGTCGGCTGCCTGTACGGCGACCGCCTGGAATGTGGCGAGGGGGTGGCCGAACTGTTCTCGCCTGCCGGTGTACTCGGCGGTCATCTCCAGCACCTTTTCGCCGAGTCCGAGGGCGAGTGCGCAGGTCCCGGTGGTGAGGAGCAGCCGGAGTTCTTCCCAGGCACCGTCGGCGTGGAGCAGGTGTCGCTCGGGGATTTCTGCCGAGTCCAGGCGTAGTTCCGCGAGCCGTTCGCCGGTCGTGGAGATCTGTTCGGTGAGTACGACGCCGTTGTGATGCCGCGGTACGAGGGCGAGGACGGTGCGGCCCGAGTCGTGGGTGTGGGCGGGTACGAGGATGATGTCGGCGGTGTGCGCCCAGGGCACCGCGGTCTGGGTGCCGTCCAGCACCCAGGTGCCGTTCGGTTCGTGGCGTGCGATCACCGCGAGTTCGGCCGGGTCGTGGCCGGTCCGGCCGTGGGCGGCGACGGTCAGGACGAGTTCCCCGCGGCCCGTCCGTGCGAGCAGTTCCTCCTTAGCCTCGGTGCTGCCGTGGGCTTGGAGGGCGATGGCCGCGGCCGTGTTCTCGAGCAGGGGTGTGCGTGCCAGTGCCTTCGCGGACTCCCGTAGCACCAGGCAGAGGGCGATGGGGTCGAGGCCGGCGCCGCCGTACTCGGGGCCGAGCAGCAGGCTGAGCAGATCCGTGTCCGCGAGCCGTGTCCACAGTGTTCGGTCGAAGTCGTCGGCGACGGCGCCGGGGGCCAGCGCGGGACTGGGTACTTTGTCCGGCGCGGTCCCGGCGAACAGGGCTTTCGCTGCCTCGAGCGCCGCCTGCTGCTCTTCGCTGAAGGTGAAGTCCACGGCCTGTCCTCCCGGCGGCTCCGCTGATCTGACGGAGCGTCAAGATAGAACAGGTTCTATAAGAAGGGAACGGTCCGGGGCACGTCGGGCGGCGTGGGGCCGGTGACCTGCCGGCGGGGGCCGCCGCTCACCGGTCGAAGTCCAGCTCCACCTTCTCCGTGACCGGGTGGGACTGGCACGCCAGCACATATCCCGCGTCCGTCTCTTCCCGTTCCAGTGCGAAGTTGCGGTCCATGCGCACCTCGCCCGAGACCAGGAAGGCCCGGCAGGTCCCGCAGACTCCTCCCTTGCAGGCGTAGGGGGCGTCGGGCCGGTTGCGCAGGACCGTCTCCAGCAGCGATTCGCCGTCGCGGACCGGCCAGGTCCCGCCGCGCCCGTCGAGCCGCGCGGTCACCGTGCTGTGCGCGGGAGCGGGTGCGGACGGCGTGACGGTGGCGCCCGCGTCCACGTGGAAGATCTCCTCATGGATGCGGGTGCGCGGCACCCCGAGCTCGCGCAGCGCCCGCTCCGCCGACTGCACCAGTCCGAACGGTCCGCACAGGAACCAGCCCGCGACCTCGTCCACCGGAAGCAGCGCCGGCAGCAGCCCGGACAGCCGCTCCCCGTCGAGCCGGCCGGTCGGCAGTCCCGCCTGCTGTTCCTCCCGGGAGAGCACCGTGACCAGCTGGAACCGCTCGGGGTAGCGGTCCTTCAGGTCGGCGACCTCCTCCAGGAACATCGTCGAGGCGGACGTCCGGTCGCTGCGCAGGAGGCAGAACCGGGCGCGAGGCTCGCGTTCCAGCAGTGTGGTCACGATGGACAGGACGGGGGTGATTCCGCTGCCGCCGACGATCGCCGCGTACAGCCCGGGCGCGGGCTCCAGCGTGAACCGTCCCGCCGGTGTCATCACCTCCAGTTCGTCGCCGACGGCGATCTCCTTGAGCGCGTAGGCGGAGAAGGCGCCTCCGTCCACGAACCGGACTGCTACGCGCAGTGTGTGCGGGCCCTCGCCGCCCGGTGCCGGTGCGGGGGAGCAGATCGAGTACGTGCGCCGTACCTCCGTGCCGTCGACGGTGCGGCGCAGGGCGAGGTGCTGGCCGGGTGAGTGCCGGTACTCCTCGCGCAGTGCGGGTGGTACTGCGAAGGTCAGGGCCACGGAGTCGTCGGTGAGCCGGTCGACGGCGGTCACGGGGAGCGGGTGGAACCGGGCCATCACAGCTCCTTGAAGTGGTCGAAGGGCTCACGGCAGACGAGACAGCGGCGCAGTGCCTTGCACGCGGTGGACGAGAAGCGGCTGAGCAGCTCGGTCTCGGCGGATCCGCAGAACGGGCAGCGCACGGGCTCTTCGGGTTCGGGGGAGCCGGTGACCGGGGGTGCGGTGCCGGTGTCTCGGGAGCCTGCGGCCGTGCGTGTGGGGCCGAGGTCCAGTGACACGGGTCCGGATGCCGGCCGTACGCGGGGCGGTGCGATCCCGAACTCCCTGAGCTTGCGGCGGCCTTCGTCGGAGATGTCGTCCGTCGACCAGGCGGGGCTCAGCACGGTGCGCACCACGACCTGGGTCACGCCGTGTTCGTGGAGCACGCGCTTTATGTCCATGGCCATCGCTTCGATGGCCGGGCATCCCGTGTAGGTGGGGGTGAGTTCGACCTCGACCGCGTCCGGGCCGTGCAGATGGACGGCCCGCAGGACGCCCAGTTCCTGCAGGGTGAGCACGGGCAGCTCGGGGTCGGGGACCGAGCCGGCGAGCCGGCGCAGTTCCTCTTCGAGGGCCGTGGCCGTCACCATGACGCCCCCGGGTGGCTGCGGTGCAGATGCTGCATTTCGGCGAGCATCCGCCCGAAGGACTCCGTGTGCAGGCCCTGTCGGCCGGCGCCGGCGGTCCACGCCCCGGCCTGCGGTCCTTCGGGTATGTCCAGGGTGGCGCGGCGCAGGATGTCACCCACCGATTCCAGCCAGGCCGTCTTGATGCCCGTCCAGTCGATGTCCAGGCCCTCGACCGGCTGGAACATCTCTCCCGTGAACCGCCACAGCGTCCGGCACGCGCGCTGCATCCGCTCGTGGCTGACGTCCGTGCCGTCGCCGAGCCGCAGTGTCCACTGTTCGGCGTGGTCCTGGTGGTAGGCGACCTCCTTGACCGCCTTGGCGGCGAGGCCCGCGAACTCGCCGTCCGCGGCGGCCAGGTGCGTGTACAGAAGCCGTTGGTAGGTGGAGAAGTAGAGCTGGCGGGCGATGGTGTGTGCGAAGTCGCCGTTGGGCTGTTCCACCAGTTGCAGATTGCGGAAGGCGCGCTCTTCGCGGAGGTAGGCCAGTTCGTCCTCGTCGCCGACCATGGACAGCAGCACCCGGGCCTGGCCGAGCAGGTCCAGGGCGATGTTGGCGAGCGCCACCTCCTCTTCGAGCACGGGCGCGTGCCCCGCCCACTCCCCCAGGCGGTGTGAGAGCACCAGGGCGTCGTCGCCGAGGGCCAGGGCGGCCGTGGTGTGCAGGGTGGCGGTCACAGGTGCTTCACCCCTTCCGGGATGTCGTAGAACGTGGGGTGCCGGTAGGGCTTGTCGGCGGCGGGTTCGAAGAAGGGGTCCTTCTCGTCCGGTGAGGACGCGGTGATGGCGGCGGACGGCACGACCCAGATCGAGACGCCCTCGCCGCGCCGGGTGTACAGGTCACGTGCGTTGCGCAGGGCCAGCTCGGCGTCGGGGGCGTGGAGGCTGCCGGCGTGGGTGTGCGAGAGCCCTCGGCGCGAGCGCACGAAGACCTCCCACAGCGGCCACTCTTGGGTCGTCATGGTCACGCCTTTCCGTTCTCGTCGGTCTGGTCCGCCGACGGTCCGCCTGCCGTCCGCGCGGACGCGTCGGCCGTGCCTGTCGCGTTGTGCTTCGCCGCGTACGCCGCGGCCGCGTCCCGTACCCAGGCGCCGTCGTCGTGGGCTCGCCTGCGCTGGGTCAGCCGCTGCTCGTTGCAGGGGCCGTTGCCCTTGAGGACGTCCCGGAACTCGGTCCAGTCGATGGGGCCGAAGTCGTAGTGCCCGCGTTCCTCGTTCCATGTGAGGTCCGGGTCGGGGAGGGTGAGGCCCAGCGATTCGGCCTGAGGGACGCAGATGTCCACGAAGCGCTGGCGCAGCTCGTCGTTCGAGTGCCGCTTGATCTTCCAGGCCATGGACTGCGCGGAGTGCGCGGACTCGTCGTCGGGCGGGCCGAACATCATCAGGGACGGCCACCACCAGCGGTCCACCGCGTCCTGCGCCATCGCGTGCTGCTCGGGGGTGCCGTGGCTGAGGGTCATCAGCAGCTCGTAGCCCTGGCGCTGGTGGAAGGACTCCTCTTTGCAGATGCGGACCATCGCGCGGGCGTAGGGGCCGTAGGAGCAGCGGCACAGGGGGACCTGGTTGGTGATCGCGGCGCCGTCCACCAGCCAGCCGATGGCGCCGACGTCCGCCCAGGTCAGCGTGGGGTAGTTGAAGATCGAGGAGTACTTCTGGCGGCCAGTGTGGAGCTTGTCGAGCAGTTCGTCGCGGCTGGTGCCGAGCGTTTCCGCCGCGCTGTACAGGTACAGCCCGTGGCCTGCTTCGTCCTGGACCTTGGCCATGAGGATCGCCTTGCGCCGCAGGGAGGGCGCGCGCGTGATCCAGTTGGCCTCCGGCTGCATGCCGATGATCTCGGAGTGCGCGTGCTGGGCGATCTGCCGGACCAGGGTGGCGCGGTAGGCGTCGGGCATCCAGTCGCGCGGCTCGATGCGCTCGTCGGCTGCGACGGCGGCGTCGAAGACTGCCTCATAGGCCGCCGCGTCCATGTGTGCCGTGCCGTCCGCGTGGGCCGGCCGGTGCGCTGCTGCTGTCGCCATGCGATCCCCCTCGACCACTCACCTTGCCCGACCGATCGTTCGGTCGTGTGGATTCAATGGTGGGACGTGGCGCCGTAGGGTGTCAACCGCTGTGGACAACCACCCGGCAGCCGTCCGGCCGCTGTGCCCAATGCGCTGTGCGGGGCGGGCGGGCCTGGGTACCGTTCCCGTGCGAACGCCGTGGGGTGTGCTGCGAACGGGTGATGCGATCCGCTCCGCCCACGGCGGAGACGGTCGCCGGACAGGGTCCGCGGCCTGGGACGGCACCGCGGGCACAAAAGCTCGGGAGACGGGGCGGGATGGACGCATACGACGAGGGACCGGGCGCCCGGCTCGAACGGCCGGGCGACCTTGGCGACCCGGTGTCCGCCCGGCGCGCCGGCGCCGCCCGCGACGTACCCGGCGATCCGCGCCGGGAGGAGGCCACGAGGGCAGGGGAACGTCCGGCGGAGGTCACGGGGGTAGGGGAACGTCCGGCGGAGGTCACGGGGGTGGGGGAACGTCCGGCGGAGGTCACGGGGGCACGGGAACGTCCCGCGGAGACCACAGGCACACGGGAACGCCCCGCGGCGCCCGGTGCCGCAGGGGAACGTCCGTCCGACGCCGTCGGCGCGCGGAAAGCGGAGGGGCCGACTTCGGACCCGGCGGCCCCGCGCACCGGCATCGCCGCCCTCTCCCGCCGCTACCAGATCCCCGCCGCGCTGGCCCTCTCGGCCGTCACCGTGGCCGCCTGCGTGCACCTGGGCATGGTGTTCCTGCACGTCGCGCCCGCGAACGTGGTGACGAAGGAGCACGGCAAGACGATCGACTCCTGGATCTACCCCGAGTTCGAGCAGAACTGGAAACTCTTCGCGCCCAACCCGCTGCAGCAGAACATCGACGTCCAGGCACGTGCCGAACTGCGCACCGGCGGCGGCGCCGCACGGACGACCGGCTGGTACGACCTGTCCGCGCTCGACGGTGCCGCCATCGACGGCAACCTGCTGCCGAGCCACACCCAGCAGAACGAGCTGCGCCGCGCCTGGGACTTCTACGTCACCTCGCACGAGGGCGAGAACCGTCCCGTGGGCCTGCGCGGCGCGCTGTCCGAGGACTATCTCCGCCGGGTCGTCGCGCTGCGCCTCGGCCGCGAGCACGCGGCCCGGCCCGGCGAGACCGTCGAAGGCGTCCAGGTCCGCATCCGGACCACCAACGTGCCGCCCCCCGAGTGGAGCGACGAGCAGGTCAGCACGGCGCCCGTGTACCGCCGGCTGCCCTGGTGGCCGCTGCCGGACGGCGAGCGGGCGGGGGTGAGCGCCCGATGAAGCGGTTCGCCGCGCGCCTCTCGCGCGGGATCGCCCTCGTCACCGGGGCCGCCCTCGGCCCGTACCAGACCGCGGCCGTCCGCATCGGCTTCGCCGCCACCTGGCTGCTGTTCCTGCTGCGTGAGCTTCCGCACCGCCAGGAGCTGTACGGGCCCGACGGCCCCTGGAGCTGGGACCTGGCCCGGCAGCTGACCGCCGACAACCACGCCTTCACCGTCCTGATGTGGTCCGACAGCCAGGCGTGGTTCGAGAGCGTGTACGCCCTCGCCGTGCTGTCCAGCGCACTGCTGCTGGTCGGCTGGCGCACCCGCACGATGTCGGTGCTGTTCATGGTGGGTGTGCTGTCGCTGCAGAACCGCAGCGTCTTCATGGGCGACGGCGGTGACAACGTCATCCATCTGATGGCGATCTATCTGGTGTTCACGCGCTGCGGGCAGGTCTGGTCGCTGGACGAGCGGCGGGCCCGGCGCGCCCGTGCGGCACGCGCGCGTGGCCGCCACCCGCGGCCCGACCGGGCGGGCCCCGCGCTGTGGGTCGTGCTCGGCCTCGCCCTGGCCGTGGCGACGGGCGCGGGCCGCATCAGCGGCGCCTGGCTCGCCCTGTGGGGTCTGTGGGCCGTGCAGGCTCTGTGGTGGTACGTCGTCCGGCGCGCCCCGCACGCGGAAGCGCGCATCCTGCTGGACGTCGTCGCCCACCTCGTCCACAACGCCGCCCTGCTGGTCGTCATGGCGGAGGCGTGCCTGATCTACTCGACCGCCGGCTGGTACAAGATCCAGGGGTCGCGCTGGCAGGACGGCACCGCGGTCTACTACCCGCTCCATCTCGACTACTTCTCGCCGTGGCCCGCCCTGTCCGATCTGCTGTCCGCGCACGGTGTGATCGTGCTCCTGGTGACGTACGGGACGGTCGCCACGCAGGTCGCGTTCCCGTTCACGCTGCTCAACCGGCGGGTGAAGAACGTCCTGCTGGCGGCCATGATGACCGAGCACGCGGTGATCGCCGTGGTGCTCGGGCTGCCGTTCTTCTCGCTCGCGATGATCGCCGCCGACGTCGTGTTCCTGCCGACGTCCTTCCTGCGGCGGCTGGGCGGATGGGCGGCACGCGCGCGTGGACGGCTGGCGACGTCCGGCGCCCGGATTCCGCTGCCCGGCCCGCGCGGGCCCCGGCCGCCCGCTGAGGAGCCGGCCGAGGCGCCGGAGGCCAGTCGGACGGTGTGAGCCGGGTATGAGCCGCACAACGGCGGGCCGGGACTCCGCCAGGGCCGCCCGGAAGCCGGCGGTCTGCGGCGCACGTAGGCTGCACGGCATGACGGCCCCCCACCGCAGCACCGCCGACCCGTTGGGCATCTGGCGCAGGCTCGCCGACGCCTCCGTCCTCCTCGACGGCTTCCATGCGCTCAAGCACGCGCTGCGCTTCCAGGCGCACGTGCCGGTCGCCGTCACCACGGGCCGGAGGGCGGCGCTCGACCTGGCCGACGAGCTGGCGCCCGACGTGCGGGACGTGCTGGAGACGCTCCTGACGGAGGTCTCCGAGGACACCTACCGGGCTCTCGTGCCACGCCCGCATCCCACCGCGGTCGCCGCCCTCGCCGTACGCCCCTCGCGCGAGGCCAACCTCGAGACCCTCCGCCGCTCGCCCCGCAGCGCCCCCGTCGTCGTCCTGGACAACCCGCGCAACCTCGGCAACGCGGGGGCGGTGATCCGGCTCGCGGCCGGCTTCGGCGCCACAGGCGTGGTGACGACCGGCACGCTCGACCCCTGGCATCCCACGGTCGTGCGGGGCGGGGCCGGACTCCACTTCGCAACCGTCGTGGAGCGGCTGCCGGTGGCCGAGCTGCCGCCGGGCCCGGTCTTCGCGCTGGACCCGGAGGGCGAGGACATCCGCGCCCTGAAGCTGCCGGACGACGCCCTGCTCGCGTTCGGCTCGGAGCGCACCGGACTGTCGGCCGAACTGCGCTCCCGCACCGACCACCTGGTGTCCCTGCCGATGCGCCCCCAGGTCTCCAGCTACAACCTGGCCACCAGTGTGGCCATGACGCTGTACCACTGGAGCGCCACCGGGGGCGCATCCGCCTGAACGGCGGTTACGCCTCCCGGCGGACCTCCACCACCCGGAAGCGGTTCGCCACGAACGCCCCGTCGCACAGGGCCGCGTTGGCCGCCGCGTTGCCGCCCGAGCCGTGGAAGTCGGAGAAGGCGGCCGTCTGGTTGACGTACACCCCGCCGGTCAGGTTGAGGGACAGCTGGGCGCACTCCTCCAGGCAGGCCTCCTCGACTGCCTGCTCCACCTCCTCGGAGGTGGTGTACGCGCCGACGGTCATCGCGCCCTTCTCCCGGACGGTCCGGCGCAGCAGCTCGATCGCGTCCGCCGCCGAGTCGACGGCGACGGCGAAGGAGACCGGGCCGAAGCACTCGCTCATGTAGGCGGCCTCCGCATCGGGCTTGGCGCCGTCGAGCTTCACGATCACCGGCGTCCGCACGACCGCCTTCGGGAACTCGGGGTTGGTGATCTCCCGGGACGCCAGCGCGACCTCGCCGAGTCCGGCCGCCGCCTCCAGACGGGCCTTGACGTCCGGGTTCACGATCGCGCCGAGCAGCGCGTTCGCGCGTGCGTCGTCGCCCAGGAGGCCGTCGACCGAGCGTGCGAGATCCGCGACCACCTCGTCGTACGACTTCGGGCCCTCGTCGGTGGTGATGCCGTCCCGTGGGATCAGCAGGTTCTGCGGGGTGGTGCACATCTGCCCGCTGTACAGCGACAGGGAGAACGCCAGGTTCGACAGCATCCCCTTGTAGTCGTCGGTCGACTCGACGATCACCGTGTTGACGCCGGCCTTCTCCGTGTAGACCTGCGCCTGGCGGGCGTTGGTCTCCAGCCAGTCGCCGAACGTCGTGGAGCCCGTGTAGTCGATGACGCGGATCTCCGGGCGCACCGCGAGCGTCTTGGCGATGCCCTCGCCCGGGCGCTCCGCGGCCAGCGCCACCAGGTTCGGGTCGAAGCCCGCCTCGGCGAGCACCTGGCGGGCCACCTGCACGGTGAGTGCGAGCGGCAGCACCGCGCGCGGGTGCGGCTTCACAAGGACCGCGTTGCCGGTGGCCAGGGACGCGAACAGGCCCGGGTAGCCGTTCCACGTCGGGAAGGTGTTGCAGCCGATGACCAGCGCGATGCCGCGCGGGACGGGTACGAAGGTCTTGGTGAGGACCAGCGGGTCACGCTTGCCCTGGGGCTTGGTCCACTCCGCGGTTTCGGGTGTGCGCACCTGCTCCACGTACGCGTACGCCACCGCTTCCAGGCCGCGGTCCTGGGCGTGCGGGCCGCCCGCCTGGAACGCCATCATGAAGGCCTGGCCGCTGGTGTGCATGACCGCGTGCGCGAACTCGTGCGTCCGGTCGCTGATGCGCTTGAGGATCTCCAGACACACGACGGCGCGGATCTCCGCGCCCGCGTCGCGCCACGCCCGCTGGCCGGCGCGCATGGCGGGCAGCAGGACGTCGATGTCGGCGTGGGGGTAGGTGATCCCCAGCTCGATCCCGTACGGCGAGAGCTCGCCGCCCGTCCAGTCGTCCGTGCCCGGCTGGCCGAGATCCAGACGGGTGCCGAGGAGGGCGTCGAAGGCGGCCTTGCCCGCCGCGGCGTCCAGGCTGCCGTGCTCCCCGTACGCCTTGGGGTGCTCGGGATGCGGGGACCAGTACGCGCGTGTGCGGATGGCCTCCAGCGCCTGGTCGAGGGTGGGCCGGTGCTGGGCGATCAGCTGGTGCGCGGTGAGTTCGGCGGCCATGCGGGACCAACTCCTCGTCTCGAGAACTCTTCGTCGAGTTCATGACCTGGGCAGAAACAGGCGGACAGAGTTAGAGTAACCGAACGATCGGTCGGTACAAGGGGGCCTGCCGTATCTGTGGAAAACCCGGTGCGGGAGGATCGCGCACATGACAGCACTCGACCTCAGCAGCCCTGTGGCCGTCGTGGGCACCGGCACCATGGGCCAGGGCATCGCCCAGGTCGCGCTGGTCGCGGGCCACCCGGTGCGGCTCTACGACGCCGTTCCGGGCCGCGCCCGCGAGGCGGCCGCGGCGATCGGCGCCCGCCTCGACCGGCTCGTCGACAAGGACCGGCTCACCGCTGCCGAGCGGGACACGGCCCGCGCCCGCCTCCATCCCGCCGGGAGCCTGGCCGAGCTGGCGGACTGCGGGCTCGTCGTGGAGGCGGTCCTGGAGCGGCTCGACGTCAAGCAGCAGCTGTTCCGGGAGCTGGAGTCGGTCGTCGGCGACGACTGCCTGCTCGCCACCAACACCTCGTCCCTGTCGGTGACCGCCGTCGGCGGCGCCCTGCGTAGTCCGGGCCGTTTCGTCGGCCTGCACTTCTTCAACCCCGCGCCGCTGATGCCGCTGGTGGAGGTCGTCTCCGGGTTCGCCACCGACGTCACGTCGGCCACGCGCGCGTACGAGACGGCCCGCGCCTGGGGCAAGACGACGGTCGCCTGCGCGGACACCCCCGGCTTCATCGTCAACCGCATCGCCCGGCCCTTCTACGCCGAGGCCTTCGCGGTGTACGAGGCACAGGCCGCCGACCCCGCCACCATCGACGCGGTCCTGCGCGAGTCGGGCGGCTTCCGGATGGGCGCGTTCGAACTGACCGACCTCATCGGGCAGGACGTCAACGAATCCGTCACCCGCTCCGTGTGGGAGTCCTTCTTCCAGGACGTGCGGTTCACGCCCTCGCTCGCCCAGCGGCGGCTGGTGGAGTCCGGCCGGCTCGGCCGCAAGGCCGGACAGGGCTGGTACGACTACGGGGACGGCGCCGAGCGGCCGGAGCCGCACACCGCGGAGAAGGCACAGCCCCCCGCCTACGTCGTCGCCGAGGGCGACCTCGGCCCCGCCGCGGAACTGCTCGCGCTGATCCGCGAGGCGGGCATCGGTGTCCGTGAGGACGACGAGGACCACGGCACCCGCCTGGTGCTGCCCAGCGGCGGGCAGCTGGCCCTGGCGGACGGGCAGACCTCCGTGGAGTTCCGCGACGTCGTCTACTTCGACCTGGCGCTCGACTACCGCAGGGCGACCCGTATCGCCCTGTCCGCCTCCCAGGACACCTCGCCGGCGACCCTCGCCGAGGCCACCGGGCTCTTCCAGGCGCTCGGCAAGGAGGTCAGCGTCATCGGGGACGTACCCGGCATGATCGTCGCGCGGACGGTGGCCCGGATCGTCGACCTGGCGCACGACGCCGTCGCCAAGGGCGTGGCAACCGAGGAGGACATCGACACCGCGATGCGCCTCGGCGTCAACTACCCCCTGGGGCCCTTCGAGTGGAGCCGCAGGCTCGGCCGCAGCTGGGCCTACGACCTCCTGGACGACCTGCACATGCGCGACCCCTCCGGACGGTACGCACCGTCCCTCGCCCTCTACCGCCACGCGTACGCCTCGCAGAAGCGGGAGGGCATCTCATGAGCACGGTCAAGCGCGACACGTACACCCCGGAGAGCCTGCTCTCCGTCGCCGTACAGGTCTTCAACGAGCGCGGCTACGACGGCACGTCCATGGAGCACCTCTCCAAGGCCGCCGGCATCTCGAAGTCGTCCATCTACCACCACGTCGCGGGCAAGGAGGAGCTGCTGCGCCGGGCCGTCAGCCGTGCGCTGGACGGACTCTTCGGGATCCTGGAGGAGGACCACGCGCACGTGGGCCGTGCCGTGGAACGGCTGGAGTACGTCGTACGGCGCATGGTCGAGGTGCTCACCGCCGAGCTGCCGTACGTGACGCTGCTGCTGCGGGTACGCGGCAACACCGGCACCGAGCGGTGGGCGCTGGAGCGGCGCCGCGAGTTCGACCATCAGGTGGCCGAGCTGCTCAAGGCCGCCGCCGCCGACGGGGACGTGCGCGGCGATGTGGAGGTGCGGCTCGCGACGCGGCTGGTCTTCGGGATGATCAACTCGATCGTGGAGTGGTACCGGCCCGACGGCCGCGGCATGGGTGAGCGGGAAGTCGCCGACGCGGTCGTCCAGTTGGTCTTCTCGGGGCTGCGCACCGACCGCTGAGGGGTCTGCCCGGGCCGCCGCCGAGCCGTCCTGCCGCCGCCTCGCGCCCGGGCCGTCCGGGCCGCCCGGGTCGGCTGGGCGCCCGGGTCAGCCCTCCGGCTCCAGGTCCTCCTCCTCGAACACCAGCAGGGTGCGTGTGCTGAGCACTTCGGGGATCGCCTGCAGCCGGGTGAGGACCAGTTCGCGCAGGGCCCTGTTGTCGGGCGTGTGGACCAGGAGCAGCACGTCGAAGTCGCCGCCCACCAGGGCGATGTGCGAGGCGCCGGGGAGTACGCGCAGCTGCTCGCGGACCGTACGCCAGGAGTTCTGGACGATTTTCAGGGTGATGTAGGCCGAGGTGCCCTGACCGGCGCGTTCGTGGTTGACCCGGGCACCGAAGCCGCGGATCACACCGTCCTCGACGAGCCGGTTGATCCGTGCGTAGGCGTTGGCGCGTGAGACGTGGACACGTTCTGCGACCGACCGTATGGAGGCGCGGCCATCCGATTGGAGTATGTGGAGGATGTCCTGGTCGATGGCGTCGAGGGGGCGTGGCGGCGGAAGTGCGGGGCCGTGCTCCGGCGGCTCGGCCATTTGTTCAGGTGCCATGTGCCCCCGCCTCTCTACCATGGACATACTGCGTCCATCTCAAGTTGTGGAGAACCGTTTGTCCACAGCCTGAAGGGGCCTGTAGCCAAAATGTGCCAACGACCGAACAATCGGTAGGTGAGGCGCATCACCCCCGTGGCGCGCCTGAAGCCGCTCCCACGAGGAGGTGCCGTCATGACGGTCATGGAGCAGCGGGGTGCCTACCGGCCGACTCCGCCGCCCGCCTGGCAGCCCCGTACCGATCCCGCTCCGCTGCTGCCCGACGCACTGCCGTACCGCGTCCTCGGCACCGAGGCGGCCGCCAAGGCCGACCCGGAGCTCCTGCGCCGGCTGTACGCCCAGCTGGTGCGCGGCCGCCGGTACAACGCGCAGGCGACGGCGCTCACCAAGCAGGGCCGCCTGGCCGTCTACCCCTCCAGCACCGGGCAGGAGGCCTGCCAGGTCGCCGCGGCATTCGTCCTCGAGGAACGCGACTGGCTCTTCCCCAGCTACCGCGACACGCTCGCGGCCGTCGCCCGCGGCGTCGACCCCGTCGAGGCCCTCACCCTGCTGCGCGGTGACTGGCACACCGGCTACGACCCGTACGAACACCGGGTGGCGCCCCTGTCCACCCCGCTGGCCACCCAGCTGCCGCACGCCGTGGGCCTGGCGCACGCCGCGCGCCTGAAGGGCGACGACGTGGTCGCCCTCGCCATGGTCGGCGACGGCGGCACCAGCGAGGGCGATTTCCACGAGGCCATGAACTTCGCCGCGGTGTGGCAGGCGCCGGTCGTCTTCCTGGTCCAGAACAACGGCTTCGCGATCTCCGTCCCGCTCGCCAAGCAGACCGCGGCGCCCTCCCTGGCGCACAAGGCCGTCGGCTACGGCATGCCGGGCCGTCTGGTCGACGGAAACGACGCCGCCGCCGTGCACGAGGTCCTCGGCGAGGCCGTACGGCACGCGCGCGCCGGAGGCGGCCCCACCCTCGTCGAGGCGGTGACGTACCGCATCGACGCCCACACGAACGCCGACGACGCGACCCGCTACCGCGGCGACGCCGAGGTCGAGTCCTGGCAGGCCCACGACCCGATCGCGCTGCTGGAGCGGGAGTTGACGCAGCGCGGTCTCCTCGAGGAGGACGGGATACGGTCCGCGCGTGAGGACGCCGAGGCCATGGCGGCCGACCTGCGTGCGCGCATGAACCAGGACCCGGCACTCGACCCCATGGACCTCTTCACCCACGTGTATGCCCAGCCCACCACCCAACTCCTCGAGCAGCAGGCGCAGCTGCGGGCGGAGCTGGACGCCGAGGCGGCCGGACCGGAAGGAGCCGGGCGATGACGACCGTTGCCCTCAAGCCGGCCACCATGGCGCAGGCCCTCACGCGCGCGATGCGCGACGCCATGGCCGCCGACCCGTCCGTGCACGTCATGGGCGAGGACGTCGGTACGCTCGGCGGCGTCTTCCGTGTCACAGACGGACTCGCCAAGGAGTTCGGCGACGACCGCTGCACGGACACGCCGCTCGCCGAGGCCGGCATCCTCGGCACGGCCGTCGGCATGGCGATGTACGGCCTCAGGCCGGTCGTGGAGATGCAGTTCGACGCCTTCGCCTACCCCGCGTTCGAGCAGCTGGTCAGCCATGTCTCGCGCATGCGCAACCGCACCCGCGGCGCCATGCCGCTGCCCCTGACGATCCGGGTCCCCTACGGAGGAGGCATCGGCGGCGTCGAGCACCACAGCGACTCCTCCGAGGCCTACTACATGGCGACCCCGGGTCTCCACGTCGTCACGCCCGCCACGGTCGCGGACGCCTACGGGCTGCTGCGCGCCGCTATCGCATCCGACGACCCGGTCGTCTTCCTCGAGCCCAAGCGCCTGTACTGGTCGAAGGACTCCTGGAACCCGGACGAGCCCGAGACCGTGGCTCCGATAGGCCGTGCGGTGGTGCGGCGTACGGGCCGCAGTGCGACGCTCATCACCTACGGGCCCTCGGTGCCCGTCTGTCTGGAGGCGGCCGAGGCGGCCCGTGCCGAGGGCTGGGACCTCGAGGTCGTCGATCTGCGCTCCCTGGTGCCCTTCGACGACGAGACGGTCACCGCCTCCGTGCGCCGTACGGGCCGGGCCGTGGTGGTGCACGAGTCGACCGGCTTCGGCGGTCCCGGCGGGGAGATCGCCGCGCGGGTGACCGAGCGCTGCTTCCACTATCTGGACGCGCCGGTGCTGCGGGTGGCCGGATTCGACATCCCCTACCCGCCGCCCATGCTGGAGCGCCACCATCTGCCGGGCGTCGACCGGATCCTGGACGCCGTGGGGCGTCTGCAGTGGGAGGCGGACAGCTGATGGCCCAGGTACTCGAGTTCAGGCTGCCGGACCTCGGGGAGGGACTGACCGAGGCGGAGATCGTCCGCTGGCTGGTGCAGGTCGGGGACGTCGTCACGGTCGACCAGCCCGTCGTCGAGGTCGAGACGGCCAAGGCGATGGTCGAGGTGCCCTGCCCCTACGGGGGCGTGGTCACGGCCCGCTACGGCGAGGAGGGCACGGAACTTCCCGTCGGCGCACCGCTGTTGACGGTCGCCGTGGGTGCACCCGCGGAAGAGGGCGACGAATCCTCGGGGAACGTGCTGGTCGGGTACGGAACGTCGGCGGCTCCCGCCCGGCGCCGCCGGGTCCGACCGCCCCGGCCGGACGCCCGCCCCACGGACGGGGTCCCGCGGACGGTCGATTCCGTCGAGGGACCGGCTCCGGTCCCCTCCGCTTCGGCGTCGGCGGCTTCGACGCGCGGCCACCGTGCGGACGTCCCCCGGTATCTCGACGGACCCGTCCCGGTGATCTCCCCGCTCGTCCGCAGGCTCGCCCGTGACAACGGCGTCGATCTTCGGCACTTGAGGGGTTCCGGGCCGGACGGGCTGATCCTGCGGGCGGATGTGGAGGACGCCCTGCGGGCCGCCACGGCACGCGGCGGCGGGACGAGGACCACGGCGGTCACGGCCGCCCCCGTGGTTCCCGCCGGATCCGCGCCGGACTCGCTCGCGCCGAGGCCCGCGGCGACCACCGCAGGCACCCGGATCCCGCTCAAGGGCGTCCGCGGGGCCGTCGCCGACAAGCTTTCCCGGAGCCGGCGTGAGATCCCCGACGCGACCTGCTGGGTGGACGCCGACGCCACGGAACTGATGCGCGCGCGGGCGGCCATGAACGCGACGGGAGGCCCCAGGATCTCCCTGCTCGCCCTGCTGGCCCGCATCTGCACCTCCGCGCTCGCCCGTTTCCCCGAGCTGAACTCCACCGTGGACACGGAGGCCCGGGAGATCGTCCGGCTCGACCAGGTGCACCTCGGGTTCGCCGCGCAGACCGAACGGGGACTCGTCGTCCCCGTCGTCCGGGACGCGCACGCGCGGGACGCCGAATCGCTCACCGCGGAGTTCGCCCGGCTGACCGAGGCAGCGCGGGCCGGCACGCTCACCCCCGGGGAACTCACCGCCGGGACCTTCACGTTGAACAACTACGGAGTGTTCGGCGTCGACGGCTCGACACCGATCATCAACCACCCCGAGGCGGCCATGCTCGGCGTCGGCCGGATCGTGCCCAGGCCCTGGGTGTACGAGGGCGAGCTGGCGGTGCGGCAGGTCGTGCAGCTCTCGCTCACCTTCGATCACCGGGTCTGCGACGGCGGCACGGCGGGTGGCTTCCTGAGGTACGTGGCGGACTGCGTGGAACAGCCGGCGGTGCTGCTGCGCACTCTCTGAGCGGAGTCCATGACCGGCCGGCCACCGGCACTGTGAGCAAACTCCCGCGCACGGCCGATGTGCGCGGGGGTGGAACGGACCGACCCGGCGCCCATACTCGGGGGCATGACCGAGTACGAACCGCCGGGTGACCCGGGCGCCGACCCGTATGACGCCGTCGTACTGGCCGGCGGCGCCGCCCGGCGGCTCGGCGGGGCCGACAAACCGGGCGTGCGCGTAGGAGGCCGGGCGCTGCTCGACCGCGTCCTGACGGCCTGCGCCGGCGCGGCCACCACGGTGGTCGTCGCCGACCCCAGACCCACCGCGCGCCCCGTGGTGTGGGCCCGAGAGGAGCCGCCCGGCGCCGGACCGGTCGCCGCACTCGACGCGGGGCTTCGGCGCAGCACGGCCGGGTATGCCGTCGTGCTCTCCGCCGATCTGCCGTTCCTGGAGGCGGGGACGGTACGGCGGCTGCTGGCCGCACTGCGGGCGAGCGGCGCCGAAGGGACGGTGCTCACCGACCCCGACGGACGCGACCAGCCCCTCGTCGCCGCGTACCGGAGCGCGGCACTGCGCCGCGAACTGGCACGGCTGGCCACCGAGAGCGGTGGTCTTGCCGGCCTTCCCCTGCGACGGCTGGTCGCCCGGCTCTGCCTCACCCGTATCGACGACCCCGTCGCGTCCTTCGACTGCGACACCTGGGACGACATCGCCGCCGCCCGTACACGCATCAGGGAGCATGGGCACGTGTTGGATGAATGGATCTCCGCGGTCAAGGACGAGCTGGGCATCGACCTCGATGTCGACACCGGCGTCCTCCTCGACCTAGCCCGCGACGCCGCGCACGGTGTGGCCCGTCCCGCCGCCCCGCTGACGACGTTCCTCGTCGGCTACGCCGCCGCACAGGCGCAGGGCGGCCCCCAAGCGGTCGCCGAGGCCGCCCGCAAGGCCGCAGCCCTGGCCCTGCGCTGGGCGGACGAGGAGGCCGCCGAGGCCAAGCCGGACGCGGGATGACGGGCAGGAGCGCCCGGGGAGGCCCGGACACCGACGAACGGTATGTGGAGGAGGCCCTGGCCGTGGTCGACGACAGCGGTGCGCGCGATCGGCCGGGCGAGGCCCGCCCCGGCCGCCCGACCCACAAGCGGCACGGCTCTGAGCAGCAGGACCGGAACGCCGCACACGATCGGGGCCTCGCACGCGATCGGGACTTCGAACACGACCGCGACCTCGAACACGACCGCGCCCTCGCACACGACCGGGACCTCGAAGAGGCACTCGCCCTCGTGCGGGACTCAGGCCCGCGGGAGGTCGGGTCCCAGTCCCGTACGCCCGGAGCCGGCCCGGACACACCTCGGCATCCCGCTGCCCGGGACTCCGGCCGGGACCGGCCGCCGGAGGACGCCTCGCCGGCCTCGTCCGGGCGTCATCCGCGCCACGAGGCCACGCGGTGGCCGGAGGCCCGCGCCGCCGCCGAGCGCGCGGCCCGTTCCGTCACCCGACGCGAACCCGCCGACGTGCCCCTCGAGGCCGCTCTCGGCCTGGTTCTCGCCGCGCCCCTCACCGCGCTGACCGACCTGCCCTCCTTCAACACCTCCGCCATGGACGGCTGGGCCGTCGCGGGCCCCGGTCCCTGGCACGTCCGGGAGGAGGGAATCCTCGCCGGACGCACGGAGCCGGCTCCCCTCGAGGACGGCGAGGCCGTGCGGATCGCCACGGGTGCGCGCATCCCCCCCGACGCCACCGCCGTTGTGCGCAGCGAACACGGGAGCATGGACGCCAAGGGCCGGCTGCATGCCGTCCTGCCCCCGGCTCTCGGCCCCGAGGGCGCCGGAAGGACCCCCACCGTCGCGCACGGACAGGACATCCGGCCGCGCGGTCAGGAGTGCCACACCGGCGACCAGCTGCTCCCCCCGGGGATCCTGGTCACCCCGGCCGTGCTCGGACTCGCCGCGGCCGCCGGATACGACACGCTGTGCGCACTGCCCCGCCCTCGGGTCGAAGTGCTGGTGCTGGGGGACGAGTTGCTCACCGAGGGCCTGCCCGGGGACGGCCTGATCCGGGACGCGCTCGGCCCGATGCTGCCGCCGTGGCTGCGCGCGCTCGGCGCGGATGTGGTGGCCGTCCGCAGGCTCGGTGACGACGCCGAGGCCCTGCACCGGGCGGTCACGTCCTCGACGGCCGAGGTGATCGTCACCACCGGCGGTACGGCCGCCGGTCCCGTCGACCACGTCCACCCCATCCTGCGTCGCGTCGGCGCCGAACTCCTCGTGGACGGGGTGAAGGTGCGCCCGGGACACCCCATGCTCCTGGCGCGCATTCGGGACAACCAGCACCTCGTCGGACTGCCCGGCAACCCGCTCGCGGCCGTCTCGGGCCTGCTCACGCTCGCCGAGCCCCTGCTGCGCGGCCTGGCTGGGCGCGCGGCCCCGGAGCCGTACACGCTGCCTCTCAGGGACGCCGCCCACGGTCACCCGTATGACACCCGGCTCGCCCCCGTCGTCGTACGCGCCGACCATGCCGTGCCGCTGCACTACAACGGACCGGCCATGCTGCGCGGTATCGCCGCCGCGGACGCCTTGGCGGTCCTACCGCCGGGGGGTGCCCGGCCCGGTCAGGAAGTGGAACTGCTGGACCTGCCGTGGGTATGGGCGAAGTGAGCCGGAACGGAGACTGTTTCACGTGAAACGTCGGGATCCGGCGTGTTCGTGAAGCCCGCAGCGGGTGCGAAACCCGCGCCACCCGACGGACCTCTCGCCCGCCACCGGGAACTTCAGGGCAGGGCAGCCCACGGTGGGGAGTAGCGTCCCCCTCATGTACGCGATCACGATTCCTGAACCCGGTGGTCCCGAGGCGCTGGTGTGGGCCGAGGTCCCCGACCCCGTACCCGGCGAGGGCGAAGTACTGATCGAGGTGGCGGCCAGCGCCGTCAACCGCGCGGACCTCCTCCAGCGTCAGGGTCTCTACAACCCGCCGCCCGGTGCGTCCCCGTACCCGGGGCTCGAGTGCTCCGGGCGGATCGCCGCGCTCGGCCCCGGCGTCTCCGGGTGGGCCGTCGGCGACGAGGTGTGCGCGCTGCTCGCGGGCGGCGGCTATGCGGAGAAGGTCGCGGTCCCGGCCGGGCAGCTGCTGCCTGTGCCCGAGGGGATCGACCTGCGGCAGGCGGCCGCGTTGCCGGAGGTGACCTGCACGGTCTGGTCCAACGTGTTCATGGTCGCCCATCTGCGCCCGGGCGAGACGCTGCTGGCGCACGGCGGCTCCAGCGGCATCGGCACGATGGCTATCCAGCTGGCCAAGGCGGTGGGCGCGAAGGTGGCGGTCACCGCGGGCACCAAGGAGAAGCTGGACTACTGCGCCGGACTGGGCGCGGACGTACTGATCAACTACCGCGAGCAGGACTTCGTGGAGGAGATCCGGCAGGCCACGGCCGGGTCGGGCGCGGACGTCATTCTGGACAACATGGGTGCGAAGTATCTGGACCGCAATGTCCAGGCGCTCGCGGTGAACGGCAGGCTGGCGATCATCGGGATGCAGGGCGGGGTCCAGGGCGAGCTGAACATCAGCACGTTGCTGCGGAGGCAGGCGGCGATCACCGCGACCTCGCTCAGGGCGCGGCCGCTCGGTGAGAAGGCGGCGATCGTGGCTGCGGTACGAGAGCACGTCTGGCCGCTGATCTCCTCCGGCCATGTGCGCCCCGTCATCGACCGGGAACTGCCGATGAGCGAGGCGGCCGAGGCCCACCGGGTGCTGGACGAGAGCGGCCACATCGGGAAGGTCCTGCTGGTGGCGTCCTGAGGGAGCCGGCGATCCGGCGCGGGTGAGGGGCCTTGGCGTCACTCCCGGCGCACGCGCAGGCCGAGGAGTGCGAGGGCCAGGCCGATACCTATGAGTACCAGGCCGCTGCCGAGCGGCAGGATCTCGACCATCGGTCGGGAGGCGGCGGCCTGCCGGGCGGGTAGGGCGGAGGCTTGAGCGGGGGCGGACGAGGTCGCCGGTGGATCGTTCGGACCAAGGGATGCCTCCGCGGTCGCGTCAGGGTCCTCGTCCGGCTCCGTCGATCTCGTGGAGGTGTTCTCGTCCGCCGGGGTCGTGGAGTCCGGGTCGATGTACGCGGGCTCCTCGTCCTCGTCCTCCTCCGGCTCGGGGTCCGGCCGTCCGGGCCGTTCCCGCCCCTCACCGGCCCAGTTGCCGGCCCGGGAGGGTTCGGTCGAGGGCCCGGAGGGAGGGGACGAGGGCGAGGCGGACGAACCGGCGGGGGAGCGGGGAGCAGCGGGAGCTCCGGAGGCAGGCGCGTGACCGTGACCGGACGGGTGACCGTGACTGCGACCGGACGCGTGACTGTGACCGGAAGCGGAAGCGGAAGCGGAAGCGGAAGCGGAAGCGGAAGCGAGACGGGGACCGGAACCGGAACCGGAGGGGGCTTTGCGTCCGGGGCCGACCGGGTGGGCGGGCACCGCGGACACCGGGTGCCTCAGTGCGGCTGTCCGGACGGGTGCCGCCGATGTCTGGTGGCGGCCCGGTGCGGCCGTTGTGGGGCAGGCCGCGGTCGCTCTGGCGCCCGGCGTGGTCCCGAGGGGGGAGGTCACGGAGACCTTCGGTCCGGAACCGTGCGAGGAGAGGGTCGGCGGCGACACGGCAGGACGGGCGGAGTCGAGGGGGAGCAGGCCGAGGTCACGCTGCCAGGCGGCCATGGACGGAAGAAGGACGGCGGGCGGAGGCCGGTTGTCGGATATGGGGGACGAGAGGGGCCGAACGGAGTACGGCGCGGTCCGGCAGCCGGATACGGGTCGTATCCCGGAGCCGGGCGGTATGGAGTGGGCGGCGGATATCCCGCACGCGCCGAGGACGGCAGTCGTCGTCAGGACCGGTGGCAGGACGGCGGCGCGGAGGGAGCGGAACCTGGACGGTGTACGCAGCCTTGGAGTCACACGCGTGACCCCCTCCCGTGCTCGGAGCGCAAGATCAACGGCACCAGCGTCACACGGAGCTCGCTGTCCGGCATCTTGACGTCCCGGCCGGACCGCACAGCCGGCCCGGCCCGCATCGCCCCGCCGTATGCGGCCCGCCGCCCCGGTCATCGCCCCCGCTGGCACTCCCCCGTCCCAGGGGCTGCACATACGGCATGTCGATACGCCACGTCCTGCCGGCGCGGCTGGAGGGAAGCCCTCGCAGTGGTGCCCGGCTGCGCGCGGAACTCGAGGCCCGGACCGGGGCACCGCGGGCGCCGGACGCCACGCGGGTCCGCGCGGCCCTGGCGGGCCTGGAAGTGGACGAGCTGGTGGCGCGGGAGGACCCGGAGGCGGAGCCGCGGGTGCGCTACGCCCTCACCGAAGCGGGCCGCGCCGAGCTGGGCGACTGGTACGCCCGTCCGGTGGAACCGGGGAGCGTGCCGCGCGACGAGCTGACGATCAAGCTGGTGATGGCCGTCGACATGCCCGGCGTCGACATGGGGGCCGTCGTCGAGATCCAGCCCCGCCGGCTCAGGGAGTCCCTGCGGGAGGACGCCCGGCAGCGCTGTGCGGCCCTCGCCGAGCTGCCCGCCCACCGGGACGAGGTCGCCCGGCTGCTGCTTCTGGACCAGATGGTCCTGCACGCCGAGGCGCAGCCGATCTGGCTCGACCACTGCGGAGCCAGACTGCACCGTCTCCGCGGGGCGGCGGCCCCGGAACCCGCCGGTGAGTCCACCTGACACCGGCCCGGAGGCAGAAGAAGGGTGGATCACCACGCACCGAGGGCACATGGCTGGTGTTGTGTACGGGTGCGAGAGAATGGCCGCATGGAGATGCCGAGGAACGAAAGGTCGTCCGAGAACGCCCAGAAGATCCTGGTCGTAGGCCAGGACGGAATGGCTCTCGGCGGCACCGGAGATGACGACTCCCGCGAGATCCCGGTGACGGAACAGGTGGAGCAGCCGGCGAAGGTCATGCGCATCGGCAGCATGATCAAGCAGTTGCTGGAGGAGGTGCGCGCCGCTCCTTTGGACGAGGCGAGCAGGCAGCGCCTGAAGGAGATCCACGCCAGCTCGGTGAAGGAGCTGGAGGACGGTCTAGCTCCCGAACTCGTCGAGGAGCTCGAGCGGCTCTCCCTGCCCTTCACGGACGAGGCGATTCCGAGCGACGCGGAACTGCGCATCGCGCAGGCGCAGTTGGTGGGCTGGCTGGAGGGTCTCTTCCACGGGATCCAGACCACGCTGTTCGCCCAGCAGATGGCGGCGCGGGCCCAGCTGGAGCAGATGCGCCGCGCTCTTCCGCCGGGCGTGGGCTCCCCCGACGGCGAGGAGGACCGCCGCGCGGGCGGCCGCTCGGGCGGCCCGTACCTGTAGCCCGGACCCGCCTGTCATCCCGGCCACGCGAGCCGGTCGCAGCCGTCGGGCGAGCCCGTGACCTCGGCCGGGCGAGCCCGTGACCTTGACCATGAGAGGGGCCCGGCACCACGTGGGTGCCGGGCCCCTTCCGTATGTTTCCGCCGGCTTCGGGAGCGCTCCCCCGCCGCCCTGGAAGCGTTCTTTCGGCACATGTGCGGACGCGATCGCCATGTGCCGGCCACCGTGCCGATCCGCCTCGTCGAGGCTCTCGGCGTGGTTCCCGGGGCGGTCGTCGCCGCCGGTGCCGAAGCCGGGGACGGTGTTGCGGGGCGTGAGTTTCGCCACGAGCTGCCCCGCGCGCCGGAGCCGGTCGGGGAGGGTTGTTCGCGACCCGGCTCGGTGTGAAGTGTCTTGATCACGACTTGTCGGATCGAACATCGTGTCCCGCTCGAGAGGCACCGAAGCCGTCCCGACCTAGTCGAGCACGCCGCGCAACCGGCAGCGCCTCGGGCAAACGCGCAACCGACAGATGATCGACAGCTGTCGTTCCGTGATCGACCGCCCGTTTTCGGCCAAGTCCGCCACGGGCCATGGCGCCTTGAGCCCGGTACTCGTCCCGTGACGGTACGCGAGAGTAGCGTCGCGGAAGTGCGGAAGGTGCCGTACGGTCGGCGCGCGGAATTTGCATATGGAACCGGGCACAGGGTTTGATGTCCGGTCTTTCTCGAATCCATCTCGGACCGGTGCCTTGCTCGGAGCCTGTAGCGTGGCCCGTCGGAGACCGTAACAACCACCGCGCAGACCGCGGGCAGAAACGACGGCGAGGACTGATGGCACAGACGCAGCGCGCTCAGGGCCCGTCCGACCCCGAGGCGACTGGCGGCGGGATGTCAGACGCGCCGGAGAACTGGGGCAACGGCGGGCTTGTCGGTGACGGCCGGTACCGGCTGACCCGCAGACTCGGCCGGGGCGGCATGGCCGAGGTGTTCGCGGCCGAGGACGTGCGCCTCGGGCGGACCGTCGCGGTCAAGCTGCTCCGCTCCGACCTCGCCGAGGACCCGGTCTCCAAGGCCCGCTTCACGCGCGAGGCCCAGTCGGTGGCCGGCCTCAACCACCACGCGATCGTCGCCGTGTACGACTCGGGCGAGGACCAGGTCGGCGGCCAGGCGGTGCCGTACATCGTGATGGAGCTGGTCGAGGGCCGTACGATCCGCGACCTGCTGCTCAACGCGGAGGCGCCCGGGCCCGAGCAGGCCCTGATCATCGTCTCGGGTGTGCTGGAGGCGCTGGCCTACTCGCACCAGCACGGCATCGTGCACCGCGACATCAAGCCGGCGAACGTCATCATCACCAACAACGGCGCCGTGAAGGTGATGGACTTCGGCATCGCGCGCGCCCTGCACGGGGCGTCCACGACGATGACGCAGACCGGCATGGTCATGGGCACGCCGCAGTACCTCTCCCCGGAGCAGGCGCTCGGCAAGGCGGTCGACCACCGTTCGGACCTGTACGCCACGGGCTGCCTGCTGTACGAACTGCTCGCGCTGCGGCCGCCGTTCGTCGGCGAGACCCCGCTGTCCGTGGTGTACCAGCACGTCCAGGACATCCCGGTGCCCCCGTCCCAGATCTCGGAGGGCGCGGCCCCGCCGGAGCTGGACGGGCTCGTGATGCGTTCCCTCGCGAAGGAGCCGGACGACCGGTTCCAGACCGCGGAGGAGATGCGCGGTCTGGTGCAGTACGCGCTGCAGATGCTGTACGACCAGGGCAGCCACACCGGGACCTGGAACACCGGCCCGGTGGACATGCACGAGGGCCGGCACACCCCCGCGGGAGGCTTCGCCGGTACGACGGTGATGCCGCACCCCGGTGAGCCCGGCACCACCCAGATTCCGCAGCCCATCCTGCCCGCGGGCTACGGCTCCGGGGACGACGGCGGTTTCGAGGGACACGGCAACAGGGGCAGCGGGCGCGGCAAGCTGTGGATCCTCGCGGTCCTCGCCGTCATCGCCATAGCGGCGGGCGTCGCGCTGGCGCTGCAGAACGCGGGCGGAAACGGCGGCGGGACGGGCACCACGCAGTCGCCGGCCGCCACGCACTCCAAGGACGACAAGAAGTCCGAGGAGACCCCGACGGACGAGGCGACCGACACGTCCACGGGCGGCACCGAGGACACGGGCGGCGGCTCGGACTACACGCCCTCGTACACGCCGTCGCAGAGCTACAGCGAGCAGCCGCCGCCGCAGCCGTCGACGACGCCGGAGCAGCCGACCGACGAGCCCTCCGAGACGGCGCCCACGGACGGGCCGACGGACTCGCCCACGGGCGGCGGCGGCACGACCTCGGACCCGACGGCGACCGGCGGGGGCGGGGGCGGCGGCGGGGACACCGCTGGCGCGGGCGACCCGCAGCTGCCCTGACCGGCCCGTATCCCGCACGGCACACAAGGGGCGACCGCCCCGCGAGAACGCAGCCACGCGCGCGTGGGACCCGGAAACGGGCTCCACGCGCGCGTGCCCGTCCGGGCCTGCCCGCCGCGACGATCTCGGCTTCCTCCGCGCCACACCCGCCCCGGCGCCCCGGCGCCCTGGGCCGCACGGCGCCACACCCGCCCCGCGCCCTGGGCCACACCGCGCACCCTCCACTGCTACGCGCACCCTCCACTGCTACGCGCGCCTCCACTGCTCCGCGCGCCCTCCGAGAACGCCACACGCCGTACACGGACGGTAGCGGCGGAGCCGGCAGCCGCCCCCGGACACCGGTGACACAGCCCGCCGCCACACCGCGACACCAGCACCACCCCAGAAGATGTCTTCCCGTGCTCCAGGTGAGCGGGATAACGTGCCGTTGTTCCGGCCCCCTGCAAGGCTGTGACCAGCATCTGTGCCCGACTTACTCGATTTACTTGGAAATCCAAGCAAAATCCCAGGTCAGGAGGGGTTTCACAGAAATGTGGCGCACTGGGTAACGTGCCCTTTGCAGGGCGCTCGCCGGGGCACCTGTCACGTCTGTTTCGAACGAGTCGCACCCACCCCGTGCGTCCGTGCGCTGCAGGCGGAGCCGCTCCCACCGGCCCCAAGCGGGCCGAGGGGACCCCCAGGCACCCGGCGAACCCGGGGGCCGGACCGACGGAGGAGCACACGTGACCGTGGAGAGCACTGCCGCGCGCAAGCCGCGACGCAGCGCCGGAAGCAAGGCCGGCACCACCGGCAGCAAGCGCACCACCAGCACCACGCCCAAGAAGGGCTCGGACACCGATCTCGTCCAGCTGCTGACGCCGGAGGGCGAGCGGGTCGCGAACCCGGAGTACGACCGGTATGTCGAGGGCATCACGCCCGAGCAGCTGCGCGGCCTCTACCGGGACATGGTGCTGACCCGCCGCTTCGACGCGGAGGCCACCTCTCTGCAGCGCCAGGGCGAGCTGGGCCTGTGGGCCTCGCTGCTCGGCCAGGAGGCCGCCCAGATCGGTTCGGGACGGGCCCTGAACGACGAGGACTACGTCTTCCCGACCTACCGCGAGCACGGCGTCGCCTGGTGCCGCGGCGTCGACCCCACCAACCTGCTCGGCATGTTCCGCGGCGTGAACAACGGCGGCTGGGACCCTAACGGCAACAACTTCCACCTCTACACGATCGTCATCGGCTCGCAGACGCTGCACGCGACGGGCTACGCCATGGGCGTGGCGAAGGACGGTGCCGACTCGGCGGTGATCGCGTACTTCGGTGACGGCGCCTCCAGCCAGGGCGACGTCGCGGAGTCGTTCACCTTCGCGGCGGTGTACAACGCGCCGGTGGTGTTCTTCTGCCAGAACAACCAGTGGGCGATCTCCGAGCCGACCGAGAAGCAGACCCGTGTGCCGCTGTACCAGCGGGCGCAGGGCTTCGGCTTCCCGGGCGTGCGCGTGGACGGCAACGACGTCCTGGCCTGCCTCGCGGTCACGAAGTGGGCGCTGGAGCGGGCGCGCAACGGCGAGGGCCCGACCCTGGTCGAGGCGTTCACGTACCGCATGGGTGCGCACACGACCTCCGACGACCCGACCCGCTACCGCCACGACGACGAGCGGGTCGCCTGGGAGGCGAAGGACCCGATCGCCCGCCTGCGCGCGTATCTCCTGGCCACGGACCACGCGGACGAAGGATTCTTCGCGGAACTCGAGGCGGAGAGCGAGGCGTTGGGAAGGCGGGTGCGTGAAGCGGTCCGTGCCATGCCGGACCCGGACCACTTCGCCATCTTCGAGAACGTGTACGCGGACGGGCATGGACTCGTCGACGAGGAGCGGGCCGGGTTCGCCGCCTACCAGGCGTCGTTCGCGGACGTTGAAGGGGGCAACTGACGTGGCCGAGAAGATGGCGCTCGCCAAGGCGATCAACGAGTCGCTGCGCAAGGCCCTGGAAGCGGACCCCAAGGTCCTGGTGATGGGTGAGGACGTCGGCAAGCTCGGTGGCGTCTTCCGTGTCACCGACGGCCTGCAGAAGGACTTCGGCGAGGACCGGGTCATCGACACCCCGCTGGCCGAGTCGGGCATCGTCGGCACCGCGATCGGTCTGGCGCTGCGCGGGTACCGGCCGGTGGTCGAAATCCAGTTCGACGGTTTTGTCTTCCCCGCCTACGACCAGATCGTCACGCAGCTGGCGAAGATGCACGCCCGTTCCCTGGGCAAGGTGAAGCTGCCGGTCGTCATCCGCATCCCCTACGGTGGCGGGATCGGCGCGGTCGAGCACCACAGCGAGTCCCCCGAGGCGCTGTTCGCGCATGTGGCCGGCCTGAAGATCGTCTCTCCGTCGAACGCGTCGGACGCGTACTGGATGATGCAGCAGGCGATCCAGAGCGACGACCCGGTGATCTTCTTCGAGCCGAAGCGGCGCTACTGGGACAAGTCCGAGGTCGACGCCGAGGCGATCCCGTACCCCCTGCACAAGGCGCGGGTGGTGCGCGAGGGCACGGATGTCACGCTGGCCGCCTACGGCCCGATGGTGAAGGTGTGCCAGGAGGCCGCCGTGGCCGCCCAGGAGGAGGGCCGGTCACTGGAGGTGCTGGACCTGCGCTCGGTCTCGCCGCTGGACTTCGACTCCCTGCAGGCGTCGGTGGAGAAGACCCGCCGCCTGGTGGTGGTGCACGAGGCACCGGTGTTCTTCGGTTCGGGCGCGGAGATCGCCGCCCGGATCACGGAGCGGTGCTTCTACCACCTGGAGGCGCCCGTGCTGCGGGTCGGTGGCTATCACGCCCCGTATCCGCCGGCGCGGCTGGAGGAGGAGTACCTGCCGGGCCTGGACCGGGTGCTGGACGCCGTCGACCGCGTCCTGGCGTACTGAGGAGAGGGTCGTGACGACGATGACTGACGCGTCCGTGCGCGAATTCAAGATGCCCGACGTGGGCGAGGGCCTGACCGAGGCCGAGATCCTCAAGTGGTACGTCCAGCCCGGGGACACGGTCACCGACGGGCAGGTCGTGTGCGAGGTGGAGACCGCCAAGGCGGCCGTGGAACTGCCCATCCCCTACGACGGGGTGGTCCGGGAACTGCACTTCCCCGAGGGCACCACGGTGGACGTCGGGACCTCGATCATCGCGGTCGCCGTGGCCGGGGGCGCTCCCGCGAAGGAGGCACCGGAGCCGGCCGAGCAGACCCCGGCGCCGAAGCCCCCGGCCGAGGAGCCCAAGCAGGAGGGGCGCAAGCCCGTCCTCGTGGGGTACGGCGTCGCCGAGTCGTCCACCAGGCGCCGCCCCCGCAAGACGACCGCGGCGGCCGCGGAGGGCGCCCTCCACGCGGCCACGGCACTCCAGGGCGAGCTGAACGGGCACGGCGGCGGGAAGACCCGCCCGCTGGCGAAGCCCCCGGTGCGCAAGCTCGCCAAGGACCTCGGCGTCGATCTCGCGACGGTGACCCCCTCGGGCCCGGACGGGATCATCACCCGCGAGGACGTGCACGCGGCCGCGGCCCCCGCGCCGGCGGCGGCCGCTCCGGCGGTCCCCGCGCCGGCGGTGGAGCGCCCGGCCGCTCCGGCGCCCGCGGTGACGTTCGACACCGCGCGGGAGACCCGTATCCCCGTCAAGGGTGTCCGCAAGGTCACCGCGCAGGCGATGGTCGGCTCCGCGTTCACCGCGCCGCACGTCACGGAGTTCATCACGGTCGACGTGACCCGGACGATGAAGCTGGTCGAGGAGCTGAAGCAGGACAAGGACCTCCAGGGTCTGCGCGTCAACCCGCTCCTGCTGATCGCCAAGGCCCTCCTGGTCGCGATCAGGCGGAACCCCGACATCAACGCGTCCTGGGACGAGGCCAACCAGGAGATCGTGCGCAAGCACTATGTGAACCTGGGCATCGCGGCGGCCACGCCGCGCGGTCTGATCGTGCCGAACATCAAGGACGCGCACGACAAGACGCTCCCGGAGCTGGCCGAGGCGCTCGGCGAGCTGGTGGCGACGGCCCGCGAGGGCAAGACGTCCCCGGCGGCGATGCAGGGCGGCACGGTCACCATCACGAACGTGGGGGTGTTCGGCGTCGACACGGGCACGCCGATCCTGAACCCGGGCGAGTCGGCGATCCTCGCGGTCGGCGCGATCAAGCTCCAGCCCTGGGTCCACAAGGGCAAGATCAAGCCCCGTCAGGTGACGACCCTCGCCCTCAGCTTCGACCACCGTCTGGTGGACGGCGAGCTGGGCTCGAAGGTCCTCGCGGACGTGGCGGCCATCCTGGAGCAGCCGAAGCGGCTGATCACCTGGGCCTAGCGCCCGGGTCGCAGGGACGACGAAGGGGCCGGCCGCGGAGGAGCGGCCGGCCCCTTTCGCCGTTGCCGGCTTGATCAGACGGCGAAGCCGTAGTTCAGCAGCTTCTTCGCGTCGGCCAGGCGGTCGCTGGGCGACGTCGACGCCAGGACCGTACCGATGATCGTCTTGGTGCCGCGGGTCGCGGCGAAGACCAGGCAGTACTTGGCCTCCGGGCCGGAGCCCGTCTTCACGCCGATGGCGCCGCTGTAGGTGCCGAGCAGCGGGTTGGTGTTGGTCCAGTTGTAGTAGCGGTAGCCGCCGCTCTTGGTGGTGACCTTCTGCTGCGTCGTCTTGGTCTTCACGACCGAGCGGAAGGTGGAGTTCTTCATCGCGTTGCTCGCGAGCTTCGTCAGGTCGCGCGGCGTCGAGTAGTTGTTGCCGTTGCCGATGCCGTCGAACGAGTCGAAGTGCGTGCGCGTCAGGCCGAGGCCCCGGGCGGTGCTGTTCATCTTGCCGATGAACGACTTCACGCGCGCGTCGCGCGTGGAGCCGGTACCGAACTTGTCCGCGAGCGCGTAGGCCGCGTCACAGCCGGAGGGCAGCATCAGCCCGTACAGGAGCTGACGGACGGTGACCTTGTCGCCGACGATCAGGTGGGCCTGGGAGGCGTTGTTCCGGACGACGTAGTCGCTGTAGGCCTTCTGGATCGTGACCTTCGCGTCCAGGTTCAGGTTCGGCTGGGACAGCACCACCTTCGCGGTCATGATCTTGGTGGTGGAGCCGGTGGACAGCTGCGTGTCGGCGGCCTTGGTGAACAGGCTCGTGCCGGTGCCGTTGTTCATCACGAACCCGCCCTTGGCGGTGATCGTGGGCTTTGTGACGGCCTGCGCGGGTGCCGCGGTGAGGGCGCCGGTGGCGAGCACGGCTGCGGTGGTGACGACTGTCGCGGCTGCTCTGCGGACGCGCGCGCCCTTAATGCCGGTAATCAAGTTGAACGCTCCGATTGCGTCTCTGATGCACTTTCTGCATCCAAATGCCCCTGGAGGGCGGCCAGATGGCAAGGCCGCCCTCTCGTGAGACACGTAACTAGCACAAAAGGATGTGCGGTTGCTGGGACGGATGGGGAAGGAGATTTCCCGGTCCACATCATGGACGCCCGTCGGCTTGCGTACGTGTTGTATCTATGATGTGCGCATGCCTTCAGCGCCGTCCGCCGCCCCGGCCCAGGAGAATCCGGCCGCCAAGCAGCCACCCGCCGCCGACCGCGTGTACACGCACGTCAAACGGGGCGTTCTGGAGCGCCGTTACCAGGGCGGGACCCTTCTCACCGAGGGAGAGCTGGCCGAGGAGGTGGGGGTCTCGCGGACACCGGTGCGCGAGGCGCTGCTCCGGCTGGAGGTCGAGGGGCTCATCAGGCTCTACCCGAAGAAGGGGGCGCTGGTCCTGCCCGTGTCCGCGCAGGAGATCGCGGACGTGGTGGAGACGCGTCAGCTCGTCGAGGAGCACGCGGCCCGCAAGGCCGTGCCCGCCCCGCCCGGGCTGATCCGCCGCCTCGAGGAACTGCTGGCACGCCAGAAGGAACAGGCCGCCGCCGGGGATCTGGCCGGGGCGGCGCTCACCGACCGCACCTTCCACGCCGAGATCGTGCGCAGCGGCGGCAACGAGATCCTCTCCCGCCTGTACGACCAACTCCGCGATCGCCAGCTGAGGATGGGGGTCGCGGTCATGCACTCGCACCCCGACCGGATCGCCAAGACCCTCAGCGAGCACGAGGAGATCCTCGAGGCTCTGCGGTCCGGCGACGCCGAGGCGGCCGTCGACGTCGTCCACCGGCACGTCAGCTGGTTCTCCCACCTGGCACGGGGTGAGGTGCGATGAGGTCCCGTTCCCCGAACTTCCACCCGGTCTCCCTGCCCGGAGACCCGCCGGGCGGCCGGCGCGCCATAGCGGTGTGGACCATCGGCGTCTCGGTGTACTTCGTCGCCGTCATCTTCCGCACGTCCCTGGGCGTGGCCGGGCTCGACGCCGCGGACCGCTTCCATGTGAACGCGTCCGCCCTGTCCACCTTCTCGATCCTCCAGCTTCTTGCGTACGCGGGCATGCAGATACCCGTCGGCCTGCTGGTGGACCGGCTCGGCACCAAGAAGGTGCTGGCCATGGGCGTCGTACTCTTCACGGCCGGCCAGGTGGGCTTCGCGTTCTCCCCGTCGTACGGCATGGCGCTCGCCTCGCGTGCGCTGCTCGGCTGCGGTGACGCGATGACGTTCATCAGCGTGCTGCGCCTCGGCACCCGCTGGTTCCCGGCCCGCCGCAGCCCGCTGGTCGCACAGCTCGCCGGTCTGGTGGGCATGGCGGGCAACCTGGTCTCGACGCTGGTGCTGGCCCGGCTGCTGCACGGGGTCGGCTGGACGGCCGCGTTCGGCGGCAGCGCGTTCGCCGGGGTCGTCGTCCTCGTACTGCTCCTCCTCTTCCTGAAGGACCACCCCGAGGGATTCGAGCCGGAGCCGTCCCCGCACCACGGGTCCGCGTACGTGCGCCGGCAGATCGCGGCCTCCTGGCGGGAGCCCGGCACCCGCCTCGGCCTGTGGGTGCACTTCACGACCCAGTTCCCGGCGATGGTGTTCCTGCTGTTGTGGGGCCTGCCGTTCCTGGTGCAGGCGCAGGGGCTGTCCCGGGCGACGGCCGGGGAGCTGCTCACGCTCGTGGTGCTGTCGAACATGGTCGTCGGCCTGGTGTACGGGCAGATCGTGGCCCGGCACCACGCGGCACGGCTTCCCCTGGCGCTCGGGACGGTCGGGGCGACGGCGGTGGTGTGGGCGGCCACGCTCCTCTACCCGGGCACGCACGCGCCGATGTGGCTGCTGGTCGTGCTGTGCACGGTGCTCGGGGCCTGCGGCCCTGCCTCGATGATCGGCTTCGACTTCGCGCGACCGGCGAACCCGCCGGAGCGTCAGGGAACCGCCTCCGGTATCACCAACATGGGCGGTTTCATCGCCTCCATGACGACGCTGCTAGCGATCGGCGTGCTGCTGGACGCGACCGGCGACGACTACACGCTGGCGTTCTCCGCCGTGTTCGTCCTTCAGGCGCTGGGGCTGAGCCAGATTCTGCGGCTGCGCAAGCAGGCGGCGCGCAGGGAACGGGAGCGGCTGGTGGCCAGCCGCGTGGAGACGGTGCACGTGCCGGCATAGGGCCGGTACGGCCGGAGTACGCAGTACCGGGGCTCGGGGCTGGACTGCGCAGGGCTGGACGGTGCAGCGCTGGACTGTGCAGGACCGGCGCCGTGAAGGTGCGGCGAGCCGTCAGTGGCGCGGGGGCTCCAGGCCCAGCACCCGGTCCTTCAGCGCCGGGAACTGCTCCCGTGTGGCCGCGACCTTCCCCGGGTCGAACTCCACCGTGAGGATCTCCTCGCCGGTGCCGGCCTCCGCGAGGACCTCGCCCCAGGGATCCACCACGATCGAGTGACCCGCCTGCGGAACTCCCGCATGCGTCCCGGCCGTTCCGCAGGCGAGGACGTACGCCTGGTTCTCGACCGCCCGGGCCTGGGCCAGCAGCGTCCAGTGAGGCCGGCGGCGCTCCGGCCAGCCCGCCGGGATCACGAGCGTCTCGGCCCCCGCGGTCACGAGCGAGCGGAACAGCTCGGGGAAGCGAAGGTCGTAGCAGGTGGCCACGCCGACGGTCGTCTCCGGCAGACGCACCGTCACCAGCTCCGAGCCCGCGCCCATCAGCACGGCCTCGCCCTTGTCGAAGCCGAAGCGGTGGATCTTACGGTAGGAGGCGGCCAGTTCACCGGAGGGGGAGAAGACGAGAGACGTGTTGTAGAGAGGGCCCTCACCCGCGGCGGAGCCGCTGTCGGATGCGGCGCGTTCGGGGATCGATCCGGCGTGCAGCCACACGCCCGCGTCGCTCGCCGCCTTCGCCATCGCCTCGTACGTGGGCCCGTCGAGCGGTTCGGCCTCGGTTGCGAACTTGTCGTAGGCGAACGCGCCGGTGGTCCACAGCTCGGGCAGCACCACGAGATCGACTCCGGCTTGATCTCGTACCAGGGAGGCGGCTCGTCGGCGGCGTGCCTCGATCGATTCGTCCTCATCTACCCGGATCTGGATCAGGGAGGCGCGCACACTACCACCGTCCTGGCATTCGAGCCTTGTCTTCCGGCCTACGATCGTCACACGAAAGCACTGCCGGGGTGCCTCACAGCAGCGTAACTTAACGTTCCGAGACACCCGCCGACAGTCGCCTCCCGTCGACACCGCTGTCAACCGCCCGTGCACCGACCGCCCGAGGGGTCCCGTTCCGTGAGTCTGCATCCCACCCTCCAGCCCTACGCCGACGCCTGGACCCACTCCATCGAAGCGATATCCGAGCTGGTACTGCCGCTCGTGGAAGGGGAGTGGAACCGGCGCACGCCCTGCCCCGGCTGGTCGGTGCGTGATGTGGTCTCCCACGTCATCGGCATGGACTGCGAGATGCTCGGCGACCCCCGCCCCATCCACACGCTCCCACGCGACCTCTTCCACGTCACCAACGAACACCAGCGCTACATGGAGATGCAGGTCGACGTCCGCCGTCATCACACGGCGCCGGAGATGACCTCCGAGCTGGAGTACACGATCATCCGCCGCAACCGCCAGCTGCGGAACGAGTCGCGGGATCCGGGCACCAAGGTGCGGGGTCCGCTCGGGAGCGAGCAGACCCTCGAGGAGGCCATGCGGTACCGCGCGTTCGACGTGTGGGTGCACGAGCAGGACCTGCGGGCGACGCTGGGCCGTCCGGGGAACCTGGACTCGCCGGGTGCCCACATCACCCGGGACGAGCTGCTGGCCGCGCTGCCGAAGGTGGTGGCCGAGGGCGCGGGGGCGCCGCCCGGTGCCGCGGTCGTCTTCGACGTCCACGGCCCCGTCGAGTTCCTGCGCACGGTCCGGGTGGACGCGGAGGGGCGCGGCTCGATCGACGGCACGCCGTCGCTGGGCCCGGCCGTGTCGCTCACGCTGGACTGGGAGACGTACGTCCGCCTCGCCTGCGGCCGCGTCACCGCGGACGTCGTGGCGGACCGCATCAAGGCGGAGGGCGACCCGGAGCTGACGGCGGCGATCCTGCTGGCGTTCGCGGTGACCAAGTAGCGCAGCGGGTCCGGGCGGCACGGGGTGGGCGGCTGGGCTGCTCAGTCCTCCTCCCGCTCCTTGTCCGCCAGGTGGATCACGCACACGGCCACCGCGATCAGCAGCGCCGGGTCCGCGTCCTCGCGCACGATGTCGACGCCGTATGTCTCGCGGAGGGTCAGCCAGCGGCGGGAGATCTGCGCCAGCAGCTCCTCCTCGTACTCGATGGCGAACTCGCGGTCGAGGATCTTGCCGCTGACATCGAGCTCCGTGCCGTCCACCAGCGAGACGCGGTAGTGGTTGCGCAGCAGGGACAGGCGCTTGCGCCGGATTCTGGCCAGCGGTTCGCCGTCGCGCTCGATGACCATGGTGTCGCGCAGGGCGAACATCTTCCGGTGGATGTCGATCAGGACGCGCCCCTGCGCGTCCTTCAGCTCGAACGTGTCCCGCAGCCGCAACGCCTTGCCGTCGACCAGGAACACCTTGTTTCCGTGCTGGTCCTCGATCCAGTAGTCGTCACCGATGCCGAGGAGCCGGTCGCGTACGAGGAATCTCATACCGTCAGGGCTTCCCCCGCGGCCGTTCCGAAACGCCGCCGGTAGGCCGACGGGCTGAGCCCGGCCTCGCGCCGCAGCCGGGCCGCGCTGCGGGGACCGGCCGGCGAGCGCACGGTCACGCCCTCCACGGGCTCGGCCCCGACCGTGCCTCCTCGGCACCGAGCACAAGCCCTCCGCTCCGGCCGGAGCGTCGATGGGCCGGACGCGGACGAGTCCCCCGCCGCCGGCGGGGGACTCGTATCAGGACCGCGTGGGGACGCGGGCGACCGGGCTACCGGTAGCCGTCCCGTTCCCGTCTGTCGCGCAGGTCCTCGTCGTCCTCGTCCCGCGACGAACGGCGCTCGTCGCGCTTCCGGCGCAGGCCGGAGCCCTCCACATCGTCCGCCGTGCCCTGCCCGCTCATGTCGGGGTCGTGTCGGTCCCGGTCGCGCCTGTCCTCGCCGATGATCTCCCCGTGCTCCCGCTCACGGTCCCGGCGGCGTATCTGGTCGTCGATGTCTCGCGGCATGCAACTGCTCCCTTGTAACTGGCCCCCCTGTCTGGGTCGAGCATCCCTCCGTGACGGCGGGTGCGCATTTCGTACGCGTACGCACCGTCACCGGGTTGTCCACAGGCTTCCCGGGCCACCGAAATCAGGTGGCACCCTTGAGCCATGAACGACTCCACACCGCGCCGCGTCCGTGTCCGCGCCCCCGAGCTGATCGGCAAGGGCGGCTGGCTGAACACCGGCGGAGAGCAATACACCCTCGCCGACCTGCGAGGACGTATCGTCATCCTCGATTTCTGGACGTTTTGCTGCATCAACTGTCTGCACGTCCTGGACGAGCTGCGGGAGCTGGAGGAGAAGCACCGCGACACCGTGGTGATCATCGGCGTGCACTCTCCGAAGTTCGTCCATGAGGCGGAACACCGGGCGGTGGTGGACGCCGTCGAGCGGTACGGGGTGGAGCACCCCGTCCTCGACGACCCGGAGCTCGCCACCTGGAAGCAGTACGCCGTCCGCGCCTGGCCGACGCTCGTCGTCATCGACCCCGAGGGGTACGTGGTCGCCCAGCACGCGGGCGAGGGCCACGCCCATGCGATAGCGCGCCTCGTCGAGGAGCTGGAACAGGAGCACGAGACGAAGGGCACCCTGCGCCGCGGCGACGGCCCCTATGTGCCGCCGGAGCCGGAGCCCACCACCCTCCGCTTCCCGGGCAAGGCGCTTCTGCTGCCGTCCGGCACCTTCCTGGTCAGCGACACCACCCGGCACCAGCTGGTGGAGCTGGCGGCGGACGGCGAGACGGTGGTACGGCGCATCGGTTCGGGTCTGCGGGGCTTCTCGGACGGTCCGGCCGGGGCGGCGACCTTCAGCGAGCCTCAGGGCCTGGCGTTGCTGGACGACGGCGCGGTGGTCGTCGCCGACACCGTGAACCACGCGCTGCGCCGCCTGGACCTGGCGACCGGGTCGGTCACCACGCTCGCGGGCACCGGCAACCAGTGGTGGCAGGGCTCGCCCACGTCCGGTCCGGCCCGGGAGGTGGACCTGTCCTCGCCGTGGGATGTCGCGGTCTTCGGCGGCCGGGTGTGGATCGCCATGGCGGGCGTGCACCAGCTGTGGGCCTACGACCCCGAGGCGGCCACGGTCGCGGTGGAGGCGGGCACCACCAACGAGGGTCTGGTGGACGGGCCGGGAGACCAGGCATGGTTCGCGCAGCCGTCGGGTCTCGCGGTGTCCGCCGACGGGGAGCGCCTGTGGCTCGCGGACTCCGAGACGAGCGCCCTGCGCTGGGTGGACCGGGACGGCGCGGTCCACACGGCGGTGGGCACGGGGCTCTTCGACTTCGGCCACCGGGACGGCGCTGCCGAACAGGCGCTGTTGCAGCACCCGTTGGGTGTGACCGCGCTGCCGGACGGCTCGGTGGCGGTCAGCGACACCTACAACCACGCGCTGCGGCGCTACGACCCGGCGACGGGCGAGGTGACGACGCTCGCGACGGACCTGCGGGAGCCGTCGGACGCGGTGCTCGCCGGCGAGGACATCGTGGTGGTGGAGTCCGCCCGTCACCGGCTGACCCGGCTGCGGCTGCCGGAGGAGGCGGTGCAGGTCGCGTCGGTCGCCCACCGCACCCAGCGCGCGGCGACCGAAGTGGCGCCCGGCAGGCTCCGGTTGGAGGTCGTCTTCCAGGCCCCGGCCGGGCAGAAGCTGGACACGCGCTACGGCCCCTCGACGCGTCTGCTGGTCTCCTCGACCCCGCCCGAGCTGCTGCTCAAGGGCGAGGGAGCCGACACGGATCTGGCGCGCGAGCTGGAGCTGAACCCGTCCATATCCGAGGGGGTGCTGCACGTCTCGGCGATGGCCGCGTCCTGCGACGACGACCCGGCGAACGAGTATCCGGCGTGCCACGTCCACCAGCAGGACTGGGGAGTCCCGGTCCGTGTCACGGAGGGCGGTGCGAACCGGCTTCCGCTGGTGCTGGCGGGCATGGACGCCGAGTAGGCGGCGGGGCGGCCGGGCGCAGGGTCAGACCCCGTACCCGCCGTAACCGTCGCCGGGACGGTGCCGTTCCTCCTCGACGACGGGGGTGGGCGGCACCACGACCCGCCTCCGGCGGTAAATGCTGCTGAACGTGGCGACCCCGATCAGTCCGACGACCATGAATATGACGCCGACCAGATGAAGGTTGACGCCCTGCATGTGCCAGTCGGTCGCGAACGCGAGGATGGCCCCCACGGCGATCAGGATGATGCATCCACCCAGGCCCATGAGTCCTGCCCTCCCTTGGGGCCGGTCCTTCCGGCCCGGAACCCGGGTACCCGGGAGTGCGGTGGGCATGCCGCGTGATCGCACGGGCGCACGAGTGACGCGCCTGCAGGAGCGGACCGCCGGGGCGGCGGCGCGCGTCAGCCCTCCAGGAACGCCACCAGCGCGTTCGCCAGCAGGTACGGGTCGTCCGCGGCGCACAGTTCGCGGGCGCTGTGCATCGAGAGGATCGCCGTGCCGATGTCGACCGTCTTGATGCCGTGGCGGGCCGCCGTGATGGGGCCGATGGTCGTGCCGCAGGGCATCGCGTTGTTCGAGACGAAGGACTGGAAGGGAACGTTCGCCTTCTCGCAGGCGGCAGCGAAGATCGCGCGGCCCGAACCGTCCGTGGCATAGCGGTTGTTGACGTTCACCTTGAGGAGCGGGCCGCCTCCCGCCCGCGGGTGGTGGGTCGGGTCGTGGCGCTCCGGGTAGTTGGGGTGGACGGCGTGCCCGGTGTCGGAGGACAGACAGACCGAGCCGGCGAAGGCCCGCGCCCGGTCCTCGTAGGCACCGCCCCGGGCGAACACCGAGCGCTCCAGCACGGACCCGAGCAGCGGGCCGTCGGCGCCGGTGTCGGACTGGGAGCCGTTCTCCTCGTGGTCGAAGGCCGCGAGCACCGGGACGACGGACAGCGCGGTGCCGGAGCCGGCGACGGCCGCGAGCGCCGCGGTGGCCGCGTGCACGGAGAGCAGGTTGTCCATCCGCGGGCCCGCCACCAGCTCCTTGTCCCGGCCGAGATAGGCGGGTGGCTCCACCGAGTGGGTCATCAGGTCCCAGCCCGTCACCTCGCCCGGGGCCACGCCCAGCTCCTGCTCCAGGAACGCGATGAGATCGCCGTCACGGACGTCCTCGCCCAGGCCCCAGACGGGCTGAAGATGACGCTGCTTGTCCAGCTTCAGCCCCTCGGTGGAGACCGAGCGGTCCAGGTGCACGGCCAGCTGGGGCACGCGCAGCAGCGGCCTGTCGACGTTCACGAGGCGCGTGGAGCCGTCGCGCAGGGACAGCCGGCCCGACAGGCCCAGGTCGCGGTCCAGCCAGGAGTTGAGCAACGGGCCGCCGTAGATCTCGACCGCGATCTGCCGCCAGCCGTGGGCGCCGCTGTCCGGCCGCGGCTTCACCCGCAGGTTCGGGGAGTCGGTGTGCGCGCCCACGATCCGGAACGGAGTGTGCGGATCGGCGCCCTCCGGGACGTACCAGGCGACGATCGCGCCGCCGCGGAGCACGTACTTGCCGCCGCTGGTCCCATCCCACGCGTCCGTCTCCGCGACCTGCCGGAAGCCGGCCTTCTCCAGCCGCTCGGCGGCCTGTGCCACGGCGTGGTACGGCGACGGACTGGCGGCCAGGAAGGACATGAGGTCGTCGGTGTGGCCGCGGTCGAAGCGAGGGCTTGTGCTCATGGGTTCACCTTAACGACGGGCGAGGGCCCGCTCCCGGTGATGGGAGCGGGCCCTCGTAAGGAGGATGTGGAGGTTGGAGAGCGCCGACCGGGCCGACCAGGCGGAACAGGGCCCGGCCAGGCCCCGCGGGCAGCGGCGTCCCCAGCCCGGCCGCGTCCTAGAACGCGGCCTCGTCCAGCTCCATGAGGTCCAGGTCGACGCCCTCGGCCACCTTGCGGGCCAGGGTCACGCCCGGCAGGACGTTGGCCGCGAAGAACTTCGCCGCCGCGATCTTGCCGGTGTAGAACGCCTTGTCCTTCGCGGAGGCCGTCTGGAGCTTCTCGGCGGCGATCGCGGCACCCTTCAGCAGCAGGTAGCCGACGACCACGTCACCGGAGGCCAGCAGCAGGCGGCTGGTGTTCAGGCCCACCTTGTAGATGTTCTTGACGTCCTGCTCGGTGGCCGCGAGGTCGGTGAGCATCAGGCCGACGATGGCCTCCAGCTCGACGGCCGCCTTGGCGAGGTGCTCCCGCGCCGGGGCCAGCTCCTCGCCGCCGGTGCCGATGGCCAGGAACTTCTTGATGTCCTCGGCGAGCGAGTTCAGCGCGGCGCCCTGGTTGCGGACGATCTTCCGGAAGAAGAAGTCCTGGCCCTGGATCGCGGTCGTGCCCTCGTAGAGGGTGTCGATCTTGGCGTCGCGGATGTACTGCTCGATCGGGTACTCCTGCAGGAAGCCGGAGCCGCCGAAGGTCTGGAGCGACTGGGCGAGCTGCTCGTAGCCCTTCTCGGAGCCGTAGCCCTTGACGATCGGCAGGAGCAGGTCGTTCAGAGCGTGCTCGGTGGAGGCGTCCTCGCCGTTCGCCTCCTTGATCGCGATCGCGTCCTGGACGGAGGCGGTGTAGAGGACGAGGGCGCGCATGCCCTCCGCGTACGCCTTCTGCGTCATCAGCGAGCGGCGCACGTCGGGGTGGTGGGTGATGGTGACCTTGGGCGCGGTCTTGTCCATGAAGTTGGCCAGGTCCGGACCCTGGACGCGCTCCTTGGCGTACTCCAGGGCGTTCAGGTAGCCGGTGGACAGGGTGGAGATCGCCTTCGTGCCGACCATCATGCGGGCGAACTCGATGATGCGGAACATCTGGCGGATGCCCTCGTGCTTGTCGCCGATCAGCCAGCCCTTGGCGGGGTGGCGGTCGCCGAAGGTCATCTCGCAGGTGTTGGAGGCCTTCAGGCCCATCTTGTGCTCGACGTTGGTGGCGTAGACGCCGTTGCGCTCGCCCAGCTCGCCGGTCTCGAAGTCGAAGAGGTACTTCGGGACGAGGAAGAGGGACAGGCCCTTGGTGCCGGGGCCGGCGCCCTCGGGACGGGCGAGGACGTAGTGGAGGATGTTCTCCTCCATGTCGTGCTCACCGGAGGTGATGAAGCGCTTCACACCCTCGATGTGCCAGGAGCCGTCCTCCTGCTGGATCGCCTTGGTGCGGCCGGCGCCGACGTCCGAGCCGGCGTCCGGCTCGGTGAGCACCATGGTGGAGCCCCAGGTCTTCTCGACGGCTATCCGAGCGATCTTCTTCTGGACCTCGTTGCCCTCGTCGAAGAGGATCCCGGCGAAGGCCGGGCCGGAGGAGTACATCCACACGGCAGGGTTCGAGCCGAGGATCAGCTCCGCGTACGCCCAGATCAGCGACGGCGGCGCGGTGGTGCCGCCGATCTCCTCCGGCAGGCCGAGGCGCCAGTACTCGGAGTCCATGAAGGCCTTGTAGCTCTTCTTGAAGGACTCGGGGACGGGCGCGGTGTTCGTCTCGGGGTCGAAGACCGGTGGGTTGCGGTCGGCGTCCGCGAAGGACTCCGCCAGCTCGTTCTCCGCGAGGCGGGTCAGCTCTTCGAGGACGCTCTTGGCGGTGTCCGTGTCCATCTCCGCGAACGGGCCGGTGCCGTACAGCTTGTCGCGGCCGAGCACCTCGAAGAGGTTGAACTCGATGTCGCGGAGATTCGACTTGTAGTGCCCCATGGCGACGGCTCCGTAGAGAGATCGGCGAGGCACTGTCTCCTCGCATCCGGTTCGCGTACTGACGAGTAGCACCGATGATGCTACCCGTCGGTAATAAGAATCAACCCCTCATGGCCCATATGTGGCCCACTACTCTTTGGGGCATGTACGGCTACCAGAACGCGGGCGCGCAGCAGCAGTACGCCTCGCCGCAGCAGCAGATGCCCGGGCAGCAGATGCCGGGCGGGCAGATGCCCGGCGGATACGGCCAGCAGCCTCCGCTGTATCCCGAGCCGTCGCCGCCGTCGCTCGCGGACGCGGTCCGCGCGTTCACCACGGGGTCGATGTCCGCCGAGGACTTCCAGCAGATCTTCGCCACGTCCAAGGTGTACTGCCCGCGCGGTGACAACCCCGGGTTCCTGGCGCTGCACAACACCCAGCAGCCGGTGATCCCGATGTTCACCTCGCTCAAGGAACTGCGGCGGTACGCGGGCAAGGAGTCGAAGTACTTCGTGATCACCGGTGCCGAGGTGATCGATCTGCTGCCGACGGGGTACGGGTTCGTCCTCGACATGGAGGGGGAGCACCGGATGGTGTTCGACGCGAAGGCGGTCGAGCAGATGGTGGAGTTCGCGATGCGGCGGATGTACGGCTAGACACTCTCGCTTCGCGGACGACTGGACGCTGTTGCCGCACTGACGGCCGACGGGCCGACGGGCCCACGGGCCCACGGGCCACGGGCCGACGGCCTGGCGGCTCACCGCTGACCGGGCCGAGCGGCCCGTTGCCCCGGTAACGCCCCCCGGAAATCCCCGCGTCAATCCCCGCGTCTCTTGTCACAGCCATGCCATAGAGTTGCCCCCGGCAGCCGCGCCCCGCACGGCACCGCCCTCACGCGGCGGTCGCGTCCGGGTGTCGCGCGGCGCTCTCATCTCCCGGCGACCCCGGGATTTCTTGTGGGGGTTTCATCACTGTGCGCATGCGCAGCACTTCGGCCGCGACGGCGCTCGCGGTGCTCTTCGGCTCGGTCGCGCTGAGCGTCGCCGCGGCGGGCTCCGCCTCGGCCGAGCCGGCCGTTCTCACCCAGCCGGTCGGCCTCCTCGCGGACGCGGCCCTGCACCGTGTCTTCGTCGCCGACCAGGACAACGGGCGGATCCTGGCCACCGACTACAACGGCACCCTGGTCGACCTGAACGTCGGTTTCGGCCGCCCCGGCGACCTCGCGCTCTCCGACGACGGCCTCACCCTGTACGCGTCCCTGCCGACCAGCCACGAGATCGTGGCCCTGGACGCGGCCACCCTGGAGGTCAAGACCCGCTACGGCCTCGGTGCCGGCACCGACCCGCGCGAGGTCGCCTTCGCGGGCGGCCGGCTCTGGTTCTCGTACCGGATCACGGGTGACGACGGACTGTTCCACGGCAACCTGGGTTCCATCGACCCCGCCGCCACCGACACGGCCGCCGCGGTGGCCCTCGGACAGCTCCCGGACACGGTCGCCCCGTACTACAACGCGGCGATCCTCGACGCCGATCCGTCCGTGCCCGGTCTGCTGTCCGTCGCCGACAGCGGCGACAGCCCGGGCGCGCTGAACGTGCTCGACGTCTCCGGGACCACCCCGAAGGTGGTCGCCAAGAGCGAGGGCGGGCAGTACTTCGGCGACGTCGACCTCGTGCCCGGCGGCTCCCAGGTGCTGTTGAACGGCTCCCGGAAGCTGTCGTACGCCGACGGGACCTTCGCGGAGGCAGGGAGCCTCACGGAGACGGGCTGGTCCGGCGATGTCTCGCCGAGTGGTCTGATCGCCCAGGCCTACGACCGTCATGTGTCCGTCTACAAGGCGGGCGCCGGCGCTCCGGTGCGCCGCTTCGATGTGGGGACGTCCGGCATCGGCGAGGTGGCCTGGGCACCCGACTCCTCGCGGCTGTTCGCCCTGGCCGGTACGGGTGGCACCTACACCCTCAAGGCGTTCGCCGGCCCGACGCTCAGCGTGCCGACCCTCAGAGTCGATGCGCCCGCCTCCGCGACCCGCGCCAAGCGGCTCACGGTCAAGGGCAGGATCACGGCGAGCGTGCCGCTCCCGGCGGGCGCGAAGCTCGCGGTCACCCGCATCGACCTGGACAGCCCCGGCGGCAGGGCGCTCCCGGCCGTCACGGTGCAGGCGGACGGCACCTACTCCTTCACGGACACCCCGCCGGCCGGCGGCACGGTCACGTACAAGGTCGGCTACGCGGGCGACGCCGAGCACACGCCGGCCGGCGCCTTTGACAAGGTCGAGGTCTCCCGCGCCACGACGGCGCTGACCGTGAACAACGACGGCAAGCTGTACGACTACGGCGCCGATGTGAAGTTCACGGCGCACCTCGGCACGACGTACAAGAACCGCAAGGTCGAGATCTACGCGGACCCCTTCGGATCGGACAAGCCGAAAAAGCTGGTGAAGTCCGGCACCGTCAACAGCAGCGGCAACCTGTCCGTGACCCTGGACATGACCCGCGACACGGCCGTGACCGCGGTCTTCGCGGGCGACTCCCGGTACAAGCCGAGGACGGCGAAGGTCACGGCGTACGCCCGGGTCAGGGTCTCCACGGCCGTCTCCGGGCACTACAAGACGGCCAGAATCGGCTCGACGTCGTACTACTGGTTCCACAAGAACACCGACCCGCTGCTCACCACGAGCATGACGTACTACCCGGGTCGCCGGCAGCGCTTCGACCTGCAGGTCTACTACCAGGGCCGGTGGTACTCGGCCGACTCCCAGTACTTCGCGGTCGGCGCGAACGGCAAGTCGGCCGTGCGTCTGGAGGCGCCCGGCGAGTCCGGGATCAGGGCGCGGATGCGGTCGGTGTACGTCAACGGATCGTCCGGTGACAGTGTGAACTCCACGACGTACGGGGCCTGGAAGTACCTGTACTTCAGCAACTGAAGCGGCCGAAGCTGCTGACACACTCACGCGGCGACGGAAGCCCGGAGGGAACGCCCTCCGGGCTTTCTGCGTTCGGGGGTGGCAGAAAGTTCAACGGTCAACTAAAGTGTGAGTACAAGGAGGTACCGACATGCCTGCAGTGACCGTAGAGAACCCGCTGACCCTGCCCCGCGTGGTCGCGTCGGCCGACGCGGTGTCCCGTCCCGTGCTCGGTGTCACGACCGCGCCCAGCGGCTTCGAGGGCGAGGGCTTCCCGGTCCGCCGGGCGTTCGCCGGGATCCACTACCGCCACCTCGACCCGTTCATCATGATGGATCAGATGGGCGAGGTGGAGTACGCGCCGGGCGAGCCCAAGGGCACGCCCTGGCACCCCCATCGTGGCTTCGAAACCGTCACCTACATCATCGACGGCGTCTTCGACCACCAGGACTCCCACGGTGGTGGCGGCACCATCACCAACGGCGACACCCAGTGGATGACCGCGGGCTCGGGCCTCCTGCACATCGAGGCTCCCCCGGAGTCGCTCGTCGTGTCCGGCGGCCTGTTCCACGGCATCCAGCTCTGGGTCAACCTGCCCGCCAAGGACAAGATGATGGCCCCGCGCTACCAGGACATCCGCGGCGGCCAGGTCCAGCTGCTGACGACCCCCGACGGCGGCGCGCTGATCCGCGTCATCGCCGGTGAGCTGGACGGCCACCAGGGCCCCGGCGTCACGCACACGCCGATCACCCTGATCCACGCCACCGTGGCACCGGGCGCCGAGGTCACCCTGCCCTGGCGCGAGGACTTCAACGGCCTCGCGTACGTCCTGGCGGGCCGCGGCAGCGTCGGTACCGAGCGCCGCCCGATCCGCCTCGGCCAGACCGCCGTGTTCGGCGCGGGCTCCTCGATCACCGTCCGCGCCGACGAGAAGCAGGACTCCCACACGCCCGACCTCGAGGTCATCCTGCTGGGCGGACAGCCGATCCGTGAGCCCATGGCGCACTACGGCCCGTTCGTGATGAACACCCGCGAGGAGCTGCAGCAGGCCTTCGAGGACTTCCAGAAGGGGCGTCTCGGCACCATCCCGGCGGTGCACGGGATGAGCGAGAGCGGTCCGCAGGGGGCCTGACCAGCCGCTCCGCACCGCTGTCCGGTCCGATACCGCGTCACCCGGGCGGGCTGTCCACACAGGACAGCCCGCCCTTCGCGTGATCGGCTGGGAGGATGCAGCTCCTTCCCGACCCCGTACGCCGGCTCGCCGCGTGGTGTGCCGCCGTCCTGCTGGTCGCCGGGGTCGTCTGGATCGTGATCCGGCTGTGCGGGCAGTTCCGTACGGCCGTCGTGCCCGTGCTGCTCGCGCTGCTCGGCACCGCGCTGCTCGGGCCGCTGCACCGGTGGCTCGTGCGGGCCGGTGTGCACCGGTCGCTCGCGGCCGGTATCACCTGCGTCGCCGTGGTGACCGTGGTCGGCGGGGCCGTGTACATCGTCGTCAGCGCGCTCGTCGACACCGGCGACCAGATCCTGTCCTCGCTCAAGCGGGCCGCGAAGTCGGTCACGACGTACTTCGGGGCGGCCGGCACCTCACTGGACGACCTGGCCACCAGCTCCAAAGGCCTGTTCTCCAAGTTCGCGGGCACCGCCGCCTCCAATGTGATCAGCGGGGTCAGCGTCGTCGCCGAGTACATCGCCATGGCCGTACTGGCCCTGCTGCTCGTCTTCTTCTTCCTGCGCGACTCCCACCGCGTGGCGCACCAGCTGCGCTCGCTCGCCCCGCGCGGCACCGCCGACACCATCGAGGCCGTGGCGCGGCGCGCCTTCGCGGCCGTCGAGGGGTTCATGCGCGGCACCACCGTCATCGCGCTCATCGACGCGACACTGACCACCGTCGGACTGCCGGTCCTGCGCGTGCCGGGGGCGATCGGGCTGGGCGCGCTCGTCTTCGTCGGCGCCTACATCCCCTACCTCGGCGCCTTTCTCTCGGGCGCGGTCGCGGTCCTGGTCGCCCTCGCGGACCGCGGGCTGGTCATCGCCCTGTGGGCGCTCGGTGTCGTCGTCGCGGTGCAGGTGCTGGACGGGCACGTGCTGCAACCGGTGGTGCAGAGCCGGACCGTGAGGATGCATCCGGCCGCGGTGCTGCTCGCGCTCACCGCGGGGGCGTCGGTCGCCGGGATCCTCGGGATGCTGCTGGCGGTGCCGCTGACCGCGGCGGCGTTCGGTGTCGGCCACGAGCTGCGGACGCGGTACGGTCCCGGGGACGAACCGGGATCGGCACGCCCGGGACCGGACGGCCGGGGGGAGCAACCGGGCGCGTGACGCAGGCCGGTCGCTACGGCGGCCAGGACGCCCCCGCGCGGCGGGCGGGGCTCACCAGCGCCCATCGCCCCGCTGCGGGAAGAGCCGATCGAAGGGTGCCACCGAAGGTGACAGGGCCCTCACGGACGTCTTCGCGGAGCGTCGCCCCTAATGAGGGAGAGGCGATGTCGGGGCGGCCGGTACCCTTGGTAGGTCCGGGCCGCTGGCCGCCCGGAGGCGCCGGGGCGAGCGACCCCGGGAAGACCCGACCCGCGAAGACTGGATGAACGACGATGCATCGGTACAGGTCCCACACCTGCGGCGAGCTCCGCGCCTCTGACGTCGGCAGCGACGTCCGGCTGAGCGGCTGGCTGCACAATCGGCGCGACCTGGGCGGCATCCTCTTCATCGATCTGCGCGACCACTACGGCATCACGCAGCTCGTCGCCCGCCCCGGCACGCCCGCGTACGAGGCGCTCGACAAGCTCTCCAAGGAGACGGTCGTCCGTGTCGACGGCACGGTCGTCTCCCGCGGCACGGAGAACGTGAACCCGGACCTGCCGACCGGCGAGATCGAGATCGAGGTCGGCGAGGTCGAGGTGCTGGGCGCCGCGGCCCCGCTCCCCTTCACGATCAACACCGAGGACGGGGTGAACGAGGAGCGGCGACTGGAGTACCGCTTCCTGGACCTGCGCCGCGAGCGCATGCACCGCAACATCCTGCTGCGTACCTCGGTGATCTCGGCCATCCGCCACAAGATGGCGGCGATGGGCTTCAACGAGATGGCGACCCCGATCCTCAGCGCCACCTCTCCCGAGGGCGCCCGCGACTTCGTCGTCCCCTCCCGTCTGAACCCGGGCAAGTTCTACGCGCTGCCGCAGGCGCCGCAGCAGTTCAAGCAGCTGCTGATGATCTCCGGCTTCGACCGCTACTTCCAGATCGCGCCCTGCTTCCGTGACGAGGACGCCCGCGCGGACCGCTCGCCGGGCGAGTTCTACCAGCTCGACGTCGAGATGAGCTTCGTCGAGCAGGAGGACGTCTTCCAGCCGATCGAGAAGCTCATGACCGAGATCTTCGAGGAGTTCGGCCGAGGCCGTCACGTCACCTCGCCCTTCCCGCGGATCCCGTTCCGCGAGGCGATGCTCAAGTACGGCTCCGACAAGCCGGACCTGCGCGCCAAGCTGGAGCTCGTCGACATCACCGATGTCTTCGAGGGCTCGGAGTTCAAGGCCTTCGCGGGCAGGCACGTGCGTGCACTGCCGGTGCCGGCCGTGCAGGACCAGCCCCGGAAGTTCTTCGACCAGCTCGGTGAGTACGCCGTCTCGCTGGGCGCCAAGGGCCTGGCCTGGGTGCGCGTCACCGAGGACGGTTCGCTGACCGGCCCAATCGCGAAGTTCCTGACCGAGGAGAACGTCGCGGAGCTGACGAAGCGGCTCCAGCTGGCCGCCGGGCACGCCGTCTTCTTCGGGGCCGGCGAGTTCGACGAGGTCTCGAAGATCATGGGCGCGGTGCGGGTGGAGGCCGCCAAGCGGGCCGGCCACTTCGAGGAGGGCGTCTTCCGCTTCTGCTGGATCGTCGACTTCCCGATGTACGAGAAGGACGAGGAGACCGGCAAGATCGACTTCTCGCACAACCCGTTCTCGATGCCGCAGGGCGGCCTGGAGGCGCTTGAGACCCAGGACCCGCTGGACATCCTGGGCTGGCAGTACGACATCGTCTGCAACGGTGTCGAGCTGTCCTCCGGCGCCATCCGGAACCACGAGCCGGAGATCATGCTCAAGGCCTTCGAGATCGCGGGCTACGACCGTGAGACCGTCGAGGAGCAGTTCGCCGGAATGCTCCGCGCGTTCCGCTTCGGCGCCCCGCCGCACGGCGGTATCGCGCCGGGTGTCGACCGCATCGTGATGCTGCTGGCCGACGAGCCGAACATCCGCGAGACCATCGCGTTCCCGCTCAACGGCAACGCGCAGGACCTGATGATGGGCGCGCCGACGGAGCTGCCGGAGGAGCGGCTGAGGGAGCTGCACCTGTCGGTGCGGAAGCCGCAGCCGAAGTAGGAGCGGGGCCGCGCGGTGCGGTGAGCGCCGCGGGTACGGTGGCTCGGGACCGGTGATCGGTTCCGGGCCACTTTCGCGTCTGCCGCGGGACCCGGGCTTCACGGCAATCCGACGCGCCGCAGGCCGGTGACGCACGACCGGCGTCCCCCTGGTCCTGAAGCCGGAGGTGATCGACGCCGAGGGGGTGAGCGGAGGTCCCGGTGACACCCCGGCGGAGCGTCCGGCCTACCTCGCGGACCAGGTGCAGGACTGGGAGGTGGGGGCTCTGTGCACCGAGGGCGTCCCGGCGGTCTGGCCGCACTGCCCGGCGCACCCGGACGCGCATCCGCTGACCGCGACGGTGGTACGGGACGAGGCCGTCTGGACATGCCCGAGGAGCGGGGAGACCGTCGCGCCCGTCGGAGGGCTCGAGGACCTGTAGCGGCGCCGGGGCCCGGGAAGCCGGACGCTTCCCGGGCCTGTGCCGTGTGCGGGCGGTGCTCCTTGCGTCGAGTTACTCCGACTCGCCGCCGAAGCGCTCCTTGTACCCGGTCAGGTCGTCGTCCGTCAGCTTCGCGAACAGCACCGGGGGAACCGTGAAGGGCGTGCCGGCCGCGACCGTGGTGAGGGACTTCGCCTTCTCCTGCGTCACCCACGTGGCCGTGTCGTCCTTCAGGTCGAAGGCCGCGCGCATGGCCGCCGAGGACGTCGGGATGAACGGTTCCGAGACCACCGCGTAGAGGTGGATCAGGTTCATCGCCGTGCGCAGGGTGAGGGCCGCCCCCTCCTTGTTGGTCTTGATCTCCAGCCAGGGGGCCTTCTCCTCCAGATAGGAGTTGCCGGCCGACCACAGGGCGCGCAGCGCGGCCGCCGCCTTGCGGAACTGGATGGCCTCCATGTGCTCCTCGTACTCCGCGAGGAGGCGTGCGATCTCCTCACCGAGCCGCGCCTCCGCCTCGCCCGGCTCGCCGCCCTCCGGTACCGCGTCGCCGAAGCGCTTGCGGGAGAAGGACAGCACCCGGTTGACGAAGTTGCCCAGGGTGTCCGCGAGGTCCTTGTTCACCGTGGCCGTGAAGTGCTCCCAGGTGAAGGACGTGTCGTCCGACTCCGGCGCGTTCGCCATCATGAAGTAACGCCAGTAGTCGGCGGGCAGGATCTCCAGCGCGTCGTGCGTGAAGACACCGCGCTTCTGCGAGGTGGAGAACTTGCCGCCGTAGTAGTTGAGCCAGTTGAAGGCCTTGATGACGTCGACCTTCTTCCACGGCGAGCGGGTGCCCAGCAGGGTCGCCGGGAACATCACGCTGTGGAAGGGCACGTTGTCCTTGCCCATGAACTGGGTGTAGCGGACGTCGGCCTCCGACTCCCACCACCACGAACGCCAGTCCCGGTTCTCCGGGTCCTGGTCCGCCCACTCCTTCGTCGCGCCGATGTACTCGATCGGGGCGTCGAACCAGACGTAGAAGACCTTGCCCTCGGCGGCCAGTTCGGGCCAGGTGTCGGCCGGGACGGGGACACCCCAGTCCAGGTCACGGGTGATGGCACGGTCGTGCAGGCCCTCGGTGAGCCACTTGCGGGCGATCGAGGAGGCCAGCACCGGCCAGTTGTCGGCGCGCTCGTCGACCCATGCCTCGACCTCTCCGGCCAGCGCGGACTGGAGGAGGAAGAGGTGCTTGGTCTCGCGGACCTCGAGGTCGCTGCTGCCGCTGATGGCCGAGCGCGGGTCGATCAGGTCCGTGGGGTCGAGGACGCGGGTGCAGTTCTCGCACTGGTCGCCGCGGGCCTTGTCGTATCCGCAGTGCGGGCAGGTGCCGATGATGTACCGGTCGGGCAGGAAGCGGCCGTCGGCGTTCGAGTACACCTGGCGGATGGCCCGCTCCTCGATGAACCCGTTCGCCTTGAGCTCGCGGGCGATCTCCTGCGTGATCTCGCGGTTCTGCGGGGACGAGCTGCGGCCGAAGTAGTCGAACGCCAGGTTGAAACCGTCGTACACCGCCTTCTGCGCGTCGTGCGCCTCGGCGCAGAACTCGTCGACCGGCAGGCCCAGCTCCTTGGCCGCCAGCTCGGCAGGGGTGCCGTGCTCGTCGGTCGCGCAGATGAAGAGGACGTCGTGGCCGCGCTGGCGCAGATAACGGGAGTACACGTCCGCCGGGAGCATGGACCCCACCATGTTGCCCAGGTGCTTGATCCCGTTGATGTACGGAAGGGCGCTGGTGATGAGGTGTCGAGCCATCGCGGGCTGCTCCCAAGTCGCTACGTGGGGTGATGATCGTCGGTTTCCGGACCGTCTGTCATCGTCTACGAACCTTGAAATCGTAGCCGACATGGGTACGCCGCCCGCTTCTCGTTTTGCGGGGTGAGAAGCGGGCGGCGTCGGTTGCCGCGGTTGCCGTGCGGCAGGGATGCCGGACTCTTACGGGCGCCAGTTCGCCAGTACGCCCTCGTAGACCTCCGTGTCCGTGAGTTCGCGCGGGGTCTCGCCGGCCAGGAAATGGGCCGTGTTGTCCGTCTTGAGCTTGCGGAGGTAGTCGAAGGCCTTGTTCTCCGGGTCGCCGAACGCGATGAAGGAGAAGAAGACGGCGGGGTGGCTCTTCGCGGCGTCCGTGAGGGACTGGGTGGCGGGGGTCTTCGCGTCCGGGGCGCCGTCCGTCTGGAAGATCACCAGGGCGGGGAGGGCGGGGTCCGCTGACTTGTCGTGGTGGCCCGTGACGGCCTCCACCGCCGCGTGGTAGCTCGTACGGCCCATGCGGCCGAGGCCCGCGTGGAGGTCGTCGACCTTGTTCTCGTACTCCGCGAGGGTCAGCTCTCCGGTGCCGTCCAGCTCGGTGGAGAAGAAGACCACGTGCACCGTGGCCTCGGGGTCGAGGTGGGCGGCGAGGGCGAGGGCCTGCTCGCCGAGCGCCTGCGCGGAGCCGTCCTTGTAGTACGGGCGCATGGAGGCGGAACGGTCCAGCACGAGGTAGACCTTGGCCCGGGTGCCGGTGAGGCCGTGCGTGTCGAGGACGGTGGCGGCGGCCTTGTAGGCGGTGACGAGACCGGGGGCGCGGGACTTCACGCGAGCGAGGCTCAGAGCGGGCTTCGCATCGGCTGCGCCGTCGGTGTCCGCCGGGGCCTCGGCCGCGTCGTCGGCGGCGGCGACCGGCTCGGGGGCGGGGGCGGTGGTCGCCGCCTCCGGCTCCTCGGCGGCCTCGGGCTCCGGGCTCGGCTCGGGGGTGGTCTCGGCGACGGGCTCGGGGACCGTCTCGGCGACGGGCTCGGGGCTCGGCTCGGGGACCGTCTCGGCGACGGGCTCGGGGGTGGTCTCGGCGACCGCTTCCGGCCTGGGCTCGGATTCCTTCGCGGGCGCGGGGTCCGTGGCCGTCGGCTCCGCCTCCGACGTGACCTCGGCGGGCGCCTCGGTCTCGGCCTCGGGGTCCGCGGCCTTCGGCTGCGGGGCGGCCTCCGGTTCCGGGGCGGCCTCCGGTTCCACTTCCGCGGCCGGCTGGGGCTCCGCGGCAGCTTCCGGCTCATGGGTAGCTTCCGGCTCCGCGGCAGCCTCCGGCTCCGCGGTCTCGGTGGTCACCTCGGTGACAGCCTCGCCTTCGGGCTTCGCACCCTCGGGCTTCTCCTCCTCCGCCGGCTCGGCCTCTGCCGCCGGCTCGGCCTCCGGCGCGTGCTCCGGCTGGGGCTCGGCCGTAGCCTCGGGCTCGGGCTCCTTGTCGGCCGTCGGCTCGGCTTCGGTTGCGGTCTGCGGCTGGGGCTTCTCCTCCGCGACCGGCTGGGGCTCGGCCGTAGCCTCGGGCTCGGGCTCCTTGTCGGCCGTCGGCTCGGCTTCGGTTGCGGTCTCCGGCTCGGGCTTCCCCTCCGCGACCGGTTCCGGCTGGGCTGCGACCTCCGGCTGGGGCTTGTCCTCCGCGACCGGCTCGGGCTTGTCCTCCGCAGCCGACCGTTCCGGCTTCTGCTCGGCCGTGGGGGCGGCTTCCTCCTTCGGGCTCGCCTGCCTCGGTACCGTCACGTTGTCGAACGCCGCCGACACCAGATCGTGATCGTCGTCCCGGCCCGACTGCTGAGCGGGGACCTCCGCCGACGCCGGCGGCTCGGCGGTGTCCGTGGCGACCGCCGCGGTTTCCGAGGCCGCCGCCGTCTCCCGCGAGGGCTCCCCCTCGGCGGTGCGACCCTTGCGTGAGCGGCCGAACGCATTCCGCAGGAGAGTGAGAATGCCCATGTGCGCAACCCTTCGCGTGAGTTGATGCCCGTCAATCCCTGGCCAGGACGGACACGTAAGGTTAGCCGCCGAAGACGCCGATCTTGGGCAGGGTCCGGCCATCGGATCCACCGTTGTCAATACCGCGATCTCGCCGTTACCCGCCCGGCGCCCGGCCCCCGGAACCATGATCTCCTCCGGTATCCCTCCTTGCGCCCCAAACGCCGTACACCCGGGCCCGGTTCACCGACCAGTTCACCCGTCTGCCCCGCTCTCGCGCGTCCATACGCCTGGCCTTACGCCGGCATCAAGGGATGCTATAGGGAGAGTATAGGAAGGGTAAAGTGGCCGGGGTGGGGGTGGTGTGCGGCGCGGGGAGGGGCGCCCACGGGGCCCGGGGCGGCCCCGGTTCCTAGGTGTGCCGGTGGAGGGTGACGTCGAGGACCAGGGCCCGGTGGTCGGTGTCCGCGAGGGCGAGAAAGTGCGCGGAGCGCGCGGAGAAGTCCCGGGAGAGCAGGACGTGGTCGATCTGGGCGCCGACCAGCGGTGCGGTCCGCGCGGGCCAGGAAGGCGTACGGGCCTCGTCGGCGAGGCGGGCGCCGTCGCGCAGGCCGGTGGCGAGGATGCGGCGGAAGGCGGCGTGGTCCTGGGAGGCGTTGAAGTCCCCCGCGAGGATCGTGGGGGCGTCGCCGCCGTCCGCCGCATAGGCACGCAACTCGCCCAGTTCGCGGCGCCAGACGGAGAGCTGCCCGGGCAGCGGGGGCATGGGGTGGGCGAGTTGGAGGCGCACGCGGTGGCCGTGGACGTCGGCGACCGCGCCGGGCATCCCCATGGTGCCGGGCACGCCGGGGGCGACCGTCAGCGGGAACCGGCTGAGGATGACCGATCCGTCGGAGCCGGCGCCGTCGACGGCCCGGCGGTAGGGATAGCGGCCGTCCGTGCCGCCGAAGGCGCGCTCCAGGAGGGCGGAGCAGCGGTACTCGCACTCCTCCACGAACACCACGTCGGGATGCTCCCGTCGGATGGCCGGCACCAGGGAGGCGGTGCCGCGCCCGAACTCCACATTGGAGGTGAGCACCCGGAACCCGGCGAGCGCGGCGCCGGTGGGCTGTCCGCCGCCGCCGTAGGGCTCCGTGAGCCAGGCGAGGGCGGCGAGTACGGCAACGCCCCAGACCAGTCCGGTGCGCCAGCGGACGAGCAGGGCTAGGAGGAGGGCGAGCGCGGCGGGGGCGAGCAGCCAGGGCAGGAAGGCGAGCAGTTGGGGCACCGGAGTGACGGCGTCGGTGTCCGCGGCACGGCAGCCGACGACGACACTGACCCCGGCGAGCAGCACCCCGGCACACCAGGTGCCGGCGGCCCGCCTGCGGGGCCGGCGCCCGGTGCGGTCCGGCCCGGTCGACTCCACGGTCGCAGTCTCCACGGACCGGCCGCCTTCCCCTCGATGGGCTGGATGCCGGAATCCTCCCGCAAGGGCGGGGGCGAGGGGGAGGAATCCGCCGGATTACCCGCTCGGCGCCCGTGCGGGACGGGTGGAGCCGGAGCAGCCGTCACAGGGTCTCGCGGTTACCTCCGGGAGGGCCCCGGAGTCTGTTCCGTGCGGCTCGCCGTGACCAGGGACCAGATCACGAAGGCCCCGATCGCGATGGCGATGAACGACCAGACCGGGGCGTACGGCAGGAACATGAAGTACTCGACCATGTACAGGGCCGCCAGGCCCACGCCGACCGCGCGCGCCCAGTCCCTGCCCTGGAGCACACCCCAGCCCGTGACCGCGACGAGAGCACCGATGACCACGTGGATCCAGCCCCAGGCGGTGAGGCTGAACCCGTACACATAGTTGCCGACACGGGCGTAGACGTCGTTCGTGGCGATGCCCGCGATGCCGTTCAGCACGCCCAGGATGCCGCTGACCAGCATCAGGACACCGGCGAACGCCGTGCCGCCGGTGGCCCAGGCCGTGTGCTTCGGGTGTGGGGTGGTGGTGCCGCGTGCGTGCTGGACCATGGGGGGTCGCCTCCTCGGGACCTCGGGGCTTCACCCGCAGGTTCGCCCCGGCGGCGGGGGTGCGCAGGGTGGTCTAGGCCGAACGGGTGGCGGCGTCCCTTTTCGCGATGACCCGCCGGGTACGGGGAACCCGGTGCGCCACGGGGCCCGCCTCGTGCAGCCGGGGGACCGTGGACCGGGACGGGTGGCAGCGGGCCGCAGCCGCCGTCGGGGCCCCGGTCGTCGCAGGCGGGGAGCGGGTGGTCAGGGGGCCCTGGGCCGTCAACTACACGGCGCAATAAGGTCATTGCCCTCAGTGCAATCGCAGGGGGGATGGTGGAGGACTACCGGAGCATCGCCGACCGGATCGCCGCGGACATCACCGCGGGCCGGCTGAAGCAGGGCCAACGGCTGCCGCCGCAACGGCTGTTCGCACGGCGCCGCGGCATCGCGGCGTCCACGGCGGGGCGGGTGTACGGCGAACTCGCGCGGCGTGGGCTCGTGGTGGGCGAGGTCGGGCGGGGAACCTTCGTACGGGCCTCCCCGTTGCCGCCGGGCCGGGCGCTCGCCGAACCGGTGACGCGGGCGCCCGTCGGCCCGGACGTCGACCACCCGCCCGCGCCGGGTCAGTCGGAGCTGCTGGCGGCCGGGATCGCGCCGCTGCTGCGGCCCGACGTCCTCACGGAGGCGACCCGCACGGCCCCGGCCGCGGGCACGCCCGCCGCCCGCCAGGCCGCCGCGGGGCTCCTGGCCACGGCCGGCTGGCACCCGGCCCCGGACCGGCTGCTGTTCGCGGGCGACGCACGTCAGGCCGTCGCGGGAGCCCTCGCCGCCCTGGTACGGCCCGGGGGCCGCGTCGGGGTGGAGCGGCTGACGTATCCGCTGGTCAAGGAGGTCGCGGCGCGTCTGGGTATCGTCCTGGTGCCGCTCGCCACGGACGAGCAGGGCCTGCGCCCGGACGCCCTGGCGGCCGCGCACCGCTCCACTCCCCTGTCCGCGGTCTATGTGCAGCCGACGCTGCATCATCCGACATCGATGACCACGGGGCAGGAACGCAGACGCCGACTGGCCGCCACCGCGAACGCGCTGCGACTGCCGGTCGTCGAGGACCGCATCTGGGCGTTCCTGTGCGGGGCGGAGGGCGGTGTGCCGCTCGCCGCATACGCGCCGGAACGCACCTACGTCGTGGACGGACTGTCCAAGCGGGTCGCTCCGGGGCTCACCGTCGGGTTCCTCGTGGTGCCCGAGGGGCACGGCGAGGAGGCGGCCGGAGCACTGCGGTCGGGCGGGTGGACGGCGGGGCGGTTCGCGCTGGAGGCGGCGGTCCGGTGGATCGAGGACGGCGTCGTGGCGCGGCTGGTGGAGGCCAAGCGGGCGGACGCGGCGGCGCGGCAGCGGCTGGTCGCCGAGCACCTCGGCGGCCTCGGCGTACGGTCCGATCCCCGGGCGTACTTCGCCTGGTGGCGGCTGCCCCGGCCCTGGCGTGCGGAGGCGTTCGCGGCGGCCGCGGCCGAGCGGGGCATCGCGGTGACACCGGGGCCCGTCTTCGCGGCCGGTGGGCCGGGGGCGGAGGGCGCCGCCGCGCACTGCGTCAGGCTCGGACTTGCGTCGGCTCCTCTGCCGGAACTGGCGCGGGCGCTGCGGACGCTCGCCGACGTCGCACGTACAGGCCCGTGAGCCAGGCGCCCAGGGCGACCGCGAGGCCGACGCCCATCAACACCCAGGAGACCAGGCGAAGCGTTTCGGTGAGGGCGTCGTAGACCGCTCCGGCCGCCGGATGCGAGACGCCCGGCGGGAGGTCCGCCAGCGTCATCCGGCGGCCCACCGCGATAGCCACGGCCAGCAGCGCGGCGCCCAGGGCGGTGCCGAGGCCGGTGGCGAGGACGGCCCGGCGGCGCGAGACGGAGACGAGGATGCCGGTCAGGGCGAAGCAGGCCGAGGCGACTGGAAGCCAGAAACCGGCGACTTCGAGCACGTGGAACCCCTTCCGGAGCTTCGTCAGGTCCTTGGACTGCAGCAGGGTGATCTCCGTGTGGGCCACCGGGATGCGGCCCGCGAACGGCACGTGGTCATCGGCGAGTTGCCGCTTCATGCGCTCGGTGGCGGGGGCGAGGTCGAGGATCACGGGGCTGTCGTCGTCCTCGCGCAGGGCGCGCATCACGGCGTCGTGGGCGCTGAGGTTCGCGGTGTCCCAGGCGCTGCGGAAGGCCTCGGTGGCGGTGAACGAGCGGACCGCCTCGTGGACGAAGGCCTGTACGGATCCCTCCAGGGGCGGGCCGACGTGCACTTCGCGCATGATGCCGTCGGTGACGGCGCTGGCGATGGCGTCCTGCACCTGGGCGTCGGAGGCGAGCGGGGCGGTGGTGGCGGCGTAGCGGGCGCTGTCCTGGATGCCGTACTTCGCCCACATGGCGAGCGCGCCGAGCGGTACGAGCAGGCACGCGAGCCCGACCAGCACGGCGGAGAGAAGGCTCCGGACACGTTGGGACACGCCACCAGCGAACCGTGCCTCCGCGCACTGCGCGAGCGATATGCCTGCAAATGGGTGGATATGACAAGCCGATGGGTGAGCGGTGGGGGCGGGGCGTCGTCCGGGCCGGGCGCTCTCCGGTGGAGCGTTCGCCCGAACGGGTGTTACCTGGTGGAGAGGGAGAGGAACGGACGGCCTTCGATGGGGAGAAGTCTGTGGGTCGGCCCGCCGTGTCCTCTCCCGTTTCCAGGGCTCCTCGACCGGCGCCCGGGACCGGATCGGATCGACGGCCCGGGTGGCGGGTGAGTGAGGGAGACGCACGAGGCCCCGGCGCCCAGCGAGCGTGGGCCATCACACCGGGGTCTCGTGCGCCGAACGCCGAACGCCGAACGCCGACCGCCGAACGCCGAACGCGGACAGCCGTGCGGGCCACCGACCACCGCGCGAGCTGCCGACCACCGTGCGAGCTGCCGTCAACCGCGCGAGTTCCCGTCAACCGCGCCAACCAGCGCCTGCCGGAGGCGCGGCTCGCCGGAGGTCAGGCGATTCTGCGGCCCGCCGCGTCCTCGTGCGTGTAGTAGCGGTAGAAGTTGAACGCGAACACGGCCACGGCGACCGCGAGTGCGAGGCCGGTCGAGAGCAGCACGGTCTCGCCCGTCTGGCTGTACAGGAAGCCGAACGCGATGCCCGCGAACACCGCCCACAGCAGCGCGTGCATCTCGCGCCGCAGCCGGGGAGCCACGGTGAACAGCCCCATGCACACCGCCGCGAACACGATCGCGCTCACGAAGCCGAACAGAAGGTTCCAGCCGGTGATGGGACCGGCGTCACGGCGGATGGCGGCGGCCCAGTAGCCGTAGAGGAGCCCGAGGGCGACGGGCACCGCCAGCCTCCCCACCGCGTGTGTGCGCCGGTCGAAGAGGTCGGGCGGGCGGTACCGCATGACCGGCCCGCCGGATGGGGTGGCAGGCGTGCGCGGAGTCCCTGACGCGGGTGTCGCGTGAACCATGGGAGCACTCCTCTCTCCTCGCCCCGTACTCCAGGGCACACCGGGCCAGGGCGGGCGGCAAGTCGGGATGCGTGGGTTCCCGCACCGTGTTTCGCTGGGGCTCATGAGGATCGTGCTGTTCGGCGCCACGGGCATGGTGGGCAGCCGGATCGCAGCGGAGGCGACGCAGCGCGGCCACCGGGTCACGGCAGTGAGCCGCTCCGGCCAGTCGCCCGTGCCGGGGGTGACCGCCGCCGCGGCGGATGCCTCCGATCCCGTGAAGGCGGCCTCGCTGTCGGCCGGGGCGGACGTGGTGGCCAGCGCGTGCGCACCGCCGCGGGACGGCTCGGATCCCGAGGAACCGTTCCTCTCCCTGAACCGCGCCCTCGTGCAGGGGGTAAGGGATGCCAAGGTGCGACGGCTCGTCGTGGTGGGCGGCGCGGGCAGCCTGGAGGTCGCCCCCGGCGAGGAACTCTGCGACCGGCCCGGCTTCCCCGAGGCGGTCCGGCCCGAGGCGCTCGCCCACCGCTCGGCCCTGGAGTACTTCCGCACCGTCGACGACGTGGACTGGACGTATATCTCGCCCCCCGCCGAGATCGCGCCCGGCGAGCGCACCGGCCATTACCGGGTGGGCGGTGACCAGCTGCTCACCGACGCGTACGGCGCCAGCCGGATCAGCGCCGAGGACTACGCGGTCGCGTTCGTCGACGAACTGGAGCGGGGCGCCCATGTGCGCGCCCGCATGTCGGTCGCGTACTGAAGGACGAGGCGGAAGGGCGGTGCGGTGCCCACCAGGCGACCATCCCACGACGGGGCGCCCGCTCCCGAAGCCATCGGTCCCGGCGGCCCCGGCGGCCCTGTGGAGTTTCTCCGGGAGCGGCTTCCGCAGCCCACGGGGGCCGATGCCCTGAGCGTGCGGTCGCAGCTGCTGCGCGTGCGCGGGCGCAGTGTCGCCTGGATACCGCCGCTGGTGCTGCTCCTCGGCGTCGTCGCCTTCGACTGGGCCACCAGCGGCAATTTCCGGACGATCTCCTGGGTCGTGCTGGTGCCCGGTGTCGCGGCCGCGATCTGCGGGCTGCGGGGCACGGTCGCCGTCGCGGTACTCGCCGTCCTCACCTACAAGCTGGAGGACAACGGCTGGCCGCACCAGTTCCAGAGCGGTTTGCCCGACTTCATCCTCGTCGTCCTGGGCGGCCTGATGGCCGTGCTGGCCTGTGCGGTGCGGCTGCGCGGGGAGCGGCGCATGCTGCACATGCAGGACATCGCCGAGGCCACCCGGCGCACGGTGCTGCGCCCGCTGCCGGCCGGCTGGGGCGGCCTCGACCACGCGGCGGTGTACCTCGCCGCCGACAGCGTGGCCCGTGTCGGCGGCGACTTCTACGACATCCAGCCGGGCCCCCGGGGCACCCGCGTCCTGATCGGTGACGTCCAGGGCAAGGGGCTCGGCGCGGTCGCGGCCGCGTCGGCGCTGCTCGGCACCTTCCGCGAGGCGGCCTACCACGAGCCGTGTCTCGGCAAGGTCGCCGACCGGCTGGAGACCGGGATGCGGCGGCACGTCCGCTACGGCGCGGCCATCGGCCGGGACGAGAGCGATCGCTTCGCGACCGCCCTGCTGATCGGCTTCCCGCCGGCCGACCCCGGGCACATGGAGTACATCAACTTCGGGCACGAGCCGCCGCTGGTGGTCAGGCCCGGCGAGGTACGGCGGCTGCCGCCCGGCGGGCGCTTGCCGCTGGGTCTCGGCGACCTCGCCGCCTCCGGCCACCAGGGCCCGCTGCGTGTACCGCTCGCCCCCGGCGAGACGCTGCTGCTGGTCACGGACGGGGTGTCGGAGGCGCGGGACACCAACGGGCGCTTCTTCCCGCTGGGCGACCGGGTGGCGCGTGCGGTGGCCGAGGACCCCCGTGCCGCCGAGCCCGGCCGTCTGGTGCGCCTCGTCCGCGATGGCACGCTGCGCCACTGCGGGGGCCGCCTCGCCGACGACACGACGATCTTCGCGGTACGACGACCGCATCCGCCCGGCGGCCGGTGAGCCGCCGCCTCACCCCCCTGCCGCACAACACGGGCCGGGCAACCGGCGTTTGTCCGTCCTTCGTCGCAGCTTTGCAGGCGCAGCGGTTACCGTGCTGCCGTACGTGATCGATCGGGGAGGGAACGATGCCCGGAACCGTGCTGTTGCTCGCGGCCTCGCCGGCGGGCCGGGGGTGCCTGGTGGACGCGGCCTCCGTGCTCCCGGTGCTCGCGGCCGTCGCACCCCCGGTGCTGTCCGGCACGGACACGGCCAACGTGGTCGAACTCGCCGACCCGCTGGAGCCGCAGGCGGTCCTCACCCGGCTGCGGGCCGCCGCGGCCGCGCCCGGCCCGCTGACGGTCTTCCTCACCGGACAGCTCCAGCTCGACCGCCGCGAGCGGCTGCCCCACCTGGCGCTGGCCCGTACCACCCCGGCGACCGTGCGCTACACCGGCTTCCCCTGGCACTGGATCCGCGAGGAGCTGCGTCTGCGGCCGCCCGGCGCGACGACGGTGTTCGCGGATCTGCACGCCGATGCCGAGACCTGGCAGCAGTTGCGCACCCGGCCCCTGGACTGCGGTCCGTCCGTTCTCCTCTACGGCCGTGTCGCCCCGCCGCCCCCGCGCCGTGCGCTGGCGGTTCCCGCGTACATGAAGACCGTGGCGACGATCCTGCGCAGCGGCCACCGCCCGGACCCCGAGACCCTCCACCACCAGGCCCTCGCCCGGGCGCTCGCCGAGACGGGCGCACCGACGGACGCGGCGGGAGACGTCATCCTGGCACCGGCCGTCAACTCCTCGCTGCCTCATCGGCCTTGGCGCACCCCTCCCGCCGGGTACGTCCCGGCCGGCGCCCACGCCGCGCACCCCGCGCCCCCCGGCCACACCGCCGACGTCCCTCGGAGCACCGGAGTCCCGCCCGTCCCCGCGCCGCCGCAGCCTGCGGGTGTGCCCCAGCCCGCCGGTGTGCCGCAGGCCGCCGGTGTGCCGCAGGCCCCCCAGCCCGTCGTCGTGCTCCCGCCCGCCCGAGGGCCCCGGGCCGCCGTCCCGTCGTCGCCCCCGGACCCGCACGCCGCGCTCACGGCCGCCGTGCAGGAGGGCAGGCACGCGGAGGCCGATGCGCTCGCCGCGGGGTGGGAGCAGGCCGCGCTGCGGGAGCACGGTGCCGGTTCCCCGGAGGTACTGCACTGGATGGAGGTCCGGGCAGATCTCGCGATGCTCGCGGGCGACCCCGGCCGCAGCTGTGAGACCTGGCTGGCGGTCGCCGCCGCCCGCCTCGCCGCCGGGCAGGCCCCCGGGGACCCGGCGGTGGAGGCGGCCGCCGACCGTGCCCACCACCAGTGGGGCCGCATGACGGACAGGGCCCGGGCGCGCGAACTGGGCCCGGGCCTCGCCCGGTTGCGGGAACGGGTCCCGGGGAGCCGCGAGGGCGCCCTGAACCACGTGTACACGCACCTCCGCCGTCTTCAGGGCGGGCTTCAGACCCAGCCGTGACGGGGCGGGGACACGCCCTCGTGGGGCGTCGGTGCGTGCGGACCAGACAGGGTCCACACGACTGGGTCACGCCAGGGACAAGTGGGCCACCGCCCCCGTCACCAGCGCCCGGATGCCGGGGACGAGTGTGGACAGGTCGGGTGCGAAGCGGGGGCTGTGGTTGCTCGGGACCTCCGCGAACTTCTCCATGAGGTCCGCGCCCGGTGCCGCCTCCCAGACGTCGGCAGGGGTGCTCGTGACGAACCAGTAGGCGTACGGTGTCCCGTCCGCCGCGAGGTGCGGGAAGTCCTCGCTGCCCATCGCCGGGCCCGGGTCGAAGACCGTGGCGGCACCGAACACCTCCTCGTGCGCGGTGGCCACGCGACGGTGGGCGGCGGCGTCGTTGACCGTGACCGGGAAGTCCGCGCCGACGGTCACCTCCGGTTCGCGCGGGCAGCCCGCGGCCAGGCACTCGCCCGCCGCGATCCGCCGAACCGCTGCGATCATCCGGTCGCGCACGTCGGCCGACTGTGTGCGCAGGTTCAGCGCGATGTGCGCCGTCGACGGGATGATGTTGTGCCGGGTGCCCGCCTCGATCCGGCCCACCGTCAGCACCGCGGAGTCGCGCGGCGCGATCTCCCGGCCGACGACGGTCTGCAGCCGGGTGACGAGGTACGCGGCCGTCACCACGGGGTCCACGGTCGACTCCGGGCGCGAGCCGTGGCCGCCCCGGCCGTGCACGACGATGTCCACGTCCGTCGAGGCCGACAGGATCAGCCCCGGGCGGTGCGCGTAGAGCCCGGCCGGGCCCGGTGCCGCGTGCTGGGCGAGCAGGACGCCGGGGCGCGGGAAGCGCTCGTACAGCCCGTCCGCGACCATCGCCCGCGCGCCCTCGCCGGTCTCCTCGGCGGGCTGGCCCACCACCAGCAGCGTGCCCGACCATGTGTCGCGCCCGGCGGCCAGCGCACCCGCCGCGCCCGCCAGCCAGGTGACGTGCAGATCGTGCCCGCAGGCGTGCATCACGCCCGGCACCTCGGAGGCGTACGGCAGGCCCGTCTCCTCGGCGACCGGCAGGGCGTCCAGGTCGGCGCGGAGCAGGACGGTGGGCCCGTCGCCGTTGCGCAGCACCCCGACGACACCGGTGCCGCCGACGCCCTCGGTGGTCTCGTACCCGGCCGTGCGCAGCCGCTCCGCGAGCCTTCCCGCGGTCCGGTGCTCGCCCAGGGACAGCTCCGGGTGGCGGTGCAGGTCCCGGTAGCAGTCCTCCAGGTCGGCCACGGGCAGGTCGGCGGTGAGGTCCAGCGCGGTGCGGGCGGCGGGAGAGGTCACGGGGCCAGGGTATGGGGCGCGCCGCCGGGCGACCCGGCTATCGGGTGGACCCGTCCCGCGCGGAGAGGTCCTGAGGGGAGACGCCGTGGACGTGCCGGACCGGCTCCGGCTGGGCGGCCCGCGCAGGGCCCGCGTTGGCCGCGGTGACCAGGGCGGCCACGGCGACGACGGCTGCGCCGAATCCTCTGACGTAACGCGCGGATATGCGTCCATGGAGCACGGAAGGGCGTCCGGGCACGGCAACCGACCTCGCAATTACAGCGACGTATTAAGCACGTTTAACGTGGTTCCCAACCTAGGGGCTCGGCGGGCACGACGGAAGCCCCCCTTGTTGACGAAAAGTCAGAAACCGGCCTCCTCAACTGTGCTTACTGGCATGATTGATCGCATGGTGAAGCGGGACGACCCGGAGACCATCGGGCGCAGGGTGCAGCAGCTCCGGCGCGAACGGGGACTGACCCAGCGGCAGTTGGCCGAACCCGCTTACACGCCCGCCTACATCTCCACCCTGGAGGCCGGCCGGGTCCGCCCCTCCGACGAGGCGCTGCGGCACATCGCCGAGCGGCTCGGCATCGCGTACGAGGAACTGGTGACCGGCCGTCCGGCCCATCTCGCCACCGCGCTGCGGCTCCGGCTGACCGACGCCCAGCGCACCCTCGCCACGGGGGAGGCCGAGGTCGCGGCCGACCAGTACGGCGCGCTGCTGGCCGAGGCGGAGGCCCACGCGCTGGAGGCCGAGCAGGCCGCCGCGCTGCTCGGGCTCGGCGAGTGCGCCCTGGAGCTGGGCGACCTCGCGACGGGCCGGCAGTACTTCGAGCGGGCCGAGAGGTGCCTGGCCGACGCCCCGCTGCCAAGCCGGGCCCCGGCGCTGCGCGGGCGCGCCGTCTCCCACTACCTCGCGGGTGAACTCCGCTACGCCTGCTATCTGCTGGAGTCCACCCTCGACGAGCTGAACCGCTCCGGACTGCACGATCCGGACGCTCTGCTGCTGCTCTACGCGAGCGCCATCGGCCCGTACATGGACATGGGCGCCCAGGTGAGGGCGGCCCAGGCGGCCGAGTACGCGCTGGCACTCGCGCCCCAGGTGCGGGATCCCGCGCTGGTGGCCCGTATGCACCGCTCGGTCGCCCGCACGCTCCTCGCGGAGGGACGCGTCGCCGAGGCGGACACCAACCTCGCCAAGGCGGCCGAGCTGTACCGGCAGTTGCAGATCCGCACCGAGCTGGCCAAATGCCACTGGATGCGCGGCTATCTCCACGCCCAGAACGGCGAACTGAGGCGAGCGGAGGACGAGTTGCGCGAGGCGCTCGCCACCCTCGCCGAGAAGCGGGCCGCCCTCTACAGCAGCCAGGTCGCGGTGGAGCTCGCGGACGTGCTGCACCGGCGCGGGAAGTCCGAGGAGGCCGCGGAGCTGCTGCACGGCGTCCTCGGCGACATCGGCCCCGAGCGGGGCGCGGTGCACTCGGCGGCCGCGCACCGCCTCCTCGGCATCATCGCCGAGGACGCCAGGGATACGGAGACCGCGGAGGAGCACTACGTCAGGGCGCTCAGCCTGCTGGAGCGGGCGGGCGCGGCGGGTGACCTGGCGGACCTGTGCCGGCTGCTGGGCGATCTGCTGCGGCGCACCGGCCGGATGGAGGCGGCCCTGGACGCCTACCGCACGGGCCTCGGCCACCGCACCGCCCCGGGCACCACGACCCTGGGCCCGGCTCCGGCACAGCCGCCGCTCTGACCCCGCCCACCGGGACAGGCCGTTGGGCGCAAACTGCATACGCCCCGATCGACTGATCGTCAGACCGGCTGTCCCGGTGGCGTGCGGCCGCCGACCGGCGGCGACGGTCCGCCCCCTCTCACGGCGTGACGATCGCGAAGTCCTTCTCCGGCCGCGTCACATACGAGAACAGCCGTTTCAGCAGGTCCCGGTCGCCGTCCGTTTCGATGCCCGCGAGTCCGCTGCCCGCCAGCAGACCCAGCAGTTCGGGACGGGTCAGGGTGAGGGTCAGGCCCGCGTGCGGCTTCGGTGTGCGGTGCAGCGGCAGGCTGCGGTGCGTGAGCGCGCCGTGTTCCAGATTGATGCGGTGCCGGCACTGCTCGTCGATCACGACCAGGTCGATGACCAGGCGTGGCTCCTGCGCCGCGCGGGGCCCGTCGATGCGGACCGCGATGGCGTCGAGCAGCATGCTCACGGTGAGCGCCGATGTCATTCCGGCGGTGTCGCCGATGACGGCGGAGCCGCCCGTCCCCTCGCGCAGTTCCAGCGCGCCGGTCAGGTAGATGTTGCGCCAGGGCCCGTTCTCGGCGCCGTGCCCGAGCCGCTCGTACACACCCGCCAGCGCCTCCTTCGCCTGCTCGTCGTCCGGGTCGGCGAAGACGAGGTGGTTGAGGAGCGTCGCGGCGAAGCGCAGGTCACCGGCGTCGGCGTAGCGGCGGGCCGCCGCGAGCATCGCCTCCGGGCCGCCCGCCACCTCCACGTACCGCCTGGCGAGGGCGGCCGGCGGATGCTCCCACAGGTGCGCGGGGTTGCCGTCGTACCAGCCCAGGTACCGCTGGTAGACGCCCTTGACGTTGTGGTTCAGGGACCCGTAGTAGCCGCGCGCGTGCCAGGCGCCCTCCAGCGCGGGCGGCAGCCGCAGCTCCTCCGCGATCTCCGCGCCCGTCAGACCGTCGTTCAGCAGCCGCAGGGTCTGGTCGTGCAGATACGCGTACAGATCCCGCTGCTCGGCCAGCAGCCGGACCACGTTCTCGTGCCCCCAGGTCGGCCAGTGGTGCGAGGCGAAGGCCACGTCGTAGGCGTCACCGAAGAGGTCGATGGCCTCGTCGAGGTAGCGGGACCACGCACGGGCGTCGCGGACGGGGGCGCCGCGCAGGGTCAGGATGTTGTGCAGGGTGTGCGTGACGTTCTCGGCCAGGCACAGGGCGCGCCGCTCGGGGAAGAGGAAGTTCATCTCGGCCGGCGCCTCGGTGCCCGGGGTCGGCTGGAACAGGATCGGCACGCCGTCGACGGTCTCCCGCTGCCCGGTGTGCGTGATGTCGAGGGTCGGCGGGACGAGGGTGACCGTACCGGTGGACAGGGTCGTGCCGAGACCCGTTCCGATGTGCGCGTCGGGCGCCTTCGGCAGCCGGGTGCCGTGCATGAACGCGGCGCGGCGGGACATCGCGGGCCCCGCGTGCACGTTCTCGCTGACCGCGTGTTCCAGGAACCCGGCGGGCGCCAGCACCGGCACCCCGGCCTCCGCCTCGCGCGGCAGCACACCCCGGGCGCCCCCGAAGTGGTCGACGTGGGAGTGGGTGTAGACGAGCCCGGTGACGGGCCGCTCCCCGCGGTGGCTCCGGTACAGGGCGAGGGCCGCCGCGGCGCACTCGGCGGAGACGAGCGGATCGACGACTACGACGCCCCTCGTACCCTCGACGAGCGTCATATTGGCCAGACCGAGTCCACGCACCTGGTACACGCCCTCGGTCACCTCGTACAGCCCCTGCCGCGCGCACAGCTGCGACTGACGCCACAGGCTCGGGTGCGCGGTGCCCGGACAGTCCCCGTCGAGGAACCCGTACGCGTCCCCGTCCCACACCACCCGCCCGTCCCCGTCCGTCACCACCGCGGGGACGAGAGCGGCGACGAACCCGCGGTCGGCGTTCTCGAAGTCGGTCAGGTCCTCGAAGGGCGGCAGTCCGTCACGGGGCGCGGCGTCCATGGAGCCAGCTTCGGGGCGCGCGGTGCCGGAGGCCAGCGGTGGGGGCCGTTCGAGGCTGCGGATCCTCACCCGCGACCCGTTCGCCACCCCGCCGCCCTGCGGTGTGCGGTCAGGGAATGTCGCCGGACCAGTCGAAGCGGCGCTGGTCGCCGGGGCGCGGGTCGTACACGGCCCGGCCGCCGGCGCCGAACCGGCCCAGCTCGGTGGGGAGGGCGACCCCGGTGCCGATCTCGTCCCGGGTCCAGCCGGTGATGTCGAGGAGCAGGCCGTCCAGCGGTCCGCCGACCAGTTCGGCGTAGCGGCGTCCCGGGCGTGGGCCCGGGTCGGGATCGTCGTGGTCGCGGCCGTAGATCCGGCCGCGCAGCAGTTGCTCGTCATCACGGTCCATCCGTCCAGCCTCTCAGCCGCCACCGACAGCGCGGGCTCGCCCGGAGTGGTCGTGGGCCGGGCCGCGCTGCCGGTCGGAGGCGTCCGGGCAAGGAGCGTCACGCCGAACGGCCTTGACCGCAGGCCGGCGTTCGATTCACGCGAGGGCGCTACCGGCCCGCCAGTCGGCCCAGCCGACGTTCCAGTCGCCGTAGCCGTTGCCCGGCGCGACGGTCTCCCTCGAGCCGACCACCCGCACCACGTCCCCGGGTACGACCTCGTCGTAGAACCGTTTCGCCGTGCCGTCCGTGGCCAGACCCACGCAGCCGTGGGTGACGTTGCGGCGGCCGGCGTACGTGTCCGCCTTCGGGTTCTGGTGGAGGTAGGTGCCCGAGGCGGTGAGGTGGACGGCGTAGGCGTAGTAGCCCGCGTAGGCGTCGCCGTAGCCGACCGTCCGCGAGTCCATGTAGACCCTGGGCGCCTTGTCGGAGACGACCATGGTGCCGTTCCAGGTGTCCATGCCGGGTGCGCCTGCGGTGATCGGCACGGTCCGCGCCGTGCCGTCCTTGACGATCCTCATGGTGTGCGTGCGCACGTCCACCGTGGCGACGAGGGAGCGGCCGACGGTGAAGTGCCGGGTGATGCCGGAGCCGGCGTGCACGGTGACCTGCGTGCCGGGTTTCCAGTAGGTACGGGGACGGAAGTCCACGCGCCGTCCGTCGGAGAGATTGCGATCCGCGACCCAGCTCCAGGAGCCCTCGACCGTGGCGACGACTTTCAACTGCCTTTCGACATCGGCGCGTTCCGCGCGGGGTACGGGGTGGCCGAAGGTGACGGACACCGGCATGCCGACGCCGACCGTCTGCCCTTCGGCGATGTTGATGTGTGCGCCGGCCAGCTTCTTCAGCGGCTCGGGCGCGGGCTTCGGCCGGGCGGTGGCCGTCGCCGTCGCGTTCGGCCGGCCGGCCGCTGCGGCCCCGGTGTCCGTGGCGGGTACCTGCGTCCGGGCGCAGCCCGTGAGCGCCGCGAGTGCCGTGAGCGCTGTCAGCGAGCACGCGATCGCGGCCGTCCGGGCGGACGCTCGGCGCCGGCTCCTGGCTCTGGTGGTCATCCTGTTCCCCCTGTGGTGTGTTTCGATGTGCGGCGTACGGGACCTGTACGCACGGGGGAGCCGGGCGGGTTGCACGGGAGGCCCGGGAGTTCGGAAGACCCCCGTGACGGGCCATGAGCGAGCACGGGGCGGGGCCATGAGCGAGCACGGGGCGGGGGCATGACCGAGGAAGAGTTCGATGCTTTCTACGCCGCCGCCTTTCCCCGGCTGACCGGCCAGCTCTATGCGTTCACCGGGGACCACGGAGAGGCGCAGGACGTCGTGCAGGAGGCGTTCGTCCGCGCCTGGGACCGGCGGCGGGAGTTCCTCGCCGAGGGCGCGCCCGAAGCCTGGATACGCACCGTGGCGATGCGGCTCGCGGTCAGCCGCTGGCGGCGGACGCGACGCTGGCTGGAACTGGTGCGGCGTACTCCGCCCCCGGAGCACACGCCCGGTCCGGATCCCGAGCGGACCGCGCTCGTGGCCGCTCTGCGCAAACTGCCCGAGGCGCAGCGGATGGCCCTGGTTCTGCACCATCTGTGCGACCTGAGTGTGGAGCAGGTAGCCTCCGAAACCGGTGCTCCGGTGGGCACGGTCAAGGCGCGGCTGTCCCGGGGCCGGGCGGCACTGGCGCGGGAAATGGCCACCGTCGACGGGGAGAGGGAGGACGACCGTGTCCGATGACCTCACCACCGGGCTGCGCGAACTGGCCGAGTCCGGGCAGATGCCGCCCCGCGTGCCCGGCGCGGAGGTCCGCCGGCGGGCGGGCGTACGCCGCCGTCGCCGTGCGGCCGTCGCGGCAGCCGGTGTGTCCGCCGTGGCCGCCCTCGGTGTCGCGCTGCTGCTCAACCTCACCGGTCCCGGTCCGCACGAGAGGCCTTCCCCGGCCTCGACCGGCACACCGAGCACGCATGCCGCGCCCTCCGCCACGGTGTACCTGGCCCGGCGGGTTCTCGTCATCGGTGACCGCGTACTGCGCGTGTCCGCGGGCACGTTCGACACCCGCACCCCGACGGGCCGGATGACGGTCACCGCCCGACGGGAGATCATGACGCAGCCGGGCAAGGCCGTGGGTTTCAAGGGCAGTTACAGCGTCAAGGTCCCCTGGGTGGTCGAACTGAGCGCGGACGACGGCACGAGCACCTTTCTCGGCGGTCTGACCTACGACAGCAAGGCGCCCGGCAACTACGACACGACGAACGGCTGGATCGGACTGGGTGTCGAGGACGCCAAGTGGGTGTACGAGCGCTTGAGCGTGGGGGATGTGGTCGTCGTCGAGGACGGCCGGGGCACGCCGGTGCCGGGGCGGACGCCGCCACCGGACGACGGCGGGTCCGGGGGCGCCGCGGGCAACCCCTCGGTGGTGTCCTCCCGGCACGGCAGCACTGGAACAGGCGGCTCCGGCTAGTCCTCGGGCCGCTCCTCCGTGAGCCGGTGCAGCAGGCCGAGCAGGGTCGTCCGTTCGGCCTCGGACAGCGGCGCGAAGCACTCGGCCAGAACCTCGTCGGCGATCCGGTGCCCCGCTTTCAGGATCTCCTCCCCGGCCGGTGTGAGGTGGTGCTCGATACGGCGGCCCTGTCCCGGCCGCCGTTCGACCAGGCCCTGGGCCACCAGCCGGCCGGCCAGCGTGCCGAACGCCTGCTCGCTCTGGAACGTCGCCGCCGCCAGGGACCGCGCGTGCGCCCCGGGGGAACGGCTGATCGCACGCAGCGCGTCCCACTGCGCGAGCGTCGTCCCGACACCGGCGAGCCGGCCGTCGAGGGCCCGGTGCTGACGGTACTGGGCTTGTTTGACGGCTCTTCCGAGGGACTGCAGTTCAGGGGCCATGGGGCCAGGGTAGCACTGTAACTAAGCTTGCTTATATAAAGATGCTTAGTTAGTCTCGGGGCATGACTGCATCCCACACGCACGCCGTCCGGTCCGAACCGGGCCTCACCCTCGCCGAATCGGGGACCGGGCGCCCGGTGCTGCTCCTGCACGGCGGTGGAGGGCCGGACACCGTCACCGGACTCGCCGCCCACCTGGCACGCACCGCGCACGTCGTCACCCCCACCCATCCCGGCTGGAACGGCACACCCCGTCCCGACCGGTTCACCGGCGTCGACGATCTCGCCCTGGCCTATCTGCACCTCCTCCACGACCGGGGGCTGCGCGACGTACTGGTCGTGGGCTCCTCGCTCGGCGGCTGGATCGCCGCCGAGATGGCCGTCCGCGACCAGGCGGGGCTCCTCGGCCGGCTGGTACTGATCGACGCCGTCGGAGTCGCGGTCGAGGGCGAACCGATCCGGGACTTCTTCGCCCTCGACGCCCGCGGCGTCGCCGAGTACGCCTACCACGACTCCGAGCGCTTCTACGTCGACCCGGCAGAAGTCCCGGCCGCGCAACTCGCCCGGCGCAAGGCCGACATGGCGGCGCTGCGCACCGTCGCGGGCGACCCGTACATGCACGACCCGAAGCTGCTGGGCCGCCTGGGGCGCGTCCGGATCCCCGCGCTGGTGCTGTGGGGCGAGAGCGACCGCATCGTCACGCCCGGGTACGGCGCGGCCTACGCCGCCGCGTTCGGTGACGGCCGCTTCCAGTCCGTCGCCGAGGCGGGTCATCTGCCCCACATCGAACAGCCGGAGGCCACGTTCGCCCTGATCGACGCCTTCCTCGGGGAGTGAGCAACTCCCCGGGTGCCGTGGGGGCGTGGCGGACGGGTCAGCCCTCCCCGCCCTCGTCCTCCTCTCCCTCGAAGAAGTCCCCGATCTCGTCCACCACTTCGGCCGCCACCATCCCGCCGACGACCCCGACCGCCAGCCCCGCCGCACCCGCGGCGACCGCCGTGCCGATGCCGGGTCCGGAGCGGTGCCCGCCGTGATGGTCGCCGTGGTGCCCGCCGTAGTGGCTTGCGTGGTGGTCGCCGTAGTGGCTTGCGTGGTGCCCGCCGTGGTCGCCGGTGTGGGGGGTGTGGGCCGCGTACGGCGTCTGCGCTCCGTAGGCGGCCCGGTGTTGCACCAACTGTCCGACCCAGCCGTCGACTTCCGCGTTCCAGTCGCGGGTGTGGACCTCGTGGTGGTGGACCGTGAAGCGGGCCAGGGTGTCGTGGCCCGAGGAGAACGGGCCGCCGCGCCTGTCGGCCTCGAGGACGATCTCCACGCCCTCAGCGGAGGCGAGGAAGGTCAGCTCGACCTCGCTCACCATGTGCGCGTACCGCGGGGCCGGGGTCAGCTCGATCTCCTGGTAGAAGGGAAGCTGCTGTCCGGTGCCGGCGATGCGGCCGTACTCCAGGTCGGCCGAGCGGAAGCCGAAGCCGAGCTGCCCGAGGGCCTCCAGCACCGCCTCCTGGACCGGCAGCGGGCGCACCGCCAGCTGGTCCAGGTCGCCCTTGTCCCTGGCGCCGGCCACCGCCAGCTCCGTGCGCACGCCGAGGACGATGCCCAGTCGCTGCCCGTACAGCTCGGTGACCGGTGTCTCCCACGGCAGGGTCACGCTGAACGGGACGCTGCGCTGCTCCTCCTCGCCGACCCGGAATCCACCGCCGACCGTGAACCGCGCGAAGGGGATCGCCCCCTCGCTCTGGCCCCCCTCGTGCTCCGCCTCCACGCGCGCGACCAGCTCGAGCCCGATGTGCTCGATCTCCACCGCCGAACCGCCGCCACGCAGATGCACCTGCCCGGTCAGCGCCCCGCCGGGCTGTGCCGCGCCATCGCCCAGGACCGTGTCCACCGAGGGGCCTGTCACACCGATCGCCCCCAGCAGCCGTTTGAACACCATGCCGGTGCCGCTCCTTCACTGATCGCCTTCGTCGTCCGTCCGCACCGGCCGACGCCCGCTCGCGCCGTGCGCCGCCCCGCTGCCCGTTGAACCGACCGTAAAGGTAAAGAAGTTCCCAAACTCACCGGCCGAGTCCGGAAGTCACCCGTATGGAGTCATGTGCTCGGGCCGCGGTTCGAGGGTGGCGGCCGTCACCACAAGACCGGATGGTCTCGTTCCCGATGTGGCCGAAACGTGACGGGTCGACGAACTCGTCGCTGTTTCAACGAGGTTGACAGCCAGAGCGGGGTGATCGACTATGTGCTCGAAATGTGGCTCAAGTAACCAGTGAGCCCGGTGTTTTTCTTCGACCACTCTTTCCCGGCCACGGTCCCGGCGGTTTCGCGCTGCCCGCTTCCCTGGTCCGGGCCGGAGCCCACGAAGCTGGGGGAACGCATGTCCAGTGCGCAAGGCGTCACCGTACGCCGCCTGCTCGGGACGGCAGGCGGCGACGCTCTGCCGTTCGCGGCGGGTGTCACGGCCTTCGTGGCGGCCGGGGCGGGCATCGCGGTCGCCACCCGGCGCCGTACCTCGCGCACCCGCACATGACGCCTCCGGCGTCCCTTTGACCATCCTCCACGGGCCCGGCGCTCAATTCCCCCGATGAGCGCCGGGCCCACTTCTTGCCCCGAGAGCCGGAGAACCGGAGAGCCGACGGCCCGGGTGTCCGGGCCGTCGGGAGTCCCTGAGGTCAGCCCGTCGTCGGGGCCGGGGACGGGGTGGTCGACGGCGGCGGGGTGAAGCCCGGGGGCGGGGAGAGGATGACCGTGGGCTCACCGGGCGCGGGGGCCGGTGGGGTCATGCTGCTCTTCGGGAGCTTCGGCGGCGTCGTCTCCTGGAACAGCACGGAGTCGAAGTTCACCAGGCCCGTCTGCTCCATCACCGTGATGTGGTCCAGAACGGTGTCGTTCGCCTGGTCGGCCAGCTGGCGGACCAGCGTGTTCTTCGTGGTGGCCCGGATGTTGGCGATGACCGGGAAGATCTGGCCGTGCGTCACGCGCAGGATGTTCGCCAGGTCCTGGTCGAACTGCTTGCCCTGGTCCGAGGTCAGCGTGGCCACGAAGCCCTGCTGCTGCGGGCTCGGCTGGTTCGGCAGCGTGATGCCCAGCTGCGTGGCCACCTTCCGGCAGGTGTCGTCGAGGTTGGAGTGTCCGTTGATCAGGTGCTGTCCGGCGGTGCGCACGGCCGGGATCGTGCCCTTTTTCACGGCCAGTTCCCCGGAGGGGAACTCCCACAGACCGGCGGCCCGCACCTTGACGACGAAGTCGCGGTCCGCGTCGGTCAGCGGTCCCCACGAGGTGTTGGCGATCACACGCGAGGGGGCACTCGACACGGTCTGCACGCCCAGCATCGAGGGATAGACGAGAGCCGTCAGCGTCAGCGTGAGGGCCCCCGCCACAAAGAGGGTTCCCGCCGCGTTCCGTGAAATGCGCATGGCACCTCCTGATTGTTCGAACGCCCAGGGATACGCGCGCGAACGGGGCCCGGAACCTTTTCGACAGGCAAAATCCGCGCCCTCGCACTGTGGGGGCCGTCACACCGGACGGGCCCCGCGCCGCCGGATCCCGCCGCGAACACGAGGAGGCGTGGCGGTGCGGGGGTGTGGCTCGGGACCCGGTATGTTCGATCCGGACATCGCACATTCGGGGTCGGCATGCAGAAGACAGACACACGGGCCGCGGAGGCGGAGCCGGGCGTCGCGGTCCCCGCGGCGACCGCCGACGGCCCCGCGGGCGGCCGGCGGCCGTTGCCCTGGCCGCTTCTGTTCGGGCCGGCCGTCCTCGCCGGTCCCGTGCTGCTCCTCCTCGTGCGGTGGCTGGACGAGCCGGCCATGCAGGCCTGGCGGACCGTCTGCCTCGCCATCGTCGTGCAGGCTTTGCCCTTTCTGCTGCTCGGCACCGCCCTGTCCGGCGCGATCAACGCGTTCGTGCCGGCACGGGTGTTCAGCAGGGTGCTGCCCCGCCGGCCCGTGCTCGCCGTCCCGGTCGCCGGTGTCGCCGGTGCCGTGCTCCCCGGCTGTGAGTGTGCGTCGGTGCCGGTCGCGAACAGCCTGATCCGCCGTGGGGTGACTCCGGCCGCCGCCTTCACGTTTCTGCTGTCGGCCCCCGCCATCAACCCGGTCGTCCTGACGGCGACCGCGGTCGCCTTCCCCGGCAGCCCCGCCATGGTGCTGGCCCGGCTGCTCGCCTCGCTGGCCACCGCCGCCGTGATGGGCTGGCTCTGGCTCTGGCTGGGCCGCGAGGAATGGCTGAGGCCGGCCGTGCGGCACACCGGACACCAGCCGGGAAACAGCCGCTGGACGGAGTTCCGGCTCGGCTTCCAGCACGATTTCCTGCACGCGGGCGGCTTCCTGGTGGTCGGGGCCATGGCGGCGGCCACCTTCAACGTGGCCGTGCCGCGCTCCGTGCTCGACACCTTCTCCGGCTCCCCCTGGCTGTCGGTGCTCTTCCTGGCCGGGCTCGCCATCGTTCTCGCGGTGTGCTCCGAGGCCGACGCGTTCGTGGCCGCCTCGCTGAGCGGGTTCTCGCCGACCGCGCGGCTGGCGTTCATGGTCGTCGGGCCGATGGTCGACCTGAAGCTGATCGCGCTTCAGGCGGGCACGTTCGGCCGGGCCTTCGCGGCCCGTTTCTCCGCCGCGACGACCGTCGTCGCGGTCCTGTGCAGCTCGCTGATAGGAGGGGTTCTGCTGTGAAACGGCCCGTCCAGGTGACCCTGCTCGTCCTCGGCGGCCTCGGCCTGCTGCATGCCTCGCTCTTCACCGACCTGTGCCTCAGGTACGTCAAGGAAGGGCTCCGGCCGATGCTGATCGCGTCGGGGGCGCTGCTGCTCGTACTGGGCCTGCTGGACGCGGCGTCGGGCCGGGGGCGCGGCGATCAGGGCCACGGCCATGACGGTCACGGCGACAGTGGCCACGGCCACGGCGGTCACGGTGACAGTGGCCACGGCGGTCATGCTCACAGTGGCCACGACCACTCCCGCACTCCTCGGATCGCCTGGCTTCTGTTCCTGCCCGTGCTGAGCCTGCTCTTCTACGCCCCACCGGCCCTCGGCGCGTACACCGCCGCCCGGGAGGCGCCCAAGGCCGTCAAGGAGCAGGAGCACTTCGATCCGCTGCCCCGGACCTCGCCCCTGCCGATGACGCTCACGGACTTCACCACCCGGGTGCAGCAGGACCGCGAGCAGGCCGTCAAGGGCCGCAGCATCCGGATGACCGGCTTCGTCACGCCCGACAAGCGGGGCGGCGGCTGGTACCTGACCCGGATCATCTTCTCGTGCTGCGCCGCGGACGCCCAGTCCGTGAAGGTGCGGGTGTACGGGAAGCCGGCCCTGCCCGCCGACACCTGGGTGGCCGTCACGGGCACCTGGCACCCCGGCGGCACCCTGGGCACGCGTTCCGCGCCCGCCGCGCTCGACGCGCGTACCGTCGAGCGGATCGTCCGGCCGGTGAACGCGTACACGGACGACCTGCCGCTGGCCCCGTCCCGCTGACGGCCGACCGCAGGGCGCTCAGGCCATCCAGAAGAAGACGGCCGTCATGCGCTTGTCCTCCAGGTCGCTTCCCCAGTAGCCCGTGGCGCTGTGCATGATGTTGGCCTTGTAGAGCAGCAGCCGGTTGTAGCGCTGCGGCACGCGCACGTCCTCGGTGAACGCGTCCGGGGCGACATAGCGCGTGCCCAGCGCCTCGACCAGGTTGGTGTGCGGGGCCTGCACCATGTTGCCGCCGAGGACGCCACCCGGCAGGCTCTGCCGGTAGAAACTCGTGCCGCAGTCCTTGGGGATGTTCGGGCTGAGATAGAGCACCGCGGCGTAGCGGCACAGCGCCCGTGAGTCGGTGTGCGGACGCGGCTCGCCCTCGTCCTTGCCGACGACCTGGACGCAGTTGTGGTTGAGGGTGCCCCCGCCGGGCGCGGTCTCGAGCCACAGCTTCGGCGCGCCGGTCTCCTTGCGCACGAGCCGCTCGACCCGTGCGAGTTCGCCCGGTTCGAGCCCGGGCATCGTCCGCAGCCCCGGCCAGCTCTCCTGTGTGTAGGGGTACCCCTTGGTCCATTCGTCCTCGCCCTTGGCCAGACACCGGGCCCGGACCTCGTCCACGTTCGGCAGGACGTCGTCGAGGATCCAGTAGTCCCGGCCGCGGGTGGGCTTGCGGTACGGGAGCACGGGGAGGCGTGGAGGCTGTGGGGGCATGTGCGTGAACCTACAGTCGTCGCCCGCCGCCGTTTCTTTTCGAACGGTCAACGTTCAGTCAACGTAATCACCGTGGTGCGCAAGGGCGTTGCAGTTTCCGGGCCCGGGCCGGGCCCGGAACCGGGCCGGGGTCACGGCGTCGACGTGTCCGGGCTCGACTGCGTCTCCCGGGGGGTCTCCGCGGAGCTGCTGTCCGGCGAGAACATCGCCATGCCCACGAACATCGCCGTGAGGAACAGTGCCGCCGCGGCGATCAGACCCACGGTGCCCGGCCGCCGCGCGACGAACGCACGCGCCGAGGGCCGCCCGCGCCGGCCGCCGGTCGCCGGCCGGTCGCGGTGACCCGTCGTCGCGGGACGTTCCCGGTGGTCCGCACCGGACGGGCGCTCCCGGTGGCCCGCCGTGCCGGGGCGCTCCCGGTGGTGCCCGGCCCCCGGGCGCTGGCGGTGGGCCGCCCGGTGGCCCGGGGCCGGGGTGGCGGACGGAAGTTTGTACGTCGTCGCCGGGCGGGCCTGCGTACGGGGGAGCGCGGGCGGCGGTACCGGGGCCGCCTGGACGTGCCGTGGTTCCGGGGCGATGGCCGGGAGCGGTTTGGGGTGGCCCCGCCAGGCGCCGGTGGCGAACCAGTCGGCCGCCTGCCGTGCGGTGGGCCGGTCCTCGAGCCGCTTGGCGAGCAGGCCCAGCAGGTAGTTCTCGAAGGCGGGCGGCAGCGAGACGCCCAGCTCCCGGGGCGGTACGGGCGCGGTGTCCAGGTGGTGGTGGAGGATCCCGATCGCGGAGTCGGCCCGGAACGGGGGCTGCCCGGTGAGGAGTTGGTAGAGCACACAGCCCAGCGAGTACACGTCGCTGGCCGGTCCCGCGGGCTTGCCGAGGGCTCGCTCCGGCGCGATGTACAGACTCGTGCCGACGATCTGCCCGGTCGCCGTGAGCGCGCCCGACGGGTCGTCCATGAAGCGGGCGATGCCGAAGTCGCCGATCTTCACCGTTCCGTCCGCGTCGAGAAGCAGATTGCCGGGCTTGATGTCCCGGTGCACGATGCCCTGTTCGTGTGCCACGGCGAGTCCGGCCGCGGCCTGCGCGGCGATGTGCGCGACGCGCTCCGCGGGCAGGGGGCCGTCGTCGGCGAGCAGCCGGGAGAGGCTGTCGCCCTCCACCAGTTCCATCACCAGGTACAGCCGGCCTTCGTGCTCGCCGAAGTCGAGAACACCGACCACATGCGGGTGGTGGAGCCGTCCCGCGGTCTGCGCCTCCAGCCGGAAGCGGGAGTCGGCGGTGGGGTCGGCGTTCTGCGCGAGCAGGACCTTGACGGCGACGGGCCGGCCGAGCATCTGGTCGTATGCCCGCCAGACCTCCCCCATGGCGCCGCGACCGATGGTGGTGTTCAGCTCGTACCGGCCCGCGATCAGCACCTGTTGTTACATCCTCATGCCGTGAGACGAATGCCGTGAGACCGCTCGGCCGCCGCCGGCCATGACTCCGCCGGGGCGGGTGATGGTGGGGAGCCGTAGCGGATCACAGCCTATCGGCACGCCCCCCCCCGATTTGATCACGGTCTCCCCCTTGTGGTGGCGGAGGCGTGACGATCCGGCCTCACAATCCCCGCGTCTGCGGCGCTTCTGACGTTCCGTCCGTCGGTACGGGAGGCGGCGGGCCGGGTGCTCCGCCGCCCCGCCGTGGTCGGTCCCGGACGTGGTCAGGCCCGGACGTCCAGGACGTACTTGCCCGTGGACGCCCGCGTCTCCAGCAGTTCGTGCGCGTGTGCCACGTCCTTCAGTGGCAGCACCTTCACGTCGACGCGGACGGTGCCCCTGGCGACCTCCGCCAGGGCCTGCTCCAGATGGGCGCGGAGCAGGTGCGGGGCGCGGCCCGCGACGCCGCCGAGGTTGTAGCCGGCCAGCGAGCTGTTGGTGTACCAGGGGTGGTTGCCCTCGAAGGTGACGTCCTCCGCCGCGGCGTTGCCGAAGACGACGTGGCGCCCGAACGCCGCGAGCAGACCGGTCACGGACGACCGGAACGCGCCGCCCACGGAGTCCAGGACCAGGTCCGCGCCCGCTCCGCCGGTGCGTTCGGCCACCTCCCGCTCGATCTCGTCGTACGACACCACGCTGTCGTAGCCGTAGCCGCGCGCGTACTCCGCCTTGGCCGGGGAGCTGGTCACTCCGATCACCGTGCTCGCGCCCAGCGTCCGGGCCAGCTGTGCGGCGGCCGTACCGACCCCGCCCGCGGCGGCGAGGACGACCACGGTCTCGCCCTGCGCGAGGTGCCCGGCGGAGGTGAGCACGCCGAGTGCGGTGGTCACGTTGCACAGGGCGCCCGCCGCCAGGGCGCCGTCCAGCCCCGCGAGGTCGCCGTCCAGCCGTACCGTGTGCTCCGCTCCCACGGCGACCACCTCGGCGTTGCCGCCGCCGCCCAGGGTGAGTGCGGCGACCCGCTGGCCGGGCTCGAGGCCGGTGACGCCCTCGCCGACGGCGCGTACCGTGCCGACCGCCTCCAGACCGGGGAAGTGCGGCAGATCCACCGGGAACTGGCCGCGCCGGAACATCACTTCCGCGAAGTTCACGCCCGCGTACCGGACGTCGACCGTGATCTGCCCGGGCCCCGGCTCCGGCGTCGGGACCTCCGCGACGGCCAGGACGGACGGGTCGCCGAAGGACTCGAACCGGACGGTACGCATACGGCTCCCGGACGGTGTGGAGGGCGCGGGGGTCTCAGAGGTGTTCGTCATCGGATTCCTGTCTCGCTGAGGGTGGCGGTGGGGCCGTGTCCGGTCAGCAGCCGTGTGCCGTCCGGGCAGGTGGTGGCGACCAGGCGCAGGGAGGCGTCCAGGCTCGCCGGGCTGGCGCCGGGCGCGTCCGCGCGTCCCCGGCCGTCGGCGAGCAGGGTGTCCCCGGTCGCCAGCAGCGGGTCCGTGCCGCCGCCGAAGCGGAACATGACGGAGCCGCCGGTGTGGCCGGGCGTGTGCAGCACGGTGACCGGGCCCGCCGCGAAGTCCAGTTCGCCGCCGCCGTCCGGAAGGTCGCGCACCTCGTCGGGTTCCCGGTCGGGATGGCCGACGAGCAACTCGCGGGGGAAGGTGTCCGGCAGCCCCTTGGCCGGGGCGCCGAACTGGTAGCGGTCGGCCGGATGGATCCACGCCGGGATGCCGTAGCGCCGGGCGAGCGGCACGGCGTCCCAGGTGTGGTCCATATGGCCGTGCGTGATCAGGATGGCCTCGGGCTCCAGCCGGTGGGAGCGGACGGCCTCGGCGACCGCGTCGGCGGAGTCGTGCCCCGGATCGATGATCAGACACGGATTGCCGGGTCCCGCGGCGACGAGGTGAACGTTCGTGCCGAACTTGCCGGTTGCGGCGGACAGTACGAGCATGACGCGACTCTCTCCGAGTCCTCAGTCATATGTCAATTCCCGTCTCTGAAGCAGAACTCTGGCTCATCTCTGGCCTATAGTGGCGAGTGCCATCGCCCGGTGTGCGTACCGTCGTTGCTCCAGCAGGGGGTTTGTCCGTGAAGGCCATCGCCATCCAGCGCTACGGAGGGCCGGAGGTCCTGGAACTCATGGATCTCCCCGAGCCACGGCTCGGACCCGACGTCGTGCTCGTCCGGGTGCGGTACGCGGGCGTCAACCCGGCGGACTGGAAGATCCGGGAAGGCTTCATCGACGACTGGTTCGAGTCGCACTTCCCCATGGTGATGGGCTGCGACCTGTCCGGTGTGGTCGAGCGCACCGGCCTCGGTGTCACCGAGTTCGCCCCGGGCGACGAGGTCGTCGGCTACGTCCGCGCCGACCACATGCAGCGCGGCACGTACGGCGAACTGGTGGCGGCCCCCGTGCGGACCCTGGCGCACAAGCCGCGCGCCCTCGACTGGCGCGCCGCGGCCGGACTGCCGGCCGCCGGACTCACCGCGTACCAGGCGCTCCGCCGTCATCTGCGGATCGGCCCCGGTGAGGTGCTGCTCGTGCACGCGGCGGCCGGCGGGGTCGGCTCGCTCGCGGTGCAGATCGGCCGTGCGCTCGGCGCGCGTGTCATCGGCACGGCGAGCGAGCGCAACCACGCGTTCCTGCGCTCGCTCGGGGCCGAGCCGGTGACCTACGGCCCCGGGCTCGCCGACCGGGTGCACGCCCTGGCTCCGGGGGGTGTCGACGCCGTCTTCGACCTCATGGGCGGTGACACCCTGCTCGGCTCGCCCGCGCTGCTGCGGCCGGGAGGCCGTCTCGCGTCCATCTCCGGCGATGTGACGCGGCTGGGCGGGCGCTATGTGTTCGTCCGCCCCGACCCGGCCGACCTCGCCGAACTGGTGGCGATGGCGGACCGCGGAGAGGTACGGGTGCACGTCAGCGCGGAGTTCCCGCTGGCCGACGCCGCAGAGGCCCATGAACTCGTGCGCGCCGGCCATGTGCGGGGCAAGGTCGTCCTGGCGGTCGCACCCTCCTGACCCGGCGCACGGCAGCGCGGAACACGAACAAGGGCCGTCCCCTTCGGGGGACGGCCCTTTTCGGCATGTGCGGTGGGTCCCGTCCGCCTCTCCAGTGAAACTCGAGCGGCTCTCGATCCGGACGCGCCGTAGCCGTCGGGCGAACCCCTCGGCGTTCTCAGCCGAACCCACAGAGGCGGCTGCGAGGCTCTTTTCAGGCGGCTGTGACGCCGCTTTCCCGCCCCCATGGGGCTGCCCTGACGAACCCACCGACGAACGGAATCGGGCATGACCATTGCTGAGCAGGAGCGGCCGGAGACCGCTCCGGCCGCGGCCGAACTCGCCTACCAGCGTTCGATGGACCGGGTACTGGTGCACCGCCGGGCCCTCATGGAGGTCTTCGTCACGGACGCGGCACGGCTCGGCGAGGAGACGTTCGCCGTCGCCGTCCAGGCACCCCGCGCGCACAGCTACTACAACGACCACACGCAGCGGCCCGAGCTGCTGGACCCGCTGTTCCTGCTGGAGGCCGCCCGTCAGGCGGTGACCGTCGTGGCGCACCAGTGGCTTGGCGTCTCGTACGACACGTCGTTCCTGATCAGCGACTGGACGACCGAGTTCACGGATCTGCGGGCGCTGCGGGCCCGTGGCGACGCACCGGACGAGCTGGTGGTCGAGGTCACCGCCCGTGACCTCAAGCGGCGCGGCAGCAGGCTGCTGGCCGCCACGCTGGAGTGCGTGTTCGCCGTCGACGGGCGGCGGGCCGGGACGAGCACCATCGTGGCCGGATACCTCAGCCGCGACGGCTACGGGGCGCACCGCGCGAAGAGCCGGGGCGACGTTCCTCCGCTCTCCTCCGACATGCCGGCCGCACGCGCGGGCACCCCCGTGCAGCCCGCGCTGGTGGGCCGGGAGCGGTCCGCGAACGTGGTGCTGGTCGACGTGGAGCACCCCGGGGACGGGCTGGCGCTGCGTGCCGTGCTCGACGTTCCGGTGCGGCACCCGGCGATGTACGACCACCCCCTGGACCACGTGCCCGCGATGGCGCTCATGGAGGCGGCGCGCCAGGCCGCGGTCCTGGCCTCGGGGGCGCCCGCGCAGCGACGGTACGCGTACGCCTTCGGCGCCACGTTCCGCCGTTTCGTGGAGCTGGACAGCCCGGTGACGGTCTCCGTCACGTCCGCAGGCGGCGACGGCTTCACCGTCGATTTCCTCCAGGACGGCGCCTCCCTCTGCACGGCCACGGTCGGCGTCGCCGAACTTCCGGCGCCGCCGGCCCCGGATGCGGACGGCAGGTGACGGCCGTGCGACTGGACTCACCGCTCGGACTGACCGCCACCGCCTGGTATCCGGAGCGGCGGCAGACGGTCGAGGAGGCCGTGGCCGCCGGTGACATCGATGCCAGGACCGCCCGCGAGCTCGGCTACACGGCACTGCCCGTCAGCGAGCACACCGCACCGCCGGACATGGCAGTCGAGGCCGCCACGCAGGCGCTGACGCTCTCCGGAGCCCGGCCCGACGAACTCTCGCTGGTGCTGCACGCGAGCGTCCACCACCAGGGGCATGACGCCTGGTCGGCCCCGCACTACGTGGCCCGGCGGATCGGCGCCCACCGCGCCGTGCCGATCGGACTGCTCCAGCAGTGCAACGGCGGTGCCGTCGGGATCGAGCTGGCCGCGAGCCGCCTCCAGGGCGACCCGGCCGCCGGGCCCGCGCTGGTGACGACCGCCGACCGGTTCCTGATGCCGAGCTGGCACCGCTGGCGCAGCGACTACGGCATGGCGGCCGGGGACGCGGCCACGGCGGTCCTCGTCCACCGCGTCACCGGGCCGTCCGGGGGAGCGGCGGCGGACCACGCGCTCGCGCCGGACCTGCTGCTGCACTCCCTGGCGACCAGGGTCGCCGCCGAACTCGAGGTGATGCACCGGGGCGACGACGAGCTGAACGCGACGCCCATGGGCCACAGTCCGATGATCGACGTGCGGCGCACCAAGCGCGCCTTCATCAAGACGTACGGCGTCGACTTCTTCCTCAAGACCGCGGCCGACCGTATCCGTGCCGTCGTCGAGGAGTGCCTGGCCGGTGCCGGGCTCGCCGCCGACGACCCGCGGCTGCGCTATGCCGTGATTCCCCGGCTGGGGAGCAAGGCGATGGCGGAGGCGTACATCCCGCCGCTGACCGAGGTCACCCCCGCGGAGGTGCTCGACCTCGGCCGCGCCACCGGGCACGTGGGGGCCGGCGACCTCAACGCCTCCCTCGCCGACCTGGCCCGCACGGACCTGCTGGAGCCCGGGAGCTACGCGCTCGTGCTCAACGGCGGCGGCGGGTTCACGTTCACCGCGGTGGTGGTCAGCCGCAGCTGACCGCGCCACGGCCGCCACCGTCCCGCACGGTGGCCCGCACCTCTCGACCGATCCTCCCGACTCCCTCTCACCCAAGGAGAAACCCTCATGTCCGCACACCAGGACCGTCTCTTCGCCCTCGTCACCGACAAGCTCGGCGTTCTGCCCGAGGAGCTGAACACCACCGCCACCTTCGACAGCCTCGACCTGGACTCGCTCGCCCTGATCGAGCTGAGCGTCATCGTGCAGAAGGAGTTCGGCGTCCAGATCGACGAGACGGCGCTGACCCCCGACAACACCCTCGGCGACGTCCTCGCCACGATCGACGCCAAGGCCCCGGTGGCCTGATGACGGCCATACGGACCGAGCGCCGCCAAGGGCGCACGAAACGTTTCGACGTCGCCGTCACCGGCGTCGGCCTGGTCACCCCGGCCGGTCTGGGCGTCGAGGCCAACGTCGAGCGGGTCTGGTCGGGTGTGTCCACGGCGGCCGCCGATCCGGACCTCGCGGGGCTGCCCGTCGACTTCGCCTGCCGCGTCCCCGGCTTCGACGCCGGAGCGCTGCTCGGGCGCCGCGCCGCCGTACGCATGGACCCCGTCAGCCACTTCGGCGTGGTGGCGGCCCGGCAGGCGGTCGAGGACGCCGGGCTCGACCCGGCGTCCTGGGACGGGCCCCGGGTCGGTGTGGTCGTCGGTACCTCGCTGGGCGGCTGGTCCACGGTCGAGCGGGAGCACGGCAAGCATCTGGCCGACGGCCCGGGCTTCGTCTCGCCGCTGCTGATGGTGATGGGGCCGGTCAACATGACCGCCGGCTATATCGCCATGGACCTCAAGGCGCTGGGCCCCAACCAGGTGGTGTCGACGGCCTGCGCGTCCGGCAACACCGCGATCGGGTACGCCCGCGCGCTGCTGGAGGCAGGGGTCTGCGACATCGTCCTCGCGGGCGGTGCGGAGGCGGCCATGTCCCCGACCGCGATGGCGAGCCTCGCCCGGGCCGGCGCGCTGTCCGCGCGCACCGACGACCCGGCGTCCGCCTCGCGCCCGTTCGACGCCGACCGGGACGGCTTCGTCGCGGGCGAGGGAGCGGCGATGCTGGTGCTGGAGCGGGTCGAGGACGCCACGGCGCGCGGCGCCCGCATCCGGGCCCGCGTGTCCGGCTTCGGGGCGTCCGCCGACGGCCACCACGCCTCGGCGCCCGATCCGACGGGCGGCGGGGCCGAGCGGGCCATCCGGGCGGCACTGGCCGACGCGGTGATCGACCCCTTCGAGGTGGATCACGTCAACGCGCACGGCACCTCCACGCCGCTCAACGACATCACCGAGGCAGGGGTCGTCCGCCGGGTCTTCGGCGAGAAGCCCGCCGTCACCTCCACCAAGGGCGTCGTCGGCCATCTGCTGGGCGCGGCCGGAGCGGCCGAGGCGGTGTACACGGTGCTCGCCGTCGAGCGGCGCCTCGTCCCGCCGACCGCCAACCTCACCAGCCTGGACCCGGGCATCGGAGTGGACGTCGTTGCCAAGGAGGCCCGGCCGATGGAGATCGGCGCGGCCGTGAACAACTCCTTCGGCTTCGGCGGCCAGAACGCGGTGATCGTGGTGACCCCGGCGTGACACCGAACCAGGGCACCACCCACGCCCCCACCGGCAGCCCCGCCGGTGACCCCGGGGGACGTTCCGTCCTCGTCACCGGCGGCAACCGCGGCATCGGTCTGGCCGTCGCCCGCTCGCTCGCCGCCCGGGGTGACCGGGTGGCGGTCACCTACCGCACCGGCGAACCCCCGGCGGGGCTGCTCTCCGTGCGCTGCGACGTCACCGACGAAGCGCAGGTGGAGCGCGCCTTCAAGGAGGTCGCGGCCGCGCAGGGCGAGGTCGAGGTGCTGGTCGCCAACGCGGGGATCACCCGGGACGGGTTGCTGCTGTCCCTCGACGACGACGCGGTCGACGCCGTGCTCGACACCAACCTCCGGTCGGTCATCCGGGTCGCCCGGCACGCCTCACGGGCCATGCTGGGCGGGCGCTGGGGCCGGATGGTGCTGATCTCGTCGGCCGTGGCGTTCTCCGGCTCGCCCGGCCAGACCAACTACACCGCCGCCAAGGCCGGCCTGGTCGGGCTGGCCCGCTCCCTCGCCTGGGAGCTCGGCAGCCGCGGCATCACCGTCAACGTCGTGGCCCCCGGTCTCGTGGAGACGGACATGCTGCGCGAGGTGCGCCCCGCCCGCCTGGACCAGTACCTGGCGATGACGCCGCTCGGCCGGGCCGGCACCGCCGACGAGGTGGCCGCGGCCGTCCGGTTCCTCACCAGCGAGCAGGCCTCGTACATCACCGGCGCCGTGCTGCCGGTCAGCGGTGGGCTCGGCATGGGTCACTGACGCCTCCTGCCGCCCCCACCACCACGCACACAGCAGGAAAGGGAAGCCATGCCAGTCGGTGTCCTGTCGATCGGCTCGTACACCCCGGACAAGGTTGTCGACAACCAGCAGATCAGTGCCTGGACGGGTATGCCCGAGTCCTGGGTGACCGAACGAACGGGGGTGCTCGAGCGGAGGTACGCCGAGCCGGGCACCGCGACGTCCGACCTCGCCGTCCCCGCGGCCCGCGAGGCCCTGGAGGGTGTCGCCGAGGAAGCGCGCAGACGGCTCGGCGCGCTGATCGTGGCGACGAGCACCCCGGACGTGCCGCAGCCGTCCACGGCCGCGATCCTCCAGCACAAGCTGGGGCTCTCCACCCTGCCCGCCTTCGACATCAACGCCGTCTGCAGCGGCTTCCTGTACGGCCTCGCGGTCGCCGAAGGGCTCCTGCGGGCCGGCCGCCACGGCGACCATGTGCTGCTGGTCGGCGCCGACATGTTCTCGACGATCATGAACAGGTCCGACCGGCGCACGGTGAGCCTGTTCGGTGACGGCGCGGGCGCCGTCGTCCTGGGCGAGGTGCCCGAGGGCTACGGCCTGCAGTCGGTGCACCTGGTCACGGACGGGGAGTTCCACCACTACGTCGGTGTGGAGGCCGGCGGCACCCGGACGCCGCTGGACGCGCGGGCTCGGGAGGCGGGGGAGCACTTCTTCCGGATGGACGGGCGCTCGGTGCGCGACTACGCGCTGGCGGTGCTGGCCAAGCTGACCGCCGCGACGCTCGACGACTGCGGGCTGGCCCTGGAGGACGTCGACCGGTTCGTCTTCCACCAGGCGAACACCAGGCTCCTGGAGACCTTCGTGAAAGAGGCGGGAATCGATCCGGAGCGCGTGGCCTACACCGCGCCTCGTCTGGGCAACACCGTCGCCGCGTCCGTGCCGCTCACCCTGCACGCGACGCACCGGGCGGAGCCGCTGCGGCGCGGCGAGCGCGTGCTGCTGGCGTCGGTGGGCGGCGGCATGACGGCCGGTGCGGCCCTGCTGACCTGGTACTGACGGCCCGTGACACACCGCTCCCGCCCGCTTCCCGGCCGGCCCGCCGACTGGACACGTACACCACACGCAGCAGATGGAGGAGCCATGAGGCTCGACGGACAGACCGCCGTCATCACCGGCGGCACGCGGGGCCTCGGCCGGGCGATCGCCGAGGCCTACCTCGCGGAGGGCGCCTCGGTCGTGGTCGCCGCGCGCAACCCGTACGACATCAAGGAGCTGGCCGACGACCACGGCGACCGGCTGCTCTACCACCACACGGACGTCACCGACGAGAGGTCGGTGGAGGGACTGATGGCCGCCGCCGTCGAGGCGTACGGGGGCATCGACGTCCTGGTCAACAACGCGGGCGTCAGCCGGGACGGCAAGATCGCCCGGCTCTCGGTGGCCGACTGGAACACCACGCTGGCCACCAACCTGACCGGTGTCTTCCTGTGCACGCGCGCCGTCATCGCCCCGATGACCGCCCCGGACAAGACGACGGGCCCCGGCGGCCGCATCATCAACGTGTCGTCGTGCGTGGCCGGCCGGGCCGCGATCGGTGCGGCCGCGTACAGCGCGAGCAAGGCGGCCGTGGAGATGTTCACCCGCACCTCGGCGGCCGAACTGGCGCAGAAGGGCATCACCGTCAACTGCCTCTCGCCCGGCTACATCGACGAGGGCATGGGCAAGGAGCTGGCCGCCAACGAGCGCGCCTGGGAGAGCTACCGCAGCCGGCTGCTGTCCGGGCGGCTCGGCCGGCCCGAGGAGGTCGGTGCCACCGCCGTGTTCCTCGCCTCGCGCGACAGCTCCTACGTCAACGGCAGCGTGGTCGAGGTCAACGGGGGCCTGATGTGGGCGGCGTGACCGAGCACCGGCCGCAGTCGTCCGTGCTGGTGGTCGGGGCCGGGCCGGTCGGTCTGGTCGTCGCGTGCGAGCTGCTCCAGCGCGGTGTCGAGGTACGGGTCGTGGACGCGGGGCGCGGCCACTCGGCGCACTCCCGGGCGAACGTCGTCTGGCCGCGCAACCTCGAACTGCTCGACCGGATCGGGGTGACCGACGACCTGCTGGGCATCGGCCACCGCCTGGCCGGTACCGCCTGGTACTCGGGCGGCCGCCGGCTGGCCACCGCCTGGATGAGCAAGCTGGCGGACTCGCCGTACCCGTTCGCGCTCACGATCTCGCAGAACGACACCGAGCGGGTGCTCCGCCGGCGTCTGGAGACCCTCGGCGGCACCGTCGAGGAAGGGGTGCGGCTGTCGTCCCTGGACAACGCGGCGGGCGGGCCGTCCGTCAAGCTGGAGCACGAGGGCGGCAGGGTCGAGGAGCTCGAACCAGGCTGGCTGGTCGGCGCGGACGGGGCGCACAGCACCGTACGCAAGGAACTGGGCATCGCGTACGACGGCCCGCCGGTCGACGTGTCGTTCGCCATCACCGACGCCCGGCTGACCACCAGCCTCTCCGAGGACCTGTCGCACTACTGCTACGCGCCGAGCGGCGCCATCGTGCTCGGCCCGATGGGCGACGGTGTGCACCGCATCGCCCTGAACGTGCCGCACGACGCGTACGACGAGCACAACCCGCCCCCGCGGGAGATGTTCCAGCAGGTCGTCGACGACCGGGCGGCCGGTCGCAGCCGGGTCGAGGAGCTGCTGTGGAGCGGTTCCTTCCGGGTGCGGGTGAGGATCGCGTCGGCCTTCCGCAGCGGCCGCTGCTTCCTGGCGGGTGACGCCGCGCACGTGATCAGCCCGGCCGGCGGCCAGGGCATGAACACCGGCATGCAGGACGCGTTCAACCTGGCATGGAAGCTGTCCGGGGTCATCCGCGGGGAGTTCGGGGAGGGGATCCTCGACTCGTACGACACCGAGCGCCGGGCCGTCTCCCACGATGTGGCGCGCTCGACCGAACTGCTCACCAAGGCGGGCCTGGTCAACACGCCCGCCAAGGTGGCGCTGCGCGACGCGGCGTTCATGGCGGCGGACCGGACGGGACTGTTCCAGCGCAAGGTGGCCCCGCAGCTCGGCCAGACGGCCGTCGCCTACGGCGGGGGCAGCCACCCCCGGCTGCCGCTGAGGGTGTCGGGCACACGGGGTGCGCCCGACGCGTCCCCCTACCTGGGCGGCGGGAGCTGGCCGGTGATCGACCGGGACCGGCACAGCGTGCTGCTGTGGCCCGGCACGCGCACGCCGCCGGCCGACTGGCGGCGCACGCGCGAGCGGGCCCGCCGGGCGCTGCCCGAGGGCACCCCCGTGCTCGATCTGACCCGTGCGGTTCCGCAGGGGCTGGCCAGGGCGCTGGGCCCGGGGCCCGCCCTGGCGGTGGTCCGCCCGGACGGCCACCTGCTGGCCCGGCTCGACCCCGGGCGGCCACAGGAGGCCGCGCATCTGCTCGCCCGAGCGGCACACACGAGGAGCCGGCCATGACCACGACCCCCGCACCCGAGCTCGTCACGACCGACCACAACCGACCGGTGGTGGCCTTCTTCGACGCCGACGAGACGCTCATCGCCATGAAGAGCCCGTTCTCGCTGCTGCGTTACCGGCTGCGCCGACAGGGGGACGTCACGGGCGCCGCGTACGAACGGACGGTGGAGCCGCTGCGGCGACTGGCGTCGATGGGCGTCACACCGGTCGAGGTGGTGTCCAAGTTCTACGAGCTGCACGCCGGCCTCCGGTGGGACGACCTGGTCGCGGAGGCCCGCGCGTGGTACGCCGAACTGCGCGAGCGCGGGGCGCCGTTCATCGAGCCGACGGTCGCCCGGCTGCGCCGCCACCAGGAGGCGGGCCACCACACGGTGGTCATCTCCGGCTCGTGGCCCGCGACGCTGCACCCGATCACCGACGACCTGGGTGTGGACCTGGTCCTGTGCACCGAGCCGGAGCTGGACGCGGACCGGTATATGACCGGGGGGATCCGGCACGCGATGTTCGGTCCCGCGAAGGCCGAGGCAGTCCGGCTGGCGCTGGACAAGTTCGGCGCGGATCCGGCCGACTGCTACGCCTACGGGGACGATCCCGGCGACCTGACCATGCTGCGCATGGTGGGCCGTCCTACGGTGGTCGGTGCGAACGAGAGGATGACGGCGTACGCCGCCGAGCACGGCTGGCCCGTCCTCCCGGCGACGCTCATGGCCGGCACCCAGCGCCAGCCGGTGTGACGTCCTGACAGACGGCGATGGGCGGCCTCCCCGCTTCGGGAAGGCCGCCCATCGCCGTTCACGGCCTCAGCGCGCGCCGACCGCCTCCGGCAGCGCGGCCAGTTCCGCCAGCGCCTGAGGGGGCAGCGTCAGCGATCCGGCCGCGACGTTGTCCCGAAGGTAGCGGCGGGTCTTCGTGCCGGGGATGACCCCCACGTGCTCGCCCTGGGCCAGCACCCATGCGATCGCCACCTGCGCCACGGTCGCGCCGAGCCCGTCGGCCACGGCCCGCACCCGGTCGACGATGGCCGCGTTGGCGGCGATGGCCTCGGGCTGGAACCGCGGAATCCGGTGCCGGCCGTCCGCCTTCGGCAGATCCTGCGGGCTGCCGATCAGCCCGGACAGAAAGCCCCGGCCGAGCGGCGCGAACGCGATGAACGCGATGCTCTCGCGCGCGCAGTACTCCACCACCCCGTCCGTCAGGGCCTCGCGGCTCCACAGCGACAGTTCACTCTGCACGGAGGCGACCGGGTGGATCGCATGGGCCCGGCCGATCTCCTGGGCCGATGCCTCCGACAGCCCCAGCGCGCCGAGCTTGCCCTCCTTCACCAGCTCCGCGAGCGCGCCCCAGCTCTCCTCGACGGGCACGGCGGGGTCGATGCGGTGCAGCTGATAGAGGTCCACGTGGTCCACCCCGAGCCGCTTCAGGCTCGCGTCCACGGCGGCGCGCAGATACTCCGGCCGGCCGTCCCGGTGGCTGCGGTAGGTGGCCGGGTCGTCCACGACGAGTCCGCCCTTGGTGGCCAGCAGCACCCTGTCGCGGTACCCCTTCAGCGCCTTGCCGACCAGCAGTTCGTTGGTGAACGGGCCGTACTGGTCGGCCGTGTCGATCAGGTCGACGCCGAGTTCGACGGCGTGCCGGATGACCGCGACGGACTCGTTGTCGTCCCGGCCCAGCTCGTCGTAGCCCCACGACATCCCCATGCAGCCGAGACCGACGGCCGCGAAGGTCCGCTGCGAGCCGCCCAGTTGGATCCTGCGCATCGCCGTGCGCACCGCCTTTCCCGCTTCGCTGTGTACCGCGCCTGCCGCCGAATGACAGGCCGTCAACTTCACACAGAACTCTGCCATACGACATTGACATCGACTGCATGCAGGTCACTACTCTATGACAGAACCCTGATTCATAGCTGACTACGAATAGACAGAGGTGATCCTCCGTGTCCACCGGCAACCCGCGGGCCACGCTCGCCGCGGCGTGCGTCGTCGGCCCCCTCATGACCCTGGTGGTGACCGGCCCGTCTGTGGCCGTTCCCGACATCGGCGCCGATCTGCACAGCTCACTCGCCGCCGCTCAGTGGGTGGTCGACGGCTACATGCTGACCGCCTCGAGCAGCCTCGCGGCCATGGGCTCGCTCGCCGACCGCGTCGGCCACCGCCGGATGTTCACCTGGGGCATGGCCTTCTTCGCCTTCTGGATGGCGGTGTCGGGTCTGGCCAACAGCATCCTGCTGCTCGACCTGGCGCGCGCGATCGCCGGCTTCGGCAGCGGCGCGGCGCTCGCCTCCATCACCGCGATCCTCGCGCAGGCCTTCGACGGCACGGCTCGTGCCAAGGCGTTCGGTCTCTTCGGCACGTTCCTGGGCGCGGGTCTGGCCTTCGGCCCCATGTTCGGCGGCGTCCTGGTCAACCTGTGGGGCTGGCGCTCGGTCTTCCTGGTGCTGGCGGCGGTCTCCGCGCTCGTCCTGTTGAGCACACCGCTGCTGCCCCGCACGGAACCCAACCGGGGGCCGCGCTTCGACTGGTCCGGGACCTTCGCCTTCGGCTTCGGTGTCGCCCTGTTCGTCCTGGCGCTGGTGGAGGGCCCGGGCCGCGGCTGGACCGACCCGATCGTGCTCGCCTCCGCAGTCGGCTGCGTGGTGCTGATGGTGGCGTTCGTCGCGGTGGAACGCCGTACCGAGCACCCGATGTTCGACCTCGGCCTGTTCGCCCGCCCGCAGTTCCTGGCCGTCTGCCTGGTCCCCCTGGTGCTGGCCTTCAGCTTCGTCGCGCTGGTCATCGTGCTGCCCCCGTACCTGACCTCCACCAGCGGCATGTCGGCCTTCCGTATCGGCCTGGTCCTGCTGCTGCTGACCGGCCCCTCGCTGGTGATGCCCGCGCTCACCGGCATGGTCGCGCAGAAGGTCTCGCAGCGCGCCCTGTTCCTCGTGCTGCTGAGCTTCTCCGCCGTCGGCGCCGCCTGGCTGACCCTGGTGGACCCGGGCGCCTCGACGGCCGCGCTGGTCGGCCCGCTGCTCTTCCTGGGCATCGGCTACGGCATCTCGCTGGGCATCCTGGACGGCGCGGCGGTCTCGGCCGTCGAGCCGGAGCGGATGGGCATGGCCGCCGGCATGTTCAACACGGTCCGCCTGGCCTCCGACGCGGTCTCCATGGCCGGTCTGGGCACCCTGGTCACGGCGATCACCAAGAGCGCCCTCGACAAGGGCGCGGTCTCCGTCTACCCGGGCGGTGCCGACGCGCTGACCTCGCGGGCGCTGCAGGGCGGCCTGCCCGAGGCCGCCAGGACGCTGCCGGCCGGCACGGTGCGGGACCGGGTCGTGCACGCGATGGCGGACGCGTACGCCACCGGCCTGCACACCACGATGTGGATCGTCGCGGCGGCGTGCGTGGTCAGCGCGGTCGTCGTCGGCAGCCTGCTCTCCGGCCGGAAGCCGTCCGCCGAAGCCCCCGGCGACACCGCCGCGGCGTCGCCCGAGCCCGTCTCCGCGCACTGAGGGGCCGGCCGTGACTCAGACCGCCCTCGGACCCATCGAGGTCCTGCCCCCCTACGTCGACCAGCAGCTGGTGGAGCGCCTCGGCATCGAGATCGCCGTCTGCGAGCCCGACCTGGTCGTCGGCAGCATGCCGGTGGACGGCAACCGGCAGCCCATCGGCCTGCTGCACGGCGGGGCCAACGCGGTCCTCGCCGAGACGCTCGGGTCGCTCGCGGCCTGGGTGCACGCGGGTGCGGACCGGATCATCGTCGGCCAGGAACTGTCCTGCACCCACCACGCCGGGGCGCGCTCGGGGAAGGTCACCGGCGTCTGCCGCCCGCTGCATCTGGGCACCCACACCGCGACCTACGAGATCGTCATCAGCGACGAGCAGGACCGGCGTACGTGTACGGCCAGGCTGACGTGCGCCATCCCGTCGAGCCGGCGCCGGAAGACCCGGTGACGGCCTCCCGGCGGGGGCCGGCGGCGGCCGGTGCGCCGACGTCACTGCACGTCTACTGCTTCGTCCTCTGTCGTATGCGAGACTATTGATATGGCGAACACGACGGAGACGGTCGCCGCAGGCCGGCTCGGGCACACGATCAAGAGGGCGGAGCAGGCCCTCATCGCACGGAAGACCCATGTGCTGCGGGAATTCGACCTGACGGTGCCCCAGTACTCGGTCCTTCTGCTGCTGTCGGTCTCCGACGGCATGTCCGCGGCGCAGCTTGCACGGGAGTGCATGGTCACGCCGCAGACGATGGCCACGGTGCTGACCAACCTGGAAAAGGCCGGCCTGGTGGTGCGCGAGCCCTCGGAGCTGCACCAGAAGGTCGTGGTCAACCGGGCGACCCGCGCGGGCCGCGCCGTCGCGAAGAAGGCCGACAAGGCGGCCCTGTTCGTCGAGGGCTCATTGAGTGATGAATTCACACCGGAAGAGCGGGCCCGCTTCGAGGACTATCTCGAGCGAGCGATCGCGGTTCTGGGGTCGTTGCACTGAACATCCGGGCGGTTTTCGTAATTAGGAAACAGTCCGCACACTGGGAAAGTCACGGTGAAATACGCCCATGGGGCGGCTCGCCGTGGCTTTCTTTTTTCGTGCCGTGAGATTGGTAACACGGATCGTTCTCGCAGGTAAACATTGGCGACCGGCGTAAACATATGAATGGTTTCGAGCCAGGACCCTGATATGGTTGGCTGGTCACTCAGGGTGAGGCTCATGTGTCCACTCTGAGGGCAGAGGTTCGGCCATTCCGCCGCAGGGTGGGATGGATGTACCAATAAGGGGGAATGGTGCAGATTCATGTCCTCGGCCCGATGACGGTCTTCGACGAACAGTTGGAGCCGGTCGTCCTGGCACCGAAGCCACGTCGGCTTCTCGCATTGCTGGCGGTCAACGCGGACCGTGCAGTATCCGTCAATTCGCTCATGCAGGAGTTGTGGGGGAGTAATCCGCCCCGGACGGCCACCGCCACGATCCAGACATATATCGGCCATGTTCGGCGCACCCTCGCAGAGGCACTCAGGGTGAGCGTCGCAGAAGTGGCCGAGGAAATCCTCGTGACCGAGGGCGGCAGTTATTTACTGTCGACCGCGCGGGTCGCGCTCGACATCACGGAGTACGAGAGGCTGGCCGCGGCGGGCAGCGCGGCGGTCCAGCGCGGTGAATTCGTACAGGGATCCGATCTTCTCCGCCAGGCGGTGGCCCTGTGGCGGGGCCCGGCGCTCGTCAACGTGGAGGCCGGTGAGCTGCTCGGAGCCCGCATCGTCCATCTGGACGAGTCCAAGCTGTGCGCGGAGGAGCAGCGGGTCTACGCCGACCTCCAGCGCGGTGCGCACCACACGCTGGTGCCCGAGCTGACCGAGCTGACCGCCCGCCACCCGCTGCACGAGAACTTCCACCGGCATCTCATGCTCGCGCTGTACCGCAGCGGCCGGCGGGCCGAGTCGCTCGCCGTCATGCGGCGGCTGCGCTCGCGGCTGGTGGAGGAGCTGGGCCTGGAACCCTCGCCGTTCCTGGTCCAGATGGAGCAGGACATCCTGCGCGGCGAGCCGTCTTTGGACGGGCCGCGGCTCGGGGCGGCCGACCGGTGTGCGGGACGGTCCCGGGAGAGGACCGCCGTGCAGAGCCTGGTGCACCGGCTGCCCAGGCCGGCGATGCAGCCGACCGGCTGAGCCGTCCGCCCCGGCAGCTCGCGGGGCACGTCCACGGGTCCGCGGGGGCACGGCGCCCCGCGGACCCGTCGTACAGGGGTCAGCCTCCGCTCACCAGCAGGCAGGACCAGGTGAACCCGGCACCGGCGCTCACCACCAGCGCGTACTCGCCGGGCCCCAGCATCCGCCGGCTGTGCAGCTCCGCCAGGCTGGCCGCCGCATCCCCGGCGCCGAGGTGCCCGGTGTCGGCGCCGGGCCGCAGCAGCTCGGCACCGGTGAGCTTCTCCAGCAGCGGCGCATAGGCCAGGTCGACGGTCTTGCGGCCGAGCCGCGGCGCCACCACACAGCGCAGCGGCAGATCGCCCGTGGCCGCCAGTCCCGCGCCCTGGAGGCACGACTCCACCGCCGACCGCAGTGCCGCGGCACTGGCCGCGGTGAACGCCTCCATTCCTTCCGCCTCGAGGAACGCCTTCTTGGTGCGGCGGATGTCGACCCGCGGTCCGAGCGAGCGGGCGGCCGGGCTGAAGGGGTCGTCCCCGCGGTGCATCCGCTCCAGCCGCGGAGCGGCCACCGTGGAGAGGGAGTGCAGCACCAGGTCGGCGGGCCGTCCGCCCTCGCCCTCGTCCAGCCGGTGCAGTACGAGCGCGGTGGCCCCGTCGCCGTACGCGATGCCGTAGTCCCCGCTCCAGCGGTCGAAACCCGGCTCGAGGAACGCGTCGGAGGTGGTCACCAGGGCGTGCCCGAGGCCCGGTTCGACGAACAGCCGGGCGGCGGCCAGCTCCACGGCCGCCGCACCGCCGTTGCACACCTGCTGGATCCCGACCGGCACGGCGGTGCCGGCGCCCAGCCGGTCGGCGATGAAGTGGGCCGGGGACCACAGGTCATGGCCCTGGTAGTGGATCCACGCGTGCAGGACCAGGCCGACGGCGTGGGCGTCCACGCCGGCCGCCGTCAGCGCCCGGCGGCCCGCCTCGACCGCCATCTCGGGTGGGGCGAGGTCGGCCACCGGCAGCTGGTCGTAGCCCAGTTCCCCGGCGGTCTCGCGGTCGACCAGCCCTCGCTCGACGGCCTCCTGTGAGCTCTGCCGCCCGGCGGGCAGCCAGAGGGAGGGGCCGGAGATGCCCAGGGGGTGCGGGAGCCGCATCACTTGCCCCGGCCGCCCGCCGTGAGCCCCTTCGTGTCGCACCCCGGGTCGGGTACGGGCACACTCGGCGCGGTGGCGTCCGTGGGCAGGATGTCGACGACGTACAGCTCGACCGGCTCGGTGCCGTTGTTGATGCCCATGTGGACGGTGTCGGGGCCGACGGGCTCCACGAGCGCATCGCCCGGGCCGTACTTCTTCACCGAGCAGTCGGAGCCGTCGATGCGGGTGAACGTGCCGGAGTTGATGACCGCGATCTCCTCGCCCACGTGGTAGTGCCAGCCCGTGGACGCGCCCGGCTGCACCACCGCCTTGCGGTAGAGGACCTTGCGGTTGCCGTTCGCCTTGATCTTGAAGGGGGCCGAGGTGACGCCCTGGGTCAGCATGACCGAGCTCACCGGGGCGACCTCGGCCGAGGCGAGGGGCGGGGTGGTGAACACGACGCCGAGCGTCACCGCGGCGACGGCTCCGGCTACTGCGACCTTGCTCTTGTGGACCACGGATCTTCCTCTGCTCGCGGGAACTGGGTGAGCGGCGGACACGGGGACACGGCCAGCGTCCCGTCCGTAGGCCATATGTATCAGAGCATTGTCATTCAAGCGATGCCTGTCGTGAGCTCAGGTTCTGTCTCTTGCCGGTCTTCAGTCGTTCTCGAGCCGACTCCTCAGCCCGCCTCGACCAGCGACATCCGCCCCTTCCGCTCGTCCCGCCCCAGCAGCTCCATGACCTTCTCGCGTGTGTCCGTGCCGGTGCGCGCCGTGTGCAGCATCAGCCGGACACCCGGACGGTCCGGGATCTCCAGCACCGAGTGGTCGAAGATCAGGCATCCCGCCCTCGGGTGGTCGATCGCCTTCACGCCCTGGTTGGTCGCCGTGATCTCGTACCGCGCCCACAGCTCCGCGAACTCCGCGCTCTCCTGCGCCAGTCGGCGAGAGATCCGGGTGAACTCCTCGTCGTCGGGGTAGCGCGCGGCATCCCTGCGGAACTCGGACACCAGACCCGGTGCGATCTCCGCCCAGTAGCGGTGGCGCGCCCGGAACGCCGGGTTGGTGAAGAAGGCCACCAGGCAGTTGGTGTCCCCCTCGCGGAACCCGAAGACCAGCCGGGCCGCCCGGTTGGCCCCCGCGATGTTCCAGCACCGGTCGATGACGTACGCCGGACTCGGCATCCAGCCTTCCAGCAGGGCCGTCAGCTGGGCGGTGTCGGACACGTCGTCCGCCGCGCGCTGCGGCGGGTTCATGCCCACCAGCTGGTAGAGGTGGTCCCGTTCCACCGGATCCAGCAGCAGCGTCCTGCTGATGGCGTCCAGGACCTGCCCGGACACCTTGATGTCCCGGCCCTGTTCGAGCCACGTGTACCAGGAGGCCCCGATACCGGCCAGCATCGCGACCTCCTCCCGGCGAAGACCGGGTGTGCGCCTGCGCGTTCCCGGGGGAAGGCCCACGTCCTCCGGGGTCAGTCGCTCCCGGCGCGTGCGCAGGAAGTGCTTGAGCTCCTCGCGTCGACGGGAGTCCCGCACTGCGTTGAGGCTGGGTGTCATAAACCCAGGATAAGTTCAGGCTCCCCGTCGTACGGCGCCAACTGCCAGCTTGGCGACATGACTTCCGATCCCGTCGACTCGTCCGCCAAGGCGCGTTTCACCACGCGCCAGTGGCTCATCATCGCCCTTCTGTGCGGCGCGCAGTTCATGCTCGCCCTGGACTTCTCCATCCTCAGCGTCGCGCTCCCCGTCATCGGCAAGGACCTCGGCTTCGCGCTGAGCGACCTCCAGTGGGTCGTCACCGCGTTCGCCCTGCCGTCCGGCGGTCTTCTGCTGCTGTTCGGCCGGGCCGCCGACCTCTACGGCCGGCGCAACTGGTTCATCGTCGGCATGGCCCTGTTCACCGTCGCCTCCCTGGCCGGCGGACTCGCCCCGAGCCCCGGCTTCCTGCTCGCGGCGCGCGCGGCCCAGGGCGTCGCGGCCGCCATGCTGACCCCGGCGGCGATGTCCCTGCTGACCACCAACTTCGCCGAGGGCGCTCAGCGGGACCGCGCGCTGGGCATCAACGGCGCCCTGCTGTCGCTCGGCTTCCTGTCCGGCGTGGTGCTGGGCGGTGTCATCACCGATCTGACCAGCTGGCGGGTGACCCTGTTCATCAGCGTCCCGGTCGGCCTCGTCGCCTCCTTCGCGGCCCCGGTCCTGATCAAGGAGAGCCGCAGCGAGAACACCCCGAGGCTGGACGTGCTCGGCGCGGTCACCGTCACCGGCGGCCTGCTGTCGGTCATCTACGGCATCACCTCGGCCGAGCGCAACGGCTGGAGCTCCGGCACGACCCTGATCGCGCTCGCGGCCGGCCTGGTGCTGCTGATCGCCTTCTTCGCCGTCGAGTCGCGCGTCGCCTCGCCGCTCGTCGACCTGCGGGTGCTGCGCCGTCGTACCGTCAGCTGGGGCAACACCACCGGTCTGGTCACCTTCGCGATGATGACCGGCATGGTCTTCCTGCTCACGCTGTACATGCAGCGGGTGCGCGGGATGACCCCGCTGAACGCCGGGTTCACCTTCTCCGCGCTGGGCGTCGCGGCCGTCCTCGGCGGCGCGTTCGCGGCCCGGATCATCGGGAAGATCGGCGTGCACCGGGCGCTTGTCTACGGTCTGCTCCTCCAGGCGGCGAGCACGGCCGTGCTGTTCCTCCTCGACACGAACGGCGGCATGCCGCTGCTTCTCGTGGCCACCGCCACGGGCGGCTTCGGCCACCTCCTCGCGGTCGTCGGCTACATGATCACCGCCACCTCGGGCCTGCCGGACCACGAGCAGGGACTGGCCACCGGTCTCGCCTACACGGGCCAGCAGCTCGGCGTCACCGTCGGCACCCCGGTGCTGGCCACGGTCGCCGCGGCCGGGATCACCTCCTCCGGCGGCAGCGGGCCCGCCGCGGTCCTCCACGGTGTGCAGAACGGCCTGCTGACCGCGGCCGCCGCGCTGCTCGCCGCCGCCCTCGTGGCCATCGCGTTCCTGCGGCCCCGGCAGGCCGCGGCGAACGGGGCGCCGGTGGTCGACGAGCCCGTCACGGCCGACGCCCACTGAGACCGGGAGGACGACGATCCCCATGCGTATGCGCTATCTGGGCCGCACCGGCCTCCAGGTCTCCGAGATCTGTCTCGGCACCATGACGTTCGGCGGCCGGCACGGCTTCCAGCACATGGGCCAGCTCACCACCATCGAGGCACGACGGCTCGTCCACCTGAGCATGGACGCGGGCGTCAACTTCTTCGACACGGCCGACATGTACTCCGCCGGACAGGCGGAGGAGGTCCTCGGCGGGGCCCTCGCCGGCCGGCGCGACGACGCGATCATCGCGACGAAGGTGCGCTGGCAGATGCCGGACGGCAGCAGCGGCCCGAACGACCGGGGGCTATCACGGCACCACATCGTGCGCTCGGTCGAGGCAAGTCTGCGCCGCCTGGGCACCGACTACATCGACCTCTACCAGACGCACGGCTGGGACGGCCGCACGCCGTGGGAGGAGACGCTGCGGGCGCTGGACGACCTCGTACGGGCCGGCAAGGTCCGCTACGTGGGTGCGTCGAACCTGACGTCCTGGCAGCTCACCCGGGCGCTGGCCACCAGCGAGCGACAGGGCCTGGAACGGTTCGCCTCGCACCAGATCCAGTACAGCCTGGCCGCTCGCGAGGTCGAATGGGAGCTGCTGCCCATGGCCGAGGCCGAGGGCGTGGGCGTGATGGTGTGGAGCCCGCTGGCGGGCGGCCTGCTCAGCGGCCACCAGGAGCGGGGCGCCCAGCCGCCGCCGGGCACGCGGCGGGCGGTGGGATGGTTCGAACCGGTCGACCCCGAGCGTACGTTCGACACCATCGATGTCCTGCGGAAGATCGCGGACGAGCGGCGGGTGTCCCCCGCCCAGGTGGCGCTGCGCTGGGTGCTGGAGGGGCGCGGTGTCACCTCGGTCGTCATCGGCGCCCGCAACGAGCGGCAGCTGTCCGACAACCTGGCCGCGACGGGCTGGTCGCTCGCGCCCGAGGAGCGCGCCGCCCTGGACGCGGTCAGCAGGCCGCCGCTGCCGTACCCCTACTGGCACCAGGACTACTGCGATGCCGACCGGGTCAGGGAGAACGACCGGGACTGACCGCCCCCGTCCCGCGCTCCGGGGCCGGGTTCCCACACCGGAACCCGGCCCGGGGCGCCCTGTTCGACGGCCCGGTGACGGTCCGTGTCGACCCGACCCCGACCGGCCATCGGGCAGCGGCAGCCTCCCGGCCGACAGCGACGGGACCCGTGCCGGTGCCGATCGCCCTGACGGTCGGCTCCCGCGTGTGACGTCCCGGCGCCGTACGGCCGGACCCGTCCGCAGGCTCGAGAGGAGCCGGCGGACGGGTCCGTACGGGACGTCGGGATCCTCGCCGCTCGGTATGCGGGACGTGTGCGCCGGCCGGGACCGAGGTGACCCGGCGGCGCGGACGCCGCACAGGGCGCCCGCGAACGGCTACGGCAGCGGACGCGGCGAGTAGCCTCGCGGGCGCCCGGCGGTCACGGAATGTGCCGGCCGATCCCGGTCGCCCCGCTCATCAGCCACTCGAGGGGCCCGCGCCGGAAGAAGCGGGACCAGACGGTGGCGAAGACACCGACGGCCACGATGAACCCGAGCAGGACGTGCAGCGGTGAGCCGGGCAGTTCCTCGATGTCCAGGAGCCGGATGGCGACGAGGTGGGCGACGTACGCCGACAGCGACATCGAGCCGACCGCGATGACGGGCGTGGCCGCCCGGCGCAGGCGGGGCAGCACGTCCATGGCGGCCAGGCAGGCGGCCAGGACGGTGATCGCCACACCCGTGTTGGCGACGATCGACAGGGTCGTCTCGCTGTGCGGGGAGGCGGCCAGCAGCCACGCCGCGGTGTCGCCGGTCGGGTAGCCGGCCCTGTCGGACCACCAGGCGGACAGAGCGGCCCCGTCCGACCCGGAGGCCGCGATCGCGTCGAGGGCGCCGGGCACCAGGTGCAGCGCCAGCCACGAGCCTGCGTAGCCGACGACCGCGAGCACGACGCCGGTCACGGCGATACGCGCGCGGACGGCGGCCGAGGCCAGGTCGAGGCGGGCGACGGCCATGCCGGCCAGCACGAACGGGATCCAGGTCAGTGCCGGGTAACTGCCCGTGAACAGCAGCGACACCAGACCGTCGGGCTCACCGGCGGCGCGGGGCGCCCCGCCGACCAGCGGCGTCAGCACGTACAGCAGCTGCGGGAACACCAGGGCCGTACCGGCCGCGAGCGCCGCCAGCGGCCCCGCGCCGAGCCGGTACAGCGGCAGCACGAGCAGGAAGTACAACCCGTAGAAGGCCAGGATCACGTCGACCGGCGTGCCGGACATGGTCAGGGCGCTGCCCACGGCCAGCAGGATGACGGCCCGGATGATCACCTTGGCGACGGCCTGACGGCCGGCCCGCCCGGTCTTCGGGACCTGGCGACCGGTGATGAGAACGACCGCGAAACCGGCCAGGAGGGCGAACAGGGCGGAGGAACGGCCGTGCGCCAGCTCCATCAGAAAGCCCACGACACCGCCCCGGCTCGGGTCGGGGCCGACATGGGCCGCGAACATGCCGAAGACCGCCAGGCCCCGGGCCAGGTCCACACCGACCAGGCGACCCGTCGAGGGCCGGGCGCTCTCCCGCGCCCCGCTCTGCCGGACTCCGTCGGCGGGTCCGTGGGCGCTCTCCAGAATTCCGGTCGTGCTCTGAGCCGCTCGGGGCCGGGGCACAACGAGAACTGCGTCGTGTGTCATGCATCCAGACTGGAAAAGTACTGGTCAGCGGGGGTACCCGGCAGGAGTCCGCGCCATCCCCGCCGACCGGCGGCAACCGGCCCCCCGACCGGCTGGACCCGGAGCGCACGACACCGCGGCGGGCGGCGGCGGACTCTAGGGTCGGTAGGAGAGGATTCGAGCGGCAGGGTGGTGCGCACGTGATCCGTGTGGCGGTGGTGGACGACGAGGCACTGGTCCGGTCCGGCTTCAGCCTCATCCTGAACGCGGCGGACGACATCGAGGTCGTCGCGACGGCTTCCGGGTCGGAGGCCCTCGCCGCCGTCCGGGAGCACCGGCCGGACGTCGTCCTGCTCGACATCCGGATGCCGGACGTGGACGGCCTCACCCTTCTGCGGCAGCTGCGCGCGCTGCCGGATCCGCCCGTCGTGGCGATGCTCACGACCTTCGACACCGACGAGTACGTCCTGACGGCCCTGCACTCGGGGGCGGCCGGATTCCTGCTCAAGGACACCGAACCCGACCAGCTGTCCCAGCTGGTGCGCACGCTGGCCGCGGGCGGGGTGGTGATGTCCCCGAAGGCGTCCCGGACCCTGCTGCACACCTACCGCGGCACCGAACCGGCCCCGGTCGACGAGGAGGCGACCCGCGTCGAGCTGCTGACCGACCGGGAGCGGAACGTGCTCGTGCTGCTGGCGGAGGGCCTGTCCAACGCCGAGATCGGCGCCCGCTTGCACCTGGGCACCGGCACGGTCAAGGATCACGTCAGCGCCATCCTCACCAAGCTGCGCGTGGCCGGCCGGGTCCAGGCCGCTCTGCTCGCCCAGCGGGCCGGTCTGCTGGACACCGACGGGGAAGGGCGGTGATCGAGATGACCGGAACCACTGGGGCCACCGGGACCAGGGGTGCCACCCGGACCTCCGGGACGACCGGGTGGCTCGAGGGGAAGCAGCTCTGGGAACGCGTGCCCGCGCCCCTCGTCGACGCCGGTCTGGTCGCCCTCGCCGCGCTCGACCTGTGGCTCAACCTCTCGGACCGCACGCCGCGCGGCCTGGCGCTGGCCGCCCTCGCCTGCGGCGCACTGGCCGTGCGCCGGCGGTTCCCACTGGCCGTCTTTCTGCTCACCCTGCCGGCCACCCTGATCCAGGACACCCTCGTCGCCCCGATCGCGGCCCTGTACACCCTGGCCGAGCGGTCCAGGAACCGCCGTCTGCTCGCCCTGTGCGCGACCCTGTACGCGCTCGCCACCGCGATCCCCTGGCCGCCGGACCACGGCGCCGGGTTCGGCCGGACCTGGACCCTGGTCGACTTCGTCTACACCCTGGCGACCGCCGCCGCCCCCGTGCTGCTCGGCCAGCTCGTGCAGGCCCGGCGGGATCTTTCGCAGCGTCTGGTGGAGATCGAGGAGGCGAAGGAGCACGAACGCGCCCTGCACGCGCAGGCCGTCCTCACCCGCGAGCGGGCCCAGCTGGCCCGCGAGATGCACGACGTCGTGTCCCACCAGGTCAGCCTGATCGCCGTCCAGGCCGGGGCCGTCCAGGTCGGAGCCAAGGACGCGGAGACTCGGGAGGCCGCGCGCGTCATCCGTTCGCTGAGCGTCGGCACGCTCGACGAACTGCGCACCATGGTCACGCTGCTGCGCGCCTCCGGCGGCGATGCGACCGAGCTGACCCCGCAACCCACCCTGGCCGACCTGCACAGGCTGGTGGCGTCCAGCGGGATCGAGGCGGAGCTGAAGGGCGAGCTGTCGCCCACCGTGGGCACACCCGCGCAGCGGGCGCTCTACCGCACCGTGCAGGAGGCTCTGACCAACGTCCGCAAGCACGCCCCCGGGGCCAGGGCGACCGTCGAGCTGTGGCACGACGGCACGGACGTCGGCGTGACCATCACCAATACCGCGCCGACCCGCCCGGCTCTCCCTCTCCCGAGCGCGCACCAGGGCCTGGTGGGCCTGAGGGAACGCGCGGAGATCCTGCACGGCACCTTCGAGTCCGGCCCCACCGGCGACAGGGGCTACCGGGTACGGATGCGCATCCCTGCCCACGCGGACTGACGCGCCCGCACGGCCGCGGTGCCGGGGCAGGCGCGGAGGGGAGCCGGCGGCAGTGGCTCCTATAGTCAGCCCGTGAACGAGAGGAACGACGAGGAACCGCGCCCTCCCCGAGCCGGGCCGATCGCCGTGGCCGTGGCGGGTGCCCTGCTGACCGCCGGGCTGTCGTGGGCCGTCGTGTGGTGGGGGCTGGGCCGGTACCTCCCCGGTTTCTGGCTGCTGAAGATGAAGCTGTCCGTCAAGGGGGGAGTCCTCGTCATGGTGGGCCTGTTGGGCGCAGCCGCCTGGATCAGAGACCGCTTCCGCTGAGACCTGTCGGGCCGAGGGGACTACCACTACGCCCCGGCCACGGCGAGCCGCACCGCCTACGACCAGGTGAAGGTCGCCGAGACGCTGGGCGGCTACTACACGAGCACCACCTACGGCGGCACCACCTACCGCGTCTACCACCACACGGTGAACCCGCGGGTCACCGCGACCGTGACGCCGCACAAGTCCGGCCAGTGCGAGCACTTCCAGGTCCAGGAGTACTACAGCGGCGCCTGGCACACTCAGCACCTCGGGCTGCTTCACCCTCGACCCGAAGAGCACCGCGGCGACGCAGCTGATCCTGACCCACGCGGTCGATCAGAGGTTCCGGGTGCGCTCCGAGTACGTGCACAGCGCGAAGGGCAACACCAACCTGAGCACCTGGAGCGGCTGGCTCTACCTCACGGTCAGGACCTGAGCCACCTCGACGACGGCCGGCCCGGACACCCACGACGGTGACCGGTCCGGCCCGTCTTCCGTCGTACTCCCCGGGCGTCGACGGGCGCGGCGCTGTGAACGGTCAGCCGAGGCACACCACGAGCAGGCACAGGTGCGCCGGGGAGGTCGCCGCCGGTGCGGGGTTCGTCTGGGACGTTCCCGAGTTCGACCCGCCGGTGTTCGCGGGAGCGGACGAGGGCGGGGGCGTGGACGGCTGCTGTGCCGTCGTACCGGTGCCGCTGCCGTTCGTACCGCCCGAAGCGGGAGCGGCGGCCTGATCCCCCGCGATCGAGGTCTTCACGGGAAGGGAAGTGGCCGCGGCGTCCGGCCGGGTGTCCGGCGTCACGGTACGGGGTGTGGTGACGGTGCTCTGCCGGTGCGTGACGCCGGTCGCGGCCCGCTGGGCGGGGGACTTGGGGGACGTGGACCGCGGCGCCGGCGAGGACCGACGCGCACCGGGGGGTGCCGTCGCCGGGTCGTTCGGGCGGCCTTCCTCGCCGGTCTGCTCCCCCGTGACGCCCATGGGCCGGTTGTCCGGCGCCGTGGCCGCCTGGGCCCGGTCGGCGGAGTGCCGGTCCAGCGCGGTCATGGTCAGACCGCCACCCACGAGCGCGACGGCCGTCGCGACCGCGGCCCGCCGCTTGTTCTTCTTCCAGCGGGCCAGCTGCCGGCGCCGAGCCGCCCGGCCCTGCGAAGCGGGAGGAGCGCCGTCCACATCACCGGACGGGCCGGAACGCGGGGCCTCGTCCTTGCCGGCGAGGGCCGCCGTCTCGCCGGGGGGACCGCCGATGTGCTCGCCGTGGAGGCCACGCATGTGCTCGCCATCGGGACCACGCATGTGCTCGTCACGTAGACCGCGCATGTGCTCGTCACGGAGACCGCCGTCGTGCCGCCTGCCGGGGGAGCCGAACTGCCGCGCCGCCGTCCTGGCCGCCGCCGTGCCCGTGGCCGGTGCGGAGGGCCTCATCGCCGTGGGGGGAGCGATGTCCGGGGCGTAGGCACCGCATCCGGGGCACACCAAGGCGCCGTTCAGATGCCGACGGCACGAGGAGCAGTAGTCCATTTACGGTCTTCCTGAGTCGACTGCGCCGACGGCCTGGGCCGCGGCCTGGCCACGTTCGCACGTGGAATCGAGCGGCCTGCAACGCTAACGAGACTTTCGGAAGACTGTGTGCGGCCTGTGTGGCGCTCCTGGGGGGATCCTCTGCGCGTTCGTGGGTGTCCTGTGACCGAAGGGCGGGCCTCACCGCTTGCTGGTCCGGGCCCGGGATCCGGCTGATGAATCTGCACATCGAATGCGCAACCGCAACACGGGGGGCGCCGGATCTGCACAAGAACACGCCGGACGACGCCCGCTCGGCGCGAAGTGCCGGGCGGGGGAAGCGCGGAGAGGACGCCAGCCGCCCTCCGGCCCGCGAAGCTTGTGGAGAAGCCGGCCCCAATTCGTGCCCGTGTCTGCACGAATGCGCAGCCCGCACGCCCAACTGTCCTGGTCGCAGCAGCGTTTGACTGGATGCTCGGCGTGCTCCGTGATTTGATCCTTCGCGCCGCCGGGTTCGGCACAGATTCCCCGAACCGGACCTCGCGCGTCCGCGGCCGCGGCTCGCCGCCTGTCCCCACATGGGCCGCCCCCCTTGCACGACATTCACCCGAAGGGAAGTCCCACCATGAACTCCGCTCCCCAGGTGCAGACCGCCGAGATCTCCGACGCCGAGCTGGACAACGTCTCCGGCGGTCTGAGCCCGCACGTCGGCGTCGTCGCCGGACCCACGGCGCTCAGCAACTCGGACGTCCTGTCTCAGGTCGACGCCGTCAAGAACGAGGCCCTGGGCACCGCAGGCCAGTACCACCAGGCAGGCGTCTTCGTCTCCTTCTGACCGGCAACCTCCCGCTGCCGGACATCCGGCAGGCGTTGCCGTCGTCGCCCACCACGGAGCGCCCTCCCACGGCCCCACGCGGCCCGGGAGGGCGCTCCTGCGTGTGACCGTGCCCGGCGGAGCGGACCTGGCTCAGGCCGGGCTGCCGTCCTCGTGTGACAGGAGCCGGTCGACGAGTGAGTCGACATAGCCGGGGATCAGGGGGCCGGTGGCGCACCTGCCCACCGCCGCCTGCTGGTCTTCACCGGCCGCGAGCCGGAGGCGTGAGCCCGGCCGATTGCGGCCCGGTGCCCCGTCGACGCACCGGCCGCCGGCCGGCCTTCGACGCGCAGGCCGGACAGCCATTCGGCCCAGCAGTGGTGGCGGCTCCGTTCGGCGGCATCGAGGGTGGGTCTTGAGCAACCGAGGGTGGGTCTCGAGCACCGAGGGTGGGTCTTGCCGGCCGCATCGCGCTGCCGAGCGACGGCGCTGACGATCGCCAGGAGGACGAGCGTGGCACTCAGCGAGAAGGAGCTGCTCAGGGCCGGCGATGGGGGGCTGGTGGAGCTGTTCCGCGACAGTCCGCCCGGTGACATCCCGAAGGGTCCGCTGGAGGGCACGGGCATCGTGCGGTGGGGAGGGAGCCGGCTGGCCCAGCTGCTCGCCCGGCTGGTACGCCTGGGCGTGTGGCGGGGGAAGGTCTTCGACCACGAGGGATATCTGAGCAATCGGATGACCGCGTTCGACGTGCTCGCCATCGTGGCCCAGGTCTACATCGGGAAGAGCCTGATGGACGACCGGGACTGCATCGTCATCGACTACTCCAGGATCTCTCTGGTCGCACGTGGGGTTCGCGACGAGATGCGTGAGGTCCGGCCGGGACTCTATCTGGGCGTGGTCTGGCTGTTCGGCGTCAGGGTCGGCTGGTTCACGCTCAGGATTCCCGAAGGCCCGGGCGGTCCGGTCGAGGCGGGGGAAGCCACAGCCCGGCAGCCGGGCTGACCGGCCCCCGGTCGCTCACACCGCGCAGGTTCCTCACCCGTTCGCTCCGGTCCGACTGTGCACAGTGAAGGGTCAAAAAGCCATGACCAGCTCAGACATACGCGCTTCCAGACCGGCCACGTGCGCGGCCCGACCGAAGAGGCGCCATGCACGAACGTGGGCCGAACGCCTGTCGTGGGCTTCGTTCATCGCCGCGGCGGCCTCGGCCGCCGTCGCCCTCACAACGGTGGACGTCCCGGCCCCGGCATCGGCGGCCGGTGCCGGAACGGACGCCGTGCACGGGACGGTCACCGGGGCGGGCAAGCCGCTGGGCGAAGCCCGGGTCACGCTCTTCACCGGGACGCGTTCAGGGGTGAGGGAGCTGGGCCGGACCACGACCGACGCGCACGGTTCCTTCCGGATCCCCTACGCCGAGCCCGCCGACGGGGTGCTGTACGTGGAGGCCACGCCGGCTCAGGGACGCAGGCTCCGGCTGCGCTCGGTCGTCGGGTTCGGCGCGGGAGGCGGCGTACCCCGGCGGACCGAGAGCACCGTGACGGTCGACGAGCTGACCACCGTCGCCACCACGTACGCCCTCGCTCAGTTCAGCGACGGGCGCGGCATCACCGGGCCCAGCCCGGGACTGCAGAATGCCGCGGCGACCTCCTTCGGCCTTGCCGATCCGGTGACAGCCAGGCCGGGAGAGGCGGTCAGGGCCGACAGCGCCAACAGCGAGACCCTCGCCACGCTGAACACTCTGGCCAACCTCGTGTCCCTCTGTGTTGCGGACTCCCCGCGCTGCGAGGACCTGCTGCGACTGGCGACACCGCGGGGCGGCACCATGCCTGCCGACACGGTGCAGGCCGTGCTCGGCCTTGTCCACCGTCCGACGCTGTCCCCCGGAGTTCTGTACGCCCTGTCGCGCACCGCGAGGGTGTTCGCCCCCGCGCTCACCGCGGCCCCCACGGCATGGGTGCTCGCGCTGCGCCACACCGCGGCCGACCTCTACGCTCCGGGCCGTATCGCGTTCGACGCGAAAGGCAACGTGTGGGCGAGCAACAATTGGCTCCCGGGTACGCGTTCGCCCAGTCCCTTCGTCACCGTGCTCGATCCGACCGGCCGGCCGACCCTTGGCAGCCCCATCGGCGGCGGTGGTATGAAGGGCGGAGCGTGGGGCCTCGCGATCGATCACGACGGCTCCGTCTGGGCACCCAGCTACGGCGGCGACGCGATGTCGAAATACTCGTCCGCCGGCATCCCGCTGTCGCCCCCCACGGGGTGGAAGAACGGCGGGCTCGTCAAACCCCAGGGCGTCGCCGTCGACCAGCGCGGCAATGTGTGGATCGCCAACTCCTACGGTCTTAAGGGCGCGCCGGGTGCGGGCAGCGTCGTCGTCTACCCGCACGGTGATCCCTCGAAGGCCTTCACCATCGAGGACAAGAGCTTCAACCACCCGTTCGCCATCCAGATCGACGGCCAGGGCCGGGCCTGGGTCACCAACAGTCATCTCTCCTTCGCCGCAGTCATGGAGACCAAGCGCCCGGAGCAGGTCGGCGGAAGCGTCACCGTCGTCGGCCCCGACTTCAAGCCGATCATGTCCACCAGCGGCAGCTCTCTCCAGGCGCCCCTCGGGCTCGCTCTGGACTCCCGGGGCAACGCCTGGGTGGTCGGCTTCTTCAGCCGCGCGGTCACGCGGATCCGGCCCGACGGAACGGTCGCGGGCACCTACCGGCTGCCCAAAACGGTCTTCCCCTGGTCGGTCGCCGTCGACGGCCGGGACCGTGTGTGGGTCGCCGGTTTCGGCAACTCCTCCGTGTCGCTTCTGTGCGGCGCAGACACCACGGCCTGCCCTCCCGGCACCACCACCGGTACCGTCATGTCCCCCGAGCAGGGCTTCCGGAACAAGGCGATCCAGCACCTCACCGCGGTGCAGATCGACCCCTCCGGCAACGCCTGGGTGGCCAACAACTGGTCGAAGATCCTCCCGCCCACCGGCGGCGTGGGACTGGTGGAGCTCATCGGCGTCGCCGCTCCGGTCTGCACGCCTCTCACCCCGCTGCCGAGGCGCCCGTCGGCGGCGGCTGCGAACTCCTGCCCACGGTAGAGCGCGGCGGCCCCGGTTCGCCGGATCGGGGCGCATTCGCCGAGGTGCGGGCCACCCACGGCGGCTGACGGCAGAGGGTCCTCAGTGCCCTGTCCGTGGCGGACCGCCCCGGGCCCCGTTCCGTCCGCCGAGCAGCTCCGCCGCCTGGTGCCGCATGTGTTCTGCCGCCTGCTGAGCCTCCGCCACGACGTCACCGCGTTCGCGTACAAGATCCTCGTAGATCGGCAGTTGGACTTTTTCAGTGGGGCTGAATATCACAGTCGGTCCTCGCGGTGTCGTGCTTCTGCGCGGTCTGTGCCGGAGATTCGGCAACGAACTCGCGGTGTTGTCAGGCCCGGTTGAGCCGGGCGGCGATTCCGTGACCGATCAGCAAATACATAACCGCAGGGAGTCCATAATCAAGGATGACCCGTAGTCCCTCTGTGTCCATTGTGAAAATGTCCTGCGACCACCAGGCCAGCCAGTCCGCCACTCCCCGCACGAACTTGACGAACACGTTCGCCCGGTTCGCGTCCAGCAGGAACAACAGGATCCACAGGGCCAGCAGACCTGCCGCGATGTCGGCGATCGTGCAGAGCGTGAGCGCCGTTCGCCGTCCGGCGGACTGGTGGCGCACGGAGCGGTCCGGGCCCGAGGGCTGGTTGTACGTGGGATACCCGGAAACCGGGTCTGTGTTGCTCACAAGGAAATCCGATCTGACGAGAGGTCGTTTCGGCGCGGTCGCCCGGGGCGTTTACCCGCTCCTCTTCTTCTGCGCCGTGCCGTCGCGGCCGCGTTACACCTGAATTCGCGACGCCCCATATATGGCTGCCTGTTCGGGCACTTACCCAAATGTTCCGGCGCGGTGGCACATGTGGGGACGGCGCGGCAGATTCCGTCGCGGCCGGACGGAATTTCAGGTCGAGGGAGGCGTGCCGTGCCGGGCAGCGCGGGGCCGTAATGCAGCGGCCGTCGTGCGCCGCGAGAGCTAGGATCCGGGCCATGGCGCTGACGATGAACGACGTCGACCGGTTCGAGGCCTTCAGGCCCCGCCTGGAGGCCATCGCCTACCGGCTCCTCGGCTCCGCGAGCGAGGCCGAGGACGCCGTACAGGAGACGTTCCTGCGCTGGCAGGCCGCCGACGTCGGCCGCATCGAGGTCCCCGAGGCCTGGCTGACGAAGGTTCTCACCAACCTGTGCCTCAACCAGCTCACCTCGGCCCGCGCACGGCGCGAGACCTATGTGGGCCAATGGCTCCCCGAGCCGCTGCTCGCCGGGGACCCGATGCTCGGCCCGGCCGACACCGCCGAACAACGCGAATCGGTCTCGTACGCGGTGCTCGCCCTGCTGGAGCGCCTGTCCCCGGGCGAGCGGGCGGTGTACGTCCTGCGGGAGGCCTTCGACTACCCGCACCGGGAGATCGCCGAGATCCTCGACATCACCGAGGCCGCCAGCCAGCAGATCTTCCACCGTGCCAAGAAGCACGTCGCGGACGGCAAGGCCCGCACCGAGATCGACGAGGCCGCCGCCCGGCGGATCATCGACGAGTTCCTCGCGGCCGCCACCACCGGCAGGACCGAGCCGCTGGTACGGCTGCTCACCCAGGACGCCATCTCGATCGGCGACGGGGGCGGTAAGGTCCCGGCCCGCACCAAGCCGTTCGAGGGCGCCCTGGCGGTCGCGAAGTTCATGCGGGGCCTGTTCAAGCCCAGCAGGGCCAAGCGCGCACTGGCCGGCGGCTCACCCGAGGTCCATGCCACGACCGCCAACGGCGACCCCGCCGTCGTGGCGGTCCTCGACGGCCGGGTCATCGGCGTCATGTGCCTGGAGGTCACCGACGAGGGCATCGCCGCGTTCCGCAGCCAGGCCAACCCCGACAAGCTCGAACGCGCGACCAGGCGATGGGCGGCCACCGACCACGGCGAACCCCTGCTCAACGCCTTCTGACCCGATGTGAGGTGCTTCACATCGCACTTCTGTCAGGAAACGGCGGGCCGCCCGGCTCAAGGGGCGAACCCGCCGACGACAGGAGCCAGGAAATGCAGCACCGCATCATCGTCCTCGGAGCCGGATACGCCGGGGCCATCGCCGCCGGGCGCATCGCCAGGCGGCTGCACCGTGACGACCTCGCCATCACCCTCGTCAACGCCGAACCCGACTTCGTCGAGCGCGTCCGGATGCACCAGCTTGCGGCAGGCCAGGACCTCAGGTCCCGACCCTTCGGCGAGATGTTCGCGGGAACCGGCGTCGAACTGAAGCTCGCGAAGGTCACCGGTGTCGACGCCGACCGCAGGACCGTCGCCGTCACCGACGCCGGCGGCGCCGAGGAGCTGGAGTACGACACCCTCGTCTACGCCCTCGGCAGCGGCTGGAACGACCAGGGCGTCCCCGGCACCGCCGAGTACGCTCACGAGATCGCCGGCCGCCCCGGAGCTCTCCGCCTGCGCGAGCGCCTGGCGGCCCTGGACGCCGGACAGCCCGTGGTCGTGGTCGGCGGCGGCCTCACCGGTGTGGAGTTCGCGACCGAGATCGCCGAGGCCCGCCCGGACCTCGACATCGCCCTCGCCGCCCGCGGCGGCCTGGGCGACTGGCTCTCGCCCAAGGGCCGCCGGCACCTGCGGAAGGTCTTCGGCAAGCTCGGCATCACCGTGCACGAGCACGCCACCGTCACCGCCGTGGAGGCCGACCGCATCACCACCGCCGACGGCACATCCGTCCCGGCTGCGGTCACCGTGTGGACCACCGGCTTCGCCGTCCACCCGATCGCGCAGGCCACCACCCTGGAAGTCACCGGCACGGGCCGGATCGTGGTCGACCGGACCATGCGCTCGCTCTCCCACCCGGACGTGTACGCCATCGGCGACGCGGCCATGGTGATGGGCCCCGGCGACAAGCCGCTGCGGATGTCGTGCGCCTCGGGCGTCCCCACCGCCTGGCAGGCCGCCGACGCCATCGCGGCGCGCCTGACCGGCGGCAAACTCCCGTCCGTGCCGCTCCGCTACTTCAACCAGTGCATCTCGCTGGGCCGCAACGAGGGCCTGATCCAGTACGTCACCGCCGACGACCGCTCCGTCCGGACGGCCCTGACAGGACGGCTCGCCGCCGTCTACAAGGAGCTGGTCTGCAAGGGCGCGGCCTGGGGCGTCGCCCACCCGACACTGGGGATGCCGACCCGGCGCCGCCGCGTCGTGCGGAACCCGGCCCAGGCGGTCTCGGCGGTCAAGGCGCCGGCCTGACGCGCACGGCGTTCGGGCGCCCCCGATGCGGAGGCGCCCGGACGGCAGGGTCGTGTGCAAGGCCGGGGCCGCACGTCCGCAGCAGGTCTCGGCCGGGCCGTATGCGTCTGGACCGGTCGCGGGCGGCCTCGTGAGCGTGCCGGTGACCGGTATCGGCATCCGCGATGCACTCCGGCAGCTCGGCCTAGCGCTCGGCCGGTTCGCCGGGACCCTCGGTGTCACGGGCGGCACCCTGTGCGAGGGACGTGGTGGCGTGCACTGGGTCGGGCCCGGGTCGCTCCGCGAGGAACTCGCTGCCTCACCGAACGACGACGGGGAATCCGGTTCAGCGGACCAACCAGGTCAGTACCGCTGTCACCAGGTACACGACGATCGCCGCGAGCCAGACCACAAGGCGTGTCGGCCGCGAGGACCTGGCCGGAGCCCACTCCCCTCCTCCCTGTGACAGCAGCGCATCCGCGAACGCCTGAGCGGTCTGGGGCCGGTCCCCGGGATCGACGGACAGCGCAGCACGGAGAAGTCTGTCGATGCCGTTCGGAACCCCCAGGTCGCTGGGGATGGCCGGCGGCGAAGACGTCGACGCCTGCTCTGTCGTGAGGGTCGCGCGACCGCCCGAACCGAACGGCTTGCGCCCAGTCAGCAGTTCGAACGTCACGACACCGAGGGCGTACACGTCGGCTCGACCATCGAATCCCCCGGTCTGGAAGGCCTGCTCGGGCGCCATGTACGCGGGAGTGCCGGTGGTCACGGTCAACCCCGACGCGTCAGCGAGTTGCTTCGCGCTGCCGAGGTCCGCGACAAGTACGGCAGTGGGCGTGCGGCCGGCGTCGAGCAGGAGGTTCGACGGCTTGATGTCGCGGTGGACGACGCCTGTGTCATGGAGCACCTGAACCGCGTATCCGGCCTCGGCTGCCAGATGGAGTGCCTCCGCAGGCCGGCAGTGCCCGATCTTCTCGGCCAGCGTGCCGCCCGGGACGTAGTCCATGACGAAGTAGGGCCGGTCGTCCTGGACGCCGACGTCGTGAACGCGTACGACACGTGGGCTGGAGATCCTGCGAAGCAGCCTCGCCTCCGCCAGGAATCGTTCTCGTACATCGGCGTTCGAGGCCCAGTTGTCGGCCAGCACCTTGACCGCGACGTCCGTGTCGAGCTCGGGATCGTATGCCTTCCAGACGGTGGCGAACGAACCGGCTCCCAGTCTGCCCTCGAGGAGATAACGACCTAGCTTCCGCATGTGGCAACATTCTGCCCGAGTCGTCGAGGCCGGGAACTGCGGTGTGGCCAGGCGGAATTCGGGTCGGACGGGAACGGGGGACAGCAGGTGATCGACGAGGACGAGCTGGCGCGGCTCGTGGCCTCTGCCCAGGCAGGTGACCGGGCGTCCTTGGACCGCCTCCTTGTCAGGCTTCGCCCCACGGTCATGCGCCGCTGCTCCAGGTTCCTTCCGCACCACGCCGACGCCGAAGAGGCCGCGCAGGATGCTCTGCTGTCCATCAGCACACATCTGCACGAGTACAGCGGGCGGGGCTCGTTCCTCGGGTGGGTGACAGTGATCGCCTCGAACGCCGCCAGGTCCACGTATCGCTCGATGCGCCGGCGCGCGGAGGACAGTCATGCGGTCGTTCCCGAGGGTGTCGACCCTCGAACGACAAGCGTCATCGCAGGTACCCGCCTGGACCTCATGGAATCGCTGGCCGCGCTCGAGGAGCGCCATCCGGCCCTGGTGGAGTCCTTCGTGCTTCGCGATCTCGGGGACCTGACCTATCTTCAGGTCGCCGAGATCACCGGCGCTCCCCTGGGCACGGTCAAGGACCGCATCCATCAGGCTCGCCGCTTCATGCGGGACCGCCTCGGCGGCGGCTTCTGAGGCATTCCGACCTTCCGGTGTCAACCGGCATTTTCAGCTTGAGTAGGAGCCGGGAGGTGCTGCCGTGCGAGCTCGGACGATCGTCGTCATCCTGGCGGTAGCCGTCGGGCTCGGCCTGTTGACCGGCCGTTTCCTCCTGCCCGCTCGCTCTGCTCCGACAGTGACGCCGGGCGCTGGGCCGTCCTCGCCGGGAAACGGCTCCCCGGTGCCGAAGCCCGCCGGCGGACCTATGACGGACGGGCACCTGTTGGCAGCGGCTGCGTTCAGGAAGGTCGGGTTCCGCAAGCACATCTACGTACGGGACCGTGTCGGAGACGGCAGGTACGCCAACGCGGCCTGCGCCGGAGAGAAGACCCTCGGCGAGACCTTGGGAAGGTCGGACTCACACTTCCGCGGCTTCGTGACAACCAGGGACGCCGACGTCAGCGACCCCACGCTGGCGGTGGACATCCAGGGTCAGGTCGCGCGTGAAGTCGCCGCCGACGCCGGAAGCCCGGCATTGGCGCAGAACTTCACCCAGCGCCTCCTGCTGGAGGAAGTGCCGTGCCAGGAGGAACCGGCCACCCACTGGGTCTACGGGCCGACGCACACGATCGATGTCGCTCCGGGTATCGGTGCCAGCTGGATGGGGTCTTACGACGGCGACCTGAACACCACAGGGACCGCACCACGAGGCAAGGAGCCGTGCGGAGGCATCGCCATACTCCGGAACGGCTCTCACTACGGGGTGCTGGAGGTTGATGCCTGCCTGGACACGGCTGCGATGACGCGTATCGTCCGTGCCGCCGTGACACAGCTCTGAGGGGCCCTGCCCTCGCCGACAGAGGTGAGGTGGATCACACCGATCACGGCGAACAGCCATCCAACATCTTCCGGACGTCCCGCATCTCCCCGGGTGTACGAGAACGCAAACCGCGTCGTGACCACACAGGGGATGAGATGTTCGACAACCAAGCAGCCGGCAAGAAGTTCTCGCGCCGCGGTCGTACCGCAGGAGTAGCAGCCTCCCTCGGAGCCGCGCTGCTCGCGGTCGGCATTGCCGCGCATCCCGCCGCCGCCAGTGCGGACACGGGTTCTCCGAGCCGGCCGGCAGCCGCGCCTGCCGCCACTCTTGCCGAGTCCGGCCTCGGCTCCGGCAACCTGATCCAGCGCGACGACTTCTTCCAGCAGGGCCTGTCCCCGGTCGGCGCGACCGTGAACATGACCGGGAAGCAAGCTCTCTCGGCGTGCTCCGGCGAGGAGACGATGCGAGCGCTGACCAAGGGGAAGGCCCGCGCCTATGCCGACGTGACCTGGACCTTCGACACCAAGGACACCTTGCTGACCGAGTCCGTCGCAGACAGTTCCACCAACGCGGCGGCGGCCTCGTACGAGAAGCAGCTCAACGGGCTGGTGCGCAGCTGCCAGGACGAGCCGGATGGACACTGGTACTACGGCAAGGGGCACACGATCACCGTCAGGGCCGGCGAGGCCAGGTGGTACCCCGCCTTCGGCGGCAACGGCGGGGTCACCGGCGGTGTCGCGGTCATCCGCAGTGGTCACAGGTTCGGGATCGTCGAACTGTCCGGTCAGCCCAGCGACGACCCCGGCTACATGGAAGGCATCGCTGCCGCTGCCGTCAACCGGCTGGCCGACTGATCTCGCTGCGCCACGGCGCGCTTCGATTCCGGCGCGTGGCGGCGGCTCGTTGGTCGCCGGCCCGGCAGTCCTTTGAGAAGGCCGCGGCGGAGGCGGCGAAGAAGGCAGCCGGCAAGCTTTCCGGCGCGAATCCGGCACGCGGCCGCTGATCACCGCACAACACAACAAGGCCCAGGTCTCTGACCTGGGCCTTCGTGCTGGAGCGGGTGACGGTGCGGCTCGGGCAGGTCACACCGGTTGTCGCCGCCGGGCCGCCCGGCGGCGACAACCGGGCGGAGCGGGCCATATCGGTCTCGTGCGGCTTGCGGCTCATTGCCGAACCGTCGGCCCTACGGGACCCGGTTCGCGCGTCCGGCCCTCTCACTGGCCGAGTGCCACATCCTCGGTCTTCCAACCCGAAACGGCGCATGAGCGACCTGCGGTTGCCGTGGAAAACGTCACCAACCGAGCGCATCCCCGTCGGCTCGCGTGTCTCGGGCGGGCATGACCGGGCGCGCGTCGTGGCAGGTGAAGCCGAGCCGGGTCAGTGCCCGGCGCATCTCACCCGTCGTGAAGTCCCGGCGGTTCTGCCTGGTGATCACTTCCCCGACCTGCATCACGGGGTAGACACGGCGGTCGATGGTCACGGACACGCCGGTGACGGGTTCGGGCGTGATGCCACTCATCGACTGCTCGACCTCGATCTTGGTCAGGTCGAAGGGGTAACGGGCGATGACACAGCGCATGGATGCCTCCACAGGGGTGGGGAAGAACAGGCGGAGACGCCGACCGCGCCGCGGCTGTCGGACGGCGGTCGAACTGCGGTCAGGGCATGAGAGCGAGGACGCCGAGGGCGTATCCGTGTTCGTCGATCACGGGGGACACGTCCAGGGTCCGGTCCCGCATGGCGGCTTCCGCCTCGCCGAGTGCGGCCATGGACGAGGTGAACGGTCCGCGGTCGAGCGGGATGTCCCGCAGCCGGGTCCGGTCGCTGTACCACGAGCCGCCGCGGTGCGCGGCGAGCTGGGCCCGGGTGACCAGGCCCGCGCACCGCCCGTCCTCGTCCCGGAGGAGCAGGTGCGGGACGCGCGCACCGATGAGCACGGACAGGGCCACGTCGACCGCCATATGGTCGTCGACCTGCGGCCCGGGGGCGTGCATGGCGTCGCGGGCGGTCAGACCGGTGCCGTCGGTGCTGTCGGTCTGCCGTGTCAGGGGCGGAAACGGTGTCAAGGGCCTCTCCTCTTCGTCGGGGCGGGCAGGACGGGCGAGGGCTGGTACTGACCGCAGGGAGCGCATCCCCGTGTTCGGGCTATGGGTTGTTCCTCGGGACAGGCCGACGGGCTCGGCCGGCGGCCCGGCCGCTCTCGCCACGGCCGGCGGCCCGGCCCCTGCGATTCCGGCCGGCGGATCCCTTGCCCTCTCGTGGTCCGTCGACCGGTGCGGCGAGGGTGACGGGCACGCCGGAGGGGGTCCGGGCGCCGGTGATGCGATGCAGTTCGACCTCGCCCGGACGGACCCGGACGGTACTCGGAGCGATGCCGGCGTCGGCCATCAGGCGGTCCACCGCGCGTCGCTGGTGTGGCAGGACGAGGGTGACGACGGTGCCGGACTCGCCGGCGCGTGCCGTACGGCCGCCGCGGTGGAGGTAGTCCTTGTGGTCGCCGGGAGGGTCGACGTTCACGACGAGGTCGAGGCCCGCGATGTGGATTCCGCGGGCGGCGACGTTGGTGGCCACCAGGACCGTGACGTGGCCGTCCTTGAACTGGGCGAGCGTCCGGTTGCGCTCCGTCTGGGACTTGCCGCCGTGCAGGGCCGAGGCACGCACCCCGACGGACAGCAGGTGGTCGGCCAGCCGGTCCACCGCGTGCTTGGTATCCCGGAACATCAGCACCCGTCCGTCGCGAGCGGCGATCTCGGTCGCGGCGGTGTCCTTGTCGGCGTCGCGCACGTGCAGCAGATGGTGCTCCATGGTGGTGACCGCTCCCGCGGACGGGTCGACCGAGTGCACGACGGGGTCGTGAAGGTAGCGGCGCACCAGGAGGTCGATGTTGCGGTCCAGGGTGGCCGAGAACAGCAACCGCTGGCCGCGGGCCGGGACTTGGTCGAGCAGCTCGGTCACCTGGGGCATGAAGCCCATGTCGGCCATCTGGTCGGCCTCGTCCAGGACGGTGACGGCTACCTGTTCCAGCCGGCAGCCTCGCCGCTCGATGAGGTCCTTGAGACGGCCGGGCGTCGCGACGACGACCTCGGCGCCGCCGCGCAGCGCACTCGTCTGACGGCCTATCGACATGCCGCCCACCACGGTGGCGAGTCGCAGCCGTAGGGCGCGGGCGTAGGGGGTGAGCGCGTCGGTGACCTGCTGGGCCAGTTCCCGGGTGGGTACGAGGACGAGGGCGAGCGGCTGCCGGGGCTGGGCCCGCTGCCCGTCCAGGCGGGCGAGCAGCGGCAGGCCGTAGGCAAGCGTCTTGCCCGAGCCCGTACGGCCCCGGCCCAGGACGTCCCGGCCGGCCAGCGCGTTCGGCAGCGTGGCCGCCTGGATCGGGAAGGGCACGGTCAAGCCCTCGGCGCCGAGCGCGGCCAGCAGCCGCGGGGGCATGTCCAGTTCGCCGAACGTCTCGACCGCCGGCAGCGGCTCGGTGTGGGTGACCGGCAGGGCGAACTCCTGTCGGCGCGGGGAAGGGCGTGCGCCCTGGCCGCTCCTTCGTCCGGTGCCCGGACGGGGAGCCCGGCGGCCCGTCCCCTGCGTACGGGAGCGGCTGCCAGGAGTGTCGCCGGTGCGACGGGTGCGGTTCATGGAGGAACCTTCCTCGATGCGGCGTATCGAGGAATTCCGTCCAGCGGCGACGGCCGCATGAGGATTCGCAAGAATGAGCCGAAGAAAAAAGAAGAGCCGTGCCTCGTGGCGATGAAGCCGGGGCGGCCGGCGGTCCGGGAAATCCGGAAAGCGTGAAAATCAATGGGCTGGGGCCCGCACCCCAAGAGCGCGGGCCCCAGCCACATGATGCGCGAGCCACTGGCTCGCGACGATTCGCGTCAGTGTCAGGCGGGAACGATGTTCTCGGCCTGCGGGCCCTTCTGGCCCTGCGTGACGTCGAAGGTAACCTTCTGGCCTTCCTGAAGCTCGCGGAAGCCGGAGGTGGCGATGTTCGAGTAGTGGGCGAACACGTCAGCGCCGCCGCCGTCCTGCTCGATGAAGCCGAATCCCTTTTCCGCGTTGAACCACTTCACGGTGCCAGATGCCATATTGAATCTCCCTTGGGGGGCAGTGCCGGACTCCGCACTTTACGGAGCCGAGTCGCCGCGATGATCACCCCTCCGGAAGGATCCGGAAAGCTCTGCAAAGAAAAAATCTCCGGTAACCAAAACCGCAACTGCTGTCACGTTAACACAGGTCAGGTGGAGCCGGCACGGTTTTTTCGGGATCTCCCGGTAATTCTTATATCGTGTGGTCCGTATTTCTGTACCGGCGAGACTAGGTATCCGCGCCGTACTGGTCCAGCTTCCGGCGCATTTCCCGTTTCAGGTGCAGGGCGTCGTCGAGCTGGTTCTCCAGGGAGATGATGCGGCACGCGGCCTCGATGGGGGTGCCCTGGTCGACCATCTCACGGGCGCGGGCGGCGATGCGCAACTGGCGGCGCGAGTAGCGGCGATGGCCGCCTTCCGAACGCAGGGGAGTGATCAGCCCCGCTTCGCCTACGGCCCGGAGGAAGGCGGCGGTGGTGCCGAGAACGTCGGCGGCCCGCCCCATGGTGTAGGAGGGATGGTCGTCGTCATCGAGGTTGCCGGCGACGGGGGCGTTCTCAGCGGGCATGGCACCTTCGTTTCGGGGACGCGGCGAGGGACCCGGGTGCGCGTGACAGCCGTGCTCCGAGAGAGTCGGCGCCATGTGCCTCGTGCGGCAACCCTGACTCCGGCAGGCAGGGACATGTGGCCTCGCCGTGACAGATTTCCTCCGCGCACAGCCCGACGAGCCGCCGTTCGTCGTCGCCGGCCACCGAGGAAGCGCTGCGCAGCCCGTACCGCCCGTTCGGCGGAGGCCCCGTTCTCTGTCATCAGCCGCTTGATGAAGCAACGACCGGCCGAGCGCAACGGTTTTGACGTCAACTGCCCCGGGGCCGGAGGCCGGCGTCGGGGCAGTCGGTCGTTGTGGTGGGTCAGCCGAGCGAGGTGAGGAGGGTGTTGAGTGCCTTGACCTCGGTGGTCTTGTCCGGGTTCGGAGCGCGCAGCGCGGTCAGGACCTGGTCGATTTCACTGTCGAGGAAGTGCCAGGCCTGCTCGTTCTTGGGCTCGAGGGTGGGCTGGTCGTCGTCCCACGCGGTCTCGAGGCCGGTCACCCGGGTGGTCGCGGCTGCCTGATCGCCCGAGTTGAGCTTCGCCAGGGTGTCGGCTGCGATCGTGCGGAATTTCGCGATCTCGGCCGGAGGGAACTGCGACGTTGCCTGCTTCGGGGTGAGATGGACGGTCGTGGGTGCGGGGCTTTCGTTCTCGCTTGCCGCCGCCGCGTGGGGCTGCTGATGTGCCCAGACGAGAAGCGCCGCCGTTGCGGCCGCTACGACGGCGTAGTAGCCGAGCATGATCCGCTCACGCGCCGGGTTCAGCGCTCGTGGGGTATGGGTCAGGCCGGAGGTCTCGATGACATCGCTACGGCTGAGCGTGAGGTACAGGACCGTAGCGAGGATCGCGGCCAGGAAGATCACGCTGGTCACCGCGGTGCCGAGGCCCAGGCCGCCGTCGCCGCCGGGCGAGCCGAGCCAGTCGCCGAGGTTGGCGCCGAGCGGGCGGGTGAGGATGTAGGCCAGCCAGAAGGAGAGCACCGCGTTGGCGCCGAGGCGCCATGCGAGAACGATCGCGACGATCAATCCGAGGGGTAGGAGCACGGAGACGCCCGGGGTCCAGCCGGTCAGGTCCAGGGTCCAGTCGCCGGTCGCGGTGCCGAGGGCAAAAGTGACCAGGACCGCGAGCCAGTAGAAGAGTTCGCGGGGACGGGTGGTGATGCTGTGGACTGACAGGGTCCGCTCGCGGGCGTACCAGATCCCGAAGACAACGGCGAGGACGCCCGCGAACACGCTGCTGCTCAGCGCGAGCGGAACGCCCTGGCTGTCGGTGAGGATGTCGGTGTAAAGGGTGCCGGTCACGCTCACCACCACCACGGTGAGCCAGTACACGAACGGGATGTAGCGTCCGGTGCCGAGTTGCCAGCCCAGGACGCCGGCCAGAACGACGGTGAAGATCAATGCGGTGTTGATCAGACCGACACCGAGGTTCATGTCGATCCAGTCTGCGAAGCTCTCGCCGACCGTGGTGCACAAGATTTTGATGACCCAAAACCAGACCGTGACCTCGGGGACCTTGTTCGGCAGCTCCCGGGCGGGCGTCCGAAAACTCTCGGGCGTCGTCGTGGTAGTCATGTAACCCCTCACCTATGACGGGTAGCGGCACGGAGGGGGTGCCCCTCCCGTCCGCGCCACGCTAGACCGTCTACAAGCGTGTAGACAAGCGCAGCCCCGGATCCCTAGGATCGCCGGGTGACTTCGATAGCTCGTCATGCCCGTTCGGGCAGCACTGCCGCAGACGTATTCCGAGGCGCGGTTCGCGTTCCCGGAATCGTCACCGCCTTTTGGATAGCAAAGGGGTTGTCGACGGCGCTGGGGGAGGGGGCCTCGGACTATCTCGTCCAGGCCATGGTGCCGCAGCTCGCCGTGGTGCTCGGATTCGTCGCCTTCCTCGTCGCACTTGTGGTCCAGTTCCGCCAGGCTCGCTACCGGGCGTGGACGTACTGGTTCGCCGTCGCCATGGTCGGCATCTTCGGGACGATGGCCGCCGACGTGATGCACGTGGCCCTCGGCGTGCCCTACACGATTTCCAGCCTGCTGTACGCAGTGCTCCTGCTGGCCGTGTTCTGGCTGTGGCGGCGCACCGAGGGCACCCTGTCGATCCACACCATCGACTCCCCGCGCCGTGAGGCGTTCTACTGGGCGACAGTGGTCGCCACCTTCGCCATGGGCACGGCGCTGGGCGACTTCACCGCCTTCACCCTGCACCTGGGCTACTTCACCTCCGCATCCGTGTTCGCGGTGCTGATCCTCATTCCGGCGGTGGGGTACCGCCGGCTGCGCTGGAATCCGGTGTTCTGCTTCTGGGCCGCCTACGTGATCACCCGTCCGCTCGGCGCGTCGATCGCCGACGGCCTGGGCAAGCCTCGCTCCGTCGGAGGTCTCGGCCTCGGCGACGGGCCGGTGGCGCTGGTCCTGCTTGCCCTGATCATGCTGCTGGTCTCCTACTTGGCGGTGACCAAGGCCGACGTCCAGCGCGTGCACGAGCCCGCCGCCGCACCGGAACCGGCCGCCGCGCACTGAACTCAAGAAGCGTTGAGGCCAGGTCACCAGGATTCATGGCAGCGGCTCCTTGGCGCTCGGCCCTCGTCTTCGTTGAGGCCGAAGCCGTCCGCGACCTCCGGCAGGGCGTCGCGCCATGGTCCCTCCGGTTCCCTCACGGCGGCTTCGTTGAAGAGGTCTGCGAGCCGGTGTCGATCTTCGGTACTGAGCCGGTCAAAGGCGAGGTCGTCACGAGACAGGTGATCGGGCAGGTTCTCTGCGACTTCACCGAGGTCAAGGCACTCGTGGGGCAGGCTGGTCTGGGAGCCGTCGGGAAGTCTCACCAGTGCCTTTCCGGGCCGTTCTTCCAAGAACACGACAAGAGTTGACGCCAGATCACCAGGATTCAGGGCGCGCACCGTACTCCGGGGCGTGGGGAGTCGTGGTGGCCCGGACAAGCTGCCGTGGCGGTTGTCTGTGCTGTGATTCTTCCCGCGTTCCTGCGCCGGGAGCCCCGCCGGCACCTGAGTCGTATGCGGAGCCGGGCCCCGATGGGCTGGTCTTCGTGGGAGAGGAGGGGGCGCCCTTTCGGCGCGGTAGCTTCGGGCGGAAGTGGCGCAAGGTGCGTGAGGTCGTCGGCATGCCGGATGGCTTCCGGGAGAGGTCGCCGCGGGCCTGGACGCCACCGTGCGGAAGGCTGGCGCTGCCGCAGTCCGGAAGGCCGTCGAGAAGCGTTCCGGCACGAATCCGGCACACGACGAGTGATCACCGGACACAACATGAAGGTCCCGGCGGCGGAGGCCGGCCGGCTCCTGGGGGCGCATTGGACCGTAGGCGCCCACCGGTCTAGACAACAAAGAAACCCCCGGGTCCCTGACCTGGGGGTTTCGCATGGAGCGGGTGACGAGAATCGAACTCGCGCTCTCAGCTTGGGAAGCTGATGTTCTACCATTAAACTACACCCGCGTAAGACGCCGGTTCAGCCCGGTGTCCGAACGCCCGCTCACTCTACCTCATGTCGGACCCCCGGCGTCGCAGCCGCGGGGTCCGCCGTCGTTTCGGGGTGTGGATCCGGCTGCGGGGGGCAGGAGTTGGGGCGTACGGTGAGGGGAGTGGAGAGGGGTCCGGTGCGGTCGGAGTGCCGCCTGGAGGGCCGTCCCTTTGATCCCGTAATGTGGCTTTCGTCGTCCGTCGTGGATGCGATGACGAAGGCTCTTGGGGAAGGGACTCAGAGGACTTGATGGAGCGCACCGTCGTCCGATGTGCCGAGGGGCACGTGTTCAGTACCGCTTCGTTCCCGATGCAGCAGGCCGAGCGCCTCGGGCCTGGCCGGCTCGTCCGGTGCCCACGCTGTGCCCGGCTCCGCAGTGCGGTGCCGGTGATCTTGGAGAAGCGGTAGCGGTAGGCGTCACAGGCGCGTGGAGTCGTCACGATTGGGGCGACTCCACGCGCCTTGCGTATTCTCGGGACGTGCTTCTCTCAGACAAGGACATCCGGACCGAGATCGACAAGGGGCGGGTCGTCATCGACCCGTACGATCCGACCATGGTGCAGCCCTCGAGCATCGACGTGCGGCTCGACCGCTACTTCCGGGTGTTCGAGAACCACAAATACCCCCATATCGACCCCTCCATCGAGCAGGCCGACCTGACGCGGCTCGTCGAGCCCGAGGGCGACGAGCCCTTCATCCTGCATCCCGGGGAGTTCGTGCTCGCCTCGACGTACGAGGTCATCACGCTGCCCGACGATCTTGCGTCACGTCTCGAGGGGAAGAGCTCCCTCGGGCGGCTCGGACTGGTGACCCACTCCACCGCCGGGTTCATCGACCCCGGGTTCTCCGGGCATGTCACGCTCGAGTTGTCCAACCTCGCCACCCTCCCGATCAAGCTCTGGCCGGGCATGAAGATCGGGCAGCTGTGCATGTTCCGGCTCAGCTCGCCGGCCGAGTTCCCGTACGGCAGTGAGCGCTACGGCTCCCGCTACCAGGGGCAGCGCGGGCCCACCGCCTCCCGCTCCTTCGTGAACTTCCATCGGACCCAGGTGTGAGCGCGAACATGGCCGACGTACGGGAGAACCTGACCTACGAGGCGTTCGGGCGTGCCGTCCGCAAGCTCGCCCAGACCATCGCCGACGACGGCTACGAGCCGGACGTCGTGCTCAGCATCGCGCGCGGCGGCGTTTTCGTGGCCGGTGGGCTCGCATACGCCCTGGACTGCAAGAACATCCATCTGGTCAACGTCGAGTTCTATACGGGTGTGGGCACCACCCTCGAGATGCCGGTCATGCTCGCCCCCGTGCCCAATGCGATCGACTTCACCGACAAGAAGGTGCTGATCGCCGATGACGTGGCCGACACCGGCAAGACCCTGAAGCTGGTCCACGACTTCTGCCTCGAAACCGTCGCCGAGGTCCGCTCCGCGGTGATCTATGAGAAGTCCCAGTCGCTCGTGAAGTGCGAGTACGTCTGGAAGCGCACGGACGACTGGATCGACTTCCCCTGGTCGGTCGAACCGCCCGTGGTCCGTCGCGAGGGTCAGATCCTGGACGCGTGACGGGACTGTTCGGGCCCCCGTGATCCCCGGTGCGGGGGCCGGGCGGCGCGACGGCCGGCGTCCTGCCGGGGCTCGGCAGGCGGCGGGGGCGCAGGCGGCGGCGAGCAGGGCCGGGTGCTTCGGGCACTCGTCGTGGCGATGGCGCACCGCGCCCGAGCTGTCCCGTCGTCGGCGCTTGGGCCATTGAGATGATGATTCGGCATGTCCTGTCCAGGCCGCTTTCGAGGCGATCGCATCATGAGGGAGGCCATCCCCTCGGAGGGCCCCCGGCTCGCCGCGAGCAGGGCACAGGCTGAGGCAGAAAGCAGGTCGGTCATGCGTGCTGAATCCCGTGGGGAACGTCCTTCCCGCTCGACGAGTGTGCTGGCAGGCAGCCTCATGGCCCTGCTGGCCCTGTTCGGCCTGGGCCTGGTCACCCCCGCTGCGGCGGCCACTCCGGCTCATCACAAGGCATCCCGGATGACCGTGGCACCGGCCCCGGAGAGCGGCCGGTGCGACAAAAAAAGTCTCTACAGCGACCGTCTTTCGCACGTGCTGGACGGCCGGAAGAAATGCGGCGCCACCACCACATTCGTTCAGGTTTCCCACACCGAGCAATGCGGGCCCGACACCTTCTGCTCGTCCACGGCGAACTGTCCGCCCGGGACGGTGGTCGTAGGCGGGGGCATCGGCACCAACACGTTCATCAGCAACGATGTCTGGCTCTACGAGACCAAGCCCATCGGCACCACCGCCTGGGAGGGCACCTACCGCAACCGCACCAACATCACCTTCCCGATCACTGCCTACGCCATCTGCGCCCAGTCCAGCTGATATGTCGGCGGCGGTGAGGTCCCGGGGAGGATGACCGAGAGGCGTCACGCGCGAGACCCCGGCGCGTGTGGCGCCGGGGCCTCTCCCTGGTGAGCGGTGCGCGGGACGTGGTGGTCCTCGGCGCCCGGCGACCGCTAGAACGTGCCGAGCTTCACGATCGAGAGGATCGCGATCAACTGGATCGCCGACGCGCCCAGCGCCTTCGGCCACGGCAGGTCGTGGGACCTGGAGACCATCAGGGTGAGCAGCGCGCCCGCCGCCACCCAGGTCGCCCAGCCCAGGAACTGCACGAAGAGGGCGTCGCCGCCGAAGAACATCGCGACGACCAGGCGCGGCGCGTCCGTGATGGACATGATCAGCATGGAGAGGCCCACCGTGGGCTGCCACGCGCCGTCGCCGCCGAGCTGGCGAGCCAGAGTGTGGGTGACCACGCCCAGGACGAAGGAGCTGACGACGAACGCCACGGCCGTCGTCAGCACGATCGGGATCGCGCTCGACAGCGTGGCGTTGATCGCGTCCTGGCGTGCGCCGTCGAAGCCGAAGACCGCCAGCAGGCCGTAGAGGAAGGTCACGGTCAGGGCCGGGGCCCAGAGCGTGTAGTCGCGCATCTGGAGGAACGTCTGGGCCGGGGACAGCACGATGCCCCGCAGCAGGTCCTTCCAGTGCAGACGCGGGCCGATGGGCGGCGCCGCGGACTGGCCCGCGCGGTAGGTCTCACCCTGGCTGTACGGGTCCTCGCCGACGGAGAACGCCTGGGTGTGGCCCGGGTTGTTGGCCGCGTACGGGTCCGCGGTCGGGGGATGGCCCTGACCGCCGCCGTCCCCGAAGTACTCCGGCTCGCCCTGGCCGTGCGCACGCCACTGCGGATGACCGCCGTGAGGCTGTGCGCCTCCGTAGGGCTGCGCGCCTCCGTGCTGCTGGGGCGCGGAGGGGTAGCCGTACGGTGGGCCCTGCGGTGCCTGCCGTCCGTACGGGGGTTGTTGCGATCGCGCTTGAGTGCGGTTGTCCCGGCCGCGTCCGATCCTGAATCCAGCCACGTCTTCGAACGTACCTGGTCCCGGAGGGTGACGTGCCGGGCCCGGGGCTCCGGGCCCGGCTTTGCTGCGGAGCTGTGACATCCCCTAGGGGATCCTCGCGGGGGGCTCGAGCGGGGGGTTGGGGGCGTCTCGGTGACGGGCGCACGCGTCTTGCCCGGTCCGCCGTCGTGACCAGTGCGCGGCGGTGAGGGCGACGAAGCGTGTGTTGCCCACCGCGTAGCGCAGGAACATGCGGCGTGGCTCCTGGGCCAGGCGGTGGAACCACTCGAGGCCGGCCCGCTGCATCCACCGCGGTGCCCTGCTGCGCAGCCCCGCCACCACGTCGAAGGAGCCGCCGACGCCGACGACCAGGGCGCAGCCCATCTCCTTTTGCCGGCGGGCGAGGAAGTACTCCTTGCGCGGGCTCGGCACGGCGAGGAACAGCAGGTCCGGGCGTGCCTCCCGGACGGCCGCCACCACCTCGGGCTCCCGGGCCTCGTCCCAGTAGCCGTCGCGGTGTCCGACGACGTCGACGCCCTGCCGGGTGGCGATGCGGGCGGTTTCCCGAACCACCTCCCGCTCCGCTCCGAGGAGGTAGACCCGGTATCCGTTGCGGGCGGCGCTGCGCCACATGGCCAGCATGAAGTCGATGCCTGCGACCCGCTCGGGCAGGGGGCTGCCGAGGAGACGGGCCGCCCAGACGACCGACTGGCCGTCGGCGTTGACGAGGGAGCAGGAGCGGATGATTCCCGCGAGTTCCGGTTCGTCGTGCGCCCGCACGATCTTGGCCGCGTTGAGTACGACGTGCTGGTGGGGGCCGCCGTCCGCGATCAGTGCCTCGGCGGCCGCCACGGACTCCGACAGGGTGAGCGGGTGAACGGGCAGTCCGCACACCGTCACCGGCCGGCCCGGGCTGCGCGGCCGGATCGGCGCGTTCTCGTTCGCCGGCGGGGTGGTCGGCACGCCGTGTCTCCGTTCCGTCAAAGGTGCCTGGCCAGACCCATGTTCTGCCAGAAGCGCACGAACTCCTCTGTGATGCAGTCGCGTTCATACCGCGGCCGCAGTTCCTTCCAGGCCTTCTGCTGGCGCTGTCGGATGTCCTCGATGTCCTCCTCGCACGCCTTGAGGAAGCCGGCCACGGACTCCACCGTCGCCTCCACCGGCTCCACGCAGCCCTGGCCGAACAATTCGGCGCTCCCCGGTGAGGGGGTCGCCGCCACGGTGCAGCCCGCCTGGAGCCCTTCGAGCAGGGCGAAGGGAAGCCCTTCGACCCAGCGGGCCGGCAGGACGAACACGTCGACCTTCGTCCAGAACGACAGCGCCTCCGACAGGTCCAGCACCCCGAGGTCCTCGTCCACGCACGCCATATGGCTCGGCGGTACGTCGTGCCGTATCCCGGCCACCCGGAACTCGACCTCGAGCCCCTGTCTCTTCAGCACATCGACCGCGCCGCAGACGAGGTCGAACCCCTTGACGCGGCTCATCGTGCCAATCCAGCCGACGCGCAGCGCCCGGGAGGGGGCGGACTCCCGCGAGGACGGGGTGGCCGGTGGCGCGGGGTTGCGCAGCACGGTGACGGACGCCGAACGGCAGCCGGTGGCCCCCAGTTGTTCCGCCACCGTCTCACTGAGCACGACCCAGTGGCAGCCGCCCAGCGACGCGCGCAGCACACGGCTCGCGGCGAGCCGGGTGGGCAGTTGCGCGCCGTGGAGGTGCAGGACCGGGGTCGCGCCGGCCGCCTTGGCGAGCAGGATCAGAAGCACATCGCGCAGCAAGGGCAGGCCCCACTGGGAGACGGGCAGGTAGACGGCGTTCGGTGCCGTCCGGATCAGCATGTAGGTGGCCTTGGCGAGGGCTGTCAAAGTGGCCGTGGCCTTTGCGGGCCAGGAGGCCGCGAGCCGGTCGGAGCCGGCCCGGCTGGCGGAGAGCGAGATGACCGCCCGCACGTTGCAGCGGCTGGTGAGAACGGGTGTGAAGAACTCGGCCGCCCGGCCCATTCCACCGAGACGCGGACTGTGTCGGAAAACAAGCACGGTCGGCCCGGCGGATTTCCGCGTAGAACGTGGACGGACGGGAAACATTGCCTGTCTCCAGCCATGGGGTTGTCATTGCAGAGTTCGGGCGAAAAGGCCGTGAAACAACAGAAGCATCTGGTCGGCGGAGAAGTCCAGTGCAACACGTCGAACCGATCTTTTCATACGGTATACAGGGTCGTGCCCAAGGGGCGCGCCACGGTGTGGATTCGGTATTCAGACTGGGCGTGATATGAATCGACGGAGTTGGCGAAAGAAGAGGGCTGTGAACTTTTTCAATTCCGCTCCGCAGTATTACTTCGCCTTCGTCGTGGTGTGCGCCGTCGTATGTGTCGTCTCCGCTCTGGTGCTGGCCGTATGCCTTCGCGGGGCGGGCTGGCTGCCCTGGGCGGCCTGCCTGGTACCGCTCCTCCTGCTGGGCAAGACTTACGCGACGGTGGGCCGCGCCCCGTTCTACGCGATGGACGTCCTGGCCGCCTTCGCGCTGCTCTCGACCCTGCACCAGTGGGGGCCTCGGGTGTTCTCGGAGAAGCGGTTGCGCTGGTTCCGGGTCGCGGCCGTGGGCCTGGCGGTGATGGCTTGCCAGGCGGTGTACCGAGGGATCGCCGCAGGCTACCCGGGGGCCCTCAAGGGCCTGATCCTGGGGCTTTACCCGGTACTCGGGTGGTGTGCCGCGACCTGGTTCCTCACCCGGCCGGTGGCAGAGGCCGTGCGGTGGCGGTGGGTGCTGTACGTGCCGACCGGGGGGCTCTTCCTGACCTGGGCCCTCAACATCCCGCTGCAGACCGCGGCCTCGGGCCTCTATCTGGCGATCGCCGGTGCCTTCGGCGCGCAGCTCAGGCTGCGGGGAAAGAGTCGGTTGCTGCTGTGGACGCTGGTCGGAGCGGCCCTGATGACCGCCGTCGCGAGCAAGCGCGGCCCTCTCTTGGCAGTGGTGGCGGCCGTGACCGCCACAACGCTGGCCGGCTGGGACCGCCGTCGGCGCGTCATCCGCCTCCCGATGCTGTCGTGGAGCATCGCCACAATGGGGGTGCTCGGCGTGCTCGGCTTCACCCTCTTTGGGCAGGACGTCTCCGACATGCCCGTGGTAGGGGGTCTCGCGGGCCGGGTGTTGCGCTCCCATGACACGAGTACCGAGGCGGGCGCGAACGTCGAACTGAGGCTGGAGATGTGGCGGGAGGCCTTCCGGTCGGTTCAGGAGGATCCGCTGCTGGGCACCGGGGCCGGACATCCCATCGACGTGGTCCGACACGGCGAGCACCTGAACGCCTCCGGGGCGGGCCCGCACAACTCGTTCGTCGGATATGTCTTCTACCTGGGCTGGCCCGCGGGTATCGCAGTCGTCCTGCTGGTCGCCGGGACCCTCCGCCGGACCTGGCGGGCCCGGCAACACCCCGCGGCCGCGTCCTGGTTCGGGGCGACGGTGGGCGTCGCCGTTACCGCGTTCACCAACGTCGCCTTCGAGACCACGTACATCGGCCTGCCCTCGTGGCTGGTGCTCGCCTGCGCCTTTGCGCTGGTCGGTGTCCCGCGCGAGGACGGGGAGGCTGTCGGCGGTTCCCGGGGCACGGTCCCGGTCAGCCGCGGTGCCCCGGCGTGTCGCCTGCCCTCCGGCACGGGACTGCCGCGGTCGGCTTCCGCGGAGGTGCCCGTCTCTTCCTGACCCGGGTGTGTCGACTTCACCGGCGTCTTGGTCGCGCATGAGGGCGTCCATTTCTCGTATGAGTATTCCCGGACGCGAAGCCACGAGAAATCGTGACGGCGGTGCAAAGGTCCGCTGCTGTCCGCGTGGTAGGACAGAACGCAAAGCCGGGAAGGAGACGCCATAGGTATGTTCGGGACGGGCTCGTACTGCTCCGGCTTTTCATCGCCGTCGGCTGCGCCGACGTCCTGTTGCTCTTTCCCGTATGCAGGCAGAGGGCGGCCCGGGTGGATGGCCGGGTCGTCCTCGCACTGCCCGCCGGCGGCCCGTCCCGGGCTCCACGGGCTTGACTGCGCGGATACCGCACCTGTGTCGCTCTCTTGGCCCTTGCGTCCGTCCATGGTTTTCCGGGTGCGGCCGTGATCCGCCTCCTGGAGGCATACCGAAGGGAAGACCCTGGGCCATCCCCTGTCGCGCACTGCGGCCCGAATCCGGCTTGCGGGGGACGCTGCTCGCCTCCTGCGGCAGCGGCCGGGCAGTGTGGCGCCGGCCGGTGTTCGCGTGTCCGGCGGCGTGCCGGCTCCGAGAGACCGGAGCGCCCGTGACACGCAAGGAGACGGAGGCCACCCTCAGGCCGCCACTGATGGCGGCCCTGCGTGGAGAGGCCGCGTTGGCCGTTCTCGGCGTGGCGGGCGGGGCGGTCACCGCGCTGGCCGGGTCCCTCGTCGTGGCCCGGTACCTCGAACCGGCCGAACGGGGGCACTACGCGTCCATCGTGGTGTTCGCGACACTCGCTCTGACGTGTCTCGAGATGGGCGGTGAGGTGGGGGTCGTCAGGGGCCTCGCGGACGTGCGGAGAGCGGGAAGGTCGTTCCCCGCCGGTTACCTTGCCTGGACGGTGCTCGCCTCCACGTCGGTGGCCGTCGCCGGATCCGCGGCGGGTGCCTGGGCGCCGCCCTGGATGCGACCGGTCTGGCTGCTTCCGCCCTGCGCCACCGCCGCGGTCTACGGCGGCTTGGTGTTCCGGCTGACGACCGGCACGCTGGTGAGCAGTGGCCGGCTGGGCCGGCTGATCGCGGCGCGTACCCTGGGCAACTGCGGACCGGTCCTCGGCTGCCTGCTCTGCGTCCACTTCGGGCTCACCTCGGCCCTGGAAGTGGCCACACTGTCGTTCGTCGCCCAGGCGGTGATGAACTCCGTTCTGCTGCTCCGCCTCGGGCGGGCTGGGGAGCCGCTCCTCCGCACCGTCCCGCGACCGGGCAGCGGCGGGTGGCACCGGAACATCGCTCTCGTCTGGTGCCGGGGAAACGTGCATCTCCATGTGCTCAACGGCTCCACGTACGTCCTGCAGCGGTCGGACCAGATGGCGCTCTCCCTCCTCGGGGCGGACAGGACCCTCGGCCTCTACGCAATCGCCATCAACGTCTCGGAGATCGTCGGCTATGTTCCCGCCGCTCTCTTCCCCCTCGTCTCGCGGGGACGGCCGGGCAACCCGGTCGAGCTGCGAAGGATTCTGCTGCTGCTCGCCCTCTGCGTCGGGACCTGCACACCGCTGGCCTACGTCGCCCTGCCCCTTGTGTACGGCGAGGTCTATCGGGCCGCTCAGCCCGCCGTCCTGCTCCTGGTGCCGGCGACCGGTGTGCTGGCGGTGGGGCGGCTGTTCCAGGGCGTCGAACTCCGTGACACCAGACGGCGCGGGAACCTTGCGGTGATCGCCGTGACGGCCGCGGCGGGGGAGTTCACTGCCGTGTACCTGTTCGGCGGCGGGAAGCCGGTGGCCGCCGCTTTCGCCTGTGCCTCGGGCTATGCCGTCTTCACCGTGTGGATCATGCTCTCCCGCAGCACGGGTTCCCTCGGCCCACGGCCTCTGCTGGACACCGTTCCGGCCCCGGGCAACGCACCGGAGCGGCGTACTGCCGACGGCCTGAGGGACTGAAACGGGCCTCGAGCCGCCACCGGCGAGTGGCCCACGCAGTCCCGTCGTCGGACCTCCCGTGGGCCGAACCAGGCGGGCCTCGGGTGTCGTGGGACTCTCCCACTCGAGTGCAGCCGCGGAAGCTCTACGGTCGGGCCTGGTGCCATGGCCGGGCCAAGGACTCCACGAACGGTGCGTCGGGCCGGCAGGCGGCGAAGTTGTAACCCCGCGTGGGATCCGTTTTGACCGCGGCGATCTCCCGGATCGTCAGCGGGCTGCGCCTGCCAGGTGACATGACGACCAGTCCCATCTCCATGAAGTGCCGGCTGACCTTGCAGGTGGGGTCGTTTCCGTGGTCCTCGAACAGGAAGATCACGTCGCGTTCCCGCAGGGCGTTGGCCGCGCCCTTCACGGCGGGGATCTCCGCGCCCTCCACATCCAGCTTGACCACGACGGGGCCGGCCGGTCCCGCACAGTGCCGCTGCAGGAGCGTGTCGACGGTCACCGAGGGGACGGAGAAGGCCTGCCAGCCGTCGCGGCCGAGGTCGCCGTTCCTCTCACACACTGACGCCGCCGCATGGGCCAGATGGTGGCCGACGATCGAGAGCGTGGCCTCGTCCTGCTCCCACAGGGCCGCGTGCACGACCTCGACGTCCCCGTCGTTGAGGGCGATGTTGTCCGTCAGGCGGCGGAAGGTTTCGGGGCTTGCTTCGACCGCGACGACGCACCGGGCCCGGTGACGGGCCAGCACGGACCAGTAGCCGATGTTGGCGCCGCAGTCCAGGAAGACCGCCTCGGAGGTGAGCACCCTGCCGAGCATCTCCCGGATCTCGGGCTCATAGACGAACGCGGGATCCAGCAACTTCACCCAGTAGCCGTCGTCGAGGTACACCCGCAGCCGTGAGCCGTCGCCGATCCGGAGGGTGACGTGGTTGTCCGTGGCGAAGTGCCGGCCCAGCATCCACGTCAGGCGCTGGACACCCCGGTGACCGACCGGCCTGGCGGCTCGGGCCAGCAGTCCGACGGCGGCGGCCTGGAAACGGGCGCCAGTGCCCCCGTGGACCTTGACCCTGCCCATTCTCCTGTGGAGCGCCCGGCATTCCGTCGCATCGCATGCGTCGTTTTCCCGGATGCCCGCCTCTGTCCGACTCATATGCGCAACGTATCCATCGCTGCAATGACGGCCGCCGGAGACGGATAGGTCGAAGCATTCGATTCACGCTTTCGGCGTAGCGGGAACTCGGCCCGGTTGCGGCCGCTAGGCGACATACCGGTCTTTTGAATTGTGGGCGTAAACGACTCTGACACGATGACGTTTGGGATTGCCGACCGAAAGGAATTCCTTCAGGTGTTCTCCACTGTTTGCGTCATCGGTCTCGGTTACATCGGACTGCCCACCGCCGCGGCGCTCGCGACGAACGGGATCGACGTCGTCGGTGTCGACGTCAATCCGGCCACCGTCGACCTCATCAACGCCGGCCGTGCCCCGTTCGTCGAACCGGACCTGGCCGTGGCCGTCAGCGGAGCCGTGGCCATGGGGCGGCTGCGTGCGACGGAGACGCCCGAGCCCGCGGACGCCTTCATCATCGCCGTACCCACCCCTCTGCAGGACGACCGCACGGCGGACCTGTCATACGTACGGGCGGCCGCGGCCTCGGTGGCGACCGTGCTCAAGGCGGGCGACCTCGTGATCCTCGAGTCCACCTCGCCGCCCGGCACAACGGTGGAGCTGTCCCGGTGGCTCGGCAAGCACCGGCCCGATCTGTCGTTCCCGCACGAATCGGGTGACGTGCCCGATGTGCGGGTCGCCCACTGCCCCGAACGTGTCCTGCCCGGCCGCACGATGATCGAGATCGTCACCAACGACCGGGTCGTCGGCGGTGTGGGGGAGGGCTGTGCCGAGCGGGCGCGGGCGCTCTACCAGGTGTTCACCAAGGGAGAGTGTCTGCTCACGGACGCGACGACGGCGGAGATGGCCAAGCTCAGTGAGAACGCCTTCCGGGATGTCAACATCGCCTTCGCCAACGAGCTGTCCATGGTCTGCGACCACCTCGGCGTCGACGTCAGCGACGTCATCGCCCTGGCCAACCGCCACCCCCGCGTCGACATCCTGCGTCCGGGGCCCGGCGTCGGCGGGCACTGCATCGCCGTGGACCCCTGGTTCATCGTCGGTACCGCGCCCCGGCAGTCCCGGCTCATCCGGCTGGCCCGGGAGGTCAATGACGGCCGGCCCGACTATGTGCTCGGTGAGGTTCTGCGGACGGCCGCCCGGTTCAAGGATCCCGTGATCGCCTGTCTCGGACTGGCCTTCAAGGCGAACATCGACGACCTGAGGGAGAGCCCCGCCCTGCACATCGTCACGCGGTTGGCAGAACGCCAGGTCGGCCGGCTGCTTGTCGCCGAGCCGCACATCAGGGACCTGCCGGACTCACTGGCACGCACGGGCGTGGTCGGCCTCGTCGACGTCACCACCGCCGTACGGGACGCGGACGTCGTGGTGCTGCTCGTGGACCATGACGCCTTCCACGGTGTCAGGCGCACCGCGCTGCGCGGCAAGGCTGTGTTCGACACCCGCGGCTTCTGGCGCTGACGTCCGGCTGCCGCACTCCGCGGGGTCCGGCGCGGGACCGGACCCCGGGGTATCCGGTTCCGGGTGGAACTCCGCGGCGGGCGGGCACAGCCCCAGCCAGTGACCTACGGCTCGTACGGTACGGTCCGCGGCGTGTCCGTCGCCGTACGGGTTGGCCGCCGTCGCCATCACGGCGTAAGCCGCCCGGTCGTGCAGCAGCCGGCGCACCTCCTTCACGATGTGCTCGCGGTCGGTGCCCACCAGCCGGGAGGTGCCGGCCCGCAGGGCCTCGGGGCGTTCGGTGGTGTCCCGCATGACCAGCACCGGCTTGCCCAGCCCCGGACCCTCCTCCTGGATGCCGCCGCTGTCGGTCAGGATGAGGTGCGCGCGGTTCATCAGCCGGGCGAAGGCGCCGTAGGGCAGCGGCTCGGTGAGTCGTACGCCGTCGAGGCCCGCCACCTGCGGCAGGATCGCGGCCCGCACCACCGGATTGGGGTGCAGCGGCACCACGATGAGCAGCCCGGGCTCACTGCGGGCGAGATCGGCGAGGGCACCGCCGATGGACTCCATGGCGCCGCCCCACGACTCCCGGCGGTGGGCCGTCACCAACAGGACCCGGCGGGGGGAGTCGTCAAGGTCGGCGAGGGCCGGGTCCCCGTAGTGCGCCGTGCGCCCGACCGCCCAGCGCAGGGCGTCGATGACCGTGTTCCCGGTGACGACGACCGACGACGGGGGGACACCGTCGTGCAGCAGGTTGTCCCGTGCGTGAGCGGTGGGCGCCAGGTGGAGGGACGCGAGCTGCGTCGCGAGCCGGCGGTTGATCTCCTCGGGGAAGGGCGCGTACCGGTCGCCGGTGCGCAGTCCCGCTTCGAGGTGCACCACGGGCACCCGGCTGTAGAAGGCGGCCAGTGCCCCGGCGAACGCGGTCGTGGTGTCCCCCTGGACGAGCACCGCGTCCGGCCGTTCCCGCCGGAGCAGGGGGCACAGCCCGTCGAGGACGCGCACGGTGATGTCGGTGAGGGACTGGCGCTCGCTGAGGATGTCGAGGTCGTGGTCGGTACGGATGCCGAACAGCGTGTGCACCTGGTCGAGCAGACCGCGGTGCTGGGCGGTCACCGTCACGGTCGGCCGGAAGAGCGGGGACCGGTCGAGCGCCTCGATGACGGGGGCCATTTTGATGGCCTCTGGTCTTGTTCCATAGACGACCATCAGTCGTTTCACCCGAGTCTCCTCTGGAAGAAGCGCTCTTCGGGCACCAGCGAATCGTTGTTCCGGGGCCGTGACCGCCATTGCAGGGTGTGTGTTCCCCCGCCGGAATGAACATGTTCGGCCGTCCGGTCCGTTCGGCGGGACACGGGCACGGCCTGTCACACCGCCGTCCCTACAGTGCGCGTGGTCCGCGCTTTCTGCTGCCGTGGCGGCCTTTTCCCCTTCCGTAAAGGCAGGATATGAAAACAGTTCTCCTGTCCCCGCGCACCGGCGCCATCACGGTGGCAGACATTCCCGCCCCCGACGCCAACGCCGGGACGGTGGTGATCCGCAACGAGTGGTCGCTCATCAGCGCGGGTACGGAGCGGGCCACGGTCTCCACGGGCGCGCAGAGCCTGATCGGCAAGGCCCGGCAGCGTCCGGACCAGGTGGCGCAGGTGATCGACAGCGTGCGGCGCACCGGCCTCGCCGAGACCTACAGAACCGTGAAGGACCGCCTTGACCGCCCGGTACAGCTCGGGTACTCCTGCGCGGGCATCGTCCTGCGGGTGGGAGAGGGCGTCGAGGACATCCGTCCCGGGATGCGGGTGGCCGCGGCCGGGGCCCGCTATGCGTCGCACGCGGAGATCGTCGCCGTGCCCCGCAATCTCGTGGTCCCCGTACCGGAAGGGGTGGACACACAGTGGGCCGCATTCGCCACGGTCGGCGCCATCGCTCTCCAGGGCATCCACCAGGCGGAGGCGGTGCCGGGGTCCCGGATCGCGGTCATCGGCCTCGGGCTGGTCGGCCAGCTGACGCTTCAACTGCTGCGTGCCTACGGCTACGACGCGGTGGGCATCGACCCCGACCCCGTCATGGTGGCGCTCGCCGAGTCGGCGGGTCTCGTGGCCTTTCCGCGCGGCGCGGACGGTCTGGCCGGTGCCGTCCTGCGGCACTGGGCGGGCGCCGGCGCGGACGCTGTGCTCATCACCGCCGCCACGCCCAGCTCCGACCCCGTGGAGTTCGCCGGTCACCTCGCCCGGGACCGTGCCACCGTGGTCGTCGTCGGAGACGTGGGCGTCGCGCCGCCGCGGTCCTCGTACTACCGCAAGGAACTGTCGATCCGTTACGCCCGCTCCTACGGCCCCGGCCGCTACGACCCCCGCTTCGAGGAGGGCGGCCATCCCTACCCCGAGGGCTACGTCCCGTGGACGGAACGCCGCAACCTCGCCGAAGTGCTCCGGCTGACGGCGACGGGAGCGCTGGACCTGGCCGGACTGAACCCGCGGGTCTTCCCCGTCGAGGATGCGGCCGACGCGTACGAGGCGCTGAGGCCGTCGCCCGGCGGACGCAGTGTCGCCCTGCTCCTGCGCTACCCCGGGACCGCTCAGCTGCCGTCCCCGCCCACTGTCCCGGCCGGCTCCGGCACCTGGACCGCTCCGCAGGGCGTGCTGCGCGTCGCGGCGATCGGTGCGGGCAACTTCGCCACCCGTACACTCTTTCCGGAGCTGAAGCGGGTACCCGGCGTCACCTTCTCGTGGGTCGCCGGCGGACGGGGACTGTCCGCCGCGCACCAGGGGCAGCGGTGGGGCTTCCGTACCGTTGCCGAGAACGTGGACAGCGGTCTCGCCTCCGGTGACGCCGACTGCGTCATGGTGCTCAGCCGCCACGACAGCCACGGCTCGTACGCGGCACGGGTGCTGCGCGGTGGTACCGCCCTGTACTGCGAGAAGCCGCTCGGTCTGACCGAGACGGAACTGGAGGACGTGGCCGACGCCTGGCTGCACTCGGGAGCGCCGGCGATGGCCGGCTTCAATCGGCGGTTCGCGCCCGCGGTACGCGACCTGCGCGCCGCGCTCCCCGCGGGGGCGCCCCTCCAACTGGTCTACCGGGTGTTCGGGGGGCGGCTCCCCGCCGACCACTGGTACTTCGACCCCCGGCAGGGTGGACGGCTGCTCGGCGAGGTCTGCCACTTCATCGACATGGCGGGCTTCCTGGTGTCCGGAAAGCCGGTCCGGGTTCGGGCCGTCGGGGTGGACTCGAGGGACGGGGCCACCGCTCAGAGCGTCACTGTCCAACTGACGTACGACGACGGCTCGGCCGCCTCCATCGTGTACGGGGGGCTGACCCCACCCGGCGCGCCCAAGGAGCTTCTGGAGATTGCCACCGACGGGGTGGCGGCCAGGATCGACGACTTCCGTTCGCTGACCGTGTGGAAGGGCGGCAGGGCGGCCACTACGGCCTACCGTGGGGGGCCCAAAGGACACGCGGCCGAGATGCGCGGCCTCGTTCGGGTGGTGCGAGGCGAGCCCTTGGGCGGTGCGGCGGCCGCCGCCGACTTCTCCTCGGCGCTGTGGAGTTCGCTGGTGGCCTGTCGAGCGGTCCACTCGCTCACCGAGGACCGGGTCGTCGAGACGGCCCCCGTCACGCCCGCTCTGGTCCGGGCGCTGGGCTGTTCCGCGCCCGGTACCGGTGCGGCAGCCGCGGTGCCGAAACCCGGCCCGCCGGCCGGTGGAGCCGCTGCGACCACGGCGGCCTTCTGATGTGCGGCTTCGTCCTCCTGCTGAACCGGACCGCGCGGCACCGGCCGCCCTCGCATCCGGATCCGTGCGTGGCGCTCGCGCACCGCGGGCCCGACGCCGACGGCCACCTCGACCTCGACGGGGGCAGCTGGCATGCGGAGCTGCACTTCCGCCGCCTGGCCGTGGTGGACCTCGCCTCGCGCAGCAACCAGCCCTTCGGCACCCCCGAGCGGGGGGTGCTGGTCTACAACGGTGAGATCTACAACGCGCCGCAGCTGCGGGAGCTGCTGCGCGGGCGGCGGGTGGCGTTCACCACCGAGGGCGACACGGAGGTTCTCTACGAACTCCTGTTGCAGCCGGACGCCCCACGGCTGCTCGACGAGGTCGACGGCATGTTCGCCTTTGCTCTCGTCCTGCCCGACGGAGAGGTCCGCTACGGGCGCGACCGGCTGGGCGTCAAACCGCTGTACACGGCGTCGGACGCGGCGGGGCGCCTGGTCGCGCTCGCCAGTGAGATCGAACCGCTGCGGGCCGCCGGACTGGCCGGCGAGGCCGACCCGGTCGCGGTTGCCCAGGGCGCCATGTTCCTGTGGACACCGCCGCCGCGTACCGGCTGGCAGCGCATCCGTGCCGTACCGACCGGGACGATGCTCGCCACCAGGGCCCCCCGGTATGACGAGGTGTCACCGCGATGGCGTGCGGGTCCCACCGGCCCCGCCGAGGACATCGGAACCGCGGTCCGCGTCTCGGTCGCCCGGCAGTTGCGTGCGGACGTGAGGGTCGGTCTGCTGCTCAGCGGGGGCCTCGACAGCACCTGGCTGGGCGTGGAGATGGCCAGGCACGGCTTTTCCGGGCCCTCCTTCGCCGCGCGGCCCAGCACCCCGGCGGTCGGCGGGGAGCCGTTCGAGGACGACGCTCCCTACGCGGCCCGGGTCGCGCGTCGGCTGAGTCTGCCGCTGACGTGGGTGGACCTGGATGTCGACGTGCTGCGCCGGATCCCAGAGCTGGTCGTGGCCACCGAGGTCCCCTTCGGGGACCCCGCCGCGGTTGTCCTGCTGCAGCTCGCCCGCGCCGCACGCGGAAAGGCGACCGTGCTGCTGTCGGGACTGGGGGTGGAGGAGCTGTTCCTCGGGTACGAGCGTTACCAGGCTGTATGGCTGTTGCAACGATTCCCCGCGTGGGCGCGCCCCGCCCTCGGTGCGACCAGCGCGGTGCCCGCGGCCCGGCGCTACCGGGGCCGCGTGGACAAGTTCGGGCGGTTGCTGCAGCTCGGCGCCCTCGACTGGTCCTGGGCGACGCAGGCGTACTACTCCGGGCGGGAGTGGGCGGCACTGTCGCCGCTCGTCGGTCTTGACGCGGTCACCGAGCGGCACCGAGAGGTGGCGGGCACTGTCCTGAACGCGGGCGGCACACCGCTCGCGGCGCTGGCGGAGTGCGACCGGCGGCTGTTTCTGCCGGGGCTGAACCTGCTGTACGCCGACCGGGCATCGATGCGGGCGAGCGTGGAGCTCCGGGTGCCGTTCCTGGGCGAGCCGGTGGTGGCCGCCGCGCTCGGCGCGGTCGCCGAGGAGCAGGTGCGGCTGGGCGACGGAAAGGCGCGTTTCCGCGCGGCCGCAGTGGCGTCCGGGGTGCCGCAGTTCGTCGCCCGGCGCCCCAAGACGGGGTTCGGGGCGCCGGTGCGGTCGCTGTTGCGTGAGCACGGTGTCCGCCTGTGGCGCGAGGTGCGGCGCTCCCCGCTGTTCGACGACGTCTTCGACCGGCGGACCGCGGACCGTCTCGTCGCCGAGCACGTCCAAGGGCGGCGTGACCGGGGGCTCGCGGTGTTCGGCCTGCTGTGCGCGGCCGCGTGGTGGGAGCGGAACGTGATGGCGGGCGCGGGACGGATCACGGACGTTCTGTCGGGCTACGAGGCGGCCGCCGTCGGCTGATCGCTCTGAGCGGCGGGAGCCGACGGGTGCTGACCGCCCCGCAGGGCTGCGTGCAGGGCGGTCAGCGCGTCCAGCAGGGGTGCGGCGCCCCAACGGGGCGACTCCCAGAGGGCCCGGTTCACCCTGAGGCGCCCGGTCCGCCGGGCGGGGCCGAGGCCGGGGTAGCGGCCGACGACGGCGGCCAGCACCGCGCACGCGAACCCGGGGGTGGCCAGGCCGCGGTCGGCCGCCCACGCCATCACCCGTACGGCCGTCGCGTCGTTGTTGGGATCCCGGCGGGGGCGGCCGCCCGCGAAGTAGCGGGGCAAGGGCCCATCGAACAGGTTCCGCAGGTAGTGCTCCGCGCCCTTTTCGAGGGGGGCCCGGACGTCCATGCCGAGCCGGGTCCCCGCCTGGTCCAGGCGCAGCAGCACGTATCCGGTGTGGAAGCCGTCAACCCAGCCCAGGTTCGGGCCCCGGCCGTACGGCCACGAGCCGTCGGGGCACTGACCTGCGAGGCTCACCTCGACCGCGTCGCGGGCGGCGGTGGCCAGGCGGTTCGCCAGGTCCCCCCGCAGGGTACCGGCGCAGGACAGACGTGCGGCGAGCGCGGCGCCCATGAGGTTGGCGTTGTGGACCAGGACGTCGCTGGTGGGCGTGTAGGTGAAGAACTCGCCGTTGTGCAGGTGTTCCAGCAGGGCGTGGCCGAGGGACCGCACGGCCTGGTCGCCGAGCGTCCCGGTGTCCAGGCAGCCGTCCGCGCAGAAGGTGGTGGCGACCAGGTTGGGGATCCGGGAGGGGTAGTAGGCCCACCGGGTCTGCACGTCGAACTCGTAGCGCCACAGCCCTGCGTAGCGCCCGGCCAGCTGCTCGGCGGCCGTCCGCCGGCCCAGCCGGAGGGCACGCTCGCGCCAGACGGGAGAGGCGGAGAGCCGGGCGCAGGCGCTTGCGGCGGTTCCGGTGGCCGTCGCGGTGCGCAGGGCGCGGATGCCGAGGACGGGGCGGAGGTCGAGCGGGCTGCGTTTGACGGACTGGAGGAGAACCTGCCGGAGCACGCGGTGCGCGGCCGCCCGTCCCAGCGGACCGGTCAGCCCGTCGTAGGGGTCGGGGCCCGCCCAGCCCCGTGTGTCGGCCCAGGTGAAGAGGCGCTCCGCGAGGGCGGCCACGTCGGTGCTGTCGTACGGAGGCAGGGACGTGCGGGTGGAGCCGGGCACGGACGCGCTGTCGGAGTCGGCGGAGGTGGTGACCGACGGCATGGGCCCTCCCGGGATGTTCGTCAGTGCTGCGATGGGGTGACTGCTCCGGGGCGGCTCAGTAGGCGCCGGTACCGGCCAGCACGGCGCGCACCGTCCGCACCAGCACCCCGATGTCCACGGACAGGGACCAGTTGTCCACGTATCCGAGGTCCAGGGCGACGGTCTCGTCCCAGGACAGGTCGGAGCGTCCGCTGACCTGCCACAGGCCGGTGAGTCCGGGTTTGACGGCCAGTCGGCGCCGTTCCATCTCGTCGTAGCCGGCCACTTCGTCGGGCAGCGGAGGCCGGGGGCCGACCAGGGACATGTCGCCGCGGACGACGTTGAACAGCTGGGGCAGTTCGTCCAGGGAGTAGCGGCGCAGCACCCGGCCGACGCGGGTGACCCTGGGGTCGCGCCGCATCTTGAACATCCGGCCGTCCTTCTCGTTGGTGCCGGCCAGCTGGTGCCGCAGCCGTTCCGCGTCCGCGACCATCGTGCGGAACTTCGCCATGGTGAAGGGCGCTCCGCCGCGGCCGATGCGCGTCTGCCGGTGCACGACCGGGCCCGGTGAGTCCAGGCGTACGGCGAGGGCGACCGCCGCGAACACCGGGGCGAGCAGCACGATCAGCAGTGCGGCGCCCAGCCGGTCGGTCACCGACTTCAGCAGCGCGGCGAACCCCCGTTTCAGGGGCGGAGCCACGTTCAGCATCGTGAGCCCGGCGATGGAGAGGACGCCCACCCGGCGTCCGGCCACCTCGGTCAGGCCCGGTACGACCATGAGCGGGCACTGGGCGCCGTGCAGCGCCCACGACAGCCGCCGCAGCCGGGCGCCGTTCAGATGCGGTCCGGGGACGACCACGACCACGTCCACGCCGAGCCGCCGGGCCGCCTCGAGCACCGGCGCGGAGTCGGCCGACATGCGCGACGGCGCCTGCCGTCCCAGGCGGGCGGCGACCGGGGCCAGGTCGTGCGGATCCTCGTCGCCGATGGGGCACACCCCGACGACGACGAACTCGTGGTCGGTCCGTTTCGCGAGGTGGCTCACCAGACCGTCCACGGCCTGCGCCTCCCCGATGACCAGGGCCCGGCGGACGGCCCGGCCGGTGCGGCGCTGCGCGAGCAGATGACGGTGGAGCAGCGCGTGCACGGCGGCGCTCGCCGGGACGCACGGGACAAGGGCGGCCAGGGCGAGGAGGAAGGGGGACTCCTCGCCGGTCGCCGCCCGCACCACCGCGAGCAGTCCGATCAGCACCAGCCAGTCCGGCAGCGCGGAGCCGAGGTTGTCGCGCTCGCCGAGCCGGCGGCCGGCGTAGCGGTCCCGTGCGGTGCGCACCAGCAGCCAGGACAGGGCCGCCACCGTCGCGTATGCCACCGCGTTCCTGCCCTCGGCCCGCGCGAAGGCCGCGCACACCGGGGCACCGGCGGCGGCCGCGTCGCCGAGGACGGCCGCGGGCGCGTACCAGGCGGGCTTGCCGCCGCGGCGCCCGACGGGTGGCTGCTCCCGGATGACCTGCGTCCGTGCCGGTCTCGTCATCGGTGCGTGGGGCATTGTCTCCCCGAACAGCCACATGCGCCCTCCAAGAGGATCGGAAAGGACGAATCGAGTGTCTCCGGCGGTCTGTGGGAGAGCGGGGCACGACGCTGGGGGAGAGGGAACTCTCACCCGATGAGCAGAGCGTTATGCCCGCTACATATGCGCACCCGTATGACGCGCCGCCGAGTCCGGTGGGCGGGGGATGCCGGTACACGCGCGAGGGGCCGGGGTCGCTCGATGGCGACCCCGGCCCCTCGTCGGCCTGCGAACGGCGCGGGAACGGCGTATGGAAGCCGGCTACTTCACGGGCTCGGGCTCCGGCTCGCTCTCCGCCTCCGCCGCGCCCGCCGGGTCGACCGGCGTCTTGACGGAGTCGAGCAGCAGCTGCGCCACGTCGACGACCTGGACGGCCTCCTTGGCCTTGCCCTCGTTCTTCTTGCCGTTGACCGAGTCGGTCAGCATGACGAGGCAGAACGGGCAGGCGGTGGAGATGATGTCGGGGTTGAGGGAGAGGGCCTCGTCGACACGCTCGTTGTTGATGCGCTTGCCGATCCGCTCCTCCATCCACATCCGCGCGCCGCCGGCGCCGCAGCAGAAGCCGCGCTCCTTGTGGCGGTGCATCTCCTCGTTGCGCAGGCCCGGGACCTTGCCGATGATCTCGCGCGGAGGCGTGTAGATCTTGTTGTGGCGGCCCAGGTAGCACGGGTCGTGGTAGGTGATGATGCCCTCGACCGGGGTGACCGGGACCAGCTTGCCCTCGTCGACCAGGTGCTGGAGCAGCTGGGTGTGGTGGATGACCTCGTAGTCGCCGCCGAGCTGCGGGTACTCGTTGCCGATCGTGTTGAGGCAGTGCGGGCAGGTCGCGACGATCTTCTTCGCCGACTTCGGCTTCTTGGTCGCCGGGTCCTCGTCGTCCTCGCCGAACGCCATGTTCAGCGCGGCGACGTTCTCCATGCCGAGTTCCTGGAACAGGGGCTCGTTGCCGAGACGGCGGGCGGAGTCACCGGTGCACTTCTCGTCGCCGCCCATGATCGCGAACTTGACGCCCGCGATGTGCAGCAGCTCCGCGAAGGCCTTCGTCGTCTTCTTGGCGCGGTCCTCCAGGGCGCCGGCGCAGCCGACCCAGTAGAGGTACTCGACCTCGGTGAGGTCCTCGATGTCCCGGCCGACGACCGGCACCTCGAAGTCGACCTCCTTGGTCCACTCCAGGCGCTGCTTCTTGGCCAGGCCCCAGGGGTTGCCCTTCTTCTCCAGGTTCTTGAGCATCGTGCCCGCCTCGGACGGGAACGAGGACTCGATCATCACCTGGTAGCGGCGCATGTCGACGATGTGGTCGACGTGCTCGATGTCGACCGGGCACTGCTCGACGCAGGCGCCGCAGGTGGTGCAGGACCACAGGACGTCCGGGTCGATGACGCCGTTCTCCTCGGCGGTGCCGATCAGCGGGCGCTCGGCCTCGGCGAGAGCGGCGGCGGGCACGTCCTTCAGCTGCTCGGCGGACGCCTTCTCCTCGCCCTCCATGGTCTTGCCGCCGCCGGCCAGCAGGTAGGGGGCCTTGGCGTGCGCGTGGTCACGCAGCGACATGATGAGCAGCTTCGGGGAGAGCGGCTTGCCGGTGTTCCAGGCCGGGCACTGCGACTGGCAGCGGCCGCACTCCGTGCAGGTGGAGAAGTCCAGCAGGCCCTTCCAGGAGAACTGCTCGACCTGGGAGACGCCGAAGACGTCGTCCTCGCCCGGGTCCTCGAAGTTGATCGGCTTGCCGCCGGAGGTCATCGGGAGCAGGGCGCCCAGGGAGGTCTCGCCGCGGGCGTTGCGCTTGAACCAGATGTTCGGGAACGCCAGGAAGCGGTGCCAGGCCACACCCATGTCGGTCTTCAGGGCGACCGTGATCATCCAGATGAAGGAGGTCGCGATCTTCAGGCCCGCGAAGAAGTAGGTGAGGTTCTGGAGCGTGGAGACGTCCATGCCCTCCAGCCACGACACCACGGGGTAGGAGATGAAGAACGAGGCCTCGTAGCCGTCCACGTGGTGCTGGGCGCCCTCCAGGGCGTGCAGCATGAAGATGCAGACGCCGACGATCAGGATGACCGCCTCGACGAAGTACGCCTGGCCGAAGTTGGAGCCGGCGAAGCGGGACTTGCGGCCCGGCTTGCCCGGCTTGCTCAGCTGACGGATCACGATCAGGACGGCGATGCCGAGCACCGTCATCGTGCCGATGAACTCGACATAGACGTTGTACGGCGCCCACTCGCCGATGACCGGCAGGATCCAGTCGGCCTGGAACAGCTCGCCGATGGCGTTGACGATCGTCAGCAGCAGGGTGAAGAAGCCCACCGCCACGAACCAGTGCGCGACGCCGACGATGCCCCAGCGGTTCATCCTGGTGTGGCCGAGGAACTCCCTGGCCACGGTGAGGGTGCGCTGGACGGGCTCGTCGGTGCGGGTGCCCGCGGGCACGCTCTGGCCGAGCCGCATGAAGTTGTAGATCTGCAGGACGGCGCGGGCGAACAGGGCCACGCCGACCACGATCAGAACCAGCGACACGATGATCGCGGCGAGTTGCATTTGGGGGCTCCTCGGGCCTGCGAGGGGGTCTCCTCCGATGTACTTCCCGTGTACTCCGAAGGCGCGATTACTAAGCGGTAACTTATGCAGTCCGTTTGAGACTACCCACTTATGCCGCCGCACTGTAGTGGCGCAAACGGTGATCTGCGTCGCTGTGGGCCTTGCTGCCCGCTCAGCCGCCGGAGCTGCCCGTTCCGCCGGCCGGGACGAAGACCACACGGAACATTCTGGGCCAGAACTTCCCGGTGATGAGGAACTGGTCCGTTCCGGGAACGGCCGCGATGCCGTTGAGCACGGCCCCGGGGGCCAGTCCGTCCGGGCGCACCAGCCCCGAGGCGTCGATGTCCGCGGTCACCACGCCGTCGGCCGGGTCGATCCGCACGATGCGATCGGTGCCGAACACATTGGCGTACACGGCGGCGCCGACGCACTCCAGCTCGTTCAGCCGCGACAGCGGGCCGCCGTCCTCGGTGACCGGGACCCCGCCCGTCGCCGCGAGCGTGCCCGGATCCCGGAACGTCAGCCGGGCCGAGCCGTCGCTCGTCACCAGCCGGTGCCGGGACTCCTGGAAGCACACCCCCCAGCCCTCGTCCGGGTAGCGGATCCGGCGCAGCTCCTTCAGGGTGGCGGCGTCGCGCTCGACGGCGATCCGGTCCCGCCAGGTCAGCTGCCACAGGGTCCGGCCGAGCACGGTGATCCCCTCCCCGAACAGGGGCCCGGGCAGCGCCGCCCGCACCGTGGGTCGCCGGCCCGGGGGTCCCGCCTGCACCCAGGAGCCGCCGGAGAGGCCGGTGCCCTCGTAGAGCGTGCGGCCGGCCATCTCGAGGCCCTCGGTGAACGCCCCCGGGTCGTGCGGAAGGACCTCCAGCACCTTGACCCGCAGACGCTCGGCCCGGTGCCCGGCCGGCGCGCCCCCGGCCGGATGCGCGGGACGGCCGGCGGCATGCTCCCCCACGGCGCACGACACCACCAGGACCGCCCCCACCAGCAGGGCCACACAGGACAGGACGGATGTCGCGCGGTCACGCATGGCAGGTGCCTCCCGGTTTCAGGACCGCCCGCAGGGGTGTCACCAGGGGCTGGCGCAGCAGCGTGGGGGTGCGGTCGGCGTGGGGCTCGAGCAGGTGCAGGACCAGGGTGCGCCGGGAGCCGGCGGGCAGCTCCAGGTCCAGCGTGAACACCGAGTGGCCGCGTTCCACGTCGGCGGCGACCTGGGCGGAGCGGCCGTCCAGTGTGGCGCCGGTGAGGGAGGCGTCGGCACCGGCGTAGTACGAGACCAGGAGCCGGTTGTCGCCCGGCCGGGTGCGGTAGGGCGGGGCGTCCGCCCGCAGCGTGACATAGCCGGGCAGGCCGGAGGCCGGGGCCCGGTTGGCGAGGGTGACGGTGACGGTGACCGGACGGCCGCCGCCGGAGCAGCCGTCGCCCTCCGCCTCCCAGACCAGGCTCCGGTCGAGGTAGTAGTCCAGCTTGCCGCCCGCCGCGTTGTTCACCACCAGCCCGGCGAAGGGGCCCGGGGCGTCCGGGAGCGCGCCGGCGTACGGGCGCGGCTCGAGGATCCGCTGCTCCTGCGGGTGGGCGCTCCAGACCTTGAGCCGTCCGTCCCGCTGTGCGTGGTACACGGCGACGAGCAGCCGCGGCAGCATCCGGCTGTCGTCGGCCGCGGCCATCAGCCGCCCTGCGGCGGCACGGGCGGCCTCCACGAAGAACGCCTTGCGCCTGGTGACGTCGCCGAAGCGCGCGTAGCTGGTCCGCTCGGTGAGGTCCACCACGTTGGCCGCGGTCAGCTCGGTGCCGTCGGTCATCCGGACCGGCCCCGTGACCTCAAGGAAACGGCTCAGGGTGACCGGGTCGACGGCGATCGCGCCGTCCACCCGCTCCCCGGTGCGCTTCCGCCATGCCGCCGCCCAGATGCGCCCCGCGTAGGGGAAGTGCGGGCTGATGTTGGAGTTGGCCCACACCCGGGTGGGCGCGGCGTCCCGGTAGCGGGCCGTGAACTCGGCCCCGAGGGCTTGGAGGTCCCTGCGGTCGAGGTCCGCCTTCGCCGCCTCCATCTCGGTGTTGTTGCCGAACCGTTCGAAGGACAGCCGGCCCCGGTCGGCCCGCAGCACGGCGAAGGCTCCGGGCACCCCTCCGGTGCCGCGTGCCTCGGCGATGTTCTGGAAGGCGAGGAAATAGCGCCGCTCCCCGTCCACGCCGAGCATGGGCGGCAGGACCCGGGCCGCCACGGAGACATCGGTCGTCATGGGCGCGAGACGGTCCAGCTGCCGGGCGAGCCCGGCCCGGGCCCGGTCGGCGGCGGGCAGCCAGGTGGTCCCGGGCAGCCGGTGCACATCGGCCCGTACCTCGGCCGTGACGCGCGCCGCCGAGGCGAGCTGCGGCGCATGCTGCCGCAACGCCATGAGCGCCGCGGCCATCCCGCCGCCGCGGCCGTCCGGGGCGGCCGCCGGAAGCGCGCTCGCCAGCGGGGAGAGCACCTCGCCGGTCAGCCGGTCCGCCGCGTCCGCGGCTCCCCGCACGGTGGCGACCGGGTCCCCGGCCCACGGCAGCAGGGCCGCCGTGTACCAGACCGCACCGCTGGTCAGGCGATGCGCCCGGGCGGCGTGCGCGGTCGCGGAACGCACCGCCGCCAGCCGCTTCGTGGCGGAGCCCACCGGGGAACCCGGCGCCTGCGCGGGGGCCGCCGACTGCCGCAGCGCGTCCAGGTCCCGCTGGGCGGCGAGCAGCTCGGAGCGGGCGAACACCCCGGTGATCGCGATCCAGACGGCGGCGGCCACCGGGAGTGCGGCGACGGTCAGCAGAGCGGTCCTCAGCGCGCGCCGGCGGATCCGGGCGCCCCTGCCGGGGCCGGATCCGGGCACGCCGACGGCGCCCCGGCGGGAGCCGGGACGCCGTGGTACCGCGGTGCGGGTGTCCCGCTCCGTCATGAACTGCGGCGACGGCGTACCGCCAGCATCGTGCCGCCGCCCGCCGCGATCAGCCCCGCCGCGGTGCCGCCGACGGCCAGGGCCTTCCCGCTGCCGGTGGCCGCGAGGCCCGCACCGTGCCCGGAAGCTCCCGTAACGGCGTGAGTTCCAGGAACGGCGTGAGTTCCCGGAACGGTGTGAGCTCCCGGAAGGGCCTGGTGGCCGTGGTCACCGGGATGCCCGGGGTGCCCGGGCCCTCCCGGCCCGCCGACGGCACCCAGAATCCGGATACGCGTGGCGACACTGCGAGCGAGGTCGGTCTCGGTGATCCGGAGGACGTACCAGCCATGGTGGATGTGCGGCGGGATGGTGACGGTCCCCGTCACCGTTCCGGTGCCGTCGACCACGAAGGTGCCGAGGACGATCGGGTGGTGGGTCCCCAGCTGCACCCTGACGGTTCGCCCGGACACGAAGCCCCTGGCGGTGAAGGTCAACGGCTGTCCTGGGGCCACGGTGGTCACAGAGAGGGTCAGGGTGGGCGCTGTCGGCGGGTACTGCGCGAAGGCGGTCTGCGCCCCCACCAGCGGTGCTGCCACGAGCACGGCAGCCGCTGCTGCAGATGCCAGGGCGCACCGCCATCTGGGCGATGACGTCATCTTCTTCACTCTCCTCGGCTTCGGTACGGGTTAGGCGGCTGCTGCGTCGGCCGTCGTCAAGATCTGGATACATCGAATAAATCGGACATCTTGCGCCCGACTGGCCAGGCCCTACCAGAAGGCACCGGATGGGGGAGCACTCGCTCCGCGATGGCCCACGCGATCGTGCCGATGGAGTGACGGGGGGATGTGCTTCACCAGGGTCGTTCGTCGGGCCGACATGGGGTGGCTCCCCCGATCGGCGTGCGCGAGTCCCTATGTTCGGCTGTGCACATAGGGAACAGAACATCCCAATTGGGGTGGTTTCCTTGCTTCTATGAGGGGTGCAGCTTGGATCTCCACGGATTCCTGAAGGCTCTTGCCAGACGCTGGCCGACCGTCGTGGTCTGTCTCGTGCTCGCGATCGGGGCGGCACTCGCCGCAACGGGCTTGAGTACCCCCGTCTACGAGGCCCGGGCCCAGCTCTTCGTCGCCACCCGCACCGCGGACGACACCACCCAGCTGAACCAGGGTCAGAGCTTCTCGCAGGCGCGTGTCCAGTCGTACGCAGAGATTGTGACGACGCGTCAGGTGATCGGGCCGGTGGTGAAGAGGCTGCGGCTGCACACGACGCCCGAGGAACTGGCGTCCCGGATCACCGCCAGCGCCCCGCTCAACACCGTGCTCATCGACATCACGGTACGGGACACCGCGCCCCGGCGGGCGGCACGCATCGCCAACGCGGTCGCCGAGCGGTTCGGCGCGGTCGTCGAGCGGCTGGAGACGCCCAGGCGCACGGCCGGTTCCGAGCGGGTGCGCGGCTACTTCTCGCGCAGCGGTCCCCTGCCCGCCTCCCCCGTCACGCTGGGCGTGACCCAGGAAGCCGTCCCCCCGTCCGTCCCGGTCTCGCCCCGCCCGCTGCTCAACCTGGCCGTGGGGGTGCTGGGCGGTCTGCTGCTCGGCGCCGGGCTCGTCGCCGTGCGCGAGACTCTCGACACCACGCTCAAGACGAGTGAGGCGCTGGGCGAGTTCACCGCGCTGCCGGGCCTCGGCAGCATCCCGTACGACAAGAACGCGCCCCGGCAGCCGCTGGTCAGCGCCGATGTGCACTCCAAGCGTGCGGAGGCCTTCCGCAAGCTGCGCACCAATCTGCAGTTCGCGCAGGTCGACGACCGGCCGCGGATCATCGTGGTGACGAGTTCGTTGCCCGGCGAGGGCAAGACCAACACCGCGGTGAACCTCGCCCTTTCGCTCGCCGAGGCGGGCATCTCCACCTGCCTGGTGGACGGCGACCTGCGCCGTCCCTGCGTGGCCTCGGCCTTCGGCCTCGTCCAGGACGCCGGTCTGACCACGGTCCTCATCGGGCAGGCCCGGATCGAGGACGTGATGCAGCAGGCGGGCGGCCGGCTCTCGGTGCTCGCCAGCGGTGCCGTACCGCCGAACCCCACCGAACTGCTCGCCTCGGCACGCATGGAGGAGGTGCTGCACGAGCTGGCGGGCCTCTACGAGGTGGTGATCGTGGACACCGCCCCGCTGCTGCCGGTCGCCGACACGGTCGGACTCGCCTCGCTCGCCCAGGGTGCGCTGCTCGTCGTCCGCGCGGGGAAAACCAGCCGGGAACAGGTGCGCACCGCGACCGAGTCGTTGGCGCGGGTGGGAGTCCGCGTCCTCGGCACCGTCTTCAACATGGCCCCGGCCCCGAAGGGCGACCGCTACGGCGCCTACGGCCGGTACGGCGAGCTGCCCGCTCCCCGCACGTCGCCCTCCCGGGGCGGGGCCGGCGCGCCCCCGGTGGCCCGGGGCGCGGGCGGACAGTGATCCCGGGGCGGCGCGGTATGACCCGGGTCCTGTTCGTCTGCACGGGCAATGTGCACCGCTCGGCGCTCGCCGAGCGGCTGCTGGTCGCGCGGCTCGGGCCCGGCTCGGCCGTACGGCCGGGGAGCGCGGGCACCGGGGCGTGGCCCCGGCCCGGCATGGAGAGCTCCACCCGCGCCGTGCTGGAGGAGCTGGGCGGTGACGGCTCCGGCTTCGCGGCCCGGCCGCTCACCACGCGGCTGGTGGCGGACGCGGCACTGGTCCTCGGGCTGGCCCGCGAGCACCGGGAGGCGGCCGTGCGGCTCGTCCCGGCGGCGCTGCGGCGCTGCTTCACCCTGAAGGAGTTCGTACGGCTGGCCGCCGGGGCGGCGGTGCCGGCGGGCGCCTCCGGGGTCGGCGAGGTGGTGGCGGCCGTGGCCGCCCGGCGGGGCGGCGTGGCCCCGGTCGCCCCGGACGAGGACGACATCGCGGATCCCTGGGGGAGGCCGCACCATGAGCTGTACGGGTGTGCCCGGCAGATCGACGGGCAGGTGAGCAGACTCGCCCGGCTGCTGGAGGGCGGGGGTGCAGGCGCCTGAGCACGGTGCCTTTCCGTCCGCCATCGAGGCTCTCACCTGCGCCTTTTCTGTGATTGCCGCATGTCGCCAGATGAAACTTGAGTCAGCACGACTCAGGTCTGTTGACGCCTTGCGATCCCTCATGCATCCTTGAGCCTGTTCCACTCAAGTCAGCTGGAGGAATCGAAATGGCACGTGCGGTCGGCATCGACCTGGGCACGACTAACTCCGTCGTCAGCGTTCTGGAGGGCGGCGAGCCCACCGTCATCACCAACGCCGAGGGTGCCAGGACCACGCCGTCCGTCGTCGCCTTCGCCAAGAACGGCGAGGTGCTGGTCGGTGAGGTGGCCAAGCGTCAGGCGGTCACCAACGTCGACCGGACCATCCGGTCCGTGAAGCGCCACATGGGCACCGACTGGAAGATCGCGCTCGACGGGAAGGACTTCAACCCGCAGCAGATCTCCGCGTTCATCCTGCAGAAGCTGAAGCGGGATGCCGAGGCGTACCTGGGCGAGAAGGTGACCGACGCGGTCATCACCGTCCCGGCGTACTTCAACGACTCCGAGCGTCAGGCCACCAAGGAGGCCGGCGAGATCGCCGGACTGAACGTCCTGCGCATCGTCAACGAGCCGACCGCGGCCGCGCTGGCCTACGGCCTCGACAAGGACGACCAGACCATCCTCGTCTTCGACCTCGGCGGCGGCACCTTCGACGTGTCCCTGCTGGAGATCGGCGACGGTGTCGTCGAGGTGAAGGCCACCAACGGTGACAACCACCTCGGTGGTGACGACTGGGACCAGCGCGTCGTCGACTACCTGGTCAAGCAGTTCGCCGCCGGCCACGGTGTGGACCTCGGCAAGGACAAGATGGCCCTCCAGCGCCTCCGTGAGGCCGCGGAGAAGGCCAAGATCGAGCTGTCCTCGTCCACCGAGACCTCGATCAACCTGCCGTACATCACCGCGTCCGCCGAGGGCCCGCTGCACCTGGACGAGAAGCTCACCCGGGCTCAGTTCCAGCAGCTGACGGCCGACCTGCTCGAGCGCTGCAAGACGCCCTTCCACAACGTCATCAAGGACGCCGGCATCTCCATCAACGAGATCGACCACGTCGTCCTCGTGGGTGGCTCGACCCGTATGCCCGCCGTCGCCGAGCTCGTCAAGGAGCTGACCGGCGGCAAGGAGGCGAACAAGGGCGTGAACCCGGACGAGGTCGTCGCCATCGGCGCCTCGCTCCAGGCCGGTGTCCTCAAGGGTGAGGTCAAGGACGTCCTGCTCCTCGACGTGACCCCGCTGTCCCTCGGTATCGAGACCAAGGGCGGCATCATGACCAAGCTGATCGAGCGCAACACCACGATCCCGACCAAGCGCTCGGAGATCTTCACCACGGCCGAGGACAACCAGCCGTCGGTGCAGATCCAGGTCTACCAGGGCGAGCGCGAGATCGCCGCGTACAACAAGAAGCTCGGCATGTTCGAGCTGACCGGTCTGCCGCCGGCGCCGCGCGGCGTCCCGCAGATCGAGGTGTCCTTCGACATCGACGCCAACGGCATCATGCACGTCACGGCGAAGGACCTCGGCACCGGCAAGGAGCAGAAGATGACCGTCACCGGCGGCTCCTCGCTGCCGAAGGACGAGGTCGACCGGATGCGCCAGGAGGCCGAGCAGTACGCGGAGGAGGACCACCGCCGCCGCGAGGCCGCCGAGACCCGCAACCAGGGCGAGCAGCTCGTCTACCAGACGGAGAAGTTCCTCAAGGACAACGAGGACAAGGTCCCGGCCGAGATCAAGACCGAGGTCGAGTCCGCCGTCGCCGAGCTGAAGGAGACGCTCAAGGGCGAGGACACCGCCGAGATCCGCAGCGCCACGGAGAAGGTCGCGGCGGTCTCGCAGAAGCTCGGCCAGGCCATGTACGCCGACGCCCAGGCCGCCCAGGCGTCCGCCGGTGCGGGTGCCTCCGAGGCCAAGGCCGACGACGACGTGGTCGACGCCGAGATCGTGGACGACGAGCGCAAGGACGGTGCCGCGTGACGGAGGAGACCCCGGGCTTCGAGGAGAAGCCCGACGTCCCCTCCGGCGCCACCCCTGAGGACGCCGAGCCGCAGGCCGCCTCCCCCTCTTCGGAGGAGGCGGCGGCCCCGGCGGGGGACGCAAGCGCACAGAACGCCGGTCTGGTGGCCCAGCTGGACCAGGTACGCACGGCGCTCGGTGAGCGTACGGCGGACCTCCAGCGTCTCCAGGCCGAGTTCCAGAACTACCGCCGCCGCGTCGAGCGCGACCGGATCGCGGTCAAGGAGATCGCCATCGCGAACCTCCTGACCGAGCTCCTGCCCGTGCTCGACGACATCGGCCGCGCGCGGGAACACGGCGAACTGGTCGGCGGCTTCAAGTCCGTCGCCGAGTCGCTGGAGACCGTCGCGGCGAAGATGGGTCTGCAGCAGTTCGGCAAGGAGGGCGAGCCCTTCGACCCGACGATCCACGAAGCCCTGATGCACAGCTACGCGCCGGACGTCACCGAGACGACGTGCGTGGCGATTCTGCAGCCCGGGTATCGCTTCGGCGAGCGCACCATCCGTCCCGCGCGGGTGGCCGTCGCCGAGCCGCAGCCGGGAGCGCAGACGGTCAAGGCCGAGGAGACGACCGAGGCGGGCGACGACAAGGAGAACGGTGGCCCGGACGAGGGCTGACGTACACCACCGACGCGTAGGGAAGGAGGGACGTCGGGGATGAGCACCAAGGACTTCATCGAGAAGGACTACTACAAGGTCCTCGGCGTCCCCAAGGACGCCACCGAGGCCGAGATCAAGAAGGCGTACCGGAAGCTCGCCCGCGAGTTCCATCCGGACGCCAACAAGGGCAACGCCAAGGCGGAGGAACGTTTCAAGGAGATCTCCGAGGCGAACGACGTCCTCGGCGACCCCAAGAAGCGCAAGGAGTACGACGAGGCCCGCGCCCTGTTCGGCAACGGCGGCTTCCGCCCCGGCCCCGGGGCGGGCGGCTCGTTCAACTTCGACCTCGGCGACCTCTTCGGCGGCCAGGGCGGCGCCGGAGGGTCTTTCGGCGGTGGTCTCGGTGACGTCTTCGGGGGCCTGTTCAACCGTGGTGGCGGCGGCGCGGGCACGCGTACGCAGCCGAGGCGCGGCCAGGACATCGAGTCCGAGGTCACGCTGAGCTTCATGGAGGCGGTGGACGGCGCGACCGTACCGCTGCGCATGTCCTCCCAGGCGCCCTGCAAGGCCTGCTCGGGCACCGGCGACAAGAACGGCACGCCGCGTGTGTGCCCGACCTGCGTCGGCACCGGGCAGGTCGCGCGCGGCTCGGGCGGCGGCTTCTCGCTGACCGACCCCTGCCCGGACTGCAAGGGCCGCGGTCTGATCGCGGAGAACCCCTGCGAGGTCTGTCACGGCAGCGGCCGGGCGAAGTCCTCCCGGACGATGCAGGTCCGCATCCCCGCGGGCGTCTTCGACGGGCAGCGCATCCGGCTGCGCGGCAAGGGCGCGCCCGGTGAGCGGGGCGGTCCGGCCGGCGACCTGTACGTCGTCGTGCACGTGAACGCGCACGCGGTCTTCGGCCGCAAGGACGACAACCTGACGGTGACCGTGCCGGTGACGTTCGCGGAGGCGGCGCTGGGCGCCGACATCCGGGTGCCCACCCTCGGCGGACCACCGGTGACGCTGAAGCTGCCTCCGGGCACGCCCAACGGGCGCACCTTGCGTGCCCGTGGCAAGGGCGCGGTCCGCAAGGACGGCACCCGTGGGGACCTGCTGGTCACCGTCGAGGTGAGTGTCCCCAAGGACGTCTCGGGGAAGGCTCGTGACGCGCTGGAGGCGTATCGCGAGGCGACCGCGGGCGAGGACCCGCGGGCGGAGCTGTTCCAGGCCGCGAAGGGAGCATGAGGAGATGGACGGCCGTCGACGGAACCCGTACGAACTGACCGAGGACACCCCGGTCTACGTCATCTCGGTGGCGGCCCAGCTCTCCGGACTGCACCCGCAGACATTGCGCCAGTACGACCGCCTGGGACTCGTGTCCCCGGACCGCACCGCGGGCCGGGGCCGGCGTTACTCGGCCCGTGACATCGAACTGCTCCGCCAGGTGCAGCAGCTGTCGCAGGACGAGGGCATCAATCTGGCCGGCATCAAGCGCATCATCGAACTGGAGAACCAGGTGGCCGCGCTGCAGTCCCGCGTGGCGGAGCTCCAGGCCGCGCTGGACGGCGCGGCGGCGACCATGCGCCAGCGCGAGGCCGCGGTGCACGCCTCGTACCGCCGCGACCTGGTGCCGTACCAGGAGGTGCAGCAGACCAGCGCGCTGGTGGTGTGGCGGCCGAAGCGACAGCAGCAGGCGGACTGACGCGCGCACGCGGACACGAAGGGGTCCGGAGGCCGGAAGTGGCCTCCGGGCCCCTTTCGCGTGGTCCGGTTCCGGGTGCCGGCGGAGCGCGCTACCGGCGGGTTGGGCCTTGTGCCCGGTATTGCGCAGTTCACGAAGAACTGCCGTTTGCGGGAGCGTGCCTGACGGCGTGCGGATGCCTCGCCGCGAACGTACGTGACGGAGATCACGTTTGCCTGCCGGAACTGAACGCGGCGCCTCACCAGGGCAGTTGACGGGACGTCGGGTGCAGAACCTGTGCAGGTCGTGGGTGGAGGCTTCATCGGACGGGGGTTCGAAGTCGGTCGGCGCAGGAGGGCCTCTTTGTTTTCACTTGACTTCCACAGAGATCCTGTTGCCATCTCGTTAACCCGTACTTCTTGACGCTGCATACCGTCGCCGCGTTGGCTTTCAGCCACCTGGGTAGCAATGCTGCTCCCGTGCTCGGAAGGCATCTGATGTGAACGCTCGTACCACCCGTAGGACTGCTGTGCGTCGAACCGCCATGGCCCTGGCCGTCTCCACGGCGGCCGCCTCTCTTGCCGCGTGCGGCGTCATCGGCGGAGCCGGCGGGGGCAGCAGCTCCGCGACTCCGAAGAAGGGCGACGACATCACAGTGGGTCTCCTTCTGCCGGAGAAGGAGAATCCGCGGTACGACAAGTTCGACTACCCGATCATCCGGGACCAGGTGGCCTCCCTCACCCACAACAAGGGCAAGGTCGTCTACGCCAACGCAGACGCCCAGCCGGCCAAGCAGAACGAGCAGCTCGACCAGATGATCGCCGACAAGGTGGATGTGCTGCTGGTGGACGCGGTGGACGCCAAGGCCATCGCGCCGGGCGTGCAGAAGGCCAAGGACGCGGGCATTCCGGTCATCGCCTACGACCGGCTCGCCCAGGGCCCGATCGACGCGTACATCTCCTTCGACAACGAGCTGGTCGGCCAGGTGCAGGGCCGTGAGCTCATCGAGGCGCTCGGCACCAGGGCTGACGGCGGCAAGATCGTCATGATGAACGGTTCGATCACCGACCCGAACGCGGCGCAGTTCAAGGAGGGCGCGCTCAGCGAGCTCCAGGGCAAGGTCAACATCGTCAAGTCCTACGACACGAAGGACTGGAAGCCGGAGAACGCCAAGGCGAACATGACGGAGGCGATCCGGTCCGTCGGTCTGGGCAACATCGCGGGCGTCTACTCGGCCAACGACGGCATGGCAGGCGCCGTCATCGAGGCGCTGAAGGCGGCGGGCGTCACCAAGGTCCCGCCGGTGACCGGACAGGACGCGTCGCTGGACGCCGTGCAGCGGGTCATCGCGGGTGAGCAGTACATGAGCGTGTACAAGTCGTACCCGCAGGAGGCCAACAACGCCGCCGAGATGGCGGTGGCCAAGGTCCAGGGCCGCTCGATCGAGTTCGACGCGCTGACCCGCGACAAGGTCGACAGCCCGACGGAGAAGAAGATCCCGTCGATGCTGGTGCCGGTGGTCTCGCTCAAGAAGGACAACATCAAGGACACCGTGCTCGAGGACGGCATCTACACCGTCGAGGAGATCTGCACCCCCAGGTACAAGGCGGCCTGTGCGGCGGTCGGCCTGAAGTAGCGGGCGGGGACGGCAGGACGGAGGCAGCCGGACCCGAGCAGACGCAAGCGGACCGAAGCAGCCGTGGTGGGCGGGCAGCGATGCTCGCCCGCCACGGCTGTTTTCGATGGACCCGGCCACTCCGTCCGACGCGGCCCGCGCCCCCGTCACCTGGGTGCAATCGGAACTTCCGGAGGGTGGGAGAATCCAGGACCTTCCCGGGCAAGTACGGGCGTTGGGGCGGCGGAGCCGTGTTGCGGAGGCGGGCGGGTCCGCGCATAGTTGCGCTGCGAAGGCGATGCAGGACGCTGGAGCCGGGAGTGGGAGCCAGGGGTGGAAGATGGCCGGGCACGGGACGGACGCGCATCCGCACGGCGCTGACCGGCTCTGCGAGGCAGGGAACCGCGTGTACTCCCGGGCCGTGCGCCGGGGCCGGGTGCCCCGAGCCGACGCCGCGGCGGTGCCCTGTCTGCTGGAACTCGCGCTGCTGCACCCGGACCCCGACGACATGGACTGGCTGGTGCCGACCTCCCCGCAGGAGGTCATGACCCGGTTGCTGCGCGGGGTGCACGAGGAGGTCAGCACGAGCCAGACGCGGGTGGGGGCGGCGGTGGCCGCGGTCGAGTGGTACGCCGGGCTCGGCGGCCGTGAGCAGGGCCCCGCGGAGGGCGTGGCGATCCGTGTCCTGGACGGGCTGCCGCGGATCCGTGCCGCCATGGACGAGGCGACGGAACAGTGCACGCGCGAGGTGCTGACGGTGCAGCCGGGTGGCATCCGCCGTGAGGACGAGCTCTCCGAGGGCCTGCACCGGGCGATGGAGATGCGCCGCAGGGGCGTTCGCATGCGCGATCTGTACACGCATGTCGCCCGGCACGGCCAGGGGCTGCACACCTACATGGAGCTGATGGGCGAGGCGGCCGAGGCACGCACCCTGGACGAGGTGCCCGAGCGTCTGATCCTCTTCGACCGCACGGTCGCCTTCATCCCGGCGAACACCGACCGCACCATCGCGCTGGAGCTGCGCCATCCGGCCCTGATCGACTATCTGGTGACCGTCTTCGAGCGCCTGTGGCGCCTGGCGATCCCGCTGACGTCCCCGCTGCCGGAGACCGGTATCGACGGCATCACCCACCGGGAACGCTCGATCGCGGCGCTGCTGGCGGAGGGCCACCAGGACGCCGTGGTCGCCGAACGTCTCGGCATCAGCGTGCGCACCTGCCGGGCGCACATCGCCCGGCTCTCCGAGACCCTGGGCGCGGCGAGCCGTACACAGCTGGGCGTGCGCATCGCCCAGGCGGGCCTGGACGGCCCCCCGCACGCGCCCGAACTGCTGCCCGCCACCGCTCCCTGTGCGCAGGAACCCCCGGCCGGTCTGTGAGGGGGCCGGCCGCCGTGCCGGGCGGCACGGCTCCGCTCCGCGCGACGAGCGCGCCCTCGCCCGGGCGCCTTCGTCACTGCGGCCGGCCCTCCCCCGGAAGGCCTTGGTTCTGGCTCAGGATCCCCGACTGGGCGATGAGGTAGCCGAGTTGGGCGCGGCTGCCGCTGCCGAGGGCCGTGGCCAGCTTGGCTATGTGGGCGCGGCAGGTGCGCACGTTCATGCCGAGGCGGCGGGCGATGGCCTCGTCGACATGGCCCTCCACGAGCAGTTTGGCGATGGAGTGCTGGATGTCCGTGATGCCGTCCGGGTCGGTCTCGTAGGGGGTGCCCGCTCTCAGCGGCACCGCCCGGCCCCACATGAACTCGAAGACCTTGACCAGGTAGCGGACCAGGCCCGGGTGACGCAGCTCCAGGGCGACCTGGCGGTCGTCGCTGATGGGGATGAACGCGACGGCCTCGTCGCAGATGATGAGCCGCTCGACGAGCTCGTCGATGGTGCGGTACTCGGCCTTGCCGTCGGCGAACTGGTCCACGTAGGCCAGCCGTTCCGGGCTGTACCGGGCCGTGTGCTGGTACAGGGTCCGGATGCGCACCCCGCGTTCGATCAGCGGCCTGTCACGCTCCAGTCCCTCGATGAGCCGGCGCTCGGGGCGGTGGCCGCTCGGCTGGACCGTGAGCATCTCGTTCTGGCACTGGGCCGTGGCCAGGTCGAGTGCCGCGTTGATTCGGTCGAGTCCCTCCAGCACCGTGATCGAGTGCGTGGGCGCGGTCGCCTGGGCGCTGAGGGCCATGAACGGCTCGAAGATTTCGGCCAGACTGGTCGACAGCCGCCTGCGCTCGGAGATCTCCCGCTCGAGCGGGTGGAGCCGCTGGGCCAGGGCGACCGAAGGGGGCACGGGACGCAGCCAGTTCGCGTCGTCCGGATCGGGATGGAGGAGGGCGAACTCCATCAGACAAGGAGCCTCTTCCGCGTCGGCGCGGGCGATACGCCCTGTGCGCAGGGCGTTCGCATACAGGCGGCCACCCTCCTCGCACAGTTCGGTCAAGGCATGGGGATGTGTCGCTTTAGCCCGATTGGTTGTCAAACCTCCACCCCCCAGGGTCCTGAACATGCAGGAACATGATGCACCGATTGTGTGGCCATGACGTGCCCGAATGAGCCATCGTCTTAGTCGACGGGGGAAGAGGGGACCTTCAAGTGAGGACGAAGCCGACTATGGGTAAGAGAATGCTTCGCTCGGTGCTTGTCGCCACCTTCTCCGCCGTTGTGGCCTTCGGAACGCTGAGTGGCCTCTCCGGCACGAAGGAGGACGTGCGAGCGGACAGTGTCTGGTCGTTGGTGCCCGCTTCTTCCGTGGCCGGCAGTGACACACCCGTCGGCACAGATGACAGCGTGTGGAGCTGATGTGACCACTCCTCCGGACGACCGCACCTTCCGTCGCGAGATGGCCACGGCCTACCGCTCCGGCTGGCACTTCATCGACTTGGTCACCGCCATCCCCCACAGCGGTGACTCGTTGATGGTGACCGTGTTCGGGGAGCCCGTCGTCGTCACCCGGGACGAGGACGAGGACGTGCGGGCCTACCGGCTTCTGCGGCGGCCTCGGGGGGCGCCGCAGCCGGTCCGGTGCGCCATAAGGTACGGAATGATCTTTGTGAACCTCGACCAGCGCGACCACCGCCTGGTCGAACCGGACACCCCGGAAATCAGGACCATCTCAGCCACCCCCCGCAGTGCCTGACGCGATTCCCCCGTCGTAACAAATCGCTCAGGTGCTTCCCCCCGCAGCGGCGTCACCGTGACCTGAACACGGTGACGCCGCTGCAGTTTTGTGCGGGAACTCCGGGTACGTCCCGTGAGTATGGTGGCTTGAAGCAGTCCTTCCTCCCATCTCCCCGTGACCCATGCAGTCACGACGGTCACAGCCGGTGACGGCCCTGCCGCGGATGCCCGCGGCAGGGCCGTCGGTGTGTCCGCTCGGCCTTTCGGGCACTCGGGTACACGCCGCTTGCCTCTCCCGCTCCACTCCTTGAGTGGAATAGACTCAACTTTGTGTACGTTGCTCTCGTCAGAGTGAAGGAAGACGACAGCTGAGCGCGGCCGACGCAAGGAGGAGATCGGGAACGTGGACGCCGAGCTGACCAACAGGAGCCGGGACGCGATCAACGCGGCCACCAGCCGGGCCGTGTCGGAGGGCCACCCGGACCTGACCCCCGCCCACCTGCTCCTCGCGCTGCTCGAGGGGCAGGACAACGAGAACATCATCGACCTGCTGGCCGCCGTGGACGCCGACCAGGCCTCCGTGCGGTCCGGCGCCGAGCGCGTGCTCGCCGGTCTGCCCAGCGTCACCGGGTCGACCGTCGCGCCGCCCCAGCCCAACCGCGAGTTGCTCGCCGTGATCGCCGACGCGGGCAAGCGCGCCAAGGACCTCGGCGACGAGTACCTCTCCACCGAGCATCTGCTCATCGGCATCGCCGGCAAGGGCGGCGCCGCGGGAGAGGTCCTGTCCCGCGAGGGCGCGGACGCCAAGAAGCTCCTGGAGGCGTTCCAGAGGACGAGGGGAGGACGCCGGGTGACGACCCCGGACCCGGAGGGCCAGTACAAGGCCCTGGAGAAGTTCGGCACCGACTTCACCGCCGCCGCGCGCGACGGCAAGCTCGACCCGGTCATCGGCCGGGACCAGGAGATCCGCCGCGTGGTGCAGGTGCTCTCCCGCCGTACGAAGAACAACCCGGTGCTCATCGGTGAGCCCGGCGTCGGCAAGACCGCCGTCGTCGAGGGGCTCGCCCAGCGGATCGTGAAGGGCGACGTGCCCGAGTCCCTCAAGGACAAGCGGCTGGTCGCGCTGGACCTCGGCGCCATGGTCGCGGGCGCCAAGTACCGCGGCGAGTTCGAGGAGCGGCTGAAGACCGTCCTCGCCGAGATCAAGGACTCCGAGGGCCAGATCATCACGTTCATCGACGAGCTGCACACCGTCGTGGGCGCGGGCGCCGGAGGCGACTCCGCCATGGACGCGGGCAACATGCTCAAGCCGATGCTGGCCCGCGGCGAGCTGCGCATGGTCGGCGCGACGACCCTCGACGAGTACCGGGAGCGGATCGAGAAGGATGCGGCCCTGGAGCGCCGCTTCCAGCAGGTACTGGTGGCCGAGCCGACCGTCGAGGACACCATCGCCATCCTGCGCGGCCTCAAGGGCCGCTACGAGGCCCACCACAAGGTGCAGATCGCGGACAGCGCGCTGGTGGCCGCGGCCACCCTCTCCGACCGGTACATCACCTCCCGCTTCCTGCCCGACAAGGCCATCGACCTGGTCGACGAGTCCGCCTCCCGGCTGCGCATGGAGATCGACTCGTCCCCCGTCGAGATCGACGAGCTCCAGCGTGCCGTGGACCGGCTGCGCATGGAGGAGCTGGCGATCGGCAAGGAGACCGACCAGGCGTCCAAGGAGCGGCTGGAGAAGCTGCGCCGCGACCTCGCCGACAAGGAGGAGGAGCTGCGCGGCCTGACCGCCCGCTGGGAGAAGGAGAAGCAGTCCCTCAACCGCGTCGGCGAGCTGAAGGAGAAGCTCGACGACCTGCGCGGCCAGGCCGAACGGGCTCAGCGCGACGGCGACTTCGACACCGCCTCCAAGCTGCTGTACGGCGAGATCCCGGGCCTGGAGAAGGAACTGGAGGCCGCCTCGCAGGCCGAGGAGGAGGCCGCCAGGGACACCATGGTCAAGGAGGAGGTCGGTCCCGACGACATCGCGGACGTCGTCGCCTCCTGGACCGGCATCCCCGCCGGACGCCTCCTGGAGGGCGAGACGCAGAAGCTGCTGCGCATGGAGGAGGAGCTGGGCCGGCGGCTCATCGGCCAGACCGAGGCCGTACGGGCCGTCTCCGACGCCGTACGCCGCAGCCGGGCCGGCATCGCCGACCCCGACCGCCCGACCGGCTCGTTCCTCTTCCTCGGCCCGACGGGCGTCGGCAAGACCGAACTGGCCAAGGCGCTCGCCGACTTCCTCTTCGACGACGAGCGGGCGATGGTCCGCATCGACATGTCGGAGTACGGCGAGAAGCACAGCGTCGCCCGGCTGGTCGGCGCCCCGCCCGGCTACGTCGGTTACGAGGAGGGCGGCCAGCTCACGGAGGCGGTGCGCCGTCGCCCGTACAGCGTCATCCTGCTCGACGAGGTGGAGAAGGCCCACCCGGAGGTCTTCGACATCCTCCTGCAGGTGCTGGACGACGGCCGCCTGACGGACGGTCAGGGGCGCACCGTCGACTTCCGCAACGTGATCCTCGTGATGACCTCGAACCTGGGCAGCCAGTTCCTGGTCGACCCGACCACCAGCGAGGAGGAGAAGAGGGAGCAGGTCCTGGAGGTGGTCCGGGCCTCCTTCAAGCCGGAGTTCCTGAACCGGCTCGACGACCTGGTGGTCTTCTCGTCGCTGACGAAGGACGAGCTGAGCCGGATCGCCCGGCTCCAGATCGACCGGCTGTCGCGGCGCCTGGCGGAGCGCCGGCTCACCCTGGAGGTGACCCCCGAGGCCCTGGAGTGGCTCGCCGACGAGGGCATGGACCCGGCCTACGGCGCGCGCCCGCTGCGCCGTCTCGTCCAGACCGCCATCGGCGACCGCCTCGCCCGGGAGATCCTGGCCGGCGAGGTCAAGGACGGCGACACGGTCCGCGTGGACCGCTTCGGCGAGGGCCTGCTGGTCGGTCCGGCGACCGGCAAGACGCTGTAGAGGGCGCCGCGCACGCGGCACCCGTCCGTCGGCCCCCTCCCTCCGGGTGACCGGGAGAGGGGGCCCGCTCGTCCGGACCGCTCCCCGGTGCTCCAGGCGTCGTCGCGCGGGTACTCGAGGGTGTGCCCCGCCCGGGTGCGGACGCGCCGTCCACCCGGGTGACCGGATCGTGTCAGCCGACGGCTGACACGATCCGCCGGGGGTTGCCACCCCCCTCCCCGGATGAGGGAGGATGGCGGAATCCGTACGAAGGGAAGAACACGGTGAGCATCGACCCGTCCTCGATTCCGAACTTCGGGGGCCAGCCCGAGCCGCAGCCGCCGGCCGGCCCCGTGGTTCCGGATCAGGACCTCGTGAAGCAGCTCCTGGACCAGATGGAGCTCAAGCACCTCGTCGACGAAGAGGGAGACCTCGTCGCGCCGTGGGAGCAGTTCCGTACGTACTTCATGTTCCGCGGCGAGGCCGACCAGGCGGTCTTCTCCGTGCGGACGTTCTACGACCGTCCCCACCAGATCGGCGAGAAGCCGCAGCTGCTGGAGTCCATCGACGACTGGAACCGGCGCACCCTGTGGCCCAAGGTCTACACGCACACGCACGACGACGGCACCGTCCGCCTCATCGGTGAGGCGCAGATGCTGATCGGCACCGGTGTGAGCCTGGAGCACTTCGTCTCGTCGACCGTCAGCTGGGTGCGGGCCGCCATCGAGTTCGACCGGTGGCTCGTCGAGCAGCTCGGTCTCACGGAGGAAGTCGACGACGCGGAGAAGCCCGAGGACGACGAAGAGTAGACCCGGCTAGAGGGGCGACCGGGCCAGCACCACCACATACGCCCCATAGACGAACGAGAGCCCGGCCAGGGCGCTCGCCACGACGGCGGCGTGCCACGGCCGGGCTCGCGCCGTCCGTACCAGCGCCCGTGCCACCACGATCAGCAGCGGGAACGCCGGCAGCAGAAAGCGCGGCTTGGACTCGAAGAAGCCGGAGCCGCCGAGGGCGATCACCAGCAGTACGCCGCTGTAGACGACGAGCGGGAGCGGGGCGCGGTCCGCGATCAGCAGCGCGAAGAGCACACCGCTCACCATGACGATCACCAGGGCCATCGGGAACAGCAGCCGGGTGCCGTGCAGCAGCATGTGCTCCGTGAAGCGCACCGACCCGCGCCCGAAGTCGAAGCGTGAGCCCCACAGCCGCTGCACGGTGAAGTAGCCGCCGAGCGGATCGCCCCTGCAGCTGCCGACCCACAGCACATAGCCGCTCCACCCGAGGGGCGCGAGCACCGCGCCCGTCCACAGCCTGGGGGAAACCCCGCGCCCGCGCGCCCGCCACACCTCCTGCGCCGCCGCCGAGAGCACCGCCGCCGCGACCGCGACACCGTTGGGACGGGACAGGCCCGCGAGCGCCGCCAGCACCCCCGCCCACACCCAGCGCCCGCTCAGGACCGCGTACAGCGACCAGGCGGCGCACGCCGTCAGCACCGGCTCGGTGTAGGCCATCGACAGCACGACGGAGTGCGGCAGCAGGCCCCACAGCACGACCAGGACGGTGGCCACGGCGGGGCCGTGCAGCCACACGCCGAGCAGATAGATCCCGTAGGCGGCGGCCACGGCGGCCGTCCACGACACCAGAAGGCCCGCCCTGACGCCGTCGAGCGGGGTGAGGGTGGTGACCGTGCGGACCAGCCCCGGGTAGAGGGGGAAGAACGCCAGGTCGCTGTGGATGCCGGTGCGGTTGCGCTGGGTGAGTCCGTAGCCGTGCGCCGCGATCCCCAAGTACCAGACGGAGTCCCAGGAGCGGCCCAGCAGGAGCAGCGGTTGCTTGCCCGCGGATCGGGCGACGAGGGCGAGCACGAGGCCGCCGCACAGCCGGGCGGTGAAGAACAGCCCGAGGGCCGTCGTGGCCGTCGCCGGCAGCCGCCACCCGGCCCCGGCCGGACGGGCACGGTCGCTGTTCCGCGGGCCTCGAGTGGTGGCGGCCGGGATGGTCCTGGCGTCGGTCACACCGGAACCATGCGTCGATCACGCCCGATTTGCGAACCTTGCGCGGCAATGCGGGCACGAAAATTCCCGCGTACGGCGCCCCGGACGCCGGTCGCGGGACGCCCGCCCGCGCAGGGGCCCGGGTGAGGCCCGTCCGGTGCGAGCCCGGTCAGCCTGCCAGGGACTTCAGCCGCCGGACGGCCTCCTCCAGGACCTCGGTGCGTTTGCAGAAGGCGAAGCGTACGAAGGGGGCGCCGGACTCGCGGTGGTCGTAGAAGACCGTGTTCGGGATGGCGACGACTCCCGCGCGTTCGGGCAGGGCCCGGCAGAAGGCCAGGCCGTCGCTCTCGCCGAGGGGACGGATGTCGGTGGTGACGAAGTACGTGCCCGCGGGCCGGAACACCGCGAACCCCGCCTCCGCGAGCCCGGTCGCCAGCAGGTCGCGCTTGGCGCGCAGTTCCGCGCGCAGCGCCTCGAAGTACGTGTCCGGAAGCGCGAGCGCCTCGGCGACGGCGTACTGGAACGGCCCGGACGACACATACGTCAGGAACTGCTTGGCCGAGCGCACCGCCGTGACGAGTCCGGGTGCCGCCGTCACCCAGCCGACCTTCCACCCCGTGAAGGAGAACGTCTTCCCCGCCGACGAGATGGTGACGGTCCGCTCGCGCATGCCCGGGAAGGTCGCGAGCGGCACGTGCTCGGCGTCGTCGAACACCAGGTGCTCGTACACCTCGTCCGTGACGACGAGCAGATCCCGCTCTACGGCCAGCTCGGCGATCGCGGCCAGCTCCTCACGGGTGAGCACGGTGCCGGTCGGGTTGTGGGGGGTGTTGATCAGCAGCAGCCGGGTGCGCTCGGTGACCGCGTCGCGCAGCTCGTCCAGGTCGAGGCGGAAGCTCGCACCCCCGTCGTGGTGCGGCCGCAGCGTGACCGGCACGCGCACGCCGCCCGCCATGGCGATACAGGCGGCGTACGAGTCGTAGTACGGCTCGAGCGCGATCACCTCGTCGCCGGGCTCCAGCAGCGCCAGCAGGGCCGCGGCGATCGCCTCGGTCGCGCCCGCGGTGACCAGCACCTCGGTGTCGGGGTTGCATCCGAGGCCGTACCGTCGCCGCTGGTGCTCGGCGATGGCGGTGCGCAGCTCGGGGACGCCGGGACCCGGCGGGTACTGATTGCCGCGTCCGTCGCGCAGCGCCCGCACGGCGGCCTCGCGGACCTGTTCCGGCCCGTCGGTGTCGGGGAAGCCCTGGCCGAGGTTGATGGATCCGGTGCTCAGGGCGAGGGCGGACATCTCGGCGAAGATCGTCGTCCCGAACTCGGCGAGCCGACGGTTGAGGAAGGGGCGCGCGCTGGAGGTCATGGCCGCCATCCTGCGCCGAAGCTCTGGAGTTCCTCAACTCTGCTTTGGCCGGCGCAGCGCGAGGGCATCCCCCGTGCACCCGGGAACACGGAGGGGCCCACGGGGGCCGCCCGGGGGATTTCGAAAGGGGGACGAGGCCATGATCCTCGGTATCGGTCTGGCGATCATCTGCATCGGTCTCGCGGTGTGCCTGGTGGTGTCCGCCCGCAGGCGCGGCCGTAAGGCGGCGCCCCGGCCGGCGGCCCGAGGAGCGCGGACGCGGGGGCTTTCCCGGAGCGGCAGCAGCGACAGCGGCGCGAGCTGGTGGGCCGGGGGGTCCGCGGGCGACTCCTCGTCCGGCGGCCACCACTCCGGGGGACACCACTCCTGCGGCGGGGGCCACTCCTGCGGCGGCCACTCGTCCTGCGGGTCGTCGTGCGGCGGGGGCGGTTGCGGCGGGGGCAGCTGACAAGGGGGCGGCTGAGGGGCGAGTGACGGGGGGACGGCCGGCGGTGGGGGCCAGTGGCCGGGAAGGGCGGCTGACGGGGGCGAGTGGCCGGGGAGGACGGCTGACGGGGGGGCGGCTGCCAGGGGGCGGCCGACCGAGGGTGGCCGGGCTCCACCGGGGGGCCACACATCCGGGGCGCGTGCCCGCCGGGATCTTCTCCCGGCGGGCACGCGCGCAGTGGCCGTGACGATGTGAGTCGGGAGGCTCACCCGATCGGGGGAGCGCCCGGATGTGTGCCGTCGATGCCGTGTGCGGCCGCGCGCCCGGCCGAGAGCCGCAGAGGCGCATATCGCGGCCGTGCCAATGCCCCTGGCGCACGCCGTAGTTGAACAGTTGCGCTGTGGAGCCCTCGGGGGGATGGAAACCGGGTGGTCTTGGGTAAAAACGCTGTGGCGACGCCACAGTTCATGATTCCCTTTCAGCCATCGAAGCAGCCCGCGGACGCCCTTCGGACACCTGTCCTGCAGGCGTCCTTCCCCACCGGGCCAACCGGACGTACCACCCGACTGGCCAGGCCGGCCTCGTCCGTCGGCGCCACGACCGGGGTGCGCCGGTCCCCACCTCACTTTGCGTGCTTGCGGAGCCGATCCATGCTCACGACCCTGAACACCTCCTACACCGACACGCGTGCGGCCGACCTCGCCTGGACCCTGGGCCGTGAGCCGCTGCCCGCACTTGCCACCCTCGACCTCGAACTGTCCGGCACTGCACTGCAGTTGAGACTCCTGGGCGCGTCTCACCAGGTGCTTCTCGAGGAGGAGCGGGGCGTCTGCTCGGAGACGGTGGCGTGCATCGCGGGCTCCAGCACCCCGCTGCCGCTGGCCGTCGCCAAACGGATGGGCGACTGGGAGTACGAGTTCGCGGCCCGGGTCGAGGTCCTGTCCCCCGGCTCCTTCGCGGGCCGCGCCCAGGAGTTGCTGGCCCTGGTCTCCGACCATCCCCACGGCCTGGCCGGCGTCTTCCCCGGCAGCCCGCACGCGTTCACGGCGATGCTGGCCCGGCGCCACGAGGGCCAGATCCACTGGCGTACCTGGCACGCCTACCCGCAGGACGGCCAGTTGGTGGCGACCCGGACCCGGGTCGGGGTGAAGACGCCGGCGGCGAGGTCCGACGGCGACCGGTCCCGGCTCAGCGCCACCGGCGGGTGGGGGCATGGCAGTTCCACACGTGTGGGTGACAAAGCCCGCCGCGCGCCTGACGTAGCGTTCCCACCGTGATCGAACCGCACGCGCCCGCACCACCCGGCGCGCCGCACCCCTGGCGTGAGGGCGGCCAGAGCCACGCGCGGCTGCCCGTACGCCCCGGCACCGGACGGTTCCTCGTCCTCGTCGGGGTGTTCGTCTGCGCGGCCTGCGGACTCGTGTACGAGCTCGAACTCGTCGCCCTGGCCTCCTATTTGATCGGCGACTCGGTCACCCAGACCTCCGTCGTGCTCGCGGTGATGGTCTTCGCCATGGGCGTCGGCTCGCTCGCCGCCAAACGTCTCCGCTGCCGAGCCGCCGCCGGTTTCGGCGCGGTGGAGGCGGCGCTCGCGCTGGTCGGCGGCTCGAGCGCCATGGCCCTGTACGCGGTCTTCGCCTGGACCGGTGACTGGGGCGGCCTCTGGTCCGGCGGCCCGCGCTGTCTGCTGGTCGGCTTCTCGCTCGCGATCGGCCTGCTCATCGGCGCCGAGGTGCCCCTGCTGATGGAGCTGATCCAGCGCATCCGACGCCAGGACGCGGGCGGCGCGGTCGCGGACCTCTTCGCCGCCGACTACGTGGGCGCTCTGGTCGGCGGCCTCGCCTTCCCCTTCCTCCTGCTGCCGCAGCTCGGCCAGGTCACGGGCGCCCTGCTCACCGGCGCGGTCAACGCGGTCGCGGGCGGCGCCCTGGTCCTCGGCCTGTTCCGGCGGGACCTGAGCCGCCGCGGCCGCCGGCTGCTGCTGGCCGCCAACCTGGTCGTGCTGGTGCTGCTCGGCACGGCGGCCGCCCTGGTGGACGACTTCGAGCGGGCCGCACGCCAGGCGGTCTACGGGGACCATGTCCGGATCGCACTGCGCAGCGGCGTCCAGGAGGAGGTGCTCACCGGCGGCACCCGCGGCCACCCCCTGGATCTCTTCGTCGACGGCCGGCTGCGGGTCGGCGGCAGCGACGAGCGCCTCTTCCACGAGGCGCTCGTGCACCCCGCGATGAGCGACGGACCGCACGGGCGCGTGCTCGTCCTCGGCGGCGGGGACGGACTCGCGGCGCGCGAGGTGCTGCGCCGGCCGGGGGTGCGCCGGGTCGACGTGGTCGAACCGGACCCGGCGTTGGTCCTGCTGGCCCGCCGCGACCGCGCCCTGTCCGCGCTGAACGGCCACGCCTTCGCGGACCCGCGCGTCCGGGTGTGGACGGGGGACGTGCTCTGCCGGCTCAGGCACCTCCGGGGGACCTACGACGTGCTGATCTCGGACCTCCCGGACCCGGGCATCACGGCGAGCACGAAGCTGTACTCACAGGAGTTCTACGGCCTGGCCCGCCGCGTTCTGGCGCCGGCCGGCCGCCTGGTGGTGCACGGGGGCCCGGTGACCTCCCGTCCGCGTGTCTTCTGGACGGTCGAGGCGACGATCCGGGCCGCCGGCCTGCGCACCGTCCCGTACCGGGTCACCGCCGGCTCCGCGGACACCGTGGGCGGCCCGTCCCCTCGCCCCGCGGGCCTGTCCCTGGGCCCGCGCGACTGGGGTTTCGTGCTCGCCGGTCGTACCCGCCCGGCCCTGACCCTGGACCCGGGCGTGCCGTACCTGCCGGCAATGACCCGGGCGTCCCTGCGGGCGGACGCGCGCGCGGCGGCGCGCACCCGGATGCCCGGTCTGCCGCCGTCGACGCTTGTGCACCCGAGGTACACGCGCTGAGTCGCCCCTCTGCCCGGCCGTGTGAATCCCGGGAGGTACGGGTGCGGTTCGGGCCATGCTGGGTAGGCTCGGCAGACATGGAGCATGAGGTGTTCGTTCCGGTTCCCGCCGATCGGCTCGGCCGGGCGCTGGCCGACCCCGCACGGGTGGCCCGTGCGATCCCCGGCCTGCAGCAGGACGCCGGTACAGAGCCCGTCGCCGGCCGTCTGAAGGTGCGGATCGGCGGCCACACGATCACCTACCGCGGCACCCTGCGGATCGCCGGGCGGGACGACGGCTCGTATCTGGTGGAGGGCGAGGCCGCGGAGGCCCGCGGCACCGGCGCGGTGAAGCTGTCCCTGTCCGTGCGCCTGCGCCCGGCCGAGGGCGGCACCACGGTCGCGTTCACGGGAACGGCCACGGGGGACGGGCGGATCACCGAACTCCCCTCGGACGCGGTGGCGTCGGCGGGGGCGCGGCTGCTCGGCAGGTGTGCGGAGAACCTGGGGGCGGCCGAGCCGACCGGCGGCGCCGGGGCGGAGAGTGCCGCGGAGACCCTGGCCGAGGCGGCCTCCGCGGGGCCCGGCACCGAGGTGTTCGAGGAGACGGCCGAGGAGACGGCCGACGGGCCCACCCCAGAAGCGGTGGCGGAGCCCACGGTTCCCTCGCTTTTCGACGCCGAGATCCCCCCGTCGTCCCTCGACCCTTTCGAGGACGACGAGGAGGGCTTCGCGGGCGACGACGAGCCTCCGGCCGAGGCGGCACACGCGCGGCGCACGATGATCGGCCGCAGCGCCGAGGAAGTCGACCACGCGCCCCCGCGCGGCCGCTATGCGCCCGTTCCGGCCCCGGAGACCGTGACGACCACCGCCACCCTCCGCTGGGCCGCCCCGGCGGCAGCCCTGCTCGTGGCCTCGGCCATCGTGGCGGGCCGCCTTCTGCGCCGCCGCCGCTGACCACGGCCCGGCGGCGTCCGTGGGCAACGCCCTCTTGATCGGGGAAGTAGGGTCGGCCTCGTGAGTAACGACGAGATCACGTTGGCCGCGGGAGACGCGGAGGTCGTGCTGGCGCCGGCGAACGGCGGGCGGGTGCGGAGCCTGCGCGTCGGCGGTGCGGAGCTGCTGCGGCAGGGCGAGCGGTACGGGTGTTTCCCGATGGTCCCCTGGTGCGGACGCATCCGGGACGGCATGTTCCGCGACGGCGGCACGGTCCACCGGATGCCCCTGAACGCCCCGCCGCACGCCATCCACGGCACCGCGCGGGACGGCGTCTGGCGGGTGGCCCGCGCCGAGCCGGCCGAGGCCGTCCTCACCTACGACCTGGCCGCTCCCTGGCCCTACGCCGGCCGGGTCACCCAGATCGCCTCGCTCACCGCCGACTCCCTCACGCTCACCATGTCGGTGGAGACGTACGACTCCTCGTTCCCGGCCCAGGTCGGCTGGCACCCGTGGTTCAACCGCAACATCGGCGGCGAGGACGCACGCCTCGACTTCACCCCCGCCTGGCAGGAGGAGCGCGGCGAGGACCACCTGCCCACCGGCCACCGCATCGACCCCAAGCCCGGCCCCTGGGACGACTGCTTCGGCATGCCCGGCGGCGTCGACGTCACCCTCATCTGGCCGGGGCAGCTGGAACTGCGGGTCACCAGCCGCGAGGAGTGGGCCGTGGTGTACGACGAGCAGCCGGAGGCGGTGTGCGTGGAGCCGCAGACCGGCCCGCCGAACGGCCTGAACACCCTTCCGCGCCTGGTCACGCCCATCGACCCGCTGGAGGCCACGACGACCTGGGCCTGGCGCCGCCCTTAAGCTGGCTGGCATGAGTGACGTTCGCGGTGAGCTGCTGCAGCAGATCAAGGACAAGGCCGTGGTGCACGGCAAGGTGACCCTGTCGTCGGGCAAGGAGGCCGACTACTACATCGACCTCCGCCGCATCACCCTCGACGGCGTCGCCGCCCCGCTGGTGGGTCAGGTCATGCTCGATCTGACCGCCGACCTGGACTACGAGGCGGTCGGCGGCCTGACCCTGGGCGCCGACCCGGTGGCCACCGCCATGCTGCACGCCTCCGCCTCGCGCGGACGGACGCTCGACGCGTTCGTCGTCCGCAAGGCCGGCAAGGCCCACGGCCTCCAGCGGCGTATCGAGGGCGCCGAGGTCGCGGGCCGCCGCGTCCTGGCCGTGGAGGACACCTCGACCACGGGTGGTTCGGTGCTGACCGCCGTCGAGGCGCTGCGGGAGGCCGGTGCCGAGGTCGTCGCGGTCGCCACGATCGTGGACCGGGCGACCGGCGCCGCCGAGGCGATCGCCGAAAAGGCAGGCGTGCCCTACCTGTTCGCGTACTCGAAGGACGACCTGGGTCTGGACTGAGACACGGGGTTATCCACAGGCTGGACGGGGTGAGCGAAGCATCCCGTCCCGTCTGGGAAGATGGGGCCGACGATGACGTCACTCCCTAGGTCAGGGCCGTAAGCACGTAGAACGCACCCGCACATACAAGGAGCGGACAGATGCCCATCGCAACCCCCGAGGTCTACAACGAGATGCTCGACCGGGCGAAGGAAGGCAAGTTCGCCTACCCGGCCATCAACGTGACGTCCTCCCAGACCCTGCACGCGGCCCTGCGTGGTTTCGCGGAGGCGGAGAGCGACGGCATCGTCCAGATCTCGACGGGCGGCGCCGAGTTCCTGGGCGGTCAGTACCAGAAGGACATGGTCACCGGCGCCGTGGCCCTGGCCGAGTTCGCTCACATCGTCGCCGAGAAGTACCCGGTCAACATCGCGCTGCACACCGACCACTGCCCCAAGGACAAGCTCGACGGGTATGTACGCCCGCTGCTGGCGCTCTCCGAGGAGCGGGTCAAGGCGGGCCGGAACCCGCTGTTCCAGTCGCATATGTGGGACGGTTCGGCGGAGACCCTCGCCGACAACCTGAAGATCGCGCAGGAGCTGCTCGAGCGCGCCCGCGCCGCGAAGATCGTCCTCGAGGTGGAGATCACCCCCACCGGCGGTGAGGAGGACGGCGTCTCCCACGAGATCAACGACTCCCTCTACACGACGGTCGACGACGCGATCCGCACGGCCGAGGCGCTCGGCCTCGGCGAGAAGGGCCGCTACCTGCTGGCCGCGTCCTTCGGCAATGTGCACGGCGTGTACAAGCCGGGCAACGTCGTCCTGCGCCCCGAGCTGCTGAAGGACCTGAACGAGGGCGTCGCCGCCAAGTACGGCCGCCCCGCCGGCAGCAAGCCGTTCGACTTCGTCTTCCACGGCGGGTCCGGCTCCAGCGAGCAGGAGATCCTGACGGCGCTGGAGAACGGCGTGGTCAAGATGAACATCGACACCGACACGCAGTACGCCTTCACGCGTCCGGTCGCCGACCACATGTTCAAGAACTACGACGGCGTCCTGAAGGTCGACGGCGAGGTCGGCTCCAAGAAGACCTACGACCCGCGCACCTGGGGCAAGCTGGCCGAGGCGTCGATGGCCAAGCGCGTCATCGAGGCCTGCGGCCACCTCCGGTCGGGCGGCAACAGGATCAAGTAACCGGCGCTCCGCCGCTTTCCGAGGGCCCGGCACCGGCGCGGTGCCGGGCCCGTCGCCCCTCTGGCCCCAGGACTGCCGACGCGGGATGATCCGTGCATGGCTGTCACCGCGCGGCAGACCCCCGCCGTCCGGGTGGGTTCCCCGCAGGGTAAGTGGCTCCTTGTGACGACCGTGCTCGGCTCCAGCATGGCGCTGCTGGACTCCACCGTCGTCAATGTCGCCCTTCCCCGCATCGGCCGCGACCTCGACGCGAGCCTGTCCGCCCTCCAGTGGACCGTCAACGCGTACCTGGTCACGCTGGCCGGACTGATCCTCCTCGGCGGCGCCCTCGGCGACCACCTCGGCCGCCGCAAGGTCTTCGTGATCGGAGTGGTGTGGTTCGCGGCCGCCTCCCTGCTGTGCGGCCTCGCACCCAGCCCGGGCGTCCTCATCGCCGCCCGCGCCCTGCAGGGCATCGGCGGCGCCCTGCTGACCCCCGGCTCCCTCGCGCTCATCCAGGCGTCGTTCCACCCGGACGACCGGGCCCGGGCGGTCGGCCTGTGGTCCGGCTTCGGCGGCATCGGCGCCGCCGTCGGCCCGTTCCTCGGCGGCTGGCTGGTGGACGGTCCGGGCTGGCGCTGGGTCTTCCTCCTCAACGTCCCGCTGGCGCTGCTCTGCGCGCCCATCGCCCTGCGGCACGTCCCCGAGTCCGCCGGCGGAGGGGGGCACCGCCGCTTCGACGTCCTCGGTGCCGTGCTCGGGGCCCTGGCCCTCGCCCTGGTGACATACGCCCTCATCGAGGCCACCTCCGGCTCCCCGGCCGTACCCGTCACGGCGGTCGCGGGCGTGGGCGCGGGGATCGCCTTCGTCTACGTCGAAAAGCACCGCCCCGACCCGATGATGCCGCTCGACATCTTCGCCTCCCGCCAGTTCACGGCGGTCAACCTGGTCACCCTCTGCGTGTACGCGGCCTTCGGCGGCTTCTTCTTCCTCACCGCCCTCCAGCTCCAGGTGGTGGCGGGCTACTCGCCGCTCCGGGCCGGCACGGCGCTGCTGCCCACCACCGTCCTCATGCTCCTGTTGTCGGCCCGGTCCGGGGCCCTGGCCGAGCGCATCGGGCCGCGCATCCCGCTCACCGTCGGCCCGTTGCTGTGTGCGGCGGGCATGCTGCTGATGCTGCGGGTGGGCAAGAACGCCTCGTACGTGGCCGACGTCCTGCCCGCCGTGCTGGTGATGGGAGCGGGGATAGTCGCCCTGGTCGCCCCGCTGACCGCGACCGTGCTCGCCTCGGTGGACACCGCCCGGGCGGGCCTGGCCAGCGGTATCAACAACGCGGCGGCCCGCGCGGCCGGACTGGTCGCCGTGGCCGCGCTGCCGCTGCTGACCGGGATGGGCCCGGAGGCGTACCGCTCGGCGGACGCGTTCGACGCCGCCTTCCGCCGTGCGATGCCGCTGTGCGCGGGCGTCCTGGTGGCCGGGGCGGTGCTCGCCTTCGCGACCGTGCGCCGGCCGAGGGCGGGCTGCCCGCACCCCGAATGCCGCACACACGGCAGCCTGACGGCCCCGCCCCTGGAACCGCGGCGCGAAACCGGAACCGGGACTGCCGGCCCCGATCGGACGCCGTGACGGTGTGCCGGGCACGGCCGTTGTCGATCAGGGGCGATGCCTCACACTGGGACCCATGACCCTTCACGAGAACCTCCTCGGGGGCCCGCCCCCGACCCATCTGCCCGACGACCCGGAGCCGCGCGAACTCCTCGCGAACGGCGTGGCGCCCGCGGAGGTCGCGGCCCGGCATCCGGTCTCCTCGCTGGCCTGGGCCCAGCTGGCCGACGACGCCTTCGAGCGGGACTCGGTCGTCGAGTCGTACGCCTACGCCCGTACGGGCTACCACCGTGGCCTGGACGCCCTGCGCCGCAACGGCTGGAAGGGCCACGGGCCCGTCCCCTGGGAGCACGAGCCGAACCGCGGCTTCCTGCGCGCCCTGCACGCCCTCGCCCGCGCCGCGCACGCCATCGGCGAGCAGGAGGAATACGAGCGCTGCACGCAGTTTCTGAAGGACTCCTCGCCGACCGCGGCCCAGACCCTGGGCTAGGGGTTCGGTCTGGATCGGCCCGGGTCCGCGACGCCCGGCACGGCACCTCGCCGCCTTGTCGGACCACCCGAGTACATCCGGTACACGGGCCGCCCTCCGCCTTGCGACGCACCGCGCCGGACGCCGCGGCCTGATCCGGACCGATCCAGACGAAACCCCTGGGTCCCGTCGTTCGGCGGCACGGTCCGGTGGCGAACGAGTGGTCGAGGCCCGCCTGTGACCAGGCGGCCCTTGCGAGGCCCGGGTGGCTCGCGCAGGATGCGGGGTGGGGACCGGGGCCCCCGTGCCGGCATCGGCAGGGGCGGACCGCTACCCAGAGCACATCACAGGAGACAGCGATGTCCCACCAGGCTCATCAGTCCCACCAGACTCAGGAGCCCGAGACCCCGCATCTCGACTTCCAAGGCACGACGCCGTACGAGGACTACGTCAAGGCGGACGTGCTCACCCACCTCCAGCACACCCTCTCCGACGACCCCGGAGAGATGGTCTTCCTGGTCACCACCCAGGTGATGGAACTGTGGTTCACGGTGATCGTCCACGAGTGGGAGACCGCGGCGCGCGCCCTGCGCGGCGACCGGGTGCCGGTGGCGATCGACGCACTGAAGAGGTCCGTTCGCGAGCTGCACGCGCTGAACGAGTCCTGGCGGCCCCTCGCGCACCTGACGCCCGCGCAGTTCAACTCCTACCGCTCGGCCCTCGGGGAGGGCTCCGGCTTCCAGTCGGCGATGTACCGCCGCTTGGAGTTCCTGCTCGGCGAGAAGTCCGCGTCCATGCTGGTCCCGCACCGGGGAGCGCCGCGCGCGCACGCCGAACTGGAGAAGGCGCTGCACGAGCCGAGCCTGTACGACGAGGTGCTGCGGCTCCTCGCGCGGCGCGGGCATGCGGTCCCGGACGCGGTGCTGCGCCGTGACGTCTCCCTGCGCTACGAGCCCTCGGACGAGGTGGAGGCGGTATGGGCCGCCCTGTACTCCGGCGACCCGGCGGACGAACTCGCCCGGCTGGGCGAGGTGCTGACCGATGTGGCCGAGCTCGTGTGGCGCTGGCGCAACGACCATCTGGTCGCCACCCGGCGCGCGATGGGCGCCAAGCCCGGCACGGGCGGCTCCGCCGGGGTGGCCTGGCTGGAGAAGCGCGCGCAGAAGAGCGTGTTCCCCGAGCTGTGGACGGCGCGGTCCCATGTCTGACCTGACCGAGAAGGCGAGGGAGCTGGACGCGGCCGACGACCTGGCCGCGCTGCGGACGAGGTTCGTCCTCGACGAGGCCGTGTACCTGGACGGGAACTCGCTGGGCGCGCTGCCGGCGGCCGTGCCGGGCCGGATGGAGGACGTGGTCCGCAGACAGTGGGGGGCGCTGCGGATCCGCTCCTGGGACGAGAGCGGCTGGTGGAGCGCACCGGAACGGATCGGCGACCGGATCGCCCCGCTGGTCGGAGCGGCGCCCGGGCAGATCGTGGTGGGCGACTCCACCAGCGTCAACGTCTTCAAGGCGCTGGTGGCGGCCGTGCGCATGGCCGCCCGGGACGGGGACGGCCGGGACGAGATCCTGGTCGACGCGACGACGTTCCCGACGGACGGCTATATCGCCGCATCGGCCGCGCGGATGACCGGGTGCACCCTGCGCCCGGTGGCCCCGGCCGAGGTACCGGGCGCCCTGTCCGGCCGTACGGCGGCGGTGCTGCTGAACCACGTCGACTACCGCACGGGACGGCTGCACGACCTGCCCGGCCTGACGGCGGCGGTGCACGCGGTGGGCGCGGTGGCGGTGTGGGACCTGTGCCACAGCGCGGGCGCGCTGCCCGTCGGCCTGGACGCGCACGGCGTCGACCTGGCGGTCGGCTGCACCTACAAGTACCTGAACGGCGGCCCGGGCGCACCCGCGTACCTGTATGTGCGGCGGGAGGTGCAGGACCGCTTCGACTCCCCGCTGCCGGGCTGGAACTCGCATGCGGAGCCGTTCGGCATGCGAAGCGAGTACGAACCGGCACAGGGTGCGCCGCGCGGCCGCGTCGGCACCCCGGACATCCTGTCCATGCTGGCCCTGGAGGCGGCGCTGGAGGTGTGGGACGGCGTGTCGATCGACGCGGTGCGCGCCAAGTCCCTCGCGCTCACGGACTTCTTCCTGGAGTGTGTGGCGGCGTATGTCCCCGAGGGCCGGGTGGAGTCGCTGACTCCGGCGGCCCACGCGGAGCGTGGCAGCCAGGTCGCACTGCGATGCGAGGGGGCCGGCGACGTCATGAAGCGGCTGATCGAGAGCGGTGTGGTCGGCGACTTCCGTCCGCCGGACGTCCTGCGCTTCGGGTTCACCCCGCTGTATGTGGGCTTCGCGGACGCGGAGCGGGCGGCTCGGGTGCTGGCGGAGGTGGTGTCCTGAGCCCCGGGTGACCACGGCGGCACGTCCGGGGCCATCCGGCGGCCCCGGACGGCGATCCCCCCGTCCTCACCGAGCGTCACCACCCGGTGCCGACGCATGTCACCCGCCTGATACCGTCCCCGCCAACGGCCGATCATCTTCCGGTCACCGCGCACGCATCCCGTTTCGCCGCTGAGAGGTTCGAGCATGCCGGACGACGCCCCCCGCGATCCCGCAGAGCCGGACGACGCGTCCGCCGCGGAGGAGGCGTCCGCCTTCTCGCACCCGCCGGTGGAGCCCGACGGGACAGCCGCCTACGGCGACCATCCCGACCAGGTGATCGACTTCTATGCTCCCCGGCAGGCGGATCCGGCCGGCCAGGCGGCGGGCGCCGGGGGCGCCGCCCCCCTGGTCGTCGTCCTGCACGGTGGCGCATGGCGGGCGCCGTACGACCGCCGGCACATCACCCCGTTCGCGGATTTCCTGGCCCGCCGTGGCTTCGCCGTGGCCAACGTGGAGTACCGCAGGGGCGCGCTCATCCCGTCCCAGGCCAGCGGCACCGAGGGCCGGGGTGGCGGTACGGAGCCGGTGGCGGGCCGCTGGCCGGACACCTTCGACGACGTCGCGGCCGCGCTCGACGCGCTTCCGGCGCTCGTACGCGAGGCGCTGCCGCAGGCCGACCAGCGCCGCACCGTGATCACCGGGCACTCCGCGGGCGGCCACCTCGCGCTGTGGGCGGCGGCCCGCCATGTGCTGCCGCGGGACGCCCCCTGGCGCACGGACCGCCCGGCTCCGCTGCGCGGCGTCGTCGCACTCGCCCCGATCGCGGACTTCCACATCGCCGAGAAGCTTGGGGTGTGCGGCGGAGCCGCGGCCCAACTCCTCGGCGGGACCGGCTCGTTCGCCGAGCGCCGGCCGTACGCGGACCCCGCTCTCCTGCTGCCCACCGGCATCGCCACGACCCTCGTCCAGGGCCGCAGGGACGACGTGGTCCCGCAGGCGGTCGCCGAGTCGTACGCGGAGGCGGCGGCGAGGGCGGGCGAGGTCGTGGGCCTCACGCTGCTCGAGGACGTCGGCCACTTCCCGCTGATCGACCCCGCGGCGGACGCGTGCGCGGTGGTGGCGGAGGAGATCGCACAGCTGGCGTGGTAGCCGCCGGGCTCCGTCCCGTCATACCCGTCATACCTGGGAGCCAGTTCCGGGATGGGCTCTCCGGCGTGACGCCGACGACGTGTCACGCTCCGTAACTTCCCTTGCGTGACGGCCTGATGAGCGGGCCGGCGGAAGGGGAGGGACGTCATGGGTGTCCGGGGCAGTGGCAGGAGCCGGTACGGGGGTCGTCTCCGGCGCGCCGTGTTCGCCGTGCTGATCACGGGGGCCCTTGTGGTGCCCCTGTCGGCCGCCGCGCGCCCCCGGATCCCGGCCCCGCCGCCGGCGAAGCTCCCCCCGCTGTCGGCGGTCACGCTCGCCGGGACGTACGAGGCGAACCGCGCCGACGCCGCCGAGGCCTTCCGCATGGCCGCGGCGCACGGCGACCGCGGACGCGCCACGGCGGACCGCGCCCTGGCCTCCCCGTCCCATCACCTGCTGGCCTTCGACGGCCGGGGTCCGGGCCGCGTGACCGAGGTCTTCGGCGACCTGGCCACGGCGCGGCACATCGCGGTCCTGGTCCCCGGTTCCGACACGACACTGGACACCTACGCCCGCTTCCGCGCGGGCGCGCTCGCCCTGCACCGCCGCACGGGTCCGCGCGCCGCGGTCGTCGCCTGGCTCGGCTACGACACGCCGCGGATGCTCGGCACGGCCGCGCTCACCGCGAGCCGTGCCGAGCAGGGCGCGCGCGGGCTGGAGCGGTTCGTGGCCGAACTCCGGGCGGCGGTGGGCCCGTTGCCGGGCGTCTCCCTCCTCTGCCACTCCTACGGCACCGTGGTCTGCGCCCGGGCGGCCGCCGCCGCGGACGTCCAGGACATCGCCCTCGTCGGCAGTCCCGGCACGGGCGTGGACTGCGCCGCCGACCTGCACACCCGTGCCCGCGTCTGGGCGGCCCGGGGCGGTGACGACTGGATCGCGGACGTTCCCCATGTGCGCGTGGACGTGTTCGGCACGGACGTCGGCTTCGGTACCGACCCGGTCTCCCCGGCCTACGGCGCACGTGTCTTCGCCGCGGGCGGCGGCGGCCACAGCGGCTACTTCGCGCCGGGCTCGGTCTCCCTGGCCAACCTGGCCCGGATCGTGCTCGGCCGGATGCCGGAGGTGACCCATGCGTGACCGGACGGCGTGGAAGGCGCCGACCCCGAGCCGTCTGCGCACCGCCGCACACCGGGTCGCCGCCGCCACGCAGGCGGAGCGGGACCGTGCGGTCGACGCGCTGCGGGCCTTCGCGATCCTCGGTGTCGTCCTGGGCCACTGGCTCGTGACGGCCCTGGTCGCTGACGGCGGTGCCCTGCGCACCGCGAGCCCGCTGCGCTTCATGCCCTGGCTCGCCCCGGTCTCCTGGGTCTTCCAGACGCTCGCGGTGTTCTTCCTGGTGGGCGGTCATGTGGCGACGAAGGGCCTGGCGTCGGCACGCGCGCGGGGCGCCCCGTACGGGCAGTGGCTGCGCGCCCGGCTGGACCGGCTGTTCAGGCCCGTCGCGGCCCTGGTGACGCTGTGGACGGTCGCGGCCTGCTCCCTGCTCGCGGCCGGCGCCGACACCGGCACCGTCCACACCCTGGTGAAGCTGGCGCTGTCACCGCTGTGGTTTCTGCTGGTCTTCGCGGCCCTGACCGCGGCGACCCCGTTGCTGAGCCGCCTCAACCCGCTGTGGCCGCTGGCCGTCGTCCTCCATGTGGACCTCATACGCTTCGGACTCGGCGGCCCCGCCTGGCTCGGCTGGCTGAACCTGCCGGCGGGCTGGCTCGTGCCGTACACGCTGGGCGCGGCCTGGACGCGGGGTGAGCTGGACGGCCGCCGCGCGGGCCGGGTGCTGCTGGCGGGCGGTGCCGCCGCGACGGCGGGTCTGGTGGCGTGGGCGGGATACCCGGCGTCGATGGTCGGCGTCCCGGGCGCCCCGGTCTCCAACCTCGACCCGCCGACCCTGGCCGCGGTCACCTTCGGCCTGGCCCAGTGCGGACTGGCGCTGCTGCTGCGGGCACCGCTGCGCCGCGCGCTGCGCCGCCCGTCGGTCTGGGCGGCGGTCGCCCTCGTGAACCTCGCCGCGCTGACGATCTTCCTGTGGCACCAGACGGCCCTGATGGCGACCACCGCGACGGGCCTCTTCGCGGGCCGGCTGCCGGGGCTGCACACCCTCCCCGACGACCTGGGCTGGGCGGCCGCCCGCCTGGCCTGGCTCCCGGTCTTCGCTCTCGCCCTGACCGTCTGCGCGGCGGCCTTCCGCGTCCTCGAGCAGGGCCGCGACCGGCGCCCTCCCCGGCTGGTCCGCTCCCACCGCCCCGAGGCGGCTCGTACCCCGGGTCCTAGGGTGGACGCGTGATGCGAAGGGGGAACCGCGTCCAGCGGGGGCTGCGGGTGCTGCGTGACGACCTGTGGACCGCGCGGGCGGATCCGCTGCCCCCATCCGTCTGGCTGCGCTGGCTGCCGCACGGAATCGTGTGGCTGGCCGCGTTCGGCGTCCTGGTCGGTGCTGTGCCCCAGCTCCAGGACAACGGCCATCTGGCCTTCGGATACGCCTTCCTCTTCGGGCTCGGCCAGAGCGGAGCGGTGGTGCTGGCCCTGTGGCGGCCGATCCCGGCGTGGTGGCTGTCGACGGCGGCGACCGTGCTCGGGGCGGTCGCGCTGCACGGCCCGTTGGTCGCGGGACAGGCGGACGACTTCACCTGGCCGTGGACCTCGGCCGGGATCGTCGCCCATCTGTTCGTACTGCTGCTGCTCGCGCTGAGGGTCCGCACCCGCGTCACCGCGGAGGCGCTGGTGCTGACCCTGCTGGTCACCTACGTCCTGCAGGGCCTGTGGGGCGCGGCGAACTACCAGTCCACCGGCGTGGTCACGATGGTCCTTTCCACCGTCGTGGTGGTGCTGGGCACCGCCCTGCGCGGCCGCCGTGAGGCCCGCGCGGAGCTGGCGCAGCAGACGACGCTCACCGCGGAGGAGCGGGCCCGCCGCACCCTGCTGGAGGAGCGCAGCCGCATCGCCCGCGAACTGCACGACGTGGTCGCCCACCACATGTCGGTCATCTCCATCCAGGCCCAGGTCGCCCCGCATCTCGTCGCGGACCCCTCCGACGAGCTGAAGGAAAACCTGGACGGCATCCGCGAGAACGCCCTGGAGGCCCTGACCGAGCTGCGCCGCGTCCTCGGCGTCCTGCGTTCGGAGAACCCCGCCGACCCGTACGGCATAGGCAGCGGCACCGGCACGGCCCCCGACTCCCCGCAACCCACCCTCGACCGGCTCGCCTCCCTGGTGGAGAACACCCGGGCCGCGGGACTCGACGTGCTGACGGAGATCACCGGGGACGTGCGTCCGCTGCCGCCCGGCGTGGAGCTGTCCGCGTACCGGATCGTCCAGGAGGCCCTCAGCAACGCCCTGCGGCACGCCCCCGGCGCCACCGTCCGCGTCGAACTGGCCTACTTCCCGCAGGGCCTGCAGGTCCGCGTCATCAACTCCCGGCCCACCCGGCCGGCCCCGCCGTCTCCCGGGGCGGGCCACGGACTGCTCGGCATGCGGGAACGAGCCGTGATGCTCGGCGGCACCCTCGTCACGTCGGAGACCTCGAGCGGCGGGTTCGCCGTGGCGTGCTTTCTGCCCAGCCCCAAGGATCCCCGGCCGGACGGCGAATCCCCCGGCCCGACAGGAGAAGAGGACCGATGACGAGCAGCGCCATCCGCGTACTGATCGCCGACGACCAGACGGTGGTGCGGCAGGGCTTCACCGTGCTGCTCAACGCTCAGCCCGACATCGAGGTCGTCGGGCAGGCCGTCCACGGCAGGGACGCCATCGTGAAGGCCGCCGAACTCGACCCGGACGTCGTCCTGATGGACATCCGCATGCCGGAGCTGGGCGGCATCGAGGCGACCCGCAGCATCACCGGGGACACCCCTCATCCCAAGGTGCTGGTGCTCACCACCTTCGACCTCGACGAGTATGTGTACGACGCACTGCGGGCGGGGGCCTCCGGCTTCCTGCTGAAGGACGCCTCCGCCGACCAACTCGCCGAGGCGGTACGCGTGGTGGCCGCAGGCGACGCGCTGCTCGCGCCGGGGATCACCCGGCGTCTGATCGCGGAGTTCTCCCGCCTCGACGGCGCGCCCCGGGCGCCGCTGAAGGACCGGGTCGGCGATCTCACCGAGCGGGAGACGGAGGTCCTCGCCCTCATCGCCCAGGGCCTGTCGAACGCGGAGATCGCCGAACGCCTCGTCGTGGCGGGGCAGACCGTGAAGACCCATGTGGGCCGCATCCTGGTGAAGCTGGGGCTGCGGGACCGGACCCAGGCGGCGGTGTTCGCCTACGAGTCGGGGCTGGTCCGGCCGTCGGGCTACTGATGCGGCCGCTCGGACGGGAGCGGGGCCCGATCCGCGGATCGGGCCCGTAGTACTTGAGACGGATCCCCGATGACCCCTCTCACTGGTGACGACCGCGCCCCGCTTCCGGGCCTACCTTCTTCACGTGACCGAGACGACCCAGACGCAGACGACGCCGGACGACGCGTTCCGCCCCTACACGCCGCGCAGCCCCGAGTACCGGGCGGCCGTGGAGGCCCTGCGCGGGCTGCGCCAGGACCTGTTCCACGACGCGTTCGCCTACCGCCCGCTGCCCCCGAAGAGGGTCGACGGGCCGCTGCGCGGGCGGCTGTCCGGCCGTATGCGGGGATACGCGGCCTGGAGCCGGCACACCGTGGTGGCGGGTGCCGGAGCGGTGGCGATGCTGGCTGCCCTGGCAGGCGGCGAAGGGGGCGTGACCGGGCCGCTGTGCGGTCTGCTCGCCCTGGTCCCCGTGCTGCTGACGCTGGTCCGCCCGGTCGGGGCGTTCTGGGTGTCCCTGGCGGCGACCACCGCCTCGGCCGTCGTGGGCTCCTACTGGAGCGCCTGGCCCTGGGCGCCCGGCAGCTTCGTCTCCCATCTGACCGTGCTGACGGTGGTGGCGATACGCACCCGGCCGCGCACGGCGGCATGGATGTGGCTGCTCACCGCGGCCTACGCCTTCGTCGCCCAGAGCGCGTTCGGCTGGAACGACTACGGCGGCGACACCCCGGCCATGCTGGTCGTCTCCGCCTTCGCCCTGCTGGCCGTCACCGTCTGGCACATCCGCAGGGACGCCGCGCAGGAGGTGACCGCACAGCAGACCGAGACCGCGCACGAGCGCTCCCGCCGCACCCTGCTGGAGGAGCGCACGACGATCGCCCGCGAGCTGCACGACGTGGTCGCCCACCATATGTCGGTGGTCGCCATCCAGGCGGAGGCCGCGCCCTACCGGGTCGAGAACCCGCCGCCGGAGCTGGAGAAGGCCTTCGCCACCATCCGGGAGAACGCGGTGGCGGCCCTCACCGAGCTGCGCCGTGTGCTGGGCGTCGTACGGGCGGAGGACTACGAGGCCCCGGACGCCCCGCAACCCACCCTGGCCGATCTGGACGCCCTGCTGGCGAACGTGCGGGAGGCCGGCCTGACCGTGGAGAAGGTGATCACGGGCGCGGTGCGGGAGCTCCCGCAGGGCGTCGAGCTGTCGGCGTACCGCATCGTCCAGGAGGCCCTCAGCAACTCCCTGCGGCACGCGCCCGGCGCCGCGGCCCGCGTGGAGCTCGGCTATGTGCTCGGCGGGCTGGGCCTGCGCGTGGTGAACGGCCCGGCGGCGCACTTCCCGCCGAAGAAGTCGGCGCACGGCGCCGGGCACGGCATCACGGGCATGCGCGAGCGGGTCACGATGCTGAACGGCGAGATGACGGCGGGGGAGACGGCCGAGGGAGGGTATGAGGTGACGGTGTTCCTGCCGGTGACCACGGCGGAGGGCGCCGCGTGAGCGGAGGCACCATCCGCGTACTGATCGCCGACGACCAGATGATGGTCCGGGAGGGTTTCTCGGTATTGCTCGGGGCGATGCCGGACATCGAGGTCGTCGGGGAGGCGGTCAACGGCCGGGAGGCGGTCGAGCGGGTCCGTGAACTGTCCCCGGACGTCGTGCTGATGGACATCCGCATGCCGGAGCTGAACGGCATCGAGGCGACCCGGCAGATCGTCGCCGCGGACGGCTCGGCGAAGGTGCTGGTGCTGACGACGTTCGACCTGGACGAGTACGTGTACCAGGCACTGCGGGCGGGAGCCTCCGGCTTTCTGCTGAAGGACGCCTCGGCGCGCCAACTCGCCGACGGTGTGCGGGTGGTGGCCTCCGGTGAGGCTCTGCTGGCGCCCTCGGTGACCAAGCGGCTGATCGCGGAGTTCTCGAAGCTGTCCGAGAAACCGCGCCTGGCCCCCACCGCGCAGGCGGCGTACGGGGACCTGACCGACCGGGAGACGGAGGTGCTGGTGCTGATCGCGCAGGGCCTGTCGAACGCGGAGATCGCCGAGCGCCTGGTGGTCGCGGAGTCGACGGTCAAGACCCATGTGAGCCGCATCCTCGTGAAGCTGGGCCTGCGGGACCGCACCCAGGCGGCGGTGTTCGCCTACGAGGCGAGACTGGTGACCCCGGGGTGACCCCGCCGGGGGCCGCGGCGGTGGGACACCTCTGGTCAGGCGGGGGCGGACCGGGCTAGCGTCCGGGCATGGCCGCTCCATCCGACCTCGCGTTCGACCCGTGGGACCCGGCGTTCGTCGCCGACCCGTATCCCGCCTACGCCGAGCTGCGCGCGCTCGGCCGTGTGCTCCACTACGAGCCCACCGACCAATGGCTGGTGCCGCACCACGCGGACGTGTCGGCGCTGCTGCGCGATCGGCGCCTGGGCCGGACGTACCAGCACAGGTTCACCCATGAGGACTTCGGCCGGACGGCGCCGCCGCCCGAGCACGAGCCGTTCCACACGCTCAACGACCACGGCATGCTCGACCTGGAGCCGCCGGACCACACCCGCATCCGGCGGCTGGTGTCGAAGGCGTTCACCCCGCGGACGGTGGAGCAGCTGGTGCCGTATGTGCGCGAGCTGGCCGGTGAGCTGGTGTCCCGGCTGGTGGAGGCGGGCGGCGGCGACCTGCTGAGGGATGTCGCCGAGCCGCTGCCGGTCGCGGTGATCGCCGAGATGCTGGGCATCCCGGAGGGGGACCGCGCGCAGCTGCGGCCCTGGTCGGCGGACATCTGCGGAATGTACGAGCTGAACCCGTCGCCGGAGACGGCGCGCAAGGCGGTGCGGGCGTCGGTCGAGTTCTCCGCGTATCTGCGTGAGCTGATCGCGCGGCGCCGCAAGGAGCCGGGGGAGGACCTGATCTCGGGTCTGATCGCGGCGCACGACGAGGGGGACCGGCTCACCGAACAGGAGATGATCTCGACCTGTGTGCTGCTGCTGAACGCGGGGCACGAGGCGACGGTGAACGCGACGGTGAACGGCTGGTGGGCGCTGTTCCGCCACCCGGACCAGCTGGCGGCCCTGCGCGCCGACCACTCCCTCGTCCCGTCGGCGGTCGAGGAGCTGATGCGCTACGACACCCCGCTCCAGCTCTTCGAGCGCTGGGTGCTGGACGATATCGAGATCGACGGCACGACCGTCCCGCGGGGCGCGGAGATCGCGATGCTGTTCGGTTCGGCCAACCACGACCCTGTGGTCTTCGCCGCTCCCGAGAAGCTCGATCTGACCCGCCGGGAGAACCCGCACATCTCCTTCAGCGCCGGCATCCACTACTGCATCGGCGCGCCCCTCGCCCGTCTCGAGCTGGCGGCGTCCATGACGGCCCTGCTGCAGAAGGCGCCCACGCTGCGGCTCGCCGCGGAGCCGCGGCGCAAGCCGAACTTCGTGATCCGCGGCCTGGAGGGGCTGAGCGTGGAGATCGGCTGATCATCCGTTCGGCTGATCGCGCGGGAATCGGGGTCGATGGCCACCGGCGGCGCGACGAGCTGGTGCCTGCCTGCGAAGGGAGGCACCATGACGGTTGTGGCAGAGCACGCGTCGTCTCAGATGCCGGTGGACTTGTTCGAGCGCATCGCCGAATTCATCGCCCGTGAGGACGAACAAGCCGGTCGAACGGGATCCCGAGGCGGTCTCCCGGTTCGTGGAGCACTTCGCGGCCCAGCTCGTCGAGGCGGGTGTGCCGCGTATGCCGACCCGGGTCTTCGGTGCGCTGCTCGCCTCCGACACCGGCACCCTCACCTCGGCAGAACTGGGTGAACAGCTGCGGATCAGCCCCGCCGCGGTGTCCGGGGCGGGGCGCTACCTGGCGCAGGTGCACCTGGTGTCGCGGGAGCGGGAGCCGGGCTCGCGCCGGGAGCGGTACCGGGTGCACAGCAACCAGTGGTACGAGGCGCTCACCAACCGCGAGGCGATCGTCAAGCGCTGGGAGGAGGCCCTGCGGGAGGGCGTCACGAGCCTGGGCGCCGACACCCCGGCGGGCATGCGGCTCGCGGAGACCCTCGCCTTCTTCGAGTTCGTCGAGGGGGAGATGGAGGCGATGATGGAGCGCTGGCGCGTGCACCGGGACAGGACGTTCGGCCGGGGCTGACGAACGGCACCTCGCCGACGGCACCGCAACCGCCTGTCACCGTACGGCTCCTCGGCCGCCTGTCGTTCAGCGCTCCCTGGTCTCCTCCAGGACCGTCCGGCCCAGCAGCGCGTACCGCTCGGGCGAGACCCGCTTCAGGTACCGCGCGAACCCGACGCCCGCCGCGGCGATCAGCGCCACCAGCCACGGGGTCGCCTTCAGGACGAGGGAGCCGGACTCGGGACCGGCCGCGACCCCCATGTTGGACACCAGCAGCACCACCACCGCGAGCATCGCGACGCCGCCGATGAGCGGCGCGGCGAAGGTCCTGAACCAGTGCCGGGTCTCGGGGTGGTGGGAGCGGAAGTAGACGAGCACCGCGAAGGAGCACACGGCCTGCACGACGAGGATCGCCATCGTGCCGAGGATGGCGAGCAGGACGTAGGTGCCGGTGTACGGGTCCTTGCCCGCGAGCCAGAACGCCCCGAGCAGCACCGCGCTGACCACCGTCTGCGCCAGTCCCGCGATGTGCGGCGAGCCGTGCTCGGGGTGCGTGCGTCCGACGGTCCGCCGCAGCGACGGCAGCACGCCCTCACGCCCCAGTGCGTACATATAGCGCGCGGCGCAGTTGTGGAAGGCCATTCCGCACGCCAGGGAACCCGTGATCATCAGCCACTGCATGACGACGACCGCCCAGTGGCCGACGTAGTGCTCGGTGGGGTCGAAGAAGAGGGCGAGCGGGTTCGCCGACGAGGCCGCTTTCACGGCCTCCGCCTCGCCGTTGCCCGTGATCGCCATCCAGGAGACGAGGACGTAGAAGACGCCGACGCCGAGGACCGATATCAGGGTCGCCTTGGGGATGATTCTCTTCGGGTCGCGGGACTCCTCGCCGTACATGGCCGTCGACTCGAAGCCGACCCAGGACCAGAAGGCGAAGAAGAGGCCGAGTCCCGCGCTGGTGCCCTTGAAGGCGTTGACGGGGTTGACCGGGTCGAGGCTGAAGCCGTGCGGGCCCCCGCCGTGCAGGGCGACCGACACCGCCATCGCCGCGAGCACGGTGACCTCGGTGGCCAGCAGGGCGACGAGCAGCTTCTCGGCGACGTCGACGCCGAACCACGTGCCCGTGGCGTTGATCGCGAGCATCAGCACCGCGAAGGCCCACCACGGAACGTCAACTCCCGTCTGGTCCTTGAGCGTCGTGGTGGCGAAGGTGGAGAAGATGCCGATCAGGGCAGGTTCGAACACGATGTACGCGAAGGTCGCGAGCAGTCCCGCCGCGAGGCCGACGGTGCGGCCGAGGCCGTAGGAGATGAAGCCGTAGAAGGCGCCGGTCGAGGTGATGTGCTTCGCCATCGAGGTGAAGCCCACGGAAAAGATTGCCAGGACGACCATTGCCACGAGATAGCTCGCGGGAGCGCCGATGCCGTTGCCCGACGAGACCATGAAGGGCACGTTGCCCGTCATGGCGGTGATCGGCGCGGCCGTGGCGACGGCCATGAAGACCACGCCGAGCAGCCCCACGGCGTTGGGTTTCAGCCGGTGAAACGGTCCGTCGCCGTCTGTCCTCGCGTCCGGGGCGGTGCCCTCTTGTACTGCCATCGGGTGGCCCCTTCCCTGGTGCCGTGAGCGCGTCGCGCACTGCTGCCGGCGTGGAACTCTGTTGCCCGAATGAGTCGGTCCAGGGTGTCGGGGCGTTAAATGTTTGTCAACGATACCTTTGGCAGCGGCGGACGCGGCCCCAGGCACCCCATGGCCGTCGCCACCGCGCTCTCCCTGGCCGCCGAACTGACATCCTCTTCCACCCGGGATGACGACCTGACGGACAAGGTCGTGGTCTACGGGAGGGCCGGTATCCCCGTTTACCTGCTCCTCGACATGCAGGAGGAACAGGCGACCGTCTTCTGGACGCCCTCGGCCAAGGGCTACGAATCGCACTGCACGAAGCCGTTCGAAGAGAAGCCCACCATCCCGGCTCCGTTCGGGTGCATCCTCGACCCGGCCGGCTTTCATGCCCCCGAGAGCCGAGCTACGGCGAAGCCGGCACCGTGAGCCCCCAGGCCCCCTCCCGGACCGTCCACGTCCGACTCCGCACCGGCCCCGCCACCACCGCGTCCGCCCGGTAGCGGAAGTCCGCGCCGGACACCGTCACCGTCCGCCCCCGCGCCCCGAGGGGCGCAGCCTCCGCGCCCACCGACATGGGCCGCACCTCCACGACCGCCGCCCCGGAGGAGTCCGGCGTCACCGACACGCCCTCCACCGGCCGGTCCAGATCCACCAGCGTCACCCCGTCGACCTCCACCCGCAGCCGGGAGGGCCCGGGTACGGGCAGGGAGGCGAGCCGGGGCGGGCGTGCCGCCAGCGTCCGTACCAGCGACTGGCGCATGCGCAGCCACGGTCGCGCGGAGGGGACCTCCTCGCCGACGGGCGCCCCGTCGCGCTGGGACGGAACGGACGGCACGGACGGTATCCGCAGATCCCCGAGCACCACCCCGTCGCTGTCGTCCACCAGCAGGTCCAGCCGCCGCTCCACCCCGTCCAGGACGGCCCGGGCCGCCGCCACCGCCCCCGTCGGCACCCCCAGCGTCCGCGCCAGCGACTGCACGGCCCCGACCGGCACCAGGGACAGTGCCGTGGCGCTCAGTTCCCGCCGCCGGTGCAGCAGGGTCACCGCGCGCAGCAGCGCCCGGTCGTCGCCCACGACCACCGGCCGCCGAGACCCTCGGCGGACCAGTGCCCGGGCGAATTCCTCCGGGCCGTCCGGGAGGCACACCTTGGTCGCCGCACCCGCGCTGAGCACGTCTTTCGCGATCCGTACCGACTCACCGTCGCTGTGACGGGCGACCGGGTCGATGACCACGAGGAGCTGGTCGGAAGTCGCCACCTCGGTCCTGCCTCGCTTCCTCGGGTAGCATCTTTGTGCAAGAGCCCCTTGCGCTATTGCGCCAGGGGCTTCGTCTATTCCGGGGCATCCGGTCCGACGGTTGCGGCCAATGGCGGTCGCGGTGCACGCGGCGGTGAACCCTACGCGTACGCCCCTGACCTTGGACATGCCCCGCCCGGAAGGGGTGTACGCGCGTGCCCGCACTTGTGCTGCTCGGTGCTCAGTGGGGTGACGAAGGCAAGGGAAAGGCCACCGACCTGCTCGGTGGCTCGGTGGATTATGTAGTGCGCTACCAGGGCGGCAACAACGCCGGCCACACGGTGGTCGTAGGCGACCAGAAGTACGCGCTGCACCTTCTCCCTTCCGGCATTCTGTCGCCCGGATGTACGCCCGTCATCGGCAACGGCGTCGTCGTCGACCCGTCGGTCCTGCTCTCCGAGCTGAGCGGTCTGAACGAGCGTGGCGTCGACACGTCCAAGCTCCTGCTCAGCGGTAACGCGCACATCATCACGCCGTACAACGTCACCGTGGACAAGGTGACGGAGCGCTTCCTCGGCAAGCGCAAGATCGGCACGACCGGCCGGGGCATCGGCCCGACCTACGCCGACAAGATCAACCGCGTCGGCATCCGTGTCCAGGACCTGTACGACCAGTCGATCCTCACCCAGAAGGTCGAGGCGGCCCTCGACGTCAAGAACCAGATCCTCACCAAGCTGTATAACCGGCGCGCGATCGCCGTGGACCAGGTGGTCGAGGAGCTGCTGGGCTACGCCGACAAGATCAAGCCGTATGTCGCCGACACGGTCCTGATCCTCAACCAGGCGCTCGACGACGACAAGGTGGTCCTGTTCGAGGGCGGCCAGGGCACCCTGCTGGACATCGACCACGGCACGTATCCCTTCGTGACCTCGTCGAACCCGACCGCGGGCGGCGCCTGCACGGGCGCCGGCGTCGGCCCGACCAAGATCGGCCGCGTCATCGGCATCCTGAAGGCCTACACGACCCGCGTCGGCTCCGGCCCCTTCCCGACCGAGCTGTTCGACGAGGACGGCGAGGCGCTGCGCCGCATCGGCGGCGAGCGCGGTGTCACCACCGGCCGTGACCGCCGCTGCGGCTGGTTCGACGCGGTGATCGCCCGCTACGCGACCCGGGTCAACGGTCTGACGGACTTCTTCCTCACCAAGCTCGACGTGCTGACCGGCTGGGAGCGGATCCCGGTGTGCGTCGCGTACGAGATCGACGGCGAGCGCGTGGAGGAACTCCCCTACTCCCAGACGGACTTCCACCACGCCAAGCCGGTCTACGAGTACCTCCCGGGCTGGCAGGAGGACATCACGAAGGCCAAGACCTTCGCCGACCTCCCCAAGAACGCCCAGGGTTACGTCAAGGCCCTGGAGGAGATGTCGGGCGCCCCGATCTCGGCCATCGGCGTCGGCCCGGGCCGCGACGAGACGATCGAGATCAACTCGTTCCTGTAAGTCCCTTTTGATGCCGTCCGGTTGGGCCGGTCATGGACATCCTTGACCGGCCCATGGGCTGCTCCTGGTTCCGCCCGGAAGGAGGGGCCGGAACTATCTACGCGGGTAGTGCCGTCCCTGATCGCCGTCGAGTTCCAGGAGCCCCGAATGCCCGTGACCCCCATGAACCGCCGCGAGTTCATGCAGAAGTCGGCCGTCACCGGTGCGGCCGTGGCCGCGGCGGGTGCCGTCGGCACCGGTACGGCGCAGGCGGCCGACCGCAAGCCCGAACACACGCCCCGCACCTGGTCGTTCTCCATCCTGGGCACCACCGACCTGCACAGCCACGTCTTCGACTGGGACTACTACAAGGACGCCGCCTACAGGGACAAGGCCGGCAACTCCGTCGGCGTCGCGCGCGTCGCCACCCTCATCAGACAGCAGCGGGAGGCGAAGGGCGAGGGCCGCGTCCTGCTCGTCGACGCCGGCGACATCATCCAGGGCACGTCACTGGCGTACTACTACGCGCGCGTCGACCCCATCACCGGCAGCGGCGGACGACGCGGCCCCAGGCACCCCATGGCCGTCGCCATGAACCACATGCGCTACGACGCCGCCGCACTCGGCAACCACGAGTTCAACTACGGCATCGACGTGCTGCGGAAGTTCGAGAGCCAGTGTCACTTCCCGCTGCTCGGCGCCAACGCGCTGGACGCGAAGACTCTGCGGCCGGCCTTCCGGCCGTACACGGTGAAGCGGATCCGGGTGCCGGGGGCTCCCGACATCAAGGTCGGCATCCTCGGGCTCACCAACCCCGGTATCGCCCTGTGGGACAAGGACAACGTCAGCGGGAAGATGGTCTTTCCCGGGCTCGTCGAGCAGGCGAGGAAGTACGTGCCGCGACTGCGTGCCCTCGGCTGCGACGTCGTCTTCCTGACCGACCACTCCGGCCTCGACGGCTCCTCCTCCTACGGCGACGAACTGCCCTACGTCGAGAACGCCTCCAACCTCGTCGCCCAGCAGGTCCCCGGCATCGACGCCATCCTCGTCGGCCACACCCATGTCGAGGTGCCCTCCTACACCGTCAAGAACGAGCAGACCGGTGAGGACGTCCTCCTCTCCGAGCCGTACTGCTGGGGCATGCGGCTGTCCGTCTTCGACTTCGAGGTCGAACTGCACCACGGGCAGTGGAGGGTCACCGGCAAGAAGGCCCAGACCCTCGACCCCAAGGACGTCGAGGAGGACCCGGAGATCACCCGGCTCCTCAAGGCCGACCACGACCTCGTCGTGAACTACGTCAACACGCCCGTCGGCACCTGCACCCAGGACCTCTCGGCGGCCGAGTCCTGCTGGAAGGACGTCCCGATCATGGACTTCATCCACCAGGTCCAGATGGCGACCGTGGCCACCGGTCTGTCCACCGCCGACGCCGCCCTGCCGCTCATCTCGGTCGCCGCGCCCTTCAGCCGGACCGCCGACATCCCCGCGGGCAGTGTGACGATCAAGGACATCGCCGGGCTCTACATCTACGACAACACGCTGTACGGAAAGAAGCTCACGGGCGCCCAGCTCAAGGACTACCTGGAGTACGCGGCGAAGTACTACCACCAGGTCCCGGCCGGCACCAAGGTCGACACGGCGACCCTCACCAACGCCAACGGCTTCTGGGACTACATGTACGACACCGCCGCCGGCGTCGACTACGAGATCGACATCGCGCAGCCCGAGGGATCGCGGATCAAGAACCTCACCTACAAGGGCGCCGCGGTCACCGATGACCAGGTCTTCGTCGTCGCCGTCAACAACTACCGCGCCAACGGCGGCAGCGGCTATCCGCACATCGCCTCGGCCGGCAGCGCCTACAGCTCCACCAACGAGATCCGCCAGCTGATGATCGACTACGTGACGGCGAAGGGCACCCTCGACCCGGCCGACTTCGCGGTCACCAACTGGAGGCTGACGCAGGCCGGTACGCCGGTCTTCTGAGCCGGTCGGCCCCGGTCTGGCGGCGTTCTTGCCGTGAGGTGTTGTTTGGGTAAAGAGATCGACATCGACGGACCAATGCTCTTGATCTGTGCATGACTCACTCGATGGGATGCGCGGAGACCATTTCCTGACTCGAGATCAATCAGGGGGATACATGCACATAGCCCGTTCGGCGCGGGGCGTCGCGGCTTCCACGGCCGTCACCGCCGCGCTCGCCGTCGCCGCGCTGGGGAGCGCCCCACTGGCCGGCGTCACCACCGCCGCGCCCGCCGCCGTACCGCACACCAAGGCGGTTCCGGCCATCGCCGGGCACACCCTGGTCCACGGCGTGGCCAGTCCGCTCCCCATCGAGCAGTGCCAGGCCAAGTGGCACATCGCCTGTTACAACCCGCTCCAGTACCGCACCGCGTACAACCTCAACCCGCTGTACCGGAAGGGCATCACGGGCAAGGGCCGCACCATCGTCATCGTCGACTCGTTCGGCTCCCCGACCATCCAGCACGACCTCGACGTCTACAGCAAGCAGTTCGGCCTGCCCAGCACCAAGGTCAAGGTGGTCAAGTGGGGTCATGTCCCCGCCTTCGACCCCAAGAACCGCGACATGACCGGCTGGGCCGGCGAGAGCACCCTCGACGTCGAGATGGCCCACGCCGTGGCACCCGGCGCGAAGATCGTGCTGGTGGAGACGGCGGTCTCGGAGACCGAGGGCACCACCGGTCTGCCGGAGATGATGAGCGCCGAGAAGTACCTGATCGACCACGGGGTCGGCGACGTCATCACCCAGAGCTTCGGCGCCACGGAGAACACCTTCCCGGGCTTCGACAAGGGCGACTTCTCCAGCATCAAGAAGCTGCGGTACGCCTTCGAGGACGCGAAGCGCAAGCATGTGACCGTCCTCGCCTCCTCCGGTGACGGCGGCGCCACGGACCTCAAGGCGGACGGCAAGACGTACTACAAGAAGCGCGTCAACTCCTGGCCCTCCTCGGACCCGCTGGTCACCTCCATCGGCGGCACCCAGCTCCACCTGAACGACAAGGGCGGGCGCGTCAAGCCGGACAGCGTCTACAACGACTACGGCGCGGGCGGCGGCGGCCAGTCCCACGTCTTCACCCGCCCGGCCTTCCAGAAGGGCGTGAAGAGCGTCGTCGGCACCCGCCGAGGCACCCCGGACGTGTCGATGGCCGCCGCGGTCAACGGTGGCGCCTGGATCTACTCCAGCTTCGACCCGACCGCCACCGGCTGGGACGTCACCGGCGGTACCAGTGAGGCCTCCCCGCTCTTCTCGGGCATCATCGCCCTCGCCGACCAGGTGGCGGGTCACCGGGTGGGCAACATCAACGCGGCGCTGTACGCCCTGTCCAAGCGCAAGGGCACCGGCATCGTCGACGTCAAGGACGGTACCGACAACAGCTACGAAGGCGTCACCGGCTACAAGGCCGTCCGCGGCTACGACATGGCCACCGGCGTGGGCACCGTGGACGCCCTGCGCTTCGTGCCCGCCCTCGCCCGGGCGAGCCACCGCGGCTGACACGACGTCGCCGCGACAGGGCGTCTCCTGCGGGAGTTCCCCTGCGACGGCCCGGGTTACGCACCCGGGCCGTCCGCGTCTGCCCCGGTACGGGGCAGACGCGGGCACGGCTGACGAGAGACCGGGGCCCCCAGGAGGTCCGGGGGAGCCCCAGGAGGTCCTGCCTCCGGCCTCAGCTGAAGACGATCATCGAGCCCTGGGCGAGGCTCCGCGTCGCCGCCGCGTGCAGCCCCAGCCAGACGTGCCGTTCACGGGCGAAGGGGCTCGGGTCGTACGGGGCGGGCAGCGCCGGCTCCTCCAACGCCGTGGGCGCGAGCGGCGCTTCCGGGGCGACCGGCGGGTTCGCCGGGTCGATGCCGATCGACGGCGCCACGAACTCCAGTTCCCGCAGCAGTGCCTGCGAGGATCCCAGAGGACCGCCCCCGGCGAGGAGTTCGTCGTTGGACAGGGGGTGCGGGAAGTCCACCGGGACATAGGCACCCGCGTGGTCGTAGTGCCACACCAGATGCGACTGCTGGGCGGTCGACTCGAACATCTCCAGGAGCTGCTCGTAGTCGCCGCCCAGTTCGTCGACCGGGGTCACGGCGAGCCCGCACACCTGGAGCAGATAGGCGCGGCGCAGGAAATGCAGCGCGTCGTAGTCGAAACCCGCCACCGGAGCGACCTCACCGGTCAGCCCCGGCATGTACTGGTACACCGGCACCGGCGGCAGTCCCGCCTCGCCCAGCGCCTTGTCGTAGAGGGCGAGTTCATCGGCGAACGGGTTGTCGGGCGTGTGGCACAGCACGTCGACGAGCGGGACCAGCCACAGGTCACAGGCCAACAGTAAGCTCCTCGGTCATCGGTGTGGTGCAGGCAGCGTAGTGCGCGCGGAAGCCGGGTGACTCTCGTCGTGCAGGTCCCATACCCACACCCCGCCGACCCACTTACCGGGACGCCCCACCAGCTTGTCCACGGTCTCACGCAACCGGTCCTGGTACTGCTGCGGGGACAGCACCAGCGCCCCCGCCTTCCAGTACGCGAAGTCGGCCCGCGCCTGCGCCCGCCAGTTCTTGCCGATCAAGGGCGCCACCCCGGTGAAGCTGATGTCCCGCAGCATGCTGGAGGTGTAGCGGGGTGAGGCGCCGTAGATGCCGACGCGCTCGCTGCCGTAGGGGCCGTTGAAGTAACCGCCGGGCAGCCTGAACTCCAGGCCCGCAGCCGTCTGCCAGTGCAGCGCCTCCGCGTTGCCCGAGTCGGGCAGCGGGATCGGCACCAGCGTCTCGTCCTTGCCGACGTACGTCTTCCACATGCCGTCCGCGATGAAGGCCGGCACCGTCGGCCGCTCCACCGCCTTCAGCGGGGCGGGAAGGATCGGGACGAGCGCCGTCGCGACCGCCGTCAGGCCCACGAACTGGCGGCCGATGCGCGGTTCCCGCGCCAGTCGCTCCACAGCCACCGCCAGCAGCATGCCGAGCGCGGGCGCGCACACCATCGCCACCCGGCCCTCGATCACCGACTCGAACAGGGGCTGGTGTGCGAGCAGCGCCCAGGGACCGGGGACCGTCATGTTCGTCAGGGGGATCCGGAATCGCGGACCCAGGGAGAGGAGAGCCCCGGTCGCCGCCGTGAAGGCCAGCGCCTTGACCAGCGCCTGCTCCCACAGCCGTACGACGATCGCGAAGGCCAGCAGCGCCAGCGGCCAGCCGTAGAAGGCGTTCTGCTCGGTCGGGTTCGGGGAGAGCGCGCCCGCCGACGTCGCGTCGCCCACGACCAGTGAGCGCTCGGCGAAGGACAGCAGGGACCGGGGGCTGTTCCCCATGTTCTCGGCGTGCAGCACCTTCGTATAGCTCTGCGGGCCGAAGAACTGCCAGTACAGCGGCAGCGCGACGAGCGGCAGGCACACCGCGGCGGCGATCGCCAGCCCCTTCGGCAGCGGGCGCACGGCCGCCTTCGCCACCTCCGGGCGCACCGCCGCGTAGGCGCCCGCGAACAGCACCATGCCGAGGGACGCCAGCAGCAGCGGCTCCTCGCCCAGGAAGATCTGGTACGCCGCCATCAGCCCGAGGACCACGCCGTCCCGCACCACCCGCGCGCCCGTGCACAGCCGCAGCGCCCGCTCGATGATCAGCGGGATCATGAACAGCACCACGAAGTTCGGGTGCGCGTTGGCGTGGCTGACCATCGGCGGCGCGAAGGCGGCGAGCGCCGCGCCGGTGAAGGCCGCGCCCCGGTGCCGTACCACGCGCCGGACGATCAGCGCGTACCAGGCCGTGGCGGTGGCGGCCAGACCGAGCGTCATCACCAGGGCGAGGGAGATCGCGGGCCCGAAGGCGAGGGTGACCGGTGTGAAGGGGACGGACAGGCCGAGCATGACCGTGTTGGCCATGAGGTTCACGCCGTCGGGGAACCCCTGGAGGGTGGTGAACAGGGGAGTGCGGAGATGGGCCACGTTGTCGGCCGTCACCGCGAAGAACCACTCCCACTGGTTCTGGTCCTGCATCGAGTCCGGCAGATAGCGGTGGTTCGGGTCCGCCCAGCGCCCCGCGTACAGGCCCACCGCCATCAGCAGGAACGCGGCGGCCGCGAGCAGATCGGCGCGGCGGGCCGAGCGGAGCTTGAGGGCGGTCAGCTCGGCGAGGACGCGGGCGTAGTCCAGCGGGCGGACCTTCGAGCCGGGCTGGTGCGCCCAGCGCACCGGCACCTCGGTGACGGGCCAGCCCGAGCGGCGGAAGTGCTGGAGTATCTCCACGTCGATGCCCCAGCCGGTGAGCCGGGACGCGGCGAACGCCTCACGGGCCCGGTCGCCGTCGAAGAGTTTGAAGCCGCACTGGGTGTCGCGTACGCCGGGCACGGCGACCCGGCGTATCAGGACGCTCCCGGCCCGCCCGAGCAGCTCTCGCACGGGGCCCTGGTGCCGCTCGATCGTGGCGCCCGGCGCCGAGCGGGAGCCGAGCGCCGCCGAGTACCCCTCGGCCAGCGCCTTGTCGAGCGCCTCCAGCTGTTCGATCGGGGCGGCCAGGTCGGCGTCGGTGACCAGGACCCGGCGGCCCGAGGAGGCGAGGACGCCGAGGCGCAGGGCGTGGCCCTTGCCGCGGTTGCGGGGGCTGGTGACGAGCTGAACACGCCGGTCGCGGGCCGAGGCGGCGGTGGCGACGTCCCGGGTGCCGTCGGTGGACCCGTCGTCGACGACGACGACCTCCCATGTGCCGACGCGGCTCTCGTTGTCGCGCAGATACCCGGCGATCGCGTCGAGGGTGGGGCCGAGCCGCTCCTCCTCGTTGTAGGCGGGGACGACGACGGACAGGTCGACGGTGACGGCCGGCATGTCCTCTTCGACGTGCGCGGTCCCGGTCTCGCTCATTCCGCGGCCACCCGCTCGAGAAGGGCCAGGGAGTGCGCGTTGTACGCGGCGACCATGACCTGCGCCGCGGCGGGGTCGCGGCGGGCGAGCGCGTCGACGACGTCGGTGTACCCGCACCACAGACGGCCCTTGAGCTCGGTGACCCTGCGCAGATGCTGGACCGCGCACACCCAGGACTGCACCCGCAGCCGGTGCAGGAAGTCGGCGAGGTAGGGGTTGCTGTACAGGGCGCTCAGCTCGCGCCAGAAGCGCAGGTCGTAGCCGATGAGGACGTTCAGCTCCCCCGCGGCGGCGGCGCGCTGGGCCTCCTCCCCGCGGCGGCGCACCGCGGCCAGGGCGGCGGCGAGCGGGGCGCCCTGGAGCACGGCCTCGCCGCCGTTGGCGATGAGGAGGCGGAAGATCCCGTCGGTGACGAGGCCCCGGGCCTCGATCATGCCGCGGTAGTCCTCGAGGGAGTAGGCGTGCACCTCGAAACCGCGGTGCTGCACGGCGTCCAGCAGGCCCTGGGCCGACAGGTCCACCAGGGCCTCGCGGACCGGGGTGGCGGAGACGCCGTACTGTTCGGCGATCTCCTTCACCGTGAACTCCTGCCCGGGTTGCAACCGGCAGGCCAGCACCTCGTCGCGGAGCGCGTCGGCGACCTGCTGCCGCAGGGTGCTGCGGGTCACGGCGCCGTTGCCGGTGCTGCCGGGCATGGGCGGGGCCTCTCCCTCGTCACGTGCGGGTGGCGTGCTCGTGGACGTCCACATGTACGTCTACGAGCACGCCACCTTACGCGTTCGGGATCCCGGGGATCTCGCCCTACTCGGTGTACTCGTCCGCCACGGAGAGCGCCGCGTCGAGGGCCGCGAGTCCTTCCTTCAGCTCGGCCTCCGTCACATTGCACGGCGGCACGACATGCGTGCGGTTCATGTTCACGAACGGCCACACGCCGTTCGCCTTCGCGGCGGCCGCGAACGCGGCCATCGGCGCCGCCGCCTCCCCGGCCGCGTTGTAGGGCACCAGCGGCTCCCGGGTCTCCCGGTTCCTGACCAGATCCAGGGCCCAGAACATGCCGACCCCGCGCACCTCGCCGACGCTGGGGTGACGCTCGGCCAGCCGGCGCAGACCCGGCTCCACGACGGACGCGCCCAGCTCCGCCGCGTTCTCGACGACGCCCTCCTCGGCCATCACCTGGATCGTCGCGACGGCCGCCGCGCACGCCAGCGGATGCCCCGAGTACGTCAGTCCGCCCGGGTAGGCCCGCTTCCCGAAGGTCTCCGCGATCCGCCCGGAGATGGCGACGCCGCCGAGTGGCACGTAACCGGAGTTCACGCCCTTGGCGAAGGTCATCAGGTCCGGTACGACGTCGAACAGGTCCGCCGCGAACCACTCGCCGGTGCGCCCGAACCCGGCCATCACCTCGTCGAGGACGAAGACGATCCCGTACTTGTCGCACAGCTCGCGGACGCCCGCGAGATAGCCGGGCGGCGGGACCATGATGCCGGCGGTGCCGGGGATGGTCTCCAGGACGATTGCGGCGATCGTCCCCGGCCCCTCGAAGGCGATGGTCGTCTCCAGGTGCTCCAGGGCCCGCTCGCACTCCTGCTGTTCCGTCTCCGCGTAGAAACGGGAGCGGTACAGGAACGGCGCCCAGAAGTGCACCACGCCCGCGGCACCGCTGTCGGAGGCCCACCGGCGCGGATCACCGGTGATGTTCACGGCCTGCTGGGTGCCGCCGTGGTACGAGCGGTAGGCGGACAGCACCTTGGGGCGGCCGGTGTGGATGCGCGCCATGCGCACGGCGTGCTCCACCGCGTCGGCGCCGCCGTTGGTGAAGAAGATCTTGTCGAGGTCTCCGGGGGTGCGCTCGGCTATCAGCCGGGCGGCCTCCGAGCGCGCCTCCACGGCGAAGGCGGGCGCGAACGTGGTCATCGCGGCGGCCTGCTCCTGGATCGCGGCGACGACCTTGGGGTGCTGGTAGCCGATGTTGGTGAAGACGAGTCCGCTCGTGAAGTCGAGGTAGCGGTTGCCGTCGAAGTCCCAGAAGTACGACCCCTCGGCACCGGCGACGGCGAGCGGGTCGATGAGCTCCTGCGCTGACCAGGAGTGGAAGACATGCGCACGGTCCGCGGCCTTGACGGCGGCGCCGGCCTGGGGGTCGGTCTGAGGCGTCATGCGCCCGAGCGTAGGAGCCGGGCACCCGGCCGTGACACCGGCGTCCTGTCTGCGGTAGCGCCGGGAACGCGACAGTCTGTCGACAGCGGGCCCCCGCGACGGCGTGGGCGGCGTCGTTCTCTGGCTATTCTCTGGCTGTCGCGGCAGGGGGCAGGTGAGGCGATGGAGAAGCTGGGGGGCGGGGATCCGCTGGGGATCCCCCCGGGCTTGAGGCTCCAGGGGAGTGCCGGGGCCTATCGGCTGCTGGCACGGCTCGGGGCGGGCGGCATGGGCAACGTGTATCTGGCCCGCTCCGACCGCGGGCGTACCGTCGCCGTGAAACTCGTCCGGCGGGAGCTGGCCGCGCAGGAGGAGTTCCGGGCGCGCTTCCGGCAGGAGGTGCGGGCCGCACGGCGGGTCGGCGGGTACTGGACGGCGCCCGTCCTCGACGCCGACACCGAGGCCGACATCCCCTGGGTCGCCACCGGCTATGTCGCGGGCCCCGCCCTGCAGACCGTGGTCTCGCGCGACCACGGCGCCCTGCCGGAACGGTCCGTCCGCGTTCTGGCCGCCGGGCTCGCCCACGCCCTCCAGGACATCCACGCCGCCGGGCTCATCCACCGCGACCTCAAGCCGTCCAACGTGCTGGTGACCATCGACGGGCCCCGCGTCATCGACTTCGGCATCGCCCGCGCCCTGGAGACCCGCACCGGCGCGGGGCTGACTCACGCCGGCGCGCTGGTCGGGTCGCCCGGGTTCATGGCGCCCGAGCAGGTGCGCGGAGACCGCGTCACGCCCGCGTGCGACGTCTTCTGCCTGGGATCCGTGCTCGCCTACGCCGCCACGGGCGCCCTTCCCTTCGGCGGCGGGGGCAGCGGGGTGCACGCCCTGATGTTCCGTATCGCGCAGGAGGCCCCCGACCTTGCGGGCGTGCCCGAGAGCCTGCTGGATCTCGTCCGCGACTGCCTGCGCAAGGACCCGGCGGCCCGGCCCACCCCGGCGGAGATCCTGGAGCGGACCGGCGCCGAGGACACCGTCTCCGGCGGCCGCACCCGGGACCCCTGGCTGCCCGCCGCACTGGTGGCCCAGCTCGGCCGCCACGCCGTGCGGCTGCTGGACACGGAGGACCCCGAGGAGGCCACGGCGGTGGTGACCCGGCCGGACGGACCCGGTCACGCGGTGGGCACGGCGGACTCGGGCGATGGGGCGGGCCCCCAGGACCGGGGGGCCTCCTCGGCCGCCCCGGCCTCTTCGGCCGCACCTTCCCCTTCGCCCGCCCCGGCTCCTTCGACCGCACCTTCCTCTTCGCCCGCCGAGTCCTCGGCGGGCGCGGCCTCGGGGAGGCCGGGGGGCGTGGACGGGACGCCGACGGTTCCGGACGGGACTTCGCCGGACGCGCCCGGCGGCGTGGCGGACCCCACCGGCGGAAGCGGTGGCGCGCAGGGATCCGCAGGGGCTTCGGGAGCTTCCGGGGCTTCCGGGGCTTCCGGGGCTGCCGGGACGCCCGGCGCCGGTGCCCCGCAGGCGTCCGCGGACCTCGCCGAGCGGCTCCCGGCGGCTCCCGTGTCCGAGGTTCCGCCCGAGCACGCGTCCGCGTCCGAGCCGCCGTACCGTGCCGCCCCGCCGCCGCCCGGCCGGGCAGCCTCCCCCGACCGGCTGCCCAGCCAGGGTGCCGGCCCCGCCGGGACGCCGCCGCCCGCCGTGTACGGCTACCCGCAGCAGCATCCCCAGCCTTCCGGCCACGGCGGCTTCGGCCCTACCCGGCCATACGGCCCGGACCAGCCGTACGGCCCGTACCTCTACGCCGAGCCGGACCGGCAGGAGCCGCGGCGCAGGAGCGGCCGCTCCACCGCCGCGCTGCTGGTCGCCGCCCTGGTTGTGGCGCTCGGCGCGGGCGGCTCGGTGTACGCGCTGATGCGCGGTGGCGGGACCGCGACGAGCGGCGGCGGCCGCACCACCGCGCCCGCCTCCGCCCCGCACACACCCGCGCCCTCCGCCCCGGCCACCGCGAGCCCCACCGCGCAGCCGTCCGCGGCCGGTGCCGTACCCGTCGCCTTCCTCGGCACCTGGACGGCCGCCATCGACACCGCGGGCGGACACCACACCCGCCGTCTGGTCATCCGGCAGGGCGGCGTGGGCGACCCGGTGCTCTCGCTGACCGCGGACGGTCCGGCCGGCAGTGGCACGTACCACTGCGTCTTCCGAGCCGGGCTGGCCGGATCGCCCGGTCCGAGCGGCCCGCTGGACATCGGCCCCTCCACGGTCACGGCGGGCCGCCCCGCCTCCTCCTGCACCCCGGGCGCCACCACGGAGCTGACGATCCTGCCGGACGGCAGTCTGCGCCGCGTGAACCGGAGCAGCGGCGAGTCCCTCACCTACACCAGGCAGAACTGAAGTCCCTTCACCCTTCGGCCGGTTGAACGTCACCCGGACTTCGGCGACCGTCCCCTGCGCACCACCGCGGACGGGCCGTACGGTGACCCCACGATCGGCTCGGGGGAGTGGCGGGGGACCCACGGTGCAGTGGCTGAGCCCAGAGAACGTCGTGGCCGTGGGGACCGCGGTCCTCGGTATCGTCGCGTCCGGTGTCATGGTCTGGTACGAACGCCGGGTGCCGCGCCGCAAACGCATCGGCTACCGCGTCCAGATGGACAACCCGATAGGCGACGACGTCCGTTCCGGCCGCGCCAACAGACGCCTCGGTCTCTTCGACGAGACACCGGGCATGGTGGACGCGACTCTCGTGCTGCTGCGCATCGAGAACGACGGCTCGCAGGGCATCGACCGCGACGACTACACCGGCCCGGAACGCCACGGTCTGACCGCGCTGTTCACCGATCGCACCGTCCGCGGTGTGTCGGTCACGCAACCGACCGACACCGATCACCTCATGGACCACTTCACCGCGGAGCGCGGCTTCGGCTACGAGGGCAACCGGCTCCACATCCCGCGGGTCCCGCTCAACCGGGGCGACCACTTCAAGCTGCTCGTGCTGCTGTCCGGCGGCGACGTGGGCCGCGACATACGGCTCGTCGGGGGCATCCGCGACGGCGAGGTGCACCCCAACCGCAGTGCCACCCCGGACGACAAGCCGCCCCTGTTCAGCCGGGCCGCCCGGATGATCAGCATCACGCTCACGCTCAGCGTTCTCACCCTCGCCGGCATCGTCATCGCCCGCGACGACCACCCGCTCCCCATCGGCTGCGCCCGCGGCACCCTGACGGTCACCGGATCGACGGCCTTCGCGCCCGTGGTGCGGGAGCTGGCGAAGGAGTACAAGGGCAAGTGCCCGGGCTCCGACATCACGGTGGACGCGCGCGGCAGCGAGGCGGGGGTCGGGGAACTCGCCGCTCTGGGTTCCCAGTCGAAGCGTGCCCCCGCCATGATCGCGTTCTCCGACGGCCCCACCCCCACGGCCGGCGGGGCCCCCGATCTCCTCGGGACCCGGGTCGCCGTGTCCGCCTTCACCCTGGTCGTCAACGAGGGCATCGACCCGGGGCGCGGGCTCTCCCTGGCGGACGTACGCCGTATCTACCGCGGGCAGATCACCCGCTGGAAGCAGCTGGACCCCCGCCTGCCCGACCTGCCCGTGGTGCTGGTCAGCCGGAACGCCGACTCCGGCACCCGGCAGATCTTCCAGCGGCGGGTGCTCGGCACCTGGGAGCGGGCCCCCAGTACGTCGCTGGACTGCGTGCACCAGGACGACACGTCCGCGTCCGTCATGCGCTGCGAACTCGACTCCACCCAGAAGGTGCTGGACGAGGTGGCCAGGATCCCCGGCGCCATCGGCTACAGCGAGCTCAACCTCGCCCGTCACAAGGGTGTGCGCAGGGTGCCCCTGGACGGCGCCTCGGCCTCCATCGAGGACATCGAGTACCGCAGAAGCGACTACCCCTACCGCGGTGTCGAGTACGCCTACACCTACCGCCGCCCGCCCACCGGCTCTCTCACCGCCGGATTCCTCGCCTACGTCAGCCAGAGCACCGGGGAGAACGTCATCCGGACGCATGGCCATCTGCCGTGCTCCGCGGCGGCGGTGCTGCCGCTCTGCGCGGACGACGACGGCTGAGGCCGCCACCCGTTCGCGGTCCCGCGGCCCCCGCCGCGCCGCACGGGGTTCCGCCGCAGGGGATGCGCGCGGCTCACCGTGGGTCCGGGCGGCTCACTGCGGGCCCGGGCGGTTCACAGTGGGCCCGGGCGGCTCACCGTGGGTCCGGCGGCCGCTGCCTCGGCATGTTCGGGCGGGCACCCGCGTGCGGCGCGAACCTCCCCGGCACCGCCCCTTCGGCCCGCGGCGCGACCGCCCCCACCGACTGGAGCACCAGTGGCGCGGACCCCCGGCGGAACTCCACCATCCAGTCCGCGGTCTCCGCCCGCACCAGCTCCGTGACGTCCTCGCAGAACCGCCGCAACACCGAAAGGCACCGCTCCGCCGCCTCGCCCGCGGTCCCCTCCGCCGGCCCGAGCACCTCCCGCACGCTCTCGGTCGCCCAGTCGAACTGGAGCGTCTGGAGCCGCCGTTGCAGGGCCTGGGCGGTCGCCACGTCCCTCATCCACCCGGAGGTCACCCCGAAGAACCGGTCCGCTGCGACGCACGCCATCCCCAGCAGCAGTGACAGATACGCCCACGGCACGGCGCCGTCCGCCACCCCGGTCATATCGAGCAGCGGAAGCGAGGCCCCGCACACCACGCCCACCGCCGTGCCGACGCGCAGTGCCCGCGCGGCCCGCCGTTTCCACACCCGGTTCGCGAAGTACCAGGCCGCCGTCTCCAGTGCCCGGCGCTCCACCCACCGGTACAGCTCGTCCAGCCGCTCCGCGGGCTCCCCCCAGTCGCCGTGCGGAAACGGCCGCCCCCCGAGGTCGCCCGGCCGAAGCCCCGCCGCGCCGTCGCCCCGCCCGTCCTGGAGCGGACCCTCGGGCTGCATCTCCGGCTGACTCACCCGGCACTCCCTACGTACGGCTCTGACGTTCCGCGATGGCGCCTTCGCGCCGCGCGCCCGCCCACTCTGCGCACGCTCCGCGATGTGCTCGTGACGCATGGTGCTGAAGCGCCGGACCCTTCCTACCGTCCCCCGGACGGCGAAGACCCGGGTTTCCTCCCTTTTCCGCCCGGAAGTGGGCCCCGGGCGGGGGGAGGCCGCTCCGCAAACCCACTCGAAAGAGTGCGGTGGTGTGCCCGGTCCGACTCCGGACGGACTACCGGAGCGCTCGTCCCGGTGACCACGTAGGCTCGTGCCAGGCGGCAAACCCCGCCCTGACAGCCGTACGCACCTGCCAGCCGTACCGTACGAGACCAGGAGCTGATCGTGATTCCCGGTGGTGGCCAGCCCAACATGCAGCAGTTGCTCCAGCAGGCCCAGAAGATGCAGCAGGACCTCGCGCGGGCCCAGGAGGAGCTGGCGCATACGGAGGTGGACGGCCAGGCGGGCGGCGGCCTGGTGAAGGCCACGGTCACCGGCGCCGGTGAACTGCGCGGCCTGGTGATCGACCCGAAGGCCGTCGACCCCGAGGACACCGAGACCCTCGCCGATCTGATCGTCGCGGCCGTCCAGGCGGCCAACGAGAGCGCACAGGCGCTCCAGCAGCAGAAGCTCGGCCCGCTGGCCCAGGGCCTGGGCGGCGGCATCCCCGGCCTGCCGTTCTGAGTCCACCGGCCCGTCCCTTCTGCGCAAGGCGAGGGCCAACTACCGTACGTACCAAGAAACCGAGCCCGGCTACGGTACGTACCGAAGCTCTCCAGGAAAGGCAGTCCGTTGTACGAAGGCGTGGTTCAGGACCTCATCGACGAACTGGGGCGGCTGCCCGGCGTCGGTCCCAAGAGCGCGCAGCGGATCGCCTTCCACATCCTGCAGGCCGAGCCGACGGACGTCCGCCGGCTCGCCCAGGCGCTACTCGAGGTGAAGGCGAAGGTCCGCTTCTGCGCGACCTGCGGCAACGTGGCGCAGGAGGAACTGTGCGGCATCTGCCGTGACGCCCGCCGCGACCTGTCGGTGATCTGCGTGGTGGAGGAGCCGAAGGACGTCGTCGCGATCGAGCGCACCCGGGAGTTCCGGGGCCGCTACCACGTCCTGGGCGGCGCGATCAGCCCGATCGAGGGCGTGGGCCCGGACGACCTGCGCATCAGGGAACTGCTCGCCAGACTGGCCGACGGCACGGTCACCGAGCTGATCCTGGCCACGGATCCCAACCTGGAGGGCGAGGCCACGGCCACGTATCTCGCCCGGATGATCAAACCCATGGGCCTCAAGGTCACCCGCCTGGCCAGCGGCCTCCCGGTGGGTGGCGACCTGGAATACGCGGACGAGGTCACCCTCGGCCGCGCCTTCGAGGGGAGACGACTCCTAGATGTCTGACGCCACGCTGCACTCCACGACGCAGGACCCGGACGACTTCGCCGTTCAGATCGCGGATCAGATCGAGAGTTTCCTGGTCGCCGTCACGGAGGTCGCGAAGGGCGACGAGCCGGACTCGGCCGTCCCCTTCCTCCTGCTTGAGGTCTCCCAGCTGCTGCTCGCGGGCGGCCGCCTGGGCGCACACGAGGACATCGTGCCGGAGGAGCGCTACGAGCCGGACACCGGCCCGGACGCGGACGCGGACGAGCTGCGCGAACGCTTCGCCACCATGCTGGACCCGATCGACGTCTACTCGGAGGTCTTCGACCCGTACGAGCCGCGCAGGGCCCCGGTCCCGGCCCGTATCTCGGACGACCTGGCGGACATCATCACGGACCTGCGCCACGGCATGGCGCACTACCGCGCGGGCCGCACCACGGAGGCGCTGTGGTGGTGGCAGTTCTCCTACTTCTCCAACTGGGGCTCGACGGCCTCCGCGACCCTGCGCGCACTGCAGTCCGTGGTCGCGCATGTGCGGCTGAACCAGCCCCTGGCGGAGCTCGACGGCCTCGACACCGACCAGGACCTCGGCGACGAGATCCTCGCGGAGGAGGCGGGCCGGGTCATGGCCCGGGAGATCGCGAGGCCGCTGGGGCTGCGGCCGGTCAAGTAGCCGCTGGGCACCGGGACCACGGTCCACCCGGCCGTGGTCTCCGCGGCGGGCCGCTGTGACACGCGGCACGTTTTCGAGTACGGCGCGCGCGGCGGGGGCAGGTGCCGTGCGGAGCGGCCCGATTTCCCTGCGGAAGGCGGCGGTGAAAACCGTCGTGCGTCCGTCCCGGACCTGAAGAAAACCGGGATGATCCCGACGTGAGCGGGACATCTCACCATGCGGTACCCCGGAAGGGAAATTCGGTCGCTCGATAGACTGAGCCGACCGCACAGGCACTGCGCAGGTGCGGAAAGAGACGGATTGAGCGAGGAGCGCACGTGGGCCTTGTCGTGCAGAAGTACGGAGGCTCCTCCGTAGCCGATGCCGAGGGCATCAAGCGCGTCGCCAAGCGGATCGTGGAAGCGAAGAAGAACGGCAACCAGGTGGTTGTCGTGGTTTCCGCGATGGGCGACACGACGGACGAGCTGATCGATCTCGCCGAGCAGGTTTCCCCGATGCCTGCCGGGCGTGAGTTCGACATGCTGCTGACCGCCGGAGAGCGGATCTCCATGGCCCTGCTGGCCATGGCGATCAAAAACCTGGGTCACGAGGCCCAGAGCTTCACCGGCAGCCAGGCAGGCGTCATCACCGACTCGGTCCACAACAAAGCCCGGATCATCGATGTGACGCCGGGCCGCATCCGCACCGCGCTGGACGAGGGCAACATCGCCATCGTCGCCGGTTTCCAGGGTGTCAGCCAGGACAAGAAGGACATCACGACCCTGGGTCGCGGTGGCTCCGACACGACCGCCGTGGCGCTGGCCGCCGCCCTCGACGCCGAGGTGTGCGAGATCTACACCGACGTCGACGGCGTGTTCACCGCCGACCCGCGCGTCGTGAAGAAGGCCCGGAAGATCGACTGGATCTCCTTCGAGGACATGCTGGAGCTGGCCTCGTCCGGGTCCAAGGTGCTGCTCCACCGCTGTGTGGAGTACGCGCGCCGCTACAACATCCCGATCCACGTCCGCTCCTCCTTCAGCGGGCTTCAGGGCACGTGGGTCAGCAGCGAGCCGATCGAGCAAGGGGACAAGAAGGTGGAGCAGGCCATCATCTCCGGTGTCGCGCACGACACCTCCGAGGCCAAGATCACGGTCGTCGGCGTGCCGGACAAGCCGGGCGAGGCCGCCTCGATCTTCCGTGCCATCGCCGACGCCCAGATCAACATCGACATGGTCGTCCAGAACGTCTCGGCCGCGTCGACCGGGCTCACGGACATCTCCTTCACCCTCCCGAAGACCGAGGGACGCAAGGCGATCGACGCCCTGGAGAAGGGCAAGACCGCGATCGGCTACGACTCGCTGCGCTACGACGACCAGATCGGCAAGATCTCCCTGGTCGGCGCGGGTATGAAGACGAACCCGGGCGTCACGGCGTCCTTCTTCGAGGCGCTCAGCGACGCCGGCGTGAACATCGAGCTGATCTCGACCTCCGAGATCCGTATCTCGGTGGTCACGCGCGCGGACGACGTCCCGGAGGCGGTGCGCGCGGTGCACAGCGCGTTCGGCCTCGACTCCGAGAGCGACGAGGCCGTCGTCTACGGAGGCACCGGGCGATGACCGGCCTCCCCCGCGGGGGCGAGGACCGCAGGGCGTCCATGGGCGCCCTCGCGGGCCGGGCACGGGCCGTCCGCGCGACGGTCCGGCGAGCACACCGTACGGAGCACCGATGACGGCGCGGACCGGCCGGCCCACGCTCGCGGTCGTGGGAGCGACCGGGGCCGTCGGCTCGGTCATGCTCCAGATCCTTTCCCAGCACGCGGACATCTGGGGCGAGATCCGCCTGATCGCCTCGCCCCGCTCGGCCGGCCGCAAGCTGTCCGTGCGCGGCGAGGAGGTCGAGGTCGTCGCGCTCGACGAGCAGGCACTGTCCGGCGTCGACGTGGCGATGTTCGACGTGCCGGACGAGGTCGCGCTCCAGTGGGCGCCGGTCGCCGCCGCCCGCGGCGCGGTCGTCGTGGACAACTCGGGTGCGTTCCAGATGGACCCCGAGGTCCCGCTGGTCGTACCGGAGGTCAACCCGCACGCCGCCCGGGTGCGTCCCCGCGGCATCATCGCCAACCCCCACTGCACCACCCTGTCGATGATCGTGCCGCTCGGCGCGCTGCACGCCGAGTTCGGGCTGAGCGAGCTGGTGGTCTCCTCCTACCAGGCCGTCAGCGGCGCGGGACGCGCCGGCATCGACACCCTGCGCCAGCAGCTGTCGCTGGTCGCGGGGACGGAGCTGGGCACCAGCCCTGGTGACGTACGGCGGGCGGTCGGTGACAAGACGGGCCCGTTCCCGGAGCCGGTGGCGCTGAACGTCGTCCCCTGGGCCGGGTCGCTCCGCGAGGACGGCTGGTCCTCGGAGGAGATGAAGATCCGCGACGAGTCCCGCAAGATCCTCGGACTGCCCCGGCTGCGGGTCGCGGTGACCTGTGTGCGCGTGCCCGTGGTCACCGCGCACTCCCTGACCGTTCACGCCCGCTTCGAGGACGAGGTCACGGTCGACCGCGCCCGGGACATCCTCGCCACCGCACCCGGCGTCGTCCTCTTCGACGACCCCGCCGCCGGCGAGTTCCCCACGCCCGCCGACGTGGTCGGCACGGACCCGACCTGGGTGGGCCGGGTGCGCCGTTGCCTCGACGACCCGACCGCGCTCGAACTGTTCGTGTGCGGGGACAACCTGCGCAAGGGCTCGGCGCTGAACACCGCACAGATCGCGGAGCTGGTCGCGGCGGAGTGGGCGGCCTCGTAGGCTCGCCTTCCCGTCTTACCTGGCCTTCCCGTCTTACCTGGTGGGCACACCCGGCTGGCCATCCGCCGGAACGTTTGTAGGATCTGTGTAGGTTCCATCGACTGTCATGGTCCGGACCACTTGAATGGAAGCCTTCGGGCGTTCGAAGATTTCCCTCCCCGTCCCGCAACCGCTTGCGGAGCGGGGAGCGTCTTTGCGGTCGCCCTCCGGGGGGCGGGCACCATCACACATGGGGCATAGGGGAAGAGCTGGTTCGGATGAGGGCACTAGACGCACGGTCCGCTGCGCTGGGGGGCGCACGAGGGGACGTGCCGACGGACGTGCTGCCTGGCGCAAAGGGGATGCCCGTCGCGTACAACCCTGGCGCGGGCAGACGTGTCCAACTGGCGTGGCAGAGGTACTCGAATTCACCGCGGTACGGCCGAGGGGCACGGCCCTCCGCCCGCCCCGTCGCCCCCGCACGCCCGGCGCGCCGGGCATGCCGGTGATCGCCCCCATGCCCGCTGCGCGGTCCGCCCGCATACCCGGCCAGCGCGAGGACGCCGAGGAGACGACGGCCGCCGGCACCACGGTGGACCATCTGACCGAGACCTACCGTGCCCACTACCGCTCCCTCCTCGGCCTCGCGGCACTCCTCCTCGACGACACCGCGTCCTGCGAGGACGTCGTCCAGGAGGCGTTCATCCGCGTCCACTCCGCGCGCAAGCGCGTCCGCGACCCGGAGAAGACGCTCGCCTACCTCCGCCAGACGGTCGTCAACCTGTCGCGTTCGGCGCTGCGCCGCCGCATCCTCGGCCTCAAGCTGCTGTCCAAGCCGATGCCGGACATGGCGAGCGCGGAAGAGGGCGCGTACGACCAGCTGGAGCGCGACTCGCTGATCCGGGCCATGAAGGGCCTGCAACGCCGGCAGCGTGAGGTGCTGGTGCTGCGCTACTTCGCGGACATGACCGAGGCCCAGGTCGCCGAGACGCTGGGGATATCGCTGGGCTCGGTGAAGGCGTACGGGTCACGCGGCATCGCGGCGCTGCGCACCGCCATGGGGGCGTCGGCATGAGCGAGTACGAGGAGCGGCGCCCCGACGTCCGGGGACACGACTCCCACGAACGACATGAGCCCGATGTGTGGCACGAGCCGACGGACCGGCCCGCGCCCCACGAGGACGACCACGAGCAGCATGCTGGGAACGGAACTGTGAACCACCGCCCCGACGACCAGGGCCGACAGGAGGCCCGGCCGGACCAGGCCGCTCCCGACGCCTCCGCCGCCGACCGTTCCGCGCGGTGCAGCGACGGCTTCGAGGGCCGCGCGGCCGCCGACGGGTTCGGGACCGGGCGGGACCGGCTCATGGCGGCGCTCGGGGACCCCGGCCGGGGCGGTCTCGGGTCCGGCGGGGCCGGAACCGGCGGCGCGGGCCTGGGCTCGGGGCGGACCGGCGACGAGGAGGAGCCCGCGAGGGACCCCGAGGGCCTCGCCCCGGACGAGCTGGCGCTGCGGCGGATGCTGCGCCGGGCGGTGGACGAGATCGAGCCGCGCGAAGGCACCCTGGAGCATCTGCGGCGCGCGGTGCCCGCCCGGCGGGCCCGTAAGCGGCAGGCCCTGGTGGGCATGGCGGCCGCCGCGCTGTTCATGGGCACGGCGATCCCGGCCTTCGTCCATGTCGCCGACGCCACCGGCTCCGACGCCGATCCCTCCATCGCCGGCCAGGCCTCACAGGCCCAGGGCGGAACGGGCCAGGTCAAGGGCCCGGACGGCGGCTCCAACGGCGCGGCAGGCTCCGGCGGCACGTCCAAGGGCAAGGGCCAGGGCGGCCAGAAGGGCAAGGAGGACAAGGGCAAGGGCGCGACCGGCGGAGCCACCGGCGGGGCGGACCCGACGGCTTCCGCGCAGAGCGCCCCCGCGTGCACGGCGGCCCAGCTCGGTGGCGCCACCGCCACCGAGGGCGCACCGGACTCCGCCGGCACGGTCTACGGCACGTTCCGCGTGGCCAACGTCTCCACCACGAGCTGTACCGTCCCGGGCGCCGGCACCGTGGCCACGGCACCCCAGGGCGCGGCGGACCCATCCAAGATCAACGTGGTGAACCATGTCGCGGGCGACGCGGCCACCGGGCTGCCCGACCCGTCCCAGGAAGTCACCTCGCTGGTGCTCAAGCCGGGCGCGGCGTACCAGGTCAAGTTCGCCTGGGTTCCGTCGGAGACCTGCCCCACCACGGGCGGCGGCACCGGCGGACCCTCCCCGGACCCGAGCCCCTCGGAGAGCCTCGCCACAAGCGGCGGCACCACTTCGCAGGGCGGCGGGGCGGCACCGCAGCTGATGCGGGAGGACGGGGTGGCCGACGGAAGCGTGGTCGTCTCCCACACACCCGTGACCGGCTCCGGAACCACCACCGCGACGGTCTCCAACGCCTGCGCCGGCACGGTCTACCGCACGGGCATGCTCCCGGCGACCTGAACCGTGCTCCCGGCTCGCGTTGCGGCGGGCGCACCTGTCCGCGCTTCGCACGGGGAGGCCGTGGCCGCCCGCCCTCCGGAAGGTGGGGGTGCGCACCCCCACCTTCCGCCGGGCCCCACGGGCGGGTCCGCGGGGGCGGCACCGTACCGTTGAGGGCGTGTACCGGTTTCTGCTGACGCCCCGCTGGTGGGGGATCAACGTCTTCGTGCTGCTGGCCATCCCCTTCTGCGTCTTCATGGGGTCATGGCAGCTGAGCCGGTTCGAGTCCCGGTTGCACGAGCAGCAGGCGGTGCGCGAGCAGGCCACGGCGGACCGCAAGGAGGCGGCCCGGCCGCTTCGGGAGCTGCTGCCGGTCGACAAGAACACGTCCGGGAGGCGGGCCACGGCCACCGGACGGTACGGGAAGCAGTTGCTGGTGCCGGACCGGGAACTGGACGGCAAACGCGGGTTCTACGTGCTCACCATGCTGCGGACCGACGAGGGCAAGGCCCTGCCGGTCGTGCGGGGCTGGCTGCCGGGTGACGCGGATACCGCGAAGGCGCCGGCCGCGCCGGCCGGCGACGTCACGGTCACCGGCGCGCTGCAGGCGTCGGAGAACCCGGGGGCGGGAGCGAGCGGGGGGCTCGCGCCCGATCAGACCGCGGCGATCAGCTCCGCATCGCTGGTGAACCTGGTGCCGTACCGCGTGTACGACGCCTGGGTCACGCTCGACAAGGCCGACAGCGGGATGAAGGCGGTACCGGCGACGGCCCCTCAGGGGACCGGGCTGGATCTGAAGGCGTTCCAGAACCTGGGTTACACGGGCGAGTGGTTCGTCTTCGCGGGCTTCACCGTCTTCATGTGGTTCCGTCTGCTGCGGCGCGAGGTGGAGTACGCGCGGGACGCGGAACTGGGCCTGGTCGCCCAGGCCCCGGCGGAGGCGGCCCGGAACGAGAAGGCCGCCGCGGCGAGCGAGTCCGGGGCCGCCGCGAGCTGACCGCCGCGAGCCCACCACCCCGAGCCCACCGCCGCGAGCTGACCGCCGCGAGCCGATCGCTGTGCCCGGAGGCCCGGGCGGGCTGACCGCCCGGGTGCCGGGCGCACCCGGCGGACCGCCCCGCCCGCCGTACGCGGGCTTCGCTCACCTCCCCAGATGACGCTCCGCGAAGTCCAGCTCGAGCCGCACCTGCTTGATCCGCTCGTCCACCACCAGGGAGCCGTGCCCCGCGTCGTACCGGTACACCTCGTGCACCGCCCCCCGCGCGGCAAGCCGGTCCACATAGTTCTCGACCTGACGGATCGGGCAGCGCGGGTCGTTCACCCCCGCCGAGATGTACACCGGGGCCTTCACCGCGTCGACGTAGGTCAGCGGCGACGACGCCTCGAACCGCTCCGGCACCTCCTCGGGCGTGCCCCCGAGCAGGGTCCGGTCCATGGCCTTCAGCGTCTCCATCTCGTCGTGGTACGCCGTCACGTAGTCCGCTACCGGCACCGCCGCGATCCCGATGGTCCATGCGTCCGGCTGGGTGCCGAGCCCGAGCAGGGTCAGATACCCGCCCCAGGAGCCGCCGGTCAGGATCAGCCGCTGCGGGTCGGCCAGCCCGGACGACACCGCCCACTCCCGTACCGCCGCGATGTCCTCCAGCTCGATCAGACCGACACGGTGCTTGAGGGCGTCCGTCCACTCGCGTCCGTACCCCGTCGAACCCCGGTAGTTGACCCGCACCACGGCGTACCCGTGGTCCACCCAGGCGGCCGGGCCCGCCGCGAACGAGTCGCTGTCGTGCCAGGTGGGGCCGCCGTGGATGTCGAACACCGTCGGCAGTGGCCCGGTCGCTCCGGCCGGCTTCTGCACCAGTGCGTGGATGCGGCCGCCCGGGCCCTCCACCCACACGTCCTCGACCGGCACCGACCCCGGCGACTTCATCCCGGGCGGATCCAGCACGACCCTGCCCGACGTCGACCGCACCACCGGTGGCTCGGCCGCCGAGGACCACAGGTACTCCACGGTCCCGTCGGGGCGCGCCGTCGCTCCGGACACCGAGCCCGGCGGTGTCGGCACCCGCACCAGCTCGCGCGTCGCCAGGTCGTAGCGCAGCAGCTCGCTGCGCGCTTCGAAGCTGTGCACGATCAGCAGCGCGGAGCCGTCCGGATACCACTCCGCGGCCACGTCGCCCGGCAGCTCCAGCGCCAGGTCCGTCTCCTCGCCCGAGGCGACGTCCCACACCAGCGGCTCCCACCGGCCGCGCCGCTGGTGCCCGACCAGCAGGCGGGTGTCCCCGTCGACCGGTGCGAAGCCCAGCGCCTCCAGGCCCAGCTCGACCCTGCCGCCCTTCGTGTCGTCCAGCTCCGCCACCGTCGAGCCGTCCGGCCGCAGCACGCGCAGGGCCGAGTGCATCGCGTCGCCGTGCTCGGTGTGCTCGACGGCGATCAGCGCACTGTCGTGCGAGAGGCCGCCCACCCCGGCCGACTCGCGGTGCCGGTAGATCTCCACCGGTTCCTGACCGGCCCGTACGAGATGGATCGTGGAACCGTCCTCGTCGGTGGAGCGGCCCACGACCGCCGTCCGCCCGTCCCGCCCGATCGCGAGCCCGGCCGGGTACGAGGGCTCGAGGCCGAAAGCCGCCGGCTCGTCGGTTCCGGGACCCGCGCCGGAACTCCCCGGGCCGGCGCCGGAGGCGCCGGGCGTGAACCGCTGGCGTCTCCAGATGCCGAACTCGTCGCCGTCGGTGTCGTCGAACCACCAGATCCACTCGCCGTCCGGTGAGAGCAGCCCGTCCGTCGTGCCGTTCGGCCGGTCCGTGACCTGGCGCTGCTCGCCCGTGGTGCGGTCCCACGCGTACAGCTCGTACGTCCCCGTGGCGTTGGAGACGAACAACGCGCGGTGCGGCGCGTCCTCCGCCCAGTCCGGCAGTGACACCCGCGGCGCCCGGAAGCGCTTTTCCCAGTCCGGCATGTCCTCGCCGCGCTCGGGCGAGGTGGACCCGTTGCTCTCAGTCATGGCCCCATAGTGCCTGGCCCGCGCCCCCTCGCGTGGGCGAGGCCCCCAGCCTGTGGAAAACTCTTCGGGGCAACCTTCTGACCAGGCACGACCACGTCGGCCGAAGCCTCCCTTCGTGGGCGGCTACGCCCCCGCCCCCTCGCCGCGCCTGCGCCCCAGGAGCTCCGCCAGGCCGCGGCGCGTCGCGGCCAGGACCACCCGGTCCTCGGAGCGCAGGACATAGGTGGGCGGCAGGTCCCAGACCAGCCCCGAGGCGCGGCCCGGACCGCCCGTCCCGGGGTCCGGCGCCTGAGCCCGTTCGCCGGGCGTCGCGGTGTCCAGGGCGAGCACGCGCCAGGCCCCCGCGCGGAAGGCCTGGGCGACCGTCCGCCCCTCCAGTTGCGGATGCCCGGCCACGTCCACGGCGGCGAAGAGCAGCACCCGCCGCTCGACGGGGATCGCCCCCAGGATCTGCCGCCCCAGCATGGCTCCGGCGAACGCGGGCGCGGCCAGGTGCGACACGCTGCGGCTGCGGGTCAGAGCGTGCGGGTGCGCGGCGCGCAGGGTGCGGTAGACGGCGGTCGCGAAGTCGTCGTCGTACAGGCGCAGCACGACCCGCAGATCGGGCCGTACGGAGCGCGCGTACAGGACGGCTTCGAGGTTCGTGGTGTCGGCGCTGGTGAGCGCGAGCAGCGCATGCGCCCGGTGGATCTTGGCGGCCTCCAGGACGCCTTCCTGCGTCACGTCGCCGAGCACGACCGGCACCCGCAGCCGCCGGGCCGTCGCGAGGCCGCGCGCCTCCGGATCGCCCTCCACGCACACCACGGGGATCTTCAGCTCCCGCAGCCGCGTGAGCACCCGGGTGCCGATCTTGCCGACGCCGAGCAGCACCACATGGCCGGACAGCCCGCGCGGCGGCTTGCGCAGCGCGGTCCCGCTGCGGAAGGTGCCGAGCGCCTCGAGGACGGCCGCCAGCAGCACGGGCAGCAGCAGCAACCCCAAGAGACCGGACAGCAGTTGCAGGATCTGCCGCCCGGCGGGCTCCCCGATGGCCGGGTTGTTGATCGCGAACAGGTCGAGCAGCGTCAAGTACGTGGCACGCAGGGGGTGTTCCCCGGTGACCGCCATCGACGCGACCGCCAGTGCGACGACACAGCCCACGAGTCCCGCGAAGGACCAGCGCAGCCGTCGCGACAGCAACGAGCCCAGGGGGACGACACTGCGCCCGGCGGGCAGTGGGGGACCCGCGTACGAGACGGTCTCCAGGACGACCGTGCCACGTCCGGTGGCCGCGGCGACCGCGCTTTCGTCGGGCAGGAGTTGTGGCCCCTGCGCTCCGCTGCCTTCGGAGCCGTCGGCGCCGGCGGGGTCGCTCGCCGTCGCCGACAGCAGGGCCAGGGTGCACAGTCCGGGGTCGGCGACCTCGCCGGGGCCCGGCGGCGGGCGTTCCACGGCCCGCAGCATCAGTCCGTCGGTCTGGACGACCTTGGTGGTGCCGGCCACGGCGGTCGCCGCCAGCGCGGGCGCGGCGGTGTCGGCATCGGACAGGACGGTCGTGGACGCGTCGAACGCCTCGGCCTCCGGATCGCCTCCGCCGGAGGCCAGGGCCGCCGCCTGGTCGAGAAGTGCCTCGATGTGCTGCCCCAGCCGCCGGTTGTACAGCCGCAGCACGAGCGGCAGACGCGGGTTGAGGCGGCGGGCGGTGAGCGCGGCGCGGATGTTGGTCTCGTCGTCGTCATAGACGAGCGCGAGGGCCGCGGCCCGCTCCACTCCGGCCTCGGCGAGCACGGCCTCGGAGGCTTCCGGGGCCTCCAACGTCCGTACGGCGCCCGGTGTTCGGGCGATACGGGTGCCGGTGGCGCCGGTGCCGCGCCCCTCCGCGCCGTTGCCGTTGCCGTTGCCCGCCGCGCGCGTGACGGCGGCGGAGACCCGGTCGAGCAGCGCGGAGGCGCGGGCGCGTCCCACCACCGGCTGCCGGGCGACCCGGGTGGCGGGTGGCACGACGAGAGTCACCTGCTCGTCGTACACCCCGCGCAACTCGGCGGCCAGCCGGTGCGCGAGCCCGTCATCCCCGCACACCACCATGTGCGCGACCGTGTCACCCGGCCCGTTGTGTTGCGGAACGCTAGCCACGGGGAGAAAGACTGCCTCACGCGCGAGCCGGTTCCACAGGGCGGGGGTGCCGAAGGGGCGGGGGCCGAAGGGGATGCGACGCCGACCCGGCCGACGGGGATCTCCCGGCAGGGGGATCCCGCGTCCCATTTGCGGAAGGAAGCCGCCCCGGAAGGAAGCCGCCCCGGAAGGAAGCCGCCCCGGAAGGAAGCCGCCCCGGAAAGCAGCCGCCCCGGAAAGCAGCCGCCCTGGAACCGAAGCCACCCCGAAACCGAAGCCGGACCGGAAAGCAGCCACCCCGGAAAAGCAGGCGCCCTGGGGAGAATCCGCCGCGCACGCAATCCGCTGTCATCCGAACGGGTCATCGTGCTGGACAGGGCGGCAATTCATGAATCAGTGAGTCATACTCGGTGTGTTCCCGCTGTATGCACGCGTTCCGTGAACGCGGAGGCCGTCACATTCGAATACGCAGGCCCGGACGGGTGGCATCGGGCTCCACGGGCCGGACCATTCCCTGAGGGGGCCCATCATGGCCGTGGAAATTCCGCCCTTGGTAAAACCCTCCCGGCTCAGGAGCCGTGGGGGTCTCTTCGGCGAATGCCTCGCGGAATTCCTGGGGACGTGTGTCCTCATCTCCTTCGGATGCGGTGTGGTCGCCATGGCGGTGGCCGCGCTGCCGGGATCGGGCCGTACGGTCGGCCCCACCACCTTCTTCCTGGGCGCCGGTGACTGGCTCCTCATCGCCTGGGGCTGGGCGTTCGCCGTGACCTTCGGCGTCTATGTGGCCGGCGGCGTCAGCGGGGCACACCTCAATCCGGCGGTGACGCTCGCCTTCGCGGTGCGCCGCGGATTCCCCTGGCCCAAGGTGGTTCCGTTCATGGTGTCTCAGCTGGCCGGCGCCTTCGCCGGGGCGGCGCTCGTGTACGCCGTCTACCACGACGCGATCAACACCTTCGACCGGGCCATGACGGGCCCGAAGACGAACGGGCACACCCTCGCCACCTTCTCCGTCTTCGGAACGTTCCCCGCGCCGTACTTCCACGGCGGCACCTGGGGCCCGCTCGTGGACCAGATCGTCGGCACGGCCTTCCTGGTCATGTTCATCGTGGCGCTCGTCGATATGCGCAACACGGCGGTGAAGGCCAACCTCGGCCCCCTGATGGTCGGCCTCGCCGTCGCCGCCATCGGCATGTCGTACGGTGCGAACGCGGGCTACGCCGTCAACCCCGCCCGGGACTTCGGCCCCCGCCTGTTCACCTGGCTCGCCGGCTGGCAGGACCTCGCGCTGCCCGGCACCCTCGCGGGGACGTTCAGTGACTACTTCTGGATCCCCATCGTCGGCCCCCTCGTCGGCGGAGTGGTCGGGGTGCTCGTCTACGACCTGTTCATCGGCGACGTCCTGCACGTCCGGTCGCAGCTCGCCGAACTCCCCGAGGCCGGCCGGACCCGCCCGGAGGTGGACACGGACGAGGAGTGAGCCCGCCATCGGCCGGCAGCCGCCGCGCCGGAGGCCGGGCGGGCAGGACGCGTCAGCCCGGAGCAGGGGCCTCCCGCAGGGTGCGCAGCAGCAGAACGGCGATGTCGTCGGTGTGCCGGCCGGTGGGCCAGGTGCAGTGCACGAGACCTTCGATCAGGTCCTCCAGATCGTGGTCGTGGGCGGAGGCCAGGTACTCGACGAGTTCCCCGGTGCTGTGGTCGATGTTGTTGCCGGGGACTTCCACGAGGCCGTCGGTGTAGAGGGCCAGGACGGCGCCCGGGTCAAGCGGCACACGGGCGACGGGGTAGCGGGCGCCCACGTCGATGCCGAGCAGCGGCCCGGGATCGACCTCCAGGACCTCGGCGCGCCGGAGGCCCCGGCACAGCAGCGGCGGAACGTGGCCGGCGCTGGCCAGGGCGACTTCCCGGCGGGCCAGGTCGAGATGGACGTAGAGACAGGTGACGAGCAGGTCCGAATCCAGGTCGGACAGCAGCCGGTTGGTGCGGGCCAGCACCTGGTCCGGTGACCCGCCCGCGGTCGCGTGCGCATGGATGGCGGTGCGGACCTGGCCCATCAGCGCGGCCGCGGCGATGCTGTGCCCCTCGACATCGCCGATGACCGCGGCCGCGGTGGTGCCGTCGAGACGCAGCAGGTCGTAGAAGTCGCCGCCGACGTCGATGCCGTGGCTGGCGGGCAGATAGCGGGCGGCCACGTCGAGGCCGGCGACGGCGGGCAGGGCCCGGGGCAGCAGCGCCTCTTGCAGGCCGTGCACCAGCTGATGCTGGGCGTCGTAGAGCCGGGCACGGTCCAGCGCCTGGGCGATGAGACCGGCCAGTGAGGTGAGGACGGCCCGCTCGTCGGCGGTGAAGACATGGGGGCGGTCGTAGGACACGACGCAGCAGCCCACCGGCCGTCCCGTGATGACCAGGGGAAGGAAGGCCCAGGCCTCCTTGCCGCTCATCCAGGGCGCCCGGGGATAGCTGCGCGCCAGTTCTTCGGGGCCGGAGAAGAACGCGGAGGTGCCGGTGACCAGGCTATGCCCGACCGGGGTGAGGCCGGTGTCCAGCGGCAGCCCGTCGAGACGTTCCACGGCCTCGGCCGGGTAGCCGTAGTGGCCGGTGATCCTCAGCCGGCCCGCGTCCGCGACGGACAGGACCAGGCCCTGGGCGCGGAACGCGGGCAGGATCTGGCCGGCGAGCAGGTCGACGAGGTCGCGCACGCTCACCGTCTCGGTGAGCGCGGCGGCCAGATGGACCAGCTGGTACAGACGGCCGGTCGCGGTCACCGCTGTGGGCCGGGGCGCGGCATGGGGCACCGGCTGCTTCCCGGAGGGGGTGATACGGACGCTGATGCCGCTGGCGTCCGGGTAGAGCTGGAAGGTCAGCCAGTGATCGGGCGGGCGCAGGGCGTCGTAGGACAGGGGCGCGCGGCTGATCACCGCGGTGCGGTAGTGGTCCTCGTACACCGGGTTGTCGAGCCAGGGCAGCGACTGCCAGGGCCGGGTTCCCAGCAGCCGGTCGGCGCTGCTGCCGAGGAGGCGGGCGGCGGTGCCGGTGATGAAGGTGATCCTGCCCTCCAGGTCGAGGGCCGCGGCGCCCTCGGGAAGACGTTCGGCGTAGTCGGCGGCGGCCAGGGCGGTCGGGGCGGCCGGGGTGGTCCGGGCGGACCGGCGCGCGGGTTCGGTGTCGACGGAGACGGTGCGGGGCTGGTCGGGCAGGGTAGGCGGGCGGGGAGCCTCGTCCAGGAGCCTGGCCAGGCGGCCGGCGCTGCCGGCGATGTGGCTGCGTTCGCGGGGTGTGGCCCTGCGCGGGTGGTCCGCGGGCCACATCAGCACCAGTCCTCCCCAGCAGCGGCGGGCCCCCGTCAGGGCGATCGCCGCGAGGGAGAACCGATAGGGCAGGACGGCGGTGACGCGCGGATAGCGGCGGGCCATGTCCTCCTGGCCCCCGACCCAGACCAGCCGGTCCTCGCGGATCGCGTCGGCGACCGGCACCGGGGCGGTGAGCGGCAGACGCCGCCAGGGGGCCGAGAACTCGAGCGGCAGACCGCACATGGCCACCAGGCGCAGCGCCGGCTCCCCCTCCTCGACCAGATAGATGGCGCCGATGGAGGCCCCGGTCCGCCGCACGGTGTCCGCCAGGCCCTGCGTGAGGGCGTCGTCCGTTGACCAGGGGCCACCCGGTGCCTCGTCGATCCCGGACATCACATCCTCCGGCCAGGTGTCACAACAGGCCCCCGAGGGGGCCGCTCGCCCGCGACCGCCACCCGGGAGCGGTGCCCGCGGCACGCCCGTGCGGACGCGGCGCTTGGCGGGTTCCCGACCTGCATGGTTCATAACGGGAATGTGTATAACCGGACAATACGCCCGATTTCCGACCGTCCGGGCCCCGTCGGCCGGGCGCCGTCGGTCCCGCGTCGACGCCGGCCGGGAAGGGCGGCCCAGGGGGTCGCACTCCGGTGCCGCCGGTGCCACTCTTCCGGGCTCCCGCCGATCCTCCCGTCCGCACGGTGGAGCGGTGGAGGTGGGACTGCGGCCCCTTGCCGTCACCGTGGGGGCCGTCTACCTTGAATCTGACGCCTCGTCAGATTGTGAGGGAACGCAGTGGGGACGGAAGGAAGCACCAGGGATCTGCCCAAGGTCATCAGCGTGGACGACCATGTGATCGAGCCCGCGCACCTCTTCCGGACGTGGCTCCCCGCCAAGTACCGGGACAGGGGGCCGAAGCCCCTCACCGCCGGCATCGGCGATCTTCGGTACGTCGGCGGCAAGTACCGGTTCAGCACCGACCCGGAGGGCCAGATCACCGACTGGTGGGAGTACGAGGGCGAGCTGTTCCCGTACAAGCGCATCATCGCGGCCGTCGGCTTCTCCCGGGACGAGATGACCCTCGACGGCATCACGCGTGAGCAGATGCGCCGCGGCTGCTGGGATCCGAAGGCCCGGCTCGAGGACATGGACCTCAACCACGTCGAGGCATCGCTCTGCTTCCCCACCTTTCCGCGCTTCTGCGGGCAGACCTTCGCGGAGGCCGGCGACAAGGAGGTCGCACTCGCCTGTGTCCGTGCCTACAACGACTGGATGGTCGAGGAGTGGTGCGGCGACAGCCAAGGGCGGCTCGTACCGCTGTGCCTCATCCCGTTGTGGGACGTCGGACTGGCGGTCGCGGAGATCCGGCGGAACGCCGCACGGGGCGTACGGGCCGTGACCTTCAGCGAGATCCCCACCTACCTGGGGCTTCCGTCGATCCACTCCGGCTACTGGGACCCGTTCTTCGCGGCGTGTGAGGACACCGGGACGGTGGTCAACATGCACATCGGGTCCTCGTCGCAGATGCCGGCGGCGTCCCCCGACGCCCCGCCCGCCGTCCAGGCGTCGCTCAGCTTCAACAACGCGATGGCGTCGATGATGGACTTCCTCTTCTCCGGGGTCCTCGTGAAGTTCCCCCGGCTCAAGCTCGCCTACAGCGAAGGGCAGATGGGCTGGATTCCCTACGCACTGGAGCGTGCCGACGACGTCTGGGAGGAGCACCGGGCCTGGGGCGGGGTCAGGGGCCTGATACCGGAGCCGCCGTCGACGTACTACTACCGGCAGATCTTCTGCTGCTTCTTCCGCGACAGGCACGGCATCGAGGCGATCGAGACCGTCGGCGTGGACAACGCGACCTTCGAGACCGACTACCCGCACGTCGACTCGACGTGGCCGCACACGAAGAAGGTGGCCGCGGAGCACGTGGCCGGCCTTTCCGACGACGTGACGTACAAGCTGCTGCGCGGCAACGCCATCCGGATGCTGGAGCTGCCCTTCGACCGGTGACCTCACGGCTCCTGGCGCCCTCACGCACGAGGTGCGCAGTGGAGCCCGCGGGCCGCCGGGACCCCATTGCCCGGCGGGCCGCCGGGCGGGAAACGGCACTTCCGGCACGCCCCGCCCCCGGAACCGCGTCCCCGACGGCGCCCGCACCCGGGCATGGAAGCGCCCGACCGCTGGCGACGGGGGATGCACCAGCGACCGGGCTGTGGTCCAGCGTAACAACGCCGCTCGGGCGACGGGAGGCGAGTGCCCGGCCCCGGCGGGAAGTTGTGAGCGGGATCACGTGGAATCCACCGTGGTCCGCCCCGGCTCTCTCACCGCCCGCACGGCGGGTCGTACGAGAGCCGGGGGAGGTACTCGTGCCATCGCTGCGGGGTCAGCACGCCCCGGGTGACCGAACAGATGTGGCGTATGGCCTCGTCGGCGTCCAGGGGCCACAGACGGACCGTGTCCGCACCGCTCGACACCCCGAGCACATGGCTGTTGGGGCTGAAGGACAGGAAGTTGCCCGTCTTGGCGTAGGGGCTCATCGACTGGCCGATGGGGGTGGCCGACGACGGCCGGGTGACGTCCCAGAGCCGTACCGTGTTGTCGTTGCCGCCGCTGGCCAGGGTCTGGCCGGACCTGCTGAACGTCAGCGACGTGACCGCCTCGGTGTGCCCGGTGAGCGGGGGGCCCAGCCCGGTCGCCGTGCGCGGGTCGGTGACGTTCCACAGCCGTACGGTGTCGTCGTCGCTGCCGCTGGCCAGCGTATGGCCGTCGGGGCTGTAGGCGAGCGCGTTGACGGGCCCGGAGTGCTCCGTGAGGGGCCGCCCGAACGGGGCCACGTGAGCGGGGTCGGTCATGTCCCACAGCCGGATGTCGCCGTCCGCGCTGCCGCTGGCGAGCGTGCGTCCGTCCGGGCTGAAGGCGAGGGCGTTGATGAAGCCCCGGTGGCCGGTGAGCGGCTTGCCGAGCGCGACGGCATGGGAGAGGTCGCCGACGTCCCACAGCTGGATGGTGCGCTGGTCGTAGGCGGTGGCCAGGATCCGCCCGTCGGGGCTGTACGCCAGCGCATACGAACCCATGAACCGGGTCCGCAGGGCTAGGCGCGGCCCGGTGAGGACCGGGTGGGCCGGATCGGCGACGTTCCACAGGTACACCGACTCGTCGTCGGTCAGCACCACGAGCGTGCGGCCGTCGGGGGAGAACACCAGCGAACGCTGGCCGCCGTCGGCGGGCATGAAGGGCTTGCCCACGAGCGTGGGCCGACCGGGAGCCGCCACGTCCCACAGCCGCACCCTGCCGTCGCTCGCGACCGTGGCGAGCAGCTTGCCGTCCGGGCGGAACACCCCGTTACGGCCGGTCATGTCCGACGTCGGGATCGACCACAGGCGGACCTTGCTGTCACCGCTGCCGGTGGCGAGGGTACGGCCGTCCGGGCTGAACCCCAGGGCGTACATCTCGCCGCTGCCGCCCGCAAGCGGCTCGCCGACCTGGGAGGGCGAGCCGGGATCACTGACGTTCCACAGACTCGCCGTGCTGTCCGCGCTCGCGGCGGCGAGATGCCTTCCGTCGGGGCTGAAGGCCACGGACCAGATGGGGCCCGTGTGGCCGGTGAGCGGCGAACCGATCGGTGCCGCACGCCCCGGGTCGGAGACGTTCCACAGCCGGATGGTGTCGTCGGCGCTGCCGCTGGCGAGCGTGCGCCCGTCCGGGCTGAACGCCACCGAGTGCACCAGTTCCGTGTGGCCGGTGAGTTTCGCCAGCAGCTCGGGGTGGCGTGGATCGGCCGTGTTCCACAGCTGGATCGTGTGGTCGTCGCCTCCCGCCGCGAGCGTGCGCCCGTCGGGGCTGAACGCCACGCAGCGCACCGCGGCCGTGTGGCCGCCCAGCGAGCCGAGCGGTTTCGGCCGGCGCGGGTCGGCCACGTTCCACAGACGTGCGGTGTGATTCTCGCCGGCGGAGGCCAGCGTGTGTCCGTCCGGGCTGAAGGCGACCAGGTAGATCGTGCCCTGGTGGCCTGTCAGTGGCTTGCCGAGGGAGGTGGGACGGGCCGGATCGGTCACGTCCCACAGCCGGATCGTGCCGTCGTCCCCGGCACTGGCGAGGGTTCGTCCGTCCGGGCTGAAGACGGCACTGCTCACCCAGCTCGTATGTCCGGTCAGGGGTTTGCCCAGCGGCTCGGGGCGGCTGCGGTCGGCCACGTTCCACAGGCGGACGGTCCGGTCGTAGGAGGCCGTCGCCATGGTCTTGCCGTCGGGGCTGAACGTGGTGAGGTAGACGGCGCCGCGATGGCCGAGCAGAGGAGTGGCCAGGGGAGCGTTCACGATCGAGATCAGCCTGCTGTACGTTCCCTCGTCGCCCGGCCGCAGGTCGTGGGCCACCAGGTCCAGCTGGGCGGCCAGCGAAGGGTCCGTGTGCTGGACCCGGTCCGCTTCGGCGAGCACCTGTTCGAACACTGCGTCGTCTCGCTGCTGCCACGCGACCACCGCCGCTCCGGCCGCGAACACGGCGAGCACCACCAGCGCCGCCACGGCGGCGCGGCTGATCAGGACCGAACGCCTGCGCAGCCTGACCGAGGCGGCCAGGAACTGCACGGCGCTGCGGGTCAGATAGGTGCCACCGGCGGACTTCGCCCAGGTGTGGGCCTGTTCCAGGCGTGAGCCCCGGTAGAGCAGCGACGTGTCGCGTTCCGAGCCCTCCCAGGCCCGGCTGTCCTCCTCCAGCCGCTGGCGCAGCAGGTTGCCGTTCCTGTCCTCGTCTATCCAGTCGCGCAGACGTGGCCAGGCGTGGAGCAGCGCCTCATGGGTGATCTCCACGGTCTCCGCGTCGAGTGTCACCAGCCGGGCGCGCACCAGCGCCTCGAGGGACTCCTCCGTCTTGCCGGGATCCGTCGACTCATCCGCCAGCTGGCGCCGCGTCCCCCGGCGGCGGGTGGCCTGGGTGTCCTCCCCCAGCCGGACCAGCCTGAGCAGAAGCAGCCGGGCGGCCGTGCGCGCCGCCGGGTCGAGGCTGGACCAGGCCCGCTCGGCGGTCGCCGCCACGGCTCCCTGGATCCCGCCCGCCGCGCGGTAACCGGCCAGCGTCAGCCGGCCCGCCTTCCGGCGCTGCCAGGTGGCGAGCAGGGCGTGGGACAGCAGTGGCAGCACGCCCGCGTTGTGGGCCCCGCGCGGTCCGTCGGCGCTCACCTCTCGGACGATCAGCTCCCCGAGGCCCGGCTCGAGTTCCAGTCCTACGGCCTTGGCCGGGCCCGTGACCGCTTCGCGCAACTCCGCGGTGGTCAGCGGCCCGAGCACCATGTGCCGGTGCTGCAACGCGTCGGCCAGTTCCGGATAGCCGAGGCACTGCTCGTAGAAGTCGGCGCGTATGCCCAGGAGCACCAGCACCGGGGCCCGATCGCCCAGGCCGGCCGGTGAGCAGGCGGCGTGGAGGAGCTGGATGAAGGTGCGCCTGTCCGCCTCGTCGGAGCAGAGGGTGAACGCCTCCTCGAACTGGTCGACGATGACGACCGGGCGTGCGGCCGAGGACTTCTCGCGACGCGCCCAGCCCGCAAAGGCCTCCCGCACCGCGTGCGCGAAACCCGGGGTGCCGGGATCCTTGGGCGCGAAGCCCTTGACGGCAGGATTCTTGGACTCCTTGAACTCCTTGAACTCCTTGAACTGCTTTGGCTCTTTGAGCTCTTTGAGCTCCTTGGCCTCTTTGAGTTCCTTGGGAGAGACGGTTTGCCGCTCGACGGCTTCTCTCGCGGCGGAGACCACGGGCGCGAGTCCGGGGATGTGGCGGATCAACTCCCCCAGGGGATCCCCTCCCGGTACGAGGTGCAGCACCTCCCGCGTCCGGCCGCTCTCGTCGCTCAGCGCGCCCCTCTGCAACGCGGGCACCAGGCCCGCGTTCAGCAGGGACGATTTCCCGGCACCCGAGGCACCCACGAGCATGACCAGCCCGCCCGTCTCCTCCGCCGCGCTGAGCTGGGCGACGAGCGCGTCCGTGCTCCGCTCCCGGCCGAAGAACCACCCGGCGTCCTGCCGCCGGTACGGAGCCAGCCCCCGGTACGGGCACACCCCGGCCACGGCCGGGTCCTCGGCCGGAGGCCGTTCCTCCTCCTCGGCGGCCGTCTCGGGGCGGTCGCCGACCGGATCGGCCACCGCCCGCTCCCACAGGCGCTGCCACTGAGCCACGTCGTACAGGCCCTTGGACACCGGAGCGGCTCGCGCGCGCCGCGCCTGGGGGATCAGTATGTGCAGCACCGCCGCGAGGGCGGCAAACTGAGCGGGCACGTTTCTGGCACGTCGCCAGTCGCTGATCCGCTGAGCCGACACCCGTACGGGCCGCCCTCGTTCGTCGACCCGCTGGAGGCGGTCGACCGCCTCGGCCACGCGCTTGAGGGGAGGGTTGCCGGCCTCCTTGTAGAGCAGCGCGAGACGTTCCGCGAAGGCTGTGCGTGCCCCTGAGTCGGAACTCAAGGCCTCCACCCCTTACTTCCCCCGCAGTTGGACATCCGGACCGGAAAACTCACTCTATACGCCTGACCTGCGGCGAAGGTTCCGGTTCGACACCGGAAGCTCCTCGGGAGGACCCCCTGGCTGGCAGGATCATGGCCGAAAGCGCAGCAGTGCGCATCGACCGGACGGACCACCGGCCCGGCGTCGTACCGGGAACGCACGGCATATGTTGCCGGTCGTCTCCACCACCGCGACGGAGCAGGGCGATGCTCTCGCCGCCGGAGCCGGAGCCGGAGCGATCCGTGGAACCGGGGTTTCCCCGGGCCGCCGTCGCGGCGACCAGGGATCAGGTCGTCCGCCGATCCGCGCCGTTCGGCACCGGTCCCCACGAGGGGAGGGACCGGTGCCGAGCACCGCGGTACGCCGAGCGCACACGGTGGGCCAAGTGCAGCCGCAACGCCCCCGCGACCATGCCGGTGGGGACCGCAACCATGCCGCTGGGGACCGGCGTCCGCGTTCCCACGCCCCACGGGCAGGATCGGACCATGAAGCATCCACATCTGCCGACCACCGAGGCCGCGGTCACGGCGATACACGAGATCGCGCGGGAGTTCGGCCTGGAGTTCGCCGTGACCCACGACATCGGCGCGGACCAGACGTCCCGCCGCACCGCGGCCGGGGCATTCACCGTCCTCGACCCGGACGGCTCGCTGCCGCACGAGGCTTTCGTCGAGTTGGGGGGCTCCCCGGCCGTGACCGTCCGGCTCTTCCCGGAGGACGACGCGAAAGTCACCGTCGACGACGTGGACTTCGAGGACCTCCCCCGAGACTCGGTCCCGGCGTTCCTGCGGTCCGTCTACGGCGGTCTGGCCCGTGTGAAGGGAAGAGCCTTTCCGCCCGGTCACTGGCTGATCGTCCCCCTGCCCGGGGACGAGACCTACAGGGAACTGATCCCGCACACGACCCTCACTCCGTGGCTCGCGCGCAACGCCCGTGCCTAGAAAAACCGGGGGTCACAATCCGCGCGGGCAAGAGCTCGGCCGACTGCTGTACTTGAGCGAATGGTAGGACCCATACCGGCGACGTCCTCGTGTGGTACGGCCACCACAGGCCCCGAAGCGTGGGTCACGCGTACGACCAGAGGCCAGTGACCGGCAAGGCAACTCCCGCCAGCACGACCAGCCCGGCGATGCGGGCCCGCAGGCGCGCCCATGGCCGCGGTCGGAGTCCGTACTTCCCATCGGAGCGGCCGCCGGCCACGCCGATGGGGTCGTCGACAGGCCGAGGACCACTCACTGTGACCGCGGAGGAGCTCAGGGTCGGTGGGGTGAGTGTGGGCGATATCACACGTTTAGGCCAGTTGCCTGGTCACCTGCGCCCCGGCTCGTCGGCCACTCGGGTACGGCCGTGACCGAGGATGCCTACCGGAAGCAGATCCACCCCGTGATCCACCGGCGCTGTGGTCATGGACGGCGTCTTCAAGCGGGGTCCGGGCCGTTGGCCACGCAGATCGACACACGGCCCGAACAGGTCGAAGCTCCGATCATTTGGGGGCGGGCCGGGGGCTCACCTGGGGGGACGAGTGAGGTGGGGCCTCGGTGTCGTCGGGTCGTCGACGGCCCGCGGCCGGTTGCCGGAGCCACCGTCATTCGTGGGGCCAAGCTGCCTTGGGGCGCGCCGCACGTAGGCCCGAGGCAGGCTCCTGTGCGTCCTCGAGCGGCAAGGTCTCGTCTTCCCCGAAGTCGGGGGCCTGGAATGGGTTGGTCGCCGGAGGCGGTGATGCTGCAGTGGAGCAGCGGGGTTGCCCTTCCGGGGCGGAGAACAGCGACGTCAGATCGATGGGAGAACTCTCTTTCGTTACAGACCCCTCAAAAAAGGGGCCTGGTGTGCCGTGACCGGGCACAGCGGTCCTACAGCTTGGTCATCTTGGCGTAGGGGCTCAAGATCCGCATTTGCGCCGAGCCGAAATCCACCAGCGCCGCGACTCCGGTCTCGATGCCGACTACTCGGCCGAGGCCGTACATGTCGTGTGTGACCTGGTCGCCGACGGCGAAGTGCTTGGGAACCGGTGTGACCGGGGCCTTGAAGGGGCTGGTAGGCAGATGGCGCTTCGGTGCACGAGGCTTTGTCATGACTCAGTATGACCCCACGTGCGTCCTGTTCGCTGTGGCCATCGGCACAGATCCGGACGGGGGCGACGGCTTCATGCCGCTGACCTGGGGTTAAACGATCGTCTGACTGCGGTGACACTGCGGTGACTCTGTACGCTCCGGCAGCTGTGCTGCAGCACCTGCTGCCTGGGCGACCGCGACCGCGTCCGTGGGCGTCTGCGAGCTGGGTTCCAAGATCTTCTCCCAGGTCTCTCGAAGCGTCGCGGGTCGGTGTCCCCGGGCAACCACGCTCGGCGCACCCGGTCGTGGCGGCGCTCCGGGACGACGAGAGGCGGCTGACGATGCCGACGGCGCTCCGCTGCCGGGCGCTCCTGTTGTTTCAGGGCCTGGCCGGTTCAGCCGAGGCCGTCCAACGCGGCGAGGACGTCGGCGGGTTCGGCCCGAGCCGTGTAGTCGGTGTCGACGAAGGCCCAGCGGATCACGCCGTCGCGGTCGATGACGTAGGTGGCGGGCAACGGAAGGGTGCGCGGGTGGCCGTCGTTGACGCGTTGCAGGTCGAAGCCGAGCTTGTCGTAGGCGGCGGCGAGGTCCTCGGGGAGGTCGAAGGCGAGGCCGTACTGCTTCGCGGTGTCGGAGCCGAGGTCGCTGAGGACGTCGAAGGCGAGGCCGTGCTTCTCGGTGAGAGTGAGGGATTCATCGGGGATCTGCGGGGAGACGGCGACCAGGCGGGCTCCGCGTGCGGTGATGTCGGTGTGGTGCCGCTGGAGGGCGCGCAGGGCAAGGTTGCAGTACGGGCACCAGGCGCCGCGGTAGAAGGTGAGGACGACGGGGCCGTGGGCGAGCAGCTGGTCCAGGGCCACCGTCGCGCCGGTCGCCGAGGGCAGGGTGAAGTGCGGTGCCCGGTCGCCGGCGGCGAGGGCGCGGCCGGCCTGTCCGGAGTCGGCGAGCTCATGGTTCGCGCGGTCCATGACCTGCCGCATCTCGGCGGGGATGTGGCGGTGTCGGGCTTCGTTGAGCGCGCGCAGTTCTGCGTTGAGGCTGGTCATGGCGGTCTCCCCGTGCTCGGACGATACCTGGTACTTGGAACGACCGTTTCAAGATAGCGGGCCGCCCCGGTACGCGCCAGGTATCTTGGAACTGTTGTTTCAAGTTGGTGGGGTGACTCATGCCGGACATCAAGCACTTCGATCCGGACGCGGCCCTGGACACCGTCGTCCGACTGTTCTGGAGACAGGGCGTCGCCATGACCGGGATCCAGGACGTCGTGACCGCGACCGGCCTCAACCGCTCCAGCCTGTACGCCACGTTCGGCGGCAAGCAGGAGCTCTATCTCGCCGCGCTGCGCCGCTACCAGGAGCAGTGGTCCAGGCCGGCGTTCCGTGGGCTCGCCGATGACCGCCGCGGACTGCCGGCCGTCGCCGAGTTCTTCGACGCGCTGATCGAGGTCCGGTGCTCGGGCGAGTACGCCCGCTGGGGCTGCATGGTCTCGAATGCGCAGGCCGGCGCGGAGAACGGCGACGCGGAGGTGCGCGCCTTCCTCCACCGGCACCACGAGGAGCTGCGGGACGCGCTGTGCGCGGCGCTCGTCCGGGCCGAGGCCCAAGGCCAGCTGGCGGCCGGCACCGAGCCGGGCGTGACGGCAGACCTGCTGGCGCTGCTCGCCTACGGCGTGAACCTGCGCTCCCGCACCGGCGCCGACGCCGGTTCGCTGCGCGCGACCGTCGGCGCCGCGCTCCGATCACTCACCAGCCGGACCGCCGAGTAATCCGCTGACGGGCTCCGATGGCCGGCCGGTCGTCCGTCCGGAAGCCTCGCCGAGACAGTGAAGACTCACTTGGGTGGCAGGCCGGCCGCGAACGCGTACCCCTCGTCGATCCATTCGCCGAGGGCCTCGTCCTCCGCGACGGCGGAGCCCGCGACCACGACCCAGCCGCGCATCGGGCGGCCCGCCATGTCGAAGATCCGAGCGCCCGGACGGGCCAGTGCCGCGTCCGTGGCCTTCGGACCCACTCGGACCATGAGGTCGTCGCCGGTCACCCCCACGGCCATGCTGCCCCTGTGCAGGAAGGCGAGGCCGCCGAACATGCGTTTCTCGGTGATGCCCGGGTCGGGGCCCAGATGCTGCCGAATCCGCTCCGCCAGTCCCTCGTCGTACGCCATCACATGTCGCCTTCACGATCGGTGAGCCGGCGTTCGAGATCGCGCAGGTCCTTGGTGAGAGAGGAGCGGACCTGGCGGGACGTCAGAGGATCAGCCAGCCGGAGCAGGCCGCCGGGGCCGCCACGAACGCGGATACCGGCCAGGGTTCCGCGTGGGTGGGACTCGAACGAGTAGGTGACGCGCATCGGCATGGGTGCGGCCGAAGCGACCATGTCCAGCAGCCCCGGCGGGTCGTATGCGGTCACCCCGAGGACGTAGTCGATGCGGCGGCCGAGAAACCGGGCCGTACGGGTGACTTCGGCGCCCAACCCGAACCCGCCGCCCTCCGCCTCCCGGGTCAGCTCCGCTGTGCGGATGCCCTGGGTCCATTCCGCGTCGTGACGCCAGTCCATGGCGTACGCGGCGACCTGCTCGGGCGGTAGCGGGATCACCCGCCGCACTGTCACATCGATTGCCACGGAACCAGGATCCCAGCCGCCGCCGCAGAGCGCGCGGCACGCAGGGACGGGGCCGGGCCGTGGAGGCGCCGCGGTGGCGCCGGCGCCGAGGGCGATGAGTGCGTAGAGCCGGTAGCGGCTGATCTCGTCGTACAGGGCGGAGACAGCGGGGCCAGGTGAGCCGGCGGGCCGGGAAGAGGCGGCGCCACGCCCCCGGCCGTACGCGGCCACCCGACCCGTGTGCCGGTCAACAGGGCAGGACGAGAACGACACAGGCCCCGCGCCCGGTGTCCTCGGCGTGGGCGGTGCCGCCGTGGACGGTGGCCACCGCCTGGACGAAGGCGAGCCCCAGACCGGATCCCTCGCCGGTGCGGCTGGCCTCGGCGCGGGCGAGGCGGTCGAACGCCCGGGACAGGAACTCCGGCGGGAAGCCGGTCCCCTCGTCCGTGACGCACACCGCAGCCAGCGAACGCGCAAGTCCGAGGGCGCGTGAACGCCGCTCTTCCTGCGGCACCGGAGACTGCTCCTGGGAGAAGCCGACCAAGACCTTCTCCCAGATTTCTCCCAAGCGATCTCCAGGAACCACTCAGGGGCCCGGCCCGCTAAGCGGATCAGGCCCCTGACCTGGTACTTCACTGGGGGTGGCGGGATTTGAACCCACGACCTCTTCGTCCCGAAGCAACTTGGGTGCGCGCCTGGCCTCGGGCTGGTGTGGCACTCACCTGCACTGACGGTCCGAAGACGTTCGCGTTCGTCCGCCGCTGTTCGTCGGCGTTGTCACGCAGTTGGACACTCACTCACTGATCGCACGGAGCGGCACAGCCGTGGCCCGTTCGGTGCTGACCGAGTAGCCCATGGCACGGCGAACGTAGCCATGCGCTACTCCCCAGAGGGGATGCGTACGAAGCCGTCCTCCCAAGTGTCATCGTCCAGGAGGTAGGGGACGATGACGAAGCACTCGGGCTCGTCCTGGAAGCCTGGTAGCAGACGGGCGCGAACGATGCATTCCTCGGCCTTCTCTTCCGTCGAGTAGATGCCCAGCAACTTGACGTCGTCGCCGTCCTGCTCATCGATGAAGACGCCGTCCTCGTCGATGTGCACGGTTGCCCCGTCAGGCCCGGCCTCGTTCTGGTGGCCTACGTGCCACAGGGGATAGACGATCACGCGGCCAGGCTAGCGAGCGCTCGGACCTCAGGCCCGCCACATCGACGCCATCAGCTTGGGAAGCTCAGGTGCTCTAGGCACGCGAGCACGGCGCACGCCCGCTCTGCCGGCGCGCTGCGTCGAAGCCCTCTGGTACCAGTTCGAAGAACAGGGGTGGGATCGGCTCGCCGCTGGGGACGACTGGGAGGAGCACGGCCTCGTCCTCTCCTCGGCCGTGGGCAAGCCGCTTGACGCTGCCAACGTCCGGCGCGCCTTCCGTCAGGCACTCAAGGGCATCGACGGGATCAACGCCGACGAGTGGACGCCGAGGGAGCTGCGGCACAGCTTCGTGTACCTGCTGTCCGACCGTGGTGTCCCGCTGGAGGAGATCTCCCGGCTCGTCGGGCACTCGGGGACCGCCGTGACCGAGGAGGTGTACCGGAAGCGGATCCGGCCCGTGATCCAGACCGGCGCCGTGGTCATCGACGGGATCTTCGGCGCCGACCCGCGACGCTCGTAGACACTCAGGAACCGATAGTCACGCAGTTAGGCACGCAGCAAAGCCAGAGGGCCCTCACCGAAACGGTAAGAGCCCTCTGACCTGCTACTTGGCTGTCGGGGGGGCGGGATTTGAACCCACGACCTCTTCGTCCCGAACGCGATCACGGGGGGCGGGTACCTCGCCTCGGGGCCGTCGGGCTGCTCGTTCAGCGTGGGAACAGCTCCATTACCGTCCAAGACGGTCTGGCCGCGGCTGTGCCGTTTGGCCCCCCGTTTGGCCCCCCATGAGCGCCCGCCGACTCCTGTCGGCGTCTGTGCCCCGCCGGCAGGTCGGAAACACGCATTACGAGTTGTCCGATCTTGCTCCGTGAGCGTCCATAGGCGTCCACGAATCGACGTTCGCCCCTGGTCAGAGGCGCTTCCCAACCCCGATGGACGATGGCGGACACCCTGGAACGAGCGGCTACTGAGACCGCAACTGAGACTGGGCCGCCCGCGGGCACTCCCCGTCAGGCACCGCCTCGCCGTGTGGCCCTGTCAGCAGAGCCACAAGACGAGTGGAGCCGCGAACGACACAACCCCTGCCGTCGTCATCCGTGGTCGGCGTGGTCCCGGATCGTGCCCGATTCCTGGCTTGTGTGGGTGAACGCAGGCGGGTTGGGGGTGGGGGGTTCTAGGCTCGGAGGTTCAGTGGGGTGGCTGGTTTCGGGGGATGGGGATGGGCGGCGTTGGGGTGTCTGGCGGGGCGTGGTTCGTCAGTCATGCGGGGGCGGATCGGGCCTGGGCGGAGTGGGTGGCGTGGCAGTTGGTCGATGCCGGTTTCCAGGTGGAGTTGGATTACTGGGACTGGGGTGCGGGTGACAACTTCGTCCTGAAGATGAACGCCGCTTTGGAAGCGGGGCGGTTTCTGGCGTTGTTCTCCCCGGCCTACTTCGAGCCGGAGCGGTTCACCACGCCAGAGTGGACCGCCATGGTGGCGATGAAGGAGAAGATCACTCCTGTCTGTGTGGCCGAGGTCGTCTCACCACCGATCCTGCGCCCCCTGCTGGCCCCGAAGTTGTTCGATTTGGGTGAGGAAGCCGCCCGGCGGGTGCTGCTGGAGGCGGTCAGCGGCCCGCGTCGGCCGACCGCTGCCCCGGTCTTTCCGGGGGCGTTGCGGCAGCTGGGTGGCAGCGGGCCCCGTCTGCCCGGGTCGCTGCCGCGGGTGTGGAACCTGCCCGCCCGCAACGCTTCCTTCACCGGCCGCGACACCCTCCTCGTCCAGTTACGTCAGACCTTGGCGGCCAGCAGTCGTGTCGCCGTTCAGGCGCTGCACGGACGGGGCGGGGTCGGTAAGACCCAGCTCGCCGTCGAATACGCGCACCGCTTCGCCGGCGAGTACGAACTGGCCTGGTGGATCGCCGCCGAGGATCCCGCCCTGATCCCCGATCAGCTGGCCCAGCTCGCCACCCGTATCGGCGCGGCGCCTGCCGGCGCACCCTCGGCCGACGCCGTGGAGGTGCTGTTGGGTGAGCTGCGCACCCGCTCTCGCTGGCTGCTGGTCTTCGACAACATCGAAGACCCCGCCATCCTGGCCCCCTACCTCCCGGGGGGCGGTGGTCACGTGCTGATCACCTCCCGCAGTCCGGACTGGCAGGCTCACGCCAGCCCGCTGAACGTCGACGTCTTCACTCGCGCCGAATCGGTCGCCCTGCTCCACGCCCACGGTGCCGCACTAAGTGAGACTGATGCCGACGAGCTCGCCCGGACCCTGGATGACCTCCCGCTCGCCCTCGCCCAGGCCGCCGCCCTCCTCACCAACGGCCTGTTGTCGGCTGCCGACCTGAGCGCGGAACTGGCTCGGAGCACGGCCGAGGTCCTGGCCGAGGGCCGCCCGGCTGGCTACCCCGTCTCCCTGGCCGCGCAGGTCCGCCTGACCACCACCCGCCTGGCATCCGACCACCCTGGCGCAGCCGCCCTCATGTCCGCCCTGACCCTGCTGGCCCCGGAACCCTTTCCCGTCACCACCTGCGCCGGCCACCTCCCCGACAACGTCTCCACACCCCTGGCCGACGCCCTGGCCACCCGCCTGGCCGGCAGCGCAGCGCTGCACGCGATCACCCGGCACAGCCTGGCGAGGGTACAGGACGGCACCCTTCAGCTGCACCGCCTGACCCAGACCGTGCTGCGTGATCAGCTCACGCCTGACCAACGCCGGCAGGCGGGCCGGGACGCCGAAGCCCTCCTGACCGCGGCCTATCCCGGAGACGTCGGACAGCCTCGACCTGGCCCGCCTGGCGAGTGCTGCTGCCCCATCTCCTCGCGGTGGACCCGGCCCTCATCACCAGCGGAGCGGGACGGGGTGTGGTCCGCAATGCCTGCTGGTATCTGCTGGACCGCGGCCAGGCCCGTACCGCCCGGAACCGCCTCCAGCAGCTGTACGACACCTGGTTACGGCGGCTCGGCCCGGACCACGAAGGCACCCTGTGGACTGCCTACTGCCTCGCCCGCGCTCTCGACGACACCGAGGACCACGCCAGTGCCCGCGCCCTGGACGAGGACACCCTCCAGCGCCGCCGCCGACTCCTAGGCGAAGACCACCCCGAGACCCTGACCACCGCCTCCAACCTGGCCATCCGGCTGGCGGCGCTGGGACAGACCGAGGAGGCCCGCACCCTGGGCGAGGACACCCTGACCCGGCAGCGGCGGGTACTGGGCGAAGACCACCCCGACACCCTACGCACCGCCCACAACCTCGCCATCCGGCTGGCGGACCTGGGACAGACCGAGGAGGCCCGCACCCTGGGCGAAGCCACCCTGACCCGACGGCGCCGGGTACTAGGCGAAGACCACCCCGCCACCCTGATCACCGCCGCCAACCTGGCCATCGATCTGGCGGCGCTGGGACAGACCGAGGAGGCCCGCACCCTGGGCGAGGACACCCTGACCCGACGGCGGCGGGTACTGGGCGAAGACCACCCCAACACCCTGACCATCCTCAGGTTCTTGGACCAGCTGGGTGCGGCACGGGAGGACTCCGACATCGGGGGGTGATCAGTCAGCACACCGGCGATCCCCGGGAGCCGTCCGTCGGGGCACTGGACAGAGACCAGGACAACGAGCGGTACGGAAGCTGGGTCGGGCGCCTGTCGCGTACGGTCGCTCTGTGCTGGCACTTTTCGACCTGGACAACACCCTGATCGACCGGCGCGGGGGCCTGGAGGACCGGGCACGAGGCTTCGTGCGTTCGCGGCGTCTGCCCCGAGAGGCGGAGTCCGTCATCTGCGATCGGCTCCGGGAGCGGGCATACCCCTCGGATTTCCTGGACCTGCGGGAGACGCTAGGGCTCAGCGACGACCCTGAAGATCTCTGGCATGGGTACGTCGACGGCATCGCACGGTCGGTGCGCTGTGCCCCGGAGGTTCGGAGGAGCCTCGAAGAACTTCGGGGCACAGGGGGGTGGACGCTCGGGGTCGCGAGGAACGGCGCGGGGGACATCCAGCGGGCCAAGCTCGTCGCGACCGGACTCGCGTCGCTCTTTGACGGGATCTGCATCTCGGAGGAAATCGGCGCCCGGAAGCCGGCGTACGAGCACTTCGAGGCTGCGGCGTCGTTGTGCGGTACCCGGCTGAGTGCCGGTAGTCACGCAGTTAGACACGCAGCAAAGCCAGAGGGCCCTCACCGAAACGGTAAGGGCCCTCTGACCTGCTACTTGACTGTCGGGGTGGCGGGATTTGAACCCACGACCTCTTCGTCCCGAACGAAGCGCGCTGCCAAGCTGCGCTACACCCCGATGTCGCTGCTTGCCGCGGCGACGACGTTTACTTTAGCCCACTGGCGGCTGGAGACGAAATCCGGTTTTCGGGCGGCGGGTGGGGTCCGGGCGGACGTGGTCCAGGGCGACCATGAGGAGGGCCAGGGCGAAGAACGCCAGGCCGAGCAGGAGTGCGTTGGCGAGGACGCTTTTGTAGCCGAGCCGGCCCGCGTCCAGGAACGGATACAGGTAGCGCTCCGGTGTGCCCGGCGGGAGCCGCTCGCCGCGGATCAGGGAGAAGATCAGGTAGGCCAGGGGGTACAGCAGCCAGGTCCTCGCCTGGCGCAGGCCCAGGGGCACCGGGCTCGTCAGCAGCAGCCAGTCGAGCAGTGCCGCGACCGGGATCAGGGTGTGCAGGATCTGGTTGGTGAGCGCTGCCCAGCCCGTGGGTGCCCCCGTCTGGCCGGTCATGGAGAAGGGGCCCGGTTCGTTCACCAGCAGTACGTGGTAGACGAGGCCGGTGATCAGGGCGTAGAAGACCGTGCCCCCGGCCATCAGGGGCGGGAGCGGGCGGTGGGCCGTCCACGCCCGCCACGCCGACAGGATGAAGACGAGCGCGAGCAGTGCGTCGACCTGGATCGTGAAGTAGCTCAGCACCCGTGCCGGGTTGCCGAGGTGCAGGTCGACGGCCACCGCGGCGGCGGCCGTCAGGGCCACCATCAGGCGGTAGGCGGCCACCTTCGGGTGGTGTATGACGGCCAACACGGCGGTGGGGGGCACGGTGGACGGCAGCAGCGCCGGCATGCCCGGCACCGGAGGGAGGTCCGGGATGTCCTTGGGGAGCGGCCCGATCATGCCCTCACGCTAAGCAGGCCGGGCGAAATGGGCGATACGGGTGGTCCGAGCGGGTTACGGCGTCGGCTGCCGTCCCTGCGTGAGTCACCGGGCCGGTGGCTCCGCTACCCCCTGCCCACCAGCGTCAGCAGTGTCGCCTCCGGCGGGCATGCGAACCGTACCGGGGTGTAGCGGTTCGTCCCGCAGCCCGCCGACACGTGCATATAGGAGGTGAGGCCTTCCGCCGTGTGCCGGGACAGACCCTTCACCCGGTCGGTGTCCAGATCGCAGTTGGTGACCAGCGCGCCGTAGAAGGGGATGCACAGCTGGCCGCCGTGGGTGTGGCCCGCGAGGATCAGCGGGTAGCCGTCCGCGGTGAACGCGTCGAGGGCACGCAGGTACGGCGCGTGGACCACACCGATCGAGAAGTCGGCCGACGCCGAGGGGCCGCCCGCCACCCGCGCGTACCGGTCGCGCTTGATGTGCGGGTCGTCCAGGCCCGTCAGCTCGATCTCCAGGCCCTCGACCTTCAGCGTGCCCCGCTTGTTCGTCAGGTTCAGCCAGCCCGCCGCGTCGAAGCCGTCCCGCAGGTCCTCCCAGGGGTTGTGGACGGCCCCGACCACGGGCGGATTGCCGTTCAGACCGTGGCTGCCCCTTGCCTTCTCCACCAAGTAGCGGGCGGGGTTGCGGAGCCTGGGGCCGTAGTAGTCGTTCGATCCGAAGACGTACGCCCCGGGGAAATCCATCAGCGGGCCCAGCGCGTCCAGCACCTCCGGCACGCCCTCGGGATCGGAGAGGTTGTCCCCGGTGTTGATCACGATGTCGGGGCGCAGTCCCGCCAGGGAGCGCAGCCAGCGCTGCTTCTTGCGCTGTCCGCCCACCATGTGGATGTCGGAGACCTGGAGCACACGCACCGGGCGCATGCCCGGCGGCAGCACCGGGACCGTCACCCGGCGCAGCCGGAAGGACCGGGCCTCGAACCCGGCCGAGTACAGCAGTCCGGCGGCGGCCACCGCCGTGATTCCCAGGGGCACTCCGTATCGCGCGCGCATACGACCATCGTGTCAGAATCCCGGCGCGTCACGCGCCCGCCTGTGGACAACCGCGGCCGGGCGGCAGCGTGGGCGAGTTGGGGAGTCGCAACACCTCCGCGCCACCGGAAATCATGGGGCGGCCGCCCCGGCACACCTGCGACAATCGGAGCCATGACCACGCTCAAGTCGAAGCTGCAGGAAGACCTCAACGCCGCGATCAAGGAGCGCGACGAGCTCCGCTCCTCGACGCTCCGGCTGACGCTCGCCGCGATCACCAAGGAGGAGGTCGCGGGCAAGGAGAAGCGCGAGCTCTCCGACGAGGAGGTCACCAAGGTGATCACCCGCGAGGCGAAGAAGCGCCGGGAGGCCGCCGATGCCTTCGCCCAGGGCGGCCGCACCGAGCAGGCCGAGCGGGAGAAGGCGGAGGGCGAGGTGCTCGCCGCGTACCTGCCCAAGCAGCTGTCCGACGACGAGCTGCGGCAGATCGTCGCCCAGGCCGTGGAGGAGGCGAAGGCGGCGGGCGCCGAGGGCCCGCGCGCCATGGGCCAGGTCATGAAGATCGTCAACCCGAAGGTCGCGGGCCAGGCGGAGGGCGGACGCGTCGCCGCCGTGGTCAAGCAGCTCCTCGCAGGGAGCTGACCGGCCCACCCGTCGCCCCGGCGCTCATGGCAGCGGGGGCGCCCCTCCGGGTGAGGGGCGCCCCCGTCGTCGTACCGGACGCCGGCCGGGGCGTCCTGAGCGGGAGCTAACCCCGCGGCCCGCCGGTACCGTTCCCGCCGTTTCCGTTGCCCTGGAACCACCCCTCCGGGATGGAGAAGGAGGGCGACGGGGCCGGGCCGCCGCCGGTCGCCCCGGTCGTCGTCCCGTTGGTTCCGCCGTGGGCGCCGCCGTGGCCCAGTCCGCCGATCAGTCCGCCGATCAGTCCGCCGTCGCCCTGCCCGCCGTTGCCGTTCCCCTGGTCGTTCCCTTCGTCGCCCTGCCCCTCGTCGTGGGTGCTGTCGGGGATGTCGACGAGGGTGAAGTCCTGGACCGGCTTGCCCTCCAGCGCGCCCGTCATCATGTCGCGCCAGATCGGACCCGGGACCTGGCCGCCGTAGACCTTGGCGTAGGGGGTGCCACCGATGGTGATGTTGACCATGCGCCGCTTGTGCGCCGGGTCGCCCACCCAGACCGCGCCCGCCATGTTCGGCGTGTAGCCGACGAACCAGGCCGCGTAGCGGAAGTCCGTCGTACCGGTCTTGCCCGCGCTGGGACGGCTGCCGAGGCCGGCCTGCGTACCCGTGCCGTCCTCGACCACGCCCTTGAGGATCGTGTTGATCGTGTCCGCGGTGGTCTCCGACATGGCGCGTGAGCACGTCGACTTAGGGACGGCCAGCGACTTCTTCTGGTTGCCGACGGTCTGCGTGATCGACTCGATGGCGACGGGAGTGCAGTACGTGCCACGGTCGGCGAAGGTCGCGTACGCGCTCGCCATCGTCAGCGGCGACATCTCCTGGGTGCCGAGGGCGATCGACGGGGCCTGGTCGATGCTCAGCCCGTCCGCACGGCGCACGCCCATCTTCCCGGCCATGTTGATCACCGGGCAGATGCCGATGTCGCTGATCAGCTGCACGTAGTAGGTGTTGACCGACTTGGCGGTCGCCTCCTTCATGCCGTACGGGCCGTGCTCCTCCTCGTTCTCGTTGGTGAGCTTGGCGTTCTCCGAGTTCATCCACCTCTTGCCGTCGCAGGCGTCGACCGGGCTCGGGTACTCCATCTCGTACGGCGAGGGGTACTCCTGGGTCGCCGGCGTGCCGCCCTCTATGGCGGCCGCGGCCACGATCGGCTTGAACGTCGAACCGGGCTGGTAGCCCGCGCCGCCGCCCATGGCCTTGTCGACCGAGAGGTTGATCTGCGTCTCGTTCTTGCCGAAGCCGTACGGACGGGACTGGCCCATCGCGAGGATCCTGCCGGTGCCGGGCTCGACGATGGTCGCGGCGGTGGCCACCTCGTCACTCTTGTTGACGTGTCCCTTGACCGACTTCTGCACCGACTCCTGGGCCTGTGGGTCCAGCGTCGTGTGGATCGTCAGACCGCCGCGGTTCCAGATCTTCGCCCGGTCGGCCTTGGTCTTGCCGAACATCGGGTCGTTCAGGAACACCTCGCGCACGTAGTCGCAGAAGAAGCCCGCGCCCTTGACCGCCGTGATGCAGCCGTTCTTCGGCTCGCTCACCTTCAGCCCGAGGCCCGTCTTCTTGGCCTTGTCGGCCTCGGCCTGGGTGATGTCGTGGACATCGGCCATGCGCTGCAGCACCACATTGCGCCGCTTCTTGGCCTCCGCCTCGTCGTTCACCGGGTCGTACCGGGTGGGGGACTGGACGAGGCCCGCGAGGAGCGCGGCCTCCTGGAGCTTGAGGTCCTTGGCGTGCTTGGAGAAATAGCGTTCGGAGGCCGCCTCCACGCCGTAGGCCTGCTGGCCGAAGAAGGTGATGTTCAGATAGTTCTCGAGGATCTTCTTCTTGCCGAGCTTCTCCTCGATCTGGATCGCGTACTTCAGCTCGCGGACCTTGCGGCCGAGGGTCTGCTGGGTGGCCTGGGCGACCTTCGTCGGGTCGTCGCCGGCCTCCTCCACGAAGTAGTTCTTCACCAGTTGCTGCGTGAGCGTGGAGGCGCCCTGGGCGACCCCTCCGCTCTGCGCGTTCTGGTTCAGCGCACGCAGAACGCCCTTCAGGTCGATCGCGCCGTGCTCGTAGAACCGCGAGTCCTCGATCGCGACGATCGCCTTCTGCATATACGGCGAGATGTCCTTGAGGTCCACCACCGTGCGGTCGCGGGAGTAGACCGTGGCGATCTGGCCGCCCTGGCTGTCCAGAATGGTGGTGCGCTGGCTCAGCTGCGGGCTCTTCAGGTTGGACGGGATCTCGTCGAATCCCTGGACCGACCCCTTGGCCGCGAGTCCGAGCGCACCCGCTGCGGGCAGCGCGATGCCGGCCATCACCGCCCCCGCGAGCACACTGACCCCGAGGAACTTGGCGGCCTGCTGCACGGGGGACAGCCCCCCGCCCGAGCGCTTCTTTGGCATGAGGGCAGCCTACGTTCTCATTCGCCGGACACGCGTCTAGGCCTTGGCCTAAGCTGCTCACAACTGTCACAGCAGCAGGGCCACGTATCAAGTACGTCCGGCGACCCCGAATCGTTCCGGTGTTCCTCCAACTTTTTTGTTGGGTGCGTGTCCGAATCCGCCTCGTGTGTCACCGGGCGTCCGTTGTGACGCAACTGAAGTGTGCTGGTTCGCCCCCAAAGTCACGTATGTCGTCAGCTCACTCCCCCGGGTGATCTGCCGCTTACCCATAGTCCGTTCGGACCATTCAAGATTGGGCCCGCAGGGGGTGTTGCGCTGTGCCCACCTTCCGTAACGTCCTCAACTGGCGGCGGTGAATATGCCGCTGCCGCCGTGGGGGAGCCTCGATTCGGGAGAGGACGGCGCCGGTATGGGCTGGGTAACCGACTGGAGTGCGCAGGCGGCCTGCCGCACTACCGATCCGGATGAACTGTTCGTTCAGGGAGCAGCGCAGAACAGGGCCAAGGCGGTGTGCACCGGATGCCCGGTACGCACCGAATGTCTGGCCGACGCACTCGACAACCGCGTCGAGTTCGGCGTGTGGGGTGGCATGACGGAGCGTGAGCGTCGCGCACTGCTGCGCAGGCGGCCGACCGTCACCTCGTGGCGTCGCCTGCTGGAGACCGCACGTACGGAGTATGAGCGTGGAGCGGGCCTGCTGCCCCTCGACGAGGAAGAGGCATACGAGAGCTACGCGGCGGTGAGCTGAGCGCGGCCACCGCCGGGCGCGGCTCCGGGGCTGCCTGACTTTCGGCGTTCAACCTTGGGCGATTGCACTGTCTGCGGTTGGACTTCCGCGGGTTGACTGTCGGCCGTCGGACTGTGGCCAGTGGTGTTTCCGGTGTGTCCTTGAGCGGTTGTGGCATGGCCCGGGGGATCGATCTCCTCGTCGGCCGGCGTCTGAGAGGCGTGCCCGAGGTACGGCTGTGCCGTGCCCTCGCGGGCATGTGCCACCCCCCCACCGCCCGGGCATGCGGCATCGACCAGAAGGGCCATCAACTCAGGCCCTCACACATGCGCTACGTCACGCCCACTAGCAGCGCGGACGCCGTAGCAGGCGCCGTGGGAGCAGGGCAGGCACCCGGGAGCCCCTACGCGCGCGCTTCACGCTCCTCGGCGTATTCCGGTCCGTTCGCCGCGAGGCGGTCCCCGATGTCCCGTAGCCCCGCAAGGTCGTGGACGTCGCCGGGCAGCGCGGCCACCTCCGCCACGGCCACCTCGGGGTGGCGGGCGGTGAAACGGTCACGTGTGCGCTGTTCGCGGGAGAGCAGCTGCATACGTTCGGCATGCAGCCGGAGCAGGCCCGCGGTGAGTTGCTCGATGCTCCGGTCCTGGTCCGTGGAGGCGGGGGAGCCTGCGTCGGGAACAGATGCATCGGATGAGGGGGGTTCTGAACTTCCGTACGTGTCGGGAGAGTTACGAAGACCAGCTTTCCCGTCCTGCTGATCCACAATGCGGGGGTCTTCAAGATTTTCGGCGGCGGCGAGCGCCCGCTCGGCCGACAGCTGTGCGGCGCTGCTGCCGTGCACCCGGTTGAGAACGAGACCGGCCAGCGGCATGTCCTCGGCGGCCAGCCGCTCCACGAAGTACGCGGCCTCGCGCAACGCGTCCCGCTCCGGAGCCGCCACCACCAGGAACGCCGTGCCCGGCGCCTGCAGCAGCTTGTACGTGGCGTCCGCGCGCGTACGGAACCCGCCGAACATGGTGTCCATGGCGGCCACGAACGTCTGGACGTCTTTGAGGAGCTGACCCCCGAGCAGCTTCCCCAGGACGCCGGTCATCATCGACATCCCGACGTTCAGGAACTTCATCCCCGCACGGCCGCCCACCTTCGCCGGGGCCATCAGCACCCGGATCAGCTTGCCGTCCAGGAACGACCCGAGCCGTTTGGGGGCGTCCAGGAAGTCCAGCGCCGAGCGCGAGGGCGGTGTGTCGACGACGATGAGGTCCCACTCGTCCCGTGCGCGCAGCTGCCCCAGCTTCTCCATCGCCATGTACTCCTGCGTGCCCGCGAAGCCCGCCGAGAGCGACTGGTAGAAGGGGTTGCCCAGAATGGCGGCCGCCCGGTCGGGATCCGCGTGCGCCTCGACGATCTCGTCGAAGGTGCGCTTCATGTCGAGCATCATGGCGTGCAGTTCGCCGCCCGCGGCGTCCTCGATGCCCTTCACCCGCCGGGGACTGTTGCCCAGCGCGTCGATGCCCATCGACTGAGCCAGCCTGCGGGCCGGGTCGATGGTGAGCACGACCACCTTGCGGCCGCGCTCGGCGGCCCGCAGCCCCAGGGCCGCCGCCGTGGTCGTCTTGCCGACGCCACCGGAGCCGCAGCACACCACGATGCGGGTGCTCGGGTCGTCGAGGAGCGGGTCGACCTCCAGGACGGGTACGTGCTTCAGCGCGCGTGAAGAGCCCGTGTCCGTGTGGTCCGTGGACGCCTTGTCGTCGTGCGTGGGGGCTGGGTCCGGACTACTCATGAGATCCCTTGCTGACGCAGTTCCGTGGCCAGTTCGTACAGGCCCGCCAGGTCCATGCCCTCGGCGAGCAGCGGCAGTTCGTGCAGTGGCAGACCGAGGTCCGTGAGCACGGCGCGCTGCTCGCGCTCCAGGGCGAACCGCTCCGCGTACTCGTCGGCCTGCTGGAGCAGCGGGTCCACCAGCCGCTCCGCGAGCCCGCCGCGGCGCGCACCGCCGAGCCCGGCATTCGACAGGGTCTTGGCGAGGGCCGTCCGCGGCACGGCGTGCGCGAGGTCCAGCTCGGGCTCGTCCAGGATCGTGGGCCGCACCATGTTCACGATGATCCGGCCCACCGGAAGGCCGGCGGAGCGCAGTTCGGTGATTCCGTCCGCGGTCTCCTGGACGGGCATCTCCTCCAGAAGCGTCACCATGTGCACGGCCGTCTCCGGGGACTTCAGCACCCGCATCACCGCCTGGGCCTGATTGTGTATCGGGCCGATCTTGGCGAGGCCCGCCACCTCGTCGTTCACGTTAAGGAAGCGGGTGATGCGTCCGGTGGGGGGTGCGTCCATCACCACGTAGTCGTACGCGAACCTGCCGCTTCTGTCCTTCCGGCGGACGGCCTCGCACGCCTTGCCCGTGAGGAGCACGTCCCTCAGGCCGGGCGCGATGGTGGTGGCGAAGTCGATGGCTCCGAGCTTCTTCAGGGCCCGTCCCGCGCCGCCCAGTTTGTAGAACATCTGGAGGTAGTCCAGAAGGGCCAATTCGGGGTCGATGGCCAGCGCGTACACCTCGCCGCCGTCCGGGGCCACGGCGATCTTGCGCTCCTCGTACGGAAGCGCTTCCGTCTCGAAGAGTTGCGCGATGCCCTGTCTGCCCTCGACCTCGACGAGAAGGGTGCGTTTGCCCTCGGTCGCGAGGGAGAGCGCGAGTGTCGCGGCGACCGTCGTCTTACCGGTCCCGCCCTTGCCGCTGACGACCTGGAGCCTGCTCACGTCTTCGAGCCTAACCAGTCCGCGCGCGGGCTACGCGCGAGGCTGTGGACAACGCCCGTCACAGTCGGCCCACGCCGGGCCGCGCAGGGGCCCGCCCGGCCGGATCCTCGGTCGTCTGCCGGGTCGCCCTCGGCCCGCACCTCCCGATCGGCCCGGCTCGCGTCCGGTCGCGGGCCTTGGGCGCACGGGCCCGTGGTCGGCCGCATGCCCCGGCCGCGACAGCGGCTACAGTCGGCCCATGACCAAGTGGGAATACGCAACCGTGCCGCTGCTCGTCCACGCCACGAAGCAGATTCTGGACACCTGGGGCGAGGACGGCTGGGAGCTCGTCCAGGTGGTGCCCGGGCCGAACAACCCCGAGCAGCTGGTGGCCTACCTGAAGCGGGAGAAGCAGGCATGAGCGCGGTCGAGTCCCGGATCGCCGAACTCGGGCTGACGCTCCCGGAGGTCGTGCCGCCGCTGGCCGCCTACCAGCCGGCCGTGCGGTCCGGGGTGTACGTGTACACCTCCGGGCAGCTTCCGATGGTGGACGGCAAGCTCCCGGTGACCGGCAAGGTCGGCGCCGAGGTCACCGCGGAGGAGGCCAAGGACCTGGCCCGCACATGCGCGCTGAACGCGCTCGCCGCCGTCAAGTCCGTCACGGGTGACCTGGACCGCATCGCGCGCGTGGTGAAGGTCGTCGGCTTCGTGGCGTCGGCCGCGGACTTCACGGGTCAGCCGGGCGTCGTCAACGGCGCCAGCGAACTGCTCGGCGAGGTCCTCGGTGACCGGGGCGTGCACGCCCGCAGCGCGGTCGGCGTGGCGGTGCTGCCGCTGGACGCGCCGGTCGAGGTGGAGATCCAGGTGGAGCTCACGGAGGCGTGATCGCGTCCGTCCGACGTCAGGCCCCGCAAGACCGGCGCAGGCCCTGGACGGCTCCTCCAGGGGGGCGCCGTTCGGCGGGCACCCGCCGGGTGCGGCCGGTGACCCGCCGGGTGTGGCGATCACTGCCTCTCGAACATCCGCGCACTAAGGGATAGCCTCCGCCCATGGCGAATGGGCAGTGGTTTCCACCGGAGTGGCCGTCACGGATCCGCGCGCTCGCGGAGGGCACGCTCACCCCGGTCACCCCCAAGCGTGCGGCCACCGTGATGCTCCTGAGGGACACCGACGGCGCCCCCGCCGTGCACATGCTGCGCAGACGCGCCTCCATGGCCTTCGCCGGAGGCGCGTACGCCTACCCGGGCGGCGGTGTCGACCCGCGCGACCACGACCGCCGCATCGGCTGGGCGGGCCCCACGCGCGCGTGGTGGGCGGGCCGCCTGGGCGTCGACGAGACATCCGCCCAGGCCATCGTCTGCGCCGCCGTACGGGAGACGTACGAGGAGGCCGGCGTCCTGCTCGCCGGCCCCACCCCCGAGACGGTCGTCGGAGACACCACCGGCGAGGACTGGGAGGCGGACCGCGCGTCCCTGGTCGCCCGTGACCTCTCCTTCGCCGAGTTCCTCGACCGCCGGGGACTTGTCCTGCGCTCCGACCTGCTCGGCGCGTGGACCCGCTGGATCACCCCCGAGTTCGAGCCCCGCCGCTACGACACCTGGTTCTTCGTGGCCGCCCTCCCCGAAGGGCAGCGCACCCGCAACGCCTCCACGGAGGCCGACCGGACCGTGTGGATCCGCCCCCGCGACGCGGCCGACTCGTACGACAAGGGCGAGCTGCTGATGATGCCGCCCACCATCGCGACCCTGCGCCAGCTGGTGCCGTACGCCACCGCCGCCGACGCGCTCAAGGCCGCGCCCGGCCGTGATCTGGCGCCGGTGCTGGCCAGGGCCCACCTGGAGGACGGCCAGGTCGTCCTGGCCTGGCCCGGGCACGACGAGTTCACCAGGCACATCCCGACGGGTGAAGCGCCCGCATGACCTACGCGACGGAAGGCTCCCCCGCATGACGGACGCCGCAGCACTCCCCGGCCAGCCGCGCGGCGGGGTCCTCAGCGGTCCCGCCACCGCGCGCGCGGTGAACGTCCTCGCCCCCAACGCGTCGGCGATGACCCTCGACGGCACCAACACCTGGATAGTCTCCGAGCCCGACTCCGAGCTGGCGGTGGTCATCGACCCGGGCCCGCTCGACGACGGGCACCTGCGCCATGTGATCGAAACGGTGGAGAAGTCGGGCAGACGGGTCGCGCTCACCCTGCTCACGCACGGCCATCCGGACCATGCGGAGGGGGCCGCGCGGTTCGCCGAGCTGACGCGCACCAAGGTGCGCGCCCTGGACCCGGCGCTCCGGCTCGGCGACGAGGGGCTCGGCCCCGGGGACGTCGTCACCGTGGGTGGCCTCGAGCTGCGGGTGGTGCCGACGCCGGGTCACACCGCCGACTCCCTGTGCTTCCACCTCCCGGCCGACCGGGCGGTCCTGACCGGTGACACCATCCTGGGCCGCGGCACGACGGTCGTGGCGCATCCCGACGGTCGCCTGGGGGACTATCTGGACTCCCTGCGCCGTCTGAGGTCGCTCACGGTCGACGACGGCGTCCACACCGTGCTCCCCGGCCACGGGCCCGTCCTCGAGGACGCCCAGGGCGCCGTCGAGTACTACCTCGCCCACCGGGCCCACCGTCTCGCACAGGTCGAGACGGCGGTCGAGGACGGCCACCGCACGGCGGCCGAGGTCGTGGCCCATGTGTACGCGGACGTGGACCGCTCCCTGTGGCCGGCGGCCGAGCTGTCGGTACGGGCGCAGATGGACTACCTCAGGGAACACGGCCTGATCTGAGCGACCGGGGCGGCCAGGGGGTTTCGTTCGGATCGGTTCGGATCAGGCGCCGGGCGGTCGCGGACCCCGGGGTGATCCGAACGAACCCCTTAGGGCCCCGGCTGGGGCCGTGGCGCTTTGACGCCGTGTACGCGCGCGTACTCCTCGGCGAGCCAGGGCCCGAGGTCGTCGACGTAGGCCCGCAGGACGGCCGGATCGCCGTGCGGCTCGTAACCGCACACGGCCGCGGCGCGCATCCGGGCGGCCCGCTCCGGGTAGTACGCGGCGAACGCGTCGGCCATCTCCCCGAGGTCGCTGGTCCAGCCGTTCCAGCGGGGCATGACGAGGGTGAAGCCGGTGCGCACCAGATGGCGGGAGATACCCCGCACAAGGCCCCGACGGGCCTCCTCGGTGAGGGCCTCCGAGATCCGTGAGCGCCACCGCGGCAGATGCAGCGCGAGGTCGCCGTTCGTCTCGCGGGCGAGGCGGGAGTCGGGCCGGTAGCGGGGCAGGCCGTCCGCGAGGTCCTCGCCCAGCAGCGGCGTACACAGACAGGCGACGAACCAGCCCAGGTCGTACCTCTCCAGATCGCTCACCAGGCGCGCACGGCTGAACAGGAGCGTGCCGACACCGTCGATCTGCGGGAACTCCCCGTCGAGCGTGTCCCCGAGGTCCCGGGCGCTGTCGCGATCCCCCTCGGTGGGCTCCTCGCTCAGCGCGACCAGCAGATCGAGGTCGCTGCGTCCCACGCGCGCGGTGCCGCGCGGAATCGACCCGTAGAGGTACGCGCTGGTCATCCTCGCTCCGAAGACGACGGGCAGCCGCTCACGGGCGGCGGTGACGACGGGCCGGAAGGCGTCCGGGACGAGTCCGAGGGCGCCCTCACGCCGGATATACCCCTGTGAGTCGAGGCCCTTGCCCCGAGCGTGGCGATGCGGTGAAACGATCATGCGGCAACTGTGCCGGTCCCCGGTGACGAAAACGGGCCCCGCCTCCTCGGAGAACGGGACCCGCAGTCGTACGGACGGCCGGGACCGGGCGTCAGCGGGAACGCTTGGCCAGCCGCTCCACGTCCAGCAGGATCACCGCGCGCGCCTCCAGACGGAGCCAGCCGCGCTGGGCGAAGTCCGCCAGGGCCTTGTTCACGGTCTCACGCGAGGCGCCGACCAGCTGGGCCAGTTCCTCCTGGGTGAGGTCGTGCACCACGTGGATGCCCTCTTCGGACTGCACGCCGAACCGGCGCGACAGGTCCAGCAGCGCGCGGGCCACACGGCCGGGCACATCGGAGAAGACCAGATCGGACATCTGGTCGTTGGTCTTGCGCAGTCGCCGGGCCACCGCGCGCAGCAGTGCCGCGGCCACCTCGGGCCGCGCGTTCAGCCACGGCTGGAGGTCGCCGTGGCCCAGGCCCAGCAGTTTGACCTCGGTCAGCGCGGTGGCCGTCGCCGTGCGCGGGCCCGGGTCGAACAGCGACAGCTCGCCGATCAGCTCACCGGGGCCCAGCACCGCAAGCATGTTCTCGCGGCCGTCGGGGGACGTGCGGTGAAGCTTGACCTTGCCTTCCATGACCACGTACAGGCGGTCGCCGGGGTCGCCCTCGTGGAACAGCGAGTCGCCGCGGGCGAGGGTCACCTCACTCATGGAGGCGCGGAGCTCCGCGGCCTGCTCGTCATCGAGCGCCGCGAAGAGCGGGGCGCGCCGCAGAACGTCGTCCACGAGTTCTCTCCTTGTCGACCTGCTCAGGGGATCTTGCTCCCCTGGATACCAGGGGACCGTGTTCCCCATTTTGCCGGACGGTCCAAACAGTGTGATCTGTCACAAGGATGCCGCACGGATGTGCCGGGGTACGCGGCAGGGGTCCAATCGGGGCCCGATCCGTGGGCTCCGCGGCGGATGTCGGCGCCGGGCCTTAGGCTGGCCGGGTGTCCAAATCGCCGGTGAGAGCACAGGCCAAGGGGGCTGGGCGGGTGGTTGTACGTCGCAATTCCGCTGTGGGCGAACAGGGCGCCGCAGGCGGAGAGAAAACGGCAAAACAGGAAAAGCCGGCGCCGGTGGAGCAGAAGCCGGAGCAGGCGCCGGCGAAGGCGCCTGCCAAGAAGGCCGCCGCCGCGAGGACGCCTGCCAAGAAGACCACCGCCAAGAAGTCGGTCGCCAAGAAGCCGGTCGCCAAGAAGCCGGCCACCAAGAAGGCGGCCCCCGCGAAGGCCACGGCGAAGAAGACCTCCCCCGCGAAGAAGACCTCCCCCGCGAAGCCGGCCCCCGCGAAGAAGTCGGCCAGGAAGGCGGCGCACGTCGAGGCCGTCCCCAAGAGGGCCACCGTCGCCGTCGAGAGCGTCGCCCCTGCCAGGACCGTCACCCCCGAGCCCCCCGGGAACGAGTCCCGGGCCGCCCTCGTCCGCCGGGCCCGCCGGATCAACCGCGAGCTCGCCGAGGTGTACCCGTACGCCCACCCGGAACTGGACTTCGAGAACCCCTTCCAGCTGATCGTGGCGACCGTGCTGTCCGCCCAGACCACGGACCTGCGGGTGAACCAGACCACCCCGGCGCTCTTCGCCAGGTACCCGACTCCCGAGGACCTCGCTGCGGCCAACCCCGAGGAGGTCGAGGAGATCCTGCGTCCGACGGGCTTCTTCCGGGCCAAGACCAAGTCGGTGATAGGGCTCTCGAAGGCCCTGGTGGAGGAGTTCGGCGGTGAGGTCCCCGGCCGGCTGGAGGATCTCGTCAAGCTGCCCGGCGTCGGCCGCAAGACCGCCTTCGTGGTGCTGGGCAACGCCTTCGGCCGCCCGGGTATCACCGTCGACACGCACTTCCAGAGGCTCGTCCGCCGCTGGCAGTGGACCGACGAGACGGACCCGGACAAGATCGAGGCGGCCGTCGGCGCGCTCTTCCCGAAGAGCGACTGGACCATGCTCTCGCACCATGTGATCTTCCATGGCCGCCGTATCTGCCACGCCCGCAAGCCGGCCTGTGGCGCCTGCCCGATCGCCCCGCTCTGCCCGGCGTACGGCGAGGGCGAGACCGACCCGGAGAAGGCGAAGAAGCTTCTGAAGTACGAGAAGGGCGGCTTCCCCGGCCAGCGCCTGAAACCACCGCAGGCGTATCTGGACGCGGGCGGCATCCCGGCGCCCCCGCTGGGGGCCGGGTGAGGCCCGAGCGGGGCCCGGTGGGCGGCCCGGTCCGCGCCCCGGGAAAGGGACGTCGTCCTGGGGACCGGGTGAGCCCCTGTCCACTGGACCGGGTGGTCGGACACCCACACGAGGGACCTGCGGAACGATCGGTCGTGCCGAAGGCGTTGGGATCGGCAGAACGGGGGTGGCGATGACGCACGTGAGTGATACGGACCACATGAGCGAGACCGACAGCAAGCGACTGCTGCTGAGCACGGAGGGCCTGCCCGGCTGGCTCGACCCGGTAGTGCAGGTCACCCGGACCGTCGAGCCGCTCCAGCTCAGCCGCTTCCTGCCGCCGGAGAACGGGGCGGGGCGCCAGTCGGCCGTACTGATCCTCTTCGGGGAGGGCGACCGCGGCCCCGAGCTGCTGCTGATGGAGCGCGCCAGCTCGCTGCGCTCGCACGCCGGGCAGCCCTCGTTCCCCGGCGGCGCGCTCGACCCCGAGGACGGCGACCCGAAGGCCGAGGGGCCGCTGCGGGCCGCCCTCCGCGAGGCCGAGGAGGAGACGGGACTCGACCCGGGCGGTGTCCAGCTCTTCGGCGTGCTGCCCAAGCTGTACATCCCGGTGAGCGGCTTCGTGGTGACGCCCGTCCTCGGCTGGTGGCGCGAGAGAAGCCCGGTGGGAGTCGTCGATCCCAACGAGACGGCGCGCGTCTTCACCGTCCCCGTGGCGGATCTCACGGACCCGGCCAACAGAGCCACCGCGCTGCACCCCAGCGGCCACCGAGGCCCGGCATTCCTGGTCGAATCCGCCCTCGTCTGGGGCTTCACCGCGGGAGTCATCGACCGCCTGCTGCACTACGCGGGCTGGGAGCGCCCCTGGGACCGCGACAAGCAGGTCCCGCTCGACTGGCGCTCATGACAAGGTGGCCTCCGTGCTGTGGTCTTACGGGGGATGCTGTGCCCCGCTGCCACTGCGCGACGGGCCGGCCCTCCGGCCGGATGACGGCGACCGGAAAGTGACGAGGCGAGGCTACAAGCAGTGAACGTGCTGGACATCCTGTTGCTGGTCGCCGCCGTGTGGTTCGCGATCGTGGGCTATCGCCAGGGCTTCGTCGTCGGCATCCTCTCGGTGATCGGCTTCCTGGGCGGCGGTCTCGTCGCGGTCTACCTGCTCCCGGTGATCTGGGACAGCGCCACCGACGGCGCCAAGGTGAGCACGACCGCCGCGGTGGTCGCCGTCGTCGTGGTGATCGTCTGCGCCTCCGTCGGCCAGGCCCTGACCACTCACCTCGGCAACAAGCTGCGCCGGTACATCACCTGGTCCCCGGCCCGCGCCCTGGACGCCACGGGCGGTGCGCTCGTGAACGTGGTGGCGATGCTCCTGGTCGCCTGGCTGATCGGATCCGCCCTCGCCGGTACGACGCTGCCCACGCTCGGCAAGGAGGTGCGCGGCTCCAAGGTGCTCCTCGGGGTCTCCCGCGCCCTGCCCGCGCAGGCGGACACCTGGTTCGCGGACTTCTCCTCGGTGCTCGCGCAGAACGGCTTCCCGCAGGTCTTCAGCCCGTTCGTGAACGAACCCATCACCGAGGTCCAGCCGCCCGACCCGGCCCTCGCGGCCAGTCCCGTCGCCATCCGGGCGCAGCGCTCCATCGTCAAGGTCATGGGTACCGCGCAGGGCTGCGGCAAGGTCCTCGAGGGGACCGGTTTCGTCTTCGGCGACCGCCGTGTCATGACCAACGCGCACGTGGTCGGCGGCGTCGACGAGCCCACCGTCCAGATAGGCGGCGAGGGCAGGAAGTACGACGCGAAGGTCGTGCTCTACGACTGGCGGCGCGACATCGCCGTACTCGACGTCCCGAACCTGAAGGCGCCGGTGCTGCGGTTCACCTCCACGGACGCGTCGGGCGGCAGCGGAGCGATCGTCGCGGGCTTCCCGGAGAACGGGTCGTACAACGTCCAGCCCGCGCGCGTCCGCGGCCGCATCACGGCCAACGGCCCGGACATCTACCACCGGGGCACGGTCCGCCGCGATGTGTACTCGCTGTACGCGACCGTCCGCCAGGGGAACTCCGGCGGCCCGCTGCTGACACCCGAGGGCAGGGTCTACGGGGTGGTCTTCGCCAAGTCCCTCGACGACGCCGACACGGGGTACGCGCTCACCGCCGACGAGGTCCGGGCGGACATCGCCAAGGGCCGTACGGCGAATCAGCAGGTGGACAGCGACAGCTGCGCACTGTGACGCCGGGGGACCGGGCGGGCCGCTTCCGGGCCCCGTACGGTCAACCGCGCGAGTGACGCAGTCGTACCGAGACCCAACGGGCCCGGCGGCGCAGAATGTGGTGGATCCCCACCCGGGGGTCCGTGTCCTGCAGCTGCGGGGCGCCCCGCTGGTGGGTGCCCGGCGCGGTGGCCGAGCGGCGGTCGCGTGCTGCGTCACTGTAGTCGTGCGTCCAGCCCATACCCCGACGTCTGCCCCCGCCCCATGGTCGATAACCGCCTTCCGGGCGCTCAATTGGCCTATGCGGCGGGCATGTGGCCGGTCGTGGAACAGCCGTTCCCCTTCGGGTACCGTGCGCATTCGCACGGTCACCGAACGGGTTCGAGGCGCGGGAGGCGGGACTTCGGGGCACTGCCGGACGCACGGCAGCGGCCGGTCAGCGGTCGGGCTCGGGGTCCTTGAGCCAGTTGACCAGCTCGGCGGAGAACGTCACCGGGTCCTCCTCGTGCGGGAAGTGCCCCAGCCCGTCGAACAGCCGCCAGCGGTACGGCGCCTCGACGTACTGGCCCGAACCCGCCGCGCTCCTCGTGCGCATGACGGGGTCCAGCGAGCCGTGCAGATGCAGGGTCGGAACCCGCACGGGCCGCTTCATACGCCGGTTGAACTGGATCCCGTCGGGCCGGGCCAGCGAGCGCACCATCCAGCGGTACGGCTCGACGGAGCAGTGCGCCGTCGAGGGGATGCACATGGCGCGCCGGTAGGCCTCCACGGCCTCGTCGTCCGGCAGCCGCGGCCCCGACCAGTCCCGGATCAGCCGGCCGACCAGGGCGGCGCCGTCGGCGGTCAGCCGGCGCTCGGGGATCCAGGGCCGCTGGAAGCCCCAGATGTAGGAGCTCGCGGCCGTCTGCCTGACGTCGCCGAGCATCGCCGAACGCCAGCGCCGTGGATGTGGCATCGAGGAGACGACGAGGCGCCTCACGAGCTTGGGGCGCATGGCGGCCGCCGTCCAGGCCAGGTACCCGCCCAGATCGTGGCCGACGAGCGCGGCGTCGGGCTCGCCCAGGGAGCGGACGACGCCGGTGATGTCGAGCGCCAGGTTCGCGGGGTCGTAGCCGCGTGGGGTGCGGTCACTGCCGCCGACCCCGCGCAGGTCCATCGCCACGGCGCGGAAGCCTGCTTCGGCGAGCGCCACCAACTGGTGCCGCCAGGTCCACCAGAACTGCGGGAAGCCGTGCAGAAGCAGCACCAGGGGCCCGTCGCCCAGCTCGGCGATGTGAAAGCGCGCGCCGTTGGCCGCGACGTCCCGGTGCGTCACCTCTTTCCCGCCGGGAACGTCGAGCCGTACGACCGAGATGGGTTGCGCCGAATGGGGGGCCGGGTCCGTCATGAGGACGAGCGTGCCACAGCTTCGGCCGCCGTGTCGGTCGGGTTGGACCGGCGGGGGTGCGGCTTGGCGTGCTGCAGGACGCCCGCCGTCTCCTTCATCGACGCGGCGACCTTCTGCGGTCCCTTGGCCTTCTTGGCCTTCTTGGCGAACACCAGGCCGGTCAGCCCGAGGAGTCCGGCGACCACCACGTTGGCGGCGAAGGAGAGCAGGAAGCAGACGGCCAGGTTCCAGCCACTCCAGGTCCGGATCCCGTAGGCCAGTGCGAAGTTCAGCATGGGCAGGGAGAACAGCAGCACGGCGCCCGCTGCCGAGAACGCGCCTCCGCTCGTCGCGCCACGCTTGACGTCCTGCTTGAGCTGGGCCTTGGCCAGCGCGATCTCGTCGTGCACCAGCGCGGACAATTCGGTCGTCGCCGAGGCGAACAGCTGGCCGATGCTGCGTTCGGCGCCGACCGGGCTTCCGTCGGGTGCGCTCATCGCGGTCTCCCTGCTCTCTGCGTGTCTACTCCGCGGACACTACGGAGTTGTGGATGTGTCAGATCATGCCGGACGGCCGTTCTCCCCGCTTGCCCCGCCCGCCACTTCGGCAAGCGTGCCGGTCTGGCCTCAACTCGGCCAGTCGTTGCGGGCGTCGGCCCGGTGAGCCGCCTCCGGCCCGGCCGGTGTCCCGCTCGCGGCCGTACCGAGCGTGGCGGTCGCGAGTGAGGCGAGCCTGCGGTGCTCGGCGGCCTTGCGCTCGTGGATCTCGGCCATGCGCAGGTGGTGGGCGGGGGCGTCCTGCGCGTAGACGTCGGGAACACCGTCCAGGTCCTCGTCGCGCTCCTCCTCCGCGCACAGGGCGCGGTACTTGGCGTTGCGGATCTTCAGCAGCGTGCTCGCGCACAGGGCCGCGATCAGCGACCCGGTGAGGACGGCGGCCTTGATCCGGCCCGCGAGCGCCGGATCGCCGCCGAATGCGAGTTCGCCGATGAGCAGCGAGACGGTGAAGCCGATACCCGCCAGGGAAGCCACGGCGAACACATCGGCCCAGGCGAGGCCCTTGCTGAGCGAGGCCCGGGTGAAACGGACCGCGAGCCATGTGCCGCCGAAGATGCCGGCCGTCTTGCCGACGACCAGACCCAGCACGACGCCAAGCGTCTCCGGCTTGGCGAACACATCCCCGAGCGCCTCTCCCGAGACCGCGACACCCGCGCTCAGCAGGGCGAACAACGGGACCGCGAGACCGGCCGACAGGGGCCGTACGAGATGTTCCATATGCTCGCCGGGGGAGTGCTCCTCGCCCTCGTGGCGGTGGCAGCGCAGCATGAGCCCCATGGCGACGCCCGCGACGGTGGCGTGGACGCCGCTGTTGTACATCAGCCCCCAGACGACCAGTGCGAGCGGAACGTACACGTACCAGCCGCGGACACCCTTGCGCAGCAGCACCCAGAAGACCGCGAGCCCGGCGAAAGCGCCGCCGAGGGCCGGGAGGTTCAGACGGTCCGTGAAGAAGATCGCGACGATCAGGATGGCGAACAGATCGTCGACGACGGCGAGCGTGAGCAGGAAGGCCCGCAGGGCCGACGGCAGCGAGGTGCCGATCACCGCGAGGACCGCGAGCGCGAAGGCGATGTCGGTGGCCGTGGGGACCGCCCAGCCGGCGAACGATCCTCCGCCTGCGGCGTTGGTGAGGCCGTAGACGGCCGCGGGTGCGGCCATGCCGCAGAGCGCGGCGACGACGGGCAGTACGGCGGCTCGCGGATCCCGCAGATCACCGGCGACCAGTTCGCGCTTGAGTTCGACCCCGGCGACGAAGAAGAAGATCGCGAGGAGGCCGTCGGCGGCCCAGTGCCGGACGGACAGGTCGAGGCCGAGGGCGGCGGGCCCGAAGCGGTACCGGCCGACGCTCTCGTAGCCGCTGTGCAGCGCGGGTATGTTCGCCCAGATCAGCGCGGCGACCGCGGCCAGCAGGAGCAGCACACCGCCGAGGGTCTCCGTGCGCAGAGCATCTGCGACAAAGGTCCGCTCGGGCAGGGAGAGCCGTCCGAGGAACGTGCGGTTACGGGCGCGGGGCGCGGCCACGGTGGAAGCCTCCGGTCGGGTGGGACGAGCTGACCGCCGTCACGCGAGCTCACGGACGGCTTGCCGACCAGACTTCCCGGCGCACCTCGAGCTGATTACTTTACCTGATCATTACGATCTGGGGTCCCGCGCTACGGATCAACGGCGGAACTTCCGGATCAAGGGGAGGAACCGTGCCAAGGCCGGGAAAGCGTCAGGCGGGAAAGCGCCAGGTGGGAAAAGCGCCAGGCGGGAAAAGCATGGGCGCCCGGCACGCTGCCGGGCGCCCTGTCGGGTCGTGAGGGTGCTCAGTCCTCGCTCGGTGCCGCCGGCAGCTTCGCCTGGATCAGATGCATCACCGTCGAGTCGGTCAGCGTCGTGACGTCCCCGAGCTCACGGTTCTCCGCGACGTCGCGCAGCAGCCGCCGCATGATCTTCCCGGAGCGGGTCTTCGGCAGCTCCGCCACCGGCAGGATCCGCTTCGGCTTGGCGATAGGGCCGAGCGTCGCGCCGACGTGGTTGCGCAGCTCACCCACGAGGTTCTCGTCCTCGGACGCCGTGCCGCGCAGGATCACGAAGGCGACGATCGCCTGACCGGTCGTCTCGTCCGCCGCGCCGACCACGGCCGCCTCGGCGACGGCGGGGTGGGACACCAGCGCCGACTCCACCTCGGTGGTGGAGATGTTGTGCCCGGACACGAGCATCACGTCGTCCACGCGCCCGAGGAGCCAGATGTCCCCGTCGTCGTCCTTCTTCGCGCCGTCCCCGGCGAAGTACTTGCCCTCGAACCGCGACCAGTACGTGTCGATGAACCGCTGGTCGTCGCCCCAGATGGTGCGCAGCATCGACGGCCACGGCTCGGTGAGCACCAGATAGCCGCCGCCCCCGTTAGGCACCTCGTTCGCCTCGTCGTCGACCACGGTCGCGGCGATGCCCGGCAGGGGCCGCTGTGCCGAACCCGGCTTGGCCTCGGTCACGCCCGGCAGCGGCGAGATCATCATCGCGCCGGTCTCGGTCTGCCACCAGGTGTCCACGACCGGCGTGCGATCGGCGCCGATGTGCTTGCGGTACCAGATCCACGCCTCGGGATTGATCGGCTCGCCGACGGACCCGAGAACCCGGAGGCTGCCGAGGTCGAACTTGGCGGGGATGTCGTCGCCCCACTTCATGAACGTGCGGATCGCCGTGGGCGCCGTGTACAGGATCGTGACCCCGTACTTCTGCACGATCTCCCAGAACCGTCCCTGGTGGGGCGTGTCGGGCGTGCCCTCGTACATGACCTGGGTCGCGCCGTTGGCCAGCGGCCCGTAGACGATGTAGGAGTGCCCGGTCACCCAGCCGACGTCCGCGGTGCACCAGTAGACGTCGCTCTCCGGCTTGAGGTCGAAGACCGCCCAGTGGGTGTACGACGCCTGGGTGAGGTAGCCGCCGGAGGTGTGCAGGATGCCCTTGGGCTTACCCGTCGTACCGGAGGTGTACAGGATGAACAGCGGGTGCTCGGCGTCGAACGCCTCGGGCGTGTGCTCGGCGGACTGCCGTTCGACGATCTCGTGCCACCACACGTCCCTGCCCTCGGTCCAGGCGACCTCCTGGCCGGTGCGGCGGACGACGAGCACATGCTCGATGTTGTCCACGCGCTCGACCGCCTCGTCGACGGCCGGCTTCAGGGCGGAGGGCTTTCCGCGCCGCCAGCCGCCGTCGGAGGTGATGACGACGCGCGCGTCGGCGTCCTGGATGCGGGTGGCGAGCGCATCCGCCGAGAAGCCGCCGAAGACGACGGAGTGCGCGGCGCCGATACGGGCGCAGGCCAGCATCGCGATCGCGGTCTCCGGGATCATCGGCATGTAGACGGCGACCCGGTCGCCCTTCCGGACCCCCAGCTCCAGCAGCGCGTTCGCGGCCTTGGAGACCTCGTCCTTGAGCTCCGCGTAGGTGATGGCGCGGCTGTCGCCGGGCTCGCCCTCGAAGTGGATGGCGACGCGGTCGCCGTGGCCCGCCTCGACATGCCGGTCGACGCAGTTGTACGCGACGTTGAGCTTGCCGTCCTTGAACCACTTGGCGAACGGCGGATTCGACCAGTCGAGGGTCTCGGTGGGCTCCACCGCCCAGGTCAGCCGCCGGGCCTGGTCGGCCCAGAAGCCGAGCCGGTCAGCCTTGGCCTGTTCGTACGCCTCTGCCGTGACGTTGGCGCCCGCCGCCAGGTCGGCGGGGGGCGCGAACCTGCGCTCTTCCTTGAGCAGGTTGGCCAGGCTTTCGTTGCTCACGACATCTCCCTTTCCCGGGGTGTCCGTTGTGTCTTCCCAGGGTGTGTCCGTTGTGTCCCAGGCCACAGCTCACCAGACCTGGGGGCTCGATGACAAGGGCCGAAGGGAAATTGGTTTAGACCTGTCGGGCCTGCGTGGGGTGCATGACAGGTCTGTCCAAGGACACGCGGCCCTCGCCGTCCCGGTTCACTCGGCGGGGCCCCGGGCCCGGCGATCCGGGCCCGGGGGTCGCGCCTCCCCCGCTGTCATGCCGGGCGGCGTGCGTCCTCCGCGGCTCCCACCCGTGCGAAGACATCGCCGTCCTGGTGCTCGGAGAGCAGATACGCCTGTGCCTCGCCCACGTGGAAGTACATGCCGTGCAGCTCGAGCGCGCCCTCGTCGAGCGCCCGGGCCACCGACTCGTGCACCCTCAGGTGCTCCAGCTGCTGCACCACATTGGTCAGGCACAGCTGTTCCACCGTGTCGGCCGGCTCCCGTCCGGCGATACGGGCCCAGGGCCGCTCCTCGTCGGCCATCCGCTCCAGACTGGGCACCCCGTGGCGCAGCCACCGCTCGAGCGGGGTCCGCGCATGGCCCGGCTCCGAGGCGAGCAGCGCCTGCATCGCGCCGCAGCCGGAGTGCCCGCACACCGTGATGGAGTGCACCTGCAGGACGTCCACCGCGTACTCGATGGCGGCCGCCACCGAGTCGTCCCCCCGCTCCGCGCCGGGCAGCGGCACGAGGTTGCCGACGTTGCGGACGACGAACAGATCGCCGGGGCCACTGGAGGTGATCATCGATGTCACGAGCCGTGAGTCGGCGCAGGTGAGGAAGAGCTGCGACGGTCGCTGGCCCTCCCGCGCCAGACGGGCCAGCTCGCCGCGCACCAGCGGCGCGGTGTGCCGTTGGAAGGCGCTGATCCCGCGGGCGAGTTGCAGCCCGCTCGGCCCGGACCCGCCGGCCGACCCGCCCGGATGGCCGGCGGGCGGCACGCTCGGCCGCTCGCACTGGTGGTTGCGCCACGGCGTCCAGGGCCGGCACCGGCACGTTGACGCCTCCACGGGCTCCTGATGTCCCTTGAGCGCGGGGGCACCCGGGGCGGGCACCGCCCCCGGGTTTCCCGCGCGGCCGGTGAGGGCCACCGTGCCGCCCTGCGCGAGGTGCGTCCGCTGCCAGTCCTGCAGGGACTCGTACGCCGCGTGGTCCATGAACGATCCGTCCAGCTCCACGACGGCGGCCGCCCCGGCGGGCACCAGGTGCAGCGCCCTGCTGAGCTGCGGCACCGCGAGGAAGGTCAGCTGTCCTCGGACTCGTACGTGATGGACTCCTTTCCTGTCTTCCTGGGTGATACGGGTGCGGGTGAGGCGGTGCAGGGCCACGGCGACTGCCACGGCGACGCCCAGGGTCACGCCCTGCAGGACGCCGAGGAGCGTGACGCCGAGCGTGGTGACTGCGTAGACCAGCGCCTCTCGGTGGCGGGTGACCGTGCGGATGTGGTGCAGGGAGACCATCTGGATGCCGACGGCCATCACCAGCGCGGCGAGTGAGGCGAGGGGGATCAGCTCGAGCACCGGGGCCATCAGCAGCGCGGCCACTACTACCCAAACGCCGTGCAGCATCGTGGAGTTCCGGCTGACGGCGCCGGATCGGACATTCGCGGAACTTCTCACGGCGACGCCCGCGAGCGGCAGTCCGCCGAGCGCTCCGGAGACGACGTTCGCGGCACCCTGCCCGAGCAGCTCGCGGTCCAGGTCCGAGCGGCCGGGGTGAGCGTGGCGCCCCGCTGCCAGTCTGTCCACGGCGACGGCACCGAGCAGCGACTGCACACTGCACACCAGGGTGGTGGTCAGGACGGCGGCGGCGAGGCCGGGCACGGAGCCCTCGGGAAGCCCGGCCATCGCATGGCTGCGCCAGGACGGCAGATCGACCTTCGGCAGCGGGAGCCCGGCGAGTGAGGCGGCGGTGGTGGCCCCGGTGACGGCGACGAGCGCGGCCGGGACCCTCCGCAGGAGCTGTCCCGCCCGTCCGGGCAGCCGCGGCCAGACGAACAGCAGGCCCAGGGTCAGTGCGCTGACCGTCACGGCGGCCGGATGAAGGTGGGCCAACTGGGCGGGCAGTGCCCGCAGGTTGTCCAGGACGGCACTGTGCGGGGTGCCCCCGAGCACGATGTGCAGCTGGGCGACGGCGATGGTGACGCCGATGCCGGCGAGCATCCCGTGCACGATCGCGGGACTGACCGCGAGGGCCGTGCGTGCCACGCGCAGGCAGCCGAGGCCCACTTGGGCCAGGCCGGCGAGGACGGTGATGGCGCAGGTCGTACGCCATCCGTAGCGGTCGATGAGGTCGGCGGTGACCACGGTGAGACCGGCGGCCGGGCCGCTGACCTGGAGCGGGGAGCCGCCGAGCCGGCCGGCGACGAGTCCGCCGACCGCCGCGGCGACGAGGCCGGACTGGAGCGGGGCACCGGTGGCGAGGGCGATGCCGAGGGACAAGGGGAGGGCGATCAGGAAGACCGCGATGGAGGCCGACAGATCGGCGCTCGCGACGCGGAAGCGGCGGGGCGGCCGGGACGGCGGGGGACTGTGGGGCTGGTGTACGCGCTTGGTCCGAGTCGAGTCGGCGGCGCGAGTGGGGACGCAGGCGGGCATGTTCCCGTCTCCTCCGGGGCGGCGCGGTCGCGGAATGGGGGGTCCCGGCCGGCGGGCCGGGGGCGGGGCGCGGCCGTGGGTCACGGCGTACAGCGGCGGGATACTCAACATTCGGTAAATGGAGCGTAATGCAAAGTAAAGGAAAGGTATCCGATATTGGAGCAAACAGGGCAAAGAATCACTCCTCGGAGTGAATTGGTATTTTTATCGGCTTGTCATTCCGATTCTGTCGACCTCCCATGCGACTTTGGGCGGGCTGCGCTTGAGGCGGGCTGCCGCCGCAGCGAGGGGACTGCCGCCGCAGCGCAGGACCCGTGAGCTGCGTGGCCCCGACCGAAGGAAGAAGGTGGGCGGAAGATGGCCGCCACCCAGAGGATCGCCGCGGGCGCCGCACTGGTTGCGGCCTGTGCCACCGTCTTCGCCGATGGTTCGGTCGGCAGTACCGCTTCCCGTCAGGACGCGATGAAGGCTCCCGGTGCCCCGGGACCGGGAAGCGCGGTTCGCCTGATCGGTGACGGCTCTACCGCGGACACCGGTGTGCAGCCGCACCTTCCCCGTCCCGAGCGGCTGAGGCCCGGCCGGAAGCCCCCGCAGTTCGTGGTCTTCTCCTGGGACGGGGCCGGTGAGGACGGCCGGAAGCTGTTCTCACACTTCCGCAAGGTCGCCAAGGCCAACAACGCGACGATGACCTACTTCCTGAGCGGCGTGTACATGCTGCCCGAGGAAAAACGCGACCTGTACCGGCCGCCCCGGCACTCCGCGGGCCGCTCCGACATCGGCTTCAACGACGAGCAGGGCATCAGGGACACCGCCCGCCAGCTGCGCCTCGCATGGCTGGAGGGCAACGAGATCGGCACGCACTTCAACGGCCACTTCTGTGGCAGCGACGGAGGGGTCGGCCAGTGGTCGGCCGAGGAGTGGAAGGACGAGATCAACCAGGCGAAGCAGTTCGTGAAGTCCTGGAAGACCAACGCGGGTCTGCAGAACGAGCCCTCGCTGCCCTTCGATTACGACAGGGAGCTCATCGGCGCCCGTACGCCCTGTCTGGAGGGCCGGAAGAACTTCGTGACGGCGGCCCGCGACCTGGGTTTCCGCTATGACACCTCCGGCGTCGGCAACCAGGTCTGGCCCGGCAAGAAGGCGGGTCTCTGGGACCTTTCGATGCAGCTCGTGCCCTTCCCCGGGCACTCCTACGAGCAGTTGACGATGGACTACAACTTCAGGGCCGACCAGTCGGGCGCCCGGACCCAGGGTGATCCGGACAAGTTCGCCGAGTGGGGTGACCAGTTGCGCGATGGGCTGCTCCAGGGCTTCCAGCGCGCGTACGACGGGAACCGGGCCCCCCTGGTCATCGGCAACCACTTCGAGTCCTGGAACGGCGGCACGTACATGCGCGCCGTCCAGGAGGTCGTCGAGCGGCTCTGCACCCAGTCCGAGGTGCGGTGTGTCTCCTTCCACCAGCTCGTGGACTGGCTGGACGCACAGGACCCGCAGCTCCTGCGGAAGCTGCGCACGCTGAAGGTGGGCCGGGCCCCCGAGGAGGGCTGGGAATCCTTCCTGGCGGCCCGCCCCGCCCCGGAACCGAAAGGGGCCCCGGGGGCGCTGCCGATCAGGCCGTAGGCGGGGCGGCCGTCGTCTTACACGGCGGCCACCAGACCCTCCCTGAGGACGAACCCTGGGTCGATCTGTGCGGCCAGGTCGGCCCCGGTGCGTTCGTTGCCCCAACTGGTGGCGTTCCTCAGGTGGAAGTGCACCATCTGGCGCATGTACCGCTCCCAGTCCCGTAGGTCGTACGTGGTGTCGGCGGCGACCTGAAGGACGCGCAGGGAGCGCCGGTTCGCGTCCTCCAGGAACTCGAACCGTGGCGGGCGGCCCTTCTCCATGGAGCGCACCCAGTCGGAGTGCCCGACCGTCACGAGCAGGTCGTCACCGACCTCGGCGCGGAGGAAGTCGATGTCGTCCTGACCCTGCACCTTGTTGCCGACGACCTTCAGGACGATCCCGAAGTCCCGGGCGTACTCCTTGTACTGGCGATAGACGGAGACCCCCTTCCGGGTCGGCTCGGCGACGAGGAACGTGATGTCGAACCGGGTGAACATGCCGGAGGCGAAGGAATCCGAGCCGGCCGTCATGTCGACCACCACGTACTCGTCGCGGCCGTCCACCAGGTGGTTCAGGCAGAGCTCCACCGCTCCCGTCTTGGAGTGGTAGCAGGCGACCCCCAGGTCGGCGTCCGTGAAGGAGCCGGTGACCATCAAACGGACGACGTCGCCGTCGAGTTCCACCGGGCGCGCGCAGGCGTCGTAGACCGGGTTGTTCTCCCGTACCCGCAGCAGCCGTGAGCCCTCGCCGGGCGGCGTCGTCTTGATCATCGTCTCGGCGGAGGCGATCCGGGGGTTGGAGCCCCGGAGGTAGTCCTTGATCAGTCTCAGCCGTTCCCCCATGGCCGGCAGCGCCGCGGCCTCGTCCTCGCTCAGTCCCAGGGCGGTCGCGAGGTGCTGGTTGATGTCCGCGTCGATTGCGACGACGGGCGCTCCGGTGGCCGCGAGATGACGAATGAACAGGGACGACAGGGTCGTCTTGCCGCTGCCGCCCTTCCCGACGAAAGCAATTTTCATGTTCACCAACCGTAGTCGCATGGTGGCTGTGCGTTGCAAGCGACGTGAAGAAGGCCACTCCTTCGAGGGAGGGGGCGCGCGGGTGCGTAATGTCGTACTCATGAGTACGACAGGTGCGACCGCCGACCCGCTCGCCGTGCTGGCGGGGCTGCCCGGCGTGGCCGAGTCCGTGGATTCCGTGCGCAAGGCCGTGGACAGGGTCTACGGGCACCGGATCATGCGGCGCCGCAGTAACGAGATCACCTCGGAGGCGGCGCTGCGCGGCGCACGCGGCTCGGCGGCGCTGTCCGGGGCCGACTGGGCTCTGGAGGAGGTGCGCCGGCGCACCGACTTCAGCGGTGACGACGGGGCCCGGACGGTCGGTGCCGCCCTCAGGCTGACCGCCGAGGCGGGGCAGCTGCTGTCCATCTGGCGGCAGTCGCCCCTGCGGGTGCTGGCGCGGCTGCATCTGGTGGCCGCCGCGGAGTCCGATCCCCGCGTGGGGCGCCCTCGGCAGGAGGGGGAGCCGGTCGACGAGCCGCTGGTGGAGCTGCCGCTGCCGGATGCAGCGGAGGTCTCCGGCCGCCTGGAGGGGCTCTCCCAGCTGATCATCGCGGGTGGTACGGCCCCCGCCCTGGTGACCGCTGCCGTCGTCCACGGAGAGCTGCTCGCCCTGCGGCCCTTCGGCTCCCACAACGGCCTGGTCGCGCGTGCGGCTCAGCGCATCGTCCTCGTGGGCAGCGGTCTCGACCCGAAGGCGGTCTGTTCCGCCGAGGTCGGCCACGCGGAGCTGGGCCGCGCGGCCTATGCCGCCGCGCTCGACGGCTATGCGTCCGGCACCCCCGAGGGCATGGCGGCATGGATCGCGCACTGCGGAAAGGCGGTCGAGCTGGGGGTTCGCGAGTCGACCGCGGTCTGCGAGGCGCTGCAGCGCGGGGCGGCGTAGCCGGCGTCCCCCAGGCAGGAGACCCCAGGCAGGAGAAAAGGCCCTCCCCCGAGGGCCTTTCACGTGGTTGCGGCGGTACGAGGGCTCGTACCGCCGCTGGCATGCTCACCGGGTTACCAAGCGTCCTCGATATGTGCCCATCAGGCGGGGAACTGTTGCCCGCGCCTGGTGCGGCTGGCCCGTAATCGACGGGTCGACGTCGCGTGGGTGCTCGGCGTTCATGCTGGGTCCGTGGGCCAATTGCGTGTTTAAAGGCAATCCCTTCGGGTGTTCCTTTGGTCTCGCGGGCCGCTAAACCCTTTGTACTCCTGGGCCGGGATGAGCGGAACCCCCTTCGCGCAGTTCTTTACTTTTATGCGCAAAGAGGTGCGAATCGGGCGCTCATGTGCGCCCCGCGCGCGTACCGGGCCGTCATACGGCCGGTGGGCGGCGTCTGCTCGTGTACCAGACGAGTCCCGCGGTGGCCGCGGCCGCGCCTATCGCCGCCATCGCGAGCAGGGCCGGCCGTGGCGGCACGGCCAGCCGCTGCTTCAGCCGGACCGGGTGGTGGAAGTCCAGGATCGGCCATCCGCGCGCGAGTGCCTCGCGCCGAAGGGCCCGGTCCGGGTTGACGGCGTGCGGGTGGCCGACGGACTCCAGCATCGGCAGATCGGTCGCGGAGTCGCTGTAGGCGTAACAGCGCGCGAGGTCGTATCCCTCGGACTGGGCGAGCTCCTTGATCGCCTCTGCCTTCGTCGGCCCGTAGGCGTAGTACTCCACCTCGCCTGTGAAGCAGCCGTCGTCCCCCACGACCATCCGGGTGGCCACCACGCGGTCCGCGCCGAGCAGCTCGCCGATCGGCTCGACCACCTCGGCGCCCGAGGTGGACACGATCACCACGTCGCGGCCGGCGGTGTGGTGCTCCTCGATCAGGGAGGCCGCCTCGTCGTAGATGATCGGGTCGATGAGTTCGTGGAGCGTCTCGGCGACGATCTCCTTGACCTGCTGGACGTTCCAGCCACGGCACAGTGCGGACAGATACTCGCGCATCCGCTCCATCTGGTCGTGGTCGGCGCCGCCCGCCAGGAACACGAACTGGGTGTATGCGGTACGCAAGGCGGCCCGGCGGTTGATCAGGCCGCCTTGGTAGAAGGACTTGCCGAAGGTGAGCGTGCTCGACTTCGCAATGACCGTCTTGTCCAGATCAAAGAAGGCCGCCGTGCGGGCCAAGGAGTGGTTTTCCACGGGGGTGAGCATATGCGCCCACCATTCGGCGTAAGGTGTGGCGCGTGGGTTTGCCTGAGAGGGCTCTCGGGTACACCATGGAAGTCACGGATCGTTCGCGACCGTGCTAACCCGGTCCGACTCCTCCCCCCCCGAGTCGGCCGTGGGGACGACCCCCGCTCTCCCCCCCGGCGGGGGTCGTCGCATGTCCGGGTGGGTTTCTGGCTCTGTGCGGCGCGCCCCCCGAGCCGCTGTTTCCTCTCGTGGTCCCGGCCTCGGCGCACCCCAGTCTGTCACTGTCCGTGGTCGCCGTGCTGCTCTGTGGAAGCTCCCCGCCCATCCCGGCGGGAGTGAACGCGATATTCACAATCACTGAGTTGTCCACAGTTATGGGCCAAGATCCACATGATTTCCGGGATCGCTGCACCGTGATTCCAACGCGTCGCACCGGCGGCGAGTTCATGGCCCGTCCGGGTTTGTCTGGCGTGTATGGCCGGTTCGTATCGGCCGTTCATATGTAAGCCGGTTGCCGGTTCTTCACACGAGCGGGAAGCGCGGGGCTCCAGTGACCCCGCGGACCGGGCGGACGCAGCAGCGAAGGGGGCTGGAGATCGTGGCGGGAGCCATCACACACGACGGGCCGGACACCGCCGAGGAGCGGCGGAGCGGACCGCTGATCATCACCGAGGACGCCGAGCTCCTCGACGACCTGCTGCGGCTGTGCGCGGCCGCGGGCGCCAGACCGGAGGTCCATCCGGGCCTTCCGGCGCGCCGGGGCGGCTGGGAGACGGCACCGCTCGTCATCGTCGGCGACGACGCCGTGCGCCGCCTGCGCGGGGCCGCGCGCAGGCGCGGCGTGGTGCTGGTTGGGCGGGATCAGGACGATTCCGGGGTCTGGCGGCGCGCTGTGGAGATCGGCGCCGACCACGTCCTGATGCTGCCCGACGGTGAGCAATGGCTCGTCGACCGTATCGCCGACGTGGCCGAAGGGGTCGGCCGCCCGGCGCTCACGGTCGGCGTGATCGGCGGCCGCGGCGGGTCCGGTGCGTCCACGCTCGCCTGCGCCCTGGCCGTCACCTCGGCACGTGAGGGCAGGCGCACGCTGCTCGTGGACGCGGATCCGCTGGGCGGCGGACTCGATGTACTCCTCGGTGGGGAGACCACGGCGGGGCTGCGCTGGCCGGCGTTCGCCGCCTCCCGCGGACGCGTCGGCGGTGGCGCCCTGGAGGAGTCGCTGCCCGAACTGCACGCCCTACGGGTGCTTAGCTGGGACCGCGGCGACACCGTGTCCGTCCCGCCCCAGGCGGTCAGGGCGGTCCTCGCCGCCGGCCGGCGGCGAGGCGGCACGGTCGTCGTCGACCTTCCGCGCCGCGTCGACGAGGGGGCCGCCGAAATCCTCGCCCAGGTGGACGTCGGGGTGCTGGTGATTCCAGCCGAATTACGAGCGATCGCGGCCGCGCGGCGGGTGGCGTCGGCCGTCGGCATGGTCCTGGGCGACCTGAGGATCGCGGTACGGGGACCGTACGCGCCGGGACTCGACGACCGGGAGGTGGCGCGGCTGCTGGGACTGCCGCTGCTCGGCGAAGTGCCGCACGAGCCGCCGCCGAGGGACGGTTCCGTACCGCCGGGAGCAGCGGCGAGGGGGCCGCTCGCCCGGTTCTGCGCGGCGTTCTGGGAGCGAGCGCTGGCCGAGGCGGGTGACCGACATTGAGCACGGGCTGGGACACCGCGGTGTGGACGGACCGCGGCACGGGGGCCGGTCCGCGCACGGGCGCGGAGCCCGAGCGCGTGGCCGGAAGCAGTGAACGCGCACGGCTGCTGGACGGAGTGCGGCAGTGGCTGGTGGAGAGCGGAGCGGAGCCGACTCCCGCGCGCGTGGCGCAGGCCTTGCGCGAGCAGGGACGGGTGCTCGGAGACGCGGAAGTGCTGGGTGCGGCCCGGCAGCTGCGCTCCGAGCTGGTCGGCAGCGGCCCCCTGGAGCCGCTGCTCGCCGACCCGTCCGTGACCGACGTCCTGGTGTCGGCACCCGACCGGGTGTGGGTGGACCGGGGCGGCGGACTCGAGCTGACGGGGGTGTCCTTTCCCGACGCGGCGGCCGTACGACGCCTCGCCCAGCGGCTGGCCGCCGTGGCGGGGCGGCGGCTCGACGACGCCAGACCATGGGTCGACGCCCGGCTTCCGGACGGTACCCGTCTGCACGCGGTGCTGCCGCCGGTCGCGGTCGGCTCCACCTGTCTGTCCCTGCGCGTCGTACGGCCGCGGGCGTTCACCCTGGACGAACTGGTGGCGGCCGGGACGGTGCCCCCGGGCGGGGACCGTGTGCTGAGGGCGCTGATCGCCGCCCGGCTCTCCTATGTGATCAGCGGAGGCACCGGAACGGGCAAGACCACGCTGCTGAGCGCCCTGCTGGGCGTGGTGGGACCGACGGAGCGCATCGTGCTGGCCGAGGACTCGGCGGAGCTGCGCCCCGACCACCCGCATGTGGTGCGCCTGGAGGGACGGCCCCCGAACCAGGAGGGGGTGGGCCTCGTCGAGCTCCAGGACCTGGTGCGCCAGGCGCTGCGGATGAGACCCGACCGGCTCGTGGTCGGAGAGGTGCGCGGTCCGGAGGTGGTGTCCCTGCTGGCCGCGCTGAACACCGGACACGAGGGCGGCTGCGGGACCCTCCACGCGAACGCGGCCGCGCAGGTGCCGGCCCGGCTCGAGGCGCTCGGCACGGCCGCGGGCCTGGACCGGGCCGCGCTGCACAGCCAGCTGGCGGCCGCGCTGTCGGTGATTCTCCACCTTGTGCGCGACCGGGCGGGGCGGCGCCGGATCGCCGAGGTGCATGTGCTGGAACGGGACGCGTCGGGGCTGGTGGTGACGGTGCCGGCGTTGCGTTGGGGGACGGAGGCGTTCGTGCGCGAGCGGGGCTGGGAGCGGCTGCGGGAGCTGCTGAGGAACGGAAGCGGCGGAGGAGATCCGAGTGACCGCCCACGTGACGATCCGAGTGAGTACTGAGGTGCCGGAAGCGAGCGCGGATGGTGCCGCAAGCGAGTGCGGAGGCAACGGAAGTGACGCGGGCGGGCGAGGGAAGCCGCGGAAGCGATGCAGGCGGGCGCCGGAAGCGGCGGAAGGGTGATGGGAGGGCATGGCTGTGACGGGGATCGGTCAGATGTCGGTCGCTGCGGGGTTGGTGTGCGCGGGCGCGGCGGCTTGGATGATGAGCGGCTCGCATACGGGGCCGCACCGCGCCCGGGTGCTGTTCGCGGGCCGCGGCGCGACCGCTGGGGCCGGCCCGCCGCCCTGGGGACGGATCCTCGGGCGGATGCGGCGGCTGACGGCCGAATGGTGGTCGCTCGCCGTGGGCGTGCTCGTCGCGGTGCTCGGCGCGTCCTTGCTGCCTCTCCTGATGGGGTCCGTGGGAGTACCCGTGCTGCGCAGGGTGCGGCTGGCGCGGGAGGCACGGCAGGCACGGGAGAGGCGCGGTGAGGCGGTGATCGCGCTGTGCGCGTCGCTCGCCGGGGAGGTGCGCGCGGGACGGCAGCCGGGGGAGGCGCTGCTGCGGGCCGCCCACGACTCCGACGGACTCGGCGAAGCCCAGGCGGCGGTGCTGGCGGCGGCACGGTTCGGCGGGGACGTGCCGGGCGCGCTCGCGATCGCTGCACGGCAGCCGGGGGCAGATGGCCTGTCGGGGCTCGCGGCCTGCTGGCGGGTGGCCGTGGACCGGGGTGCGGGGCTGGCCGCCGGACTCGACCGGCTGGAGGCGGCCCTGCGCGCCGAGCGCGACCAACGAGCGGATCTGAGCGCCCAGTTGGCGGGCGCCCGGTCGACGGCGGTCCTGCTCGCGGGGCTGCCCGTCCTCGGCCTGCTCTTGGGCACCGCCCTCGGCGCCCACCCGCTGCATGTGCTGCTGCATACGGGCGCCGGACTGGCCTGCCTCGCGACCGGTGGCGTGCTGGAGGGCGCGGGGCTGTGGTGGGTCCTGCGGATCGTGCGAGGGGCGGAGGCGGCATGAGCGCCGGGGTTGTCCACAGGCTGTGGGTCTTGTGCGGGATTCCGGCGCTGTGGTGGTCGGCGTGGATCCTCGCCGTCGCACGGCGCGAGCGGAGGGTGCGGTGGCGGCTGGCGGCGCTGCTGTCCGGCGGCGCGCCCCAGGAGCCGGTGGAGTCAAGGGTCGGGGCGGGCGGTGCACGGACCGAGCTGCGGGGCGCGCCACCGCACGGGATGCGGTGGTGGCGCGGGTCGCGGTGGGGAGGTGAGGCGCAGGGCGGAGTGCGGTGGCGGAGTCGGAGGCCGGGCGGAGTGCGGTGGCTTGGCGAGACGCCGGCTGCCGGGCGGCGCGCCGGACTGCGACTGCCGCGGAGCGTCCCACAGCGGTGGCTGCCGGGCCTGGCGGCGTCGTGGGCCGGTTGGGTGCTGATCGGCGGGTGGGGTGGGGCGGTGGTCGGGCTGGCCGTCGGAGTCGGCGTGGCGCGGTGGCGTGCACGGCAGGAGCGAGCCCACCTCGCGCAGGAGTACGACGCCGCCGTGGCCGCCCGCCAACTGCCGCTGGCAGCCGACCTGCTGGCCGCGTGCATCGCGGCCGGCGCGAGCCCCGTGTCGGCCGCCCGGGCGGTGGGCGAGGCGCTGCGGGGGCCGGTCGGGGAGCGACTGGCGCGGGGCGCGGCCGAGGTGCGGCTCGGTGGCGAACCGGCCGAGGCCTGGCGGCGGCTCGCGTCCCTGCCCGGCGCCGGGGCACTGGCACGTCTCCTCGAACGTGCGGGTGATTCCGGTGTACCGGCGGCCGCGTCGGTCGGTCGCCTTGCGGCGGAGGCCCGCGCCGAGTGGGGCCGTACGGCGACGGCGCGTGCGCGCCGCGCGGGGGTCATGGTCACCGCCCCGGTGGGGCTGTGCTTCCTGCCGGCGTTCATCGCGGTCGGGGTGCTGCCCGTGGTGATCGGGCTCGCGGGCGGGCTTCTGGGAGGAGGTGGCCACTGACGGCGGAGGACATGTGACGAACGGCGATCGAACGATTCGAACAGATCAACGGCACAGCAATGGAACGTCCACTGACGGGGGTTGGTATGAACAAGGCGGCAGAAGTACGGGCTCGGACGCGGGCGCTGGTGCGCCGAGTGCGGTCGGCGGTGCAGCGGGATTCGGGCATGGTCACGTCCGAGTACGCGGTGGGGATCATCGCCGCGGTGGCCTTCGCGGCGGTTCTCTACAAGGTGCTGACGAGCGGGCAGGTCAGCGCGGAACTGCAGGACATCGTGAAGCGGGCCCTCGGTGTCCGGATGTGACGGCTCCTCGACGCGCCGGGGACGGGATCGCGGTCGGGACCGAGGGTTTGTGACGGCGGAGGCCGCGGTCGCGCTGCCCGCCCTGGTCCTCTTCGCGGCGGCCCTCCTATGGGCTCTGCTGGCCGCGTCCGCGCAGATCCAGTGCGTGGACGCGGCCCGGGCGGGGGCCCGGGCCGCGGCACGGCAGGAGCCGGCCGGTGTGGTCCGCAGAGTGGCCCGGCAGGCCGCGCCGGACGGAGCGAAGGTCACGGTGAGCCGACAGGGCGACCTGGTGCGCGTGGTGGTGGTCGCCCACCCACCGGGCCCGGGTGCGCTGTCTCTCCAACTGCGTCACGAGGCCGTGGCGATGGCGGAGGACACCGTGGGGGTGAATCGGTGAGGCGACGTGAACCGGTGGGCGGTTGCGAACCGATGAAGTGGTGTGAGCGGGGCCATGGATGAGTGGGGGAGGGGTGACGGACATGGACGGGCCGGTGGATGAGGGGGTGATAGACGTGCGTGGGCCGGTGGGCGAGCGGGGGACTGAAAACTGGCGTTGGTCGGTGGACCCACGGGCGGTGAAGGGCGGGCGTGGGGTGGGCCGGCGGGCGGTGGCGTTCGGGCGCGAGCCGATGGACCACCGCCCGGCGAGGGACCCGCGTGGTCAGGCGGACCAGCGGGTGATGACGGACCAGCGGGTGGTGACGGACGGGCGGGTGGTGACGGACGGGCGGCGGATGGTCTCCCAGCGTGGGTCGCCCGTGGAGCCTGGGTCGGCGGGGGTGCGCCGGTCCGGCGGTGTCCGCTCCCCGCTTGGGCTGATCTCGGCGCTGAACGGCCGTGCGCAGGGCGTCCGGGCGGCCCGAGCAGCGGGTGTCCGCTCGGACCGCGGTTCGGCGACCGTCTGGGTCGTCTGTCTGATCGGAGCGCTTTGCGCCGTCTTCACCGTGCTGCTGGCGCAAGGGGAGGCCGTGCTGGCCCGTCACCGTGCGGCTGCTGCGGCCGACCTGGCCGCGCTGGCGGCCGCCGACCACTGGATGGAGGGAGGCGATGCGGCCTGCACCAGGGCGGGCCGGGTGGTGGTGGCCCAGGGTGACCGGCTCGTACGGTGCGTCGTCGCCGGGGAGGTCTCCGATGTCACGGTGGCGTCGGTCTCGGGCCCCTTCACTGCCGAGGTGAGGGCGAGGGCCGGTCCGCCGGAACCGCCGGCGCCCCGCGCAGCAGCACCGTGAGGAGTCTTACGGCGCCCCTCTTGTGCAGTGGGTCGTTGCCGTTGCCGCACTTGGGGGACTGGATGCAGGAAGGGCAGCCCGCCTCGCACTCGCAGGACGCGATGGCCTGGCGGGTGGCGGCCAGCCAGGCGTGGGCCGTGCGGAAGGCCCGCTCCGCGAAGCCCGCGCCACCCGGATGGCCGTCGTACACGAAGACCGTGGGCAGAAGGGTGTCCGGGTGGAGCGGGACGGAGACACCCCCGATGTCCCAGCGGTCGCAGGTGGCGAAGAGCGGGAGCATGCCGATCGAGGCGTGTTCGGCGGCGTGCAGGGAGCCGCCGAGGATCTCCGGGCTGATCCGGGCCTCGTCCAGCTGTTCCTCGGTGACCGTCCACCACACGGCGCGTGTGCGCAGCGTACGAGGAGGGAGGTCGAGTTTCGTCTCGCCCAGCACCTCACCGGTGATGAGACGTCGGCGCAGAAAGGAGACGACCTGGTTGGTGACCTCGACGGAGCCGTAGCAGAGCCGGCCCTCGCCCCAGGGCACCTCGAGATCCGTCTCCAGGACGGAGAGGGAGGTCGTGTCGCGGGCGACCGTCGAATACGGCGGATCGGCCTCCTCGACCAGGGCGACGGAGTCCTCCAGGTCGAGTGACCGCACCAGATACGTACGGCCCTGATGCAGATGGACCGCGCCCTCGTGCACCGTCGTGTGCGCCGCGCCCGCGTCGACCGTGCCGAGCAGCCGCCCGGTGCCGGCCTCGACGACCTGGACCGGGCGCCCGCCCTGGCCGCGGAGGTCCGCGAGGTCGGCGGCCCGCTCCCGGCGTGTCCAGTGCCAGGCCGTGGTCCGGCGGCGCAGCAGTTTCGCAGCCTCCAGCTGCGGCAGCAGCTCCTCGCACGCGGGTCCGAACAGCTCCAGGTCCTCCTCCGTGAGCGGCGACTCGGCGGCCGCCGCGCACAGATGGGGGGCGAGGACGTATGGATTGTCCGGGTCGAGGACGGTGGACTCCACCGGCTGGTCGAAGAGGGCTTCGGGATGGTGGACGAGGAACGTGTCCAGTGGGTCGTCGCGGGCGACCAGGACCGCGAGGGCGCCCTGTCCGGCGCGGCCGGCGCGGCCCGCCTGCTGCCACAGCGACGCCCGTGTGCCCGGGTAGCCGGCGATGAGGACGGCGTCCAGGCCGGAGATGTCGACACCGAGTTCGAGGGCGGTGGTGGCGGCGAGGCCGAGGAGCTCTCCGGAGTGGAGGGCGCCTTCGAGGGCGCGGCGTTCCTCGGGAAGGTAACCGCCGCGGTACGCGGCCACGCGCCGGGCAAGGGAGCGGTCGACCTCGGCGAGCCGCTCCTGGGCGATCACCGAGATCAGCTCGGCGCCGCGGCGGGAGCGGACGAACGCGACCGAGCGCACGCCCTGCACGGTCAGATCGGTCAGCAGATCGGCGGTCTCGGCGGTCGCCGTACGCCGAACGGGTGCACCTTTCTCACCGTGGAGCTCGGTCAGCGGTGGCTCCCACAGGGCGAAGACCAGCTCGCCGCGCGGGGAGGCGTCGTCCGCCACCTCGACCACCGGGAGCCCGGTGAGGCGGCGGGCGGCAACCGAGGGCTCGGCGGCGGTCGCGGAGGCCAGGAGGAAGACGGGAGAGGAGCCGTAGCGGGCGCACAGGCGGCGCAGGCGGCGCAGGACCTGGGCGACGTGGGAGCCGAAGACGCCTCGGTAGGTGTGGCACTCGTCGATGACCACGTACTTCAGGGCACGCAGGAAGGAGGACCAGCGCGGATGTGAGGGCAATATGCCGAGGTGCAGCATGTCGGGATTGGTGAGGACGTAGTTGGCGTACTGGCGTACCCACTCGCGTTCCTCGGGCGGTGTGTCGCCGTCGTACACGGCGGGGCGGACTGCCTTGCCCAGGGGCTGTGAAAGTTCCTTCACCGACCGGCACTGATCGGCCGCAAGGGCCTTCGTGGGCGCCAGGTACAGGGCGGTCGCCCCCCGTCCGTTCGGGGCCTCGGCGCCGTCCAGCAGACAGGACAGCACCGGGACGAGATAGGCGAGCGACTTGCCCGACGCGGTGCCCGTGGCGACGACCACCGAATCGCCGTCCAGGGCGTGCTCGGCGGCGAGCGCCTGGTGGGCCCAGGGATGCTCGATGCCCGCGTCCCGCACGGCGGCGACGACCTCCGCACGGATCCGGTCCGGCCAGACGGCATGGCGGCCCTCTCGCGGGGGCAAGTGCTCCGTATGAGTGATGCGCGAAACCCGGCTCGGTCCGGAGGCGAGTCGGTCCAGCACCGTGCCCGGCGCGAGGCGGGACACGGCGTCTGCCGGGGATCGATCGGATCGGTGATTCTTGGCCATTGGCACCGAGTGTGTCACTGGCGTGACGGACAATGGGGCCAAGGCGTCGTGCACGCCTGCCGGTAAGTGATTGAATGCCATCGCGGCTGGCGAACCGTCCCGGGGCTCTGCCGAGGTGTCCCATGGGGCGACCGCTCGATAGCAAGGTGCTGGAGGATCCGTGGACCTGTCCCTGTCGACCCGTACCGTCGGCGATCGTACGGTCGTCGAGGTCGGTGGCGAAATCGACGTATATACCGCGCCCAAGCTGCGCGAGCAGCTGGTCGAGCTGGTGAACGACGGGAATTTCCACCTCGTCGTCGACATGGAGGGCGTGGACTTCCTCGACTCCACCGGGCTCGGCGTGCTGGTCGGAGGCTTGAAGCGTGTGCGGGCCCATGAGGGCTCCCTGCGCCTGGTGTGTAACCAGGAGCGCATTCTCAAGATCTTCCGCATCACCGGCCTCACCAAGGTGTTCCCGATCCACACCTCGGTCGAGGAAGCGGTGGCGGCCACCGACTGACCCCGCTTCCGGGCCCTGGCGCCCGGACGGCTGAAGTAAGAGCGGGGGACCGGGCCGTGCGGCCCGGCCCCCTGATCGCACGCCCGAGTTCCAAGGGGGATGCATGGCCACCGTTGAACTCCGCTTCAGCGCGCTGCCCGAGCACGTCAGGACCGCCCGACTGGTGGCGGCAGCGGTGGCGCGCAGGGCCGGAGTGGAGGAGGCCGTACTCGACGAGGTCAGGCTCGCCGTCGGCGAAGCCTGCACCCGGGCCGTCGGACTGCATCAGAGCAATGGCATCTCGGCGCCGGTACGGGTGCTGCTGACCGAAGAGGAGAAACAGTTCTCCATCGAGGTCGGCGACGAGGCTCCGCACGTGGCGCCCGGTCACAAGGCGCCGGGGGCCATCGGTGCCGCCGACGAGGCCGAGGCCGAGGAGGACCAGATGGGCCTCGCGGTCATCAGCGGCCTGGTCGACGACGTCGAGGTCTCCGCCGGGGAGGACGGCGGGCTGATCAGGATGTGCTGGCCGACCACGCCGCCCGCCGCGCTCCCGGCCTGAGGGGCCTCGTACGCCCCTCTCTCTTCCCGTACGGCTCGTGAGGTTTCCAAGGGCCCTGCCTCTGTGCAGGGCCCTTCTTTTTGTACAGTCACAGCTGCGTTAGTGAATTCCTTCACGATCAATCACCCGATAATTTGATCAAGCGCTCTTCTCGTCAATGGTTTTGGGGCATTACCGCTTTCGGGTTCTGTGTCTCGTGTGCGATCTTTTACTGAAGAGCACGTGAAGGCCAATTCCGCTTACCGTGCACTGTTTTGATCAGGGCCTGGTACCTACAATCCGTCCACATCTTGAGCTCAGCCCAAGCGTCAAGGAGGACGAATGGCGGGGCTTTTTACCCCTCAACAGTTTGATCACCCCACAACCCTCGCAGCGGCAGTACTGACCGGCAGCAACCGCCTGATCGTGATCGTCATCGGTGCGGTCGCGCTCGCGGCCCTCGTGGTCGCCGGGATTCTGGTGCGCCAGGTGCTCGCGGCGGGCGAGGGCACCGACAGCATGAGAAAGATCGCCGCGGCGGTCCAGGAAGGCGCCAACGCCTATCTGGCCCGTCAGCTGCGCACGCTCGGCGTATTCGCCGTGGTCGTGTTCTTCCTGCTCATGCTGCTGCCTGCGGACGACTGGAATCAGCGTGCCGGACGGTCGGTGTTCTTCCTGATCGGTGCGGCGTTCTCGGCGGCGACCGGTTATATCGGCATGTGGCTGGCCGTACGCAGCAATGTGCGGGTCGCGGCCGCGGCACGCGAGGCGACCCCGGCGAAGGGCGAGCCCGAAAAGGACCTCACCACCGTCTCGCACCGGGCCATGAAGATCGCTTTCCGCACGGGCGGCGTCGTCGGCATGTTCACGGTGGGGCTCGGTCTGCTGGGCGCCTCCTGCGTGGTGCTGGTGTACGCGGCGAACGCCCCGAAGGTCCTCGAGGGCTTCGGTCTCGGCGCGGCTCTGATCGCCATGTTCATGCGTGTCGGAGGCGGCATCTTCACCAAGGCCGCCGACGTCGGCGCCGACCTGGTCGGCAAGGTCGAACAGGGCATTCCGGAGGACGACCCGCGCAATGCCGCGACCATCGCCGACAACGTGGGCGACAACGTCGGCGACTGTGCGGGCATGGCGGCCGACCTCTTCGAGTCATACGCGGTGACGCTGGTGGCCGCACTCATCCTCGGCAAGGCGGCGTTCGGCAACTCGGGCCTGGCGTTCCCGCTGATCGTGCCCGCGATCGGGGTCGTGACCGCGATGATCGGCATCTTCGCGGTGGCGCCGCGGCGGGCCGACCGCAGTGGCATGTCCGCGATCAACCGGGGCTTCTTCATCTCGGCGGTGATCTCGCTGGCGCTGGTCGCCGCTGCGGTCTTCACCTATCTGCCGTCGAGGTACGCCGATCTCAAGGGCGTCTCCGACGCGGCGATCCGGGCCAAGGACGGCGACCCGCGGATTCTCGCGCTCGTCGCGGTGGCCATCGGTATCGTGCTCGCCGCGCTGATCCAGCAGCTGACCGGCTACTTCACCGAGACCAGCCGGCGCCCCGTGCGGGACATCGGCAAGACCTCGCTGACCGGCCCCGCCACCGTCGTCCTCGCCGGTATCTCCATCGGCCTGGAGTCGGCCGTGTACACCGCGCTGCTGATCGGGTTCGGGGTGTACGGGGCGTTCCTGCTGGGCGGCACGTCGATCATGCTCGCCCTGTTCGCGGTCGCACTGGCCGGCACGGGGCTGCTCACCACGGTCGGTGTGATCGTCGCCATGGACACCTTCGGCCCGGTCTCCGACAACGCGCAGGGCATCGCCGAGATGTCCGGTGACGTCCAGGGCGCGGGCGCGCAGGTGCTCACCGACCTGGACGCCGTGGGCAACACCACCAAGGCGATCACCAAGGGCATCGCCATCGCCACCGCCGTCCTCGCGGCCTCGGCGCTCTTCGGCTCGTACCGCGACGCGATCACCACGGCCGCACAGGACGTGGGCGAGAAGGTCGGCAGCGGCGGACCGATGAACCTGGTCATGGACATCTCGCAGCCCAACAACCTGGTCGGCCTCGTCGTGGGCGCGGCGGTGGTCTTCCTGTTCTCGGGGCTGGCCATCAACGCCGTGTCGCGGTCGGCGGGGGCGGTGGTCTTCGAGGTGCGGCGGCAGTTCCGTGAGAAGCCCGGGATCATGGACTACACGGAGAAGCCGGAGTACGGCCGGGTCGTGGACATCTGCACCAAGGACGCCCTCAGAGAGCTGGCCACCCCCGGTCTGCTCGCGGTGATGGCGCCCATCGCCGTCGGGTTCACGCTGGGTGTCGGTGCGCTCGGCGCGTACCTCGCGGGTGCGATCGGCACCGGCACGCTGATGGCGGTCTTCCTCGCCAACTCAGGAGGTGCCTGGGACAACGCCAAGAAGCTCGTCGAGGACGGGCACCACGGCGGCAAGGGCAGCGAGGCGCATGCCGCGACGGTCATCGGCGACACGGTCGGCGACCCCTTCAAGGACACCGCGGGCCCTGCGATCAACCCGCTGCTGAAGGTGATGAACCTGGTGTCGCTGCTCATCGCGCCGGCGGTCATCAAGTTCTCGTACGGCAGCGACAAGAGCCTCGGCGTACGGCTCGGGATCGCGATCCTCGCCCTGATCGTGATCGTGGGTGCGGTGTACATGTCCAAGCGGCGGGGGATCGCCGTGGGTGACGAAGACAACGCCGAGCGGGTCTCCAAGTCCCCCGATGCGGCGGTGGTTTCGTAGCCGGCCGCACGGCACCCGCTCTTCCGCCTGGCCAGGTACGGGACAAAGGGGCGGGCGTACGGCGCTCATCGAGAGCCCGTACGCCCGCCCTGTCCGTGTTCGTGCACCTCTGCGTGACCCTTCTCTCTCTTGGTGTAAATGACTGCAAGAGCGGTCATCGGCGACAATCGCCACGCGGGTGTCGCCCGGTTGGCGTGTATCTTCCGGGGCCGAGAGAGCCATGGAAGGGACCAATCCGGTGAACAAGAAGCTCGCGGCCGCACTGTCCGGCGGTGCGGTACTGGTACTGGCGCTGTCGGGGTGCACCAGCGACGGCAAGAGCAGCGCAAGCGACGACAAGCTCGGCTCCTGGGCCAAGCAGGTCTGCGACGCGGTGCAGCCCCAGGCGAAGAAGATCGCGGACGCCAGCACCTCGATCCAGAAGCAGACCTCGGACAACAGCACCCCCGAGCAGGTCCGGAAGACGGACTCCCAGGCGTTCCAGGACATGTCCGACGCCTACAAGGCGATCGGCGCGGCCGTTCAGCGGGCCGGCGCGCCCGAGGTCGACAACGGCGCGACCAAGCAGAAGAACGCGGTCAAGGAGCTCGACGGCATCTCCACGGCGTACGCCGAGCTCAAGAAGCAGGTGGACGGGCTGGTCACGAAGGACCAGGCGAAGTTCGCCGACGGGCTCAAGGGGATCGCGACCCAGCTCGACAAGCTGAGCAAGAGCGGGAACGACGCGCTCAAGCAGCTGGAGGCGGGCGAGGTCGGCGCGGCGATGGCGAAGCAGGCGAGCTGCAAGAGCGCCTCCACGTCCGCCTCGGCCCCGGCGACGGCCGGCTGAACGGCGCGTTTCGGGTACCCGGAGCTGCGGTGGGGGCCGGTCTCCCCGAGCCACAATGGGGGACGTGAGTAACTCCAGTCTGTCCACGCTGCCCTCCACCGATCGCGCCGATGTCACCGCACGGCTGCGGGACGCCCTGCTGGCGGCCTCCTTCACCGCCGACGGGCTGCTCGAACTGCTCGGTGCGCCCGCGTATGCGGCGCTCGCCCGGAGCGAGACCGTGCCCGCGCTCCGGGCCACACGCGGGGACACTCCCCTGGAGACCCTCGTGCGGCTGTTCCTGCTGCAACAGCCCGTGCCGCACGCGCGCGTGGAGCGTGTCCTGCCCGTCGACGCGTGCGTGGAGGCCGGCTGGCTGCTGCGCACCGGAGGCGGCGAACTCGCCGCGACGGTGGATGTCCGGCCGTACGGCGGATCCGGTGACGAGGACTGGTTCATCGTCTCCGACCTGGGGTGCGCGGTCGGCGGGGCGGGCGGCATCGGCAGCCGGGACGAGCAGGTCGTCCTGGGCGTCGGCGGCGCCTCCACCACCCTCGCCGGGATCACCGTACGCACCCCCGCCGGTTCCGCTCTCGATCTCGGCACGGGTTCGGGGATCCAGGCGCTGCACGCCGCCCAGCACGCCACGCGCGTGACCGCGACCGACGTCAACCCGCGTGCCCTGCACATCGCGGCGCTGACCCTGGCGCTGTCCGGCGCCCCGGCGGCGGACCTGCGCCAGGGCTCGCTGTTCGAGCCGATCCGGGACGACGAGACCTACGACCTGATCGTCTCCAATCCGCCCTTCGTGATCTCGCCGGGCGCGCGGCTCACCTACCGCGACGGCGGTATGGGCGGGGACGATCTGTGCCGCACGCTCGTTCAGCAGTCGGGGGAGCGGCTGAACAGGGGCGGGTTCGCGCAGTTCCTCGCCAACTGGCAGCACGTCGAGGGGGAGGACTGGCAGGACCGGCTGCGCTCGTGGGTGCCACGCGGCTGCGACGCCTGGATCGTGCAGCGCGAGGTCCAGGACGTCACGCAGTACGCCGAGTTGTGGCTGCGGGACGCGGGCGACCACCGCAGCGACACGGCGGAGTACCAGGCGAGGTACGACGCCTGGCTGGACGAGTTCGAGGCGCGCAAGGTGCGGGCGGTGGGCTTCGGGTGGATCGCGCTGCACCGGACGGACGCCGCCGACCCGTCGATCACGGTCGAGGAGTGGCCGCACCCCGTCGAACAGCCGCTCGGCAACACGGTGCGGGCGCACTTCGACCGCATCGACTACCTGCGGGAGCACGATGACGCGGCCCTGCTCGCCGGGCACTTCAGGCTCGCCGCCGAAGTGGTCCAGGAGCAGGTCGGGCTGCCCGGCGCGGAAGACCCCGAGCATGTGGTGCTGCGTCAGAACCGTGGGATGCGGCGTGCCACCAGGGTGGACACGGTCGGTGCGGGCTTCGCCGGCGTCTGCGACGGCACGCTGAGCGCGGGGCGGATCCTGGACGCCATCGCCCAACTCGTCGGCGAGGACCCCGTCTTGCTGCGCGACCGAACCCCCGCACAGATCCGGCTGCTGGTCGAGCAGGGTTTCCTGGAACCGGCGCGATAACGGTGGCGCGCACGGCGCCCCCGCGCCGGACGCGCTCCGGCCGGTGCGCGTCCGCTCCGGCCGGTTCGCATCCGCTCGGCCGGTTCGCATCCGCTCGGCCGGTTCGGGTCCGCTCGGGCCGGTTCGGGTCCGCGTGGGCCTCGGCGGGGCTCGGCATTCTCGCCGTGCGTGCGGTGGGCCGCGGGCCGGGGCGGGAGCGGGGACGTGAAACCGGCCAACATCTATTGCGTGCGCCGAGCCCTCTCGAAGCCGGACCAGGGGGGCGCGTAGGGGACGTAGGGCGGGTCGTCCGCCGTGCGTTCACTCCAGGTTCGCGCGCATGCTTCCCGGATGTGTCAGCCTCCCGTCCCAGGGCAGCGCCAGGAGCGGAGGCAACGGGCATGGAGAGCGGACCGGCGATCTTCGCGGGTACGGTGTTCGCCCTGTTCGGGGCCGGACTGCTGACCTGGACCGCGACCCGGCTGCACCGCCGCGAACCCGTCGCCGAGGGTGTGAGCCGCATCGCATCCGCCGCCCTGGCGAGCCTCGCCGCGCTGGCCGCGCTCGCTGCCGGCGCCTGGTGCTTCACGCGCCTCTGACATCACCGTTCGCGGCCGTAGGCCGACAGGACGGCGGTAACTGGGGGATCACCCTCCGGATAGGGCCCAAAGGGCTGTCGGCGACTCCGGGCGGCAGGAATGCCGGTAGTCGGGTTACCGTTCGAGTGGCCGTTGCGGGCTTTTCCCGTTTGACACGGGGGCGGGCTGTACCGTCACACTCCGCAGCGTCACCATGACCCGACCCCGGGGCGAAGGCCTGGGGAGGCCCCAGTCGACCGGAGAGAAGAGCGAAGTTGTCCCCGACCAGCGAGACCGCACAAGGCGGTCGCCGACTCGTCATCGTCGAGTCGCCTGCCAAGGCGAAGACGATCAAGGGCTACCTCGGCCCCGGATACACCGTCGAGGCGAGCGTCGGGCACATCCGCGACCTTCCGAACGGCGCCGCGGAGGTGCCGGAGAAGTACACGGGTGAGGTGCGTCGCCTCGGCGTGGACGTCGAACACGACTTCCAGCCGATCTACGTCGTCAACGCCGACAAGAAGGCGCAGGTCAAGAAGCTCAAGGATTTGCTGCGCGACTCCGACGAGCTCTTCCTCGCCACCGATGAGGACCGCGAGGGCGAGGCCATCGCCTGGCACCTCCAGGAGGTGCTCAAGCCCAAGGTCCCGGTCAAGCGGATGGTCTTCCACGAGATCACCAAGGACGCGATCCAGCAGGCCGTGCGCAATCCGCGCGAGCTGAACCAGAGACTCGTGGACGCCCAGGAGACCCGCCGCATCCTCGACCGCCTCTACGGCTACGAGGTCTCGCCGGTCCTGTGGAAGAAGGTCATGCCGCGTCTGTCCGCGGGCCGCGTCCAGTCCGTGGCGACCCGCCTGGTCGTGGAGCGGGAGCGGGAGCGCATGGCGTTCCGCTCCGCCGAGTACTGGGACCTGACCGGCATCTTCGGCACCGGCCGCGCGGGTGACGCATCCGACCCGTCGACGCTGGTGGCACGGCTCGCGACGGTCGACGGCAAGCGCGTCGCGCAGGGCCGTGACTTCGACTCGCTCGGCCGGCTGAAGACCGCGAACACGCTGCACCTCGACGAGGCGAACGCCCGGGCGCTCGCCGCCGCCCTGGAGAACACCCGGTTCTCCGTCCGGTCGGTCGAGTCCAAGCCGTACCGCCGCTCCCCGTACGCGCCGTTCCGTACGACGACGCTGCAGCAGGAGGCCAGCCGCAAGCTCGGCTTCGGCGCCAAGGCCACCATGCAGGTCGCGCAGAAGCTGTACGAGAACGGCTTCATCACGTACATGCGTACGGACTCCACGACCCTGAGCGACACGGCGATCGCCGCCGCCCGCGCCCAGGTCACCCAGCTGTACGGCGCCCAGTACCTGCCCGAGCAGCCGCGCACCTACGCGGCCAAGGTCAAGAACGCCCAGGAGGCGCACGAGGCGATCCGGCCTTCGGGTGATCGTTTCCGCACCCCGGCGGAGACGGGCCTGACCGGCGACCAGTTCAAGCTGTACGAGCTGATCTGGAAGCGGACCGTCGCCTCCCAGATGAAGGACGCCACCGGCAACTCGGTCACCGTCCGCATCGGTGGCCTCGCCGCCGACGGCCGGGACGCCGAGTTCAGCGCGTCCGGCAAGACGATCACCTTCCACGGCTTTTTGAAGGCGTACGTCGAGGGCGCCGACGACCCGAACGCCGAGCTCGACGACCGCGAGCGCCGGCTGCCGCAGGTCGCCCAGGGCGACCCGCTGACCGCCGAGGAGATCACCGCCGACGGTCACGCGACCAAGCCGCCGGCTCGCTACACCGAGGCGTCGCTGGTCAAGGAGCTGGAAGAGCGCGAGATCGGGCGTCCGTCGACATACGCGTCGATCATCGGCACGATTCTCGACCGCGGCTATGTGTTCAAGAAGGGCACGGCCCTCGTGCCGTCCTTCCTGTCCTTCGCCGTGGTCAACCTCCTGGAGAAGCACTTCGGGCGCCTCGTCGACTACGACTTCACCGCCAGGATGGAGGACGACCTCGACCGCATCGCGCGCGGCGAGGCCCAGGCCGTGCCGTGGCTGAAGCGGTTCTACTTCGGCGAGGGCACCGTCGAAGGGGTCGCCGCGGACGCCGGGAACGGCGACGGCGACCACCTCGGCGGCCTCAAGGAACTGGTGACCGACCTGGGCGCGATCGACGCCCGCGAGGTCTCCTCGTTCCCGGTCGGCAACGACATCGTGCTGCGGGTCGGCCGCTACGGCCCGTACATCGAGCGGGGCGAGAAGGACGCCGAGGAGCACCAGCGGGCCGACATCCCGGCCGACCTCGCGCCGGACGAGCTGACCGTCGAGCTGGCCGAGGAACTGCTTGCCAAGCCGAGCGGCGAGCGCCCGCTGGGCACCGACCCGGAGACGGGCCGGCCGATCGTCGCCAAGGACGGCCGCTACGGCCCGTACGTCACGGAGATCCTCCCCGAGGGCACCCCGAAGACGGGCAAGAACGCGATCAAGCCGCGCACGGCCTCGCTGTTCAAGTCGATGTCCCTGGACACGGTGACGCTCGAGGACGCGCTGCGGCTGATGTCCCTGCCGCGCGTCGTCGGCACCGATGCCGAGGGGCAGGAGATCACCGCGCAGAACGGGCGCTACGGCCCGTACCTGAAGAAGGGCACGGACTCGCGGTCGCTGCAGTCCGAGGACCAGCTCTTCACGATCACGCTGGAGGAGGCGCTGGCGATCTACGCCCAGCCCAAGCAGCGTGGCCGCGCGGCCGCCAAGCCGCCGCTGAAGGAACTGGGCGAGGACCCGGTCAGCGGGAAGCCCGTCGTCGTGAAGGACGGCCGCTTCGGACCGTACGTCACCGACGGCGAGACGAACGCGACCCTGCGCTCGGGCGACAGCGTCGAGACCATCACCCCGGACCGCGGCTTCGAGCTGCTCGCGGAGAAGCGCGCCAAGGGGCCCGCCAAGAAGACGGCGAAGAAGGCCACCGCGAAGAAGGCGCCCGCCAAGAAGACGACGGCGACGGCGGCGAAGAAGACGGCCGCCAAGAAGACGACGGCCAAGAAGACGGCCGCCAAGAAGACGACGGCGAAGAGCACGGCGGCGAAGACGACCGCAGCCGCGAAGACGGCGGCCGCGAAGGACACTGCCGAGGGCTGAGCGGACGGCCTGCGAGGCGCACGCCTCGCACGGGCTCCTCTCCGCTCCGCGGAACGCACGCTCCGGCATCATTTCGATGACGGGGCGTGCGCACGTTCGGGCGCCTGCCACGTGCTGTCGGTGGCTGCCGATAGGCTGAAAGCATGACGCGAGCCGAGCAGCCAACGGCCCACAATCCGGCCCCCGACGACGCCCTGGTCGCAGATTCACGCGAGCGCGCCGTCCGCGCACTGCTGCGCCGACCGCAGCTGAGGCGGCTGTGGAGCGCCCAGCTCGTGGGCGGAGTGGGCGACGCCCTCGCCCTCTTCGTACTTGTCATGCTCACCCTCCAGGCGGCCGTGGCCGAAGGTTCCTTCGGGGGCGGTTACCGGGGCGTGGCGTTCGCGATCGCGACCGTCTTCGGCGCGCGCATTCTCGCCACCCTGCTCTTCGGCGCCGTCCTCCTCGGCCCGCTCACCGCGCTGACGTCCCAGGACGGACCGCTCGACCGCCGCTGGACCATGGTCGGCGCGGACGGGCTCCGGGCCGCCGTGCTGATCGTCGCCCCGCTGTGGATCGACTGGACGCCGGGCAACGCGCCGGTGATGCTGCTGGTCACCGCCTTCGTCACCGGTGTCGCCGAGCGCTTCTGGACGGTGTGCCGCGAGAGCGCGGCGCCCGCCCTGCTGCCCGCGCCGCCGCTCGAGGGCGCGACGGTGCGCCCGCTGCCGGACCACATGGACGCGCTGCGGCGCCTGTCGCTGCGTACGGGATTCGTGGCGGTGCCGCTGGCGGCCGCCGGGCTCGTCCTCGTGTCGCTGCTGAACAACCTGCTGGGTGCGGGCGTCGCCTGGTTCTCGCAGCACCAGGCGGCCCTGCCCTCCTACGTCGCGGCCGGTCTGTTCGCCGCCTCCCTGTCCCTCGTCACCTCCCTCCAGCTGCCCGACACCCGCACCCCGCGCGCGCGGTCGCCGCTGGAGGGCCTGCGCCGCCCCAGGACGGGCGGGGGCGTCGAGAAGGGCCGTACGGGCGCGATCCCGCTGCTGGTGCCGGCCTGCGCGGCCGTCGCCGGGGCCGTCTCGGCCGCCGTCGCCGTCTCCGTGCTGCAGGCCAAGGACCTGGACGGCGGCCCGGTGACCTACGGCCTGCTGGTCCTCGCGCTGACCGGCGGCACGGTCGTCGGCATCCGTACGGCACCCCGCGTGCTGCCGTCGCTGTCACGGCGCCGGCTGCTCGCGCTGGCGATCGCCTTCACCGGGGTCGCGCTGCTCGCCGGCGGGCTCGTCCCCGACGTGACCACCGTGTTGCTGATCCTGGCTCTCGCGGGTGTCGGCGCGGGCGTCGCCGCGAACACCGGGCACACGCTGCTCGACCAGGAGACCGAGGACCACCGGCGGTCCCGGACCACCGAGCACCTGCACGCGGTCGTACGGGTCTTCGTCGCCCTCGGGGTGCTGGTGGCGCCGGTGGTGGCCGCGGCGATCGGTCCGCACCGGCTGCAGAACGGCAAGTTCGTCTTCGCACACGGGGGCGCCGCCTTCACCCTGATGCTGGTCGGCGCACTGCTGCTGCCGGTGGCGGCGCTGGTTCTCGCCAAGGCCGACGACCGCTCCGGTGTGCCGCTGCGGCACGACCTGCGCGACGCGCTTCGCGGCGGCGACGACCCGGTGGAGGCGCCGGCGGAGAGCGGCTTCTTCATCGCTCTGGAGGGCGGTGACGGAGCCGGGAAGTCCACCCAGGCCGAGGCACTCGCCGAGTGGATCCGCGCCAAGGGACACGAGGTCGTGCTCACCCGTGAGCCGGGGGCGACGCCCGTCGGCAAGCGGCTGCGGTCGATCCTGCTGGACGTCTCCAGCGCAGGACTGTCGCACCGCGCGGAGGCGCTGCTGTACGCGGCGGACCGCGCCGAGCATGTCGACACGGTGGTACGGCCGGCCCTGGAGCGGGGCGCGGTCGTGATCTCCGACCGGTACATCGACTCGTCCGTGGCCTACCAGGGAGCGGGCCGGGACCTGTCCCCGACCGAGATAGCCCGTATCAACCGGTGGGCGACCAACGGTCTGGTCCCCCATCTCACCGTGCTGCTGGACGTGGCCCCCGAGACGGCGCGGGAGCGGTTCACGGAGGCTCCGGACCGGCTCGAATCGGAGCCGGCCGAGTTCCACGCGCGTGTGCGGTCCGGTTTCCTCACGCTGGCCGCCGCCGACCCCGGGCGCTATCTGGTCGTCGACGCCGGGCAGGAGCCCGAGGCGGTCACGACCGTCGTCCGGCACCGGCTCGACCAGCTGCTGCCGCTGTCCGAGGCCGAGGTGAAGGCCCAGGAGGAGGCGCGCCGCAAGGCCGAGGAAGAGGCCCGGCGCAAGGCAGAGGAAGAGGCCGCGCGCAAGGCCGAGGAGGAGCGGCAGGAGCGCGAGCGCCGGGAACAGCTGGCCAGGCTTCGGGCCGAGGAGGAGGAACGCAAGCGCCGCGAGCTGGAGGAGGCGCAGCGCCGCGAGGCGGAGCGGCAGGCCGAGGAGGCCCGGCAGCGGGCCGAGGAGGCCCGTCGGCGCGCCGAGGAGGAGCGGGCACGCCTTCTCGCGGAGGAGCAGGCGAGGGCGGCCGAGGAGGCCCGTCGCAAGGCCCAGGAGGAGGAGCGGCGCAAGCAGGCCGAGGAGGAGGCCCGGCTGCGGGCCGAGGCCGAGGAGCGCCGCCTGGACAAACAGCGCAAGGCCGAGGAGGCGCTGCTGCGGGCGGAGGAGGCACGCCGGGCCGCGGCCGAGGCGGCGGCTTCGGCTGCCGCGGCGGCTTCGGGTCCGGCGGCTTCGGGTCCGGCCGGTGGCGGCGCCGGAGCGTCCGGTTCCCGGCGCGGGGCTTCGCGGGGTTCCTCGGTCTCCCCGCAGGACAACGAGACCACCGTGCCCACGCCGCTCGTGGCACCGCCGCACGCGTCCGGCGGACCGGCGGACGAGACCGCCGTCCTGCCGCCGGTACGGCCCGGGCAGGGCGACGCCGAGACCACGGCGCAGCTGCCCAGGCCGGCGGAGCCGCAAAGCAACGCCGACGAGACCGCGGTGCTGCCTCCTGTGGTGCCGGGTGCCGTGGACGAGACGGCCGTGCTGCCGCCCCTGCGGGACGGTGGCGCCGGCGATCCGGCGGACCGGGTGCCGCCGGGCTTCTTCCGCGACGAGCGCGCGACGCCGCGGCCCGACGGGGCCGAGGACCGCACGCGTGAGCTGCCGCAGATGGACACCGAAGGCCGTCCGCGGCGCCGGCCCCGTCCGGACTGGGCGGAGGAGACCCCGCTGGACGACCTCCCTACGCTGGCGGACGAGCTGCTCGGCCCGCGTGAGGACGAGGGCTGGGACGACGACGAAAGCGGCCGGCGCCGCTGAGAGGGGCGGTGCCGCCGGGGGTCTGTCCGCGAGCCGTCCGGCCGGCCCCGGGCGTCGGGCGAGCCCGCAGGCGTCGGGTGAGGCCCGGGCGTCCGGGGATGAGGCGCGGACGTTCGGTGAGGCGCCGGGGTTCGGTGAGGCCCCAGGCGCCGGGCGGGTCTCCCGCCGTGGGCGGGCGCGGCTCGGCTGGTCCGTCCCGTATGCGGCGGACCGCCGGCCGTCCCGGTGCCCGCCTCGTTGTCAGTCGTGACCCGCACAATGGATCGCGGTAGGGCCGGTACGACGGAAAGGCGGTGTCCCGTGACCGTGTGGGACGACCTGGTGGGTCAGGAGAAGGTGAGCGAGCAGCTCGACGCGGCCGCCCGCGATGCCGACGCCCTCGTCACCGCGGCCGCCGCCGACGCACCGCTCCCCGAGGCATCCAGGATGACGCACGCCTGGCTGTTCACGGGCCCGCCCGGCGCGGGGCATACACAGGCGGCGCGGGCGTTCGCCGCGGCATTGCAGTGCGTGAGCCCCGACCGCGCCCTCGGGGGCGCCCCCGGCTGCGGCTTCTGCGACGGCTGCCACACCGCCCTGGTCGGTACGCACGCGGACGTGACCACGGTCGCCGCCGTGGGCACGCAGATCCTCGCCGACGACATGCGCGACACGGTCCGCAAGTCGTTCACGTCACCGGCGAACGGCCGCTGGCAGGTGATCCTCGTCGAGGACGCCGAGCGGCTGAACGAGAAGTCGGCCAACGCGGTCCTCAAGGCGGTCGAGGAGCCCGCTCCGCGTACGGTCTGGCTGCTGTGCGCCCCGTCCCTGGAGGACGTCCTGCCGACGATCCGCTCCCGCTGCCGCCACCTCAACCTGCGCACGCCCTCCGTGGAGGCGGTCGCGGACATGCTTGTACGGCGCGACGGCCTCGAGCCGGACATCGCGTTCGCCGCCGCCCGCGCCACCCAGGGTCATGTCGACCGTGCCCGCCGCCTGGCCACGGACGAGCGTGCCCGCGCCCGCCGGGCCGCCGTGCTGAAGCTCCCGCTGCGGGTCGACGACATCGGCGGCTGCCTCAGGGCGGCGCAGGAGCTGGTCGACGCGGCCACGGAGGACTCCAAGCAGCTCGCCGAGGAGGTCGACGCCAAGGAGACGCAGGAGCTGAAGACGGCACTGGGCGCCGCGGAGGGCGGCCGGATGCCCCGGGGCACGGCCGGCGTGATGAAGGAGCTGGAGGACAGGCAGAAGCGCCGGAGAACGCGTACACAGCGCGACAGCCTGGACCAGGCCCTCACCGATCTCACGGGCTTCTACCGTGATGTGCTCGCCCTCCAGCTCGGCTCCCGTGTCGCCCTCGCCAACGCGGACTCGGAGGACGCCCTCGAGCGCCTGGCCAGGGGCGGCACACCCGAGTCCACGCTGCGCCGTATCGAGGCGATCGCCGCCTGCCGGGAGGCCCTGGACCGCAATGTCGCACCCCTGCTGGCGGTGGAGGCCATGACGATGGCCCTGCGGGCCGGGTGAGACGCCCCTGAGAGGGATACCGCCTGCGGCGGATTGACCGCGTCACTCGTACGAAGGGCCGACGCGACGCAGAGCAACGATCCCATCGCTCAGGGTTACGCTCACGAGATGCAGACCAGGTGCATTCCCGGATCCTCCCCCCGTTCCCACCCTCCTCGCCCTCCGCGTCGTTCCCGCGGATCCCGCCTTCTCCGTCTCCTCCGTCGGCCCCCGATGATGCGCACCAGCGGCACGCTGCTCGTCGCCGCGGCGCTGCTCGCCTCGGCGTGCTCCGCCAGGGACGCGACGACGGCCACGGCGGCGGATGCGACGCTGGCCGCGTTGCCCCGGACCACGCCGTCGGCGCTGTCCCCGTACTACGCCCAGAAGCTGACCTGGCGTCCCTGCCCGGTCGCCGGCTTCGAGTGCGCCACGATGACGGCGCCCCGCGACTACGCCCGGCAGGGTGCCGGCGATGTGAGACTGGCCGTGGCCCGCAAGCGGGCCACGGGCCACGGCAAACCCCTCGGCTCGCTGCTGGTGAACCCCGGCGGGCCGGGCGGCTCGGCCATCGGCTATCTGGAGGAGTACGCGGGCGCCAGATATCCGTCGGAGATCCGCGCCCGCTACGACATGGTGGCCGTCGATCCGCGCGGGGTGGGCCGGAGCGAGCCGGTCCGGTGCCTCGACGGGCCCCAGATGGACGCGTACGCGCGGACCGACCTCACGCCGGACAACCCGAGGGAGGTGAAGCAGGTGGTCGCCGCGGACAAGACGTTCGCGGAGGGCTGCGGACGGCATTCGGCGGGCCTGCTGCGCCATGTCTCGACGGTCGAGGTGGCCCGTGACATGGACATCCTGCGCGCGGTGCTGGGTGACCGGAAGCTGAACTATGTCGGAGCGTCGTACGGGACGTTCCTCGGGGCGACGTATGCGGGGCTCTTCCCGAACCGGGTGGGCCGGCTGGTGCTGGACGGCGCGATGGACCCCAGCCTGACCGCCCGCAGGATCAACGTGGAGCAGACGGCGGGCTTCGAGACGGCGTTCCACGCCTTCGCCAAGGACTGCGTACGGCAGCCGGACTGCCCGCTGGGCGGCCCGGGTGCCTCACCGGCGAAGGTCGGCGACCATCTGAAGGCGTTCTTCGCGAAACTCGACACGTCCCCCCTGAGGACGGGCGACGCGAGCCGCCGCAAGCTCGGCGAGGCCCTGGCGACGACCGGTGTGATCGCCGCGATGTACGACCAGGCGGCCTGGCCCCAGCTGCGCCATGCGCTGACCTCGGCGATGAAGCACCACGACGGGACCCCGCTGCTCGTCCTGTCCGACAGCTACTACGAGCGGGACCCGCGCGGCCGGTACTCGAACCTGATGTTCGCGAACGCGGCCGTGAACTGTGTGGACCTGCCTCCGGCGTTCTCGGGCCCGGAGCAGGTGGAGAAGGCGCTCCCGGCGTTCGAGAAGGCGTCTCCGGTGTTCGGGAGGGCCCTGGCCTGGGCGTCGCTGGGCTGCGCCTACTGGCCGGTGCGGGCGACGGGCGAGCCGCACCGCATCAAGGCCGAGGGCGCGGCGCCGATCGTGGTGGTCGGTACGACCCGCGACCCGGCGACCCCGTACCGCTGGGCGCGGGCCCTGGCATCCCAGCTGTCCTCCGCCAGGCTTCTGACCTACGACGGCGACGGACACACGGCATACGGCCGTGGCAGCAGGTGCATCGACTCGGCGATCGACGCGTATCTGCTGCGGGGCACACCCCCGGCGAAGGGAAAACGCTGCTCGTAGCCGCCCCTGCCACCCCGGAAGCGTCGCTTCCGGGGGGTGGTCGGAGCGCCCTTGAAAACTGTGTAGACTTACCGACGTTGCTGATCGCACCATAGTGCGGACAGCGCGCCGCCTTAGCTCAGATGGCCAGAGCAACGCACTCGTAATGCGTAGGTCTCGGGTTCGAATCCCGAAGGCGGCTCCACGGAAAGCCAGGCCAGAATCACTCTGACCTGGCTTTTTCTCGTTTCCCTGATCGACCTCCGTTCTAAATCACTTGCCGATTCGGCCCGGAGGCGGCCCGATGGGGCCCAATCCGGGGCCCGCGCCGATGTGCCCGCAGGAGCCCTCTGTCCGCGGACTTCTCGCGGGCGGAGGGCTCCTGCATAAGGTGCGGCAGACCGGTCAGCCGATGGTCGCGATGCCGTCGGTGGTGACGGCCGGGCGGCCCGAGGTGCCGACCACGACGATCTTCAGGGTGTGCTTGGCCGAGCTGGACCAGGTCTTGGTCCAGATCGCCTGGCGGTAGAGGGTCGTGGAGGACTTCAGGTCCACCGTGGCGACCTTGGTGCCGTCGACGTAGATGTACGCCTGGCCCGAAGTGGAGGCCCGCGAGACGATCCAGGCCACCGAGCGTCCGGTGAAGGTCCAGCTGATCGAGGCCTTGGCGGACGACGAGCTGTAGGAGTAGCCGCCCAGGTAGCTACTGCTGCTCTTACGGGTCCAGGTGCCGGTGCGGGTGGCGGAGGTCTCCTGGATGATGCTCGGCTTGCGGTAGACGGAGGCGCCGGTGCTGTTGCCGACGACGTCGTAGGCCTTCAGGGCGAACAGGTCGGAGGTGCCGGGCTTGGCGCTGGTCGACCAGGAGGTCACCGTCGGGCCGAAGGTGGCCGAGGACGGCGAGGTCGCCATGACCTTGGCGAGTGCCGTGTTGTCGGCGGCCTTCCAGGTGACCGTGACCGGGACCGAGGTGGAGTTCACCGTGCCGGTGCGCAGGTTCGCGCCGGGAGCGGTCGGGAACGTGGGCGCGGTGGTGTCGCCGACCAGGGTGACGCCGCCGGACAGCGTGGTGGAGCCGCGGACGTGGGTGGCGCGCACCTGGACGGTGTGGCTGCCGGCCGTCACCGAGACCGAGGTGGAGCGGGCGGAGCCGGAGGTGTGGGCCACGGCCTTTCCGTCGACCAGGACGTCGAAGCCGGAGATCACCGCGGATGGCGTGGAGGTCGTCCAGCTCACCGTGGCCGAGCCCTTGGTGTAGTAGCTCGTCCCGGACTTGACCGCCCCGCCCGCGAGCCCGGTGACGGAGACAGCGCTGACCGGGCCGGACGCGTAGGAGCGGATGGTGCCCAGGGCGTTGTAGAGCTGGTTGCCGGGGCAGTCGGTGGCGAAGCCGTTGCGGTGGCCGGAGATGACGTTGAACGTGTAGCTCTTGCCCAGGGTGAAGCCGGAGCTGTTGGAGGCGCCCTCGGGCAGAGAGGCGGTGGCGGTGGCCGGGTCCACGCCCGTCATGCCGAACTTCCAGGCCGCGATCCGGGCGATGGAGCTCAGCAGGGCCGTGCTCGGCGTGGCTCCGGGGTAGGTGGTCTCCTGGGAGTCGCCGCCGCTGAGGTCGGTGTAGGTGCCGATGGCGGCCACACCCATGCTGTTGGTGTTGAACCCGTACGTCTGGGCGCCCACGACCGGCAGCGCCATCCCGCCGAAGCGGCCCTCGAAGATGGTGCCGCACTTGTCGACCAGGAAGTTGTAGCCGACGTCGCGCCAGCCCTGGCTGAGATGCGCGGCGTAGAGGCTGCGCACGATCGCCGGCGAGTCTGCGCAGGCGTAGTCGTTGGGGGTGTCGGTGTGGTGGACGAACATCACCTTCACCGCCGAGCCGTACGACGGGTAGCCGGTATCACGGGCGCACTCGTCCGCGCCCCAGCCGGCCCGGGTGACCACAGTCGGCGGTGCCACCGTCGAGGTGGTCGCGGCCGGCATCGGGTCCGGCGCGGTCGGCGACGCCGACGCGGAGGGGCTGCTGGAGGAGGCCGTGCAGGACGGGTACGCCTCGGACAGCGACGGAAGCTGGCTCGGCCAGGACGTCGGGGACGCGCTGGGCGAGGCGGAAGCGGGGGCGGAGGTCCCGGTGGACGGCGCGACGGATGCCGAGTCCGTGGCCGTGGGGGTGTCCGCGGGGGTGTCCGTGGGCGAGGCGGAGTCCGTCGCCGTCGGGGTCCCCGAAGCGTCGTTGCCTGCCGTGGCCGTCGCGCTGTCGGTAGGGGCGACGCTGTCCGTCGGCGTCGCGGTGTCGGTGGCCGTCGCGTCCATGGCGTATCCCGCCAGGCCCATGCCGGAGTCCTGCGTTGCGCCGGTGGCGGGCTTGCCCGGGTCGACCAGGTCCACCCGCAGCCCGGCGGGCAACGCGGTCGCCTTGCCCGCGCCGGTCGCGCGGACCTGGATTCCGTTCGACGGGCCCGACCACATGGGCGCCATCCCGCCCCGCACACCGGGACGGTTCAGCTCGGCCGCGTCGGGGATGTCGTCCGGCTGCTGCATCTTCAGCCACGACGTCCAGTGGCCGCTGACGGCGGAACGGGTCCGCACCTCCACCGTGCCGCGCAGGCTGGCGTGCGCGCCGTTCCAGGTGACACCCACCATGCTGAACGGAGCCGTGGCCTGAGCCCCCAGCGTCTTGAGCGACGCACTGGCCCCGGTCAGGGACAGCGAGTGGACATGCGTCTTGACCGGTCCCCGCGCAGCCGACGCTCCGGCACGGCCTCCCGACCCGGCCATCGCGACGGTCGCCACAGCCACGCCGCCCCCGGCGACGACCGCCCCCAGCGCCAGCCACGTGCGTGGTTTCAGACCGGCTCGACGACGACCGCGCCGAACCCTTTGTTCAGTTCTCATGCCCCACCCTTGAAGCCCCGTTGTCGTTGCCATCACGGCCATTGCGGGGCACAGACGTCACAGGAGTGCCCTGAAGTAACAGCGCGCGCGAATGTTGAAGCGTCACACACCCTGAACCCGGGCCGGGAACAGATGCTCGCCACGGTGGCTGTCGACGGCCCTTGAACACCGGACGCGCTTGGCCTTGGTACCGAGGCGCGTCCGCGTCATCGCCCGCCTGCCGTCACGCGCGCGTCGAACTGCTGACGGCCGCACGGGCGGTCCCGCCGCATGGGCGCTCCCCTTCGCCATGAGCGACCACCGTCCGTCGGAAGGGGCGGTAATCCGCCCTGACGCAGACGCCGTCGACGGTGAGATACCTGCGGCCGGGACGAGCCGTTTCCGGTGACGTGCTGGTCACCCGTTGGCGCTGCCGTCACGGTGCACGGGAATCCACGCCCTGGCGGATGCGGATTGCGTCCGGCCCGCTGTGAAGGCGTCCCCCATGCGGCGCATCGCGCCCTTCGACGGGTGCGATCTCCCCTTCAGCCACCGGCGGATCTGACTGATCAGTCGAGGATCGCGGTGGCCTCGATCTCGATCAGATGCTCGGGGATGTCCAGTGCCGCCACGCCCACCAGCGTGGCCGGCGCGACAGGGGTGGCCCCGAGCCTCGCGGCCGCCCGGGAGATACCGGCCAGGAGCAGGGGCATCTTGTCGGGCGTCCAGTCGACGACGTAGACGGTCAGTTTCGCCACATCGTCGAAGGACGCGCCGGCCCCGGCCAGGGCGGTGCCGACGTTGAGGTAGCACTGCTCGGCCTGGGCCGCCAGGTCCCCCTCGCCGACCGTGACTCCGTCGGCGTCCCAGGCGACCTGTCCGGCGACGAAGACCATCCGCGAACCGGATGCGATCGCCACCTGCCGGTAGACGTCGATCGTGGGCAATCCGTCGGGGTTCACCAGAGTGAGGGCCATCCGTCTGCCTCCTCGTGCTCTCTTGAAGTTACTCGGGAACCATAGGAGAGTGGCGGCTGACCTGTAAGAACGCACTTTTCGGTGACTGGGGAACCTCATGGTGACCAAGCAGTTCAAGGGCTTGGCCAAGGACGAAGCGGATGTGACGCGGGCGGACTCCTTGGCGCGGGAGATCTTCTCGGACATCGCCAACAAGTGGGCGCTCCTGATCATCGAAGCGGTGGGCGACCGCACGTTGCGCTTCACCGAACTGCGCAACGAGATCGAGGGCATCAGCCACAAGATGCTCACGCACAATCTGCGCCTGCTGGAGCGCAACGGCCTGGTCGAACGGACCGTGCACCCGACTGTGCCGCCGCGCGTCGAGTACACCCTCACGGCGCCGGGCCGAGCCTTGCGCGCGACGGTCGACGGCATGTGCGACTGGACCCACCGCTACCTCGGCGCCATCGAAACGGCCCGCCGCCGATTCGATTCGGCCTGAAGGCGCGTGTCCGGCAGGACCCGCCCACCATGAGAAGTCGCCGGCGAGGTGCCGTGAGCGGTGCACCGGGTCCGGGGCGCCTCAGGGGCCGATCCGCTCGTACACCGTCACCCGCCGGCCGCGGACCTGGTCGTCCGACACCACGGTGAAGTACTCCTCGAGCACGGAGGTCTTCACCCTGTCCCGCTCCGCCGCCACCGGCCTCGCCACCTTCGCTGCGTCCGTGACCAGCAGTATCCGCCGCCGGCTCAGTATCGCGGCCCGTATCCGGGCCGGGTCGGCCTCGATGCCCTTCAGCGTCCCGGACTCCTCCGGGCTCTCCGCGAGAGCGATGTCCCGCACACCCACGAAGGCGTCGGGGGAGACCAGCTTGGTGTCCCGCCGTGCCGCGGGTATGAAGAGCACCCCGTCCCCGGTCTTCTTGAGCCCCCGTACGTCTTCCGCCGCCGCCAGGACATCGTCCACCCGGCTCGCCGGGGACCGCTTGGCCAGGCACTGGGGCAGCAGCGCCACCATCGCCACGGCGACCACCACGGGAAGTATCCACCTCGACGCTCTCGGGAACCGTGGCGCGGCCGCTCGTATCGCCGCACCCAGCCCCGCCCCGATCAGCAGCGCCAGACCGAGCAGGCTGAACAGAACGTACCGGTCCAGAAACAGCGGCTTGATCAGGGAGAGAACGATCAGGGCGATCTGCGGCACCGCGAGCAGGGGCAGCCCCACGGCCGCCGCCGACAGCCGGCCTCTCCGCGGCCGGTCCAGCAGGGCTCCGAGGCCGCCGATGGCCAGCAGGACCACCGGACCGATCAGCATGTGCCAGGTCAGCGGTGGAATCCAGGAAATCTGGTCGGACTGGCCTCGGCTGAACAGGATCAACGGCAGCACACACGCCGTCGCGGACGCCGAGGTCGCCGCCCATCGTGTCCACATCCGGCGCCCCGCCCGCGTCCAGATCAGGGTCGCCGCGTGCGCGGGCAGCATCAGCAGCGACAGCCAGTTCAACAACCCGCAGGTCAGGACGGTGCCGCCGTAGGCCGCCCAGCGCACCGCCCCGCCTCGCCCCTGGAGCACGGTCACCAGCAACAGGGTGGAGATCGCGGCGCCGGCCGCGACCAGAGCGTACGGGCGGCCCTCCTGGAGGTAGAACTGCACGGCCGGGAGCAGCCCCAACGCCAGCCCTCCTCCCAGCCCCGCCCACGTTCCGGCCAGCCGCCGGCCGATGACCGCCACACAGGCCGCCGCCACCGCCATGGCCAGCACGGAGGGCAGCCGCAGGGTCGTGGTGCCGGGCCCGAAGAGTTCGAACAGCCCGTGCATCAGCAGGTAGTAGAGCCCGTGCACGGCGTCGACCTGCCCCAGCATGTGCCGGATCTCGGTGGTGGACCGTCCGGCCACCTGCCAGGTCGCGGCCTCGTCCCGCCACACGCTGTGCTGCCGGGACAGCCCCCACAGGCCGAGGCCGAGGGTCCACAGCAGAGGGATGGGCCAGACGGGCAGGCGACACGGGCGAGCGACCGTGGGGGACGTCGAAGTCATGTAGGTGGTGGCGCCTCGAGGGGGTGGTGCGAACCGACGTCAGCGGTTCATGGACACGAAGAAGAGGCACCGGAGGGGCTGTTGGGTTGCTCGGGGCGTCAGAGAGGGCGCGAAGTCCTCATTGTCCGGGGGAGGAAGGGGATAAGACGGCGCACGGCAGCGCGCCGGCAACGGGCGGCCCGGCTGCCTTGCCGGAGTGTTTCCCGGTCATGCTCGACACCCGTGCCCGGCACACGGCGGCCGGGCGGGCGCGGCGGTCGTCAGTGGTGTCCGGCCGCCATGCGCTGCCGTACGGCCTCGTAGGTGAAGAGGGCGGCCGAGACCGCGACGTTGAGCGAGTCCACCTGGCCGAACATGGGGATCTTCGCCTTGGTGTGGCTGCCCGCCAGCCACCGGTCCGACAGGCCGTACTTCTCGCTGCCGACCAGGATGGCCGTGGGGCCGGACATGTCGACGTCCGCCATCAGGACCTCCGTGTCGGGGGTGGTGGCGACGACCTTCACCGAGTGCTCGGCCAGCCAGTGCACGACCTCTTCGGAGTCGGCCGAGGCGATCGGGACGGCGAACACGGTGCCCTTGCTGGCCCGGATGACGTTCGGGTTCCCCCAGTCGGTCACCGGGTTGGCGGAGATGACGGCGGTCACTCCGGCCGCGTCCGCGGTGCGCAGCATCGAGCCCAGGTTGCCGGGCTTCTCGACGCTCTCGCACACGAGGAAGAGGGACCTGTCGTCGACCTTGATGCGGGAGAGATCGGTCTGGATGTCCGGTACGACGGCGAGCCAGCCGTCCGGTCCCTCGCGGTAGGCGGCCTTGTCGAAGGCCTGACGGCTCAGGCTGAACAGGGCGGCACCGCGTTCGGCCGCGCGGTCCAGGACGTTCCTCGGGTCCGAATCGCCGGTCAGCGCGGGGCAGAAATAGAGCTCGCGGGGACGGACTCCGGCCCGCAGGGCGAGATCCAGCTCCTCATAACCCTCCACGAGGGTCACTCCGGAATTCTGCCGGTTCCGTCGGCGGCGGAGTGCGGCGAGTTCCTTCACATGAGGATTGCTGGGGCTGGAGATTTCCTTGGGCGAACCAGCCCGCGGGTTGGACGGCATCGGCGGTGGGAATCACGGCGCCTTTCGGGCTCCGATCCTCCGTCCCCTTTCTCTTGTGCACTGCGCGCGGTCGTGGCCAGGGTACCGGACCCGGTGGGGCGTCGCTTCGCGGTCGTCAGGCGTTCGGCGGGGGCTGTGGGTTGGCCGCGGCCACGGCTGTGAGGCCGGCGGCGGACGGTTGGCGGCGATGCCTTCGGAGGGGAGTGAAGGGGAGAGGGAGGTCGGGCGGGAGGCGATAGGGGGACAGGGAGAGGGGTCGGTCAGGGTTCAGTGAGCGGGTCGGGTATTTCAGGCTCCGGAATTCGGTTCAAGGTGTCGTGTGCGGGAGAGCGGGTTCGCGTGTGGATGGCCGAGCGAGAATCAATTGATTTGAGCGGGGCAGTGTTGCCGAATTCGGTAACCGGCCGGGGAATTCCGATCGGTGTGCTGAGTGCTGAGTGCTGAGTGCTGAGTGCTGAGTGCTGAGTGCTGAGTGGGCGGAGGGTGCCTGGGTCTGAGGCGTGCGTCGGGATGGGGCGGAAAATTATCCGGCACGGGGAGAACCGAAGGACTCCGAGCGTCCTCTTGGTTAACGGCTAGCATCGCGTGCACAGTCGTCGGCCGAGATGGGGTGGGTGTCGTGTCGCAACCGCAGCAGGAACCGGGGCCCCGTATCGCCGTCGCCGTCGTCACCATGGGCAATCGTCCCGCGGAGGTCGACGCCCTGCTCACCTCCGTCGCCAAGCAGGACCTCGCCCCGTCCCGCATCGTCGTCGTCGGCAATGGCTGCCCCCTGCCCGAGTTCGCCGAGCGCCTCGGCCTTCCCGGTGAGGTCACCTGCATCGAGGTCGACGAGAACCTCGGCTGCCCCGGCGGGCGAAACGTTGCCCTCGCCCGGCTCCGGGAGTTCGGGGACGTGGACGTCGTGGTCGAACTGGACGACGACGGACTGCTCGTGGACGCCGACGTCCTCCGGCGCGTACGGGACCTCTACGTGGCCGACCCCAGGCTGGGCATCGTCGGGTTCCGTATCGCCGATGAGCACGGCGAGACCCAGCGGCGGCATGTGCCGCGGGTCGGGGCCGCCGATCCGCTTCGTGGCGGACCGGTGACCGGTTTCCTCGGCGGGGGCCATGCGCTGTCCATGGTGATGCTCTCCGAGATCGGGGACTGGCCCGCCGAGTTCTTCTTCGCCCACGAGGAGACGGACCTCGCCTGGCGCGCGGCCGACGCCGGCTGGACCATCCTCTACGTGCCCGAACTGCTTCTCCAGCACCCGAAGACCTCGCCCGCCCGGCATGCCATCTACTACCGGGTCACCGCGCGGAACCGCGTGTGGCTCGTGCGGCGGCGGCTGCCCCTGCCGCTCATCCCCGTGCACCTCGGGGTCTGGATCGCCGTCACGCTCCTGCGGACGCGATCGGTCGGCGGGCTGAGGGCCTGGTTCGGCGGGTTCGTGGAGGGTCTGCGCACCTCGGGCGGGGAGCGACGGCCCATGCGCTGGCGCACCGTGTGGCGGCTGACGAGGCTCGGCCGACCGCCTGTCCTGTAGAACGTCCCCCCAGAACGGCCCGGCCAGGGGCCGTTGAATGACGAAGGACCCGGTCGTTCACCTCCGCCGACCGGGCCCTCGTGTTTCCGGAATCCGGCCACGGCGGCGACACTCCCCCGAGCTGCGCATCTACGCGCGCACCGTCGGGCCAGATCCGATGAAGGGATTACATCAGGCCACGCCAACAGATCGCTAACATGTGGCCAACGGTTCCGGAATGAGCCGTGAGCTGCTCGGTTCCCGGGAGGACTCGTGGGCCGGACGGCCGGATCTCGCCGCACGCGGACGCGAAGTCCACGGCGGAACGCGGCGGTTGTGCCGCACGGCAGGTCGGTGCGGGGCAGCCGTGCCGCACGGTGAAGTGAGGCACGGCCGTCGGGCCGGGCGGAAGGGCAGCGGGGCGGCTATGCGGCACGGGCTGCGTTTCGGACTGCTGGGTCCGCCCGTCATGTACGACACCGACGGCGAGAGCCGGCCGATCGGCAGTGGCAAGATGCGTGCCCTGCTGGTCGCGCTTTTGCTGGAGCCGGGCCGGGTCGTCTCGGTCGACGCGCTGAAGGACGCCCTGTGGGGTGGCGCACCGCCGGCCTCCGCGCAGGCGTCCCTCCAGAACCACGTCACGCGCCTGCGCCGCCTGCTGGGCGAGGACGGTCCCGAACGGCTGCGGGCCGTGCCGCCCGGCTATCTCCTGCGGGTTGACGAGGGTGAGCTGGACGTCCGCGTCTTCGAGGGGCACGTTGCCGCGGCCCGCGCCGCGCACACCGTCCGTGACTGGGAGCGCACCGTAGACGAGGCGTCCTCCGCGCTCGCCCTATGGCGTGGAGCCCCACTCGGCGGACCGTCCCCGGAGACCGGCGGGCACGCGCTGGTGCAGCGCCTGGAGGAGGCGCGGCTGCTGGTCCTGGAGTGGCGGTACGACGCCGAGCTGTACCTCGGTGGTGCCCGCCTTGGCGGTCTCGTACCAGAGCTGGCCGCACTGGTGGCCGAACACCCGCTGCGGGAGGGCTTCCATCGGCTGCTCATGCTCGTACTGCACCGCACCGGCCGTCCGGCCGAGGCCCTGGCCGTCCACCGGGATCTGCGTGAACGGCTCATCGAGGAACTCGGGGTCGAGCCCGGCGGCGCGGTGCGCGAGGCCCATCTGGAGATCCTCCGGGACGACCCGGGTGCGCCCGAACGGCGACAGAGAAGCGTCGGCCCTGCGCAGGCCGGCGGCACGCGGGCCGAGGGCAACGGAGCCGACGGCATCCGTGCCCGCCCTATCGGCACCGAAGGAGCGGTGGCGGACGGTGGGCGCATCGGCGGTGTCCACATGGGCGGTGGGTACACGGGCGGTGGGCACACGGGCGGTGGCCACATCGGTGGCGGGCGTGCCGGCGATGGAAAGACCGGCGGCAGGGACGCCGTCGGCAGAAATGTCGACGGCTGGGACATCGACGGCCGGGACATCGACGGTACGGACATCGACGGTACGAATGCCGGTGGCAGAAACGCCGACGACGGGCGAGCCGACGGCAGAAACGCCGACGACAGCCAAGCCGGCGGCAGAAACGCCAATGACAGGGACTCCAACCGCAGGCACGCCGACGGCAGGCACGCCGACGGTAAGACCGCCGACGAACCGCACGACGGACCGCACGCCGCAGCGGAACCCGGCGCTCGCGGCGTCCCCGGCGCGCCCGGCGCGGGCGCCCCCGCCGCACCCGACCTGCCCTGGACCGTTCACGCCGTGCCCCGGCCCGCCCAGCTTCCCCCCGCCCCCGCGCACTTCACCGGCCGCGACGCCGTTCGCGACGCGCTGCTGCGCTTTCTCGGAGCCGAACGCGACACCCCTCGCGTCGCCGTGCTCAGCGGTATGGCCGGGGTCGGCAAGAGCGCGCTCGCGCTGTATGTGGCGCACGGACTGCGGAAACGATTCACCGATGGCCAGCTCTACATCAATCTGCATGGCGCCACGCCTGGCATGACCCCGCTCACCGCCGAGCAGGCGCTCAGCGCACTGCTGCGCGACCTCGGCGCCGAGCCCCGCCGTATCCCCGCACACCCGGACGCGGCGGCCGCGCTGCTGCGCTCACTGCTGGCCCCCACCCGCACCCTGATGGTGCTGGACGACGCCGCGAACGCGGCTCAGGTGAGGCCACTGCTGCCCGGCGGACCCGGTTGTGCGGTGATCGTGACGAGCCGTTCTCCGCTCACCGCGCTCGACGGCGCCCACCGGGTTCCGCTCGCCCCCCTGTCCGACGAGGAAAGTGCGGCCCTGCTCCGCGCGGTATCCGGCCGGGACGGGCTCGACGCCACGCATCCGCTGGTCGAACTCGCAGGGCGGCTGCCCCTCGCCCTGCGTGTCGTCGCGGCTCGGCTCGCCGCCCGCCGCGCGCTCGCCCCGGACGTCCTGGCCGTGCAACTGGCCGCCACCGAGGGCCGGCTGCACCACCTGGAGTACGACGATCTGAGCGTGCGCAGATCACTCGCCGTCGCGCACGACGCCCTGCGGGCCTCGGACCGTGAGGCCGACCGGGATGCGGCGCGGGCACTCGGCCGTATCGGCGCGCTGGACCTGCCCGGCTACGGGGCGGCCCTGCTCGCCCGCCTCCTCGGCACCGACGAACGCCGCGCCGAGGCCGCCCTCGACCGGCTCGTCGATGTCGCCCTGCTGGAGGAGACGGCGTACGGGCGGTACGCACCGCACGACCTCGTCCGGGACTTCGCCCGCGAGACCGCGGTGAGCGAAGAGGCCGTGAGCGATGAGACCGCGGTGAGCGAGAAGGCAATGGTGGGCGACGAGGCCGCGGTGAGCGGAGAGGCCGCCGTGGACGAGGAGGCCACGGCCCGCGGAACGAGGGGCCGCGGTGCGGCGAATCCCGCGAAGCCCTGCCCCGCGGATGTCGCCCTGCGCTGGTACACCGCCATGGCCACCCGTGCGTACGAGGCCACCGTCGAGTCGGGTACCGAGCGTGAGGACCGGCTGCGGGCGACCCCGTCACAGCCGGAGTCATACGCCGAGGACGTGGCGGCCGCGCCCGTCTTCGGCTCCCCGCGGGCTGCCGCCGACTGGCTCGTCCTCGAGCTGGACAACGTGGTCGCGCTGGTGGAGCGACATGCGGACACCTCCAGCCATGTCCCGCTGCTCGTGCGCCTGATCGCTCCCCATCTTCAGCGCCGCGGCCATGTCGCCGAGTTGGAGGTGCTCGCGTGCGCCGCCCTGCACGGTGCGCGCCGGCTCGGTGACGCGCCTGCGGAGGCGTTCGCGCTGCTGGACCTGGCCGGTCTGAACTGCCTGAAGGGCCGGGGCAACGACGCGCTCGCCCAGCTCGACGAGGCGCTGGAGATCTGGCGGCGCCTCGGCCACCTCTCCTGCCTGCTCCGGGGCCTCAACAATCGCGCGGTACTCCTGGAGCGGCTCGGCCGGTACGAGGAGACCGGCGAGACGCTGCGGCAGTGCCTGGAGTACACGCGGAGCCTGAACGACCCGCTGCAGGAGGCCCTCACCTACAGCAACCTCGGCAACCTCTACGCGCACACCGACCCGCGGGCCGCCGTCGTCCACCACCGCCGGAGCCTGGAGATCGGCGAGCGGATGGGCCACGTCGTCGTCCGCCACACCGCACACTGCAACATCGGCTTCGCCCATCTCACGCTCGGTGAACCGGACGCCGCCGTACCGCACTTCGAGGAGAGTTTGCGCATCCTCGGCGGCCACGGACACTGGCAGGGCGAGTCGCAGACCCGGCTCGGGCTGGTGCGGGCGCTGCGGGAGCGGGGGGACTCGGAGCGGGCCGCGCGGGAGTGCGATGTGCTGCGGAACCTCGCCCGCCGCCGCGGCGACTGCTACGTCGAGGGTCTCGCCCGCCACCAGCGGGGTCTGCTCCATCTGGCGGACGGCGAGGAAGCGGAGGCCCGCCGGCAGTGGACGGCCGCCCTCGCCGCGCTGGACGCCACGGACAGTCCGGTGGCCGGGGAGCTCAGGGAGCGACTGGCGGAGGGGTGAGCCGAGCCTGGCGGCAGCACCCGTAGGGGGACTTCACTTCGCGTCCGCATAGCACTCCACGACCGCCGTGGTGAACGGAATGCGTACCGGTGTCTCGCCGAACGTCAGCCGCATCGCCAGGTCGGAGGCCTCCTGGATCGCCGCGACCACCGTGTCCGTCTCCTCGGCCGGGCAGTGCACGATCACCTCGTCGTGCTGGAAGAAGACCAGTTCGGCGGCGAGGCCGGCGCAGAGGCGGCGCAGGGCGGCCAGGAGCACCAGGGCCCAGTCGGCGGCGCTGCCCTGCACCACGAAGTTGCGCGCGAAGCGGCCGCGGGCACGGGAGTTCGTGGAGGCGTACCCCGGCATCCACTGCTGGGACTCACCGGCCGCGCCCTCCGGGCCGTCCTCCTGCGGAATGCCCGCTTCCTCCGTGGCGTCCTCGGAGGCGCCGGCCGCCGGCGGGGACGTCCGTCCGAGCCAGGTGCGGACGAGCCGGCCCTCCTCGCCCGCGCGGGCCGCTTCGTCGACGTACGCGACGGCTCTGGGGAAGCGGCGGCGCAGGGCGGCCAGGTTCTTCAGGCCGTCGCCGGAGGTCTGGCCGTAGATCGCGCCGAGCACGGCGAGCTTGGCCTGGGCGCGGTCGCCGGAGAACGCGCGGTCCGACACCGACTGGTAGAGGTCGGCCTCGCGGCCCGCCACCTCCATGAACGCCGGATCGCGCGAGATCGCGGCGAGGACTCGCGGCTCCATCTGGGCGGCATCGGCCACGACGAGCCGCCAGCCCGGATCGGCGACCACGGCGCGCCGGATGACCTTGGGGATCTGCAGGGCGCCGCCGCCATTGGTGACCCAGCGGCCGGTGACCGTGCCGCCCGGCAGGTACTCGGGACGGAAGCGGCCGTCGCGCACCCAGTCCTGAAGCCAGGACCAGCCGTGGGCGACCCAGATGCGGTACAGCCGCTTGTACTCCAGGAGGGGTTTCACGGCGGGGTGGTCGACGGACTCGATCTCCCAGCGGCGGGTGGACCGCACCCGGATCCCGGCCTGGGCGAACGCCTTGACGACGTCGGCGGGCAGATCGGGTCTCACCCGGCGGCCGAAGGCGGCCGACACCTCGTCGGCCAGTTCGGCCAGCCGCCGGGGTTCGCCGCCGCCCGCGTACCGCTCGCCGAGCAGTTCGTGGAGCACTTCCCGGTGGACGTCGGCGCTCCAGGGCAGTCCGGACCGGTTCATCTCGGAGGCCACGAGCATCCCGGCCGACTCGACGGCGGTGAGCAGCCGCATGCGGTCCGGGTGCGCGGTGGCGTCGTGCCGGCGCTGCTGGTCCGCGTACACCTCGACGAGGTCCTTGAGGGGGACGCGGACGGGGCGCGGCTCGAACAGGGAGGACTGAGAGCCGGGCTCGGCGGAGCGCGGCGGGGGATCCGGCGGTACGGGGCCGCCGCGCAGCCGGGCCAGCGCGGCGGCGGCCGAGCGGGGCTCACCGAGGCGTCCCTCGTGGCCGAGGAGGAGGCTCTCGGCGGCCTCGACGTCATAGCACCGGTCGACTCGCACCCCCGTGGCGAGCAGACGCGGCTGGACGTCGGCGGTGGACCGCCAGACCCACCGGGTGACCTCGGGCCGTGCCCGCACGGCCGCGGCGAGATCCTCCTCCTTGACCACGGGCCCGGCGGGCAGGCCGTCCGGGCCGAGGGCGGCGACCTCCACGCCGCCGTCCTCGGCCGGAGCGAGAGCCCAGCGCCCGGTCATGTCTGCGAGTCTGGCAGGGGGGTCTGACAACGGGCCGGGACGTGCGGTGATGCCGTCCGGGCGGGTTCAGTCCTGCTGCCCGAGCGCCGCGCTGATCCTGGCCAGTTCCGTCCTGAGGTGTTCCTCGGTCGCCGTCTTGTCGAGCCCGAGCCCGGACAGCAGACCCTCGCCGTTCTCCAGCTCGAGGAGCGCGAGGAGGATGTGCTCGGTGCCGATGTAGTTGTGGCCCAGGCGGAGGGCCTCGCGGAAGGTGAGTTCGAGGGCCTTCTTGGCGGCGGGGGCGTACGGCACGAGTTCCGGGGCGTCCTCGGCGCGGGGCGGCAGCGCCGAGGCCGCCGCCTCGCGCACCGCGTCCAGGGAGACGCCGCTCGCGACGATCGCCTTGGCGCCGAGGCCGTCCGGCTCGGCGAGCAGGCCCAGGACGAGGTGCTCCGGCACCGTCTCGGCGTTGCCCGCCTCCTTGGCCGCGTTGTGCGCGGCCATGACCACGTTCCGCGCGCGGGGCGTGTAGCGGCTGAAGCCCTGGCCGGGGTCGAGGTCCACGGACTCCTTGGGGACGAAGCGTTTCTGGGCAGCCTGCCGGGTCACGCCCATGCTCTTGCCGATGTCGGTCCAGGACGCTCCCGAACGGCGCGCCTGGTCGACGAAGTGACCGATCAGATGGTCGGCCACGTCGCCGAGGTGCTCCGCGGCGAGAACCGCGTCCTGGAGCTGGTCCAGGGCGTCGGTGTGCACCTTCTTGATGGCTTCGATGAGGTCGTCGAGGCGCAGGTTCGCTGTGATGTGAGGCTTGGCCGTCATGTGTCAACGGTAGGTTGACACCCGCTCATCGTCAACCCGGAGTTGACACTCGGAGTGCTTCTGGGTGCGGCACACATGTCACGATCGAACGCGTGAGTACGACGACCACTGTGGACCGCGCCTTCCGCGCCGCCCTCTACGACGACACCGACGCCGCCCTGGACACCGGCGCCTCGCTGCTCGCCGCCGATCCCGCGGCCGACGGCGAACTGGCCCGGCGCGGCGAGGAGTTCGTCGACGCGGCCTGGCGCCGTGGCTGGCAGCCCGCCGACGTCGTACGCATCGTGCGGCGCCGACTGGACGACCCGCACGTACGCCTGGTGTCGGAGCTGATCCTCAAGGAGGCCGGGCGGCGGCCGACCCCGGGGCCGCGCTGGGCGGCCCAGCTCGAGGACCTGGACGCGGAGCCCCCGCGCGTCCCCGACCGTTTCTCGTACGCAACTGCCGTGCTGGAGCTGTACCGCCTGCTGCTCCGCCTCCCCGCCCTGGAACCGCTCGACGCGCCCGGCCGAACCGTCGCCCGGCAGCCCGAGTCCCGGATGCTCACCCGTATCCGAGCGCTGCTCGCGAAGGCGGAGGCGACCGGATATCCGCAGGAGGCGGAGGCGCTCAGCGCCAAGGCGCAGGAGCTGATGGCACGCCACAGCATCGACGAGGCCCTGCTCGCCGCCCAGGCGCACACCGAGGACGTGCCGGGTGCCTGCCGCATAGGCGTCGACCCGCCGTACGAGACGGCCAAGGCGGTGCTCCTGGACGCGGTGGCGACCGTGAACCGCTGCCGGGCCGTGTGGCACGAGCCTTTCGGTTTCTCCACGGTCATCGGCTTCGAGCCCGACCTGGAGGCCGTCGAACTCCTCTACACCTCGTTGCTCGTGCAGGCCACCGCCGCCATGACGAAGGCGGAGGCGGCCCAGCGCAAGGGTGGCCGGAAGCGTACGAAGACGTTCCGGCAGTCGTTCCTGGCCGCGTACGCGCACCGCATCGGCGACCGGCTCCGGGCCGCCGCCGAGGGTCAGGTGGCCGGGACCGAGGGGGACCTGCTGCCGGTGCTGGCGGCCCGGGACGTGGCCGTCGCCGACCGTATGGAGCGGATGTTCCCGGACACGGTCACCACCCGTCTGCGCGGGGTCGGCGACGCGGCCGGATGGGAGCAGGGGGCCGCGGCCGCCGACCGGGCCCGGGTCGGGGAGCGCCCGCGCACCGAGGAGCGGCCCCGGCTTCCGTGAGGCCCCGGGCCCGCCGGAACGCGAGGAGCGCCCCGGCTTCCGTGAGCGCCGTCACGGCTCTCCGCGCGAGCGGACCCCGGCTTCCGGTGAACGCGGGGCCCGAATTCCTCCGGATATGGACCCCGGCCCGGGGCCACTCGCCGGAACGCGGGGCCGGAATTCCTCCGGATGCGGTCCCCGGCCCCGGGTCAGTCGCCGGCGACCTGGATCGGGCCGACCGAGGCGTCGGGGGTGTTCTTGGTCTTCAGCGCCACATCGCCGTACGACCACGGATAGCTCTTCGCGTCACCGGCGCCCGGAATGGTGATCTTCACGGTCTTCGCTGGCGCGCTGAGCGAGCCGCCGTCCCCGCGGACGTACGTGATGGTGAAGGTCGCCGCCTCGCCCTTGCGCAGCGGCACCTTCGCCGGCTTGGCGTCCTTCTCCTGCGCGACGCTCCAGGAGGAACCGCCGCCGGTCAGCTCGACGCCCGGGAAGGCCCGGAAGGTGCACAGGTTGCTGCCGCGGTTCGTGACGGTGACCGGGACGTTCCCGGTGTCGCCCGCCATGGTGGCCGCGTTGCCGGGACCGACCTCGACCGCGACGACGCAGTCGGAGGCGGCGTTCTTCGCGCCGTCGTCGCCGCTCTTGCCGTCGCAGGCGGTCAGGGTGAGGGCCGCGGCGAGCGCGGTGACGACGAGGGGGACGCGGATCGTGCGCATGAGGGTCCTCTGGGATCGTGACGGTGTCCCAGAATCATCACGCAGGCGGGCGGCGGTGCGTTGCGCGCCCCCCTGAATCCCGTATGCGCCCTCGTCCGTGACAGGGGGTTCGACCGGGGGACGGGCCCCGGACCCGGACGCGGAGGCCTCCACGGCCCGTCGGCGCGGGTCAGGCCGCCGGTGACGGCCGGGGCGTCACGAGCCCAGGCTCTCCGTCGGCAGCCCGCTCGGCAGCTTGCCGCCCTCGGCCTTGGTGTAGGTCTCCGTGCCGATGCCGCCCTCCCACGTCACCTTCATGCTCGTGGAGTTCACGGAGTCGACCATGCCTGTCCTCCGGTTCTTGCTGCCGCCCGTGCACTTGAGGTGGATCATCTGCATGCCCGCCTCCTCGCCCGCGGTCCCGCTGCACACGGTGCCGCCCGTCGCGAAGAGCCCGGCCTGCTTGCCCGTGACCACCAGAGCCACGGCCTGACCGCCGGTCGTGGCCAGCCAGCTGCCCTCCAGCTTCCCGGCCTTCGCGCCTGGGGAGCCGCCGGTCTCCTTCGCGGACCCGGCCGCGCTCGGTGTCGAGGAGGCGCCGTCCCCGGAGCCGCCGTCCCCGGAACCGCCGCTGCAGCCGGTCAGCAGGAGTGCGGTCACAAGACCCGCGGACGCTATCGAGACGCGGGCCTGCCGGCGGGTGACACGGATGACATGGAGGGCCGAAGTCACGGAAGTCTCCCAAGGTTGCCGGATGAGGTCGGGTGACGGTCCGAGCAAGCTACCAGGAGGACTTGCGCAGCCCGGGGAGACAGTGGGCGTGCGCTTGCTCACGCGGATCGACCCGGGACGGGCCGCAGGCCCGAAGGGCGGTTGCGAGGGCTGGGCGACGGTTCTCCCGCCCGAGGTGGGCAGTCAGGGAGTGACGGGCAGGGCGTGACAGGTAGGGCGTGACAGGTAGGGCGTGACAGGTAGGGAGTTTCCTACGTTTGACGCGTAGGGAATCTCCTACCTATTCTCCTGCTCATGACCATCACCCACGTTTCCTTCGTCACTCTCCCCGTCTCCGACCAGGACCGCGCCCTGCGCTTCTACACGGAGCTCCTCGGCTTCGAGGTCACCGCCGACCTGGACATGCCGCAGGGCCGGTGGCTCCAGGTCGCGCCCGAGGGCGCGCAGACCGTCTTCACGCTCTCCGGCCCTGGCATGGGCGGTTTCACCCCCGGTGAGGCCCGAGGGATCATGTTGGTGACGACCGACGTCGACGCCGATTGCGCGCGGCTGGCCGCGGCGGGTGTCTCCGTGCAGGGCCCGGACGACCTCCCCTGGGGCCGGATGGCCTCCTTCAGCGACCCCGACGGCAACGGTCTGATGCTGCTCACGGAGAAGGAAGGCTTCTGATCACGCCATGACCGGGACGGGTACGGGGGGTACGGGCGCGGGCGTCCGCGCGGCCGACGAGGACCGGGTGTTCGCCGCCCTCGCCAACGCCACACGCCGTGAGGTGCTGCGCCTGCTGCGCGACGAGGGCCCGCAGCCCGTCCAGGCCCTGGCCGACCACTTCGCCATGCGTCGGCCCAGCCTCTCGGAGCATCTGAAAGTGCTGCGGGAGGCCGGGCTCGTCACCGAGCAGCGATCCGGCCGTCGGCGTATCTACCGCCTCGAGGCGGCCCCGCTCGCCGAGGTGCAGGACTGGCTCCACCCGTACGAGCGGTTCTGGCGCGAGCGGCTGAAGGGCCTCGGTGAACTGCTCGACCGTATGCCCGACGATGACCGGCCATGAGCACCCCACCCGACGACGGCGACCTCACCACCATCCGCGTCGACCAGTTTCTGCCGCATCCGCCGGCCAAGGTCTGGCGCGCCCTCACCGAGCCCGCGCTGCTGGCCCAGTGGCAGATGCCCGGGTCCGAGAACTTCCGTCTCGAAGTCGGTCACCGCTACACGATGACCTCGGTCCCGCGGCCGAACGCCAACTTCTCCGGCACGGTTGACGTGCAGGTTCTCGCCTTCGAGCCGGAGCGGATGCTGTGCGTGCGGTGGGCCGACGCCGATCCCTCCCGTCCCGCGGACTGGACCATCACCTGGACATTGGAACAGGAGGGCTGCGGAACGCGTCTGTTCCTAGTGCATGAAGGTTTCGACCCGGACGATCCGGCACAGCTGATGGCGCGGAAGATCATGGACGGGGGCTGGAGGTCGCACGTACTGCGAGCTCTGGGGCAGATGCTTGACGGCCTGTAGTCAGTCGGCAGCCAGGCCGTAGTCAAAGGACTGCAAAGAGCGTAATCGCAAGAACACCCCCCGTGCACGTGCATCTGCCCATGCATTTGCATGTGAACAGGGTTATGATCCGGGGCAGTTGACCGCTGCATTGATGGCCATACCAGCCAATGCACCACCCGGGAGCGACCTGTGGACCACGACGTGTGCGACGTGGATGACGTGTACAACGGCATGGCTGCGACGGAGCTGCACGGAGTGGCCTGGCAGAAGAGCCGGCACAGCAACTCCCAGGGGTCCTGCGTGGAGTTCGCCCGGTTGCCGGGAGGAGAGGTGGCGGTGCGGAATTCGCGCTTCCCCGATGGGCCCGCGCTCGTCTACACCCGTGCGGAGATCGAGGCGATGCTCCTCGGCATCAAGGACGGCGAGTTCGACCATCTGATCGCGTAACGCGTGTGTGCCTGGGCTCACACGTGTAGGTGCGCGTAACACGCGTAGATCAGGGGATGTGCGGGCCTGCTGCCGGCGGACGGTCCCGCGGCCGTGCCGCAACTTTGCCGGTCCTGCGGTGCGTTGTCGCGCCGCAGGACGTAACACGCGTAGAACCGTGGCCTCGCTGAGCGCTGCCGGTCTCAGTCCGCGCACCCCGGCGCGCACGGCAGCCGGAACAGGGCCCAGACCACCTTGCCGTTCAACGTGCCCGCGAGCGGATGCCAGCCCCAGCTGTCGGCGAACGAGTCGACCAGGAACAGCCCGCGGCCCGACTCGGCCGAGAAGTCCTCGGAGTCGCCCGCGACCGGACTGTCGTGACTGGGGTCGCGCACGGCGCACACCAGGCGCGTGGTCCAGCGCATCAGATGCAGCCGCACCGGCGGGTCCTGCTCGCTCACACGCAGGGAGGGTGAGGGCAGGGCGTGCCGCAGCGCGTTGGTCACGAGTTCGGAGACCACGAGACAGACATCGTCGAAGCGCTCGCCCACGTCCCACTGGCTCAGGGTTCTGCGGGTGAACTGCCGTGCTTCGCGGACCGCTTCGAGGCGGGCCGACAGAGCACAGGAGGCTGCGCTGGACACGGCCGTGAGGTCGAGCGGCGGAAGTCCCTGCCGTAAGGGCTCGAGCATGGTCGATCCATTCGTCCCCATGCGAGGCACTCCCGGGTGTTCGCGGTCGGTGCGATGCAGCGGTGGCGCGGGACCATGGTTTCGGATGAGCCAGGCAGATGCAAGGGCAGATGCACGTGCACGCGCCGGAATTGGCCGTTCCCGTACCGCTTTCTGCTTATTTCTTCTGCCACTTTCTTCCCTCTTGCTTGCCCCTTCTGATCTTTCATCTCGTCCCAGCTTTGACTGCTTTCCATTTCTGTAACCGCACGAGTACTGCTCGAAGTGTTTTAGTGGCAGACTGCGCGATCGAAGGACCGTTGGGGAGGCTGACAAGTGAGCGCTGGGGACTCGAGCGGGTCGGTGGTGCGGCGCATTCTGCTGGGATCCCATCTCAGGCGCCTCCGGGAGGCGCGCGGCATCACCAGGGAGGCGGCCGGCTACTCGATCCGCGCCTCGGAGTCGAAGATCAGCCGCATGGAGTTGGGACGGGTGAGCTTCAAGACACGTGACGTCGAAGACCTGTTGACGCTGTACGGGATCACCGACGAAACAGAGCGGACGTCCCTGCTCTCCCTCGCGAAAGAGGCCAATGTCGCCGGGTGGTGGCACAGCTACTCGGACGTGCTGCCGAGCTGGTTCCCCACCTACGTCGGCCTGGAGGGCGCGGCACATCTGATCCGTTCGTACGAGGTCCAGTTCGTGCACGGGCTGCTGCAGACCGAGGCGTACGCGCACGCGGTCGTCGCCCGGGGCATGAAGGGCGCGAGCGCGGCGGACGTCGACCGGCGGGTGGCCCTGCGGCTCGAGCGGCAGAAGTACCTCTTCGCAAAGAACGCCCCGCAGTTTCACGTCGTTCTCGACGAGGCCGCCCTGCGCCGCCCCTACGGCGACCGCGAGGTGATGCGCGGCCAGTTGCAGCATCTGATCGACGTCTCGGAGCGGCCGAACATCCGGCTGCAGGTCATGCCGTTCGGCTTCGGCGGGCACTCCGGTGAGAGCGGGGCCTTCACCATCCTCAGCTTCCCCGAGTCCGACCTGTCCGACGTGGTCTACCTGGAGCAGCTGACCAGCGCCCTGTACCTGGACAAGCGCGAGGACGTGCTGCAGTACGAGTCCGCGATGAAGGAGCTGCAGCAGGACAGCCCCGGACCGGACGAAAGCCGCGATCTGCTGCGAGGGTTGCTTCAGCTTTCCTGAGAGTCCTCCCGGAGTATCCCCGGCTCTCCTCCAACTCGCCTTGCACACAAGTACGATGACGTGGGATCAGGCCGTGACGCGATCGCGTGTGGGTGAACGGTGTCTGCTTCGGCTGCAAGGGATTGAGGGATCACATGTCGTCCTACTTCACCGATCTGGCTCAGCAGTACATCGGTGGTGAGTGGCGCCCGGGCACAGGCTCCTGGGACATCATCGACTTCGATCCGTACGACGGCGAGAAGCTGGCGTCGATCACGATAGCCACGGTGGACGAGGTGGACGCGGCCTACAAGGCCGCCGCGACTGCCCAGAGGCAGTGGGCGGCCACCAACCCCTACTCCCGCCGCGCGGTGTTCGAGAAGGCCCTCAGACTCATCGAGGACCGCGAGGCGGAGATCACCGAAGTGATCATCGCCGAACTGGGCGGCACCCGGCTGAAGGCCGCCTTCGAACTGCACCTCGCCAAGGAGTTCCTGCGCGAGTCGATCCAGCTGGCGCTGCGCCCCGAGGGCAAGATCCTCCCGTCTCCCATCGACGGCAAGGAGAACCGCCTCTACCGTGTGCCCGTCGGCGTGGTCGGCGTCATCAGCCCGTTCAACTTCCCCTTCCTGCTGTCGATCAAGTCCGTCGCCCCGGCGCTCGCCCTCGGCAACGGTGTGGTCCTCAAGCCGCACCAGAACACGCCGATCGCCGGCGGCTCCCTGGTCGCGAAGATCTTCGAGGAGGCGGGGCTGCCGGGCGGTCTGCTGAACGTCGTGATCACGGACATAGCGGAGATCGGTGACGCCTTCCTCGAGCACCCGATCCCCAAGGTCATCTCCTTCACCGGCTCCGACAAGGTCGGCCGGCACGTCGCCACCGTCTGCGCGTCGCTTTTCAAGCGCTCCATCCTCGAACTCGGCGGCAACAGCGCCCTGGTGGTCCTTGACGACGCGGATGTCGACTACGCGGTCGACGCCGCCGTCTTCAGCCGCTATGTCCACCAGGGCCAGGTCTGCATGGCCGCCAACCGCGTCCTGGTGGACCGCTCGATCCAGGCCGAGTTCACCGACAAGTTCGTCGCCAAGGTGAAGTCCCTGAAGGCGGGCGACCCGCGCGACCCGGAGACCGTCGTCGGCCCGGTCATCAACGCCTCTCAGGCGGACGCGATCTCGGGCGCGGTGGAGCAGGCCATCGCGGAGGGCGCGACGGCGCTGGTGCACGGCACCACCACCGACAACCTGGTGCAGCCGACCGTGCTGACCGACCTCCCCGCCGACTCCTCGATCCTCCGGCAGGAGATCTTCGGCCCGGTCGCCCTCCTCATCCCCTTCGAGGGCGAGGAGGAGGCCGTCCGCATCGTCAACGACACCCCGTACGGCCTCAGCGGCGCCGTCCACACCGCCGACATCGAGCGCGGCGTGGCCTTTGCCAAGCAGATCGACACGGGCATGTTCCATGTGAACGACGGCACGGTCCACGACGAGCCGCTCGTCCCCTTCGGCGGCGAGAAGCACTCGGGCGTCGGCCGGCTGAACGGCGAGACCACGGTCGAGGCCTTCACCACGCAGAAGTGGATCTCGGTGCAGCACGGGCGGAGCGCGTTCCCGTTCTGAGTTTCCCCGATGACGTGGCCGCGGGCCTTGCGGACAGAAGCTGACCGCAAGGGTCCGTAGCGTCATCGGTGTCAGGCAGAGGGCGATCTCGCCAGAACCGAGGAAAGGCGGCCGGTCATGGTCACGCACGTACGCGCGGAGGAGCGGGGCGACGAGCGCGGAGCACTGCTCTCCTTCCTGGAGGAACAACGGGGCGGTATCCGCCGGGCCCTGCTCGGGCTGACGGAGGAGCAGGCGCGGTCCCGTCCCAGCGCGAGCCAACTCTCCCTGGGCGGGCTGCTCAAGCACGTCGCCGAGACCGAGCAGGGCTGGATCGCCCGGGCCCAACAGGAGCCGCCGGCGGTCCGGCGGACCGAGGCGAACTGGCACGAGTGCTTCGAGCTCCTGGGCGACGAGACGGTCGAGGCGCAGCTCGCGTACTGGGAGAAGGTCGCCGCCGAGACGGAGGCGTTCATCCGCTCCGTGCCGAGTCTCGACGACACCTTCCCGCTGCCCAACGACCCCTGGTTCCCCCCGGACGAGCGTGTCTCGATGCGGTGGCTCATGCTCCACCTGATCCGTGAGACGGCCCGGCACGCGGGCCACGCCGACATCATCCGGGAGTCGCTGGACGGGAAGACCGCCTTCGAGCTGGTGGCCATGGAACGGGGCACTCCCTCGGACTGACCTGCCGGGCGGCCGGCACGCCCGGCGGTGTCAGTGGTGGAAACTTGTGGCGGCCGCCTTGTCGTGGGTCAGTGGGTACGGCTGCCGCCGCAGCTTGGGCAACAGCCGGCTCAGATCCTCGATGAACAGGTCGGACAGGTCCGTGGAAAAGCCGTTGCGGCACACGATCCGCAGCACGGACAGGTCCTCGCGGTTGGCCGGGAAGGTGTACGCGGGCACCAGCCAGCCGGACTCACGCAGCCGCCGCGAGACGTCGAAGACGTCGTATGCCGTCACCTCCGGCACGGTGGTGAACGCGAAGACCGGCAACTCCTCGCCCCGGCTGAGGAGTCTGAAGTCGCCCAGCGCCTCCACCCGGTCGGCGAGGCTCCGCGCCACGTTCCGCGTCGTCTGCTGGACCGCTCTGTAGCCCTCCCGGCCCAGCCGCAGGAAGGTGTAGTACTGCGCAACCACCTGTGCCCCGGGGCGGGAGAAGTTGAGCGCGAAGGTCGGCATGTCGCCGCCCAAATAGTTGACGCGGAAGACCAGCTCCTCCGGAAGGGCCTCCGTCTCGCGCCACAGGACCCAGCCCACGCCCGGGTAGACCAGCCCGTACTTGTGACCGGAGGTGTTGATCGACGCGACCCGCGGCAGACGGAAGTCCCACACCAGGTCCTGGTCGATGAAGGGCGCGATCATCGCCCCGGAGGCGCCGTCCACATGCACGGGGATGTCCAGGCCCGTACGGTCCTGAAGGTCGTCCAGGGCCGCACACAGGTCGGCGATCGGTTCGTACGACCCGTCGAACGTGGAGCCGAGGATGCCGACCACCCCGATCGTGTTCTCGTCGCACAGATCGGCGGCGGCCTGCGGGTCCAGGTGGAACCGGTCGCCCTCCATGGGCACCTGACGCGCCTCGACCTCCCAGTAGGCGCAGAACTTCTCCCAGCAGACCTGGACGTTCACCCCCATCACCAGGTTGGGGCGGGCGTCTCGGGAGGGATAGCGGTCCGCGTTGCGCTGGGCCCAGCGGCGCTTGAGGGCCATCCCGGCGAGCATGCACGCCTCGCTGGAACCGGTCGTCGAACAGCCCACGGTGGAATGCGGGTCCGGCGCGTTCCACAGTCGGGCGAGCATGGCCACACAGCGGCGCTCCAGCTCGGCCGTGCGGGGATACTCGTCCTTGTCGATCATGTTCTTGTCGAGACACTCGGTCATCAGCGTTCCGGCCTGGGGTTCCATCCAGGTGGTGACGAAGGTGGCCAGATTCAGCCGTGAGTTGCCGTCCAGCATGAGTTCGTCGTGCACGAGCTGGTAGGCGGTCGCGGGCAGCATCGGTCCCGCGGGCATCCTTTCCTTGGGCGGTGCCTCGGTCATCTCGGCGACCGGGTTCGCCTCTCCGTAGAAGGGGTTCATCGACCTGGGGTGCTCCTCGGGTTTCCCCGGGCCCGTGTGCAGCGGCATGGTGTCCTGTCTCCCGTCGTTTCGTGTGCCGGTGTGTGCGCCGTCACTCGTTCATCGGACCGGCGGGGCCCGCCGGTTCACCGGCTCCCGGTGCTTCACCCGTGCGTATGAATCCCGCCCCGTCGGTTCACTTGCCTCCCGGCCGCCTCATCGGCGAAGCGTCGCCCCGTCCGTGCATCGGCTCCCGGTCCGTCTGCTCATCGGCCCTCGGCCCGTCTGCTCTTCGGCTCTCGCCCCGGTCCGTACAGCGGATCAGCGGCTCGCGGTCCCGTCGGCGAATGGCGGTCCCGTCTCGGCGGATCGCGGTCACGTCCTCCTGGAGCCGCATCTGCAGGCGGCCCGTGAACAGCAGCCAGGCCGGCGGGGACGCCGTGCAGAGCTGGTCCGGGACTGTTGGGGAGGGCGCCGGCACCGTGGCCGTGAACAGGCTCACCCAGCCATACCGGGTGACGGCGAGCAGCAGTCCGAGCACCCCCGCGGCCACGCAGACCGACGGATGCACGGCGGGGACCAGCGCGTGGGCGCACAGCCCGAGCGCGGCGCCGATGGACACGGACGGGAAGACGCGACCGCCGTGGAACCCGCAGGACGCCGCGACCAGGCCTGGGGGCGGGGCACGTGCTGGGGGCGTGCCCCCAGCGGCGGGTCGGTCGCGGGGCCGGCCGAGCGCGGGCAGACCCGGGTCGAAGGCGGGCCGGGTCACCAGCGTGGCGGTCAGCGCACCCGCGGCGGCCGCCACCAGCGGCCCGAAGACGTTGTCCCACAGCGGGCCCCTGAGCGGCCGCCCCGCCAGCGCCTCGGAGAGCAGCAGCGCCGGCGCGAAGGGCGTTGTGAACAGCGCGCCGATGGTCGCAGCCGCGCCGGCGCCGTCCAGGCGTCCCCGGCGGCCGGGGCATGGCCTTGCGGCCCAGCCAGAACGTTTGCGTGGCGCTGGTCTCCAGGATCGGGTTCTCCGGGCCGGGACCGGGACCGCCAGCGACCTCAGGCCGGCCGCCGGCAGCGGCCCCGGGAGGACGGAGAGCGGCAGCGGGGGCGTGGCGGCCGGTCTCAGGGTCGCCGGGTCGGGACCCGCGTGCCCCGTTGCCCGTTGCCTTCCAGACGACCAGACCCGCCAGGACGCCTGTCACGATGAGGACGACCGTGATCCAGAACACGGAGTAGCGGGCCACACCCACCGCGTCGGGCCGTTTCCCCCACAGGACGTGCTCGAGCCGCGCGGCGAGCCCGCTCACGGGGAGGTGGAGAAGACTGGCCCCGATGCCGACGACGAGCGCCGGGAGGACCGGCGGCAGCAGCCCCCGCGCGGGAGTCGCCGGAGCGGCGGGTGCCTGCTCCGCGGTGTCCTGGGCCACGGGATCACGGGTTCATCGGGTTCATCGGGTTCATCGGATTCAACGGGTTCACGGGTCACGGGTTCATTGGGCTCACGGGCTCACCATATGCGGGCAAAGAAGGCATAGCGGCCCTGGCGTGCGGGGGTTCCGGGCGTTCCGGCGCGCGGGGGGTTCCGGCGGACCGAGGGGCGCGCCGTGCATCCGAGGAATGCGACTTGCACCTCACGCGGCGTGAGGCGTGAGTCTGACGTGCGTACCCAGAAGGGAGCGGAAGTGAGTTACTCGGTCGGCCAGGTGGCCGGTTTCGCCGGTGTGACCGTGCGCACGCTGCACCACTACGACGAGATCGGCCTGCTCGTGCCCGGTGAGCGCACCCACGCCGGTCACCGGCGTTACGGTGACGCCGACCTCGACCGGCTGCAGCAGATCCTGTTCTACCGGGAACTGGGCTTTCCGCTCGAGGAGGTCGCCGCCCTGCTCGACGACCCGGACGCGGACCCGCGCGAGCATCTACGCCGCCAGCACGAGTTGCTGACCGCCCGGATCGAGAGGCTGCAGAAGATGGCGGCGGCCGTGGAACACGCCATGGAGGCACGCACGATGGGCATCAACCTCACGCCCGAGGAGAGGTTCGAAGTCTTCGGGGACAAGGACCCGGAGCAGTACGCGGAGGAGGCCGAGCGCCGCTGGGGCGGCACGGACGAGTACGCCGAGTCGCAACGGCGGACCGCCCGGTACACCAAGGACGACTGGAACCGCATCCAGGCCGAGACGGCCGCCTGGGGAGAGCGCTACGGCGCTCTGATGGCCGCGGGCGAGCCCCCGGCCGGGGAGCGGGCCATGGATCTGGCCGAGGAACACCGGCAGCACATCTGCACATGGTTCTACGAGTGCTCGTACGACCTTCACCGCTGTCTGGGCGAGATGTACGTCTCCGACGAGCGTTTCAAGGCCCATTACGACGCCATGCGGCCGGGTCTCGCCGAGCACCTCAGGGGCGCGATCGCGGCGAACGCGGACCGCCACGACGGGTGAGCCCGGGGGCGGCACGAGCAGGCGGGTGAGAGGCGCTCTTCATGGGAGGCGCCCCTCACCCGTGGCCCGGGCCCCGGCCCACGGCTCCGGCCCGGTCCACGCACCGTGCATCCTGGAGACACCGGTGGAACCCGGTGGGGACATCGCGCGTTGATAGCTTTGTCCGGCCATCGCCGTAGTGCCGGCCGCCCGCCAGGACGCCGCACCTGCCCTCACCCCCTCAGGAGCCCGGAACCGTGATGACGCTTGCCCTCGGCCCGAGCTGGCTGGATCCGAACCACCTCCTGAACACCTTCGGGATCTGGGGCCTGCTCCTCGTCGTCTTCGCCGAGTCCGGACTGCTCATCGGCTTCTTCCTGCCGGGCGACTCGCTGCTGTTCACCTGCGGTCTGCTGATCACTTCGCACCAGATGCACTTCCCCCTGGCGGGAGCCATCGCGCTGATCTGCGTCGCCGCGATCCTGGGCGACCAGGTGGGTTACATGTTCGGCAAGAAGGTCGGCCCCTCGCTCTTCAACCGCCCGGACTCCCGCCTCTTCAAGCAGGAGAACGTCACCAAGGCCCACGAGTTCTTCGAGAAGTACGGTCCGAAGTCCCTGGTGCTGGCCCGCTTCGTGCCCGTGGTCCGCACCTTCACGCCGATCATCGCCGGCGTCAGCGGCATGAAGTATCGCTCGTTCCTGATCTTCAACGTCATCGGCGGCGTCTTGTGGGGCGCGGGTGTCACCCTGCTCGGCTCCTGGCTGGGCAACGTCCCCTTCGTCAAGAACAACATCGAGGCGATCCTCATCCTGATCGTTCTCGTCTCGGTGGTCCCGATCGCCATCGAGTTCCTGCGGGCACGCTCCAAGGCCAGGAAGGCACCGGCCGACGCGCCTGCCCCGCAGCAGCCGCCCTTCGGCCCGCAGCCGCCCTTCGGTCAGCAGCCCCCGGTCATGGACGACGCGACGACCCGGCTGCGCGCCGTGCCGCCGGCCCACCAGGACCGGGCCCATGCGCACTCCCTGCCGAACCAGGCGTACGGTCACCCGAACCAGGCGTACGGCGGCCAGAACCAGGCGTACGGCGATCAGAACCAGGCGTACGGCGACCAGAACCAGGCATACGGCGACCAGAGCCACGGCGGTCAGGGACAGCAGCCGTACGGCACGAACCAGGGCGGCTACGACGAGCACTACGGCCGCACCCAGCAGCCCTACGCCCAGCAGTACCCCCAGGGCTACCAGCAGCCGCACCCCCAGCAGCAGCCGTACGGCTCCGGCCAGGGATACGCGCAGCCCCATCCGCAGGCGCAGCCGCAGCACCCGCAGCAGCCCCATCCCTACGGCCAGGGCTACCCGCAGGACTGATCCGGGCGCGTCAGAACCCGCGCGTCCGCTTGGCCGCGCGGCGCCCCTCGGCGGAAGCGCCCGGAATCCGCAGGAACAGCCGGGAGATCTCCGACCCGAGGTTCACGCCGATGGCGATGGCCATGGCGAGGGAGGCGGCCTTGGCCAGTGACACCAAGCCCTTGTCGACGTTGTTCTGGGCGATCGACAGCAGCCCGAAGTAGGTCGCCGAACCGGGCAGCAGGGGCCCGATGGCGGCGGTGGTGTACGGCAGCGCGGACGCGAACCGGTAGCGCGACAGCAACTGCCCGAACAGACCCACCAGACCGGCCGCGACGGCCGTGGAGGCGACCGGTGAGATGTGTCCCGGGTAGTGCATGGCGCCGTACACGACCCAGGCGACGCCCCCGTTGAGGGTCACCCAGAGCACGGTGGACCGTTCCTGCTGGAGCAGCACGGCGAAGGTCAGGGACAGCAGCATCGACGCGATGATCTGCACCACCGGCCGCTGGGAGGGGTTCAGGGCCGCGTCCGGGTCCAGCTGGGTGCCCAGCTTCACGCCGAAGTACAGGACCACCAGGACGCCCATGACGATGCCGACGAAGAAGTACATGACCTCCAGCAGGCGCGCCGACGCGGTGATGTAGAAGCCGGTGAGCCCGTCCTGCACGCCCGCCACCAGGGCACGCCCGGGCAGCAGGGCGAACAGCCCACCGGTGACCACCGCCGACGCGTTCACGTCCACATGGGTCACCGTGAGCGCGACACCGATCGCGGCCGGGGGCATCGCGGCCACCGTGAACTGGTAGAACTCCGGCAGCCCGCGCCCGGCGCAGAGCCACGCCAGCCGGTCACCGAGCATCGCGCCGAGCGCGGCGGCGACGAAGACCAGGAGGTCACCGCCGACGAGGATGGAGGCCGCACCGGCGAGCAGTCCGCTCGCCCCGGTCAGTGCCCAGCCGGGATAGGGGTGCCGGTTGCGGCGTATCTCGGCGAGCCTGCGGTAGGCCTCCTCCAGGGAGATCGCCGTCTCCGGGTCGCTGAGGTCGTCCACGAGCCGGAAGACGGCGGCCAGGCGGGTGTAGTCCGTGCCGCGGCGGCGTACCGTCCGCGAGGCCGAGACGGGGTCGTCCACCAGGGACGGCTGGTACGAGACCGACAGCAGCGTGAAGGTGACGGTCGGCTCACAGCGGTCCAGCCCGTACGACCGGCAGACCGCGAACATCGCGGCCTCCACGTCCTCGGCGCCCTCGCCGCCCGCCAGCAGCAGTTCGCCGATGCGGAGGGTCAGGTCGAGCACGCGCGGTACGGCGGGGCCCGTCTCCCCGGTCTTCTGCACGGGTTCCGGCGCGGGCCGCTCGGCGACCGGCATGCGCAGCATCGTGCGCATACGATCCTGCCAGGGAGCCTCCTTGGTCAGCCGGACCGCGGGGATGCCGGACGGCGGGGTGAAGGCGGGCGGGGCGTCCCGGACGCTGTAGGTGCTCGGCGGGCTGAACGCCGAGCCCTCCGGCTCCGCCGTGGGCGGCTGCGGGACCTCGAGCCCGTCCGGGACGGAGAACTCGGACGTCGTCTCGGACTCCGTACCGGCGGCCGGCACCTCCAGGCCCTCCGGAATGGCGAACTCCGACGTCGTCGAGGAATCGGCCGTGCCCGCCGCAGGCAGCTCGAGCCCCAGGGGAATGGTGAACTCGGAGGTGATCGCGCAGTCTTCGTCGCCCTGTCCCGGGGGCGCGAACGCGCTCCTCGCCTCGTCCGACCGCGGCTTGCGGTCCTCCGCGTCCGGCTCCGTCACCTGCTTCCCTCTTGCCTCTCGTATGTCTGCGTCCGGCACGTACCTCCGATACGCCTCAGTATGCGCACCGGTACGCGAACGGGCCGCGTCACCCCGTGGGGATCACGCGGCCCGCCGGTCGACAGCAGGGTCAGTGGCCGCCGTGCTCCTTGAAGCGCTTGTAGGAACGCTCGATCTCGGCCTCCGCGTCCGAACGGCCCACCCAGTTGGCACCCTCGACGGACTTGCCGGGCTCCAGGTCCTTGTAGACCTCGAAGAAGTGCTGGATCTCCAGGCGGTCGAACTCGGAGACGTGGTGGATGTCCCGCAGGTGCTCCACGCGCGGGTCGGACGCCGGCACGCACAGCAGCTTGTCGTCGCCGCCGGCCTCGTCCGTCATCCGGAACATGCCGATGGCACGGCACTTGATGAGGCAGCCCGGGAAGGTCGGCTCCTCAAGGATGACCAGCGCGTCCAGCGGGTCGCCGTCCTCGCCGAGGGTGTTCTCGACGAAGCCGTAGTCGGCCGGGTAGCTGGTCGAGGTGAAAAGTCGACGGTCCAGGCGAATACGACCGGTCTCGTGGTCCACCTCGTACTTGTTCCGCGAACCCTTCGGGATCTCGATCGTGACGTCGAACTCCACCGGTGGCTCCTCCATGATCAGCACATAGTTCTGGTGGTTAAGTGTCCCTCACGCAGGTGTGTGATCGCGAAAGGGGCTGGTGGTCGTGCCGGAGCTGAGGGCCTGGCGGGCCGCGAGACCGCGTCTGGCGCGGGTTGCGCAGGCCGTGAAGCCGCGCCTTGCTCGTATGGCCCCGGCCGTACGATCCCGCGCGCGGCGGGTCGCCGAGGCCGTGAGACCACGCGTGGCAGGGCTCACCGGAGCGGTGAAGCCGCACGTCACACGGGTCGCGCAGCTCGCGCGCCCGCGCGCCGGGGGGCTCACCACCCCGCAGCTGGCGGCCGTGGCCGCCGTCTTGGGCCTGGCGCTCGCGGCAGGGGCCGCGACCGCCGCCGGTCCCTGGGACTCCTCCGGTCAGCGTACGGCCGAGCGTGACCGGGCCGCAGCGTGGGGCCAGGAGGGTGGCACAGATCACGGGCGTGGCGCCGGCGCGGCGGCGGAAGCACCGGCGCCCGCGCCGAGCGCCGCGCCCGTGCTGGCGGGTGTCGGCGGCGTCACGACGACCAAGTCGGCGCCGGTGGTACGGACCCTGGCCGCCACCCTCGACAAGCTCCTCGAGGACGCCTCCCTCGGTTCCCGGCGCACCGCCTCCGTCGTCGACGTCGCGACCGGCAGGCGCCTGTACGGCAAGAGCGCGGACGACGCGCTGACCCCCGCCTCCACCACCAAGATCGCCACCGCTGTGGCCGTGCTCTCCGCGGTCGGCACCGACCACCGTTTCACCACCCGCACGGTGCTCGAGCCCGGCACCGGCAGGCTCGTCCTGGTCGGAGGGGGCGACCCCACGCTGACGGCCCACGCACGGGCCGACGGCTGGGCGAGCCTGCGCACGCTCGCCGACAGCACCGCCGCCGCCCTGAAGAAGCGCCGTCTGACCTCGGTGACGCTCGCGTACGACGCCTCCCTGTTCACGGGCGACCCGCTGCACCCGATCGGGGTCAACCCCAACCTCGCCCCGGTCACCGCGCTGATGGCCGACGAGGGTCGCGGGGACGACTCCACCAGCGGGCCGGCGGACCGCAGCACGGACCCGGCGGCGGACGCGGCCCGCACGTTCGGCGGACTGCTGAGCGACCGTGGCATCAAGACCTCGGCCCCCGACGCCCCCGCGACCAAGGCCACACCGCACGCCGAGACCCTCGCCTCCGTCCAGTCACCGCCGCTGTCCGCGGTGGTCGAGCGGATGCTCACCAACAGCGACAACGACATCGCCGAGGCCCTCGCCCGCCAGACCGCCCTGGCCACCGGCGGCCGGCCGAGCTTCGACGGGGGCGCGGCCGCGATCGGCGCCCAGCTGAAGAGGCTCGGACTCCCGCTCGCCGGCGCACGGTTCCACGACGGCAGCGGGCTGAACCGCGACGACAGGCTCAGCGCCAACCTGCTGACAGCCCTGCTGGCCGCCGCCGGCTCCCCGTCCCACCCCGAACTCCGCCCTGTCCTCACGGGGCTGCCGGTGGCCGGCTTCACGGGCACCCTCAGCGACCGCTACGAGGACGCGGCCGAACGCTCGGGCATCGGCCTGGTGCGCGCCAAGACGGGCTCGCTGACCGGCGTCAACACCCTCGCCGGGACGGTGGTCGACGCGGACGGCCGGCTGCTGGCCTTCGCCTTCCTGACGGACGGCTCGATGGACCAGACGACCGCCCGGGCCGCCCTGGACCGCACGGCGGCGGTCCTGGCGGGCTGCGGCTGCCGGTAGCGCACGGCGGGGCACCGCGCTGCCCTGCCCCGAGCGGCGGAGCTCACGTACCGTTGACGCATGACGAGCATCGGTGGTGCCGGATCTCCTGGGATGGTGGACTGGAATCTCGCGGTGGCGACCGCGACCCGGCTCGTGCGGCCGGGCCCCGAGGTGAGCCGCGACGAGGCCCGCGCCATCGTCGCGGAGCTGCGCCGGCACGCGAAGGCCTCGGAGGAACATGTCCGGGGCTTTACTCGTATGGGCGAAGAGGGCGTGCACGACACCCCCGTCCTCGTCGTCGACCGGCCCGGCTGGGTGCGGGCGAACGTCGCCGGATTCCGGGAGATCCTCAAACCCCTCCTCGGCAAGATGGAGCAGCGGCGCGGGAGCACCCCCGGCGGGGTCGTCCTCGGCGCCGTCGGCGGCAAGGTCACCGGCGTGGAGCTGGGCATGCTGCTGTCGTTCCTGTCCTCCCGGGTCCTCGGCCAGTACGAGACCTTCGCCCCGGCCACCCGCGAACTGCCCGCGGGCGAGAACGGCGGCGGCCGTCTCCTGCTGGTCGCGCCGAACATCGTGCACGTGGAGCGGGAACTGGACGTCCAGCCCCACGACTTCCGCCTGTGGGTGTGTCTGCACGAGGAGACCCACCGCACGCAGTTCACCGCGGTGCCCTGGCTGCGGGATCACCTCGAGGGCGAAATCCAGTCCTTCCTGGCGGAGACGGAACTCGATCCCATGACGGTCCTGGAGCGCGTCAGGGAGGCGGTCCAGTCACTCGCCGGAGGCCGCGCGGAGGGCGAGGAGGGCGACGACGGTCACTCGTTCGTGGAACTCGTCCAGACGCCCGCCCAGCGGGAGATCCTCGGTCGGCTGACCGCGGTGATGTCCCTCCTGGAGGGTCACGCGGACTTCGTGATGGACGGCGTGGGCCCGGCTGTCGTCCCGTCCGTCTCCGAGATCCGGGAGAAGTTCCAGCAGCGCCGCGCCCGGGGCGCCTCCCGTCTCGACCTCGCCCTGCGCAAGCTGCTCGGCCTGGACGCCAAGCTCAGGCAATACCGTGACGGCGAGCGCTTCGTGCGGGCGGTCGTCGAGCAGGTCGGCATGGAGGGCTTCAACCGGGTGTGGACCTCCCCCAACACGCTCCCCACCAAGGCGGAGATCGCCAAACCGGCGGACTGGATCGCACGGGTGCACCGGAGGGCGGGGTCGTGAGCCCCCAGTGAGCGGTGTGACACGAATCCGGCCGTCGGCAGGTGAACGCCCCGCCAATCACTCGTCCGAGGGACCGTGAGCCATGGGTAGGCGTGCAATGCTCGGGGAACGGCCCGTTTCTGTCACCATCTACACACTCTGAGTGACCAGCATTCGGGCTCACCCCCCGACAACTTCATGAAGGGAACCGGACATGGGTCCCCATCCTGCGGTCGCGGCGATACGCCTGGCGGTTCGCCGCGTCCTCCACGACATCCTCACCGAGCAGACCACCGAACCGAACAGCGACTTCCCCTCCCACGAGCGTCTCTCCCCGCCGCTCGTGTTCGTCGCATGCTCGGGCGGCGCCGACTCTATGGCGCTCGCCTCCGCGCTCGCCTTCGAGGCCCCCAAGCTCGGCATCCGGGCCGGCGGCATCACGATCGACCACGGCCTCCAGACCGGCTCCGATCAGCGTGCCGACGAGGTCGTCGAACGCCTGAGTGAATTGGGTCTCGATCCGGTCGCCTCCGTCGCGGTGAGCGTCGGCCGCGCCGGAGGCCCCGAAGCCGCCGCCCGTGACGCGCGCTACGCAGCCCTGGACGCCGCCGCCGAGCGCTACGGCGCCACCGCGGTCCTCCTCGGGCACACCCGCGACGACCAGGCCGAAACCGTCCTGCTCGGCCTCGCCCGCGGCTCCGGCATCCGCTCCCTGTCGGGCATGGCCGCGGTCTCGGGGGCCGGCGGCCGCTATCGCCGCCCCTTCCTCCACATCGACCGGCAGACGGCCCGCAAGGCCTGCATGGTCCAGTCGCTGCCCGTCTGGGACGACCCCCACAACGCCGACCCCGCGTACACCCGCTCCCGGCTCCGCCACGAGGGTCTGCCCGCCCTGGAGAAGGCGCTCGGCAAGGGCGTCGTCGAAGCCCTCGCCCGCACGGCCCAGCTCTCCCGCGACGACGCCGACGCCCTCGACGCCTGGGCTGGCCAGGCCGAGACCTCCGTCCGCGACGCCCGCGGCCTCCTGGAGTGCGCGAAGCTCTACGCCCTGCCCCCCGCCGTGCGCCGCAGGATCCTGCGGCGCGCCGCCATCGAGGCGGGCGCTCCGGCCGGTTCTCTCTTCGCCCGCCACATCGAGGAAGTGGACCGTCTGATCACCGGCTGGCGCGGCCAGGGAGCCATCAATCTTCCGGGCAAAGTCGTCGCCCAGCGTCAGGGTGGCAGACTGGTGATTCGGCAAGGCTGAAACGCGCCCCCTTCGGGAGGCGCCCGGTCACCCCTTCCGGAGGGACCGGTCAGCTGCGCGAGCGAGCCGAAGGGCGTGCCGCTGTCGCGAGGGACAGGGACACCGGCCGCGAGGGCTGTAGTCGTTGCGGCTACCCCGCGCGGGTGTCCGCGGACGGGTGACCGTCCGCAGCGGCACAGGCGCCCCGAAGGCGAGCGGCAGTCAAAGCGGCGGGACGACCGAAAGTGATGCGGGTGGACGCGAAAGACATGGGTGCCGACCTCAAGCAGGTGCTCATCACCAAAGAAGAGATCGACGCGAAGCTGGCCGAGCTGGCCGCGAAGATCGACGCGGAGTACGCGGGCAAGGACCTGCTGATCGTCGGTGTCCTCAAGGGTGCGGTGATGGTCATGGCCGACCTCGCCCGGGCCCTGTCCACCCCCGTCACCATGGACTGGATGGCCGTGTCCTCCTACGGCGCGGGCACCCAGTCCTCCGGCGTCGTGCGGATCCTCAAGGACCTCGACACCGACATCAAGGGCAAGCACGTCCTGATCGTCGAGGACATCATCGACTCCGGCCTGACGCTGTCCTGGCTGATCTCCAACCTCGGCTCCCGCGAGCCCGCCTCCCTGAAGGTGTGCACGCTGCTGCGCAAGCCGGAGGCGGCCAAGGTCGCGATCGACGTCGAGTGGGTCGGCTTCGACATCCCGAACGAGTTCGTCGTGGGCTACGGCCTCGACTACGCGGAGAAGTACCGCAACTTGCCGTTCGTCGGTACGCTCGCCCCCCACGTCTACGGCGGCTGAGCCTCAGCGGTCCGGCCGCCGGCGACGGCGGCCGAACCCGAGGTCCGGGCTGTTTCAGGACGTTCGGGAACCCCAGCGGGTCTCGCGCCGTTGGAGCATGCATGGACGGTATTGCCAGCGGTCCCCGCGGCTGCGGGTGACAATCCTGGGGTACCGTCAGAAGAACTGTCTTTATCAAACTCACTATGGCAGGAGGGACGGGGCGGCACCGCTCCGTATGGATGGACGTGAAGCGATACTTCCGTGGGCCGGTCATGTGGATCGTGCTGGCCGTCCTTGCCGTGGTCGTTTTGATGCAGGTCGTCGGCTCTTCCGGCGGCTACAAGACGGTGGACACCGGCCAGGTCGTTGCGGCGATCAATGAAAACAAGGTCCAGCAGGCCAAGCTGACCACCGGCGACGAGCAGATCATCAAGGTCTCGCTCAAGGACGGCGTCAAGGTCGAGGGCAGCTCCAAGATCCAGGCGAGCTACATCGGCAACCAGGGCGTGACCCTGGCCAACACCCTGCAGGACAAGTTCCAGACCAAGCAGATCCCGGACGGCTACACGGTCTCGCCGTCCAAGCAGAACCCGTTCGTCGGGATCCTGCTCTCGCTTCTGCCCTTCGTCCTCATCGTGGTCGTCTTCCTGTTCCTGATGAACCAGATGCAGGGCGGCGGCTCCCGGGTGATGAACTTCGGGAAGTCCAAGGCGAAGCTCATCACCAAGGACACCCCGAAGACGACCTTCGCGGACGTCGCGGGCGCGGACGAGGCCGTCGAGGAACTCCAGGAGATCAAGGAGTTCCTCCAGGAGCCGGCCAAGTTCCAGGCCGTGGGCGCCAAGATCCCCAAGGGTGTGCTCCTCTACGGGCCCCCCGGTACGGGCAAGACGCTGCTGGCGCGTGCCGTCGCCGGCGAGGCGGGCGTCCCCTTCTACTCGATCTCCGGTTCCGACTTCGTCGAGATGTTCGTCGGTGTCGGTGCCTCCCGGGTCCGTGACCTGTTCGAGCAGGCCAAGGCGAACGCCCCGGCGATCGTCTTCGTCGACGAGATCGACGCGGTCGGCCGCCACCGCGGCGCCGGTCTCGGCGGCGGTCACGACGAGCGCGAGCAGACCCTGAACCAGCTGCTCGTCGAGATGGACGGCTTCGACGTGAAGGGCGGCGTGATCCTTATCGCCGCCACGAACCGCCCGGACATCCTCGACCCGGCCCTCCTGCGGCCCGGCCGCTTCGACCGCCAGATCGCGGTCGACCGCCCGGACATGCAGGGCCGTCTGGAGATCCTCAAGGTCCACCAGAAGGGCAAGCCGGTCGCTCCGGACGTCGATCTGTCGGCCGTCGCCCGCCGCACCCCCGGCTTCACCGGTGCCGACCTGTCGAACGTGCTGAACGAGGCGGCCCTGCTCACGGCCCGCAGCGACCGCAAGCTGATCGACAACCAGATGCTGGACGAGGCGATCGACCGCGTGGTCGCGGGACCGCAGAAGCGGACCCGGATCATGTCGGACAAGGAGAAGAAGATCACCGCGTACCACGAGGGCGGCCACGCCCTGGTCGCGGCGGCCTCGCCGAACTCCGACCCGGTCCACAAGATCACGATCCTGTCCCGCGGCCGCGCGCTGGGCTACACGATGGTGCTCCCGGACGAGGACAAGTACTCCACGACCCGCAACGAGATGCTGGACCAGCTGGCCTACATGCTGGGCGGCCGCGCGGCCGAGGAGCTCGTCTTCCACGACCCGACCACGGGTGCCGCGAACGACATCGAGAAGGCCACGGCCACGGCTCGCGCGATGGTCACGCAGTACGGCATGACCGAGCGCCTCGGCGCGATCAAGTTCGGCGGCGACAACACCGAGCCGTTCCTCGGACGTGAGATGGCTCACCAGCGCGACTACTCGGAAGAGGTCGCCGCGCTGGTGGACGAGGAAGTCAAGAAGCTCATCGAGAACGCTCACAACGAGGCCTGGGAGATCCTGGTCGAGAACCGGGACGTCCTGGACAACCTGGTGCTCGCGCTGCTCGAGAAGGAGACGCTGGGCAAGGAGGAGATCGCCGAGATCTTCGCCCCGATCGTCAAGCGCCCGCCGCGGCCCGCCTGGACCGGCTCCTCGCGCCGCACGCCGTCCACCCGCCCGCCGGTGCTCTCCCCCAAGGAGCTGGCCCTGACGAACGGGACGAACGGCGCGACCCCGGCGATCGCGAACGCGACCGAGTCCCTCCCCGCGGAGGCGGCTCCGGAGGACCGCCGGGAGAGCTGAGTCACCGCTCTTCCCAGGGCCCCGCAAGGCCCGGAATTTCTGCCGCGCCCCCCAGGGTTTTAGCCTGGGGGGCGCGGCGTTTTGGAGGCCGCACTTCAGACGCGCGATCCGTGCGCGTCGCAGGCGCAGGAACGAGGCACCAGATGACCGACCCGGTGACGCTGGACGGCGAGGGCACGATCGGCGAGTTCGACGAGAAGCGTGCGGAGAATGCCGTACGGGAGCTGCTCATCGCGGTCGGAGAGGACCCGGACCGGGAAGGTCTGCGCGAGACTCCGGGGCGGGTGGCCCGGGCGTACCGGGAGATATTCGGGGGCCTGTGGCAGAAACCCGAGGACGTTCTGACGACGACCTTCGACCTGGGCCATGACGAGATGGTGCTGGTGAAGGACATCGAGGTGTTCTCGACCTGTGAGCACCATCTCGTGCCGTTCCGCGGGGTCGCGCACGTCGGCTACATCCCGTCGACGAGCGGCAAGATCACGGGCCTGTCGAAGCTGGCCCGGCTCGTGGACGTCTTCGCGCGCCGGCCGCAGGTGCAGGAGCGGCTGACGACGCAGGTCGCCGACTCCCTCATGGAGATCCTCGAGCCGCGCGGTGTGATCGTAGTGATCGAGTGCGAGCACATGTGCATGTCGATGCGCGGCATCCGCAAGCCCGGCGCGAAGACGATCACCTCGGCGGTGCGCGGCCAGCTGCGGGACGCGGCCACGCGCAATGAGGCCATGAGCCTCATCATGGCGCGCTGAGGCAGCGCGTACCGCGGCGCGGCTTCAGGAAGTCAGGCCACCGGTGTCGCGTTGCCGTTGTGTTCGTCGTCCTCCGGGAGGCGGCAGACGCGTTCCAGGAAGAAGGCGGCCGCTATGACGGCGATGCCCGCGAGGACCGAGAAGCCGGCGTAGATGGCCTGGTCGCGCACCGCGGGGATGTCCAGGGACTCCAGCAGGAAGACGCCCGCGCCTCCGTACATGCCGGCGACCAGGGCCGCGACCAGGGCGCTCGCCTGGCCGAAGACGACCGCGCGGGCCGCCATCAGCGGGTCGACGCCCTTCGCGCCCGGGCGGCGCTCCCGCTGGGCCTTGAGCCGGGCGCGGAGGGAGAGCGCCGTGGCCAGCAGGACCACGGCGATCAGGGCGAGGACGATGGGCGCGGCCAAGGGGACCCGGGGGAGGGTGTCCACCGCGTTCCACAGGCGGGCGGCCGCCCAGGACAGTACTCCGGCCACCACGAACACCGCTGCCAGCGTCCTGATGCGCAGCTCTTTCACGATGCCCCTTCGTCAGCCGTCGGTCGCCCGTACACGGTCGTGGAGCCGGGAGTGTCCCGGTCCGGTAGACCTTAACGACTATTCAGGCAGCCGGAGTTCCAGGTCGGGGCGGGGTGTGACACCTTCGCGGGTGACGGCGGCGAGCAGGTCCGCCACCGGCCCGCGGGCGGGGAGCTGGGCCGCCGGGTCCAGGTCGTGCCAGGGCGCGAGGACGAAGGCCCGTTCGTGGGCGCGCGGGTGGGGGAGGGTCAGCACCGGGTCGTCGGAGACGACTTCCGCGTACGTGATGATGTCCACATCCAGGGTGCGCGCGCCCCAGCGCTCGTCCCGCACCCGGTGGAAGGCCTCCTCCACGGCGTGGGCCCGCTCCAGGAGCGAGGAGGGAGGCAGGGTGGTCTTCACCACGACCACCGCATTGAAGTACGCCGGCTGACTGCCCGGGGCCACGCCCCACGGCTCCGTCTCGTACACCGGCGAGACACCCTTGACGCGGACACCCGGGGTGTCCTCCAGGGCGTCGATGGCGCCCTGAAGCGTCTCCAGGCGGTTGCCCAGGTTGGAGCCGAGGGAGATCACGGCCCGTTTCGGGTTCTGCAGGGTCGTGTCGGCGGCGTCCACCCGCTCCACCACGGAGGCGGGCACCGGCTGTACGGTCGGGTCGCTCTGACCCCCGGCGAAGAAGGCGCTCATACTCGGCTCCGGGTGATGGTGACGGTCACGTCGTCGAAGGGGACGGTGATCGGCGCGTCCGGTTTGTGTACACAGACCTCGACCTCGCGGACCGGGGCGTGCTTGAGGCAGCACAGGGCGATGCGCTCGGCGAGCGTCTCGATGAGGTCGACGGGTTCTCCTTGGATCAGGGCCACGACCTCTTCGGCGACGATGCCGTAGTGGACGGTCTTCGACAGGTCGTCGTCGGCCGCGGCCGGCCGGGTGTCCAGACCCAGGACGAGGTCCACGATGAAGGTCTGCCCCTCCTCGCGCTCCCTGGGGAACACGCCGTGGTGCCCGCGGGCTTTGAGGCCGCGCAGCGCGACACGATCCACGCGAATCACTCCTGCAATCGTCGGTGGCGACAGGTGTGCACCGAGTGTGGTCGGTACACCCGCCGCGAACGAATCTACCTGCGGGCACTGACAGCGTTGCCTCCCCCGAGGGCCCTTCGGGGCCGTCGCCGGGGTCTACGTCGGGCCTTTCCCCTGGGGAACAAGGTGGCTTACGGGGCGGTAGCCGCGTCCTACCCGAGAGTAGGTGATTCCCGCCACTCACCGGCCGCCTACCCATTCCTGCGGGCTCTGCCACCCCCTCACGCCGGTGAGTCGTCCTCTTCTTCGTCGGCGGACTCGGTCAGGACGGGGGAGGCGTGGTGGGACCAGAGCTTCCAGCCGTCGGGGGTGCGGCGGAAGAGGTTCGAGGCGACCACCAACTGGCCGACGAGCGGGCCCAGCTCCTCGCCCTCATCCGGGGCCGGTCCGCCGCTGAGGATGTTCTCGGTGCAGGTCACCAGGGCGGTGTCGCCGGTCACCGAGACGTGCACGTCCGTGAGGAAGAACTGGATGTAGTCGGTGTTCGCCATGATCAGGGCGTACGACCGCAGGACCTCGCCGCGGCCGGTCAGGACGGGCCAGCCGGGGTGGACGCAGGAGATCACCCCGGCGTCCGCCGGGTCGTGGTACTCCTCGTCGATGCCCAGGTCGGCGGGCGTCAGCCAGAGCGACGACAGCTCCTCGAAATCACCCCGTTCCATCGCCTCGTAGAAGGCGGTGTTGGCCCGCTCGACCTGTTCGACATCGGTGTGGGCGGTGCTCACCGGGCTCCTTCGGCGGTTCCGGGGCCAGGGCCGGGGTGCGCGCCGCGGGTCGGGGTGCCCGGCGCGGGGCCGGCAGCGCGAGCCGCCTCGACGGCGCGTGCGACGCGTACCGCGTCCGCTGTCGCACGGACCTCGTGCACGCGTACCGCCCAGGCGCCGGCCTGGGCGGCGAGTGCGGAGACGGCCGCCGTGGCGGCGTCGCGCTCGCGGGCGGGCGGGGGCTCGCCCTCGGGCCCGGCCAGGACGCGGCCCAGGAAGCGCTTGCGGGAGGCGGCGACCAGCAGGGGATGGCCCAGAGCGTGCAGCCGGTCGAGGTGGGCGAGCAGAGCCAGGTCGTGCTCCGCCTGCTTGGAGAAGCCGAGGCCGGGGTCGACGACGATCCGGTCGGGGGCGACGCCGCCCTCGAGAACGGCCTGAACGCGCGCGTGGAGCTCGTCGAAGACTTCGGTGACGACGTCCTCGTAGACGCCCTTGACGTTGCCGCCCTCGAGGAAGCCGCGCCAGTGCATGACCACGAAGGGGGCACCGGAGGCCGCGACGACGGGGATCATCGCGGGATCGGCGAGGCCGCCGCTGACGTCGTTCACGAGGGCGGCGCCGGCGGCGAGGGCCTGTTCGGCGACCGAGGCGCGCATGGTGTCGACGGAGACCGCGACGCCCTCGGAGGCGAGACCGCGCACGACGGGGATGACCCGCCTCAGCTCCTCGGTCTCGTCGACACGGGTGGCTCCGGGGCGGGTGGACTCGCCGCCGACGTCGACGAGGTCGGCGCCCTGCGCCACCAGGTCGAGGCCGTGCTTGACGGCGGTGGTGGTGTCGAACCAGCGGCCGCCGTCGGAGAAGGAGTCGGGGGTGACGTTGACGACGCCCATGACCGCGCAGCGGTCCCATGTCGGAAGGCCTGCCACGTGGCCCCGCCCGGTCTTCGTGCTCATACGTTCAGCGTAGGCCCCCCATGGCTCCGCCTCCGGCTCGCGGGGGCACGACGGCCCCATGTGTGTGGTGGGGCAGACGGGGTACCTGCGGAACGGCCCGATGGGGTGGGTGGGCCGGGCGAGGGTTCGCGGGCTGGGCGGGCCGGGAACCCTCGCCCGGCGTGTTGCCGGGGCCGGCGGGCCGGTCCTCGTCCGACGGGCTCGGGCCCGGCTCAGGCGGCCCGGACCCCGCGCTCCGCCACCGTGTGGGCGCACGGCCGCCGGACCGGAGCCGAGCGGCGCAGCAAGCGGGGCAGCGCCAGGTTCACGAACCCCTCCGCCTGCATCGCGGCCAGACCGATGCGCGGCAGGTCGCGGGAGGACGCGTACACCACGAAGCGCGGCTCCCAGCGCGGCTGGAACTTCGCGTTGAACTTGTACAGGGACTCGATCTGGAACCAGCGGGAGAGGAAGACCAGCAGTCCCCGCCACGCCCGCAGCACCGGTCCCGCGCCGATCTTCTCGCCGCGGGCCAGCGCCGAGCGGAACATCGCGAAGTTCAGGGAGACGCGCGCGATCCCGAGCCTCGGGGCGGCCTGGAGGGCGGCCACGATCAGCAGTTCGTTCATGCCCGGGTCGGCCGAGCGGTCGCGGCGCATCAGATCCAGCGAGACGCCGTCCGAGCCCCACGGGACGAAGTGCAGGATCGCCTTCAGGTCGCCGTACGGGCCCTGCGCGGCGTCCGGTTTGTGGGCCGTGGCGATCAGGCAGTCTCCGTCGGAGGGATCGCCGATGCGGCCCAGGGCCATCGAGAAGCCGCGCTCGGTGTCCGTGCCCCGCCAGTCCTCGGCCGCGCGCCGTATCCGCTCCAGCTCGCCCTCGCTCAGGTCACGGATGCGCCGCACCCGGGTTTCGTAGCCCGCCCGCTCGATGCGCTTCACCATCTGGCGCACGTTGCGCATCGCACGCCCGGTGAGCGAGAAATCCTTGACGTCCACCACCGCCTCGTCACCCAACTCGAGGGCGTCCAGGCCGGTTTCGCGGGTCCAGACCTCGCCGCCCGTCTCCGAGCAGCCCATGACCGCGGGGGTCCAGGAATGGGCCTTGGCCTCGTCCATGAACCGCTCGATGGCGCCGGGCCATGCCTCCACGTCGCCGATCGGGTCACCGCTGGCCAGCATCACGCCCGAGACCACGCGGTAGGTGACCGCGGCCTTTCCGCTCGGCGAGAAGACGACCGCCTTGTCGCGGCGGAGCGCGAAGTGGCCGAGCGAGTCGCGGGTGCCGTGCCTCTCCAGCAGGGCACGCAGCCGGGCCTCGTCCTCCTCGGTGAGCCGGGCGGCGGGGTGTTCGGGGCGGAAGGCGAGGTAGATCGTGGTGACCGCGGTCAGCAGGCCGAGCGCGCCGAGGGAGAAGCCCACCGTCCATGAGGTGTCGCCGGTGTAGTCGACCGGGCCCTCGAAGCCGAACAGGCCGTACAGGACGTGCTCGATGCGGTCGGACACGCTGGGGTCGCCGACCATACGGTTCGTGTGGACGCTGACGATGACCAGGCCGAGGCCCAGGGAACCGGCGCCCATGAGCACGAAGTTGGCGAGCGCCCGCCAGCGGCTGCGCGGATCGGGCAGGGCCGCGAACTCGTCGCGGTGGCGCAGCAGCGGAAGCAGCAGCGCAGCCGACAGAAGGACGCCGATGACGGAGTGGCGGTAGACGAACTGCGCAACGGCGCCCGCCGGCAGGAGGATCACGGCCGCTCGCCATGCCCTGCGCTTGCGCCGCCGCAGCCCGTGCGCGAGGAGCAGCAGGAGGACACCGGCGCTCAGCGACAGGGCGGCCGCGAACGGGCCGAAAGCGCCGGGCAGGACCTCGACGAGGCGGTGCATCCGGCTGTGCCGGAAGCGCGGGAAGACTCCTGCGGCGATGTCCAGGACTCCCACGAACGTGCAGGCGCCGGCCACCAGCGAAGGAACGGCCTCCGGGCGCGGGCCGCGCACTATGCGGCGAACTCCGTGGGACTGCCCCGGAACCTCGCCCGACTTTTCCCCATCTATCCTGACAGACATCGCATCCCGTAGTTCTGCGAGAGACCTTGTGCCCGGTGCCTATTGGTGCATCCGGCGACATTGCGCCCTCTAGGACGGTGTCGAGGGGAGAGAGGTTCACTCCCCATCACAAAGCCGGTTCAAAGGCGAAGGAAAGTCCGGGGCAAGCCCTCGCGAAAGCGCGGGGGCTCCCCGTGGGTCGGAAAGCGCAGGCAGGAAAAGAGCCCATGGGTCTCACGAGCAACAAAGTGCTGGTGCTGGCGGTCATGCTGGCCGTGCTGCTGTTCGTCGGCACGGTCTGGCACTGGCCACGGCTGGCGCGGCGCACCTGGCGGGCCGTCGGCGGACGGGTCGGCCTGCTGTTCGCCACCCAGCTCGCGGTCTTCGCGTCGATCGGGCTCGCCACCAACCAGGCCTTCGGGTTCTATGCCAGTTGGGCCGACCTGTTCGGCCAGGAGAGCACACAGGGTGTGGTCGTCAACCACGGTACGGGGGGTTCGAGCGGGGGCCCTCTCCAGGTGGTCGGCACCCGCCAGGTGAATGTGCAAGATGGTGCGCAGCCCCAGATCGGCGGTCAGATCCAGAAGGTCGACATCGCGGGGCCCACCACCCGTGTCGCCTCGCCCGCGTACGTGTATCTGCCGCCGGAGTACTTCCAGCCGCAGTACCGCACGCGGAGGTTCCCCGCGGCCGTCGTCCTCACCGGATACCCGGGGACCGCCGAGGCGCTCATCAAGGGGCTGCACTACCCGCAGACGGCGCACCGACTGGCCAAGAACGGCACGATGCAGCCGATGATCCTGGTGATGCTGCGGCCGACCGTGGCGCCGCCGCGGGACACGGAGTGCGTGGACATTCCGGGCGGCCCGCAGACCGAGACGTTCTTCGCGAAGGACCTTCCCGAGGCGGTCGGGGCGCACTACCGGGTGGGCAGGGGACCGGGCAGCTGGGGAGTCATAGGCGATTCGACGGGCGGCTACTGCGCGTTGAAGCTGGCGATGCACCATCCGGAGGTGTACGCCGCCGGGGTGGGACTGTCGCCGTACTACAAGGCGCCGATCGACCCGACCACGGGCGACCTCTTCCACGGCGACAAGAACCTGCGCAACCGCGCCGACCTGTGGTGGTGCCTCAAGCACCTGCCGGCCCCGGACACTTCACTGCTGGTCAGCAGCAGCAGGCAGGGCGAGGGCAACTACCGGTCCACGCTCAAGTTCATACAGCAGGTGCAGGCCAGGAAACCGACCCGGATCTCGTCGATCATCCTCGACAGCGGGGGCCACAACTTCAACACGTGGCGAAGGGAGATCCCGGCGGCACTCCAGTGGATCAGCGGCCGGCTCACGGACCGCTGAGCGGACGAATGCACACCGGTGTCGCCCCTGGACGGTACGGAATTCACCGGGGGGTATGTCCTCATGTCGTTTTCGGGCCGGGGGGCCGGGCCGGAAGGCCGTGATCCCACCCGGAGAAATGATCTTGAATGGAGGGTGGCGGCTGCCACAGGCGCCGTGCGGCCTGCGGCAAGGGGCCGACGGGAGGGGCGCCGTCGGCCCCCGGTTCCTGTGCCGCAAGCGCGGCGGAAGGGAATGCGCGGGGTTTTGGGAGGCGTCTCTTCCGTTTCCGCTGCACCCCGGGCCGTGTGAAGGTGCCGGAGTGGCCGTGTTTTTACCGTGCGGGGCTCCATCATTCGCCTACGCGCGGTAAGTTTCTGGCCATGCCACGTGGACGTCACCGCCATTCTCCGCCCTTGCACAGGCTGCTGCCCTCTTCGGTGATCGCCGGCGTCTCGGTCGTCTGCGCCGTGGGGCCCTGGCTGTTCACGGAGCCACTGGTGCTCCGCGGGCTGGCCGCGGGTGCCGCGTTGACGACGATCCTGGGCGCGGTGGTCATGCGCCGCTGGGACGTGGCCGCGGGCAAACACGTCGCGGACCTCACGCGCGCGCGGGCGAGCGACGAGTGGCGCCACGAGGAGCGGGTCGCCGAGCTGGAGACCGATCTGGAGGAGTCGCGCGAGCTGCGCACGAAGCTGGAACAGAACCTGCGCGCCAAGCGCACGGAACTGGCGAAGCTGCGCAACGAGCACGCGGCCCTGCTGCGGCGGTACGCCACGGCGGAGACGGAGCGCGCGACCGCCCTGGAGGGCCGCCGTCTGCTCGCCATAGAGTCGGCGGTCCCGGCGCGGGCGCTGCCGGCCGCCGGGTCCGGTGCGCCGGACGATCAGGAGACGCCGGGGGACCAAGGGACGCCGGAGGACCTGGACCAGGGGACGCCGGAGGACCTGGACCAGGGGACGCCGGAGGACATGGGGACGCCGGACACCACGTCCGAGGCGACGGCTCCCGGGGTGTTCTCTCCGGCCGGATCCGCGCTCTTCCTGAAGGCCGGCTCGGCGATGGCGCGACTGGTCAAGGACGAAGCCGACCCGGCATCCCAGGACGCCGCGGCGAAGGGCGACACCGAGGAAGCGACTGCCGTACCGGCGCAGAACGGCGATGTAGCGCGGGACGGTGATGCGGCGCAGGACGGCGACACGGCGCAGGCGGCCGCGGAGGACGGCGGCGAGACGGCCGCCGCGGACGGCAGCGAGACGGCCGCCGAATCCGCGGAGGCGACCGACTCCGCCGAGGAAGGCGACAGCGACGGGTCCGCCGACGCGGAACGGGCCACGGACGCCGGCGAGCGGCCCGCGCCTTCCGCGCCGCCCATGACTCCCGTGCCGTCCGCGCTTTCCGAGCTTGTCGCGACCCAGGCGAAGACCTCCCCGAAGCACACTCCCCCGGAGGGCGGTGGCCCCGGCAAGGGCGGCGGCAGGAAGGAGCGCTCCGCGGAGGCCGACGCCGGACGGGGACGCTCCGGCGAGGAGGCCGAGGCCGAGGGGCACTCCGAGGCGGTCGCCGGGCGGGAGCACGAGGCCGCCCCGACCGCTCAGCAGTCCCAGCCGGCCGCCACCAGGCCGGCCCACGGCACCGGGCACTTCACCGTGCCTACCGCCGTGGCCGTCGTACCGGCGGCCCCGCCGCGCCGCCCGGCCGCGGAGGGCGGTTTCGACTTCTTCGGCACCAAGTCGGGGGAGGCTCTCGCGTCCGTGCACAACGAGGACCTCGCGGACGTCGTCGGCCAGGAGGCCCTCGCGATGCACAAGGCGGAGGCCGAGTCCGGCTTCAAGCCCGCGGACCCGCAGGCGCGTGGCGTCGGCCAGATCATCGATCTGACGGCCCACGACGAGACGGAACAGATCGACGTCCAGGGGCTGCGCACCGCGGCATCCTGAGCACGGCATGGGTGAGGGGCGGAGGCACACCGGGTGCCGCCGCCCCTCATGCGTTGCGCACCCGTCCCCTACGAGGCCATCCACCGGTCCGGCCGGGCGTCCCGCCGCCCCGTGCGCGACCGGTCCGCCTGCGCGTACAGCAGTGCCGCCGCCTCCTCGGCGTCCCGCAGCCGGGCCTGCACCGTCTTGCCGGCGCCGTTGTCCACATGGACGTCGGCGACCCTCCTGAACCGCTCCCACGGCCCCTGCGTCAGCCGTACGCTCTGCACCTTCGCATGTGGGACGAGGGACACCGTCCGGCGCAGCAGGCCGTGCCGCGTGGCGAAGACCGCGCCGGTGACGGCCAGTCCGTGGCCGCGCCACCACAGCGGCAGGCACCAGCCCGCGCGGCGCGGCGGCCGTGACAGGGCCGCGGGGACCGTCACCCCGGGCAGCACCCGTGCGATCACGGACTCGGCGAGCGCACGGGGAGCGACCGGAACCAGCACCGAGTTGGAGGAGCCCGCCACATCCAGCTCCACCCGCACCCAGCCGAGCCGCCGCCACAGCAGCGGCTCCACGATCCGTACGGTCTGCACCCGCCCCGGCGGCACCGTCTCGTGCGCCCGGTCGAGCAGCCCGTGGTCGATCCGGAGCCCGTCCGGCGACTCGCCGACCGTCCAGTCGTAAGCGCGGACGAACCGTCCCGCGCTCCTCGTGGCCGCCCCGCCCACCAGCGGCACCCCGGCCACGAGCACCGACCAGACGCTGTGCGTGCCGAACCACACCAGCGTCGGTACGACGAGGGCGCCGAGCAGCGAACCCCAGGTGGTGCCGATCAGCAGGACGGAGATGGCGAGCATGCCCGGCGGCACGTGCAGCAGCCGCCGCATCGGTGCCTCACCGACCTCGTGTGCCGTCTCGGGCGCGAAACCGGCCGCGCGCGCCAGAAGTTCCGCGCGCAGGGCGCGGGCCTCGCTCTCGCCCAGATAGGCGAGTTCGTCCTTGTCGTCGGTTCCTATGGCGTCGAGCTTCAGTTTGGCGACGCCCGCGATCCGGGCCGGCAGCGGCTGGGTGACGTCGACGGCCTGGATCCGGTCCAGGCGGATGTGCGCGGTGCGGCGGAACAACAGGCCCGTCCGGATGCGCAGTTCGGTGTCGGTCACCGCGAACGAGGTGAACCGCCAGCTGAGGAAGCCGTACAGCGAAGCGGCCGCTACAAGGGCCGCGAGTACCGCGAGGAGTGTGCTCGCGGTCACTCTCGTCAGCTGCTGCTGGGCCTGGCCGGGGTCGTGCGCGGCCCAGCCGGCGATCACGGTGAACGGCGCCCAGGCGCGCCGCAGGGGCGTGACCGGGTGCAGCCGCCGCTCGGCGGCCTTGTGTCCCGCCGGTATGGCGGGCGGGGCTTCGGGCGCGCTCACAGCCCCGCCGATCGGGCCTCGCCCAGCTCGGTCAGCCGGTCCCGCAGCCGTTCCGCCTCGGCCGGGTCCACGCCCGGAATGGTGGCGTCCGTAGCCGCGGCCGCGGTGTGCAGCTGGACGCTCGCCAGACCGAAGCGGCGTGCCACGGGCCCGGAGGCGACCTCGATGAGCTGCATCCGCCCGTACGGCACCACGGTCTGCTCCCGCCACAGCACGCCCCGGCTGATCAGCAGGTCGTCGGCGCGCTCGGCGTACCGCCAGGAGCGCCAGTTGCGGCCGAGCAGCACCCAGCCCCAGCCCAGGGCGGCCAGCGGCAGCAACGCGAACAGGGCCCACACGGGCCCGGCGAGCAGAGCGAGGAGCAGCCCGCCGACGAGGGCCGCCAGCCCCAGCCACACCACAAGCAGCAATCGCCGCATCCGCAGCAGCCCCGGCGGCAGGCCTCTCCAGACCGGTTCGCCGTCCCTCCCCGCACTCCCCGTTTCCATGCCGCAAGCCTACGTAAGAGAGACTGTGTCCATGACTCCTACGACGGAGACCATGGTCGGGATCGGCGGTGCCGCGGAGAGCACCGACATGGTGCTCAACATCGGGCCACAGCACCCGTCCACGCACGGCGTGCTGCGGCTGAGGCTCGTGCTGGACGGCGAGCGGATCAGGCACGCGGAGCCGGTCATCGGCTATATGCACCGCGGCGCGGAAAAGCTGTTCGAGGCTCGCGACTACCGCCAGATCATCATGCTGGCCAACCGCCACGACTGGCTCTCCGCCTTCTCGAACGAGCTGGGCGTGGTGCTCGCCGTGGAGCGGATGCTCGGCATGGAGGTTCCCGAGCGGGCGGTGTGGATGCGCACGCTCCTCGCCGAGCTGAACCGGGTCCTCAACCATCTGATGTTCCTCGGCTCCTACCCGCTGGAGCTGGGCGGCATCACGCCGGTGTTCTACGCCTTCCAGGAGCGCGAGGAACTCCAGAACGTCATGGAGGAGATCTCCGGCGGGCGCATGCACTACATGTTCAACCGGGTCGGGGGACTCAAGGAGGACCTCCCGGCCGGCTGGACGGCACGCGCGCGTACCGCCGTGCGGGACGTGCGCTCCCGTATGGACCGGTTCGACGACCTGGTGCTCGGCAACGAGATCTTCCGGGGACGCACCAGGGGTGTGGGCGTCCTCGCGCCCGGGACGGTGCACGCCTACGGCGTGAGCGGCCCGATCGCGCGCGCCTCCGGTGTCGACTTCGACCTGCGCCGGGACGAGCCGTACCTGGCCTACGGGGAACTCCAGGACACGCTGAAGGTGGTCACCCGGCAGGAGGGCGACTGCCTCGCGCGCTTCGAGTGCCTCCTGGACCAGACGCACAACGCGCTCGATCTGGCCGACGCCTGCCTGGACCGGCTGGCCGAGCTGCCGCCCGGGCCGGTCAACCAGCGCCTGCCGAAGGTGCTCAAGGCGCCCGAGGGCCATACGTACGCCTGGACCGAGAACCCACTCGGCATCAACGGTTACTACCTCGTCAGCAAGGGCGACAAGACCCCGTACCGGCTCAAGCTGCGCTCGGCCTCGTACAACAACATCCAGGCGCTGACCGAGCTGCTGCCGGGGACGCTGGTCGCGGACATGGTGGCGATCCTGGGGTCACTGTTCTTCGTGGTCGGGGACATCGACAAGTAGTCCCCCGAGCGAGGCCCGCGCGATCCCCACGGGCTGGAGCAGCCAGCCGAAGTCGCCGAGGCCGCCGGGCGCGGTCAGGTCGGCGGCGGCCCCGGCCTGCGCGAGGGCGCGTACGTAGGCCGTGGGGTCCGTGGACGCCAGCGCCAGCGGCGGGCGTGCGCCGGTGACCCCGAGCGTGCGCAGGGCGGCGCGCTGGGTGAGCAGGCGCGCCCCAGGGAGGGCGCACGCGTCCAGCGCCACATGCGCGGTGATGTCGCAGGTGCCGTCCGGTACCGGGGCGACCTCCCGGCCCGCGCGGAAACCGGTGAGCGTCCCGAAGGGCGGCCGGGCCTCCGCGCCGTGGGCGTAGTCGACGGCGACGGCGAGTCCGCGGTCCACGGTGGCGACGGCCGCGGCCCAGGCGATGTCCCTGGTCAGGCCGATCTCGGCGCGGCGGCCCTCGGCCGGTAGCGGCCACCAGCGCTCCAGCCACTCCGCCTCCGCGCCGGCGACGGGCTCCCCGAGGCGCTCACCGCCGTCCGGGCGCACCAGGACCAGGCGGGGTACGCCGTCGGAGCCGGCCTCCGCGACCTCGACCGGCACGTTGTCCAGCCACTCGTTCGCGAACAGCAGTCCCGTGATGCCCTGCGGGGGCTCACCGAGCCACTCGACCCGGGCATCGAGCCCCTCGGGACGGCCGGCGATCTCGACGGCGTACGCGCGCGTACGGGCGGCCACACCCGCGGGCAGCGCGTCGAGGACACCGCCGGCCAGTTCCCCCCGGCCGGCCGCCATGTCCACGAACGCCAGCTCGGCCGGGTTGCCCAGGGCCTCGTCGACGGCGCACAGCAGCCGGGCGACGGCGAGGGCGAAGAGCGGGGAGGCGTGCACCGACGTACGGAAATGTCCCGCGGGTCCCTCGGGCCGCCGGTAGAACCCGTGTGCCCCGTACAGCGCCTCCTCGGCCGCCGCCCGCCAGCCCCGCCACTCGCACTCGTCGTCCACCTGCCGTGCCACGGGCCCAGGCTAGGCGGGGGCAGGCCGCACGGCTTCCCCGGGGCTCCGGCTTTCCCACGGCCTCCGACTTCCCCACGGCCTCCGGCGCCCCCAGGCTCCGGCGTCCCCCGGCACGCCCTAGCCGTACGGGATCACGGAGTATCCACCTTGCGGAGTACACGTGTCCGCTCCGGATCGATCCTCCGGTTGACCCCCGCACACGCAGCACTTCCCTACGCTGGGTTACGTGCAGCGCCTCTATGACTTTCTCCGCAGGCACCCCACGGGGGTCGACAGCTTCTGGGCCGTCGTCCTGTTCGGGCTGTCCTGCGTGAGCGTGACCAACCTCGTCGGGGCGCGGAACTACCACGGAACGATCCCCGCGGGCCTCGCGATCTCCGCCGTCCTGAGCGTGGTCGTCGCGCTGCGCCGTCGCATGCCCGAGAAGATGCTGCTGCTGGCCCTGGTGATGGGGCTGGCGCAGCTGGTCCTGGACCAGCAGTCGATGATCGCCGACTTCGCCATGCTGGTGATCATCTACACGGTCGCCGCGGACGGCGCCCGCTGGGCCTCCCGGACCGGCCTCATCGGGGGCCTGTGCGCCGGCCCCCTGGCCCTGATCCGCTGGCCGGACCCCCACGCGAGCGCGCTCGGGAACGTCGCCGTCGCGGTCTTCCAGACCGTCCCCTTCGCTCTCGCCTGGGTTCTCGGCGACTCCCTGCGCACCCGTCGCGCCTACCTCGCCGAGCTGGAGGAGCGCGCCGCCCGGCTGGAGAAGGAGCGCGAGGCGCAGGCGAAGGTCGCGGTGGCGGCCGAGCGTGCCCGTATCGCCCGTGAGCTGCACGACGTGGTGGCCCACAACGTCTCGGTGATGGTGGTGCAGGCCGACGGGGCGGCCTATGTCCTCGACGCCGCGCCCGATCAGGCCAAGAAGGCCCTGGAGACGATCTCCGGAACCGGCCGGCAGGCCCTCGCCGAGATGCGCCGTCTGCTCGGCGTACTGCGCACCGGTGAGCACAAGGAGGCCGGCGAGTATGTGCCGCAGCCCGATGTCGAACAGATCGACGAGCTGGTCGAGCAGTGCCGGAGTGCGGGCCTGCCCGTCGACTTCAAGGTGGAGGGCACTCCGCGCCCGCTGCCCAGCGGCGTCGAGCTGACGGCGTACCGCATCGTCCAGGAGGCGCTCACCAACACCCGCAAGCACGGGGGCCCCAACGCGGGCGCGAGCGTGCGCCTGGTGTACTTCGACGACGGCCTCGGACTGCTGGTGGAGGACGACGGCAAGGGCGCCCCGCACGAGCTGTACGAGGACGGCGGGCTCGACGGCAGGGGTCACGGACTGATCGGCATGCGGGAACGCGTCGGCATGGTGGGCGGCACCCTGGACGCGGGCCCCCGCCCCGGAGGAGGCTTCCGCATCAGTGCCCTGCTGCCGCTGAAACCGGCCCACTGACCCCTGCGCCCCGACCGCACGCCCGCGACACCGACCAAGCCCACCGACCCCAGGCCGACCGGAGGACCCCCGCCATGCCGATCCGCGTGATGCTCGTCGACGACCAGGTGCTGCTGCGCACCGGGTTCCGGATGGTGCTCGCCGCCCAGCCGGACATGGAGGTCGTCGCGGAGGCGGGCGACGGCGTCGAGGCTCTGCAGGTGCTGCGCTCCACCGAGGTCGACGTGGTCCTCATGGACGTCCGCATGCCGAAGCTGGACGGCGTGGAGACCACCCGCCGCATCTGCTCGGAGCCGGACGCCCCCAAGGTGCTGATCCTGACCACCTTCGACCTCGACGAGTACGCGTTCTCCGGGCTGAAGGCAGGTGCCTCCGGCTTCATGCTGAAGGACGTGCCGCCCGGCGAGCTGCCCGCCGCCATCCGCTCCGTGCACAGCGGCGACGCCGTGGTCGCGCCCTCCACCACGCGCCGCCTCCTCGACCGGTTCGCGCCGATGCTGCCGGGCGGCGCCGCGGAGCCCCGGCACAAGGAGCTGGAGCGGCTCACCGACCGCGAGCGCGAGGTGATGGTGCTGGTCGCGCAGGGTCTGTCCAACGGAGAGATCGCGGCCCGGCTCGTACTGTCCGAGGCGACCGTGAAGACCCATGTCGGCCGCATCCTGACCAAGCTGGGCCTGCGGGACCGGGTACAGGTGGTCGTGCTCGCCTACGAGACCGGTCTGGTCCGTGCGGGCGGCCACGGCTGAGTCAACCCACGCCCCCCTGGGTGACCGTCCCGCTAGGGTCTGCGCATGCTCCTGTGGATCAACGGCCCCTTCGGGGGCGGCAAGACACAGACCGCGCACGAGATCCAGCGGCGTCTGCCGGGCAGCGTCATCTGTGATCCGGAACACGCCGGCTTCGGACTGCACCGCATGCTGCCTCCCGCGCTGCGCGGCGACTTCCAGGACCTGGTGTCCTGGCGGCGGGGCGTGGTCGAGGTCCTCGACCTGGCGCTGAGCAAGCACGACGGTGTGGTGATCGCGCCGATGACCGTCACCGACTCGGGGTACTTCACGGAGACGGTCGGCCGTCTGCGTGAAATGGGCCATGACATACGGCACTTCGCGCTGCTCGCCGAGCGCGAGACCGTTCTGGAGCGGCTGCGAGGGCGTGGCTTCGGACATCTTCTGCAGTACGTCGCCGGGAAGGACGCCCCGCTGCGCAGGGAGAGCTGGGCCGTCCAGCAGCTCGACCACTGTCTGGAGCGGCTGCGCGAGCCGGAGTTCGCCGAGCACCTGTGGACGGACCACTCGACGGTGCCGAAGACGGCGGACCGGATCGCCGTGCTCGCCGGGCTGACGCTGCTGCCCAACGGCGAGGGCGCCCTGCGGAACCGGCTGCGGCAGGTCAGGGTCGAGCTGAAGCACATCCGGTTCGACTGACGGGCGCCTCCCCTGCGGCGTCCGCTACCGGAGTATCCCTTCCAGGAAGTCGCTGCCCAGCCGGGCCACCGCGGTCACCTCCAGCTTGTGCAGGACGTACCGGCCGCGGCGGCGGGTCGTGATCAGACCCGCCTTCTTCAGGGCGCTCAGGTGCCGGGATATCTCGGGCGCCGTCATCCCGTGGGCGTGGGCCAGCTCGCCCGTGGTGAACGCGCTGCGGGCGAGGCTGCGGCACAGGCGCATGCGCACCGGATGGGAGAGGGCGGCCATGCGCAGGGTCAGCTGCTCCAGCGACGGGGGCGCCGCCATCTCCGGGGAGCTGATGGGGTAGTGCAGCACGGGCTGCCAGCCGTACCGGTGCAGGACCATCAGATGCGGCCGGCCCAGGCTGGTCGGGACGAGCAGCAGACCGCCGCCCGCCGTGGCCGTGCGGCCCTCGCCGAGCTTGTCCACGGTGATCCGGGCCGCGGCGTCGTCGAGCGTCAGAGCCGGCGACACCGACGCCAGCGCCTCGGCCAGGCCCTTGTGCCGCAGAAGGTCCGTCTTGTGGCGGGCGTCCGCCGCCAGCTGGTGGCGCAGCCGGGACCAGGTGTCCGCGAAGAACGCCGCGTCGCAGTCCTCCAGGAACTGCCGCAGCCAGGCCCGGGTGCGCGGCGGGTCGGCCAGCAGCCGCTCGCTGAACAGCAGGCTCTGCGGCCCTCGGGCGGCGGCCAGCTCCAGGGCGCGCCGACGGGCTTCCGCGTCGGTGAGCGCGGCGGGGCCCGGCTCGCTGTACGGCAGCGCGCAGGTGAACTCCAGTGCCGCGTCCACGAACTGCTCGTCACTCAGCTTGTCCAGCAGGTCCAGTTCCTCGGCGAGGGTGGCGCCGGGGAGCGTGCTCCCGCCCGGTATGCCCGCGTACGGCTGGAAGAGGTCCGAGAACGTCGTACGCCACAGGAAGTCGGCCTCGCACATCCGGTCCGCGAGGTGCGGGTCCAGGCCGCAGGTCACGGTGGTCGCCCAGCCCTGGAGCCCGGGGTGGTGGCCGGGCTCGGACAGCGCGTGCAGGGCCATCCCGAGCTCGGCCAGCGGGGATGCCACAACGGCGATCTGTTCCTGCCGCAGCCCGGTGATGTCGATGCGCACGCTCATGACCTCATGGTGCACCGCGCCACCGACAACCCGGCCGTCGTTTGACGGCGGTCGTCAATCGACGCGACAGGGGTGGCGGGCCGGGCACAGCCTGGGACGAGCCGGGGCAGCCGCGGAGCCTACGGATCCCTGTCTCCACGTCCCGAAGAGGCGATTTCCCATGAGCATCACCCAGCAGTACCTCCTCGACACCTACCGCGCCCGCCGGCTGGGCGAGCCCGCCCCGCCCGCCCCGGGCTCCCACGACTGGCAGCTGGTGCGCGAACTGGGCGACTACCAGGCCTTCCGCGCCGTGGTGGCGGGCCGCCCGGCACGCGGACGGCTGCGGGCGGCCCTGTCCCGCCGCCTCTCCGCGCGCCGCCCGCGCCCCGGCTGCTGACCGCAGCTCCCTATCCGGGCGGACGAGGGCCGCCCAGGTCCCCGGCCTCCGGCAGGCGCGCCACGAACTCCGTCACCGCCGCCCTCACATCGTCCGCCGTCCACGCCAGCCCGTCGGCCCGTACACAGACCTCGGTGAAGGCCAGGCCCGGGCCGCCGTGCTGCCAGGGGTTCGCGAACAGCAGGGTCCCCGTCTCCTCGCCCTGCCGGAGCGCGGCCTCCGTGAGCACGTCGGCGTCGTACGGCAGCCAGAGCCGGAAATCGTGGGTGTGCGGCTCGGCTGGGTGCACACGCGTCCAGGGCAGACCGGCCACCGCGAACCCCTCGCGCAGCGCGGCGGCGACCACACGCGCGTGACGCACGTATTCCGGCAGCCGGGGCAGGTGCCGTTCCAGGCCGGCGAGGGCCGCCAGCGCCGTCGGGAACTGCTGGAAGACCATGCCGCCGTAGCGGTGGCGCCAGGCCTTGGCCTCCTCGACGAGTGTCCCGGGGCCGGCGAGCGCCGCGCCGCCGTACCCGTCGAGCGACTTGTAGAACGACACGTAGACGCTGTCCGCGAGGTCCGCGATCTCGTTCAGCGGGCGACCGAAGTGGACAGTGGTCTCCCACAGGCGCGCACCGTCGAAGTGCACCACCGCGTCGCGTTCGTGCGCGGCCTGGACGACCTCGGCCAGCTCCTCGAAGGAGGGCAGCACAAAACCGGCGTCCCTGAGGGGCAGTTCCAGCATCAGCGCTCCGAAGGGCTCCTCGAAGCCGCGTACCTCGTCGGCGGTCGGCAGCCGGGGCTCCCTCGTGATGTGCACCGGGCGCAACCCGCCGACCTCGCTGAACGCCTTCCGCTCGTGTACCTCCGGATGGGCGAGCGGATGCAGGGCGACCGTGGGGCTGCCGGTGCGGCCCGCCCAGCAGCGCAGAGCCACCTGCTGGGCCATCGTTCCGGTGGGGAAGAAGGCGGCGGCCTCGGTGCCGAGCAGTCCGGCGACCCTCTCCTCCAGCGCCTCGACCACGCCCGTCCCGTACATGTCCACGGGCTCGTCGAGGTCGTACAGGTCCTGCACGCCGTCCAGCAGCGCCAGCCGCTCCCTGAGCGTGCCGAGGAAGCCCGGACGGGCCAGGACACGTTCCGCGCGCCGCAGCACGGCGATCCGGCGCTCCCGCCGGAACCGCGGCAGCTCGTCGGGCGACGGCGTCTGCCGCTCCCCGGCCCCCTCGCCGCAGGCCTCGGCCCCTTCCGTCGTCCGCGCCATGTCCCCCTCCGTCTTCGTCGCTGCGCTCACGCCCTGGATGATGCCGCGCGGCCGTGCCGTCCGGCACCCGCATTGCCCGCCGTCCAGAGCGTGCGGAAGCCCACAGGCTGTGGACGGCCGGCCGCCCGGCGAACCAATCGCGTTAACATGACGAGAAATCGTCCGGTACCCAGAGCGGACTGGAACGGGAAGGCCACCGTCGAGTGAGTACATTCCAGCAGCCAGACCCCAAGGACCGCCCCGCGCGGCTCACCGTGGGCGTCGTCGGAGCGGGCCGTGTCGGCCCGGCGCTCGCCGCGTCCCTGCAACTCGCCGGGCACCGCCCGGTCGCGGTCTCCGGGGTGTCCGACGCCTCCCGGCGGCGGGCGGCGCTGATGCTTCCGGACGTGCCGGTCGTCCCGCCCGCCGAGGTCCTCGACCGTGCCGACCTGGTGCTGCTGACCGTCCCCGACGACGCCCTGCCGGGCCTCGTGGAGGGCCTCGCCGAGACCGGCGCGGTACGGCCGGGGCAGCTGCTCGTGCACACCTCCGGGCGGTACGGCGCACGGGTGCTCGAGCCCGCGCTGCGGGCGGGGGCGCTGCCGCTCGCCCTGCACCCCGCCATGACCTTCACCGGCACCCCGGTGGACGTCCAGCGCCTGGCCGGCTGCTCCTTCGGGGTCACCGCGCCCGAGGAGCTGAGGCTGGCCGCCGAGGCGCTCGTGATCGAGATGGGCGGTGAGCCCGAGTGGATCGCCGAGGAGATGCGCCCGCTGTATCACGCGGCTCTCGCCCTCGGCGCGAACCACCTGGTCACCCTGGTCGCCGAGTCCATGGAGCTGCTGCGCGCGGCGGGCGTCGCGGCCCCCGACCGCATGCTCGGCCCGCTGCTCGGCGCCGCCCTGGACAACGCCCTGCGCTCCGGCGACGCGGCCCTGACCGGTCCCGTCGCGCGCGGCGACGCGGGCACGGTCGCCGCGCACGTCGCCGAGTTGCGCAAGCACGCTCCGGAGACCGTCGCCGGCTATCTGGCGATGGCCCGCGCGACCGCCGACCGCGCCCTGGCCCATGGACTGCTCAAGCCGGAGCTGGCCGAGGACCTCCTCGGGGTACTCGCCGACGGCACCGAAGGGGACGCCCGATGACCACCGCCCTGCTGCGCACCGCCGATGCACTGCACGCGCGCGGGAAGCCCGGCCGCCGTGCCGTCGTGATGACCATGGGCGCCCTGCACGAGGGCCACGCGACCCTGATCCGCGCCGCCCGCCAGATCGCCGGACCGGACGGCGAGGTCGTCGTCACCGTCTTCGTCAACCCGCTGCAGTTCGGCGAGGGCGAGGACCTGGAGCGCTATCCGCGCACCCTGGACGCGGACCTGAAGGTCGCGGCAGAGGCCGGGGCGGACGCGGTGTTCGCCCCTTCCGTGGACGAGGTCTACCCAGGCGGGGAGCCCCAGGTGCGGCTCTCCGCGGGCCCCATGGGCGAGCGCCTCGAAGGAGCCTTCCGCCCCGGCCACTTCGACGGAATGCTCACGGTCGTCGCCAAGCTGCTGCACCTCACCCGCCCCGACGTGGCTTTGTTCGGGCAGAAGGACGCACAGCAGCTCGCCCTGATCCGCCGGATGGTGCGCGACCTGAACTTCGGCGTGGAGATCGTCGGCGTGCCCACCGTGCGCGAGTCCGACGGGCTCGCCCTCTCCAGCCGCAACCGCTACCTCTCGCCCGCCGAGCGGCACACCGCGCTCGCCCTGTCCCGGGCCCTGTTCGCGGGACGCGACCGGCACGCCGCCCAGGAGGCGCTGCGCGCGCGGGCCCGTGAGGTGCCCTCCACGAACGCCCGGGCGGAGGCCCTCAGCGCGATAGGCGAGTCGCGCGCCGCCGCCGACGCGCACGCCGTGGCGAAGGCCGCGCCCGGCGGTCCCGCCGCCGTCCGCGCCGCCGCCCGGCTGGTGCTCGACGAGGCCGCCCAACTGGACCCGCCGCTGGTCCTGGACTACCTGGCCCTGGTCGATCCGTCGGACTTCACCGAGATCCCCGACGACTTCACCGGCGAGGCCGTCCTCGCCGTCGCCGCCCGGGTCGGGACGACCCGGCTGATAGACAACATCCCTCTCTCCTTCGGAGCCCCCGAGCCCGTCGACCCCCACGGAGCCGCCTCGTGACCAGCACAGGCATACGACTGCACGCGCCCGCACCGGGCTGGTCCATCTCCGCGGACGTGGTCGTCGTCGGCTCCGGCGTCGCCGGCCTCACCGCGGCCCTGCGCTGCGAGGCCGCGGGGCTGCGGACGGTCGTCGTCACCAAGGCGCGCCTCGACGACGGCTCCACCCGCTGGGCGCAGGGCGGCATCGCGGCGGCCCTCGGCGAGGGCGACACCCCGGCGCAGCACCTCGAGGACACGCTCGTGGCCGGGGCGGGCCTGTGCGACGAGGAGGCGGTGCGCATCCTGGTCACCGAGGGCCCCGACGCGGTGCGCCGGCTCATCTCCACCGGAGCGCACTTCGACACCGACGACGAGGGCGGCATCGAGCTGACCCGGGAGGGCGGCCACCACCGCCGCCGGATCGCGCACGCCGGCGGCGACGCGACCGGCGCCGAGATCTCCCGGGCGCTCGTCGAGGCCGTACGCGCGCGTGGACTGCGCACGATCGAGAACGCACTGGTCCTGGATCTGCTGACGGACGCCGAGGGCCGTACCGCGGGCGTCAGCCTGCACGTCATGGGCGAAGGCCAGCACGACGGCGTGGGCGCCGTGCACGCGCCCGCGGTGGTTCTCGCCACCGGCGGCATGGGCCAGGTCTTCTCCGCGACCACCAACCCGTCGGTGTCCACGGGCGACGGAGTGGCCCTCGCCCTGCGCGCCGGCGCCGAGGTCAGCGACCTCGAATTCGTGCAGTTCCACCCGACGGTGCTGTTCCTCGGCCCCGATGCGGAGGGCCAGCAGCCGCTCGTCTCCGAGGCGGTGCGCGGTGAGGGCGCCCACCTGGTGGACGCGGACGGGGTGCGCTTCATGGTCGGTCAGCACGAGCTGGCCGAACTGGCGCCCAGGGACATCGTCGCCAAGGGCATCATGCGCCGCATGCAGGAGCAGGACGCCGAGCACATGTTCCTCGACGCCCGGCACTTCGGCGCCGACATGTGGGAGCACCGCTTCCCGACGATCCTGGCCGCCTGCCGCGCGAACGGCATCGACCCGGTCACCGAGCCCATTCCGGTCGCCCCGGCGGCCCACTACGCCTCCGGCGGTGTGCGCACCGACTCCCGCGGCCGGACGACCGTGCCGGGCCTGTACGCGTGCGGTGAGGTCGCCTGCACGGGCGTGCACGGCGCCAACCGGCTCGCCTCGAACTCCCTCCTGGAGGGCCTGGTCTACGCCGAGCGCATCGCCGCCGACATCGCCCGGGGACGCGCGGAGAACGGACTGCACGCGCGCGTGCCCGAACCCGTCCCGCATCCCGAGAAACCCGCGCACCCGCTGCTCGCCCCGGAGGACCGGTTCACGATCCAGCGGATCATGACGGACGGCGCCGGAGTGCTCAGGTCCGCCTCCTCCCTCCAGGAGGCCGCGGACCGGCTCCAGCGGCTGCACAGCGACGCGCGCGACGCCCTCGTCGAGAACGGCAAGACCTCCGAGCCCGGTGTGGACACCTGGGAGACCACCAACCTGCTGTGCGTGGCCCGGGTCCTGGTCGCCGCGGCCCTCCTGCGCGAGGAGACCCGGGGCTGCCACTGGCGCGAGGACCACGCCGGCCGCGACGACACCGGCTGGCGCCGCCACATCGTGGTACGGCTGAATCCGGACCGGACGCTGGCCGTACGCACCACCGACACCCCAGACTTCCCCCCGACCGCCCCGCATCCCCAGGAGCAGTGACAGAAGTGAGCACCCCCGACCTTCCCCTCGCCTCGACCGGTGGCTGCGGCGACGGCTGTGCCTGCGGCGCGGACGCCGACGAGGAATACCTGGAGTGCGGGCTCGATCCCGCCCTCGCCCAGCTCCTGGCCGACGCCGGGCTCGACCCGGTGGAGGTCGAGGACATCGCCAATGTCGCCATCCAGGAGGACCTGGACCACGGCGTGGACGTGACGACGGTCGCGACGATCCCCGAGGAGGCGGTCGCGACCGGCGACTTCACCGCGCGCGAGGCCGGCGTGGTTGCGGGCCTCCGGGTCGCCGAGGCGGTCATCTCGGTGGTCTGCACGGACGAGTTCGAGGTCGAGCGCCACGTCGACGACGGCGACCGGGTGGAGGCCGGGCAGAAGCTGCTCACCGTCACCACCCGCACCCGTGACCTGCTCACCGCCGAGCGCAGCGCGCTGAACATCCTGTGCCGCCTGTCGGGCATCGCGACCGCCACACGCGCGTGGACGGACGCCCTGGACGGCACCAAGGCGCGCGTCCGCGACACCCGCAAGACGACGCCGGGCCTGCGCGCGCTGGAGAAGTTCGCGGTCCGCTGCGGCGGCGGCGTCAACCACCGGATGTCCCTGTCGGACGCGGCGCTGGTGAAGGACAACCACGTCGTGGCGGCCGGCGGTGTCGCCCAGGCCTTCGATGCGGTCCGCGAGATGTTCCCGGACGTGGCGATCGAGGTCGAGGTCGACACGCTGCACCAGCTGCGCGAGGTGGTGGACGCGGGCGCCGACCTGGTCCTCCTGGACAACTTCACGCCGGGTGAGTGCGAGGAGGCGGTCGCGATCGTCGAAGGCCGCGCCCTGCTGGAGGCGTCGGGCCGGCTGACTCTGCAGAACGCGAGGGCATACGCGGAGACGGGCGTCGACTTCCTGGCGGTCGGAGCGCTGACGCACTCCTCCCCGATCCTGGACATCGGCCTGGACCTGCGAGCGGCGGAGTAGGTAGGGCCATGCTGCTGACCATCGACGTAGGCAACACGCACACCGTCCTCGGCCTGTTCGACGGCGAGGACATCGTCGAGCACTGGCGGATCTCCACGGACGCGCGCCGCACGGCGGACGAGCTGGCGGTGCTCCTCCAGGGCCTGATGGGCATGCACCCCCTCCTCGGCGAGGAGCTGGGCGACGGCATCGACGGCATCGCGATCTGCGCGACCGTGCCGTCGGTGCTGCACGAGCTGCGCGAGGTGACGCGGCGCTACTACGGCGACGTGCCCGCGGTGCTCGTGGAGCCGGGCGTGAAGACGGGCGTGCCGATCCTCACCGACAACCCCAAGGAGGTCGGCGCGGACCGGATCATCAACGCGGTCGCCGCGGTCGAGCTCTACGGGGGTCCGGCGATCGTCGTGGACTTCGGCACGGCGACGACCTTCGACGCGGTCAGTGCCCGTGGGGAGTACGTGGGCGGTGTCATCGCGCCGGGCATCGAGATCTCGGTGGAGGCGCTGGGCGTCAAGGGCGCGCAGCTGCGGAAGATCGAGGTGGCCCGGCCGCGGAGCGTGATCGGCAAGAACACGGTCGAGGCGATGCAGGCCGGCATCGTCTACGGCTTCGCGGGCCAGGTCGACGGGGTCGTCAGCCGGATGGCCCGGGAGCTGGCGGCCGACCCGGACGACGTCACGGTGATCGCGACGGGCGGCCTCGCCCCGATGGTTCTCGGCGAGTCCGCGGTGCTCGACGAGCACGAGCCGTGGCTCACCCTGATCGGCCTGCGGTTGGTGTACGAACGGAACGTGTCCCGCATGTGAGGCCCGGGGGCTCCCAGGCCGCCCCCACCTGAGGGAACCCGGAGACGACACGACCCCCTGAGCGGCCCGTTTTGTCCGATTAGCGGTAGCGTCACCGCATGCCCACGCCATACGGATCCCGCGGCGGCCTGGCCTTCGGCGCGGAGGAGCTGCGCGTGCTCCGCCGGGCCCTCGCCCTCGCCCTCCATCCCCGCTCCGCTTCTTCCGAGGACGTCAAGGACTGCCTCCGCCTCGCCGAGTCCGTCGACGAGGCGGTGCGGGAGAGTGCCCGTCTGCGGGCCTTCCTGCTGGCCGACCTCGCCCGCTACCGCGCCGCGTTGCCCGGTGCCGCAAGCGGTTATCTCGCCCTCCTGGAGGACGCCCTGCGGGCCGGCTACCGTCCGGCCCCGGAGGATCTCGCCGCCCTGCGTGCCCTGTGCGGCACCCCCGCCGCCGCCGCCCTTCTCGACCGCTGCCGCGCCCTCGCCGAACGCGGCCTGCGCACCCGCGTCACCCCCGGGGCCGTCACGGTGCCCGCCTCCCGGGCCCGGCTCACGGCGCTCCCGGGCGGTCGCGGCAGCGCGGAGGAACCCGCGGAGAAGCCCGTCCGCAAACCCGGGGACAAGCCGGGTGAGCAGCCCGAGAAGCCGGGCCCGCGTCCGGAGCCGCAGTCGCCGCGCCCGCAGCGCCCCATCCCGACTCCCGGCGAGGTCTTCCCGCCCAAGCGCAAGCCCGGGCCCCCGCACGCGCAGCGGCGGCTCGCCGTGGGTTAAGGCCTGCCTTTCGGACCGGCTCGGCGTCGCATGGCCTGGCACGCACCTCTGCGGCGTTGCCGCCGGTCCCCGACTCCTCCGGGCTGGGCACGGGCCGGGGGTGTCAGGGATCCACCGGACGGGGCCTGGCTACTCTGGACGCATGGAATACGTCTCCGCGCTCGTGCCGCCGGTCGTGATGGCCGTCTTCTTCATCGGGCTCATCAGGGTCATCGTGAAGACCCAGGGCGGCGCCAACAAGGCCAAGGAGGACGCGGCCGTCGACGCGGCGCTCGCTCAGGTCAAGGGCCCCCGCCCCGCCCCCCGGGACGTGGAGGGCTGACCGCACCGGACCGGTCGGCGCCCGTAGCGGCCCGTACCGGCCCGGTGCGCACCGGTTTCCCCGGGCGGCCCCCGCGGCACCCGGCGTACGGCTCGTCGGGTTTCCGCGTCGTACGCCCTTTTTGCCACCCTTCGCCAGGTGTGTGCACGTTCGGCAGGCCATAGGTGACATCTCCCACTATTGTGCTGAGCGTGCCTCGGCCATTGGGAGAACTCGAAGACACGGTCATGACGCGGGTGTGGAAGTGGAACCGCCCGGTGACCGTTCGAGAAGTCCTGGAAGACCTTCAACAGGAACGGTCCATCGCGTACACCACGGTGATGACCGTTTTGGACAATCTCCATCAGAAGGGCTGGGTCCGCCGCGAGGCGGAAGGCCGGGCCTATCGATATGAGGCCGTCTCCACCCGCGCCGCCTATGCGGCCGCACTGATGAACGACGCCTGGTCCCAGAGCGACAACCCGGCCGCCGCACTCGTGGCCTTCTTCGGCATGATGAGCGACGAACAACGACAGGCGCTGCAGGATGCGATGCGCATCGTGCAGGGACCGGCCAGTGCCCCGGAGCCCGCAGACACCGAAACGGCGTCCGGCGCGGAAGCCGGAGGTGCCGAATCGACGCCCCCCTCGGAAGCCGAAGGTGACGAAACGGCCTCCGCCGCGCAAGCCGAATCCCCCGAATCCGTGCCCCCCTCCGATCGCCCGGCCGGGAGCGCCGGCGACAAGCCCGGCGGAACCCCGCGGGAGAACCCCGCGTAGATGCGGGAGGAGAAGAACCCCGCCTCGGACGGAGGCGGCCCCTGGCGATAGCGTCCGCACATGCCAGCAGAGAGTCCCAGCGCAAAAGCCGTCACCGTCCGGCGGGCCCGGACGACCGATGTCCCGGCGGTGCGCCGCCTCCTCGACGCCTACGTCCGGCGCGGCATCCTGCTCGACAAAGCGACGGTCACGCTTTACGAGGACATCCAGGAGTTCTGGGTGGCGGAGCGCGATGACAACGGCCAGGTCATCGGCTGTGGTGCCCTGCACGTCATGTGGGAAGACCTGGCGGAAGTGCGCACCCTGGCGGTGCAGCCCGAGGCCAAGGGCCTCGGCGTCGGGCACCGGTTGCTGGGGAAGTTGCTGCAGACCGCCCGCTGGCTCGGCGTTCGCCGCGTTTTCTGCCTGACCTTCGAAGTGGACTTCTTCGAGAAGCACGGCTTCGTCGAGATCGGGGAGACGCCCGTCGACACCGATGTCTACGCGGAGCTCTTGCGTTCCTATGACGAGGGCGTGGCGGAGTTCCTCGGTCTCGAACGAGTGAAACCGAACACCTTGGGCAACAGCCGGATGCTTCTGCATCTGTGATCATCAAGGGATCCCGGGCTATTCGGCCCCGCGCTTCGGCCGGACGGCGTTGCCCAGGTTCCCTATGTCCGAAACGCGCATGTTTCCGGTCCGCCCGCCGCACGTTGCCCTCTCCCGGGGGTTTGTGTTTTTCCAGCAAAAGCGGTTTGCTTTCCGACGTACTGCAGTACTGCATATAACAGGGGACGCGAAACAAGCGGCACACGCCGCGCATCCTCGGCCCTGAAGTTATCGATGAAAGGAAATGCGGTGGCACAGAAGGTTCAGGTCCTTCTTGTCGACGACCTCGACGGTGGCGAGGCCGACGAGACCGTCACGTTCGCACTGGACGGCAAGACGTACGAGATCGATCTCACGACCACCAACGCGGACAAGCTCCGTGGCCTTCTCGAGCCCTACGTGAAGGGTGGTCGTCGTACCGGAGGCCGCGCCGCGGGCGGACGTGGCAAGACCCGCGCGGCCGCTTCCGGTGGCGGTCAGGACACCGCGCAGATCCGCGCCTGGGCGAAGGAGAACGGTTACGAGGTCAACGACCGTGGCCGTGTTCCGGCGTCCATCCGCGAGGCCTACGAGAAGGCCAACGGCTGAGCGCACGCGCGCCGCAGCCGGACACGATGGCACTCCGTCGCCATCGTGTCGACCAGCCGCACCAGATCGGGGGCGCCTCCGACGCCTCCCACGGCCGACAGCGTCGGCAGCAGCAGTTCGCTCTCGCATCCCGGCTCGGGGGGCCGCAGCCATACGGCGGCCCCCTGTGAACCGGTCGGGTCCGGTGACGCGATCCGGTCCGCTGACCCGATCCGGCGCGATGAACCGGTCCGGTCCGGGGGCGGCGGTGCCTCGATGTGCCCGCCCGCTCCGATGGCCCTGAGGTCCAGGGCCACGGCACCCCACTCCAGCCAGTCGAGCAGCCCCGGCAGCTCGTCCGCACCGCCCGCCGCCACCAGCAGCCGCATCCGGCCCCCGTGCATCGCGACGGGGGACGCGGGGCCCAGATGCCGCAGCGCCGCGTACCCGGCCTCCGCAGGGACCTCGAGCACGTCGAAGCGCAGGCCCGTGACCAGCCGAAACGGCTCCCCGGGGGTGGTGGCCCAGCCCAGCTCGTCCTCGTACCAGCGGCGCGCCGTGTCGTCCGGGTCGCGCGGTCGGCGGGGGAGAGGCACCGTGGAAACCAGGGGCACTGTGGGGACCATGCCCGGAGCAACAGTCCGGGCAGGCCGGGAGTTACGCTGGGTGGTGAACCGACTGCGCCGAGTGCCGGAGGCGAGGGCGCCCGGGGGTGTCCGGCGACGCAAGGATGTTCGCCCATAGCGGAGGGAACCGGTGCGCGCGGCATGGAGTGTCCGTGCGTACGGGTAAGACATCCCTAGTGGGAGGGGGCGACACGCAGGACGGGCCGCCTCACGTTCGCCATGGGCGTACTGGCGAGTGGGGTATCTGCCTGGCCTGCGGGAACATCGTCTCGCACCATCGGGTTGGAGCAGATGTCGGCGTTCGGGGTCAGGAGGCCAAGGACGGTGTCGGCAGTTGGAATGAGCGGTCCCCGCTTGCGGGACTAAGCTGCGGAAGGACAGGGAGGGGAGCGTCCCCTTACTGCCTGACCGCTCTGAGGAGCGATTAACGATGTTCGAGAGGTTCACCGACCGCGCGCGGCGGGTTGTCGTCCTGGCTCAGGAAGAAGCCCGGATGCTCAACCACAACTACATCGGCACCGAGCACATCCTCCTGGGCCTGATCCACGAGGGTGAGGGTGTCGCCGCTAAGGCCCTGGAGAGCCTCGGGATTTCGCTCGAGGCGGTCCGCCAGCAGGTGGAGGAGATCATCGGCCAGGGCCAGCAGGCGCCCTCGGGCCACATCCCCTTCACCCCCCGTGCCAAGAAGGTCCTGGAGCTGTCGCTCCGCGAGGCCCTTCAGCTGGGTCACAACTACATCGGCACGGAGCACATCCTGCTCGGCCTGATCCGCGAGGGCGAGGGCGTCGCCGCCCAGGTCCTGGTCAAGCTGGGCGCAGACCTCAACCGTGTCCGCCAGCAGGTCATCCAGCTGCTGTCGGGCTACCAGGGCAAGGAGACGGCCACCGCCGGCGGTCCGGCCGAGGGCACGCCCTCGACCTCCCTCGTCCTGGACCAGTTCGGCCGGAACCTCACCCAGGCCGCTCGTGAGTCCAAGCTCGACCCGGTCATCGGGCGCGAGAAGGAGATCGAGCGGGTCATGCAGGTCCTGTCCCGCCGGACCAAGAACAACCCGGTCCTCATCGGCGAGCCCGGCGTCGGCAAGACGGCGGTCGTCGAGGGCCTGGCGCAGGCCATCGTCAAGGGCGAGGTGCCCGAGACCCTCAAGGACAAGCACCTCTACACCCTCGACCTGGGCGCGCTGGTCGCCGGTTCCCGCTACCGCGGTGACTTCGAGGAGCGCCTGAAGAAGGTGCTCAAGGAGATCCGCACCCGCGGCGACATCATCCTGTTCATCGACGAGCTGCACACGCTGGTCGGTGCGGGTGCCGCCGAGGGCGCCATCGACGCGGCTTCCATCCTGAAGCCGATGCTGGCCCGCGGTGAGCTCCAGACGATCGGTGCGACCACGCTCGACGAGTACCGCAAGCACCTGGAGAAGGACGCGGCCCTTGAGCGCCGCTTCCAGCCCATCCAGGTCGCGGAGCCGTCCCTGCCGCACACCATCGAGATCCTGAAGGGTCTGCGTGACCGTTACGAGGCGCACCACCGCGTCTCCATCACGGACGAGGCCCTGGTCCAGGCCGCCACCCTGGCCGACCGCTACATCTCGGACCGCTTCCTGCCGGACAAGGCGATCGACCTGATCGACGAGGCGGGCTCCCGGATGCGTATCCGCCGGATGACCGCTCCGCCGGACCTGCGCGAGTTCGACGAGAAGATCGCGGCCGTCCGCCGGGACAAGGAGTCCGCGATCGACTCCCAGGACTTCGAGAAGGCGGCCTCTCTCCGTGACAAGGAGAAGCAGCTGCTCGCCGCGAAGGCCAAGCGGGAGAAGGAGTGGAAGGCCGGCGACATGGACGTCGTCGCCGAGGTCGACGGCGAGCTGATCGCCGAGGTGCTGGCCACCGCCACGGGCATCCCGGTCTTCAAGCTCACCGAGGAGGAGTCCAGCCGGCTGCTCCGCATGGAGGACGAGCTCCACAAGCGGGTCATCGGCCAGGTGGACGCCGTCAAGGCGCTCTCGAAGGCGATCCGCCGTACGCGTGCGGGCCTGAAGGACCCGAAGCGTCCGGGTGGTTCGTTCATCTTCGCGGGCCCGTCCGGTGTCGGTAAGACCGAGCTGTCCAAGGCGCTCGCCGAGTTCCTGTTCGGCGACGAGGACGCGCTGATCTCCCTCGACATGTCGGAGTTCAGCGAGAAGCACACGGTGTCGCGTCTCTTCGGCTCGCCCCCCGGATACGTGGGCTACGAAGAGGGCGGCCAGCTGACGGAGAAGGTGCGGCGCAAGCCGTTCTCGGTCGTCCTCTTCGACGAGGTCGAGAAGGCCCACCCGGACATCTTCAACTCGCTGCTGCAGATCCTGGAGGACGGTCGCCTGACCGACTCCCAGGGCCGGGTCGTGGACTTCAAGAACACGGTCATCATCATGACGACCAACCTCGGCACCCGGGACATCTCCAAGGGCTTCAACCTCGGCTTCGCCGCCGCGGGCGACACGAAGACCAACTACGAGCGCATGAAGAACAAGGTGTCGGACGAGCTGAAGCAGCACTTCCGCCCCGAGTTCCTCAACCGCGTCGACGACGTGGTCGTCTTCCCGCAGCTGACCCAGACCGACATCCTGGCGATCGTCGACCTGATGATCAGCAAGGTCGACGAGCGGCTCAAGGACCGGGACATGGGCATCGAGCTCGCCCAGTCCGCCAAGGAGCTGCTGGCCAAGAAGGGCTACGACCCCGTGCTGGGCGCCCGGCCGCTGCGCCGCACGATCCAGCGCGAGATCGAGGACACGCTCTCCGAGAAGATCCTCTTCGGCGAGCTGCGTCCGGGCCACATCGTGGTCGTCGACACGGAGGGCGAGGGCGACAGCCAGACCTTCACCTTCCGCGGTGAGGAGAAGTCGGCACTGCCGGACGTTCCGCCGATCGAGCAGGCGGCCGGTGGCGGTCCGAACCTGAGCAAGGAGGCGTAACCCCCAGCGGGCGCGCACAGGGGCTGCCCCGGGACATCAGGTCCCGGGGCAGCCCCTTTTCTTTCCCGCACGCTCGGCTCATTCGGAACCGGAAAGAGCGGTGACATGGCGCACAGGCGAGGCGGACGGTACTAGGCCCTCTAGCAGCAGAGCGTTATCGACAAAAGGGACATTCGGGTTTGCGTCCCGGCCGGGATCCGACGCTCGAATGGCGTCATTCAAGGCGCTTTTACCCGGCTTCCCAATGGATGCCCCTTCTGTCAAGGGAATGGAATTCTCGCCCGGTTTGTACGAGTGCTCATCGTAGTGCGCGGGTTTTGGGGGCGCCGGGGCGTGCTTGTACCAAGGGATGGTCAAGCCCCCCACTTCGTGAGGTCCCCATGCCCCAGCGCCCCGCCTCTCCGTCCCGTATGTCACGGCTCCGCGCCCGGGCCGCCGTGCTGGCCGCCGGTGCGGGGATCCCGGCCGTGCTGGGGGCCGGGGCCGCGACCGCGGCCGAGGGCGCGGCGGCGAACGGCGCCACCTGGGTCGGTCCGGTCAAGCAGTACGGGCTCACCGCGGGCTTCCGTCAGGCCGGCGGGATGTGGCGGGCCGGCCACACCGGCCAGGACTTCGCCGTGCCGAGCGGCACCCGGGTCGTCGCCGTGCATGGCGGCACCGTCGTCAAGGCCGGCGGCAACGGCGCGGGCGACGGGTCCGCCTACGGCAATGCCGTCGTCGTCAAGCACCCCGGCGGCACCTACTCCCAGTACGCCCATCTCTCCCGGATCGACGTGCGGGCCGGTCAGTCCGTGACGACCGGACAGCGCATCGGGCTCTCCGGCAGCACCGGCAACTCCAACGGGCCGCACCTGCACTTCGAGATCCGCAAGACCCCGCACTACGGGTCCGCGACGAACCCCCTCGCCTTCCTGCGCGCCAGGGGTGTGACCGTCTGAGACGGGTGGGGGTCCCGGCGGTCCTACGACCCCCGGGGTTCCGCGTGCGCCTGGGTCACCAGGTCGATGGCGACCTCCAGGACCGCCTTGCGCTTCTCCTCCGGGTCGCCGTCGACGTCCTGGAGCACGAACATCCCGGCGTGCATCGTGAACAGCGCGCTGGTGCAGCGAACCTGATCGGTCAGCGAGGCGTCCGGGTCCCGGAGGATGTCACGCATCTGGAGCATCCGGTCCTTGAACTCGTTGCCGATGCTCAGCTCTCGGACGGTGGCCTGGTTCTCCTGCATGAAGCGGAAGAGCGGGGCCGCGCCGACCAGCGCCTCGCTGTAGCGGCGCAGCACCTCCCGCTTGGTCTCGAGGGTGTGGGGCTGGGCCTTGCCCCACTCGATCAGCTCGTCCATCGGGCGGGAGAGGTCCTCGAAGATGCTGACCAGGATTTCTTCCTTGGTCTTGAAGTGGTAGTAGAGGGCCGCCTTGGTGACGTCCAGGCGCTCGGCGATCTCGCGCAGTGAGGTCTTCTCGTAACCCTGCTCGGCGAAGAGTTCGAGCGCCACGTCCTGGATGCGCTGGCGGGTGTCCCCCCGTCGCTGCCGTTTGGTGCCGTCCATGGTGGTGCCGCCCATCTCGTACTCCTCGGACTTCCGATACCTGCTTACCGCCCGACCGGCAGGCCCACCAAACTTACTTGACGCCCGGCTAGTTTCGGGGCTACCTTCCCACAGTGTAGTCAACTAGCCGGGCGGCAAGTAAGTAGCCGGACGGCCCGCAACACCTAGGGGAGTGGGGAGCATGGCGGACACCACGGCACCGCCCGAGACCGAGAAACAGCCACGGAGCGTGCGGGTCGTCCTGCTCGCGCTGATGATCACCATGATGCTCGCGATGCTGGACAACATGATCGTGGGCACCGCGATGCCGACGATCGTGGGCGATCTCGGCGGGCTCGAGCACCTGTCCTGGGTGGTGACCGCGTACACACTCGCCACCGCCGCCTGCACCCCGCTGTGGGGCAAGCTCGGCGACATGTACGGGCGCAAGGGCGCCTTCATGAGCTCGATCGTGATCTTCCTGATCGGTTCGGCGCTCAGCGGCATGGCGCAGAACATGGGCGAGCTCATCGGCTTCCGCGCCGTGCAGGGCCTCGGCGCCGGTGGCCTCATGGTCGGCGTCATGGCCATCATCGGCGATCTGATACCGCCGCGGGAACGCGGCAAGTACCAGGGCATGATGGCCGGCGTCATGGCGCTCGCGATGATCGGCGGCCCGCTGGTCGGCGGTACGATCACCGACCACTGGGGCTGGCGCTGGGCCTTCTACATCAACCTGCCGCTCGGCGTGGTCGCCCTGCTCGCCATCAGCGCCGTGCTGCACCTGCCCAGGAAGCGCGCCAAGGCCCGTATCGACTACCTCGGCGCAGCCCTGCTCACCGTGGGCATCACCTCGACCGTGCTGGTCACCACCTGGGGCGGAAGCGAGTACGCCTGGACCTCGGCGCGGATCATGGAGCTGATCGGCATCGGCGTCGCCACGCTCGTCGGGTTCGTGTTCTGGCAGACCAAGGCCGCCGAGCCGGTCGTGCCGCTGCACATCTTCCGCAGCCGCAACTTCTCCCTGATGTCGGCGATCGGGTTCATCACCGGGTTCGTGATGTTCGGCGCGACGCTGTTCCTGCCGCTGTACCAGCAGGCGGTGCAGGGCGCGTCCGCGACCAACTCCGGGCTGCTGCTCCTGCCGATGCTCGGTGCGATGCTCGTCGTGTCGATGATCGCGGGCCGGGTCACCACCAAGAGCGGCAGGTACAAGGTCTTCCCGCTGGTCGGCAGCGTGCTGATGATCGTCGGCCTGTTCCTGCTCGCGCAGATGGACACCGGGACGACCCGGTTCACCTCGGGTGTCTACATGGCCGTACTGGGCGCCGGGATGGGCTGCCTGATGCAGATCACCATGCTGGTGGCGCAGAACAGCGTGGAGATGAAGGACATGGGCGTCGCGTCCTCGTCCACCACCCTCTTCCGTACGCTCGGTTCCTCCTTCGGTGTCGCGATCATGGGCGCGCTGTTCAACAACCGGGTGCAGGACGTGATGGCCCAGCGGGCGGGCACCGTCGGCTCGAAGATCACCGAGCAGTCCGCCCAGCTGGACGCGAAGAGCCTGCACAAGCTGCCGGCGGCGGCCCGGGAGGCGTACCAGTACGCGGTGTCGGCGGGCACGCACCAGGCCTTCGTCCTGGGCGCGGTGGTGGGCGTCGCGGCGCTGCTGGCCGCCGTCTTCGTGAAGGAGGTCCCGCTGCGCGGCGCCGGACCGGACAAGCAGGCCGGGGACGCGGCCGGGGACGCCGCGGAGGTGCAGCCGACGGTGGCAGAGGCCGTCTGACGCACCTGCCCCCGGCCCCCCGAAGGCCCCCGGAGCTGCGGTCCCGGGGGCCTTCGCCGTTCCGCGCCGCGGCGCCATGTCAGTGCCCCGTGGCAGCATCGAACCGTGGACAAGATGCGGCAGCTCAGGCTTGCCAAGGACGCGATGGACCGGGACTGGGCCGACCCAGGGCTGGACCTCGACGCCGTGGCCGCGCATGCCGGGTACTCGCGGTACCACTTCATCAGGGCCTTCAAGGCCGCCTACGGAGAGACGCCCCGGCAGTATCTGACGCACCGGCGGATCGAGCGGGCCGAGGAGATGCTGCGCACCGCCAACCTGACCGTGACCGAGATCTGCCACCTGGTGGGGTTCAGCAGCGTCGGCACGTTCTCCGCCCGGTTCAAGACCTGGACCGGCCTCACCCCCAGTGAGTACCGGACCAAGCACGTGGGCCGCGGCGCCGCGCTCATACCCGGGTGCTACGCGATGCTCTGGGCCGGCGGATTCCGTCCGCGCGCGGACGATCAGAAGCGCAATTCCGAAGAAGCGGGCTGACGGCCGTGCTGCCTACGGTGGCAACGCAACAGCACCTCGCACCCAGGAGAACGCCATGATCAAGGGGCTCGCCATCACGACCGTCTGGGTCCTCGACCAGGACCGGGCCAAGGAGTTCTACACGCAGAAGCTCGGCCTCGAGGTCCGTACGGACATGACCATGGGCGACGGCGGTATGCGCTGGCTGACCGTCGGTGCCCCGGACCAGCCCGACGTGGAGCTGACGCTCATGGTGCCGGGCCCGCCCGCGATGGACCCCGAGTCCGCCGAGATGGTGAAGAAGCTCGTCGCCAAGGGTGCCCTCGGCGCCGGGGTGCTGGTCACCGACGACATCCACGGGGACTACAAGAAGCTCAAGGACCGCGGCGTGGAGTTCCTCCAGGAGCCGAAGGAGCGCCCGTACGGCACCGAGGCGCTCTTCCGTGACGACTCCGGCAACTGGTTCTCCTTCACCCAGCGGCGTGAGGGCGATCTGGACCTCGACAAGGACTGGGCCTAGCAGCTCCCGGAGGCCGTGGCTGCCGGGGAGGCGGCCGGGTGGGCGGGCCGCCGAACAGCAGTCCGGCGGCCCGTCTCCGGACTGGGGTCCGGCGGCCCGTCTCCGGACTGGGGTCCGGGGGCTCGTCTCCGGACTGGGGTCTGGCGGCCCGTCTCCGGACAGGGACCCGGCGGTCAGCCTCCGGCCAGGGGTCTGGCGGCCCGTCTCCGGACTGGGGTCTGGCGGCTCGTCTCCGGACTGGGGCCCGGGGGCTCGTCTCCGGCCACGGGCCCGGCGGTCAGCCTCGGGACAGGGACCCGGCGGTCAGCTTCCGGCCAGGGGTCTGGCGGCTCGTCTCCGGCCACGGGCCCGGCGGTCAGCCTCCGGACAGGGACCCGGCGGCCCGTCTCCGAAGGGGCCTGGCGGCCCGTCTCCGGACAGGGGCCCGGCGGTCAGGCTCCGGACAGGGGTCTGGCGGCTCGTCTCCGGCCACGGGCCCGGCGGTCAGCTTCCGGCCAGGGGTCCGGGGGCTCGTCTCCGGCCACGGGCCCGGCGGTCAGCCTCCGGGCAGGGACCCGGCGGTCAGCTTCCGGCCAGGGGTCTGGCGGCTCGTCTCCGGCCACGGGCCCGGCGGTCAGCCTCGGGACAGGGACCCGGCGGTCAGCTTCCGGCCAGGGGTCCGGGGGCTCGTCTCCGGCCACGGGCCCGGCGGTCAGCCTCGGGACAGGGACCCAGCGGTCAGCTTCCGGCCACGGGCCCGGCGGTCAGCCTCGGGACAGGGGTCTGGCGGCTCGTCTCCGGCCACGGGCCTGGCGGCCCGTCTCCGGACAGGGGCCCGGCGGTCAGGCTCCGGAGAGGGGCAGTATCGGGAAGCTGCCCGTGTTCGTCGGCGCGTGCTCCGGCAGCCACAGCACCGCCACCGCGCCCTCGGCAGGCAGATGCTCGGGCGTTCCGGCCGGCCGCACATTGCGGAACGTCAGGCGGGCGCCCAGCACCCGCGCCTGGCCCGCCGCGATCGTCAGGCCCAAGCCGTGGCCATGCCCGGAGCGGTCGGAGCTGCCGGTACGGAAGCGGCTCGGCCCGTCGGCCAGCAGCTCCTCCGGGAAACCGGGTCCGTGGTCCCGTACGCGGATCACCCGGCCCTCGACCGAGACCTCGATCGGCGGTTTGCCGTGCCGGGCCGCGTTCGCCAGCAGGTTGAACAGCACGCGCTCCAGCCGGCGCGGGTCCGTGGTGACCTCCGACTCGTGGATCACCCGGACCTCGACATCGGCGTCCTTCGCGGCGACCCGCCGGCTGATGAACTCACCGAGCATGATGTCCTGGAGTTCCGCCCGCTCGGAGGCGCTGTCCAGACGGGCGACCTCCAGAACGTCCTCCACCAGCGTGCGCATGGCCTTCGCGCGGTCCAGGACCAGTTCCGTGGGCCGCCCGGGCGGGAGCAGCTCCGCCGCCGTGAGCAGGCCCGTCACCGGGGTGCGCAGCTCGTGGGCGATGTCCGCGGTCACCCGGCGCTCCGCCTCCAGGCGCTGCTGCAGCGCATCCGCCATCGCGTCCACGGCGCGCGCCAGGTCGTCGGTCTCGTCCCGCACCACGCCGCCGATCGCCTCCCGTACACGGACGTTGGGCTCGCCCTTGGCGACCCGGTTCGCCGCGGCCGCCGCCTTGCGCAGGCGCCCCGACAGCTGTCCGCCGATCAGCACACCGAGCGCCGAGCCGCCGAGCACCACCGCGATCGAACCGATGAACAGGGCCTGGTCGAGGTCCTGCATCACGCTGGCGCTGCGGTCCGTGAAACGGGTGTGCAGGGACAGCACCCGGCCGTCCTTGAGGGGGACGGCCGCCCAGATGTCCGGCACTCCGTGCGCACCTTCGGCGACATAGGTGGCCCGACGGCCCGCTGCGACCTTCTGGAGCAGATCCCGGGGGATGGCAGGGTCGTCGACCTTGACGCCGAAGGTCTGGGTGCGCCCGGACTCGTACATCCGCTGGGCCACCTGGATCCGCTCGATGGCGAGGTCGCGCGAGTTGTCGAGCATCGACACGCGCGCCGCGTTGTGCACGACCAGGCTCAGCGCGATCGCGACCAGCGCGCCGACCAGGGCGATCGCCGCGCTGAGTTTCCACCTGAGGCCCGTCCGTATGGCCGCGTCGTTCGGGATCAGGCGTCCGAGAATCCCCCGCATACCCCTGCTCAGGCCTTCAACTTGTAGCCGAAGCCGCGGACCGTCTCGATCCGGTCCTGGCCGATCTTCGTGCGCAGCCGCTGCACATGGACGTCGACGACCCGGGTGTCACCACCCCAGCCGTAGTCCCAGACCCGCTCCAGCAGCTTGTCGCGGGACAGCACCGTGCCCGGCGCCGACGAGAACTCCAGCAGCAGCCGCATCTCGGTGGGCGTGAGCGCCACCGGCTGCCCCGACCGCCGTACCTCCATGCCCTCGGTGTCGACCTCGAGTTCGCCGAAGGTGAGCACGCCGCCGTCCACGGAGGAGGAGTCCTCGGCGCCCCGGTCGGCGCCGCTCGCGTGCCCGAACCGGCGCAGCACCGCACGGATGCGCGCGACCAGCACGGCGCCGTCGAACGGCTTGGTCACATAGTCGTCGGCGCCCGCCTCCAGGCCGAGCACCACGTCGATCGAGTCCGCACGCGCCGACACCATGATCACAGGGACGGTCGACTCGTCGCGGATACGGCGGCACAGACTGACGCCGTCCAGTCCGGGGAGCATCACGTCCAGCAGGGCGATGTCGGGGCGACGGGCGCGGAACGCCTCCAGGCCCGACAGGCCGTCGGGCATGGCGGTGACCTCGAGGCCGACCCGCTCCAGGGCGAGCTGGGTGGCCTCCCGGATGACATCGTCGTCCTCGACGAACAGGACGTGGGTCTGCTCTGCCATCCGCTCTCTCAGTTCCCCGCCGGGGCGGGCGTGCCGCTGCTGCCCACCGCGTTGCTGTACACGTTCCGCGTGCTGGACACCACGGCGAAATGGCGCGCCGTCCAGTGGTAGGTGATCACGTCCTCGCTGGAGGGATACGACACCGGGTCGCCCTTCTCGTACATCTGCTGGGTCACCACAAGGTCACCTCGGTCTATCTCCGCGTAGACCGGAGGCTCCTCGGCCTTGAACACATTCTCGTACTTGTGGTTCTCCATGCGGTACACATACGAGCCGAGCCCGACGGCGTCGCTGCACGTCATCACATTCACGACGATGTCGTTCGCGGTGCTGCCGGTGACCTTGCCGTACGAGACGTCGAGCGGGTACTCATCGGCCACGCACGGTTTCAGATCGTCCTTGACCGCCTTTGCGACCATCGGATCGTCCTTGACCATCTTGACCACGTCGAGCCGTGTGGGCTCCTTCTTGGTCGGCGAGGCGGAGGGCCGGGGGGTCCCCGCCACCAACGGGTCGCTGCCCGCCGGACCCTCGTCCCGCGCACCCGTGCCACCGGTCGCGCAGGCGGAGACGAAAAGCCCGAGGGCGGCGATGGTGGCCACCGCCGCCATCGCCGCCTTGAAGGACCCGCTGAGCTCTATGGCCCCCGTGCCTAGGCCGCGCAACGCTCCCGCTCCTCACGCTCCAGCGCGCGTGCGTCCAGGTCGCGGGCCTCCAGCTCCTCCCGGAGCCGGGCGAGCGCCCGGTGCAGCGTGCTCTTGACCGTTCCGGCCGACATACCGAGGGCTGCGGCCGTCTCCTCCGTGGACATCTGTTCCCAGTGTCGCAGCACCACGACACTCCGCTGCTTGGGAGCGAGCACCTTGAGGACGTCCATCAGCAGGGCCCGGTCGGCGTGCTGCTCGGTGGAGTCCTCCACGCAGGCGTCCGGGAGCTGCTCGGTGGGGACCTCCTCCAGCTTGCGGGCCCGCCACCACTCGGTGCGCGTGTTGATCATCACGCGGCGCAGGTAGGCGTCCGCCAGGCGCTTGTCGGCGATGCCGTCCCAGCGGCCGTACGTGCGCACCAGAGCGGTCTGCAGCAGGTCCTGGGCGTCGGTCGGGTCGGGCACCAGCCGACGGGCGCTGCGCAGCAGCGCTTCCTGCCGGGTGCGTACGTACTCCTCGAACTCGAGCACCTCGCCGTGCGCCATACCAACCGCCTCCGTTCCCCGTTTTCCGGCCTGTCCCGGCTGTGTCGCACAGCCGAATGCCGGTCCCGCAAAGTCTGTGAGCTGCCGTCAGCTCCCGTGTCGCGTCTTCCGCGGCACACATATGAAGTTACCGACGGGTTGTCACGGCGTTGTCCGAGCCAGACTGCGGGAAGCGCTCGGCTGTCCGTCGGTTGTGTAACAGACGGCCGAACTGGGTAGGGGGGAGCGGAAGTTGGGGATGGTTTGGGGGGATTTGCCCCGTCGGTTGGGCGGGTGCTCTGTGATGTGACAAGGCAGTCGCTGTGACGGGGCGAGCCGTGGACTGTCCAGAAGCTGTGAGCCGGCCGGCGCGGGACGGGCACAGGACCCGCCCGGGCGCGGGAATGGGAAGCGCGCGCCCGGGCGGGCGGGGTCAGGTGAGCGGAAGGCGGTAGAGGCCGCCGGCGAGAGGCTCCACCAGGCCGTCGGAGACCAGTCCGTCCAGGGCGCGGGCGCGCTGCACCGGCTCGTCCCACACCCGGTCGAGGACCGACTGGGGGACCGGGCCCGTCGCCTCCCGCAGCAAGGCCAGCAGCCGCCCGCGCACCTGGCGGTCCGTGCCCGCGTACGTCTGGCCGCGGCGCGGCGGGCCGTCGTGCTCCGGCTTCCCGGCCAGCTGCCAGGCGCACTGCGCGGCGATCGGGCAGCGGTGGCACGTCTCGTTCTTCGCGGTGCAGATCAGCGCGCCCAGCTCCATGGAGGCGGCCGCCCAGCGGGACGCCGTTCGCTCGTCCTCGGGCAGCAGCGCGCGGGCGAGCTTGCGCTCCGCGGCGGTGGTGGCGTTGGGCGGGTACTGCACCCCGCCGACCGCGCGCGCGAGGACACGCCGCACGTTGGTGTCGAGGACGGGGTGGCGCTGGCCGTAGGCGAAGGAGGCCACGGCCGCGGCCGTGTACTCGCCGATGCCGGGCAGGGCGAGCAGCTGGGCGTGGTCGGTGGGTACGTCGCCGCCGTGCCGCTCCGTTATCGCCACGGCGGCGCCGTGCAGACGCAGGGCGCGGCGCGGGTAGCCGAGGCGGCCCCAGGCGCGGACGGCCTCGCCGGGGGGTTCCTTGGCGAGGTCGGCAGGGCGGGGCCAGCGGGCGAGCCACTGCTCGTAGACGGGCAGGACGCGGCTGACCGGCGTCTGCTGCAGCATGAACTCACTGACCATCACGCCCCACGGCCCGGCCTCCGGGCGCCGCCAGGGAAGGTCGCGGGCGTGCTCGTCGAACCAGGCGATGACCGGGGCGTGCAAGGCCCTGCCGGGGGCCACGCCGGTGAGATCGTCGGTCTGGGCGGGTTCGGGGGTGGGGGCGGGAACGGGGGTGGGGGTGGTGGGTGCAGTCATGACGCTTTCGATCCTGCCACGTGAAGGGCGCTGGGGTGGGGGACCGCCCCGAGTGGGGGTGTTGTGTCGGTACACCCGGGGCTTCGGTCCGCCGGGCCCCGGTGACCGACGGGGGCGGCAGTGGGTGGGGTGCGGCGAGGTGCGGCGAGGGGGCGAGCGCGGTGAGCGAAGAGCGACGGGGGGAGGTGGGTGCGGCGGGCGGGGTGTGACAGGGGAGGTGAACGTGGCGGGCGGAGTGCGACAGGGGAGCGGGGCGTCAGGCGCCGGTGCGCGTGCCTGGGCCCCGGCCGGGGGAGGCCGTGCGGGATGATGATCCGGAAAAGTTGATGCCGGGGCGGCGGGTGGCGTAAGGCGCGGCTCCGATCTCTCGTACAGTTTCCGCCGTGGGATCTCTGCGCAATCCGGTCGGGCCGCTTCCCTCCTCCATCTACTGGCGACGGAGGGCCGTAATGCTGTCCGTGCTAGCCCTGTTGGCGCTGCTGATCGCCTGGGTGGTCACGGCCGGCGGCGGCGGTGGAAAGAACAAGGCGGACGGCTCGGACGGCAAGCACCCCACGTCGTCCATCACTCCGGGCCCGTCCGGAACCGGGCCGGCGATCAGCCAACGCCCTGGCGGGCGGGACGAGTCGGGCGGCGGGGGCGGTTCCGGGTCGGCGGGGTCGTCGGGCTCCGACGGGTCCGACGGGTCCGACGGATCCGGAACGGAAGCCGGCGGTGCGGACGGCGGTGCGGACGGCAGTGGTGGCAGCGGGTCCGCAGGCGGTCAGCTGCCAGCCGGCGCCGGTTCGTCTCTGGCCAACTGCGCCTCGAACGTCGTGCAGTTGACGCTTCGGAGTGTCCGCAACGCCTACGCGCCCGGAGACACCCCCGCGTTCGAGCTGACCGCGAAGAACTCCTCCGGCAGTGACTGCAAGGTCGATCTCGGACCGAAGAGCGCCGTGTTGACCGTTACGCAGACCGGAAGCGACAAGGACGTGTGGTCCTCGTCCGACTGCCCGAGCGGCTCGGGAAGCCTGCTGTTCCGCGTGCCCGCGAAGGCCCAGGTGACCTACACGGTGAAGTGGGACCGCAAGCAGAGCGCCCCCAACTGCGCGACGCCACCGGCGGGTTCGGTGCCTGCGGGTACCTATCTGGTCGAGGCGAAGGCCCCCGGCTTCCCGAAGGCACAGACGTCGTTCGTGCTGTCGAAGGACTGATGTCGCCGGGTCAGGAGCCCGGTCGGGAGGCCGTTCAGGAGCCCGGTCAGGAGGACGAACCCGCGATGGCCCGGCGCTGCCGCCTGCCGAGCGGTGCCCGGGAGAGGTCCTCGGCGGTGGAGCGGAGGTTCTTGTAGCCGTAGCCGCGCTCGGTGAGCCAGGCCCTGGCGGCCTCTTCGGCGCGCTCCGACGCGGCCAGGATGTCCTCCTCCGCCTCGCCCGAGTCCAGGAAGCGGAAGGTGAAGGCGGAGCGGGCCGCGAGGTCGTAGCTGAGGTGGCCCTCGGGGGTGAAGGCGGCGCGCAGCACATCGTGCTCGGCGGCCCGTGCCAGGAGTTCGGCCCGCTGCGCTTCGTCGAGACCGTCGAAGACGCCGCGGACGGTGACGCGGAAGGTTCGGGTAGTCATCCTCCGAACGTAGAGGCGGCAGCGGAGCCTCTCCACCGGATTTCCGGCGGGCCCCCGGCCAACCGCTCCGCAGGGTCAGACGTACCGCTCGAGGATCGACGACTCCGCCAGCCGTGACAGCCCCTCGCGGACGCTGCGGGCTCGGGCCTCGCCGACGCCGTCCACCGTCTGGAGGTCGTCGACGCTCGCCGCGAGCAGTTTCTGCAGGCCCCCGAAGTGGTCCACCAGGCGGTCGATGATGGCGCCGGGCAGCCGCGGGACCTTCGCGAGCAGCCGGAAACCGCGCGGGGACACCGCCGAGTCGAGTGCCTCGGGCGAGCCGGTATAACCCAAGGCACGGGCCACCGTGGGCAGTTCGAGAAGCTCGGCGTGGGTCAGCGCGTCCAGCTCGGACAGGGCCTCCTCGACCGTGCGGGAGCGCTTGGCGGTCGGCTCGGGCACATAGTCGCGTACCACCAGCTCCCGCTCGGGCTCCACACCGGCGATCAACTCGTCCAGCTGGAGGGCGAGCAGACGGCCGTCCGTACCCAGCTCGACCACGTATTCGGCGATCTCGGTCGCGATACGGCGGACCATCTCCAGCCGCTGCGAGACCGCCGAGACGTCCCGGACCGTCACCAGGTCCTCGATCTCCAGTGCGGACAGCGTGCCGGCCACCTCGTCCAGGCGGAGTTTGTACCGCTCCAGGGTCGCGAGGGCCTGGTTGGCGCGGGACAGGATCGCCGCCGAGTCCTCCAGGACCCGGCGCTGTCCGTCGACGTACAGCGCGATCAGGCGCATCGACTGGGAGACCGACACCACCGGGAAGCCGACCTGCTTGCTCACCCGGTCCGCCGTACGGTGGCGCGTACCCGTCTCCTCCGTCGGGATCGTCGGATCGGGCACCAGCTGCACGCCCGCTCTGAGGATCTTCGACAGGTCCGAGGAGAGCACCAGGGCGCCGTCCAGCTTGCACAGCTCCCTCAGACGGGTGGCCGTGAACTCGACGTCCAGGACGAAACCACCCGTGCACATCGTCTCGACGGTCTTGTCGGAGCCGAGCACGATGAGACCGCCGGTGTTGCCGCGGAGCACCCGCTCGAGTCCGTCGCGCAGAGCCGTGCCGGGAGCCACGGCGCTCAGTGAGGCGCGCATCAGGCCATCGGCACGGGAACTCCCGCCGGACTTTCCGGGAGCTGCCGCCCGGTCGTTGGCTGCCACTGCACTCCTCCGGTCGCAGGTTCTGGGGCGCTCCCGTGTCGCACTCTCGGTTCGTACGGACGGGCGAGACCAGGGCAAAGTCTACCGGCGGTCCTCCTCCTCCCGTGGGGCCTCTCGGCGACGGGAGCGCGGAAGGACCCGCAGGGCGTCCCCTATGTCCGCCACTTCCAGCACCTTCATCCCGGGCGGGATCCTGCCGGGGTCGGCCGGAACGAGCGCATGCGTGAAGCCCAGACGGTGGGCCTCGGACAGCCGGCGCTGGACCCCTGTGACGCGCCTTACCTCACCCGCGAGACCCACCTCGCCGATCGCCACCAGATTCTTGGGCAGCGGGGTGTCGCTCGCGGCGCTCGCCAGCGCCAGCGCGACCGCCAGGTCCGCGGCCGGTTCGGAGAGCTTCACCCCGCCGACCGTCGCGGAGTAGATGTCCCGCTTGCCGAGGGCGCTGATCCGGCCGCGCTGCTCCAGGACGGCGAGCATCATCGAGACGCGGGAGGTCTCCAGGCCCGACGTCGTACGCCGCGGCGAGGGGATCTGGGAGTCGACCGTCAGGGCCTGCACCTCGGCGACGAGGGGCCGGCGGCCCTCCAGGGTGACGGTCAGGCAGGTGCCGGGGACCGGCTCGTCGCGGCGGGTCAGGAAGAGGCCGCTCGGATCGGCCAGGCCGGTGATCCCCTCGTCGTGCAGCTCGAAGCAGCCGACCTCGTCGGTGGCGCCGTATCTGTTCTTGACGCCTCGTACGAGACGCAGCCGGGCGTGCCGGTCGCCCTCGAAGTGCAGGACGACGTCCACCAGGTGTTCGAGCAGGCGCGGGCCCGCGATCGCGCCGTCCTTGGTGACATGGCCGACGAGGAGGGTGGACATGCCGCGCTCCTTGGAGGCGCGGATGAGGGCCCCGGCGACCTCCCGGACCTGGGCCATGCCGCCGGGCGCGCCGTCGATCTCGGGGGAGGCGACGGTCTGCACGGAGTCCAGCACGAGCAGCGACGGCTTCACCGTGTCCAAGTGGCCGAGTACGGCGGACAGATCGGTCTCCGCCGCCAGGTACAGGTGGTCGTCGATGGCCCCGATGCGGTCGGCGCGCAGACGCACCTGGCTCGCCGACTCCTCGCCCGTCACATACAGCGTGCGGTGCTCGTCGCTCGCCGCCTTCGCCGCGACGTCCAGCAGCAGCGTGGACTTGCCCACGCCGGGTTCCCCGGCGAGCAGCACGACCGCGCCGGGCACGATTCCGCCGCCTAGGACGCGATCCAGCTCGGGCACGCCGGTGGAGCGGGCGGTGGCCTGCCGCCCGTCGACCTGGCCGATGGGCAGGGCGGAGGTGGTCACCCGGCCCGGTGCCGTCGTCCGCACCGCGGGCGCGCCGTACTCCTCGATCGTGCCCCACGCGTGGCACTCGGGGCAGCGGCCGAGCCACTTGGCCGTCTGCCAGCCGCACTCGGTGCAGCGGTAGGACGGCCGGTCCTTGGTGGTCTTCGTACGGGCAGCCATGCACGAAACCGTAGCGGGACCCACTGACACCGAGACCCATGGCCTGCGACACAGGGCCCGCGGCCCAGGCGGGCACGGGCCGCGACCGGGCCGGTCGCTCACTCCGGCGACCTGCGTGACGAGGAACACCGGTCATCCACCTCGACTCCGCGGCGGTCGCGAAACCGGTGCGTCCGCTGAAGTCGGCCGTGCCCCTGGGGCTCCCGGCCGCACCCCGGCGTTCGTGGCCCGTATTGAGGGATCGTTTCACCCGTACGGAGTAAAAGTGCGCAAGGGGGCAGAAGGTGCAGCCCGTCGGCGCCTACGGTCGCACGGGTGATGAGCAGCAGGCCGGAGACTTCCACGCACGCCACCGGCGCACGCCGGGCGCGCGAAGACGCTCGCAAGCGGGGGAGCGTGCCTCGCGGCGCGAACACCCGCACCACGGCTCGGCGCCCGCCCGCGCAGTACGAGCCCTACCTCGACGGCCTGTTCACCTACTGCCTGTCCGTGCTGTGTGATCACGACACGGCGACGGCCGCGCTGGGTGACGCCCTGGCCCTCGCCGAGCGCCGCGGCACCCGCGGCCCGGAGACCCCCGACGACCGCCGAGCCTGGTTCTACGCCCTGGCCCGCTGGTCCTGTCTGCGCAGGCTGGCCGAGGCCCGGCGCCGCCGCCAGGCAGGCTACGCCGCCGGACGCGACCGCGGTCACCGCGCGCTCCGGGAGGCCGGCGACCGGCGAGCCGCCGAGATCATCGGCGGCTCCCCCGCCACCGCCACCGCTCCCCAGGAGATCCGGGAACACCGCAGACGGGAACTCGCCCAGCTCGCCTGGCCCGAGGCGGCCGGCACCAGTCCCGAGCAGCGCGAGGCGCTCGAGCTCGCCGTGCGTCACCGGCTCACCACCAAGGAGGTCGCCGCCGTGCTCGGCATGGACGTCGCGGGCGCGCGTGAACTCCTCGCCTCCGCCGCCTGCGAGGTCGAGCGCACCCGTGCCGCGCTCGCCGTCGTCGAGACCGGTTCCTGTCCGAGCGTCGCCCGCCTCACCGACGACCACCAATTCGTGCTCAGCGCCACCCTGCGCCGCGAACTCGTCCGCCATGTCGACGACTGCCCGCGCTGCCGCCGCACCGCCGAGCGCGCGGTCCCCGGCGCCTGGCCGGGCACCAGCGTCACCCCCGCCGCGCTCCCCGTGCTCGAGGCCCCGCGCACCGCCCTCGGGACCGCGATGGCGCACGCCCCACGCGTGCGTGGCGGCGCCCCTCGCTTCGACCGGCGCGGTTTCCCCATGGATCCCAAGGACCACGCGGCGCGCCGCGACCGTCTGCGCGCGCGTGCCGTCACGACGACCGTCGTCGCCACCGTGGTCGCGGCCCCCGTCATCGCCCTGTGGGCGGCCTATCGCGGTGCGCCCGTCACCGGTGAGGGCGCCGACGGCCGTCCGGTCACCGCGCGCGAGCTGCACGACTCCGCCGCTCTCGGCGGCGCGGGCACGGGCGGCTACGAGAACGCCGGCAACGCGCGTACGAATCCCGGCGCCCGCTTCGGCAAGGACGGCCGCTCGCCCGATGTGTCCGTCGAGGTCATCGGGGTGAAGACGGAGGACCGCGGTGCAGCCGGACACCTCACGGTGGCCGCCGACGGCGACGGCACCACCACCCTCGTCATGCTGACCGCCTCCGGCAGCTCGCCGGTCCACTGGTCGGCGGCCACGGGTGCCCCCTGGCTCTATCTGAGCCAGGCGTCGGGAACGCTCGCCCCCGGCACGTCGACCACGGTCCGGGTGTACGTCGACCACCTGCGCGAGCCTTCCGGTCCCTGGCACGCGCGCGTGGCGGTGGCACCCGCGGATGTCGTGGTCTCGATCGACGGCTATGGGGCGGCGGGCCCGTCCGGCCCTCGCCCCACCCCCGTGCACACCGGCCCGTCCGCCCCTGTGCCGACCGATCCGCCCACGACCGGCCCGGAGCCCACACCGGGCGATCCGACCCCCACGGGCCCGCCGTCCTCGAGCCCGACCCCGTCCCAGGACCCCACGGCCTCGTCCCCGCCGCCCCCGGAGAGCGGCGCGCCGAGCCCGTCCTCGTAGGCCCGCCTCACGGCTCAGTGCGCGAGATGCCCGGAGCGCCCCGTCCGCCCCGTTCGACCCACTCAGCCGACCGGATCCGCGGGATGCGGTGCCACCAGCGGCAGCTGCGACGCCAGGCGCTGCTCGCACAGCTCGACCAGCCGGTCGTACCCGGCCTTGCCCATCAGCTCGGTCAGCTCGGCCCGGTACGAGACGTACACCGGATCGCCCGCGCCGTGCGCCGACGTCGCCGACGTGCACCACCAGTGCAGGTCATGGCCGCCCGGACCCCAGCCCCGGCGGTCGTACTCGCCGATGGACACCTGGAGCACCCGCGTGTCGTCAGGCCGGTCGATCCACTCGTACGTCCGCCGGATCGGCAGCTGCCAGCACACGTCCGGCTTCGTCTCCAGCGGCTCGCGGCCCTCCCGCAGCGCCAGGATGTGCAGCGAGCAGCCAGCGCCGCCGGGGAACCCGGGCCGGTTCTGGAAGATGCACGACCCCTGGTAGGGGCGGGTCTGGCGGGAGCCCTCGTCGTCCTCCACGACCCAGCCGGTCTCCATGCCCACGTCATGGTTCTGCCAGATCTCCGGCGTCAGCCGTGCCACATGTCCGGCCACCCGCTTCTCGTCGTCCTCCTCCGAGAAGTGCGCGCCCAGCGTGCAGCACCCGTCGTCCGCGCGGCCCTCCCGGATGCCCTGGCAGCCGCTTCCGAAGATGCAGTTCCAGCGCGAGGTCAGCCAGGTCAGATCGCAGCGGAAGACCTGTTCGTCATCGGCCGGATCCGGAAACTCCACCCACGCCCGCGCGAAATCGAGCCCCTTCTCGTCACTCGCGATCGGGGCCTTCTCGGACGGGGACGCCTTCGCCTGCGAGGAATCCTTCGATCCCTTGGAGGATTTGTCGGACTTCGCCTTTTTCGTCTTTGGCACGCATCCAGGGTAAGTGGCTCCGGACCGCTTCAGGGACTGAGGATCGTCGCACTGGCAGTAGCGTTCCGTCCATGAGACTCGGTGTCCTCGATGTGGGTTCGAACACGGTGCATCTGCTGGTGGTGGACGCACACCCCGGCGCGCGCCCGCTGCCCGCGCACTCGCACAAGGCGGATCTACGGCTGGCCCAGCTTCTGGACGGCGACGGAGCGGTCGGCCCGGACGGGGTCGACAAGCTGATCGCCGTCGTCCTCGACGCCCTCCAGGCGGCCGAGGACAAGGGTGTCGAGGACCTGCTGCCGTTCGCCACCTCCGCGGTGCGCGAGGCGAGCAACGCGGACGACGTGCTGGCCCGGGTCAAGGACGCCACCGGCGTGGAGCTTCAGGTGCTGACCGGCGAGGAGGAGGCGCGGCTGACCTTCCTGGCGGCCCGGCGCTGGTTCGGGTGGTCGGCCGGCAAGCTGCTCGTCCTCGACATCGGCGGCGGCTCCCTGGAGATCGCCTACGGGATCGACGAGGAGCCCGACGCGGCGGTGTCGCTGCCGCTGGGCGCGGGCCGGCTCACCGCGGGCTGGCTCCCCGGAGATCCCCCGGCGCCGGAGGACGTCAGGGCGCTGCGCCGCCATGTGCGGGCACAGATCGCCCGCACGGTCGGCGAGTTCAGCCGCCTCGGGGTGGCCGACCATGTCGTCGCCACCTCCAAGACCTTCAAGCAGCTCGCCCGTCTCGCCGGCGCGGCGCGCTCCGCCGAGGGGCCGTATGTGCAGCGCGAGCTGAAGCGGGAGTCCCTGGAGGGCTGGGTTCCGCAGCTCGCCGGGATGACGGCCGAGCAGCGCGCGGACCTTCCGGGCGTCTCCGAGGGCCGGGCGGGTCAGCTCCTGGCCGGCGCGCTGGTCGCGGAGGGCGCGATGGACCTGTTCGGCGTGGAGACCCTGGAGATCTGCCCGTGGGCCCTGCGCGAGGGCGTGATCCTGCGCCGCCTGGACCATATGGCGGCGGAATAGGGGGGACCCGCGGCGCTGTGCCTCTTCCCACACCCCGCCCTGCGCAACCGGCCCTCCATGTCAAGGCGACGCCCCGTACCCTGTCCCTCGTGGCAGAACCAGTGGTGCGCATCCCGGATGCAAAGGTCGCCCTGTCGACGGCCTCCGTCTATCCGGAGTCGACGGCGACGGCCTTCGAGATCGCCGCGCGCCTCGGGTACGACGGGGTCGAGGTCATGGTGTGGACCGATCCCGTCAGCCAGGACATCGAGGCGCTGCGCCGGCTCAGCGACTACCACCACATGCCCATCCTGGCCGTCCACGCCCCCTGCCTGCTGATCACTCAGCGCGTGTGGTCCACCGACCCCTGGGTCAAGCTCCAGCGCGCCCGCGCGGCCGCCGAGAAGCTCGGCGCGGGCACGGTCGTCGTCCACCCGCCCTTCCGGTGGCAGCGTCAGTACGCCCGCGATTTCGTCGACGGAATCTGGCGCATGGCGGACGAGACGGATGTGCGGTTCGCCGTGGAGAACATGTACCCGTGGCGCTACCGGGACCGCGAGATGCTCGCGTACGCCCCCGACTGGGACGTCACCAGGGACGACTACCGCCACTTCACGATCGACCTGAGCCACACCGCCACGGCGCGCAACGACGCCCTTCAGATGCTCGAGCGGATGGGCGACCGTCTCGGTCACGTCCACCTCGCCGACGGCAACGGATCCAACAAGGACGAGCACCTCGTCCCCGGGCGCGGCATCCAGCCCTGCGCCGAGGTCCTGGAGCGGCTCGCGCTCACCGGCTTCGACGGGTACGTCGTCATCGAGGTCAACACCCGTCGCGCCATGTCCGGCGCCGAGCGCGAGGCCGACCTCGCCGAGGCGCTCGCCTTCGCGCGCCTGCACCTCGCGGCCGCCGCGAAAGTGTCCCGCGGGTGAGCGGGGTGGTCCGTCCGTGACCGGAGCCACCGGAGCGACCGGAGTCACCGGAGCGACCGGGACGACCGGAGCGGGCCCGGCCCGCCGCGGCAGGGGACGTCCCAGCCGCAGAGAGACGGCGGCGGCCCCCGCCACCCGCGACCGCATCCTGGAGGCGGCCCGCGAGGAGTTCTCCGAGCGTGGATACGAGAAGACGTCCGTACGCGGCATCGCCAAGGCCGCCGGCGTGGACTCGGCGCTGGTGCACCACTACTTCGGCACCAAGGAACAGGTCTTCGAGGCCGCCATCGAGGTCGCCTTCGCCCCCGCCCTGAATGCGCCGGACGCGGTGGCCGAGGGCCCCCGGGACGCCGTCGGCGAGCGCCTGACCCGCTTCGTCCTCGGCATCTGGGAGAACCCCGCGACCCGCGCTCCGCTGCTCGCCATCGTCCGCTCCGCCGTCAACAACGAGACCGCGGCCGCCGTCTTCCGCCGCCTGGTCGCCGCCCAGCTGCTGCGCCGCATCTCCGGGCAGCTCGGCCTGCCCGACGCGGAGCTGCGCGCCGAGCTGGCGGCCGCGCAGCTGGTCGGAGTCGCGATGCTGCGGTATGTGATCAAGGTGGAGCCGCTGGCGTCGGCGGACCTGGAACAGCTGGTGGCCCGCGTGGCACCGGTGGTCCAGGGACACCTCACGAACCCCTGAGGCTGGTGGTGTGGGAGGCCTGGCGGGTCCTTGAGGCTGGTGGCGGAGAAGACCTGGCGGGCCTTTGAGACCGGTGGCGGAGAAGACCTGGCAGCCTCCTGAGGCCGGTGGCGCCGGAGGCCTGGCAGCCTCCTGAGGCCGGTGGCGCCGGAGGCCTGGCAGACTCCTGAGACCGGCGGCGCGTAAGACCTGGCAACCCCGTGAGACGGATGGCGCGGAAGACTTGACGAACCCGAGCCGTGCGCGACACCCCGCCCCTGAAACACGCATCCCGCATTCCGGACACTTGTGTCCGTCCCTTGGAGCACCGGCGTACGCTCGACGTGAGTTGAGAACTCTCCGAAGGAGCGAGCGACGATGCCCGAGCTGAGGTCCCGCACAGTCACCCACGGCCGCAACATGGCGGGCGCCCGCGCCCTGATGCGCGCCTCCGGTGTACCCGGCGCGGACATCGGCCGTAAGCCGATCATCGCGGTCGCCAACTCCTTCACGGAGTTCGTGCCCGGTCACACCCACCTCCAGCCGGTCGGCCGGATCGTCAGCGAGGCGATCAGGGAGGCGGGCGGCATCCCGCGCGAGTTCAACACGATCGCCGTGGACGACGGCATCGCCATGGGCCACGGCGGCATGCTCTACAGCCTCCCCTCCCGCGATCTGATCGCGGACAGCGTGGAGTACATGGTCGAGGCCCACTGCGCCGACGCCCTGGTCTGCATCTCCAACTGCGACAAGATCACCCCGGGCATGCTGATGGCGGCCCTGCGCCTGAACATCCCGACGGTCTTCGTCTCCGGTGGCCCGATGGAGTCCGGCCGCGCCACCCTGGTCGACGGCACGGTCCGCACCCTCGACCTGGTCGACGCGATCTCCGACGCGGTGAACGACAAGGTGTCCGACGAGGACATCCTCCGCATCGAGGAGAACGCCTGTCCGACCTGCGGCTCCTGTTCCGGCATGTTCACGGCCAACTCGATGAACTGCCTGACCGAGGCGATCGGTCTCTCCCTCCCCGGAAACGGCTCGGTCCTGGCCACCCACACGGCTCGCCGGGCGCTGTACGAGAACGCGGCCCGCACGGTCATGGACCTGACCCGGCGCTACTACGAGCAGGACGACGAGACGGTTCTGCCGCTCAACATCGCCACCTTCTCCGCCTTCGAGAACGCGATGGCCCTCGACATCGCGATGGGCGGCTCGACCAACACGATCCTGCACCTGCTGGCCGCCGCCCAGGAGGCGGGCGTCCCGTTCGGCCTGGCGGAGATCGACGAGGTCTCGCGCCGGGTGCCGTGCCTGGCGAAGGTCGCCCCGAACGTCGCCAAGAACCGCACGTACTACATGGAGGACGTGCACCGCGCCGGCGGCATCCCGGCCCTCCTCGGCGAACTGCACCGCGGGGGCCTGCTGAACGAGGACGTCCACGCGGTCCACAGCCCGTCCCTGGCCGACTGGCTGAAGACCTGGGACGTCCGTGGCGGCTCGCCGTCCCGGGAGGCGGTGGAACTGTGGCACGCGGCACCGGGCTGCGTGCGCTCCGCCGAGGCGTTCTCCCAGTCGGAGCGCTGGGAGGCCCTCGACGAGGACGCCGAGAACGGCTGCATCCGCTCCGTCGAGCACGCGTACTCCAAGGACGGCGGCCTCGCTGTCCTCAAGGGCAACCTCGCAGTCGACGGCTGTGTGGTGAAGACCGCGGGCGTCGACGAGTCGATCTGGACCTTCGAGGGACCTGCGGTCGTCTGCGAGTCGCAGGAGGAGGCCGTCCAGAAGATCCTCACCCAGCAGGTCAAGGAGGGCGATGTCGTCGTCATCCGGTACGAGGGGCCCAAGGGCGGTCCGGGCATGCAGGAGATGCTGTACCCGACCTCGTACCTGAAGGGCCGCGGCCTGGGCAAGGCGTGCGCACTGGTCACGGACGGCCGCTTCTCCGGCGGCACCTCGGGCCTGTCGATCGGCCACGCCTCTCCCGAGGCGGCCTCCGGTGGCACGATCGCCCTGGTCCGCGACGGCGACCGCATCCGTATCGACATCCCGAACCGCACCATCGACCTCCTGGTCTCCGACGAGGAGCTGAGCACCCGCCGCGCGGCCCTCGACGGCGTCTACGCCCCCGCGAACCGCGACCGCAAGGTCTCGGCCGCCCTGCGCGCCTACGCGGCGATGGCGACGAGCGCGGACAAGGGCGCGGTGCGCGATGTGACGAGGCTGGGCTGACCGGCGTGACGCGGCGGGGCTGACCCGCGGCGAGCAGGGGCCGCTCCTTCGAGGGGCGGCCCCTTCGCGCGTCACCAGGCCGAAGGATCACGTCCGTCCACGCCGAAGACCGTGCCGTCGGGGGCACCGGCGTAGACATGACCGTTGATGATCACGGGTTCCGGCAGCGCGGCGGTGACCCGGTCCGCGCGGGTGCCCAGGCGCGGTGCGGTCTGGCCGAGGAGGGTGCCGTCGCCGGCGTCGAACGCGAGCAGCCGTCCGTCGGCGGCGGTGAAGTAGACGTGCCCGCCGGCCGCGACCGGCGCCGAGCCGCGGCTCACGGACGTCTCGACATGCCACAGCTGTCTGCGCGCTTCCATGTCGACGGCCTCCAGCGCGCCACCGGCGGCCAGGAGATACACGGCGCCGCCATGGATGCCGGCACGGGCGCTGTCCAGAGGTATGGGCAGCCGAACGGTGCGCGTCGCCCCCGACCCGGGGGTGTAACGGACCACGGCCACCGTGCGCCCGTAGACCCGGTCCACGGAGAGGAAGAAGACGGACCCGTCCGCGGTGCCGAAAGGCTCCAGGCTCCCTTTCAGACGAGCGTCCCAGCGCACGTCACCCGTGCGCGGATCCACCGCGGTGACCCGCGTGCTCGATCCGTCGTCGGACGTGCTCACGGCGTACGCCGACGACCCCCCGGGGAACGAGGTGAAGTACGGCATGTGCTGGCCGGGGATCCGGCGGCTCCACTCGGTCCTACCCGAGGCGCCGTTCACTCCGGTGACCGTCCCGTCCGTGCCGGTGAGCAGGAGCATGCCGGCGGCGTGCCGCATCCCGTTGCGGGCGGGCATGTCCCGGTGCCAGCGCGTCCGGCCCGAACCGGGGTCCAGCGCCTCCAGGGCCCGGCGCCCGTCCGTCAACGGCTGGACGAGACCGCCCGAGACGACCGGCGGTTCGCTCCTGGCGGTCGCGGCGACCCGATGCCGCCACAGCACGGTGCCGTCGGACGGGTTGAGGGCGACGACCAGGCCGGGCTGTCCGCACAGCAGCGCGCCGGCACCGTAGGAGCACTGCGGCACGGCGGCGTCCTCGGACTCGGGCCTCGCCTCCCAGGTACGGAACGCGGCCAGCGTGGTCCGGGGACCGGCCGGGGCGGGAGCCCCGCCGTCGAGCAGCTTGACGGCGGCGATCGCCCCGCCCAGCACCAGGCTGAACGCGCCCGCCACCAGAGCCACCCGCCTGACCGGAGCCAGCCGCTTGAGGAGGCCCCGGGGACGCCGCTTCGGCTCCTCGACGCGGGGCTCGGGGACCGGCACGTCACTCGCGCGCTGAGCCGGTATGAAGGCCTGCGTGTCGTACGAGGCCGCCACCGACCTCAGTTCCCGCATCAGCTCGTCCGGAGTGGGCCGTTCCTCGGGCTCCTTGGCCAGACACCGCAATACGAGCGGTGCGAGGTTCTCCGGTACGCCGGTCAGGTCCGGCTCGTCGTGCACGACCTGGTAGGCGACGACATACGGGCTGTCGGAGTCGAACGGCCCGCGTCCCGTCGCCGCGTGTACTAGGACCGACCCGAGCGCGAAGATGTCGGCGGCCGGGCCGACCTCCCTGGGGCGCCGGAACTGCTCGGGGGCCATGAAGGGCGGCGTGCCGATCAACTTGCCGGTCTCCGTGCGCAGTTCGCTGTCCTTCGGCCGGGAGATGCCGAAGTCGATGACCTTCGGCCCGTCCTCGGCGAGCAGCACATTGCTCGGCTTCAGATCCCGGTGGACGACCCCTACCCGATGGATGTCGCGCAGCGCCTCGGCGAGCCCGGCCATCAGCCGGCGCAACTGGGCCGATTCCATGGGCCCGTTCCGCTTCACATGATCGGACAGTGTGGGACCCGGGATGAACAGAGTGGCCATCCAGGGTCGCGCGGCCTCGGGGTCGGCGTCGACCACGGGTGCGGTGAAGGCACCGCTCACCCTCCGGGCGGCGGCCACCTCCTGCCGGAAACGACCTCTGAACTCCGGGTTCTTGGCGAACTCGGCGTGCACGACCTTCACCGCGAGCTTCAGCCCCGAGGTACTGCGGGCCAGGTGCACCACGCCCATGCCGCCGGAGCCCAGACGGGACTCCAGGCGGTACTGACCGGCGTACTCGGGAAGTTCCGCTTCCGCGCCCGCTCCGGTGTTGCGCTGTGGCGCCATGGACCACCCCCGTGCTGTTCGTCGGCGCGCGCGACGCACGGAGCCTAGTCGATGACTCGTACGAGACAGAGGCGGCTTGCTAGCCTCCGCGTGCGCGTCGCACTCGTGTTTCGCGGCGTGACGCGGGGGAACGAACGGCGCCCCATGACGGTCATGGGGTTCAACGGGGGAGGTTTTTCATGTCTGTCGACCGTGTGGAAGAAGCCCGGACCGACGGCGTGGCGGAGAACGCCACGACCGCGACGGAGACCGCAACGACGGCCACGGCGGCCGTGCGCTACTACTCGGTGGCCCCGGGCGTCCGGCTCAATGTCCGCAGCGGCCCCGGCACCGGCTACCCCGTCGTCCGGGTCCTGGCCGAGGGTGCCAGGGTGCCGATCTACTGCCAGACCCCGGGCACGACGGTCACCGGCCCGTACGGAACGAGCAGCATCTGGGACAGCATCGGCGACGGCGCGTACGTCTCGGACGCGTATGTGCACACGGGCAGCGACGGCTACGTCGCACCCCGCTGCGGCTGAGCCGGACGGGGGGCGGGGCCCTGCCCGCGGTGCCGGGGTGATAATCGACGCGTGAGCGACGAGAACGGCACTCCGGACACCCCCGGCGGACCCCGCCCCGAACCGATCCGCTTCTTCGGCACGACCTGGGTGGAGCACGACGGCGGCTACCGCGCCCGCCGGACCGCGGTGGCGGTCGGCTCGCTCCTGCTCGCCGCCGTCTGCGGCCTCGTGCTGCGCTTCGCCTACCAGGGCCTGCAGATCGCCGACGTCGGCCCGGCCGTGAGCCTGATGGTCGTGGTGATGTTCGCGGTCTGCAGTGCGCTGGCGTTCGGCCACACCTGGGGAGCCTTCGCCAAACGCCCCGACCCGCAACGCCAGTCCTCCCTCCGCGGCCTACTCGCGATCGGATTCCTGGGCTCGCTGCTCGCGTACTTCGTGCGTTCGCTGACCGAGGCCCCCGGTGAGAAGCTGCACCGCGAGGAATACGACAAGGCCCGCGCCGCCTACGACAAGCGAGTCTCGCGCCGCACGGGAAACCCCTCCCGCAGACGCCGGTCCTGACCGGCGGCCGTCCCCAGGGCGTCCGGCTGCCGGGAATCCGCTGTGCCGGACACCCGGGGACCGCCACCATGGGCGTATGACCGCGCCCTCACGCTCCGTGCGAGCCCGCTCGTTCAACGCCGCCGCGGCCCAGTACGCCGCCAACCGCCCCTCCTACCCGCCCGTCCTCTTCGACACCCTCGAGGAGCTCGCGGGCCGCCCCCTCACCGGCGCCCGCGTCGCGGACGTCGGCGCCGGCACCGGCATCGCCACCGCCCTCCTCGGGGCAAGAGGCGCCCAGGTCGTGGCGATCGAGCCCGGCGAGGGCATGGCGGCCCAGTTCCGCCGCACCCTTCCCGGCGTCCCTCTGCTGCGCGGCGACGGCAACGCCCTCCCGCTCGCCACCGCCTCCGTCGACTTACTCACCTACGCCCAGGCCTGGCACTGGACCGATCCCTCCCGCTCGGTCCCGGAGGCCCTGCGTGTCCTGCGGCCGGGCGGCGCGCTCGCCCTGTGGTGGAACATGGACGCCGAGGACGTGCCCTGGATCGCCGCGCAGGCGGACCGCATCAAGCGGTACTTCGGCGCCGAACACGCCACCAAGAACGGCGCCGGCGGCGCCCGGCCCGAACTCGCCTTCGAGAGCGCCCCCGAGGTTCCGGTCCACACCCACCGCGTCGTGCGCTGGAGCCGCACGGTGCCCGTCGACATCCACCTCGCCAACATCGGCAGCCACTCGATCTTCCTCGTCCACGGTGAGGAGGGCACCCGCGCCTTCCTCACCGAGGAACGGGAGCGTCTCCTCGAGTCCTTCCCGAACGGCCTCGTCGAGGAGGTCTACGACGTCCTACTGATCGTCGCGAGCCACCCCCAGGGGGTGTGACATTCCCGCCGGGCGCGCGGCGCCCGGCGGGAATCGTCCCCCGTCCCGCCGGAGGTATGGCCCTTGACGGCCGGTCCGCCGCGCGCCATATTCATCGCATGATGAATAACCGCCGCGCGCATCCGCCCGGCCCCCATGCGCCGGCACCCGGCCCCGCAGTCCACGCCGACCGGCTCACCGTCCTCCGCGGCGCCCGCAGGGTCCTACGCGACGTCCGCTTCACCGTGCCCCGCGGCCAGATCACCGGTCTGCTCGGTCCCTCGGGCTGCGGCAAGTCGACCCTCATGCGCGCGATCGTCGGCACCCAGGCCAAGGTCACCGGCACCCTCGAGGTCCTCGGCCGCCCCGCAGGCTCCGCCCCCCTGCGCTCCCGCATCGGCTACGTCACCCAGGCCCCCTCCGTCTACGCCGACCTGACGATCCGCCAGAACCTCCACTACTTCGCCGCGATTCTGGACCCGGGCCGGGCGGCCGCCGACCGCCGTGACCACGACGTCACCCGGGCCATCGCCGACGTCGACCTCACCTCGCACGCCGACTCCCTCGCCGGCAACCTCTCCGGCGGCCAGCGCAACCGTGTCTCCCTCGCGGTCGCACTGCTGGGCACCCCGGAACTCCTCGTGCTCGACGAACCCACGGTCGGTCTCGACCCGGTCCTGCGCCGCGACCTCTGGGACCTCTTCCACCGCCTCGCGGCCGACCGCGGCGCCACGCTCCTCGTCTCCTCGCACGTCATGGACGAGGCGGAGCGCTGCCACCGCCTGCTGCTGATGCGGGAGGGCGAACTGCTCGCCGACGACACCCCGGAAGCCCTGCGCACCCGTACCGGCGCGCAGACGGTCGAAGAAGCGTTCCTGCACCTCGTGGACGAGGCGACGGCGCAGCGGACGGCCGGAAAGGAGACGGTCCGATGACCACGACCACCGCCGACGCCACCGGGAGGACCCTCACCTACTCCCGTTCGACGGCCACCGCCGCCCGCGTGCTGCGCCAGCTCCGCCACGACCCGCGCACCATCGCGCTGATGCTGGTCATCCCGTGCCTGATGCTGCTCCTGCTCCGCTACGTCTTCGACGGCAGCCCGCACACCTTCGACGCGATCGGAGCCTCGCTCCTCGGGATCTTCCCCCTGATCACGATGTTCCTGGTGACATCCATCGCGACCCTGCGCGAACGCACCTCCGGCACCCTGGAGCGCCTCCTCGCGATGCCCCTCGGCAAGGCCGACCTGATCGCGGGCTACGCCCTCGCCTTCGGCGGGCTCGCGATCGTCCAGTCCGCCCTGGCCACGGGCCTGGCGGTCTGGTTCCTCGGCCTGGACGTCACCGGCTCCCCCTGGCTGCTCCTGCTGGTGGCCCTGCTCGACGCCCTGCTCGGCACAGCCCTCGGCCTCTTCGTCTCGGCCTTCGCGGCGTCGGAGTTCCAGGCGGTCCAGTTCATGCCGGCGGTGATCTTCCCCCAACTTCTTCTGTGCGGCCTGTTCACCCCTCGCCCGGACATGCACCCCGTACTGGAGGCGATCTCCGACGTCCTGCCGATGTCGTACGCGGTGGACGGCATGAACGAGGTCCTCCGCCATACGGACATGACGACGACGTTCGTCAGGGACGCCCTGGTCGTCGCGGGCTGCGCACTCCTGGTGCTCGGGCTGGGAGCGGCGACCCTGAGGCGGCGCACGGCATAGGAACGACCCCACGGGACAGGAACGGCCGGGTCACGGGGACGGCACACGGCCGGGCACGCCAAGAGCCCGGCCGCCGTCCCGCCCACCGGACAACCCACCCCCGTACGCCCACCCCGGTGCGAGGATGAACCCGGACGACGCAACCCCCGGAGGGCACCCGCACCATGACGCAGAAAGTCGCAGTCCTCGGCACCGGAAAGATCGGCGAAGCCCTGCTCAGCGGAATGATCCGAGCCGGCTGGGCCCCCGCCGACCTTCTGGTCACCGCCCGCCGCCGGGAACGGGCCGAGGAACTCCGCACCCGCCACGGCGTCACCCCGGTGAGCAACGCCGAGGCCGCGAAGACCGCCGACACCCTCATCCTCACCGTCAAGCCCCAGGACATGGGCACGCTCCTCGACGAACTCGCCCCGCACGTCCCCGCCGACCGCCTGGTCATCAGCGGCGCCGCGGGCATCCCCACCTCCTTCTTCGAGGCACGCCTGACCGCCGGCACCCCGGTGGTCCGCGTCATGACGAACACGCCCGCCCTCGTCGACGAGGCCATGTCCGTCATCTCGGCCGGCAGTCACGCCACCGAAGCCCACCTCGCCCACACCGAGGAGATCTTCGGAGCCGTCGGCAAGACACTCCGCGTCCCCGAGTCCCAGCAGGACGCCTGCACCGCCCTGTCCGGCTCGGGTCCGGCGTACTTCTTCTACCTGGTCGAGGCCATGACCGATGCCGGGATCCTGCTCGGCCTGCCCCGCGACAAGGCCCACGACCTGATCGTCCAGTCCGCGATCGGCGCGGCGGTCATGCTCCGCGACAGCGGGGAGCACCCGGTGAAGCTCCGCGAGAACGTCACCTCCCCGGCCGGTACGACGATCAACGCCATCCGCGAACTGGAGAACCACGGCGTACGAGCGGCCCTGATCGCCGCGCTGGAAGCGGCCCGCGACCGCAGCCGCGAGCTGGCGTCCGGCAACGGCTGACGCGCGTGCCCACCGCCGGGAGACCGGCGGTGGGCACCCGGTCGCTCACACAGCCGGCAGCAACCCGATCGCCCGGTACGCCGCGTCCACCCGCGGCCGGGCCATCCCCGTGGCCCGCTCCGCACCGGCCCGCAGCACCCCGTCCACATACCCCGGATCGGCGCACAGCTCCTTGTGCCGCTCCCGCACGGGCCGCAGCAACTCGACCACGGCCTCCGCCGTGTCCTTCTTCAGGGCTCCGTACGACCCGTACGCGCCGCTCAGCTCCTCGGGATCGCCCCCTTCGCAGGCGGCCAGGATCTCCAGCAGGTTCGCCACTCCGGGCCGCTTCTCCCGGTCGTACACGATGTCCGACGCGCTGTCCGTCACGGCTCGCATGATCTTCTTCCGCATCACGTCCGGCTCGTCGAGCAGATAGACGATCCCCGGCCCGGAGTCGTCCGACTTCCCCATCTTCGACGCAGGGTCCTGAAGGTTCATGATCCTGGCCGCGATCTTCGGGCGGGTCGCCCGGGGCACCGCGAACGTGAGCCCGTACCGCTGGTTGAACCGCACCGCCAGATCCCGGCTCAGCTCCACATGCTGGGTCTGGTCGTCACCCACGGGCACCTCGTCGGTCCCGTACGCCAGAATGTCCGCCGCCATCAGCACGGGATACGTGAGCAACGACAGCCGCACACTCCCGCCCCGCTCCCGCTCCCGCGCGGACTTCTCCTTGTACTGGATCATCCGCCGCATCTCGCCGTCGGTGGCGACACACTCCAGCAGGTACGACAGCCGTGCGTGTTCGTCCACATGGCTCTGGACGAACACGGTGCACAGCTCGGGATCGAGCCCCGCCGCCAGAAGCAGCGTCGCGGCCTGCCGACTGAGCCTGCGTACCCGGGCGGGATCGTGGTCCACGGTCAGGGCGTGCAGATCGACGATGCAGAAGAGGGCGTCTGCCTGGTGCTGGTCCACGTCGGCCCACCGTCGCATGGCACCCAGGTAGTTGCCCAGCGTCAGGTTCCCGGTCGGCTTGATCCCGCTGAAGACCCTTGTCATCTCTCCACCTTCTGGTCGGGACCGCCGCGACCGGCCGGCCGGCCCTCCGGGAGGAGAACAAGAGAACGGCCGCCGAGGCGGCGGCCGTTGAGCGCATACGTGAGTCCGGCCGCCGTCAGGCGGCCCACCACTGCTGGTTGCACGTACGCGAAGTCATGACCAGGAGGCTACGCCTGCCGGGGACGGTACGGCACCGAGTTGACACACCCGGGGCCGATCCGTACTGTTCTCCGAGTTGTCCGACGTGAGCGCCGACCCCGGTCGGTCCCCGGACAGCCATTCCGCAGGTACCAACCGATAATCGGCGTTACATCGCCGTGCGCTTCGGCATGCGTATTTTCGGAATGCGGACTCCGCGTTCGAACCTTTGTGAGGACGCAGCCCCCGATTAGCTCGGGAGCAAGGAATCCGCTAAAGTCTCACTCGTCGGAACGGCCCAAGGGCCGGGAGGACGACCCCGGTTGACTGGGGATCAGGAACCGAACGGGCCGGAAAGGCCCCAGGGAATCTGATAAAGTCGACACCGCCGGAAGGCCGAAAGGCCGGAAAGCACCGAGGAAATCGGGTCGAGAAAAGGTCTGATAGAGTCGGAAACACCGAAGGGAAGCGCCCGGAGGAAAGCCTGAGAGAGTCTCTCGGGTGAGTACGAAGGAAG
>NZ_JAKEEB010000001.1 GCF_021462825.1 Streptomyces glomeratus | reverse complement strand
CTTCCTTCGTACTCACCCGAGAGACTCTCTCAGGCTTTCCTCCGGGCGCTTCCCTTCGGTGTTTCCGACTCTATCAGACCTTTTCTCGGCCCGATTTCCTCGGCGCTTTCCAGGTTCCCGCTCTCGCGTTTCCCTTTCCGGCTTTCCCGACTTTATCAGAAGTTCCGGAGCCGATTGACCGGCATCCATTTCTGAATCGGGAGGGGCTCCACGGACCCGATGTTCCGGAAGCAGGTAGATGTTCTCAATGTCCCGTGGTGGAGGTCCACCTCCAGGCAACTGTTCGAATCTACCTCCTCGCTCGACCCGTGTCAACGGGTCTTGCGCGGCGAAGAGGAGACTAGCAGGCCAACGGAGCGCGACGCACATCCGACGGGCCGCCTCCGCATCACGCCGCCGTCGGGACGGCCGCGCTGCGCTCGTGCGCCTCCAGGTCGCCCGTGTTGCCGGCCCGTGCCGCGCGGCCGCCCAGGACGAACACGTAGGCAAGAAAGGCCAGCTCAGCGAGGATGCCGATCCCTATTCGCGCCCAGGTCGGAAGGCCGGAAGGGGTCACGAAGCCCTCGATGGCGCCGGACACGAACAGAACGAGGGCGAGGCCGATCGCCATTCCCAGAGCCGCCCGGCCCTCCTCCGCGAGGGCGCTGCGTCGGGTGCGGGGGCCCGGGTCGACGAGGGTCCAGCCGAGTCGCAGACCCGTGCCGGCGGCCACGAAGACGGCCGTCAGCTCCAGGAGTCCGTGCGGAAGGACGAGCCCCAGGAAGGTGTCTAGACGGCCGGCGGAGGACATCAGGCCGATGCCCACTCCCAGGTTCAGCATGTTCTCCAGGAGGATCCAGAGGACCGGGAGCCCCAGGAAGATGCCGAGTACCAGGCACATGGCGGCGGCCTTGGCGTTGTTCGTCCACACCTGGGCGGCGAAGGCGGCAGCGGGATGGCTCGAGTAGTACGTCTCGTACTCCCCGCCGGGGCGGGTCAGACTGCGGAGTTCGCCCGGGGCCGCGATCGCGGACTGGACCTCCGGGTGGGTGCCGATCCACCATCCCAGGAGCGCGGCGATCACCGTGGAGAGCAACGCGGTGGGTACCCACCAGCGGCGCGAGCGGTAGACCGCGGCGGGAAAGCCCTGCGTGAGGAAGCGAGTGACATCGCGCCACGAGGCGCTGCGGGTGCCCGTCACGGCACTGCGGGCTCGTGCCACCAGTTGACTGAGTCGGCCCGTGAGCTGGGGATCCGGCGCACTGGACTGGATCAGCGAGAGATGGGTGGCGGTGCGCTGGTAGAGGGCGACGAGTTCGTCCGCCTCGGCTCCGGTGAGGCGGCGCTGGCGGCGCAGCAGGGCCTCGAGGCGGTCCCACTCGGCGCGGTGGGCGGACACGAACACGTCGAGGTCCATGGGTCGGGCTGCTCCTCGTCCTCTCGTACTGCGTCACGTACTGGGCGTCAGCTTGTCGCACTGGAGCGCGATGCGCCCTCAGCTTGGCAGACTGTCGTATTCCGGGGCGGGTCAGGGGAAGGACGGCGGGCGTGAGTGGACTGGTGACGGGCGAGGCGGTGGCGTTGGAGCTGCGCCCGGCGAAACTGCCGAGCCGAGTGCTTGCGGTGATGCTCGACCTGGTGGTGGCGCTGGCCGCCTATGTGATCGTGATGATCGCCTTTGCCGCGTCGGCGTCCGATCTGGACGAGGCCGCGCAGATCGCGGTGTCGATCGCGGTCTTCATCCTCGTACCCGTGGGCGGACCGATCGCGGTGGAGACCCTGAGCCACGGCCGTTCGCTGGGGAAACTGGCCTGTGGACTGCGTGTGGTGCGCGACGACGGAGGACCGATCCGGTTCCGTCACGCGTTGGTCCGTGGCGCGGTCGGCGTGGTCGAGGTCCTGATGACGTTCGGGGTCGTCGCATGCATCGCCTCGCTGGTGTCGGCCCGGGGCCGCCGCCTCGGGGATGTGTTCGCGGGCACGCTGGTCGTGCGGGAGCGGGTGCCGGCGGGACGTGCGGCCTTCGTGCCCCCGCCGCCGCCCTGGCTTGCCGGGCGGTTCTCCGATCTGGACCTTTCGGCTGTTCCGGACGGGCTGTGGCTGGCGATCCGGCAGTACCTGACGCGTATGCAGTACCTGGATCCGCAGGTGGGCTGGGCGATGGCGGAACGTCTCGCCTCGGATCTCACGGCCCTTACGGAGGCTCCCGCGCCCCACGGAGTCCCGCCGGCCGCCTATCTGGCGGCGGTGGTGCAGGAACGCCAGGCCAGGGAGGCGCGGCGGACGCTCGGCGGCCGGGCTGAGGAGGCTCCCGCCGGGGTGGATTCGCCGGTGCGGGGGATGCCCGAAGGGCACTCTCCGGCACCGCAGGCTCCTGTCCCGCAGCATGGAGGAAGCCCCTGGCAGGCTCCCGGGTCCCACGATGTGGACGATTGGTCCGGCAAGGCCGTCGAGCAGCAGACGTATGGCCGGCCACAGACGTCCGGGCAACCGCAGGCGTCGGCCGCGGGCTCTCGGGATGACCGGCCGCCGACGACGCAGGCAGCGCCGGCGGACCGCCCTGCCACCGGGTTCGCGCCGCCCGCCTGACGGTCCGGCGCCCGTCCCGTCATGTGAACGCCGACGGCGGTGACTCGAGGTGTTCCAGCTCTACACCGGGCGCCGCCAGAACGACGTCACCGGCGATGTGAACGGTGTGCAGCTCCCCTGTGTCCAGGGCTGTGACCTGGTATTCGTCGACGATCAGAGGGTCGTTGTCAGTGGGGTGTGCTTCTCTGTCGATCAGGGCCCAGGACTGGTCCACGGTGCGGGGGGCGAGGACCGGATCGGTGAAGGCGACGAGGCGTACGCGCGTCGCGGCAGAGGAGGGGGTGAGGCGCAGCAGCCGGGCGGTGGCGACGAGGAAGGCGGGGGACGTGCCGGTGAAGGCGTGGGCGGAGACATTGCCTTCGGTGGCATGGGTGCCGGTGGGGTCGCTGCGAACCCAGGTGACGCCGTCCAGGGCGGCGCCCCGTACCTGCCAGCTCGCAGCGTGGAGTTCCAGGCGGATGGGGCGGCCGAGGTCGTCGAGGGCGAGGTCGACGGATCCGGCGTGGTCGCCGGAGGGGGTGGTGAGTTGGGAGACGTAGCGCCAGCCGGAAGGGCCCGGCGCGCACTGGAAGTGTTCTTCGGCGAGGAGGGTGCCGTCGTGCGGATCGTGAAGCGAATATCGGCCGCGGGGCATGGGGGTCCTGGGGTGTGACGGGCTGGTCCGGCCGGTCCCGCCGGTCGGACCGAAGGGGCAGGCCCCCGACACGGGGGTGCGGGGGCCTGCCTCAGTGCATGATCAGTACCGGTAGTGGTCCGGCTTGTACGGGCCCTCGACGTCGACGCCGATGTACGCCGCCTGCTCGGGGCGGAGCGTGGTCAGCTTCACGCCGAGCGCGTCCAGGTGGAGGCGGGCGACCTTCTCGTCGAGGTGCTTGGGCAGCGTGTACACGCCGGTCGGGTATGCGTCGGGCTTGGTGAACAGCTCGATCTGGGCCAGCGTCTGGTCCGCGAAGGAGTTGGACATCACGAACGACGGGTGACCGGTGGCGTTGCCCAGGTTCAGCAGACGGCCCTCGGAGAGAACGATGATCTTCTTGCCGTCGGGGAAGGTCCAGGTGTGGACCTGCGGCTTCACCTCGTCCTTGACGATGCCGGGGACCTTGGCGAGGCCGGCCATGTCGATCTCGTTGTCGAAGTGGCCGATGTTGCCGACGATCGCCTGGTGCTTCATCTTGGCCATGTCCGAGGCCATGATGATGTCCTTGTTTCCGGTCGTGGTGATGAAGATGTCGCCCTTGTCGATGACCTCGTCGAGGGTCGTGACCTGGTAGCCGTCCATGGCGGCCTGAAGCGCGCAGATCGGGTCGATCTCGGTGACGATCACGCGGGCGCCCTGTCCGCGCAGCGACTCCGCGCAGCCCTTGCCCACGTCGCCGTAGCCGCAGACGACCGCGGTCTTGCCGCCGATGAGGACGTCGGTGGCGCGGTTGATGCCGTCGATCAGGGAGTGGCGGCAGCCGTACTTGTTGTCGAACTTCGACTTGGTGACGGCGTCGTTCACGTTGATCGCCGGGAACAGCAGGACACCGTCGCGCTGCATCTCGTACAGACGGTGGACGCCGGTCGTGGTCTCCTCGGTCACACCGCGGATCTCGGAGGCCAGCTGTGTCCACTTCTGGGGGTTCTCGCCCAGGGTGCGGGTCAGCAGCTGGAGGATGACGCGGTGTTCCTCGGACTCGGCGGTCTCGACGGAGGGGACCTTGCCGTCCTTCTCGTACTCGACGCCCTTGTGGACGAGCAGAGTGGCGTCACCACCGTCGTCGAGGATCATGTTCGGACCGCCCGTGGGGGTGTCCGGCCAGGTCAGCGCCTGCTCCGTGCACCACCAGTACTCCTCCAGCGTCTCGCCCTTCCAGGCGAAGACGGGGATGCCCTGGGGGTTGTCGGGGGTGCCGTTCGGGCCGACGGCGATGGCGGCGGCCGCGTGGTCCTGGGTGGAGAAAATGTTGCAGGAGGCCCAGCGGACCTGCGCGCCGAGCGCCGCCAGCGTCTCGATGAGCACGGCGGTCTGGACGGTCATGTGCAGGGAACCGGTGATACGGGCGCCGGCCAGGGGCTGCGCCTCGGCGTACTCCTTGCGGATCGCCATCAGACCGGGCATCTCGTGCTCGGCGAGGGTGATCTCCTTGCGGCCGAATTCGGCCAGGGAGAGGTCGGCGACCTTGAAGTCCTGTCGGTTGTCGACAGTCGTCATTGCGAGGTGCTCCTCGGAGTCGGGTCGAGGTGGGTAGGGCTGGTCTGCGCGGCGGCGGGCACAGGGGTGCCCGAAGGGGACACGGTGATGCCCACGTACGCGCAGCGCAGTCCGTCGGAGGCCCTCTCTCCCTCGGCCGGCCCACGGGGCCGCCCGACCGCCATCAGCAGCGACGTCTGGCTCTGTCCCAAGCTACACCGCGGGACCCGGCCGTCCCCAGTCCGCCTCCGGACACATCGCGGGCCCGGCGGAGCGGACCGCGCGACGTCCCGGGCGGTCCGGCGGAAGCCCGCAAAGCCGTATGAGCAGGGTGTTTCCGTGCTTTTGCGCGCGGACGGCGAGCAAGGCGCCTGCAGTCGGGGACGCTGGACCGGGCGTTCCCGGGCCGCGATCCGTGTGAGGAAGGTGTCAGGCGGAGGGGTCAGGCGGGCGTCGGGCCCGGCGCTCGGGTGTCGCACAGGCTGTCGTTAGCCTCTGCGCGTGCGGATGGGCCGCGCGGGGAGGGGACGGCGATGGGTAAGGGGCGGGGACTGGCGCTCGCGGCATGGCTGACGCTGCCACTGGGGCTGATCTTGTTGGTGGGCTCCCTGCTGTATGTGCGGTCGGCCTATACGGCAGTCACGGTGCGCGGCGGAAGCATGGAGCCCACCTATGGCATCGGCCGGCAGCTCGTCGTGCAGCGGCTGGACGGGGACGAGATACACAGGGGGGATGTCGTCCTCTTCGCGACGCCGGGCCGCTTTTCCGACCAGGCCGTGCTGAAGCGGGTGATCGGGGTGGGCGGCGACCACGTGGTGTGCTGCGGCACGGGCACGGAGGAACGCATCACCGTCAACGGCCGGCCGCTGGTGGAGCCGTATGTGAAGGACGGCATCGCCGACGGTACGCATCGGCCGTATGACGTGAAGGTGCCCGAAGGCCGCTTGTTCGTGCTGGGTGACCACCGCGTCAACTCCATGGACTCACGGTTCTTCGCGACCGACGGCCACCAGGGAACGGTGGCCGTCGGCGATGTGCAGGGGCGCGTCGTCGGGGGTCCGGCCCGGCTTCTGGGCTGGCTCCTGTGCGGGCTGCTCGGACTGGTCCTGGCAGCCACGGGTCTCGGGCTGGGAATCGCCGCCGTGGCGGTGCGCAGAAGGCGGGTCGTCCCGCCCGCGCCGCCGTGGCCGACCCAGGTGTAAGGGTCAGTGACCGGCGGTCCGGTCCGGCCCCCCGGGCGTTGCCTCGGGGTTCGGGCCCTTGGCCGCCTCCGCCTCGCTGTAGATGTCCGGCTCCAGGTAGATGACGCGGGCGATCGGGACGGCGGCGCGGATACGGGCCTCGGCGGCGTTGATCGCGGCGGCGACCTGCGTGGCGGTGTCGTCGTGCTGGACGGCGATCTTGGCGGCGACCAGCAGCTCCTCGGGCCCGAGGTGGAGGGTGCGCATGTGGATGACGCGGGTGACGGTCTCGCCGTCGACGGTCGCCGCCTCGATCTTCCTGACCACGTCCGGGCCGGCGGCCTCGCCGAGGAGCAGGGACTTGGTCTCGGCGGCGAGCACGAGGGCGATCAGGACGAGGAGGAGGCCGATGCAGACGGTGCCGATGCCGTCCCAGATGCCGTCGCCGGTGAGGAGCGCGAGGCCGACACCGCCGAGGGCGAGGACCAGACCGATCAGCGCGCCGAAGTCCTCCAGGAGGACCACGGGCAGCTCGGGCGCCTTGGCGCGGCGGACGAACTGCGCCCAGGACAGCGTTCCGCGCAGTTCGTTGGACTCTTTTATGGCGGTGCGGAAGGAGAAGCCCTCGGCGATCAGCGCGAAGACGAGCACGCCCACCGGCCAGTACCAGTGCTCGACCTGGTGTGGGTGCTGGATCTTCTCGTAGCCCTCGTAGATGGCGAACATGCCGCCGATCGAGAAGAGGACGATCGAGACCAGGAAGGCGTAGATGAAGCGTTCGCGGCCGTAGCCGAAGGGATGCTGCGGGGTGGCCGCGCGCTGGGACCGCTTGCCGCCGATCAGCAGCAGGAACTGGTTGCCGGAGTCGGCGAGCGAGTGGACGCCCTCGGCGAGCATCGAGGACGAGCCGCTGAACGCGAACGCCACGAATTTCGATGCCGCGATCGCGAGGTTGGCGCCGAGTGCCGCCACGATCGCCTTGGTGCCGCCTGACGCGCTCATGTGTTCGCGTTGTCCCTTCGTTGCCGTCCGGCCCTGGCCCGGTCGTACTCGCGTACCCCGGTCCAGTGCTTTGCCCGTCCTTTGCCGGTGGGTCATTGTTGCAGCCGGGTCCGGCGGCGCTGCGCCGGACCGGCCAGGGACGGGGTACGGCCGCGGTCAGGCGACGACGGTGGCCCTGAAGAGCGTGCCCGCTCCGGACACCTGGGTCTGTTCGTCCGCCGGTACGAAGACGGACTGGCCCGGGGAGAGCGGATGGCCGCCGACGCGTACGGAACCGGCCGTGCACAGCAGGATCTGCGGGGTCGGGCGGGTGAGGTCGTGCGGGGCGGCGCCCTCGGGGAGGACGTAGCGGGACAGGCGGAACTCGTCGATCGGGGTCTCGTAGACCTCCTCGCCGTCCGGGGACGCCTCGGGGCGCAGCACGCCGGGGTCGTTCGCCTCGAAGCGGACGACGCGCAGCAGTTCGGGGACGTCGATGTGCTTGGGGGTCAGACCGCAGCGCAGGACGTTGTCGGAGTTGGCCATGATCTCGACGCCGAGGCCGCTCAGATAGGCGTGCGGGACGCCCGCGCCGAGGAAGAGGGCCTCGCCGGGCTGGAGCCGCACGGGGTTGAGCAGCATGGCCGCGATCACGCCCGGGTCGCCGGGGAAGTGGTGGGCGATGTCCGCGTACGCGGCGTAGGCGCCGCCGAGGCGGGCGCAGGCGGCCGCGGCCTCGGTGACCGTGCGGGCCATGTCCTCCGGGTCGGCGGACAGCACGGCGGTGAGGACCTCGCGCAGGGCCGCCTCTTCGGGGTGTGCGTGCAGCAGGTCGACGTAGGGCTTGAGGGAGTCGACGTCGAGGCCCGCGAGCAGGTCGGCGGCCTCGACGGGCGCACGGAAGCCGCACAGGCCGTCGAACTCGGTCAGGGCGCAGATCAGTTCGGGCTTGTGGTTGGCGTCCTTGTAGTTGCGGTGGGGCGCGTCGATGGGGATGCCGCGGCGCTCCTCGTCCGCGTAGCCCTCCTTCGCCTGCTCCAGGTCGGGGTGCACCTGGAGGGAGAGCGGGGCGCCGGCGGCGAGGATCTTCAGCAGGAAGGGCAGCCGGGGGCCGAACTTGGCGACCGTGCGGTCGCCCAGCTCGTGGTCGGGGGACTTTTCGATCACCTCGTTGAGCGGGCCACGCGGGGTGCGCGAGGGTGCGCCCGGGTGGGCGCCCATCCACATCTCCGCCTGTGGCTCACCGGTCGGCTCCACGCCGAGGAGGCGGGGGATGGCGGTGGTCGATCCCCAGGCGTAGGGGCGGACGGTGTTGTCGAGGCGATCCATGGGTGTCTTTTCTCCGTACGTACGCTGTGCGACGGGTACCGGTCAGGTGGCTTGAGCCAAGATCAGGCCCCGGAAGCGAGCGCCACGTAAACAGCGGCGAAATCCGTGATGGCGATCAGTTCCGCAAGGGTCTCCAGCTCGCTGCCGTCCTCCGGCTCCAGCTCGCTGATCGCCGTGTCGTGGCTGAGGGCCAGCTCACGGGCGGCGGGGGCCGCGCTCAGGCCCCCGATGGGGCGGTCCCGCAGCAGTACCACGCGCGCGTGGAGGGCCTGGGCCTCCTCGACGCGGTCCCGGAAGAAGTCCTCGGGGTCGGCACCGGCGGCGAGCGGACCGGAGAGCAGGACGCTGTGCGAGGCGAGTGCCTCGGGCAGCTGCGCGGTGAGCGCGGGGCGACCGGCCAGCTCGGCCAGCGCGGCCGCGAACCGGCGGCCGGCCGGCTCGGCGGAGATTCCCTCGGTCCAGATGACGGGGAGGGACTCCGCCAGCTCGGCGGCGAGGGTCTTGGCGGGGTTGCTGTAGGTGGCGATGGCCGGGCCGCAGCGTTCGGCGACCTGGTCGAGGCGGTCGGCGACCTTCTCCAGGGCGCCGGGCGGCGAGGCGATCAGGCCGGTGCGGTCCAGGAGGGCGAGCAGCGGGGTGAGCAGGGCCCACAGCACGCCGGGCGCGGACGCGGCGAGCGGCTCCTCCTGCTCGTAGGGGGCCGTCGCCATCGGCACGAACAGGCCGTGCGCGCCGCTCACCGCCTCCGTGACCGGGGAACCGGCGGGGGCCACGGCGACGACGGTGCAGCCGCGCCGGTAGGCCTGCTCGACCAGGATCCCGAGGCCCGGTTCGGTGCCGTCGGGCGTGGCGACCAGCAGGAGGTCGACGGGGCCCGCCCAGCCCGGCAGGTCCCAGCGCAGCGCGCCGGCGGCCGGGGCGACACCGGTCGGGTGGATACGGGTGACCGGGCAGGAGGCGCCGGCGAGGGTGCTGAGCAGCTCGGCCACGCCCACGGAGGCGGTGCCGGGGCCCGCGATGAGCAGGGCCCGGGGGCGGCCGTCGGGCTTCAGGTCGTTGATGCCCGCCTCGGCGGCGTGCCGCACCGCGGTGCGGACCCGGGCGCCGGCCTCGGCGGCGCCGCGCAGCAGGGCACGGCGGTCGGCGAGCGCCAGCGCGTCGGGGTCGTCCAGCAGCGATTCGTCGAGCATGAGCGGCAGTCTCCGATCGCCGGGTCCGTCAGTCGGGGCGGCGGGCCTCGTCCACGAGCAGGACCGGGATGCCGTCCCTGACGGGATAGGCGAGGCCGCAGTCCTGACCGGTGCAGACCAGCTCGCTGTCCTCCTCCTTGAGAGGGGCGTGGCACGCCGGGCAGGCGAGGATCTCCAGGAGGCCGGCTTCGAGCGGCATGAGGGGTCCCTTCAAAGCGAGTGCGCTTGGCCTGGTCAGACTACCGCCGAGGGGGGCGGCGTGCGGGGGTTGGGCGGGGCGGCGCGGCCTTGGGGCGCCCCGCTCGCAGGGGACGCCCGCTCCGGCCGTGCCGCGCGGGGTGCGGTCAGCCGCGGATGATGTCCAGGGCCTCGTCGCGGATCTTGGTCATGGTCGCCTCGTCCTTCGCCTCCGCGTTCAGCCGGAGCAGCGGTTCGGTGTTGGACGGGCGGACGTTGAACCACCAGTCCGCGGACGAGACGGTCAGGCCGTCCAGCTCGTCGATGCCGACGCCCTCGTGGCCCTCGTACGCCGCCTTGATCGCGGCCAGGCGGCCCTTCTGGTCGTCGACCGTGGAGTTGATCTCTCCGGAGCCCACATAGCGGTCGTACTCGGCGACCAGCTGCGACAGCGGGCCGTCCTGCCCACCGAGAGCCGCCAGGACGTGGAGCGCGGCCAGCATGCCCGTGTCGGCGTTCCAGAAGTCCTTGAAGTAGTAGTGCGCGGAGTGCTCCCCGCCGAAGATCGCGCCGGTGCGCGCCATCTCGGCCTTGATGAACGAATGGCCCACGCGCGTGCGCACGGGGGTGCCGCCGTGTTCGCGGACGACCTCGGGCACGGACCAGGACGTGATCAGGTTGTGGATGATCGTGCCCTTGCCGCCGTGCTTGGCCAGCTCGCGCCCGGCGACCAGCGCCGTGATCGCGGACGGCGAGACGGGGTCGCCGTGCTCGTCGACGACGAAGCAGCGGTCGGCGTCCCCGTCGAAGGCGATGCCGATGTCCGCGTGCTCCTCGCGCACCCGCTTCTGCAGGTCGACGATGTTCTTCGGGTCGAGCGGGTTGGCCTCGTGGTTCGGGAAGGTGCCGTCCAGCTCGAAGTACATCGGGACCAGGTCGACGGGCAGCCCGGCGAAGACGGTGGGGACGGTGTGGCCGCCCATGCCGTTGCCGGCGTCGACGACCACCTTCAGGGGGCGGATGGTCAGGTCGACGAGGGACCGAAGGTAGGCCGCGTAGTCCTCCAGCGTGTCCCGCTGGGTGACCGTCCCGGGCGTCTGCACGGGCTCCGGCGCGCCCTCGTCCACCCACCGCTCGACCAGGGCGCGGATCTCGGCGAGACCGGTGTCCTGGCCGACCGGGGCGGCACCCGCGCGGCACAGCTTGATGCCGTTGTACTGCGCCGGGTTGTGCGAGGCGGTGAACATGGCGCCCGGCAGGTTCAGCGCGCCCGACGCGTAGTACAGCTGGTCCGTCGAGCACAGGCCGATCTCGGTGACGTCGGCTCCGCGGGCGGCGGCCCCGCGGGCGAATGCGCGCGAGAGTCCCGGGGAGGAGGGCCGCATGTCGTGACCGATCACGATCGCGTCCGCGCCGGTCACCTGGGCGAAGGCCGCCCCGAAGAGTTCGGCCAGCGCCTCGTCCCACTGGTCGGGGACGACACCGCGTACGTCGTACGCCTTCACGATCTGCGACAGATCAGCAGCCACTGCCAACCCTCCTGAGGTCTTGACGATGGCCCCAAACTACCCGCTCAAACGGGTGCCCGGTGGGCTGTCCACCCGCCTCGAAAGGCAGTTCCCACGGAGTTCATACCGGGGCTTCATGGACGCCGCCGGAGGACTCAGTTGTCGGGTGAGCGCAGGACCCTCAGATGGCCCCGGCGCGCAACCTCCATCGGGTCCGCCGTGCGGGCGCTGCCGCCGCCCGCCTCGGCCGCGCGCTGCTGCGGGCGGGCCGCCTCGCGGACCGCGTTGGCGAGCGCCTCCAGGTCGTCACCGCTGGGGCGGGCGGGGGCCGAGCCGTCCAGGAGCCGGACGACCTCCCAGCCGCGCGGTGCGGTCAGGCGTTCGGAGTGCTCGGCACACAGGTCGTAGCAGTGGGGCTCGGCGTAGGTGGCGAGCGGGCCGAGGACCGCGGTCGAGTCGGCGTAGACGTACGTCAGCGTCGCGACGGCGGGTCGGCCGCAAGCGGTGCGCGAACAGCGACGTACAGGGCTCACGACGTTGGACGGTACCGCACTCTTGAGCGGGCCGCGACGACTCTCCCCCAGGTCACTCCACCGTGTCGTGCTGTGAAACACCCCACACGCTCCTCCTGGCCCGCCTGGGTGACCTGCGTGGAGACCTCCGGACCCGACCTCGGGGCCCTCTGAAATCGGTCACCACTTGGTACAAATCTCGTCAATTTTCATGAGGTAGACGGTCTGGGAGGGATATCGGATCGGGCCCAACCTTGGCTGAAATGGTCATCATGCGACATGCGGTACGGCTTCGGCGGACATCCGGCGGCCGGCCCCGGCGAGCCGTCTGGACAGGACGCGGCCCAGGGAGCGCGTGGTCGTGTGGGGCCGGGCGCCGAGCCCGTGCGGGGATTACGCTTCGTCAGTGATGGAGAACGCCGTACCGCCCCGCGCCGCCGCACCCGGGCCCCGCCGCCGTGACCGCCACGGCAGAGGCATGCGCGGCCCCATCGCGCCACCGCAGGTGCCGCTCGCCGCGAGCCGCGCCGAGGCGTTCGCGGATCTGGTGCAGGACTCCGTGGAGCGTCTGGAGCGGCGCTGGCCGCAACTCGCCGACATCGACTTCCTCGTTCTCGAGGTGCCGCGCCTCGACGGCCCCGGCCAGGCGTGGAGCGACGAGGCGGTGCCCCTGGGGGGCACGGTCCCGGCCGGTGACGGGCGCCGGGCGCGTGTCGTCGTCTACCGCCGCCCGGTCGAGATCCGCACCAAGGGCCGCGACGAGCGTGCCGCCCTGGTCCACGAGGTGGTCGTGGAGCAGGTGGCGGAGCTGCTGGGGCTGACTCCGGAGACGGTGGATCCGCGCTACGGCGAGGACTGACCGGCCTTCGGGGCGACGGCCGCTCGCTCCGGGGCGGCGGCCCCTCGGGCCGTCACTTCTTCAGCAGGACGGAGAGGTCCTGATCCGCCTCCGGCACCGCCACCGTCCCCCGGTCGTCGGGAAGGGTCTGCACGGTGAACGCCGGAACGCCCTCAAGGGTCGTCCTGAGCTCACGGGCGCCATAGACGGGCCCTCCGGAGAGCGGCTCGACGGTGAGGGCGTACGTGCCCTTCAGTCCGCTCGGCGCGGGCGCGTCCACGTTCTGCGTCGTACCGCCCTTGATCGTGTACTCCTTGGACATCGCCGTACCGCCGTCGCTGCCCGCGGACGCGGTGACCCTGACCGTGGCCGTGCCGTCCGGGGCGGTCAGCGCGAGCGTGGTCCCCTTGGCGCTGTTGTCGGCGACCGACGCACGGGTGCCGACCGGCGCGGTCGCCGGGATGAACGCGGACTCCTGCTGGGCGCCCTTGCCGCGCACCACCCGCACGGCGGCGACCAGCGGGACCGGGGTGTCGCCGGGGGTCAGCACCAGGGAGCCCGCCTCGCCGCGGGTGACGTCGCCGAGATCGACTGCGGTGGTCATCCCGGCCTTCACATGCAGCGTCTCGTTGCCCGCCGGGGTGATCTGCCCGGAGGGCGAGGCGAGGCGCACCTTGAGGTCGGCGTCGTTGTCGCCCGGCACGAAGGCCACCAGGCGGACGTCCGTGGCGTCCTTGGGGATGCCCGGCAGCACCAGGGAGCCCGCGGGATCCGTCGAGGGGGCCAGCCAGTCGCCGCCCAGCTTGTCGTCGAGGGCCTGCACGGCCGCGGCGACGCGGCCGCTGCGGACGCCCACGTGGACCGTGACGTCGGGCTCCTGGGCGCCGGTGAGCGTGGACAGCAGGATCGGCTCGCTGGAGTGCGGCTGGACGGTGATGCCCTCGCCGACCGTCGACTTGAGGCTGCCGTCCTTGCCGTACAGCTCGATGTCGACGACCGCGGCTGAGTCGTCGGGGTTGGTCAGGTGCACATAGTCGGTGCGGGAGGCGGCGGTGCTCGCTCCCGCGAACCAGAACTCGGTGTCCGGCGCGGAGCAGCCGGTGCCGAGCAGACCGCGGCCCGCGCCCGCGGCGACCTGGGTGGTCTCCTGGACCGTCCAGCCGGGCGCGAGGCTTCCCGTGGCGGTGCCGATCAGCGCGGGCGTGTCGGCACCCGTGGTGTCCCCGGTGACCGGGGTGCCGGGCGCCTTGGGGGTCACGGTGGGCGCGCCGGACTGCTTCTGGCCCTTGCCGCTCTTGCCGTCCTTGCCCTTGCCGTCCTTGCCGGTGTCCGTTCCGTCCGCCGACTGAGCGAGGGCCGCGGCGAGTTGGGCCTTACCGCTGCCGCTCGTACCCTTCGAGACGGGCGTGAACGACGTGTACGTGGTGTCCGCGATGTCGGAGGTGCTCGGCTCGGGGCACAGCAGCCGGGACTGCTCCACGGGCAGCCGGGCGGCCGTCTTCGCGGTACCGCTGCCGGACGCCTCGGGTGCGTCGAGGGCGGCGAATCCGGTGACGGCGGCGAGTGCGGTCACTGCGGCGATCAGGGACAGGGTCGTGCGGTTCACTGCTGGCTCCCGTCGGGGCGCTCACTGTCGGTGCCGTGCGCCGGGTCGTACGGCGCGGCGTAGCCCTGGGTGTACGTCGGGTCGTACGGCGCCGTGTTCCCGTAGCCGTACGGGTCGTACTGGGCGCCCTGGTAAGGGTCGGCCGGGTAGGACTGCTGCTCGTACGGGCCCTGCGCGTACTCCTGGGTGCCCTGGTACTGCTCGCCGCCGTACGTGCCGTACTCGGTGCCCGCGTAGCCCGCCGTGTCCCACTCCCCGTAGGCGTGCTGCTGCGGGATCGCCACGGGCTCGAAGGCCTCCTCCTCGCCCGGGGGCGGAGCGCCGGTGTCCTGTTCCGCGCCTTCCGCCTCGGCCTGGGCGCGCAGCCGGCGGGCCCGGCGGCCCTCGCCGGCGGTGTCCTGTGCGGCCACGGCCGGCTCCTCGGGGAGGTCGTCGTCGATGTCCCGGCGGCGGCCGGGCAGGGCGAGCACCACGAGGACGACGGCGAGCGCGCCCTGCGCCCACAGCCAGGAGGTGTGGCCGAACGGGGTGTTGTACGTGACGTCCAACGTGCCGCCCGATGCGGGCAGTTCGAAGCCCTGGGCCCATCCGTCGACCGTGGTGCGGGTGAGCGGCCTGCCGTCCAGGGAAGCGGTCCAGCCCGCGTCGGCGGTGTCGGCGATCCGCAGAACACGGCCACCCGTGCCGGACGGGATCTTGGTGTGGATGTCGACGGGTCCGGCCGCGACGGGCCGCGGTGCGGCCGAGCCGGTGACGATCGCGGCGCGGGAGACCTCCCGGTCCACCCGCCACAGGGCGCTGCCGTCCTGCTGGCTGAGCCGGGACAGACCGGGTGTGGCGTCCAGGACCCGGCTGACCTCCCGGGGGGCGCCCTTGCGCACGAGGACGTACCGCACGGCGAAGCCGCCCAGTTCGTCGGCCTGGTCGGCACCCGAGCCCGCGACCAGGTTGGCGACGACCTTGTCGAGCCGCTTGTTCTCACCGTCCTCGGCGGCGAGTTCACCGTCGCCGAGGCGGGCGCCGGAGCCGCGGACCAGGGTGTAGCCCACGCGCGCGGTGGACTCGCCGTCGAGAACGAGGGTGCGGGCCTGGTCGCTGGTGCCGCCCTCCTCGGCGACGAACGCGGGCACCTGGACGGGATCGCGCCGCTCCACGGGCCCGTCCGCGCCGCGGATCATCCATCCCGCGGCGATGAGCAGGGGCCCGGCCGCGGACGCGAACGCGATGAGCGCTGCCACGGGCTGCCGCCAGCCGAAGCTCTGCTCGGCCACCCGGTCGCGTGCGCCGTCCGCGCCGATCGCGGCGGCGGACAGCAGCGCCAGGCCGTAGACGAGGGTCGCCGGTCCGGCCCAGGCCGAGCCGTTGGAGAGGACCGCGAAGACGAGCCCCACCAGAGCGGCCGCCCACGCCGTCCAGACGCCTCTGTGGCGCTCGGCGCGCATCAGGGCCGCCAGCGCGGCCAGGACGATGCCGATGAGCATCAGCCCGCTGACCGTGCCGGGGCCGCCGGGGCTCGCGCCCAGCAGGTCGGAGGCGGAGGCCGCACTCTTGCCGTAGGCGAGACCCGCCTCCCGGAAGAAGCCGTGGGGCAGCAGCGTGAGCGACCAGGGGGCGAGCACCAGCAGCGGGGTGCCCAACTGGGCGAGGAGGCGCGGCGCGTAGGCGAGGAGGTCGTTCCGGCGCACGGCGAGCAGGGAGAGGCCCAGGACCACCGCGATCGGCCACACGATCGGCGTGAACGCGGTGGTGATCGTCAGCAGCAGCGCGTAGGCCCAGGTGGCGCGCCAGCTGCCGCGCGCGCCGGAGGCATGGGCGAGCCCGGCGGCCGCGATGCCCGCGCGCGCGAGGAGCGGCAGCAGGACGGCGAGGACCGCGGTGCCGATGCGGCCTCCGGCGAGGGCGCCGGTGGCGGCGGGCAGGAAGGCGTACACGACGGACGCCCAGGCGCGCAGCAGCCGGGACTCGACGAGCGGACGCGAGGCGAAGTAGGCGGTGAATCCGGCCAGTGGCACCGAGCAGACGAGCAGCACTGTCACCGCGAGTCCGGTGGAGCCGAAGAGGAGGCTCGCGAGCAGGGCGACGAGGGCGATGTAGGGCGGCGCGGACCGCGTGCCGCCGGCGCCCACCGGATGCCAGGCGTCCAGATAGCGCGACCACAGCTCGGAGGAGTCGGCGGGGGCGGGGAGCAGCGCGCCGCCGGCGAGCGCGCCACCGCCGAGCAGGGCGCGGCAGGCGACGAGCGAGACGAGCAGGAGGACGAGGAAGAGCACCGGGCCGGGTTTGCGGGCGATGCGCTTGAGCCGGGCGAACTGCTCGACCTGCAGGAAGTCGGCGTCGTCGCCGCCCGGTCCGGATTCCAGGCCGCCGCCGTGCCGGCCGGCCGAGGAGACCTCGGGGTCGGAGCGGCCCACCAGATTGCTCGCGACCTGTTCGACGGTGGCGCGGACGGTCGCCCCGGGCGGCGGGAACAGCGGGCGCAGTTCGCCCTTGTCGACCTGGGGGCGGCCGCGTCGGCGGCGCCCGGCGATGATCCGCTCCGGCCGCAGCAGGATTCCCAGCAGGCCGCGGATCTCGTCGACGGCCTGCCCGGGCACCTTGCCGACCAGGTACGCGACCGTGCGCAGCAGGGTGCCGAGGACCAGGCGGAGCAGGACCCAGGGCAGCTGTGCCGTACGGGCGTTGACGAGGAGGGTGTAGACGGCGCCCGCCTTGTCCACCTTGTGCGGGGATGCCGTGGTGCGGCCCGCGCAGTCGACGGTGCGGCGCTCGCGGGAGGCTGCCTCCGCGTGCCGTACGACCGCGTCGGGGGCGACCAGGACGCGGTGGCCGGCGGCATGGGCGCGCCAGCACAGGTCGACGTCGTCGCGCATCAGGGGCAGGTGCCGGTCGAAACCGCCGAGCTGCTCGAAGACATCGCGCCGGATCAGCATGCCGGCCGTCGACACGGACAGCACCGGGCGGACGTGGTCGTGCTGGCCCTGGTCCTGTTCGCGGCGGTCCAGACCGGTCCAGCGACGGCCGGAGTTGGCGATGCTGACGCCGACCTCGAGGAGCTGCCGGCGGTCGTACCAGCCGCGTAGCTTGGGGCCGACGACGGCCACGTCGTCGCGGCCCAGCTCCCGTTCGTTGTCCACGATCCGCAGCAGCTGGGCCAATGCGTCGGGCTCGGGGGCGCAGTCGTCGTGCAGGAGCCACAGCCACTGCACCGGCTCGCCGTGCGGCAGCTCGGGCAGGTCGTACGCCTCGTCGTGCCAGCTGCGGGTGACGGGGTCCCAGCCGCTGGGGCGCCTGAGGTAGGGCAGGTCGTCCGGGGTCAGCACGGCCGCGGTGCGGTTCGCCTCCTCGACGGCCTGGCCGAAGCCGGTGCGCCGGGCGAGGTGCAGTACACGGTCGCCGCCGAGGGCGTCGGTGAGCAGTTGGGCGGAGTCGTCGGCGCTGCCGGTGTCGGCCGCCACGGCGTTCTGCACGGGGCGCTCCTGACCGAGCAGCCCGGCGAGCGCGTCGGGCAGCCAGCGGGCGCCGTCGTGGGCGACGAGGACCGCGGTGACCACGTGACGCGGGAACTCAGGTGTGGCAGCGGTGTCTTGGTGGGCTGCCGTATGGCTGTGCACGGACATCGAGGTACGGGCCCCGGTTCGATGGACTGCGGTGGACGCCTGTGCCCACCGGGGGCAGCGGGACGTCTCGGACGAGCGACCACACTATCGGCTGGGCAGCACAGCGGCCCGCCGCCTGTGGATAACCCACCTGCGACGGGCCGTCATGGCGTCTGGGCGGCAGGCCGGGGCCGCTGTCCGCGCAAAGGGCGCCGGAGACCGATGTCCGGGAGAGGGTGCCGGAGATCTCCCCCGGCCCGCGTCAGACCGCGGCCTTCTTGAGGCGGCGGCGCTCACGTTCGGACAGACCGCCCCAAATGCCGAAGCGCTCGTCGTTGGCGAGCGCGTATTCGAGGCACTCCGAGCGGACCTCGCAGGCGAGGCAGACCTTCTTGGCCTCGCGGGTGGAGCCGCCCTTCTCGGGAAAGAAGGACTCGGGGTCGGTCTGGGCGCACAGCGCGCGCTCCTGCCAGCCGAGTTCCTCGTCCGCGTCGTCGACCAGCAGTTGCTGCACCAGCTCGGTCATGTGCGCCCCTCGTCAGTCTTTCGCGTCCCCGTGATGTAGCCGTTACCGATTTCGGCTGAACGACACGAGTGAAATTACAAGTGTGCCGATCCGGGCCAGTCAAGCCGAGATCTGCTATTGGGCCCCTTATTCACTCTGCGGAACCAAGGCTATGCGGAAAGTGTTCAAATCGGCATAAACCCAGACACCTCGCAGGGCTCCAGGCGGGCCGCCACCCCGTCACAGGGGAGGACGTCCGCGCGTTCGATCCCGTTCCGACGCGAACCACGAAGCGAACCGGATCACAGTCCGATCACGAGATCGCAACGAGGTTCGTGCGCCCGGTGGTGCGCTCCATGTGTCCCGCACCCCCCATGAACAAACCTTTCATCTGTCAGAAGAACCGGATGAGGTGAAACAGCTCGCACATTCCGGCTCTCAAGTTGACAGAGAAGGTGTGAGCCGATGTCCTAGAGGGCATGCTCGCGAACTCGGCACTCACCCAGACCCGCTCCGCCGGGTCCCACGGTGCTGCCCGCGCTCGCTGTAGCTGTTGCTGTCTCGGCTGTTGAGCCCGTCTTCCCGCTCCGGCCGCCCCTGAGTCCACCCGACTCGGCTGTTGTTCCCCGCCCGCACCAGGGCTCCCGCCACGCCCGTGACCCGGGCGGACGACTCGCGAAACCAGCCGCCCCCGCACTCTCGCCGAGGAACCACCGCACCCATGAACAGCGACAGCGACCTGCAGATCGCCGGCGACATCCTGGAAGTGCCGCACCTGCTCCAGCCGCCGCGCGAGCACCCGGCCACCGTGGCCGAGTTCGCCGGCCTCGCCCGTTCCATCGCCGCCGACCGCTCCCGGTGGGAGCACCTCGTGCGGTACGACGCGACCTCCCGCTGGTACCACCGGCTGAGCACCGGGCCCGGCTACGAGGTGTGGCTGCTGTCCTGGGTCCCCGGGCAGGGCAGCGGGCTGCACGACCACGGGCGTTCGTCCGGCGTGCTGACCGTCCTGCACGGCGCACTGACCGAGCGCACGGAGCGCGGCACCCGCGCGTTGGGCGCGGGGGCGCAGAGGGTTTTCGCTCCCGGATACGTGCACGAAGTGGTGAACGACGCCCTCGAGCCGGCGGTGAGCCTGCACATCTACTACCCGGGCCTGACCGAGATGCCGATGCTCTCCCCGTCCCGGGTCCGGGCGGCCGGGGGAGCCCCCGTCTCGGCGTGCACGGCGGAGCACGGCCCCGTGGACACGCTCACCGCCTGAGCACGGCGGCCGTCCACGACGTCCACACCCCCGCGCGCGTGGTCACAGCCGCCTGGCAGGCCTGCCCACCCGTCATCCCCGGCCACCGCCGCTCAACGAGTCGGCGTGCGGCTGACACACTGTTCCAATGCGCATTGTGGTTCTGGCAGGCGGCATCGGCGGTGCCCGGTTTCTGCGTGGTCTGAAGCGGGCCGTGCCCGACGCGGACATCACGGTCATCGGCAACACCGGCGACGACATCCACCTCTTCGGGCTGAAGGTCTGCCCGGACCTCGACACGGTGATGTACACGCTCGGCGGCGGTATCAACGAGGAACAGGGCTGGGGCCGGGCCGACGAGACCTTCCATCTCAAGGAGGAGCTCTCGGCGTACGGCGTGGGGCCGGAGTGGTTCGGCCTCGGCGACCGCGACTTCGCCACGCACATCGTGCGGACGCAGATGCTGGGCGCGGGCTATCCGCTCAGCGCCGTCACCGAGGCGCTGTGCGACCGCTGGAAGCCCGGGGTCCGGCTGCTTCCCATGTCGGACGACCGCGTGGAGACCCATGTCGCCGTCGAGCTGGACGGCGAGCGCAAGGCGATCCACTTCCAGGAGTACTGGGTGCGGCTGCGGGCCTCCGTCCCGGCCGAGGCGGTCGTACCGGTCGGAGCCGAGCAGGCGAAGCCCGCCCCGGGCGTCCTTGAGGCCATCGCCGGGGCGGACGTCGTGCTCTTCCCGCCGTCCAACCCGGTGGTGTCCGTCGGCACGATCCTCGCGGTGCCCGGCATCCGGGAGGCCATCGCCGACGCCGGGGTGCCGGTGGTCGGCCTCTCCCCCATCGTCGGTGACGCGCCCGTGCGCGGCATGGCCGACAAGGTGCTCGCGGCGGTCGGTGTCGAGTCGACGGCCGCGGCGGTCGCCGAGCACTACGGCTCCGGGCTGCTGGACGGCTGGCTCGTCGACACCGTGGACGCGGCCGCGGTGGAGCGTGTGGAGGCCGCGGGCATCCGCTGCCGCGCGGTACCGCTGATGATGACCGACCTGGAGGCGACGACCCGGATGGCCCGCGAGGCACTGGCGCTGGCGGAGGAGGTGCGAGGCGCTTGAGCGGCGGGTTTTCCGGGGGTGAGGGCGCGGGCGGGGCGGCCGGTGGTGTGCCCGGTTACCGTGTGTGGGCCGTGCCCGGGCTGCCCGAGATCCACGAGGGCGACGATCTCGCCAAGGTCATCGCGATGGCGGAGCCCGGGCTCGCCGACGGCGACGTGCTCCTCGTCACCTCGAAGATCGTGTCCAAGGCCGAGGGCCGCGTCGTCCGCGCGGACGACCGCGAGGCCGCCATCGACGCCGAGACGGTGCGGGTCGTGGCCCGGCGCGGACCGCTCCGGATCGTCGAGAACCGGCAGGGCCTGGTGATGGCCGCGGCCGGCGTCGACGCCTCCAACACCCCCGCCGGGACCGTGCTGTTGCTGCCGGAGGATCCCGATGCCTCCGCGCGGGCGGTCCGGGACGGGCTGCGGGACACGCTCGGCGTCGAGGTCGGCGTGATCGTCACGGACACCTTCGGAAGGCCGTGGCGCACGGGACTCACCGATGTGGCGATCGGGGCCGCGGGCGTACGGGTGCTGGACGACCTGCGCGGCGGCACGGACGCGCACGGCAATCCGCTGAGCGCGACCGTCGTCGCCACCGCCGACGAACTGGCCGCGGCCGGCGACCTGGTCAAGGGCAAGGCCGCCGGTCTGCCCGTCGCCGTCGTGCGCGGGCTGCCGCACATGGTGGCGGCGGACGACGGCGAGGGTGCGCGGGCCATGGTGCGCGGCGCACGCGACGACATGTTCCGGCTGGGCACGTCCGAAGCCGTCCGGGAGGCCGTGACCCAGCGGCGCACGGTGCGGGCGTTCAGCGACGAGCCCGTCGACCCCGGCGCCGTACGACGCGCGGTGGCGGCCGCCGTGACCGCGCCGGCGCCGCACCACACGACGCCGTGGCGTTTCGTGCTCCTGGAGTCCGAGCAGGCGCGGACGCGACTGCTGGACGCCATGCGCGAGGCATGGATCGCCGATCTGCGGCGGGACGGCAAGACCGAGGAGTCGATCGCGAAGCGGATCCGGCGCGGCGACGTGCTGCGCAACGCGCCGTATCTCGTGGTGCCCTGCATGGTCATGGACGGCTCCCACACGTACGGCGACACGCGGCGGGACGCCGCCGAGCGGGAGATGTTCGTGGTCGCCACCGGCGCGGGCGTGCAGAACCTCCTGGTCGCGCTCGCCGGGGAGCGGCTGGGATCGGCATGGGTGTCGTCGACGATGTTCTGCCGTGACGTCGTACGCGAGGTGCTGGGGCTGCCGGAGACCTGGGAGCCGATGGGCGCCGTGGCGGTGGGACATCCGGCCGAGGAGCCGAGGCCCCGGCCGCAGCGGGATCCGGGGGCGTTCATCGAGGTGCGCTGAGCGCGCGGAGCGCCGGGTGCGGGTCGCCGCATCCGGCCATGGGAGGCGATGTGCGGACCTGCACCCCCCGAGGGGCCGCGTCGGCTCTACTCTCTTAAGACACCCCGTATCACTAGGACCCCCACCGTGGCCGGACGCTTTCCTCCCCGCCCCACCCCCACGACCCTGCGCGGTGGGGATGTCGTCGTACCCACAGGTGTGCCGCGGCAGGTCACGGCGCCGGGCCGGCGGCGGACCTGGACCCCGCCCGGTCCGCTGGACCTCGGACTGGTGCTGGGACCGCTGCGGCGCGGACCCGGTGATCCCACCTTCCGGGCCACCCCGGACGGCTCGGTGTGGCGGGCCAGTCACACACCTCAGGGGCCGGGCACCCTGCGGGTCGCCCTGCGGTCCGGGATCGCCGAGGCGGAGGCCTGGGGGCCCGGGGCCGAGTGGCTGCTGGACCAACTGCCCGAGATGCTCGGCGCGTCGGACGACCCCGGCGCCTTCGAGCCGCGGCACCGGCTGCTCGCGCTGGTGTGGAAGCGGCGCCCCGGGCTGCGGCTGGCCCGAACGGGCCTGGTCCTGGAGTCGCTGATCCCGTCGGTCCTGGAGCAGAAGGTCACCACGGACGAGGCGTACCGGGCCTGGCGGCTGCTGGTACGGAAGTTCGGGGAACCGGCACCCGGTCCCGCGCCTGGGCGGATGCATGCGATGCCGGCCCCGCGCACCTGGGCGCTGATCCCGTCGTGGGAATGGCACCGCGCCGGCGTCGACGACAAGCGGGCGTCGACGATCCTCCGGGCGGTGCGGGTGGCGGCGCGGCTGGAGCAGACGACGGGGATGGAGCCGGCCGAGGCGCAGGCGCGGCTCGAGGTGGTGCCGGGGATCGGGCCGTGGACCTCCGCGGAGACCGTGCAGCGCAGTCATGGAGCGGCGGACTCGGTGACCGTCGGGGATCTGCATCTGCCGGGGATCGTGGGATACGCCCTCGCGGGGGACCGGCATGCCGACGACGAGGTGATGCTGTCGTTGCTGGAGCCGTACGCGGGGCAGCGGCACCGGGCCGCGCGGCTGATCCTGCTGAGCGGCCGCGTACCGCCGCGACGGGCCCCGCGGATGCGGCGCGGGGACATCGGGCGGTTGTAAGGGACATTCGGCGAGGGTCGGCAGGGGACATCGGGCGAGGAACCGGTAAGGGCCGGGTAAGGACGGTGTTCTGCCCGCCCTCGCCCGGCCCTCACTGGTCTTTACCGGCCCTCATGGCCCTTTACCGGTCCCGCCGGTCCTTCCGGTCCCGCCGGTCACTACCTGCCCCGCCGGTCCCGCCGTTCCTCACTGGTCCGACGAGAAGCGCACAGCGCCCGCGGGGATCCTCGCGTCGCACCAGACCCGTACCCCGTCACGGAGTTCGTTGTCCGCGCCGACCACCGCGCCGTCGCCGATGACCGCGCCCGTGAGCACCGAGCGTTCGCCGATCCGCGAGCGCGCGCCGATCAGGGAGTCGGTGATGACCGCACCCGGTTCCACCACCGCGCCGGAGAGCAGCGTGCTGCCGGAGATCCGGGCACCCTCCCCGACGAACGCCCCCTCGCCCACCACCGTGCCGCCCGTCAGCTTCGCGTCCGTGGCGACCGACGCCGTCGGCAGGATCAGGCGGTCGCCGCAGCGGCCGGGCACCGCGGGCGACGGGGCGCGGCCCAGCACCAGGTCCGCCGAGCCGCGCACAAAGGCGGCCGGAGTGCCCAGGTCGAGCCAGTACGTCGAGTCCACCATGCCCTGCAGATGGGCTCCGGCGGCCAGGAGACCGGGGAAGGTCTCCCGCTCCACCGAGACCGGGCGGCCCACCGGGATGGTGTCGATGACCGAACGGCGGAACACGTACGCCCCGGCGTTGATCTGGTCGGTGACGATCTCCTCGGGCGTCTGCGGCTTCTCCAGGAACGCGGTGACCCGGCCCGACTCGTCCGTGGGGACCAGGCCGTACGCCCTCGGGTCCGTCACCTTCGTGAGGTGGAGGGAGACGTCCGCGCCCGTCGACTCGTGGGTGTGCACCAGGGCGCGGATGTCCAGGCCCGTGAGGATGTCACCGTTGAAGATCAGGATCGGGTCGTCGGGGCCCGAGTGGAGGCGGCCGGCCACATTGCGGATGGCGCCGCCCGTGCCGAGCGGCTCCTCCTCCGTCACGTACTCCAGCCGGAGGCCGAGGGCCGAACCGTCACCGAAGTACGGCTCGAACACCTCGGCGAGGTAGGAGGTGGCGAGCACGATGTGCTCGACCCCCGCCGCCCTGGCCCGCGCCAGCTGGTGCGTGAGGAAAGGGACCCCGGCCGCCGGAACCATGGGCTTGGGGGTGTGCACCGTGAGCGGGCGTAGCCGGGTGCCTCTACCGCCGACCAGGAGGATCGCTTCTGTCACCTGTCGTCTCTGCTTCCTGCCGGGACCGGCCGAACTGTCCATCGGCCGGCCAGTGTATGCAGACCCTGTTATGAGGACCGCTAAAGGCGTTATGAGGAGCGTGAGAGGCACCTTCGAGTCCCCCGTCAGCGACCCTGGTAGCGGGCCGCCACGGAGCGGACCAGGCCGAGTTCGCCGTAGAGCAGCCTTCCTGGGCACTCCGTGGCGTATCCGTCCCGATGGCCGGAGATCACGTTCAGTCGTACGTTCTCGCCCTTTGGGTAGAGATTGCCACCCCCGGACACCAGATATGTCTTGGCTCGCGGATCCCTGCCGAAGAGGCCGAGTTTCCACGCGGTGAGCTGGGCGAGCCCGTCCGCCGCCGCGGCCGACGGGGCCGTGCCGTCATAGGAGCCGATGACGGCGATCCCCGTGGTGTCGCTGTTGAATCCCAGAGTGTGGGCGCCCATGACGGGCTTCTCCACGCCCCCAGCACGGCCTTCGTAGATGGTTCCGCACTTGTCGACGAGGAAGTTGTAGCCGATGTCGCGCCAGCCGCTGCTCACCACGTGGTAGCGGTAGATACTGCGGATGACGGAAGGGGCCTGCGAGCAGCCGTAGTTGTTGCCCGTGGCCGTGTGGTGCACGAAGGCCGCCTTCACGGTGTCCGTGTAGAGGAAGCCTCCCTCGCGCAGGCTCTCGTCGGCGCCCCAGCCGCTGCGCGAGACGATGCGCGGACGCGGGGCGACGTACGGCTGTCGAGGGAGCCCCGCCGACATGGCGATCTTGCCCGCTTTACCCCCTTTCGCCTCCGTCATCGCCGTCGGCCTCTTCGAAGTCCCCGGAATTCCGAGGGCGTTGAGGGGGGCGAGACCGCCGTCGACGACGGACGTGATCACTTCCGCGTCCGGTCCGTCCGATCCGCCGGTGGGGGGCGAGGACGGCGGGGGGATGGCGTCCCGCGGCTCCTTGCCCGGGTCGACCAGTTCGACACGGAGGCCCTCGGGGAGCCTCGGGGCACGGGTCGTGCCCGAGCCGGGCTCGTCCGCACGCACCCACACCTGCACGCCGTCCGAGTCACCCACCCACAACGGCGCGGTCGATCCGCGCATCCGGTTCGAGCGGCCCTCCGCGGTGTCCGGGTCGGGGCCGTGGTCCTGGTTGTGCACCTCCAGCTCCTGCCAGCCGGACCACCGGCCCGTGCCGTTGGCCCGGGTGCGGACGAGGACACGGCCGTGGAGCTCGACGGCCGGGTCGTCCCACACGACACCGACCAGGGAGAAGGAATGTACGGTCCGCGGGGCGAGGCCCCGCTCGGCTGCGGCCCCCGGGGCGCGCGAGCCGGCGAGGGGCACGAGGGGAAGCGACTGGGTGCTGCCGGGGACGGCCGCCCCGGCGATCGGCCCGGCCGCCGCCGAGGCCGGGGGCGCGAGGGACAGGGTCAGTACGGCACAGAGAACACCGGTCGAGGAAGCAAGGAATCCACGCATGCCCCAGATCTTGGACATAGTCAGACATATATGTCCATCAACGAACTGACGGGTCGTCGGATGACTCGGCCGAACCGGTGGCCCGTCAGATACCCGCCGCCCCCCCGTCAGGCCACCGTCCCCGCGTACGCTTGCGCCCGTGAAAGCCACCGACCGCACCCCTGCCGACCTGCTGCGTTCCGCGCTCGCCGCGGATCCCTCGCGCCCCCTGGTGACCTTCTACGACGACGCCACGGGGGAACGCGTCGAACTCTCCGTGACCACCTTCGCCAATTGGGTGGCCAAAACCGCCAACCTCCTCCAAGGAGACCTCGCCGCCGAACCCGGCGACCGGGTCGCGCTGCTGCTGCCCGCTCACTGGCAGACGGCGGTGTGGCTGCTCGCCTGCGCGTCCGTGGGCGTCGTCGCGGACCTCGGCGGCGACGCGGCGGCCGCCGATCTCGTCGTCAGCGGGCCCGACACGCTGGACGCGGCGCGCGCCTGCTCCGGGGAGCGCGTCGCCCTCGCGCTGCGCCCCCTCGGCGGCCGCTTTCCGCAGCCCCCGGACGGTTTCCTCGACTACGCGGCCGAGGTGCCGGGCCAGGGCGACCGCTTCCAGCCGTACGCGCCCGTCGATCCCCAGGCACCGGCGCTGATCGTCGCCGGGGCGGAGTACACGGGCACGGAGGTCGTGGAGCGGGCCCGTGCCGACGCGCCCGCCCTCGGCCTGACCGGGCCCGGCACACGCCTGCTGTCCGGACTGCCGTACGACACCTGGGAGGGTCTGAGCGCCGGGCTGTACGCGCCCCTGGCCACCGGGGGCTCGGTGGTGCTCTGCCGGCACCTGGACCGGCTCGGCGAGGAGGCGCTCGCCCAGCGGATCGAGAGCGAGCGCGTCTCGGCCACCGCCACCGCCCCAGGCCGCTGAGCTGCGGGCGCGCCCCGGCGGGGGCGCGTCCGGCACGCCCGGGCCCGTCCCGCACGCCCGGGCCCGTCCGGCACCCCCCGTTGCGGCCGCCGCGCCGACGCGGGCGCTGGGTGCGCCGCTCCGCAGGGCGCGCCCCCGCCGGGCGTGTCCCCCGTTCGGCCCAGCATCAGCCGCCTCCCGGCCCCGCCCCGGGCCATGGTCGTAAGAGCACGACACGCTCGTACGCCGCAAGGGGGTGCACCCCGCAGTGACCATCCACGGCACCCCGTGGCGGCCACCGCGCCGACGCCGGCGCTGGGTGCGCCGCTCCGCGCTCGGCCTCGCCGTGCTCGTGCTCGGGACCAGCGGGCTCGGGTGGGCCGCATACGAGAAGCTGAGCTCGAACATCACGGCGGACAACGACGCCGCGGCCGAGCTCGCCCGGTACGCCAAGGAGCGGCCCACCCCGCTCGTGCGCGGCGCGCAGAACATCCTGATCATCGGGTCCGACCGGCGGTCGGGCGACGGCAACGGCCAGTACGGGCGCGACCTGGGCAGCGAGCGGTCCGACACCGCGATCCTGCTGCACCTGGCGGCGAACGGGCGCACCGCCACCGCCGTGTCCCTGCCCCGGGACCTCATGGTGGACGTGCCGAGCTGCCGGCGGCCGGACGGCAGCCGTGCCGATCCGGTGTTCACGATGTTCAACCACGCCTTCGCGACGGGCGGTTCCGCCTGCACGGTGCGCACCGTCGAGAAGCTGACGAACATCCGGATCGACCACTACATGGTCGTCGACTTCAACGGCTTCAAGAAGATGGTCGACGCCCTCCACGGCGTCGCGGTCTGCCTGAAGAAGCCGATCGACGACAAGGACGCCAGGCTGAAGCTGCCCGCGGGCAGGGTGACGCTCAACGGCGAGCAGGCGCTCGGCTATGTGCGCGCCCGCAAGAGCCTCGGCGACGGCAGCGACACCGAGCGGATGGAACGCCAGCAGCTCTTCCTCGGCGCGCTGGTCAGCAAGGTGCGCAGCAATGACGTGCTGCTGAATCCGGTGAAGCTGTATCCCGTGCTGGACGCGGCCACCTCGGCCCTGACCACGGACCCGGCCCTGGCGAACCTGCGCGGGCTCTACCGACTCGTGAGGAGCCTGGGGAACCTCGCCACCGAACACGTGCAGTTTCTGACCGTTCCACGCACCCCGTACCCGGGTGACGCCAATCGCGATCAACTCGTGGAGCCCGGGGCGAGGAATCTCTTCGCGCGGCTGCGCGCGGACCAGCCCGTCGAGGTCACGAAGGAAGTTCCGGCCGATTCGCCCGCAAAAACGAGCACCAAGCCGGGCTCTTTCGGTGACTACGAGCAGTCGCACGGCAACGGAATGTCCCCTGGAAAGCCGCACGTTGCTCCCGAAGTGCCACACCGGAGCCCCGAACCCCCGCCCACTTTCCGCGGGAACACCGCCGCGCAGGACGCGTGCGGGTAAAGTGCGCCCCAAGGCGGGGAACGCGTGAGCTAAGAACTCTCTGGGAATTAGGACGGATTGCCCAGTTGTAGGGGAGTGGAATTTGTCACCGCCGTCGCTGAACGCTGAACTGGGCGGATAGTGTGAGCGATCCGGTGCCAAGCCCATGTGGTCCGTCCTGGGGTCGCGCACTGACTGAAGAGACCCGAGCGCCTCGAGGGGGAAGGCGCCGCGTGGCCCCGACGGAGGATTCGGACAACCGTGGACGCGCAAGGCCGTGGGCGGGCGGACAACATCGACCCCGCAGACCAGTGGGTGCTCAACCCGAACACCGGCGAATACGAACTGCGACTGCCCTCTTCCGCTCCGCAGTCGTCCGTGCCGAGACCCCGCCGAGGCGCTCCGGCGTCGGGTGCGTCAGGGGGCGCCCGCACGGCACCCGGATCCCGGGGGCCGCTTCCGGGCACAGCGCCGCCGGACAGCATCCCGGGACCGCGCCGGCGCCGGGGCGCACCCGAGGAACCGCTGCCCGGGCGCCGCCGCGGGCGTACCAAGCCCAGGAAGGGCAAGGCGAAGAAGGTCCTGCTGTGGACCGGCGGCGGCATGGCCTTCGTGCTGGTCGCGGTCTCCGCGGCGGGCTACCTCTACATCAAGCACCTCAACGACAACATCACGTCCGTGTCGGACGACGGCGCGAGCACCGGTGGCTTCCAGAAGGACAAGGCGATCAACATCCTGCTGATCGGCACCGACAAGCGCACCGGCAAGGGCAACACGGGATACGGCGACGCCGGCAGCGTCGGGCACGCCGACACCAACATCCTTCTGCACGTGTCCAAGGACCGCTCGAACGCGACCGCCCTGAGCATCCCCCGCGACCTGATCGTCGACGTCCCGGACTGCCCGACGAAGCAGCCCGACGGCACCACCAAGGTCATCCCCGGCACGAAGGGCGCCCGCTTCAACACGAGCCTCGGCCAGGACGACCGCACACCGAGCTGCACCATGCGCACGGTCACCGAGCTGACCGGTATCACCCCGGACGACTTCATGGTCGCCGACTTCAACGCGGTCAAGACGCTGACGTCGGCGGTCGACGGGGTAGACGTCTGCCTGGGCAAGGACATCAACGACCCGGACTCGCACCTCAAGCTGTCGAAGGGCACGCACAAGATCGAGGGCGAGCAGGCGCTGGCCTTCGTGCGCACCCGGCACTCCGTGGGCTTCGGCGGCGACCTGAGCCGGATCCAGTTGCAGCAGCAGTTCCTCAGCGCGCTGATGCGCAAGCTGAAGTCGAACTCCACGCTCACCGATCCGACGAAGATGCTGGACGTGGCGGAGGCGGCCACCAAGGCGCTGACCGTCGACTCGAAGATCGACAGCATCGGCAAGCTGAAGGACCTCGGTCTGGAGCTGGGCAAGCTCAACCCCAAGAACATGACGTTCACGACGGTGCCGGTCCTCGACAATCCCGCGGACGGGGCGGTCAAGAAGACGGTCATCCTCAATCCCGACAAAGCACCCGGGGTCTTCGCGGCGATAAGGGCGGACGTCTCCTTCACCGCGGTCAAGAAGAAGCAGAAGGCCGCCGTGGACGCCCGGCTCAAGGGCCCCCGCTCGGCCGCCGCCGACGTCCGCGTCGACATCTACAACGGCGGTGCCCCGGGCGGCAGCGCGCAGGAAACCCTCAACTGGCTGCAGAACACCAAGGGCGTGACCAAGTCCAGCCAACTCGGCAACGCGGGTGTCAGTCTCGCCAAAACCACCCTCGAGTACGCCCCCGACCAGGCCGATCAGGCACGCGAGCTGGCGAACCTGATGGGGCTGCCCGCCTCGGCGCTGAAGCCGGGCAAGAGCGAGAAGAACGCCCAGGGACTGCCCGCGATCGTGCTGACCCTCGGCAAGGACTTCAAGGGTGCCGGAGTGCCGCTGACGGCTCCGACCAAGCCGCCGGCCGTCGACAGCAAGTCCACGGCGGATCAGGTTCAGTGCGCCCAGTGACCTGAGCGGCCCGTCACGCGTCTTACACGGCGCAAGACCTGCCCGGCGGCGATACATCCCGTCGGGCGGGCCAAGCGTCCTACTGGACGCGGGAGACATCGGCGGGGCGCGACAGGCGCCGCGCCCACGACGAAGGTCCCGGAGAGGCGCGACGAGGCGGCTCCCGGACCGCGGGACGGACCCGTTCGCCGGGCGCAGGGTGGGGAGGCACGAACTTGGTGCAGAGCAGTGTGCGGGGAAAGGGGGCGCGACCAGGTGTCCGGCACGCCGGTGAACTGGGCTGGGACGAGAGCCCGTACGACGAGAACGGCGACGGCGTCCGGGACGGCGAGGACGGTCCGCCCACCGAAGCCCGCGGCCAGGGCCCGGGCGGCGGCGGAGGCGGACGCGACGGAGCCGACGGAGGGCACCCGCGCCGCAGACGCCGTGCCCTGCGCTGGTCGGCCACGGTCCTGGCGGTCGTCATACTCGGCACCGCCGGGGCGGGATACCTCTACTACCAGCACCTGAACGACAACCTCAAGAAGGACGACCTCAACATCGGCGACGCCAAGGACCGGGCGGCCGCGTCGACGCCGAACGCGGCGGGCCAGACCCCGCTGAACATCCTTCTCCTCGGCTCCGACGCCCGTGACTCCAAGGAGAACCAGCAGCTCGGCGGCGCCAGGGACACCTTCGGGACGCCGCCGCGCGCGGACGTCCAGATCCTGCTGCACGTCTCCGCCGACCGCACCAACATGTCGGTGGTCAGCATGCCGCGCGACACCCTGCTGGACATACCCAAGTGCACCGACTCCCAGGGGCACGTCTACCAGGCGTCGACGCAGGCGATGACGAACGACTCACTGGGCCGCGGCGGCCCCGGCTGCACGGTCGCCACCTGGGAGAAGCTCACCGACATCCATATCGACCACTTCATCATGGTCGACTTCGCGGGCGTGGTCTCGATGGCCGACGCGATCGGCGGCGTCCCGGTCTGCGTCGACAAGAACATCTACTCGCACACCGCCTCCGGCCACGGCTCGGGCCTGAAGCTGAAGGCGGGCACCACCTACGTCAAGGGCACACAGGCCCTCCAGTGGCTGCGGACCCGGTACGGGTTCGAGGACGGCAGCGACATCGCCCGCACCAAGGCCCAGCACCAGTACATGAGCGCGATGGTGCGCGAGCTGCGCGCCAACGCCACGCTGAGCAACCCGGGCAAACTGCGCGGGCTCGCCGAGACGGCCACCCGGGCGCTCACCGTCGACAAGGGCCTCGGCACGGTCGCGAAGCTCTACGACCTGAGCACCGAGCTGAAGAAGGTGCCCACCGACCGCATCACGATGACGACGATGCCGTACGTCTACGCCGGCGAGCGCGTGGTGCCCAAACCGGGGGACGCGGACCAGCTGTTCCGGCTGGTGCGCGAGGACATCCCGCTGGACGGCAAGGGCACGAAGAAGAAGGCCACGACCGCGGCGGCTGCGGCCCCGACGGACAGCGACGACAAGATCGCGGTGCAGGTGCAGAACGGCACGCGCACCTCCGAGCTGGCCCCGGTCGGCGGACGGGCGAGCTCGGTGGCCCAACTGCTCGCAGGCAAGGGCTTCGCCGAGGCCCGGGCGGACGGCTCGACGGTGCTCTCCGAGGACAAGACGGTGATCCGCTACCCGAGCGCGGATCTGAAGGGCGACGCCGAGCGGGTCGCCAAGGTCCTGGGCATCCCGGCGAGTTCGGTGGTCAAGTCCACGGACGTCTCCGGAGTCACCCTGGTCGTGGGCGCCGACTGGCGGTCGGACACCACGTACAAGGCGCCGAAGGCGGACAACAAGACCCCGGAGTCGGCGAACATCCTCAACGGGGCGACCAAGCAGTGCATGAAGGTGGACCCCAGCTACACCTGGTGACCGCAGCGCGTCGGGTCCCCCTCCGTCGCGGAGAGGGACCCGAGCGGAATGCCGAGCGCGCTCAGCGGGCGGCGAGGACCGCCGGCCGCCGTGACGCGATCACCTTCTCCGCCAGCGACTTGGGGCTCGTCAGAAAGCCCCAGCCCCAGGACATGTGCATGGTCGCGAGGGCCACCGGAATCCGCAGCCGCGCCTTCAGCGGCAGGCCCTTGCCCGCGGGGACGGAGCCCAGGGCGATGGCCGCGAGATAGCCGCCGGGAATCACGAAGCCCCACGGGGTCAGCGCGGCGCCCACCACGACGCCGGCCGCTATCGCGCAGACCGCGACCGGCGGGGCGAGGTAGCGCAGGTTGATGGAGCCCTCGTGGTAGCGGGCGACGACATGCCGCCAGCGCCCGTAGTCCTTGTACTGCTTGGCCAGCGCCCGGACACTCGGCCGCGGCCGGTAGGACACCTTCAGCTCCGGCGAGAACCAGATGAGCCCGCCCGCCTCGCGGATGCGGAAGTTCAGTTCCCAGTCCTGGGCGCGGATGAACTCCTCGTTGTAGCCGCCCTGCTGTTCCAGCGCCTCGCGCCGGAAGACGCCGAGATAGACCGTCTCCGCCGGACCGGCCTGGCCACCGGTGTGGAAGGCGGCGTTGCCGACCCCTATCTTCGAGGTCATGGCCGCGGCGACGGCGTGCTCCCAGTCGTTCTCGCCCTCGGCGTGCATGATGCCGCCGACGTTCTGCGCGCCGGTCTCCTCCAGCAGGCGGACGGCGGTGGCGATGTAGTTCGGCGAGAGCATGCCGTGGCCGTCCACACGCACCACGACCGGATGGCGGGAGGCCTTGATCGCGGCGTTGAGCGCGGCCGGCGTCCGGCCGGACGGATTCGGGACCGTGTGCACGCGCGGGTCCTCCCGGACCAGCTCGGCCGCGATCACGTCCGTGCGGTCCGTCGAGGGACCGAGGGCGATCACGACCTCCATCTCGCCGGCGTACTCCTGGGCGAGGATCGCTTGAACGGCTCCGCGCAGATGCCGCTCCTCGTTGAGCACGGGCATGATCACGGAAACGGCGGGGAGCCGCACGTCGGGGTTGGCGTTCATAGGAGCCTCACGTTACCGCGAACGGGGGACACCGGTGCGCGCCGCCCGGGCGCCGCCCGGAGCCCCGGATCGTGTCGGCCTACGGTGCGCAGGGATGCCCCATCCAGCTCCGCCGGAGGTCTCCCCCGTGCCCACGCCGACCCGCTCGCCCGCGCGCCCTCAGCCGGCCCGCCGCTCCCCCGCCCGGCGGCCGCCGGCGGGGCGGAGGAAGTCCGGCTGGACCGCGCGGGTGGTCACCACGCTCTCCGTGGTGCTGCTCGCCTCGGCGGGCATCGGGCACACGGTGATCACCAGCCTCGACGAGGGCATCGGCCGGGTCGACCCCTTCGGGGACATGAAGGACCGGCCCGCGGCGGGGCACGGCATGAACGTCCTGCTGGTGGGCACCGACGGCCGCGACAGGATCACGAAGAAGGAGCGGCGGAGGTTCCGTCTCGGCGGTGCGCCCTGCCACTGCACCGACACGATCATGATCGTGCATCTCTCGGCGGACCGGCAGCGGGCGACCGTGGTCAGCCTGCCGCGCGACTCCTACGCGCAGGTGCCGACGCACACCGGACGCACGGCCGGGCCCCGGCACGACACCCACCCGATCCGGCTGAACGCGGCGTACGCGGAGGGTGGCCCCAACCTGACCGTGCGCACGATCGAGAAGATGACCCGTCTGAAGGTCGACCACTATCTGGAGATCGACTTCATCGGCTTCATGAAGACCGTGGACCTGCTCGGCGGCGTCCGGGTGTGCACGGCACAGCCGCTGAAGGACCGCTACACCGGGCTGAACCTGTCCCCCGGCACCCACCTGCTCGGCGGGGGCCAGGCACTGCAGTACGTGCGCTCCCGGCACGTCGACGGAGCCTCCGACCTGGGCCGGATGCAGCGGCAGCACAAATTCCTGGCGGCGCTGATCGACCGGGCGACCTCCTCCGGCGTCCTGCTGAACCCGCTGAAGCTGCGGCAGGTGACCCGGGCCGCGCTCGGCTCGGTGCGGGCGGACCCGGGTTTCGGCACGGAGCAGTTGCTCGACCTGGGCCGGGCGATGCGGAACTTCTCACCGCGCTCGTCGGAGTTCACGACCGTGCCGATCGGGGACATGACCTACGAGGTCAAGGGCCTCGGCTCGACGGTGAAGTGGGACGACGCGAAGGCGCGGGCGCTGTTCGCGTCCCTGCGCGAGGACAAGCCGCTCGCCCCGCCCCGGCCGAAGCACAAGGCCCCGGCCACCGTCCCGGTCGATGTGGACCCCGGGCAGATCCGCGTGCAGGTGGAGAACGGGACGGGCACGAAGGGACTCGGCAGGCGAGTGGACGACGGGCTGGCGGCCACCGGGTTCCGCACCACCCGGCAGCCGGTGGACGCGGCGGACCGGGTGGCGCGGCGCACGGTCGTCGTCTACGACCCGCGCTGGGACCGCTCGGCGAAGGCCCTCGCTGCGGCCCTGCCGGGCAGTGAGCTGCGTGCCACACCGGGGCATGGGCCGACGCTGAAGGTGATCGCGGGGACGGACTTCAAGGAGGTACAGCGGGTGGGGACGGCACCACCGCCGGCTACGCCGGGGCCGCAGCCCTCGGTGGTGACCGGGGACGAGGTGGTGTGCCCCTGACGCCGGGCGCTCAGTCCTCGTAGCCCTGCGCCGCCCTCTTCTCCCGCAGTTCCCTGATCGCGCGGCGGCGGGCGAGGCGGTGGGTGCGGCGGATCTGGGCCTCCTGGTAGCGGCGCCGGTCCCGGTCCGTCTCCGGGACGACCGGCGGCACCGGCCGCGGCTTGCCGTCGGCGTCGACCGCGGCGAAGACCAGGTAAGCGGAGCCGACCTGGCTGGGCGGTGTGGACTCGTTCCAGCGTTCGGCCAGCACCCGCACTCCCACCTCCATCGAGGTGCGGCCGGTCCAGTTCACCTGGGCCTTCACATGGACCAGGTCACCGACCCTGACCGGCTCGAGGAACACCATCTCGTCCATCGACGCGGTGACGGCCGGGCCGCCGGAGTGCCGGCCGGCCACGGCGCCCGCCGCGTCGTCGACGAGTTTCATGATCACACCGCCGTGCACCGTGCCCAGCAGGTTGGTGTCGTTGTGGGTCATGATGTGGCTGAGGGTGGTGCGGGACGCGCAGGTGGGCTTCCCGGGTATGTCACCCGCGGTTTCGCCCGGAATTTCTGATTCCGGAGCGGGGGCCTGGTCTGTCATGCCGCCCACCTTATGCCGGGGCGACGCGGAGGAGACTTTGTGTCGGGTTCGCAACAGCCCTGACCCCGTTCTTCGTCACCCCTTGTATCGGCCATACCGGGACCGGGCACACTGGGGCGCATGAACGAGTGGCCCGAGGGACGGTACGAGGACAGCCGCGGCAACCGCTACGGACGCGGCAGCACCAGCGCACAGCCCGAGGGCGCGCGCGTGATGCGTCAGGTCCGGCGCGAGCCGGGCGGGGTGGGCGGCCCCCAGGCCGCGCCGCCGTACGGAGGCGTGCCGCAGCAGCCGACGTACGACCAGGGATACGGCGGCTACGACAGCGGCTACAACACCGGCCAGGTCTACGGCGGGCAGGGCGGCCACCCGCAGGGTCCGGGCGGCGCCGGCCCGGGCGGTGTACGCCCGGCGCCCAACTGGGGCCGCCGGATCAAGTGGACCGCGATCACCCTGATCACCGTGCTGGCGGTGACGACCGTGGCCACGTACTTCTGGGCCGACTCCAAGCTCCACCGGGACGTCGACCTCTCCAAGGTCATCGACCGGCCCGCCGAGGGCCAGGGGACGAACTACCTGATCGTCGGCTCCGACAGCCGCGCGGGCATGTCGGCCGAGGACAAGAAGAAGCTGCACACCGGATCCGCCGAGGGCAAGCGGACGGACTCGATGATGATCCTGCACGTCGGCGACAACGGCGACACCCTGATATCGCTGCCCCGTGACTCGGACGTCGAGATACCGACGTACCAGGGCTCCACGTCCGGCAAGGTCTACCAGGGCAAGGGACGCCATGTGAAGCTGAACGCGGCCTACGCGGAGGACGGCCCCGAGCTGCTGGTCCGCACCATCGAGTACAACACCGGCCTGCACATCGACCACTACGTCGAGATCGGCTTCTCCGGCTTCGCGAACATCGTGGACGCGGTCGGCGGTGTGGAGCTCACCATCGACAAGGGCTTCAAGGACAAGTACTCCGGCGCCGACTTCAAGGCGGGCCCGCAGACGCTGAACGGCGAGCAGGCCCTCGCCTTCGTCCGCACCCGGCACGCCTTCGCCGCCAGCGACCTCCAGCGCACGAAGAACCAGCAGAAGTTCCTCTCCGCGCTGGCCCACCAGGTCGCCACCCCGTCCACGGTCCTCAACCCCTTCAAGCTCTACCCGACGATGGGTGCGGGCCTGGACTCCCTGATCGTCGACAAGGACATGAGCCTGTGGGACCTGGGGTCCATGTTCTGGGCGATGAAGGGCGTCAGCGGCGGCGACGGCACGTCGATGAACATGCCGGTCTCCGGCTCCACGGGCGGCAATCTGCTGTGGGACAAGGCCAAGGTCAAGACGCTGGTCAACGAGCTGAAGAACGACCAGAAGGTGACGGTCACGGGCAACTGAGCCGTCCGCCGAGGGGCCCCGCCGAGCGGATCGGCGGGGCCCCTCGCGTTCACACGGCCGCCGTGCGCTCGACCCGGCACAGGCAGAACGGGTGCCCCGCCGGATCCGCGTACACCCGGAAGTCCCGCTTGCCGTTCAGATCGTTCACATCCAGCGGCCGGGCGCCGAGGGCGAGCACCTTCTCCTCGGCGGCCTCGATCGCCTCCACGGTGTCGCCCACGTCCAGGTCCAGGTGCAACTGCTGGGAGTCGGCGTCGTCCCGGGGCCACTCGGGCGGCTTGTGCCCGGGCGCGCGCTGGAAGGCGAGCTTGTGACTGCCGGGCACATGCAGATCGACCCAGTCGCCTTCCCCCTCCACCGTGCCGCCCAGCACCTGCGCGTAGAACTCGGCGAGCGCGCGGGGATCCGGGCAGTCCAGGACTACGGACCGCATACGGGCGACGGGCTGTGCCACGGGGTGCCTCCTCGACGGGCTTGACGGGCCGGCGCCCGGGTCAGCAGGCGCAGAGGCAGAACGGGTGCCCAGCAGGGTCCGCGTAAACACGGAAGGTGCGTGTGCGGTCCTCCGCGTCCAGCGGCCGGGCGCCCAGCGCGAGCACGCCCCGCTCCGCGGAGTCCAGGTCGTCGACCACGAGGTCCAGGTGGAACTGCTGGGAGTCGTCGGGGGACGGCCACTTCGGCGGTACGTGCCCGGGCGCGGCCTGGAATGCCAGCGACCGGCCACCGGGCAGCTTCAGATCCACCCAGTCGCCGTCGCCCTCCACCGTGCCGCCGAGCACCTCGGCGTAGAAACCGGCGAGGACGCGCGGGTCGGGGCAGTCCAGGACGACGACGTCCAGCTTGGCGAGCGCCATGACTTCCTCCTCGAAGTCCGAGTTCTCTTGAGTTACCAGTAAAGCCGTTCAACCGGTAACCGTTACCCCATGCTTGCCCACTGGAGGTAACGTCGCAAGGGAAATACGGAAAGGTAGCGTCGCGGGCATGAGGTCACGCAGGACGCAGAGGTCACAGAGGTCCCGGAGATGACGGACAGAGCCCCCGCGCCCGGCGCGCTCGCCCTGGTGGAGGCCCTGGTCAACACCGTGGACCTGGAGTCCGGCGAGGACCGCCTGGACACACCCGAGGGCCGCGCCGAGTTCGGCGTCACGGAAGCGGATCTGGCGGACATGCGGGAGCTGCGGGAGTCGCTGCGCGCGGTCTGCCTGGCCCACGCCGGCCACCCCCCGCACCGCGAGGTGACCCCCCTGGGCGCGCTGCTTGCGCGGGCTCCCCTGCTGGTGGCCGTCGACGAGCGGGACGGCTCGGCGTCCCTCGCCCCGGCCGACGGGGGCGCCCTGCTCTCCCGGGTGGCGGCGGCCGTCGCCGAGGCGCTCACGGCCGGTACCTGGCTGCGCCTCAAGGCGTGCGAACTGCCCGACTGCCACTGGGCGTACTACGACCGCAGCCCGGCCGGAAAGGGCCGCTGGTGCTCGATGTCGGTGTGCGGGGCGCGCGCGAAAATGCGGCGATACCGGGCGAAGTAGGCGTGCGACTCACAGGGTTGCGCCCGAGCCGCTCGTGCGCCGGGGCGGTGGGGCAGAATGCAAACAGGACGCCGGTCCGGCCGACTGAGCCTCGGCCGGACCGGCGTCACCCTGCTTCCGTCTGCTTTCTACGCCGTCGGGCGGCCCATCGCGCGGTAGGTCCACCCCGCCCGGCGCCACAGCTCGGGGTCGAGTGCGTTGCGGCCGTCGAGGAGCACCCGGGAGCTCGCCTCCGCGCCGAGCTCGGCCGGGTCCAGCTCGCGGAACTCGCGCCACTCCGTCAGGTGCAGCACGACATCGGCGCCCCGGACCGCCTCCAGCGCGGAGCCGGCGTACCCCAGGGTCGGGAAGAGCCGGCGGGCGTTCTCCATGCCCTTGGGGTCGTAGACCGTGACCTGGCCGCCCTGGAGGTGGATCTGCCCGGCGACGTTCAGCGCCGGCGAGTCGCGCACGTCGTCGGAGTCCGGCTTGAAGGTGGCGCCGAGCACCGCGACCCGCTTGCCGAGGAACGAGCCGCCGCCGAGCGCCTCGCGCGCCATCTCGACCATCTGGCCGCGGCGGCGCATGTTGATGGAGTCGATCTCGCGCAGGAAGGTCAGCGCCTGGTCGGCGCCCAGCTCGCCCGCGCGCGCCATGAACGCCCGGATGTCCTTGGGCAGACAGCCGCCGCCGAAGCCGATCCCGGCCCGCAGGAACTTCTTGCCGATCCGGTCGTCGTGTCCGATGGCCTCCGCCAGCTTGGCCACATCGCCGCCCGCGGCCTCGCAGACCTCCGCCATCGCGTTGATGAAGGAGATCTTGGTGGCGAGGAAGGAGTTCGCGGAGGTCTTCACCAGCTCGGCGGTGGGGAAGTCGGTGACCACGAAGGGCGAGCCCTCGGTGATGGGCGTCGCGTACACCTCGCGCAGCAGCTTCTCGGCACGCTCGCTGCGCACGCCGACCACGATCCGGTCGGGGTGCAGCGTGTCCTGGACGGCGAAGCCCTCCCGCAGGAACTCCGGGTTCCAGGCCAGCTCGGCGTCCTCGCCGGCGGGCGCGTGTGCGGCGAGGTAGGCGGCCAGGCGGTCCGCGGATCCCACCGGCACGGTCGACTTGCCGACGACCAGGGCCGGGGCCCTCAGATGCGGCGCGAGAGAGGCGATCGCGGCATCGACGTACGACATGTCGCAGGCGTACTCGCCGTGCTTCTGCGGGGTGTTCACACAGACGAAGTGGATGTCGCCGAACTCGGCCAGCTCGGCCCAGTCCAGGGTGAAGCGCAGCCGGCCGCTGGATCCCTCGATACCCGCCACATGCTTGCGCAGCAGCTCCTCGAGTCCCGGCTCGTACATGGGGACCTCGCCCCGCTGGAGCATCTCGATCTTCTCGGGGACGACATCGAGACCCAGTACCTCGAACCCGAGCTCGGCCATGGCCGCGGCGTGCGTGGCGCCGAGATAGCCGGTGCCGATCACGGTGATCTTGAGGCTCATGGGTGCTCCAGGAAATGCGGCGGTGAATCGGTGCCCGAGCATAGCGGGGCCCTTCGGCGGGCAGGTTTCCCGCTGTCGCCAAGCTCACGTATCACTCGGGTGGGCGTACCCCTAAAATTTGGGTTACTTAACGGTAATTAGCGTCAGCACAGCGTCTTTGGAGCGTGAGACACCTTGGCCGGATCGGCTGACTTCGACCTGTACCGCCCGTCCGAGGAGCACGACATGCTCCGCGACGCCATCCGCTCGCTGGCCGAGGCGAAGATCTCGCCGTACGCCGCCGCGGTGGACGAGGAGGCCCGCTTCCCGCAGGAGGCGCTGGAGGCCCTCGTCGCCAACGATCTGCACGCGGTCCACGTGCCCGAGGAGTTCGGCGGTGCGGGCGCGGACGCGCTCGCCACGGTCATCGTGATCGAGGAGGTGGCCCGCGTGTGCGTGTCCTCCTCCCTGATTCCGGCCGTGAACAAGCTCGGCTCCCTTCCTGTGATCCTCTCGGGCTCCGAGGAGCTGAAGAAGAAGTACCTGGGGCCGCTGGCCGCGGGTGACGGGATGTTCTCGTACTGCCTGTCCGAGCCGGAGGCGGGCTCCGACGCGGCCGGCATGAAGACGCGGGCCGTGCGCGACGGCGACCACTGGGTGCTCAACGGCGTGAAGCGCTGGATCACCAACGCGGGTGTCTCCGAGTACTACACGGTCATGGCGGTGACCGATCCCGACAAGCGCTCCAAGGGGATTTCCGCCTTCGTCGTCGAGAAGTCGGACGAGGGCGTCTCCTTCGGCGCGCCGGAGAAGAAGCTCGGCATCAAGGGCTCCCCCACCCGTGAGGTCTACTTCGACAACGTCCGCATTCCGGCCGACCGCATGATCGGCGAGGAGGGCACCGGCTTCGCCACGGCGATGCGCACCCTGGACCACACCCGCATCACCATCGCCGCCCAGGCCCTCGGTGTCGCCCAGGGCGCCTTCGACTACGCCAAGGGCTATGTCAAGGAGCGCAAGCAGTTCGGCAAGCCGATCGCCGACTTCCAGGGCATCCAGTTCATGCTCGCCGACATGGCGATGAAGATCGAAGCGGCCCGCCAGCTCACCTACGCGGCCGCCGCCAAGTCCGAGCGCGGCGACAGCGACCTCACCTTCCAGGGGGCCGCCGCCAAGTGCTTCGCCTCGGACGTGGCGATGGAGGTCACCACGGACGCCGTCCAGCTGCTCGGCGGGTACGGCTACACCCGTGACTACCCGGTCGAGCGCATGATGCGCGACGCCAAGATCACCCAGATCTACGAGGGCACGAACCAGGTCCAGCGCATCGTCATGGCGCGCAACCTGCCGTAGTGCGCCACCCGTTGCACGCGGTCTGTCGCGGCAACGCGCGGTGGTTTCCGGGGCACCCTGCGGGGTGCCCCTTTCCTTCGTACGGCAGGGTGGGGACATGAGCGATCCGGCGACGACGGCGGAGCTGCCGTCCTTTCCGTACCATCCGGACCCCCTGGCCACCGGCTCGGTGGTCGCGGCGGACACGGAGTGCCTGTGCTGCGGGCTGCGGCGGGGATACGTGTACGTGGGACCCGTGTACGCGGTGGCGGACGTCCGCGCCGAGCTGTGCCCGTGGTGCATCGCGGACGGCAGCGCGGCGGAGCGCTTCGGGGCGCAGTTCACCGAGGTGACGGGCGAGGCCCCGAAGTCGGTGGTGCGTACCGTCGAACGGTGCACGCCGGGCTTCTCCGGCTGGCAGCAGGAGCGCTGGCTGACGCACTGCGGGGACGCGGCGGAGTATCTGGGGCGCGCGGGCGCCAAGGAGCTGGCGGACCATCCGGAGGCCGCGCAGAGCCTTCGGGAGACCCTGGGCGAGACGTTCTTCGCGTCCCTGGACGCCGACGGCCAGCCCACCGCGTATCTGTTCCGCTGCCGCAGCTGCGCGCAGCATGTGGCGTACGCGGATTTCACCTGACGGACGGCGAGGGGCGCCGCAGCGGGCGGCGCCCCTCGAGTCAGCCGTCCAGCTGCTCCAGCGTCGCGTTCGACGGGCCCCTTTGCCCCTGGAGGTCGCGGGCCACGTCCTCGGCCGCGCCCAGCACCCGCACGGCGTTCTGCCAGGTCAGCTTGGCCAGGTCGGAGGCCGACCAGCCTCGGTCCAGCAGCTCCGCTATCAGGTTGGGGTACCCGGAGACGTCGTCGAGACCGTCCGGTGTGAACGCGGTGCCGTCGTAGTCGCCGCCGATGCCGAGGTGGTCGATGCCCGCCGCCTCGCGCATGTGGTCCAGATGGTCGGCGACCGTCGCTACCGTGGCGACCGGGCGGGGGTTGCGCTCCTCGAAGGCGCGGTGCACCTTCATGGCCTCGGCGGTGGTGTCGAGGTGGTGGAAGCCGTGCGCGCGCATGTTGTCGTCCGCCGCGGCCGTCCAGTCGACGGCCGCCTGGAGGACGAACTTCGGGACGAACGTCACCATCGCCACGCCGCCGTTCGCGGGGAGGCGTTCGAGGACGTCGTCGGGGATGTTGCGCGGGTGGTCGCACACCGCGCGGGCGGAGGAGTGGGAGAAGATCACCGGGGCGTCGGTGGTGTCCAGCGCGTCCCGCATGGTCGTGGCGGCGACATGCGAGAGGTCGACGAGCATGCCGAGGCGGTTCATCTCCCGGACGACCTCGCGGCCGAAGGCCGACAGGCCGCCGACGCCCGGCTCGTCCGTCGCCGAGTCCGCCCATGCCACGTTGTCGTTGTGGGTGAGCGTCATATAGCGCACGCCCAGCCGGTACAGACCGCGCAGGGTGCCGAGGGAGTTCGCGATGGAGTGGCCGCCCTCCGCGCCCATCAGGGAGGCGATCCGGCCCTCCGCGCGCGCCGCCTCCATGTCGGCGGCGGTCAGCGCCTGGCGCAGGTCCGCCGGGTGACGGGCGAGCAACTGACGGACGCAGTCGATCTGCTCCAGGGTCGCGGGCACCGGGTCGGGCAGGTCGGCGCGGACGTACACCGACCAGTACTGCGCACCGACGCCGCCCTCGCGCAGCCGCGGGATGTCGGTGTGCAGATGGGCGTTCTGGTGCGTGGCGATGTCACGGGCGTCGAGGTCGTAGCGGACCTGCTGGCGCAGGGCCCAGGGCAGGTCGTTGTGACCGTCGACGACCGGGAACGCGCGCAGGAGCTCCCGGGCTGCCTCCACCGAGCTCATCGCGGTCACTTCCCCGAGCCGAAGCCGAAGCCGCCGGCCGCGCCGTCGACCTTGGCGCGCAGCCGCTTGCCCTTCTCGGTGGCCTGGTCGTTGAGGTCGTGCTGGAAGTCGCGCATCCTGCCGAGGAGTTCCTCGTCGTGGGCGGCGAGGATACGGGCCGCGAGCAGGCCGGCGTTGCGGGCGCCGCCCACCGAGACCGTGGCCACCGGCACACCGGCGGGCATCTGCACGATCGACAGCAGCGAGTCCATGCCGTCGAGGTACTTCAGCGGGACGGGGACGCCGATGACGGGGAGCGGGGTGACGGAGGCGAGCATGCCGGGCAGATGGGCGGCGCCGCCGGCCCCCGCGATGATCACCTTCAGACCGCGGTCCGCGGCGTGCTCGCCGTAGCTGATCATCTCGCGCGGCATGCGGTGCGCGGAGACGACGTCGACCTCGTACCTGATCTCGAACTCGTCGAGGGCCTTGGCGGCGGCCTCCATGACGGGCCAGTCCGAGTCCGACCCCATGACAATGCCTACGACCGGGCTCATTCCGTGATCGTCCCTCTCAGGTAGCCGGCAGCGTGACGGGCGCGCTCCAGCACGTCGTCGAGGTCGTCGCCGTAGGTGTTGACGTGACCGACCTTACGGCCGGGCTTCACGTCCTTGCCGTACATGTGGATCTTCAGCTGGGGGTCGCGGGCCATGCAGTGCAGATACGCGGGGTACATGTCGGGGAAGTCGCCGCCCAGGACGTTCACCATGACGGTCCACCTGGCACGCGGGCGGGGGTCGCCGAGCGGAAGGTCGAGGACGGCCCGGACGTGGTTGGCGAACTGCGAGGTGATCGCGCCGTCCTGGCTCCAGTGGCCCGAGTTGTGCGGGCGCATCGCCAGCTCGTTGACGAGGACACGGCCGTCGCGGGTCTGGAACAGCTCGACGGCGAGATGGCCCACGACACCGAGCTCCTTGGCGATCGTCAGGGCCAGCTCCTCGGCCCTGAGCGCCAGTTCCGCGTCGAGGTCGGGGGCGGGGGCGATCACGGTGTCGCAGACGCCGTCGACCTGCCGCGACTCGACGACGGGGTAGGCCACGGCCTGACCGTGCGGCGAGCGTACGACGTTGGCGGCCAGCTCCCGGACGAAGTCGACCTTCTCCTCGGCGAGGACGGGCACACCGGCCCGGAACGGCTCGGCGGCCTCCTCGGCCGACCGTACGACCCACACGCCCTTGCCGTCGTAGCCGCCGCGGACGGTCTTGAGGACGACGGGGAAGCCCTCGCCCTCCGCGGCGAAGGCGGCCACGTCCGCCGGGTCGCTGACGATCCGGTGCCGTGGGCACGGCACCCCGATCGCGTCGAGCTTCGCGCGCATCACGCCCTTGTCCTGGGCGTGCACGAGCGCGTCCGGGCCGGGGCGCACGGGGATGCCGTCCGCCTCCAGGGCCCGCAGGTGCTCGGTGGGCACATGCTCGTGATCGAACGTGATCACGTCGCAGCCCCGCGCGAAGGCACGTAGCGTCTCCAGGTCGCGGTAGTCGCCGATGACCACGTCATGGACGACCTGCGCCGCGGAGTCCTGGGGGGTGTCACTGAGGAGCTTGAATCTGATGCCGAGCGGGATGCCTGCCTCGTGTGTCATACGAGCGAGCTGACCCCCGCCGACCATGCCGACTACCGGAAACGTCACGCCCCTAGGGTATCGGCCACGCCACGGCGGCCGGTTTCCGTCCCTCCCGCGGCATTCTTTCCGTCCTCATACAGTGGTCCCCGGGCGCCGCCCACGGCCGCTGGTTAGCATGGCGGGGTTGACGGAACCGCTCGGCGCGCCCTGCCGACCGGCGCCGCGTCCGACCGACCGATACGACCCGACCCGACGGGGGCTGGCGACACCATGGGCAGTGGTTCCACGGGCCTGCAGGACAAACCCCGGGGCGCGGTGCGCCGGCAGGTCGAGCAGCTGCTGCGCGAGATCGCCAAGTTCGGGGCGGTCGGCGGGGCGGGGCTGCTGATCAACCTCCTGGTGTTCAACCTCGTGCGCAACGTCACCGGCCTTCAGGTGGTCCGGGCGAGCGTCATCGCCACGATCGTCGCGATCGTCTTCAACTACATCGGGTTCCGCTACTTCACCTACCGGGACCGGGACAAGAGCGGCCGCACCCGCGAGCTGACGCTTTTCCTGCTGTTCAGCGCTGCGGGTCTGGTGATCGAGAACGGTGTGCTGTACGTGGCGACATACGGGTTCGGCTGGGACAGCCCGTTGCAGAGCAACATCTTCAAATTCCTCGGCATCGGCCTCGGCACGCTGTTCCGGTTCTGGTCGTACCGCTCGTGGGTCTTCCGCGCGATGCCGGCCGGGGAAGCCGTGGCGGGTGCGGAGTCGATACTCGAGCAGGCGGAACGGCGGCGCCACGACGGCCAGCGCGTCAACCGCTGAACCCGCGCCCGAGCGTCTCCGGGCGCCCGGTGCCTTCCGGCTCGCCTGACCCGGCTCACCTGACCCGGCTCACCTGACCGTGGGCTCCGGTTCGTCGCCCGGCGGGGGCACCTTCAGGGGGGTGCGCGACAGGAACAGACCGAACACGGGGGGCTTCGCCTGGAGCATCTCCAGGCGGCCGCCGTCGGCCTCCGCGAGGTCCCGGGCGACCGCGAGGCCGATGCCCGTGGAGTTGCGGCCGCTGATCGTGCGCTCGAAGATGCGGGAGCCCAGCTCCGGCGGCACACCGGGCCCCTCGTCGGTGACCTCCACCACCGCCTGGTTTCCGGTGACACGGGTGCGCAGCGCGACCGTGCCGCCGCCGTGCATGAGGGAGTTCTCGATCAGGGCGGCCAGCACCTGGGCCACCGCGCCCGGCGTGCCCACGGCCCGCAGGTGCCGTTTGCCCGAGCTGACGATCGCCCGTCCCACGCTGCGGTAGGCGGGGCGCCACTCTGCGAGCTGCTGCTGGATGACCTCGTCGAGGTCGAAGGAGACGGCGGAGCCGGTACGCGGGTCGCGGGCGTTGGTGAGCAGCCGTTCCACCACGTCCGTGAGCCGCTCCACCTGCGTCAGCGCGATGGTCGCCTCCTCCTTCACCGTGTCCGGGTCATCCGTGAGGGTGATCTCCTCCAGACGCATCGACAGTGCCGTCAGCGGCGTGCGCAGCTGGTGGGAGGCGTCGGCGGCGAGCCGCCGCTCGGCCGTCAGCATGCGCCCGATCCGCTCGGCGGAGGCGTCGAGGACATCGGCGACCCGGTCCAGCTCCGGGACGCCGTAGCGCTTGCGGCGTGGCCGCGGGTCGCCGGAGCCGAGACGCTCGGCGGTCTCCGCGAGGTCGGTGAGCGGGGAGGCGAGGCGGTTGGCCTGACGCACGGCGAGCAGGACCGCGGCGACGATCGCGAGCAGCGCGACCAGGGCGATGATCAGCAGCGTACGGCCGACTTCGCGGGTCACCGTGGAGCGGGGCTCCTCGACGCGTACGGTCTCGCCCTGCTCGCCCTTGGCCGTGGCGTGGATGACGTCGCCGACCGGCTTGGTGCCGACCTGGATGGGCACCTGGCCGGGGATGTCGATGAGCGCGTACCTGTCCCCGGTGACCTGGTCCTTGAAGATCCCGCGGTTGACCTTCTCGTCACCGAGGATCCGGCTGTCCACGATGCTCGCGAGCCGCAGCGCCTCCGAGTCGACGCGTTCCTGGGCGCTGTTGCTGATGGTCCGGGTCTCGACGATCACGAGGGAGACACCGAAGACGGCGATCACGACGAGGACGACCGCAAGGGTGGACTGGATGAGACGACGACGCACGAGGCCCTCCGGGCGGTGGCTTTACGACGACCAGTGTGCCCCGGGCTCCCCGGCACCTCGCAGGGGCGGCGGCCCTCGACGGGCGCCGAGCCGTGACGTCGCCCGGCCCGGCCGTCGACGTCGCCCGGCCCGGCCGTCACGGACGCGCGGCCGTGGCGGCGTGACGCGCGTAGCCACGCCGACCGCGCCCCGCCCGCCCGGCCGAGCCCGACGGCACCTAGTTCTTCTCGAAGCGGAAGCCCACTCCCCGCACCGTGGCGATGTACCGCGGGTTGGCCGCGTCGTCCCCCAGCTTCTTGCGCAGCCAGGAGATGTGCATGTCCAGGGTCTTGGTGGACGACCACCACGTCGTGTCCCAGACCTCCCGCATCAGCTGGTCGCGCGTGACGACCCGGCCCGCGTCCCGGACCAGGACCCGCAGCAGGTCGAACTCCTTCGCGGTGAGCTGGAGCTCCTCGTCCCCCATCCACGCACGGTGGGACTCGACGTCGATGCGCACCCCGTGCGTGGCGGGCGGCTGCGCCGGCTCGGTGGCGCCGCGCCGCAGCAACGCCCGGACGCGGGCCAGCAGTTCCGCCAGCCGGAACGGCTTGGTGACGTAGTCGTCGGCGCCCGCGTCGAGACCGACGACGGTGTCCACCTCGTCGGCCCGTGCGGTCAGGATGAGGATCGGGACGGTGTGGCCCTCGGCGCGTAGCCTCCGGGCCACCTCCAGGCCGTCCATGCCGGGCAGCCCGAGGTCCAGTACGACCAGGTCGACGCCGCCCTGCATCCCGGCGTCGAGCGCGGTGGGTCCGTCCTCGCGCACTTCGACCTCGTAACCCTCCCGGCGGAGGGCACGGGCCAGCGGCTCCGAGATGGACGCGTCGTCCTCGGCGAGCAGTACACGGGTCATGGGGTGATGGTAGTCCGCCTACGACCAGAGCAAAGGTGTGATCGCGGGTGTGACCGGCACAGGCGGATTCTTACCTTCCGCCGCGACCACGCGGCGAACCGGCCCATGGTCACGGAGCGCATTCGCGCCTGCGCCTCGGAGGTGTCATCCTGGGAAGGACCTTCGAATAGGCGTTCAAGGTTGCGGGCTCACCTGTGATCCCGGTCTCAAGTCCTTCCATATCCGACACTGTCATGCCGTATGGTGACCGAAACGCCTGTAGCACCACCAGAGACCTTTGGCGGGTACTCGACGCTGAAAGGTCTCTTTTGCGTGCGGGCTGGTTGTCCCCAGCCTGAGGAATGACCTGTGGCCGGGCCTCGGGCGCATCGACACAGACGCGCACGGAGGCGTGGATCCCGGTGACCGCCGTCCGCCGCTCCGTGACCCGGAGCGGACACCCCGTGGGCGTGGGGGTGGACGACCGGTCCCGCCGGAGCCGGCCGCCCCATACCGGGTGCGCATGAACCCCGACCTCTCGGCTCCGCCCGAGCGGAGGGACACCCACGGCAGCGCGCCCCGACCAGCAAGGAACGACCATGGCGTCCAGCCTGACGAAGGACTCGGTCCGCCCGGGCACACCCGGGTCCGAGAAGACCTTCTTCGGCCACCCCCGCGGACTGGCCACTCTCTTCATGACCGAGATGTGGGAGCGTTTCAGCTTCTACGGCATGAGGGCACTGCTCGTCGTCTATCTGCTCTCCGGCGGCCCCGACGCCAAGAAGGGCAGCATGGGCGGTGGCCTCGGCATGGACCTGGCCACCACGACGGCTATCTACTCCGTCTACCTGTCGATGGTGTACCTGCTCGCCATGCCCGGCGGCTGGCTCGGCGACCGCGTCTGGGGCCCCCGCAAGACGGTGGCGATCGCCGCTGTCACGATCATGTCCGGCCATGTGGTGCTGGCGCTGCCCGGCGGTCAGGCTCCCTTCTTCGCCGGTCTGGCTCTGGTCGCGCTCGGCTCCGGTCTGCTGAAGGCCAACATCTCCACCATGGTCGGCCACCTCTACAACGGCCCGGACGACCCGCGCCGTGACGGTGGCTTCACGATCTTCTACATGGGCATCAACGCGGGTGCCTTCTTCGCGCCGCTGGTCATCGGTACCGTCGGCCAGCAGGTGAGCTGGCACCTGGGCTTCGGTCTGGCCGCCGTGGGTATGGCGATCGGCCTCGCGGCCTTCCTCATCGGCACCCGCACCCTGGACCCGAAGAGCAGCGTCGTCCCCAAGCCGCTGGACACCGCCGAGCGCGCCTCCTGGCTGCGCAAGGGTCTGCTGTGGCTGGCCGTCGCGGCCGTCTTCTACGGCATCGTCGGCTTCAGCGGCCACTTCACCCTGAACTGGGCGATGATCCCGCTCACCGTCATCGGCCTGATCATCCCGGCCGGTGTGCTGCTGCGCATCAAGCGGGACAAGGAGCTGTCGGCCGTCGAGCAGTCGAAGATGACCGGCTACATCTGGTTCTTCGTCGCGGCCGCCGCCTTCTGGATGATCTACGACCAGGGCGGCTCCACGGTCCAGGCCTTCGGCGAGACCAAGGCCTCCGGCTCGCTGCTGGGCTTCGACTTCCCGTCCTCCTGGTACCAGTCGCTGAACCCGGTGTTCATCATGGCGCTGGCGCCGGTCTTCGCCTGGTTCTGGATCTGGCTGAGCCGCCGGAGCAAGGAGCCGAGCACGGTCGCCAAGTTCGCGGCCGGTCTGTTCTTCATCGGCGTCTCGTTCTTCTTCTTCCTGCTGCCGCTGGGCATGGCCACCAACGGCACGCTGGTCAGCCCGATGTGGCTGGTGGGCATCTACCTGATCCAGACCGTGGGCGAGCTGTGCATCTCCCCGGTCGGCCTGTCGGTGACGACGAAGATGGCGCCGGCCAAGTACGCCAGCCAGATGATGGGCGTCTGGTTCCTCGCGGTCACCGCGGGCGACTCGGTGACCAGCCTGCTGTCCAACCCGGCCGTGGCCGGTGTGGACCTCAGCGGCACGGCAGCGGTCGCCGTGGAGGCGGCCCTCGCCTCCCTCGCGGGCATCGCGGTCTACATGTACCGCCGGAAGGTCAAGACCCTGATGGGCGACGTCCACTGACGTCCCCCGGACACACGGAAAAGGGCCGCGGCACCCTGGGTGCCGCGGCCCTTTTCCGTGTGTCCGTCAGGTCCCGGGCGGCGGAGCGTCGGCCCCCGCCCCACCTCCCGGATCCGTGTCCGGGCAGAACCAGGGCAGCGCCGTCGCGGCGCGGAGTGCGGGGCCGGGCGGCGAGGGGTGCGGCCCCAGCGGGCGCGGGAGGAGCCCCGGCAGCCGCGGCCCGCGGTGGCGTACCGCCCGCCCCGCCGGCCCGCGCGGCCGTACCCGCTCCACGACGGCCATGCCGAGCCGGAACACGGCCGCCGGCACGACCACGCAGACCATGAGCCAGAAGACGGTGACGCCCCAGGGGCGGCCCGCACCCCACGGCTGTTCGGCGAGGACCCGCCCGCCGTACTCGAGGGAGACGGTGTAGTCGCCGTGGGCGCCCGCCGGAAGGTCCACCGGCAGTTCGATCCGCGCCTTGCCGCCGGGCGCGAGGGTGCCTTGCCAGCGCTGCTCGTCCCACTGGGGGGCGAACACCCCGTGGGAGGTGCCGACCCGGAAGACCGGGTCCTTCACCGGCGAGCGGCCGGCGTTGCCGACGGTGAACACGAGCGTGCGGGACGGCGGCGCCCCGAACCAGGTCAGCAGCCCGTCGGCACCGTCGAGCCGGGTGTCCGTCAGCAGCGACAGACGCCCGGAGGCGGACTCGGCGGGCAGGGGCTCGACCGCGTGCCCGGCGATCTGCAAGGCCGCGTCGGCATCCGCCCCGGCCCCGGTGACGGTGGCGACGTGCACCACGCAGGGGCACGGCACGGGCGGCTCGGCGACCGGAAGCCCCCGGCGGAACGTCCCCCGGGCGTCGGTGGTGACGGCCCGCCCGTCGGCGTTGGCGCAGAAGTCAGTGGAGCCGGTCAGACCCCGGGAGGGCACGGACTGCCCGCAGATCAGGATCGTCAGCAGGGCCCCGGGCCGCCAGCCGGTGCCGGTCACGGTGATCGAACCGCCCGCTCCGGCCTGGGAGGCGGACAGATGGACGGTCGGTCGGCCGGTGCCCCGGGCGGGCGCGGCCAGGGGCACGAGAACGAGCACGAGCACCGCCGCCAGCGCCGGGATCCACCGCTTCACGTCACCGCTCCCGTCAACTCGACTTCCGTGGGCGGCATCCGCCACTCGCGGGTCCGGCGGGCGGCGCCCGCGACGTCGTACGAGCGCGCCGAAAGCCGTGGGCGCCGCGCTCGCGACGGCATACGACCGGGTCGGCGTCCGGAGCCGCGGCGCCACCCCTCGCGGGGTGCGCTCAGGGGCGCGCCGCCTGGTTGCGGCGAGTCAGCCAGAGGACCCCGGCCGCGCCGGCGAGCAGCACCGTGCCGCCGAGGGTGCCCAGGGCGATGGCGGAGTCGTCGGGGCCGGTCCGCGGGAGCTGGCCGCCGGAGCCCGCACCGCTCGTGGAGGAGCCGGAGGAACCTGAGGAACCTGAGGAACCTGAGGAACCTGACGAGCCTGACGACCCTGATGAGCTTGAGGTTCCTGAGGAGCCGCCGCCCGAGGCGGAGACGTCGAGGGTCAGGGACGGGCCCGGGCTGTTGGTGGGCGAGCAGGTGGTCGTCGTGCCGAGCGCCTTGATGGTCAGCACGGCCGCGGTGAAGGTGACCTTGCCGGTCTTCTTCGGGGTGTAGGTGCCGCTCAGGTCGTTGACCTTGATGGGGGTGTTCGGGGGGATCGCCGTCTGGTTGGCCGGGCCGGTCACCGTCATGGTGCCGCCGTCGGCGCCGCCCAGAGCGATGGTGGCGCTCGGGTTCATCGCCCCCTTGCCCAGTTCCACCGGGCTGGAGGAGACGCCCTTCTGCCAGGACATGGTGATCTTGTAGCCGCTGCCGCTCCGGACGCCCTTGATGTCGATGGGCGACACGGCGGTCTTGACGCCGATCGGCGTCTGGCACCGGTAGTTGACGTCGACGACGTCGGCCCGGGCCTCGGGCGCGGCCAGCAACACCGCCGAGCCGGCCAGGGCCGCGGCGGACGCGAGGGCGGCGGTTCGCTTGTGGTACGACACGGTCGCCTCATTCCTGACGGCACATCAGATGGGCCGTCAAGGTACGCCCGGGGTCGTATGGAGGGAAGACACGGTGCGCGCCGGATGTGCGGTGATCCGGCGCGCAGTCGGTGAGCGGTGGGTAAAGGTGTCCGTGCCGCGGGAGGGAGAGCTCGTACGGGAGTGCGGCCTCGCGGGGCGGCTCCGCCGTGCGGCCGGGCGGGATCAGGCGGGGGCGCCCAGCTCCGCCCACACGGTCTTGCCCGCCACGCCGGGCGTGCGCACGACCCCCCAGTCCAGACACAGCCGCTGCACGATGAACATCCCGTGCCCCCCGGGACGCCCGGCGCGGTGCGGGGTGCGCGGGGCGGGCTGACCCGCGCCACGGTCGGCGACCTCGATGCGCAGCACCTTGTTGTCACAGGCGATCCGCAGCTCCTGCGGGCCCTCGGCGTGCAGGCAGGCGTTGGTGACGAGCTCGGAGACGACGAGCAGTACGTCCTCGGCGGCGGCCCGGTGGTCGGCGGTGGCGGCGGGCAGCCAGCCCCATGCGTACAGCGCCTGGCGGGTGAAGTCGCGAGCGAGCGGGACGACGCCGCTCTCGTCCTCGAAGCTCAGCCTGCGGACCTGCCGGCCACGGCCTGGCGCCGCCCCCTCGCCGGATCCACCGGACGAGGCGCCCTGGGCGGGCGGCCCCTGCGCGGACGTCCCGGAAGCGCCGCTGGGCTCGGGGCCGCGGTCGCCCGGCGAGTAGGGCCGGGTGGTGCTCATCAGCGCTTCACCTCACCGATTCACCAGTTCACGATTCAAAAGTCTCAGTACGGGGATGGGTGGCGTTTTCGCCAGTTGTTGCTCGTGCTGTGCGCGAGGGCTCTTCTCCTGCGGTTCTGGCCGGGGGCCGCCGACATGTTCAGCATGTCTCCTGCCCGACCGGACCGATGGAACACCCATGGATTCGGCCGGAACCTGTGACACCTGTAACGCGCCGGTCACAGAGAGGCACTCCAGGATGGGGCCCGCCCGCCGCATTACTGCTCCAGGGCCGCGTCCAGCGTGTCATGCACCGTGAAGACGGCGTCCGCCCCGGTGATCTCGAACACACGGGCCACCACGGGCTGCATCCCGACGAGATGGATCCCGCCCCCCGCGGCCTCGGCCTTCAGCCGGGCGGCGAGCAGCACGTTCAGCCCTGTGGAGTCGCAGAACTCCAGCCGTGAGCAGTCCACGACCAGGCGCGCGAACCCCTTCTCGAGGCAGTCCTCGAGTGGTTCACGCAACAAATCGGCGGTGTGGTGATCCAGCTCACCCGCCGGGGTTACGACGGCACTCGTGCCTTCGTGCCGCACCTCGACCAGAAGCCGGCCCGACTGTGCGCTGCCGACCGTCCCGCGGTCCATGCCGTCTCTCTCCCGACGTCGTCGCTGTTGGTGGACGCCCTCGAACACTACGCCTTCCTCACGTTTCCCGACACCCGAACAACCCTACTAAAACGGACATTTCACTACAGAGCGCACTTGCGGCGGCCAGACGAAAGCAGGTAGGGCTAGTAGGGACACCCGTACGACACGGCCGGCTTTGGAGGCGCCGCACACCGTAGAGCACGTATTGGCATCGGCTGCCATATGCCGAGAACGATGGAGGACACATGTCACCCCGGCTCGACGCATCGCAGAACAAGAGGGCGACGTCGGCACCCTCTCCGGCACGACCGGACGCGTACCCCACAGCCGGCCCCGCACACCCGGGCGGTGTCCCCGCTCCGCGCGGTCCGGTCGATCTCCCGGAGATCCCCCCGTACGACGAGGTGGGGGCCGTCGACGCACGGGCCCTGTCCAAGACGCTCTTCGAACGGCTGGAGTCGCTCGAGGAGGGCACGCACGCATACGCGTACGTCCGCAACACCCTCGTCGAACTGAACCTGGCGCTGGTCAAGTTCGCCGCCTCCCGCTTCCGCACGCGCAGCGAGCCGATGGAGGACATCATCCAGGTCGGCACGATCGGCCTGATCAAGGCCATCGACCGCTTCGAACTCAGCCGGGGCGTGGAGTTCCCCACCTTCGCCATGCCGACGATCATCGGCGAGATCAAGCGTTTCTTCCGTGACACGTCATGGTCCGTGCGCGTCCCGCGACGGCTGCAGGAACTCCGCCTCGACCTGGCGAAGGCCGGCGACGAACTCGCCCAGCAGCTCGACCGTGCACCCACCCCGACGGAACTCGCGGAGCGCCTCGGCCTCTCGCGGGACGAGGTCGTCGAGGGCATGGCGGCGTCCAACGCCTATACGGCGAGCTCCCTCGACGCACAGCCGGAGGAGGACGACTCCGAGAGCGCGCTCGCGGACCGCATCGGATACGAGGACCACGGCCTCGAAGGCATCGAGTACATCGAGTCGTTGAAGCCGCTGATCGCCGAACTGCCGCCTCGGGACCGGAAGATCCTCTCGCTGCGGTTCGTGGCCAACATGACGCAGTCGGAGATCGGCGAGGAACTGGGCATCTCGCAGATGCACGTCTCGCGCCTGCTGACCCGGACGCTGGTACGGCTGCGCAAGGGACTCACGGTCGAGGAGTGAGTGGGGACGCTGTGCGGCAACCCGGACCGTACGACGGGGGGTTGCCGTAACGGCACCCGGCGGCACGCCGTCAGTTACCCGGGGAAACCTCTTTCCTCGGGAGTCCCCTTCCACCACTATGGTCACCCACCGAACCGGCTGGTACGCCAGGGTTCTGGCGCATGGCCGCGGGGGCGCGAGGAGGCAGGTGGATGGCCCGGGCCGACGGGACCGACAACGACGTCGAGACCACTGGCGGGGTGCACGCGGACGCGTCCGACGTGCGTCTCACCGAGTTGCTGCGGGCCGACACGCCCGGCGTCTATCCGGCGCTCCAGGAGCTGCGCGCGCGGCACCGGCCGTCCGTGCTCGAGTACGCCCGTGTGTGCACGACGAGCGAGTCGGCGGCACGGCAGCTCGCGGCGCAGGCGTTCACCCTCGCGGCCAGAGAAGCGGCACGCGGCAGCGACCCCGGTGTCCCGCTGCGGCACCACCTTCTGCTGCTGACCGTACGGCTGGCCTCCTCCTGGGCCCGCGACGAGCGGGCGGGCGGCCTCGACCCCGGCCTGCTGCTGGTGCTGAGCCGGGCGGGAGCAGCCGGTCCGCTCCCGCCGATGCTCGCCGCCTTCCGGTCCCTGCCGTCCCGCACCCAGGGCCTCGTCTGGTACGGGATCGTGGAGGGGGAACCCGAGGACCGCACGGCGGTCTTCCTCGGCCTGAGCCCCGAAGACGTCGCGGACCGCACCCAGCGGGCGCTGGCGGCCCTCGGCCAGGCTTCCCTCAGAGCCCGGCTCGCCGCCTCCGAGGACCCGCGCTGCGGTGACTTCCGCAGGCTGATCGAGGAGTCCGTACGGCCGGACCAGCCCCGCTACAGCACCGATCTGAACGCCCACATGGCGCACTGCCCGCACTGCACGGCCGCGTTCGAGGAACTGTCCGTCCTGCGCGACCAGCCGCGCGCGGCGCTCGCGGAGGGGCTGCTGCCGTGGCGCGGTACGGCCTACGTCACGCGCCGCGCGGCCGAGCCCCTGGCCGGAACCGGTGCCGCGACGGGCTCCTGGTCGCACTCCCGCCGGCTGGCCCTGGCCTCGGCGGCCCTCGGCGTGGCCCTCGTCCCCCTGCTCCTCTTCCTCGTGTCCTCGGGCGGCTCGCCGGAGCACTCCGCCCCGGCCGCCGCGACACCCCTGAACCCGCCGCCGGTGACGGTGACGACGACGGTCTCGGCACCCGCGCCTACGCCCTCCCCGACCTCCGCGTCCCCCTCTCCGTCTCCGTCCCCGTCCCCCTCCTCGACCCCGAGTCCCACGCCGTCGCGGACGCTGCGCCCGAAGCCGACTCCGAAACGCACCCCGTCCCATGCGCCGAACGGCACCTTCGCCCAGGTGGTGAACGCGGCCTCGGGCCTGTGCCTGGAGGTCGGCGGGGATTTCTACGACGGCACGGACGTCGTCATGGTGCCCTGCACCTCCTCCTCCAGCCAGCGGTGGCGCGTGGACTCCGAACGCAGTGTCCTGCAGTCGTCCGCCGACCCCGACTTCTGTCTGGACAGCCGCGGCTCGGTCGACAGAGGCGTCGGGGTCTGGGAGTGCTCCTCGGTCTACGGCCGCAACGGCCGGAACCTCATGTTCACCGTGGACGACGACGGTGTCATCCGCCCGGCCATCGCCATCGAGACCGCGCTCACCGCGAACGACGACGGCAGCCTGTCGCTGTCGCCGCTGACCGGGGGCGCGGAGCAGCGGTGGCGGGCGGGCGCGACCTGACGGTCAGACCACCCGCACGCCTCGCCGCCACACTCCGGTGACGAGCGGCACGCCGGGCCGGTAGGCCAGGTGGACATGGCTCGGGGCGTCGAGGAGGGCCAGGTCCGCGTACGCGCCCGGGGTGAGGCGGCCGATGTCCGTGCGGCGCAGGGCCTCGGCTCCGCCCGCCGTGGCCGACCAGACGGCCTCGTCCGGGGTCATCCCCATGTCCCGTACGGCCAGCGCGACGCAGAACGGGACCGAGGACGTGAAGGACGAGCCCGGGTTGCAGTCCGTGGACAGGGCCACCGTGACGCCCGCGTCGAGCAGCCGGCGGGCATCGGGCCACTGCGCGCGGGTGGAGAACTCGGCGCCCGGCAGAAGCGTGGCGACCGTACGGCCGTTGGCCAGCGCGTCGACGTCGGCGTCCGTCAGGTGGGTGCAGTGGTCGGCGCTGGCCGCGTCGAGTTCGACGGCGAGCTGCACTCCCGGGCCGTACGACAGCTGGTTGGCGTGGACGCGCGGGTGCAGGCCCTTCGCCCTGCCCGCGGTGAGGATCGCGCGGGCCTGGTCGCCGTCGAAGGCGCCCTTCTCGCAGAAGACGTCGATCCACCGGGCGTACGGGGCGCAGGCGTCGAGCATCTCACCGGTGACCAGGGCCACGTACGCGGCGGGGTCCTCGGCGTAGTCCGGGGAGACGATGTGGGCGCCAAGGTAGGTGACCTCGTCCGTGTGCGCGGACGCGATGCGCAGGGACCGTGCCTCGTCCCGGACGGTGAGGCCGTAGCCGGACTTCGTCTCGAAGGTGGTGGTGCCCTGGCGGAGGGCCTCGGTGAGGTAGCGCACCAGGCCGGCCTCCAGCTCCGCGTCCGATGCGGCCCGGGTCGCCGCGACCGTGGTGCGGATGCCGCCCGCCGAGTAGCCGCGGCCCGACATGCGGGCGTTGAACTCCTCGGTGCGGTCGCCCGCGAAGACGAGGTGCGAATGGGAGTCCACGAAGCCCGGGATCACCGCCCGGCCGCCGGCGTCGACCCGGTTGTCGGTGGCGGGTGCTTTGCTTGACTCACCGATCCACGCGACGCGGTCGCCGTCGATGACGACGGCCGCGTCCCGGATCAGTCCGAGGGGCGAAGTGTCACCGAGGGAGGGGTCGTTGGTGACCAGGCTGGCGATGTTGGTGATGACCGTGCTGCTGCTCATGGGTTCCTCGTGGGTGGCCGGACCGGTGGTGGACGTCAGGCGCGCAGGGCTTCGACGGCGTCCGTCAGCGCCCGCGGCACATCCGGTACGCGTGTGTGCGCCCCGTCGCGGACGATGTGCCGTCCGCCCACGACCGTATGGCGCACATCCGCTGCCGTCGCGGCGAAGACGGCCGTCTCCGCGCCCAGCCGCGGCAGCGGCCCCGCGGTCCTGACCGAGTCGAGCGCGATCGTCGTGAAGTCGGCGGGCGCACCGGCCTCCAGTACCCCCGCTCCCTCCCAGCCGAGTGCGGCGTGCCCGTCGGCGGAGGCGGCCCGCAGCAGCGCCGCCGCCGTCCAGTGGCCCCGTGTGCGGGTGCGCAGCCGCTCGTTGAGCTCCATGGCGCGCGCTTCCTCGAGCAGGTCGATGACGGCGTGGCTGTCGGAGCCCAGCGAGAGCGGGGAGCCGGCCGCCTGGAGTGCCTTGGCCGGGCCGATGCCGTCCGCGAGGTCCCGCTCGGTGGTCGGGCACATGCAGGTGCCGGTGGAGGTGGAGCCGATCAGCCGGATGTCCTCGTCCGTGAGGTGGGTGTTGTGGACGCCCGTGGTGCGCGGCCCGAGGACGCCGTGGTCGGCGAGGAGCTGCGTCGGGGTGCGGCCGTGGGCCTCCAGGCAGGCGTTGTTCTCCGCCGTCTGCTCGGACAGGTGGACATGCAGCGGGGCCCGCCGCTCCTCGGCCCAGCGCGCCACCGTCGCCAGCTGCGTGGCCGGCACGGCCCGTACGGAGTGGACGGCCGCACCGATCCGCGCGTGATCCCGTTCTTTGAGAAGTGAACAGCGTTCTGCCCAGGCCTCGGCGGTGCCGTCGGAGAAGCGGAGCTGATGGGCGTTGGGCGGCTGTCCGAAGCCGGAGGAGAGATAGGCGGTGTCGAGGAGGGTGATGCGGATGCCGGCCTCGGCGGCGGCGTCGATGAGCGCCTCGCCCATGGCGTTGGGGTCGGCGTAGGGCGTGCCGTCCGGGGTGTGGTGAACGTAGTGGAACTCGCCGACCGCGGTGACACCGGCGAGCGCCATCTCCGCGTACACGGCGCGGGCGAGCGCGTGGTACGTCTGGGGGGTCAGCCGGTCGGCGAACGAGTACATGACCTCCCGCCAGGTCCAGAAGGTGCCGGAGCCGACCTGGACCGTGGAGCGCAGGGCCCGGTGGAAGGCGTGCGAGTGGGCGTTGGCGAGCCCGGGCAAGGTGAGCCCGCGCAGGATCTCGGCGCCGGGCGGCGGGGTGGCGGCGCCCCTGCGGACCGAGGTGATGCGGCCGCCGGCGACCTCCAGGGCGACGCCCGGCTCGACGGCGGGGTCGAGCCAGGCGTGTTCCAGCCAGTACGTCTGCGTCACCTGCGAACCAGCCCTTCCAGTACGTCGGCGAGTGCGGTCACCCCGGCCAGGCAGTCGTCCTCGGCGGCGTACTCGGCCGGGGAGTGGGAGACGCCCGTGGGGTTGCGCACGAACAGCATGGCGGTCGGAATGCTCCCGGAGAGGATCCCGGCGTCGTGTCCGGCACCGGTACCCAGGACGGGGACGGTCAGCCCCGGGTCCCGGTCCTTGCCGAGGATGCGGGCGAGCTCGTCGCGCAGGGCGTGGTCGAACTCGACGACGGGCGTGAAGGACTCACGGACGACGTCGAGGTCGATGCCGTGGGCCTCCGCGTACTCACGGGCCGCCTTCTCGACGCCGCCGACCACGGCGTCCAGGCTCGCCTGGTCGGCGGCCCGGGAGTCGAGCCAGCCGCGCACGAGGGAGGGGATGGCGTTGACGCCGTTCGGCTCCACGGCGATCTTGCCGAACGTGGCGACGGCACCGGCGAGTTCGGCTTCCCGGCGGGCGGCGAGGACGGTCTCCGCGTACGACAGCATGGGGTCGCGGCGGTCGACGAGCCGTGTGGTCCCCGCGTGGTTGGCCTCGCCGCGGAAGTCGAACCGCCACCGCCCGTGCGGCCAGATCGCGCTGGCGATGCCCACGGGGTCACCGCTCAGGTCCAGGGTCCGCCCCTGCTCGACATGCAGTTCGACGAACGCGCCGATACGGCCGAGCCGTTCGGGGTCGGGCCCGATGGCGTCGGGGTCGTATCCGGCGGCCTCCATGGCCCGCGGCAGCGTGATCCCGTCGCCGTCGGTGAGCCGGTGGGCCTGCTCGACGGTGAGCTGCCCGGCGGTCAGCCGCGATCCGACGCAGGCGAGACCGAAGCGGGCACCCTCCTCGTCCCCGAAGTTGACGATGGCGAAGGGCCTGCCGAACTCGACACCCCGCGCCCGCAGTTCGTCGAGGGCGGCGAAGGAGGAGACGACCCCGAGAGGCCCGTCGAAGGCGCCGCCGTCGGGCACGGAGTCCAGATGCGATCCGGTCACCACGGCGTCCCCTGCGGTGGGATCCCCCAGCCAGGCCCACTGGTTGCCGTTCCGGTCCACCTCGTGGACGAGCCCCCGGGCCCGGGCCTGCTCCTCGAACCAGGCCCGGCACTCCGAGTCGGCACCGGTCCAGGCGAAACGGCGGTAACCGCCGGAGCCGGGGTGCCGGCCGACGGGTGCCAGCTCCCGCCACATCTCGTGGAAGGAGCCGCCGGGCACGGGCCGGGGGGCGCCGCCCCCGCCCCGTGCGCGTTCTCCGTGCGTCACGCGTCGTCACCTTCACGCATCGGAACCCGCACGCCCCGCTCCCCGGCCACCGACTCCGCGATGTCGTACCCGGCGTCGACATGCCGGATGACACCCATGCCGGGGTCGTTCGTGAGCACTCGGCGGATCTTCTCGCCGGCGAGCTGCGTGCCGTCGGCCACCGTCACCTGCCCGGCGTGGATGGAGCGGCCCATACCGACCCCGCCACCGTGGTGGATGGACACCCACGACGCACCGGAGGCCACGTTGACCATGGCGTTGAGCAGCGGCCAGTCCGCGATCGCGTCGGAGCCGTCGAGCATCGCCTCGGTCTCGCGGTAGGGGGAGGCGACGGAGCCGCAGTCGAGGTGGTCGCGGCCGATGACGATCGGCGCGGCCAGCTCCCCGCTCGCCACCATGTCGTTGAACCGCTCACCGGCCTTGTCCCGCTCGCCGTAGCCGAGCCAGCAGATACGGGCGGGCAGGCCCTGGAAGTGGACGCGCTCGCCGGCCATCTTGATCCAGCGCGCGAGGGACTCGTTCTCGGGGAACAGGTCGAGGATGGCCCGGTCAGTCTTCGCGATGTCGGCCGGGTCGCCGGACAGCGCCGCCCACCGGAAGGGGCCCTTGCCCTCGCAGAACAGCGGCCGGATATAGGCGGGCACAAAGCCGGGGAAGGCGAAGGCGCGCTCGTATCCGGCCAGCTGCGCCTCGCCGCGGATGGAGTTGCCGTAGTCGAAGACCTCCGCGCCGGCGTCCATGAAGCCCACCATCGCCTCGACGTGCCGGGCCATCGACTCCCGGGCCCGTGCGGTGAAGCCGGCCGGGTCCTTGGCGGCGTAGGAGGCCATGTCCTCGAAGGCGACGCCGACCGGCAGGTAGGACAGCGGGTCGTGGGCCGAGGTCTGGTCGGTGACGATGTCGATGGGAGCGCCCATGGCGAGCAGCTGCGGGACGAGTTCGGCGGCATTGCCGAGGACACCGATGGACAGCGGCTTGCGCTGGTCGCGTGCCTCGACGGCGAGCTGGAGGGCGTGCTCCAGGGAGTCGGCCTTCACATCCAGGTAGCGGTGCTCGATGCGGCGCTCGATGGCGCGCGGGTCGCAGTCGATGCAGATCGCGACGCCGTCGTTCATCGTGACGGCGAGCGGCTGGGCGCCGCCCATGCCGCCGAGGCCGGCGGTCAGGGTGATCGTCCCGGCGAGGGTGCCGTCGAACTTCTTGGCGGCGACGGCGGCGAAGGTCTCGTAGGTGCCCTGGAGGATGCCCTGGGTGCCGATGTAGATCCACGAGCCGGCGGTCATCTGCCCGTACATGGTCAGCCCGAGGGCCTCCAGGCGACGGAACTCCTCCCAGTTGGCCCAGTCGCCGACGAGGTTGGAGTTGGCGATGAGGACGCGGGGTGCCCACTCGTGGGTCTGCATGACGCCGACGGGACGGCCGGACTGGACGAGCATCGTCTCGTCCTGCTTGAGGGTCCTCAGCGTGCGGACCATGGCGTCGAAGGAGCGCCAGTCGCGCGCGGCCTTGCCGGTGCCGCCGTAGACGACCAGCTTGTCGGGGTGCTCGGCGACCTCGGGGTCGAGGTTGTTCTGCAGCATCCGCAGGGCGGCCTCCTGCTGCCATCCCAGGGCGCTCGGTTCCGTGCCGCGGGGTGCTCGGACGGGGCGGGGTCCTGACATGGTCTGCCTCCTGGTGGACGGCCGCACGCGGCCGGGTGGGGGGCGCGCGGGGACTGTTGCAGTGGTTATTCACATCCTCGCGTCATGAATAGAGCTAGTCAATACGTTCGTGCGCCAGCACGGCGGCCGCGGGGGTGTTTGGCTGGAGACAGGGCCGCGAAGAGCGGTACGGGGGAACGGGGGTCGCGGCGAACATGAGGCGCGACCGGACGGGGGACGCGGTGAACATGAGGCACAGCGGGACGGAACTCGACAACCACCGGGACGGGGACGGGCGCCCCGACGACGTGAACCGGGTGGTGCGCCGGGACGAGGCCGTGCGCAGCGCCGTCGAGCAGGGACTTCTGGGGCCGGACGCGCCCCTCGTCGGCCTGCTGGACGTCGTCGGCATCCGGGACTCGGCGGCCGCGCTGCGGGCGGCCTTCGACGCGGTGGTCGCGCCCGGCACCCCGGTGCTGCACGCCTTCGCGGTGAAGGCGACCCCGCTGGTCCCGGTGCTGCGGCTGCTGCGGGAGGCGGGCATCGGCGCGGAGGTGGCGAGCCCCGGGGAGCTGGCGCTGGCCCGCGCGGCCGGAGTGGAGCCGGAACGGACGGTGCTGGACTCGCCCGCCAAGACGACGGCGGAGCTGCGGGAGGCGCTGGCGCTGGGCATCGCCGTGAACGTGGACAACCCTCAGGAGCTGGACCGCGTCGACGCCCTCATGCGGCAGACGAAGACGTCCTCCCCGCTCGGGATGCGCGTGAACCCGCAGGTCGGCGCCGGTGCGATCGACGCACTGTCCACGGCGACCGCGACCTCCAAGTTCGGGGTTGCACTGCGGGACGAGGGGGCGCGCGAGTGGCTGATCCGCGCCTGTGCCGACCGGCCCTGGCTGACCCGGCTGCACGCGCACTCCGGCTCCCAGGGAGTGCCGCTGTCGCTGATGGCGCGGGGCATCGCGGAGAGCTACGCGCTCGCCGAGGAGATCAACCGGCGGATCGGCCGCCGCCGGATCGACACGATCGACATCGGCGGCGGGCTGCCGGTCAACTTCACGTCGGACACCACGACACCGACGTACGCGCAGTACGCGCGGCTGCTGGCGGAGGCGGTTCCGGGGCTGTTCGACGGGCGGTACGGACTGGTCACGGAGTTCGGGCGGTCGCTGCTGGCCAAGCACGGGACCGTGGTGGCGCGGGTGGAGTACACCAAGCGCGCGGGCGGACGGGCCGTGGCGGTCACGCACGCGGGCGTGCAGGTCGCGACCCGCACGGTGTACGCGCCGGGGTCCTGGCCGCTGCGGATCGCGGCCTACGACGCCAAGGGGCACCCGAAGCAGGGGCCGACCGTGGTGCAGGACGTGGCCGGGCCGGCGTGCTTCGCCGGCGATCTGCTGGCCCAGGCACACGCGCTGCCGTTGCTCGAGCCGGGCGACCACGCGGCGGCCCTGGACACCGGGGCGTACTACTTCGCGCATCACTACGCGTACAACTCCCTGGCCCGCCCGGGGGTGTACGGCTACGCGCCGGACGAGGGCGGAGGCATCCGGTTCGCGGTCGTACGGGAGCCGCAGACCGTCGAGGAGATCGTGGCCGAGTCGGGCGGGGCGCGCGTAAGCGCACTGACGGATCTCTGAGCAGCCCGAGCACCCCCCCGGGGGCGGCGCCCCCCTCCGGGCGCACCGCCCGCATACCCGCAGGTCGGCAAGGGGGCACCCCCTCCGCCCCAACCGCCTTGCGAACAAGGTCAGTTGACCCACCTTAGTGATTCCGCGCATGTTCCACTGGAAAATGCCAGAACGCTCACCCCTTCGCGCACACGTTGCGTAGCCTCAGAGTCACTCATCCGTACCAGAGGCGGGAGGGGAGCCAGGGTGCCCGGAATCGACGAGTGCCTGTTGGAAGCCATGCGACTGCCCGGTGCCCGGGGCGCCGCGGTGGTCGACTGGACCAGCGGGCTCGCGCTGGGCACGGTCGGGGACGCACCCGGCGGTGACCACGAGACGACCGCGGCGGAGGCCGCGGAGCTGGCCCGGCTGGCCGCCGAACACCGCGCGTTCGCCCCGGAGGACGACGCCGACTGGTCCGACGACGCGTGCCCGGTCGAGGACCTGATCATCGCCAACCGGGACAGCTACCACCTGCTGCGGTTCGTCCCGACGACGTTCGACAGCAGCGTCTTCCTGCACCTGTGGCTGGCCCGCGCGGAAGGCAACCTCGCCCTCGCCCGCATCCGGCTCGGCGAGATGGCCGGGCGGCTGGTGCTGGGATGACGATGGTCGCGACTCCTCCGCCGCCCCCGCTGCCCACGCGGCAGCGCACGCAGATCCCGAGCGGCGGCCTGTCCCCCATGCTCAGCAGGCTCGCCGCCGAACGGGCCACCGGAGTGCTGATGCGCGAGGGAGGCCTGCTCCATCTGGCCGACGGCCAGGTGGTGTACGCCGAGAGCCCCGCGACCCCCGGCCTCGACGCCCTGCTCATCGCGCGCGGCGCGCTCGACGAGGACGGCTGGCGCGAGGCGGTCGCCGAGGCGGGGACGCGCCACCGGGTGGGACGGTTCCTGGTCGACAGCGGCCTCATCAGCGAGGGCGCCCTGGAACTGTGCCATCTGGGGGCGCTGTACGACGCGGCGTACTTCGTCCTGGGCCCGAGCAGCGCCCCCGCCCGCTTCCGGTACGGCGAGGCGCACTGGCTGGGCCCCGTGCGCCCGGTACCGGTGGCCGGGGTGGAGCGCGAGACGGTGCGCCGCCGTGAGCTGCTGCACCGCATCTGGCCCGACCCGGCCACGGACGAGGCCCCTCTCCTGCGCACCGGCCATCCGGTGGTCACGTCGGTCACGCCCCGCCAGGGGGAGGTGCTCGACCGGATCGACGGAGTGCGCACGGCGGCGGACATCTCCCGGGCGCTGGGCCGCCCGGCGTTCCACACGCTGGTCGACGTACGGCGTCTGGCGGCGGCAGGCGCCGTCACGGCCCGCCCGGTGCCCGTTCCCGGCCCGGCTCCGAGCCCGTTCCCCGCCCTCGGCGCGGCCCCGGGCGTCGGCCCGGGCCCGGTGCCGCAGGCCCCGTCACCCCCGCACGAGGCCCCGAGGGCCGCACCCACCGATCTGTCATCGCCTTTCGCCGACCCCCACATCACGTTGCTGAAGAGGCTGAGGGATGCGCTGGAGGCCCTTTGACCGGCTCGAACGCCAACGCCCCGCCGAGAGGAGACCCCTGATGGACGCGGAGCCCGAGGTCCTCGACGAACTCCGCCGCCTGAGGACCCGCATCCCCCAGCTGACCGGCGCCCTCGCCGCCAGCGTCGACGGACTGGTCCTCGCCCAGGACACCGCCGGCGTCGAACCCGAGGGTGTCGCCGCGCTCACCGCCGCTGCGCTGGGCGTCGCCATACGGCTGGCGGACGCGACAGGACAGGGCGACTTCCGCGAACTGCTCGTCCGCGGCGTCCACGGTTACGTCGCCACGTACGCCGCGGGCCGCGGCGCGGTCCTCACCCTGCTCGCCGAGGACCGCGTCAACGTCGGCCGGCTGCATCTGGAGGGCCGCCGCGCCAGCAGCCGTATCGGCGAGCTGATCGACGAGGCCGCCCCGCGGGCCGAGCCGCCACGGGCCCGTACCGCGAGAACCGCCACCGATACCACCGCCAGGTCCGCCCCCTTGCGGACCCGTACCGCGCGCACCCCCGCGAGCCCACGTTCGGCCGCGAACGCGCGCACCACCACGGAAAGTTGAAAGGACACACGCACACATGGCCAACACCGAAACCGCGCTGAAAGAGGCGCTCGCCTCCATCGAGGGCGCGACCGGAGCCGCTCTCGTCGACTACACCACCGGCATGGCGCTGGGCACGATGGGCGGCAGCAAGAGCTTCGACCTCACGGTCGCGGCCGCCGGCAACACCGATGTCGTACGGGCCAAGCTGCGCACCATGGAGCACCTCGGACTCAAGGGGCAGATCGAGGACATCCTGATCACCCTGTCCGACCAGTACCACCTGATCCGGCTGCTGACCGGCCGCGGCGGCAACGGCCTGTTCCTCTATCTGGTCCTCGACGCCAAGCGCGCCAACCTGGCGATGGCGCGCCACCAGCTGAGGAAGATCGAGGAGGACCTGGAGGTCTGACCTCCCGGCCCGTCCGCTCCCGGCCCGCGCTACACCAGCTCCGCGGTACGGCGGCGCGCCCCGCCCGGGGCCGCGTCGCCGGCCGCGATGCCGGTGCTGCGGTAGCCCTTGACCGGCTTGCCCGCGGGGGCGCCCCCGCGGGCGAGCCAGTCGACCCGCACCCACAGCAGTGCCTCGTCGGCGCGCTCGCGGCGGCCGAGCCAGGCGGCCTTGAGCCGCAGCCCGGTGCCCGTCCCGGCGAGCAGCATCCCTCCGGCGGCGGGCACCGCGAAGGAGCCGGCGAGCGCAGCGGCGAAGGCGGCGAGCAGCCACCAGCGGTGGCCGCGCCGCCAGGTCCGTACGGTCACCGCGCGGTCCTGGAGCACGTCGTACTTGCCGGCGCGGGCGGCGCCACGGGCAAGAGCCGTGTACCGCTTGCGGCGCGCGTACCCGACCACGGCCGCGGCGACGACGAACAGCCCCGCCCCGGCCAAGACGCCGATCCGGCGCCCCGTCACTCCGGGCACCAGAACCCCGATACCGGCCGCCAGCACCCCGAGCCACCACAGCGGTGCGGCCCCGGCCCGTACGACGACGGCCACCCGTGCAAGTCCCTGACCTCCGCGCGCCACCCTCAGCCTCCTGTCTCACCCGGTTCAGCGCCTTGGTGCGCGCAGACTAACGAGCCAACGTGAGACGAGTCTGAAAAAACGGGGCTACTCGACGAACAGCCCCCGGGACGCCGCCCGCACATCGAATTCCTCGAGGCGCGCCTGGGCGTCCGGCAGGTCGTCGCACATCGCCTCCAGCAGGACCCGGCCGAGCAGCATCGGCGCGCAGGCCGTGTCGAAGGCGAGCCCCGTGCCCACGGCGGCCGGCAGCAGCAGGTCCGAGACCTTGGCCACCGGCGCGAACGCCGAGTCGGCGACCGTGACCACCGTCAGACCCGCCTGCCGGGCGTACCCGAGGGCGTCCACGACCTCGCGTGGATGCCGGGGCAGCGCGAAGCACAGCAGGGCGCTCGCACCGGCCCGTACGGCCGCGTCGATGCGGTCGTTCAGCATCGTGCCGCCCTCGTGGAGCAGCCGTACGTCCGGGTGGACCTTGGCGGCGAAGTATGTGAAGCCGTACGCCTGGGAGGCCGCGGCCCGCAGGCCGAGCACGGGCAGCGGGCGGGAGGCGGCGAGGATCCGTCCGGCCTTCCGCACGGGCTGGGGGTCGGCCAGCAGCTCGGCCAGGTGCTTCAGGTTCTGGATCTCGGCCTCGACGGCCTGCTGGTACTCGTTGTACACGCCCGGCTCCGCGGCCTGTTCCACGGGCGCGACCTCGCGCAGATGCTTGCGCAGCGCCGGGTAGCCGTCGAAGCCGAGGGCCACCGCGAACCGGGTGACCGACGGCTGGCTGACCCCGGCGAGTTCGGCCAGTTCCACGCTCGACAGGAACGGCACGTCGGCGGCGCGCCGAACCATGCTGTGCGCGATGCGCCGCTGGGTCGGCGTGAGCCGGTGTCCCTCGAAGAGCGCCTGCAACCGTGCCGCAGCGCTGTCGGTCACGCTCATCACGTGCTCCCCCTCAAGATGTTCGCGTGCGGCGTTCCGCGTGCGGCGTTCCGCGTCCGGGGCCCCTGTTCCCGGGTCATGTCCACCTATTCAAACACCAAGAAACCTGCATGGCGATATGCAGGCGGGGGCACGTGCGCCGCCCGCACGGCGTGCACTCCGGGGTACGCGGACGGATGCGCCGGCTGACGATCAAGACGCGGTATCGGGGCGGCGATGATCCGACGACGAATCAACCAAGCGTCATCAAACCAACACACACGGTGACCACACGGCTGCCTACGGTGCACCTGCGCCGCGCTCAACGCCCCCGGTGAGCGCGGCGCTCCTCCTCGTCCCAGGACGGTACGGCCCGGAGGAGGCGTCATGGTCTTGGAGCGCAGGGCCCTTCTGGCGGCCGCGGCCGTGGGCGCAGTGGCCGGACCCGCCGCGTCGCCCGCTCGCGGCGCGGCTCTTCGCCCGCCGGTCACCGTCCCCGGCGCGATCGCCGCACTGCCGGCCTCGACCGGGGCTCGAGGAGCTGCTGTGTTCTGCGGCTGCTGGTGGACGAGATCGCCGCCGCCCGCCGGACCCGGGCGCTGCCCGGCGACTGGCTGGACCTCACGGTCCGGGCGCGCGCCTCGTGGGTGCGCGACGCGATCCGCGCGGACCCGGCCTTCGGGCCGGCGCGGGTGGCGGCGGCACGGTGCTACCTGGACACGGGGCTGGTCTCGCTGCTGCCCGCGTCGGCCCGGCGGCCCGGACGGGAGTCCCGGGGGACTCCGGGCGGACCTCACCCCGAAGAGGGGGGCTTTCCCCAGTGCCGCGGGGCGTTCCGGCTCCCTAACGTGGTGCGCATGACCGGAATGGAGGCGCGAGGCGCCGACCTCAGGAAAGAACTCGACGCCACCCTGCAGGCCCGCAGGGAACTGGGCGAGGAGTACGAGCCGGCGCTGGTCGAGTCGTTCCTCGAGAAGGTCGACCAGCGCATCGACGGCGCGGTCGACCGCCGCCTGCGCAGGCACCTGGCCGAGCAGCGGATGGTGGCGGCGCGCGACGCCCGGTCCCCGCGGGCGATGGACTCCTGGGGCGAGCGCTTCGGCTTCGGCATCGTCTCGCTGGTGCTGGCGATACCTCTGTCGGCGATCGGCGGCAGCCTCGGCCATCTGCCGGGCCTGCTGGCCGCCTGGGCGGGCATCGTCGGGGTCAACGCCGTCCAGGCCGCCCGCACCACCCCGGGCCTGTTCCGCCGCCATCGGCCCTCGGGCGCCGACGGCTGGGACGACTGAGAGCGGCGGGAAAGCCACCCGGGAGAAGGCCGGGGAAGAGGACCGGGGACGGCCGGAAAAGAGGGTGCGGGGACGGCCGGAAAAGAGATGCGCGGGGACCGCCGCACCCCCGTTGCCGGGGGGCGGGACGACGGCGGTCCCCGCGAGGGACGCGGGCCGGGTCAGGGCCGGGCTTGCGCGTCCATGGCGTCCATGGAGGTCCGGGAGCCGCTCCGGAGGTCCTTGGCGCCGTTTCGCTGCCGGTCCGGGCGGGGAGCCGCTCCCGCCCTGCCGACACCCACCAATGTGCCGGATGCGTGTTAAGCGGGTGCTGCGCGGACGTGACGCGCTCGTACCACTTCCGAGAAGCCCCGCCCCCGCGCGTCACCGTACGTGCGCCGCCGACACGCCCGGTTCACCGGACGTTCTCTACTGCTTCCCGCCCTTGGCCAGGAACGCCAGCAGGTCCTGCCGGCTGACCACGCCGGTCGGCTTGCCCTCGACGAGGACGATCGCGGCGTCGGCCGTGCCGAGCACGGACATCAGATCCGCGACCGGCTCACCGGAGCCGACCTGCGGCAGCGGCGCCGACATGTGCTTCTCCAGCGGGTCGTCCAGCGAGGCACGCTTGGTGAACAGCGCGTCCAGCAGCTCGCGCTCCACGACGGAGCCCACGACCTCCGCCGCCATGACGTCGGGGTGGCCGGCGCCCGGCTTCACGATCGGCATCTGCGAGACGCCGTACTCGCGCAGCACCTCGATGGCCTGGCCGACCGTCTCGTCGGGGTGCATGTGGACGAGGGAGGGGATGCCGCCCTCCTTGTCGCTCAGCACGTCCGCGACGCGGGCGCTCGGGCCGGCGTCCTCCAGGAAGCCGTAGTCGGCCATCCACTCGTCGTTGAAGATCTTGCTGAGGTAGCCACGGCCGCTGTCCGGCAGCAGCACGACGACGACGTCGTCCGGTCCCAGCCGCTCGGCGACCTCCAGCGCCGCCACGACCGCCATGCCGCAGGAGCCGCCGACCAGCAGGCCCTCCTCCTTCGCCAGCCGCCGGGTCATCTGGAAGGAGTCCTTGTCGGACACGGCGACGATCTCGTCGGCGACGGTCCGGTCGTACGCGGACGGCCAGAAGTCCTCACCGACGCCCTCGACGAGGTACGGCCGCCCGGAGCCGCCCGAGTACACCGAGCCCTCGGGGTCGGCACCGATGACCTTCACCCGGCCGTCGCTGACGTCCTTCAGGTAGCGCCCGGTGCCGGAGATGGTCCCGCCCGTGCCGACGCCCGCGACGAAATGGGTGATCTTCCCCTCCGTCTGCTCCCACAGCTCGGGGCCGGTCGAGTGATAGTGCGAAAGGGGATTGTTGGGGTTGGAGTACTGGTCCGGCTTCCACGCGCCGGGGGTCTCCCGGACGAGCCGGTCGGAGACGTTGTAATACGAATCCGGGTGCTCCGGGGCCACCGCCGTCGGGCACACGACCACTTCCGCGCCGTACGCGCGCAGAACGTTGATCTTGTCCGTGGAGACCTTGTCGGGGCACACGAAGATGCACTTGTAGCCCTTCTGCTGGGCCACGATCGCGAGTCCGACGCCCGTGTTGCCGCTGGTCGGCTCGACGATCGTGCCGCCGGGCTTGAGCTCGCCGCTCTGCTCGGCCGCCTCGATCATGCGCAGGGCGATGCGGTCCTTCACGGAACCGCCGGGGTTGAAGTACTCGACCTTCGCGAGGACGGTCGCCTGGATTCCGGCGGCCACCCGGTTGAGCCTGACCAGCGGCGTGTTGCCGACCAGGCTGATCATCGAGTCGTGGAATTGCACCGTTGTCTCCGGTTGCTTGCAAAAAAATGGTCGTGATGGTCCCGCCAGCGTAAGCGCTCCCGCGCCAGGACGGTTTGCCGCGGAGGTCCCGGCAATCACGCGCCGTTGAGATTGGACGACGGTGTGTACGGGGCAAGCAGTGGATGTACGGCTTCGAGGAGGTGGTGGCGACGCATGTCGAGCATGTCGAGGGCGAGGGTGGCCCGGCGCATCGCGGCGGGCGCGGCGTACGGCGGCGGCGGAATCGGCCTGGCCGGGGCGGCCGCCGTCGGGCTGCTGCTCGCGGAGGTGCAGCTGGCCAAGCGCCAGGTGGGCAACGGGCACAGCCCCCAGCCGCCGAGCGCGGACGGACTGTACGGACGGGGCTACGCCGGTGTGGACGGACCGCCACTGAGGCTGATGATGCTCGGTGACTCCACGGCCGCGGGACAGGGCGTGCGCCGCTTCCGCCAGACGCCGGGCGCACTGCTGGCCTCGGGGCTCGCGGCGGTCGCGGAACGCCCGGTGGAGCTGCGGGTGGTGGCTCTCCCCGGAGCGCAGTCGGACGACCTCGACCGCCAGGTGACGTCGGCGCTGGAGGGCCCGGATCCGGTCCCCGACATCTGCGTGATCATGGTCGGCGCGAACGATGTGACGCACCGCATGCCCCCCACGCGCTCGGTGCGCCATCTGTCGGCCGCCGTGCGCCGGCTGCGCACGGCGGGCGCGGAGGTCGTGGTGGGCACCTGCCCCGACCTCGGGACCATCGAGCCCGTCCAGCAGCCGCTGCGCTGGCTGGCCCGCCGCGCCTCCCGTCAGCTGGCCGCGGCGCAGACGATCGGCGTCGTCGAGCAGGGCGGCCGCACGGTGTCGCTGGGCGACCTGCTGGGCCCGGAGTTCGCGGCGAACCCGCGCGAACTCTTCGGCCCCGACAACTACCACCCCTCGGCGGAGGGCTATGCCACGGCGGCGATGGCGGTCCTGCCGACGGTCTGCGCGGCCCTGGGCCTGTGGCCGGCGGAGGAGGAGCGCCCGGACGCGTCCCGCCGCGAGGGCTTCCTGCCGGTGGCCCGTGCGGCTGCGGAGGCGGCCTCGGAGGCGGGCACCGAGGTCACGGCCGCCCTCCCGACGGGCCCCCGGGGCCCCTGGGCCCTCCTCAAGCGGCGTCGCCGCCGGCGTCTCCCGACCCCGGACGCGGCCCCGGCCACGGAACCGGAACCAGCGGCCTGGCCGCCCACCGCACCCGCTCCGGGTCCCGGCTCGACTGCCCCGGCCCCGGAGCGCAGACTTCCGTGAGAGACCACCCCGGCTCCCGGTCACGCGCCCTTTCCCGCGACCCCGGCCGGAAAAAAGCAAGCGCTTAGAAAAGTGCGGCCGGAGTCACACCCCCACGCCCGTGACCTCCCCCGTACGTACGGGTAACTTCCCTCACAGCCCTGCCTCCCCTCGTGCAATGGAGCCGTGATGCCCGAAGCCGTCATCGTCTCGACCGCCCGCTCTCCCATCGGCCGCGCCTTCAAGGGCTCCCTCAAGGACCTCCGCCCGGACGACCTGACCGCGACGATCATCCAGGCGGCCCTGGCCAAGGTGCCCGCGCTGGACCCCAAGGACATCGACGACCTGATGCTCGGCTGCGGCCTCCCGGGCGGCGAGCAGGGGCACAACCTCGGCCGCATCGTCGCCGTGCAGATGGGCATGGACCACCTTCCGGGCTGCACCGTCACCCGGTACTGCTCCTCCTCCCTGCAGACCTCCCGCATGGCCCTGCACGCCATCAAGGCCGGCGAGGGCGACGTCTTCATATCCGCGGGCGTCGAGACGGTCAGCCGCAGCGTCAAGGGCACCTCCGACGGCCTCCCGGACACCCACAACCCCCTCTTCGCCGAGGCCGAGGCCCGCACCGCCGCCGTCGCCGAGTCCGAGGGCGCCGACTGGCACGACCCGCGCGAGGACGGCCTGCTGCCCGACCCGTACATCGCGATGGGCCAGACCGCCGAGAACCTCGCCCGGCTGAAGGGCGTCACCCGCGAGGAGATGGACGAGTTCGGCGTCCGCTCGCAGAACCTCGCCGAGCAGGCCATCGCCAAGGGCTTCTGGGAGCGCGAGATCACCCCGGTGACCCTCCCCGACGGGACGGTCGTCAGCAAGGACGACGGTCCGCGCCCCGGCGTGACCCTGGAGGGCGTGGCCGGCCTGAAGCCCGTCTTCCGCCCCGACGGCCGCGTCACCGCCGCCAACTGCTGCCCCCTGAACGACGGCGCCGCCGCCGTGATCATCATGAGCGACACCAAGGCCCGGGAGCTGGGGCTCACGCCGCTCGCCCGGATCGTCTCCACCGGTGTCTCCGGGCTCTCCCCCGAGATCATGGGCTACGGTCCCGTCGAGGCCAGCAAGCAGGCCCTCCAGCGGGCCGGCCTCACCATCGACGACATCGACCTCGTCGAGATCAACGAGGCCTTCGCCGCCCAGGTGATCCCCTCCTACCGCGACCTCGGCATCCCGCTGGACAAGCTGAACGTCAACGGCGGTGCCATCGCCGTCGGACACCCCTTCGGCATGACCGGCGCCCGTATCACCGGCACGCTGATCAACTCGCTCCAGTGGCACGACAAGCAGTTCGGCCTGGAGACGATGTGCGTCGGCGGCGGCCAGGGCATGGCGATGGTCATCGAGCGCCTGAGCTGACCTCACCGCGCCCCCTGCGCAATGGCCCGGAGCCCCTGTTCCCTCAGGGCTTCGGGCCGTTTTGTGATCCAATCTCCCCCAGGATGTGACCTATCTCCCTCCGAAGGATGTCTGCGCAGGTCAGAGCCGTTTCGGGGAGGGGTCCCCACACTCGGGTCATGTCCGTTTCGTGACGTTACGCACTGACAGCTGGTTAGTCCACCCTTCAAGCTGATGTAGGAAGTCGGGGGCCGACCTTGAACCGGGAGTACGTCAGTGAGCGCCATGCCGATTGCTCTGCTGCTCACCACGACCGCCACCGCGGGCGTGGGCGTCGCCGTCCTGTGCAGCGTGCGGGCACTGCGCCGACAGGTCGCGGCCCTGCGCGGCGAACTCACCGAGAGCCGTGCCGCCCAGGCGCACGGCCTGGTGCCGGCCGCCCGCTCCGCCGCGGACGCGGAGGAGATACGCGCCGCCGTGGCGGAGGCGCTCGCCGAGGAGCGGGAGCGCGAACTGGCCGAGGCACGTGCCTTCTGGGCCGCCCAGGAGGCCCGGGACATCGCCGACGCCCCCTCCCTGTTCGGCCTGCCCGACGTCGAGCTGTTCCTGCCCCGTCAGTCGGACTTCGCGGGCCTGGAGCACGACAGCCTGGAGCCGGTGGCGGAACCCTCAGCCGAGGAGAACGAGTTCGCCCGGGGCGTCTCCGCGGAGGACGGCTTCGCGGGCGACTCCCCCGAACTGGCCGCCGCCCGTCGCCGGCACCCCTCGCACCCCGACTTCGTCCCGTCCCCCTCCCCCGTCGTGGGCGACCACGAGCGCACGGTCGCCCGGCTGGAGGAACTGGCCGCCACCCGTACCGAACTCGCCGACGTGCGCCCCGGCCCGCTGGGCACCCTCGACGTCTACGTCTTCGCGGACGGCACGACGCTGTGTATGACCCCGGGGCACCGTGAGACCGCCGAGCGCCTGGCCGCGGCCGTGACGGCCGGCCACGCCCCGGTCCTGCTCGGCGGCTCGGGCATCTCGGGGGCGTACGCGCTGACGTTCGAGTGCGGCGACGAGAGCGTCTACATCCTGGCGGACCGCGTCATCGCGTCCCTGTGACCACCGCGCCGGAAGTCCACGCCTCAGACTCCGGCGCGTTGCTGCGCCTCCCGCACCAGCGCCACGGCCCGGGCGAGCTCCTCCTCGTCGCCGAGGACGAGTGCGAGATCGTGTGCGGCGACCGTGATCTGGTCGGCGGCCGCGAACATGCCCGCGTCCGGCATCTCTCGGGGCTCGGCCGAGGGGTCCTCCAGGAGCTGGGCGCGGCGCGCCAACTCCCTTGCCAGGCCGAGGGCCTCGGCCGCGGCGCCCCGTTGAAGCCGGCTCTGGGGAGCGGCCCGCAGCCGGTCGGCGAAGTGATCCACTGCCCGGGTCAAAGGCGTCGTATCAAGCACGCCGCGAGACTACGCGTCGCGGCAGCACTGTTGCCAACAGGCGAACACTCAGGCACGGTGACCTGAAGGACCGGCTTCATCGAATGCGTCCGGAGGCGCCGATGTCCCAAGTCTTCTCCGAGGAGACCCATCGCAATCTGCTCGCCCGCATCCCCCACTGCACCGGTCGTGAAGTCTCCGACTGGCTTCGCACCGTCGACGAAGGCCCCGCTCTCCGCTTCGAGGAGAAGGTCAGCTGGCTCCGGCACGAGCACAATCTCGCGTACGGCCACGCCAAAGCGATCATTCACGAGTACGACCTGAGGAGGGCCGCGCGCAAACTCGCCTGAGCGCGCACCACCGAACCGCACACCACACCGCGAAGGGCCCGCGAACCGTGGTTCGCGGGCCCTTCGGCACAGACCGACCGGAACTAGTCGTTACTGCTGAAGATGGCGACCAGCCGCAGCATCTCCACGTAGATCCACACAAGGGTCATGGTCAGGCCGAACGCGGCCAGCCAGGCCTCCTCGCGCGGCGCACCGTACGCGATGCCGTCCTCGATCTGCTTGAAGTCGAGGGTCAGGAAGAACGCGCCGAGCAGGATCGCGATGATGCCGACGAGCGCGCCCAGCGGGCCCATGCTGCGCAGCCCGCCGTCGGGGGCGGCGCCGAAGGCGACCAGCAGCAGGTTGACCGCCATCACCAGGACGAACGCGATGGCGATGGCCATGCCGATGCGGGCGTACCGCGCGGTGACACGGATCCAGCCCGCCTTGTAGACGAGCAGGGTCGCACCGGAGACCGCCATGGTGCCGAGCACCGCCTGGAAGGGCGCGCCGGACCACTGCGCGTTGTACATCTCGCTGATGACGCCGAGGAAGACGCCCTCGAAGGCGGCGTATCCCAGGATCAGCGCGGGCGAGGGGGTGCGCTTGAAGGACTGCACCATCGCCAGCACGAACGCGATCAGGGCGGAGCCGATCGCGAGGCCGTAGCTGGTGGACGAGACCGGCAGCAGCGCCCAGGCGAGGATCGCGCCGACGGCGACCGTGCCGAGCGTCATCGCCGAGCGCATGACGACGTCGTCCATCGTCATCCGGCCGGTGGTGGCCGGGGCCTGCGGCGGGCCGCCGTACTGGGTCTGCTGGGCGTAAGGGTTCTGGGCGTAGGGGTTGCCGCCCGCGTACGGGTTCTGCGCGTACGGGTTGCCCTGCGTGCCCACGGGGGCTCCCCCGGCCTGCGGCGCGGTGTTGAAGCCCGCGTAGCCGTTGTCGCGGCTGAACCCCCGTCGCGAGAAGACCGGGTTGCTGCTCCTCATTTCACTCCTCCATGGCCACCCTGCGTGGCCTTGGCTCAAGAGTAATAGGTAGGCAAAGGAATGACCCTAGTGCTTGAGGAGGATCTTTCCCTCACCCTTGCGCGCAACACGCTACGCACCTCCGTGATTCCCCGCACGGAACCGCTCCATCCATGACCGAGCCGGAACAGAGTCGAGACCGGCCGCTGATCAACCCGGGAGCTCGCCGTCACTCCGACGGGCGACACGGGAGCCGGGCGGGCGGGTGACACCGGACTCCGGTGCACTCACCCCGACGGCCTGCAAGGGTCCCCCTGGGCATCGCCGCTTCCTCCGGGTGGCCCCCTGTGCCGGGTACTACCGGCATCAGCGCCGGTGGGGGCACCGCGTCAGCCACAGCCACTACTTCCGGGCCGGTACGGTGTGGGACGGCTCCGCCGGCGGAACGGTCCTCGTCCATGGCTTGACAGCCGGTCTGCTCGATCCGGTCGACTGGACCCTCGCGGGGGGTGTCCGTGGGCTTCGGCTGGGCGGGCGGAATGGTGGGATATGCATGGAACTGAAAAGCGGAGGCTCCCGGAAGCCTGACCGTGCCGGCGCGCTGATCGCGGCTGTCGCCGGGCCCAGCGTCCTGCTGCTGGCGCACCTGGCGGTCCCGTACGTCTCCCTTCGGGTGCTCCTCCTTCCGTCGATAGCTGTCGCGGCGCTGCTCACGGTGGCGTTGCGCCGGAGGCGACGCGGGGAGTAAGACGCCAGCTTCTGGACGCACAACAACACGTAGCCACGCCCGTCGCCATCGGCCACGGCAACGTCATCCCCGGCTGGGACCACGCCCTGACCGGCCGACGGGTCGGCAGCCGCATCCTCGCCGTCATCCCCGCGAAACTCGCCTACGGCCCCCACCCCCCGAAAGGCCTGCAACCCGACACCACCGTCAGCTCCGTCCTCGACATCCCGGCCGCCGTCCAGGTAGAGCCGGCACCGGCCGTCCATCGACTCGTCTCCGCTCATCCAGGCGACCGGCAAGTCGATACGAAGGCGGCCCGATGCGCACCGTGATGCAGCCCATCACCTGCGTCCAGGCGGGCCGGAGGGCAGCGCCGGGGCCCCGCGTCGCGCGGTTCCCGGCGCTCACCTGCGTCCGGATGGCGCTCGATTTCCGGCAGCAGGTCCGGTTCGGTCCGCTCCCGCACCCGAGGCCCGCGCCTCCGCTGCAGGTAGGGAAGGTGCCCGGAACCGGACTTGAACCGGTACGCCCCCGAGGGGCAGCGAGGTTTAAGCTCGCCGTGTCTGCATTCCACCATCCGGGCAGGCCATGGGCTCCGCATCGAGCGTTCCGAGCCTATCGGGGCGCATCCCACCAACAGCGTGCCCACGATGCGATGTTGTCTTATTTTATTGAGGTCTGAGGGTGCATCAGCATCCGGTACAGGCCTTCCGCACTTGCCAACAGCCTGTCGGGCAGCCATCGGCCGCGTATGCGGAATGACGGAATTTCACCGCCCTGAAGGAGGGCGTCGCGGGCGGCCGCGTATGGGCTGACCAACCGCTTTTCGCTCGGGGCGGACTCAGGGGCGGGGGTCATCCCCAGGTATGACACCGGCAGTCGCGGTCCGACTCGAGGCTGCCCCGGGAACCGGAACAGCGGCTGACTCCACGCCACCTTCGGGCCGCCACGATGGAACACGTCCCCTTGACCGTCGTCGTCCCGACAGGAGCACCCACCCGTGACCAGCACCCCTCTCGCCGACCGGACCACCACGGTGGCCGCCCGCGCCACAGATCTGTCGAAGGTCTACGGACAGGGCGAAACGCAGGTGGTGGCCCTGGACCGGGTGACCGTCGACTTCCGGCAGGCCCAGTTCACGGCCATCATGGGGCCCTCGGGCTCCGGCAAGTCGACGCTCATGCACTGCGTCGCCGGCCTCGACTCCTTCTCGTCCGGTTCCGTCCGCATCGGCGACGTCGAACTGGGCTCGCTGAAGGACAAGCAGCTCACCAGGCTGCGCCGGGACAAGATCGGCTTCATCTTCCAGGCGTTCAACCTGCTGCCGACGCTGACCGCGCTGGAGAACATCACCCTGCCCATGGACATCGCGGGCCGCAAGCCGGACAAGGCGTGGCTGGACACCGTGATCCAGATGGTCGGACTCTCGGGACGGCTGAGCCACCGGCCCGCGCAGCTGTCCGGCGGCCAGCAGCAGCGTGTCGCGGTGGCGCGGGCGCTCGCGTCCAAGCCGGACATCATCTTCGGCGACGAGCCCACCGGAAACCTGGACTCACGGTCGGGTGCCGAGGTGCTGGGCTTCCTGCGCAACTCCGTGCGTGAGCTGGGGCAGACGGTGGTGATGGTCACGCACGACCCGGTGGCGGCGGCCTACGCGGACCGGGTGATCTTCCTCGCGGACGGCCGGATCGTGGACGAGCTGTACGAGCCGAGCGCGGACGCGGTGCTCGACCGCATGAAGCGGTTCGACGCGAAGGGCCGCACGAGCTGAGGGCCGTGCGCCCCGCCTCCGTGCGCCCCGCCTCCGTGCGCCCCGCCTCCGTGCGCCCCGCCTCCGTGCGCCCCGCCTCCGTGCGCCCCGCCCCCGGACCCCCGTCGGCCTGAACGGCCCCGCCCGACTCCCGCTCCCAGCCCTGGAAGAGAAATGTTCCGTACCGCCCTGCGCAATGTGCTCGCGCACAAGGCCAGGCTGCTCATGACCGTCCTCGCCGTGATGCTCGGCGTGGCCTTCGTGTCGGGCACCCTGGTCTTCACCAACACCATCTCGGATGCCTACCAGAAGAGTTCCGCCAAGGGCTTCGACCAGGTCGACGTGGCCATCCGGCCCGAGGGCCGCCAGGACACCGGCGACACGATAGCCAAGGAGCCGAAGCTCACGGGGGCCCTTCTCGACAAGGCCGCCAAGGTGCAGGGCGCCGAGACGGCCATCGGCGTCGTCAGCGGCTTCACCGCCATCGCCGACAAGAACGGCAAGCTCATCGGCGACGGCTTCCAGTCCCAGGGCGGGAACTACTGGCGGACCGAGGACCCCCGGTACCCGATCGTCAGCGGGCACGCCCCGAAGGGCGAGGACCAGGTCCTCATCGACTCCAAGACCGCCGAGCGCGCCGGATACAAGGTGGGCGACACGGTGCGGCTGTCGATCGACGGCCCCGTGCTGACCCCGAAGATCACCGGCATCTTCACCACCGACGACGGCAACGTGGCGGCCGGCGGCAGCCTCGCCCTCTTCGACACGGCCACCGCCCAGCGCCTGTTCCACAAGGACGGCTCCTACGACGAGATCGACGTGAAGGCGGCCTCCGGCACCGGCCAGATCGCGCTGCGCAACGCCCTCGACGAGATCCTGCCCAAGGACGCCGCCTCCACCATCACCGGCAAGCAGCTCGCCGACGACCAGGCCCGGCAGATCGCCGAGGCGACGAGCAGCATGCGCACCGCCCTGCTGGTCTTCGCGGGCATCGCCCTGTTCGTCGGCACGTTCATCATCGCGAACACCTTCACCATGCTGGTCGCCCAGCGCACCAAGGAGCTGGCGCTGCTGCGTGCGGTCGGCGCCTCCCGCCGGCAGGTCACCCGGTCCGTGCTCGTCGAGGCGTTCGTGGTCGGCGCGGTCGCGGCCGTCACCGGTCTGGTGGCCGGCGTCGGCATCGGTGCCGGGCTGCGCTCGCTGATGGGCTCGCTGGGCGGGACGGTTCCCGACGGGCCCCTGGTCATCACCCCGGGCACGGTCGTCGCCGCCCTCGCAGTCGGCATCCTGATCACGATGCTGGCCGCCTGGCTGCCGGGCCGGCGCGCCGCGAAGATCCCGCCGGTCGCCGCGATGGGCAGCGTGCACGCGAAGACCACCACCAAGTCCCTGGTCGTACGGAACACGATCGGCGCGCTGCTCGCCGGAGCCGGCATCGCCACCGTGCTGTACGCCACCACGCTGAGCAGCTCGGACGGCCAGGCACCGATGGGTCTCGGCGCGGTCCTCCTCGTCATCGGCGTCTTCGTGCTCACCCCTCTGCTGTCCCGCCCGCTGATCGCGGCCGCCGCGCCCCTGCTGAGGGCCTTCGGGGTCGCCGGAAAGCTGGCCCGGCAGAACTCGGTGCGCAACCCGCGCCGCACCGCGGCCACCGCCTCGGCCCTGATGATCGGCCTGACCCTGATCACCGGTCTGACGGTGATGGCGGGCAGCCTGCAGAGCGCGATCGACAAGATGGCATCCTCCGCCATCAAGGCGGACTACGTGGTGTCCATGGCGAACCGCAACGAGCTGTCGCCCCAGGTCGAGAAGACGCTGCGGACGACCGACGGCGTCACCGCGATCAGCCCGCTGCGCAACGCGCCCGCCCGCATCGGGGGCGACACCGAGTACGTGACCGGTGTCAACGGCGCCGCCATCGGCAAGCTGACGGACCTCACGGTCGACCACGGCACGTTCAGGGTCGGCGGCAGCCAGGTCGTCGTGGACGACGAGACCGCCAAGGACCACCACTGGACGGCGGGCTCACGGTTCACGGTGGCCTACGAGGACGGCCGCAAGCAGCAGTTGACGGTCACCGGTGTCTACCAAAGCACCGAGATGATGCGCGGCATCATGCTCGACAACGCGACACTCTCCCCGCACCTGAGCGACCCGGCCGACATGCAGGTCATGGTGAAGATGTCGGACGGCGCCACCGCCTCGGCCAAGAGCGCTCTGCAGAAGGCGCTCGGCGACAACCCGGCCATCCTGATCCAGGACAGGAAGGACATCTCCAACAGCATCGCGCAGATCTTCACCCTGATGCTGAACATGCTCTACGGCCTGCTGGCCATGGCGGTGATCGTCGCCGTCCTCGGGGTCATCAACACCCTGGCCATGTCGGTCTTCGAGCGCTCGCAGGAGATCGGAATGCTCCGGGCGATCGGCCTGGACCGCAAGGGCATCAAGCGGATGGTCCGGCTGGAGTCCCTGGTCATCTCACTGTTCGGCGGGGTCCTGGGCATCGGCCTGGGCGTGTTCTTCGGCTGGGCGGCCGGTGAGCTGCTCGGCACCAAGATGGCGACGTACGAGCTGGTCCTGCCCTGGGGCCGGATGGCCGTCTTCCTCCTCCTCGCGGCGGTGGTCGGCGTGCTGGCCGCCCTGTGGCCGGCCCGGCGGGCGGCCCGTCTGAACATGCTCACGGCGATCAAGTCGGAGTAGCGGCAGACGGCCGTCCGTCACGAAGGGGCCCCGTTCCCGAGCGGAACGGGGCCCCTTCGTCCTACCCGCGGGCGGGTCGTACGGTCGCGTCCGGACGTTGGTCAGGCGTCCCAGGTGCGGGTGCGCAGCGGCAGCCCGGAGGTGCCGGCGTCCGGCGTCCGTACCGCGAGGACCTGGTTGACACCGATGCGGTTGCGTTCGAAGGCGAGGGCGGAGGCGGCCATGTAGAGCCGCCACACACGGGCCCGGCCGGGGCCGGCCAGGGCCTGCGCACGCCCCCACTGCGCCTCGAGGTTGGCGACCCAGCCGCGCAGGGTGAGGGCGTAGTGCTCGCGCAGGGACTCCATGTCACGGACCTCGAACCCGGCGCGCTCCAGCTGGACCACCGTGGAGCCGACGGGGGCGAGTTCCCCGTCCGGGAAGACGTAGGCGTCGATGAACGCGTCGACGGAGTACGAGGACTCGTCCTTCTGGGGGCGCCGCGCGATCTGGTGGTTGAGCAGCCGTCCGCCGGGCTTCAGCAGGCCGTGCAGATGCCGGGCGTACTCCAGGTACCGCTCGGCGCCGACGTGCTCGGCCATGCCGATGGAGGAGATCGCGTCGTAGGGGCCGTCGGCGACATCGCGGTAGTCCTGCACCCGGATCTCGACGCGGTCGGTGAGGCCCTCGTCGGCGACCCGCTTGCGGGCGTACGTGGCCTGCTCGTGGGAGAGGGTGACGCCGACGACGCTCACTCCGTGCTCGCGGGCCGCGTGGATCGCCATGGAGCCCCAGCCGCAGCCGACGTCGAGGAGCCGCTGACCGGGCTTCAGGCCGAGTTTGCGGCAGACCAGTTCGAGCTTGTCGCGCTGGGCGTTCTCCAGGGTGCCGTTCGGCGCCTCCCAGTAGGCACACGAGTACACCATGGACGGGCCCAGGACGATCTCGTAGAAGTCGTTCCCGACGTCGTAGTGGTGGCTGATGGCGCGTTTGTCGCTGCGCCGGGTGTGGAGGTGGCTGCGGGCCCCGCGGACCTCCTCGCGGGGCGGCGGGGGTGGCGGGAAGGGACCGCCCAGCCGGGCCAGTCCGCGGACGGCCGCCCGGACATCCGGGTCGCGGACCGCCTGGACGAGGGTGCGGGCGTCGTCCCCACGCTCCCAGACCAGGCCGGCCAGCAGGTCGAGGGTGGTGTAGAGATCGCCGTCGATGCCGAGGTCCCCGGCGACCCAGGCGCGGACGAGGCCCAACTCCCCCGGCTTCCACAGCAGACGGCGCAGGGCGCGGCGGTTGCGTACGACGAGGGCGGGGGCGCCGGGCGGTCCGGCCTCCGAACCGTCCCAGGCGCGGATGCGCAGCGGGAGCGGTACCCCGAGCAACTGTTCTACGAGGCTTTTCAGCCGCGGTGCGGCGTCGGCCATGGCGCACACCTCCGATTGGGGTTTCCCCTGCTCGAATCGGACGGATAGCCGGGAAGGCGCTTCCCGGATGTCCCACACCACGTAAACACCTGCGGGGCCGGGACGCAGTCCCCCGTTGGCGTTACGGCTGGGCAAAATGCCTGTGTCCGAAAGGGGCCGTGGGCGCGGCCTTGCGAGGTCAGGCGCCTGGAAGTGCGCCGCATGCCGAAGGGCCTCCCGCACCACGGATGGCGGGAGGCCCTTCGGCTGGACCGGTGACCGTGAGGTCAGGAGGCCTTGGCTCGCTCCTCGGTCTTCGCCGCGGCGGCCACGGGCGCCGGCTTGGCGGCCTCGTAGAACTCCTCACGCGGAGACTCGATCGCGCCGAGCGAGACGACCTCGCGCTTGAGGAACATGCCGAGCGTCCAGTCCGCGAAGATCCGGATCTTGCGGTTCCAAGTCGGCATGGCCATACCGTGGTAGCCACGGTGCATGTACCAGGCGAGGCGGCCCTTGAGCTTGATCTTCATCTTGCCCATGACGATCATCGCGACGCCCTTGTGCAGGCCGAGACCCGCGACCGCGCCCTTGTTGGCGTGGCTGTACTCCTTCTGCGGGAAGCCCCGCATGCCGGAGAGGACGTTGTCGCCGAGGACCTTGGCCTGACGCAGCGCGTGCTGCGCGTTCGGCGGGCACCAGGCGTTCTCGTTGCCCGCCTTGCGGCCGACGACGTCGGGCACCTGGGCGTTGTCACCCGCGGCCCAGATGTAGTCGGTGCCCTGGACCTGGAGGGTGGGGGCGGTGTCCACGTGACCGCGCGGGCCGAGCGGAAGGCCGAAGCGGGCGAGCGCCGGGTTCGGCTTGACGCCTGCCGTCCACACGATCGTGTTGGAGTCGACCTCGAGGCCGTTCTTCAGCACCACGTGGCCGTCGACGCAGGACTCCATGGAGGTGGACAGGTAGACCTCGACGCCGCGGCCCTCGAGGTGCTGCTTGCCGTACTGGCCGAGCTTGGGACCGACCTCGGGGAGGATCTTGTCGGCCGCGTCGACGAGGATGAAGCGCATGTCCTCGCGGGACACGTTCCTGTAGTACTTGGCCGCGTCCCGGGCCATGTCCTCGACCTCGCCGATGGTCTCCGCACCGGCGAAGCCACCGCCGACGAAGACGAAGGTGAGCGCCTTGCGGCGGATGTCCTCGTCGGTCGTGGAGTCGGCCTTGTCGAGCTGCTCGAGAACATGGTTGCGCAGGCCGATGGACTCCTCGATGCCCTTCATGCCGATGCCCTGCTCGGCGAGGCCGGGGATCGGGAAGGTGCGGGAGACCGCGCCGAGTGCGATGACCAGGTAGTCGAAGGGCAGCTCGTACGCCTCGCCGACCAGCGGGGCGATCGTGGCGACCTTGCGGTCCTGGTCGATGGTGGTGACCCGGCCGGTGAGGACCTCCGCCTTCGGCAGCACGCGTCGCAGCGGGACGACGACATGCCGGGGGGAGATGCTGCCGGCGGCGGCTTCGGGGAGGAAGGGCTGGTAGGTCATGTACGAGCGGGGATCGACGACCGTGACGGTCGCTTCCCCGTAGCGCATCTTCTTCAGAATGCGTCGAGCTGCGTACAGGCCTACGTACCCACCGCCTACTACGAGGATCCTGGGACGCTCCGTGGTGCTCATGCCATCGAGTATCCACCCGCCCCTGGGGGGTCGCTCGTGCGCCCCTTCACAAGCTCGGGTGAGGCATCTGCTACACTCCGCCGCCCGCGTGATGGAGATCATGACATCACGCGGGAACCGCGGGGGCGGGCGGGTCGTTGTCAAGGCCGCGTGAGCTGCCCCTTGAGCTCTTCACCGGTCCCCTGCCCGGTCCTGACGGGACATGCGCACCACACCCGCACCGGACCCCGGAAACGCTCGCGTGAGCACCCCGGAAGGGCCGTTGAGCCCCCCGAACGGCCCAATGGACCCATGGCGCCGCTCAGCAGGGACGATTTCCTTGTGAAGAACTTCACGAACTTTCTCGGCGGCACACCCCCGAGGAGTCCCGGAGGCCCCCTCGGGCACGCTCATACGTTACCGAACCTGCTCAGGAGAGGCTACCGGTGAGTAGCAAAAGTCACTTCGGGACCTCTCCCGACGGTCCGTCAGCACATCGGGCGCAGGCGCCCGCAGGCGACCGCTAGGCGATGGACCACGCGATGCCGTCGAGGATGTCGTGCTCGCTGACCACGACCTCCCGGGCCCCGATCCGCTCCATGATCGCGAGCAGTACGAGGGCCCCCGCGCCGATGACGTCCACACGCCCCGGATGCATGGAGGGGATCGCCGCCCGCTCGGCGTGCGTCGACCCGAGGAGCCACTCGGTGATCTCGCGGACCCGGTCCAGGGAGATCCGGGAGTGGTGGATCCGCGCGGAGTCGTACTCGGGGAGGTCCTGGGCGATCGCCGAGACGGTGGTGACCGAGCCGGCGAGGCCGACCAGGGTGTGCGCCTCCCGCAGCGGCACCGTCCGCTCCACCTCGTCCAGTGCGCCCTCGATGTCGGACCGTATGGCGGAGATCTGCTCCCCGGTGGGCGGGTCGCCGACCACCCCGTGGCGCACGAGGTGACGTTCCGTCATGCGCACGCAGCCGATGTCGACGGACCGGGCGGCGCGCACGTGGTCCTCGCCCACGACGAACTCGGTGGAGCCGCCGCCGATGTCCACGACCAGATAGGGCCTGGCGAGGTCCTCCCGGCCCATCAGCTCCTTGGTCGCGCCGGTGAAGGAGAACTCCGCCTCCTGGTCGCCCGAGATGACCTCGGGCTCGACGCCGAGGATGTCCAGCACCCCGCGGACGAACTCGTCCCTGTTCTCGGCGTCCCGGGAGGCGGACGTGGCGACGAAACGCAGCCGCTCGGCGCCGTACCCCTTGATGACGTCCGCATACTCACGGCAGGCGGCGAACGTGCGCTCGAGCGCCTCCGGGGCGAGACGCCCGGTCCGGTCCACCCCCTGCCCGAGCCGGACGATCGTCATCCGCCGGTCCAGCTCGACGAGTTCACCGGTGCGGGGGTCGGCGTCCGCCACCAGGAGCCGGATGGAGTTCGTACCGCAGTCGACGGCGGCGACGCGTGTCACTGGCCCTCCTCCTTCTCCTCGGTCTGCTTCTCCCCGGAGTCGGCGAGGTGGACGGGGTTGACCGCGAACCAGCCGCTGTCGGACGTCTCCACCACCTCCCACGCATCGCCGGACGGCGGCCCCGCGGGCGTCACACACGAGCCCTTGCGCCACCACTCCGGCAGCATCGCGATCGCCTCGTCGCCGAGCGGGTTGACGCCCGGGCCGGCGGCCAGCGAGTGGGCCACGAGCACATGCAGGCACTTCACCCGGTCCGGCATGCCGCCCGCGCTCGGGAAGCCCTCCAGGACCTCGATGGCGTCGCGGCGGGCGATGTAGTCCTCGTGCGCGGCACGGTAGGCGGCGGCCAGCTCCGGGTCGGTGCCCAGGCGCTCCGTCATCTCCTTCATGACGCCGTTGGCCTCCAGCGTGCCGATCGCGGAGGCGGCGCGCGGGCAGGTCAGGTAGTACGTCGTCGGGAACGGGGTGCCGTCGGGGAGCCTCGGAGCCGTCTCCACGACGTCCGGCTGCCCGCACGGGCAGCGGTGCGCGATGGCGCACAGCCCGCGCGGGGCGCGGCCGAGCTGCTGCTGGATGGCCTCGACATCCGCGTCCGTGGGCTCGGTGCGCGGGGTGGGCGGCGGGGGCGTTTCCATGCGGTAGGAAGTCTCTCTTGTGTCTCTGTCAGGCTCTGTGGAGCTCTGCGGGCTCTGTCGGGCTCACCGGTCGGACGCGTCGGCCTTGTCCACCCCGTCCCAGACGCCGGCGTACCAGGGGCGCGCGAGGGCCGTCCGGTGCACGGGGGGCCGCCGGGCCGGGTCCGGGTCGACCACGATGTACCCGGTCTCCCCCGGCATCACGTAGTGCAGCCGCTTCCGGATCTGCTGCTGCGCGTACGCGTCGTCCTGCCAGCGCGCCTTGAGGTCGCGCAGTTGCTCGACCCGGTTGCGGGCCTCCTGCCGCTGCCGCTCCATCTCGGCGATCTCGGCACGCTGGGAGACGTACTGCCGTATCGGGTACGCGAGCGCCACGACCAGCGAGCACAGGACGAGCGCGAGCAGGGCGGCGCGGCCGGTGAGCCGGGAGCGGCGGGCCTGGCGTCTGGTCTGGGAGCGGTACACCCGGGCCGCCGTCTGCTCCCCGAGCAGCCGCAGCCTGGTCGCGGTGGAGAACCGGTCACGGTCCTTCACGGCCATGTCTCGCGCCTCCCCTTCACACGTGCGTACGTCCCCGCACACGGTACGGGACCGCGTACGGGGACGTACGGACGACTGGCTCGGGCGCGGCCCTGGCCGCTCAGCCCTTGAAGCGCGGGAAGGCGCTGCGGCCGGCGTACACCGCCGCGTCGTCGAGGATCTCCTCGATGCGCAGCAGCTGGTTGTACTTGGCGACGCGCTCGGAGCGGGCCGGGGCACCGGTCTTGATCTGGCCGCAGTTGGTGGCGACGGCCAGGTCGGCGATGGTGACGTCCTCGGTCTCGCCGGAGCGGTGGGACATCATGCACTTGAAGCCGTTGCGCTGGGCCAGCTCGACGGCGTCCAGGGTCTCGGTCAGCGAGCCGATCTGGTTGACCTTGACCAGCAGGGCGTTGGCGGCGCCCTCCTCGATGCCCCGGGCGAGGCGCTCGGGGTTGGTGACGAACAGGTCGTCGCCGACCAGCTGGACCTTGTCGCCGAGCTTGTCGGTGATGACCTTCCAGCCGGCCCAGTCGTCCTCGAACAGCGGGTCCTCGATGGAGACGAGCGGGTAGGCCGCCACGAGCTCCTCGTAGTACTCCGTCATCTCGGCGGCGGAGCGCTCCTTGCCCTCGAAGAGGTACTTGCCGTCCTTGTAGAACTCGGAGGCGGCGACGTCGAGGGCGAGGGCGATCTGCTCGCCGGGGACGTACCCGGCCTGCTTGACGGCCTCGAGGATGAGGTCGAGGGCCTCACGGTTGGAACCGAGGTTCGGGGCGAAGCCCCCCTCGTCGCCGAGGCCGGTGGACAGGCCCTTGCCCTTCAGCACCTTCTTGAGGGTGTGGTAGACCTCGGTGCCCCAGCGCAGGGCCTCGGAGAAGGACTCCGCGCCGATCGGGGCGATCATGAACTCCTGGATGTCCACGTTGGAGTCGGCGTGCGAGCCGCCGTTCAGGATGTTCATCATCGGCACCGGCAGCAGGTGCGCGTTCGGGCCGCCCAGGTAGCGGAAGAGCGGGAGGTCGCTGGCCTCGGAGGCGGCGTGGGCGACGGCGAGGGAGACGCCCAGGATGGCGTTGGCGCCGAGGGAGCCCTTGTTGTCGGTCGCGTCCAGGTCGAACATGGCCTGGTCGATCAGGCGCTGCTCGGTGGCGTCGTAGCCGACGAGCTCCGGGCCGATCTGCTCGATGACCGCGAGGACGGCCTTCTCGACGCCCTTGCCCTGGTAGCGGTTGGGGTCCCCGTCACGGAGCTCGATGGCCTCGAAGGCGCCGGTGGAGGCGCCGGACGGAACGGCGGCACGACCCGTGCTGCCGTCGTCGAGGCCGACCTCGACCTCGACCGTGGGGTTGCCTCGGGAGTCCAGGATTTCCCGGGCTACGACGACGTCGATGGACGGCACGAGCATCTCCTTCGTGGAATGTGACGCTGTTGGTGCGGGGCTGGTGTGCCTTGCGCCTAGAGCCTAACCGTCCCGGGGCGGCGGCCAGCCGACCGACCGTCCCGTGGACAGGGTGACGGTACACATTGTTCCCACGCGGAACAAAGACGGGGTGGCGAAGAAGGGGCGCGGAGGCAAAAAGCCCCGCTCCGGCGCGTACGGGGGAACACGCACCGGAGCGGGGAGCCCGTGGGGACGGGGGGCGGTCCTCACGCGGCCCCCGCTGCAGGGGGCCGCGCCTGTGAGGGCACTGTGGGCCGGCCGACGGTCGGCCGTCAGACGCCGGCCGGCTGTCACTGCAGGTGCAGCTGCTGGCCCGGGTAGATGAGGTCGGCGTCCTCGATGATGTCCTTGTTCAGCCGGAACAGCTTCTCCCAGCCGCCCTGGACGTGGTGCCGCTCGGCGATCGAGCCGAGGGTGTCGCCCTTGACGACCTTGTACTCGCCGTCGCCCTTCCGGACCTTCTTGCCGGCCGGGGTGGTGACGGTCTTCCGCGGGGCCGGGCGCTGCGTGGAGCGGTTGGCCGCGTGCCGCTCGGTGGAGCGGGTGGTGGTGCTCTTCGCGGAGCCGGCGCTGCTCGAGCTGCCGGTGGAGGCCGCGGCACCGTTGTAGGGGGCGCCGGTCAGACCCGTGCCGCAGACCGGCCAGGCACCCTTGCCCTGGCCCGCGAGGACCTTCTCGGCGACGGAGATCTGCTGCGCCTTGGAGGCCAGGTCGGCCCGCGGGGCGTAGGCGGTGCCGCCGTACGCGGCCCAGGTCGAGTTGGTGAACTGCAGGCCGCCGTAGAAGCCGTTGCCCGTGTTGATGGACCAGTTGCCGCCGGACTCGCACCGGGCGACGGCGTCCCACTGGGAGGCGGTGGCGGCGGAGGCGCTGCCGGCCGCCATCAGCGGGGCGGCGACGGCGGCGCCGGTGACACCGGCGAGCGCAATGGCGCGGACGGCCTTGGACGGACGGCGGTGCTTACCCTTGCCGGAACACAGCATGGTTCGATCCCCTCACCGACGCCTGCGAGGTGAGCTGTCGGGTTCGGGCCGGTTGAGTTGCCCGGCCGCGCACCTCTCGGCGCGCGGCTCCACCCCTAGCCGCCCCGGTCGACTCCCGGGTGCGGCACCTACCTTGGGTCCCCCGCTCCTGCCTACGGCGCTTGACGCGACGACTGTTCCCGTACGGCCGCTGGCAGGATTCGGCGTTGCGACCGTCGGGGCCCGCTGTGGCGAGCGATCACGACCGTAAGCAGTCGATCGACGGAATTTCAAAGACGATCAGGGCTTATGAGACTCATATCTCACTCTCGCCAAACCGGACATTCAGCGCGAAGCAGGGCGTGAAGTGCCCCCGGCCAGAGGCGAGTTCAGGACTGGTCCCCGGTCGGCTCGGTCGCCAGCGCAAGGCTCTGACCGGGAAGGATGAGATTCGGGTCGGCGCCGACCGTCTCCTTGTTCGCGTCATAGAGGGCGGCCCATCCGCCTTTGACGTCAAGGGAGTCGGCGATCGCCGACAGATTGTCCCCGGGGCGGACGGTGTACGAGTCGTCGGCGGCGTCCCGCGCGGCAGTGGTGCCACGCGAGGCGTGACGGCCGTCCGAGTCGCCGGTACGGCCGTCCTCGGCACCCTCGTCGGCACGGTCACCCCGGTGGCGGCCGGCACCCGAGGTCTCGCCCGCACCCGAAGGCGCCCCGCTCTGCCCGGACTTGTCCGCATCCTCGCGCTTCGTCGTGGCCGTGAGAACACCGAGCAGACTCTGCGAATCGCGCTCGTCGCCGCCTTCAGTGGAGTCGGTGGCCGACGTCGAGGGCGAGGACGAAGGGGACGAGGGGGACGGCGAGGAGGACGATGTGGACGAAGAGGACGAGGGTGACGACGGAGACGCGGAGGAGGAAGACGGCGAGGAAGACGAGGACGGAGCCGAGGCGGACGGCGTGGAGGACTCCGATGAACGGGACGGATGAGACGAGTTGGATGACTGGGACAGTCCGTCGCCCATACCGGAGTACGAGGACGAGAAGGAGCCGCCACCGGAGGAGTCACCGGCCAGGCCCGTGTCGACGCCCGCGGCGCCCGAGTCCTTGCTCAGTCCGGACACCAGGCCGCAGGTGCTCCAGATGGAGACACCCCGGTCGTCGAGGATCTTCTCGGCGACGGCGATCTGCTGCGAGCGGCTGGCCTGGTCGGGGCTCGGGGCGTAGTCGAGACCGCCGTACCTGTCCCAGTCCTCCTGCGTCAACTGCAGTCCGCCGTAGCGGCCGTTGCCGGTGTCGGCGCTCCAGGTCCCGCCGCTCTCGCACTCCGCGACCCGGTCCCAGGTCGCACCAGTGGCCGCACTCGCACCGGTGGCGCCGAGGAGGGGGATCGCGATCGCTGATCCGGTCACCCCTGCCGCGACGAGGAGAGCCGGAGCCTGGCGGGGGCGACGGTGACGACCGTTCCCGGAGAGCATGCGGTTGCCTTTCACACGACAGCAGTGACCAACGCGGTGGCCTTGGCGTACCGCCGCGTTGCTGCGTGAACGTATAACCAGTCGATCACTTGTCACAAGTTAATGCAGCGTAGATCACGTGAAGATTACGGAGTTGAGGAAATGTCATCTTCCTGTGACCGTCGGCGTGTCCGCCACCTCACTTCGCCGTGCCGCCGATATGCCGAGGATCTTTTTCCGGAGCCGGGGTGAACTCCACAGGAAGCGTGCGCAATCCGCGCATAATGAGCCCTCCGCGCCAGCGCAGATCGGCAGAATCCACCGCGAGTCGCAGGTCGGGTAGACGGGTGAGGAGCGTGGCGAGGGCGGTCTGTCCCTCCAGCCGGGCGAGGGGGGCGCCGAGGCAGTAATGGATGCCGTGCCCGTAACCGAGGTGCTGGTTGTCACGGCGGGCGAGGTCGAGGACCTCGGGGTCGGCGAACCGCTCCGGATCCCGGTCCGCGGCGGCGAGCACCACCAGAACGGGGTCGCCGGCGGCGATGTCCTGCCCGCCGATGGTGAGCGGCCGGGTGGCGAACCGCCAGGTGGCCAGCTCCACCGGGCCGTCGTAGCGCAGAAGTTCCTCGACGCCGGTGGCGAGGAGACCCCTCTCGCCGCGCACCAGCGAGGTCTGCAGGAGGGCCCGCTGCCCGGGGTGGGTGAGAAGGGCGTACATGCCGTTGCCGATGAGGTTGACGGTGGTCTCGAACCCGGCGAAGAGCAGGATGAAGGCCATGGCGGCGGCCTCGTTCTCGGTGAGGTGCTCGCCGTGGTCGAAGGCGCGGATGAGCCCGGAGATGAGGTCCTCGCCGGGTCCGGGGGCGTCGGGCAGCGCCTCGCGCTTGCGGTGGATGAGGTCGGCGAGGTAGCCGCGCATCTTCTTCACGGACCGCGCGACCCCGCCCCGGGGACCGCCCTGGTGCCGGATCATCATGCCCGCCCAGTCGCGGAAGTCGTCCTGGTCCTCACGGGGGACACCGAGCATGTCGCAGATCGCGTAGATGGGGAGCGGAAAGGCGAACTCGTGGATGAGATCGGCACAGCCGCGGCCGGCGAACCCGTCGATGAGCTGATCGGCCAGCTCCTGCACGCGGGGCGCGAACTCGGCCACGCGGCGCGGAGTGAACGCCTTGGAGACCAGCCGGCGCAGCCGGGTGTGGTCCGGCGGGTCGATGTTGAGCAGGTGCGTCATCAGCTCGGCCTTGCGCTCGCCGGGGATACCGGTCTTCCCCTTGGCGTGCGCGGGCTCGTCGTGATGCGCCGGGTTCTTGCTGAGCCGCTGGTCGGCGAGGGCCTGCTTGGCGTCGGCGTACCGGGTGACCAGCCAGGCCTCCACACCGCTCGGCAGCCGCGTCCGGTGCACGGGGGCGTGCTCGCGGAGCCAGGCGTAGGCGGGGTAGGGATCGGCGGCGAACTCCCAGGTGAAGAGTTCGGGGGCGGGGGTGGAAGAGGGGCAGGCGGGCGGGTGCTGGTCGGTCACTCCTCGACGGTATCCACGCCCGCTCCGACCCGCCCCGTCAGGGCCCGGAGGGCCTGCCTCAGTCCGTCCCTAGCCCCTCGGCATGGGTCCCGAGCCCCTCGGCGTCCGGCCCGGGCTCCCCGCTCGCCGGGCCCAGCCCCTCGGCGGCCCGTACGGCGTCGCGGTAGGCGCGGGCGGCGGCTCTCAGGGCCGCCTCCGGGTCCACCCCCTCCGCTTCCGCCTGCGCGGCGAGCGCCAGCAGTTCGTAGCCGATGCCCTCGCCCTGCGGCAGCGGCACCTCCAGGCCGGCCGAGCGCACACGGGACGACAGCTTCGCCGCGAGGGCCAGGCCCGGCTGCCCCAGGGGGACGCCCTCCGTCACCGACGTGCGCTGCTTCTCGATCGCCTTGGTGCGCAGCCAGTGCTCCTTGACCTCCTCCGGCGTCGTCGCGGTCGCGTCGCCGAAGACGTGCGGGTGGCGGTGGATCAGCTTGGCGACGATGCCGCCCGCCACGTCGTCGATGGAGAAGGGCGCCTGCGGGTCCTCCTCGGCTATCCGGGCATGGAAGACGACCTGGAGCAGGACGTCGCCCAGCTCCTCGCGCAGCTCCTCCCGGTCGCCCGCCTCGATCGCCTCGACCAGCTCGTACGCCTCCTCGATGCCGTACTTGGCGAGGCCCTGGTGGGTCTGGAGCGAGGACCAGGGGCACTCGGCCCGGATACGGTCCATGACCTGCACCAGGTCGAGGAGGCGGGAGCCCGGAAGGTCGTACGACGCGGGGAGCAGCTCCAGCTCCGGCATCCGCGTCCGTCCCGAGCCCGCCAGGCGGGCCAGGCCGTCGGTGAGGCGCGGCTCGCCCTCGCCGGTCGCGACGACCACCACCGTGCGGCCGCCGGCGCAGGCGTCGACCAGCTGCTGCGCGGTCGGGGCGCCCTCCTCGACGGTGATGCCCGCCTCGCGCAGATATGGCAGCTGCGGGTGCGCGCCGTCCGCGCACAGGACCCGGTCGGCGTCGCGCAGCGCCTGCCACGCGGGCCAGGACAGCAGGCCGGGCGCGACCCGGTGGCTGGTGGTGAGCAGGACGACCCGGCCGGTGGCGGATGTCGCCGCGTCCCGGCCCTGGTGGGAGGCGCCTTCGAAGCTGGTTGCGTTCACCCTTCGAACGTAACCCACGGCGCCCACGCGCCCCGAAGTTTTCCACAGGCCGGTGGACGGTCCTCCGAGCGCCGGCGCCGCGTCCCCGCTACGCCGCCTGCCGTTCCCCGGCCGCCGTGACCTCCTTGACCCAGGGTGTCCTCGTGTCCACCCGGCTGCTCTTCTGCACGTCCCAGCTGCCGTAGCGCGGGTTGAGGTCGATGTTCAGTTCCTCGGACGCCCGCGCCATCGCCTTCCAGAACACGGCCTTGCCGTCGGCCGTGGTCATGTCGGCGCCGAGCGCGGCGGCCAGCTTCTGCGCCTCGACCTCCGTGCGGAGGTTGTCGTCGATGCGCCGGGGAGCCACCCCGTACTGGTCCAGCCACACCGACTTCAGCGCCGTCGCGCCGCCCGCCTGCTGCTCGAGGCCGGCCCGCAGCCGGCCGACGTCCCGGCGGGTGACGGACACGCCCGCGTCCGCGGCCGCGCGGTCCAGGACCCGGTCGAGGACCATGCCGCGGAGCGTGTCGCGGGTGAGACTGCTGGTCCGGGCGATCGTCTGCTGGTACTGGCTGTCGTCCGGGATGGCGGCGCGCTGGGCCGTGCGCACCTCCTTCACCCGGCCCTCGAGCTGGGCGACCGTGATCCGGTCCCCTCCGACCACGGCGGCGGTACCCGGGTGCTCGGTGCCACCGCACGCGGTGAGGACAGGGGCCGCGACGAGGGCGGCACTGACGACGATCACGGTGCGACGGCGGTGCAAGGTGGCCTCCCGAGGAGATTGTGCGACGGTGCACAAGGTCTTGCGGAGATCGATGGTAGGCAGTGGCCCAGCTCTGGCCAACCCGTACGACCAACGATTCACCGGGACTTCGGGCACCGTCGCGCGCCCACGCCGCTCGTCAGCCGGTGATGGCGACCGGTGCGTCCCATGCGTCGCGGTCCACGGTGAGCGTGTAACCGCCGCGGGTCTCCTTGCTGTTGACCATGTACTGGTGGCCACGGCTGTGGTTGGTGTACTGGGTCGAGCCCCACGGCCAGTCCGCGGTGGTGGTGTAGTTCTTGTCCCACAGGGCGTACCAGAGGTTGCCCGGCAGGTCGGTCTTGTCCTTCGCGGTGGCGATGGCCTTGGCGCTGGAGCTGGTGAAGCCGTAGAAGCCGGCGCGGTACGTCTTGACGCGCAGCTGCTTGTCGAAGGCGCGCACATACGTCAGCACGGCGTCGTTGCACGACGTGTTGGTGGTGTCGTACGGCTCCATGTCGAGGTAGATCGGGCTGCCGGCCTTGATGCCGAGCGCCGACGCCTTGGCCACCGCGTCCGAGGCGTCGCTCGTCCCGAGCGAGGCGGCGGTGGCGGCGGTGAGCTTCTCGGGGTTGGAGCTGGTCTGGCAGGGCGGCTGGGCGCCGACGTAGATCGGGATCAGCTTCCAGCCGACGGAGCTGACCGACTTCACCCAGGAGGCGGTCAGGTTCGGCTGGCTGCAGCCGCGGTTCTTGCCGCCCACGTACACGGCGGCGGCACCGTAGAAGCCGTCGTGCCAGGCCTTCATCGCGGACAGCGACGGCGCGGTGCAGGTGTCGAAGGCGCGTCCCGTGAACGTCTTCTGCGCCGGCCAGGTCGTCGCGGCCATGGAGGTCTGCGCCGCGATCCCGGCGCCCGCGACCACGGCGGCACCGGCCACCGCCCACGAGATGTACCTGAACTTCCTGGACTGCCGATGCCCGGCCATCCCCACCCCTGATTCACGACAGGCGGCACGCGCGGGCGTGCGCCGGAAGAGAGTTCCCAAGCCCCGGTGGCGGCGCCTGTCCGGCGTCGCCCTGTCCGTGGCGGCATGGCGCACGGAGGTCCGGGGATGGCTGAAACCTACACCTGCGCACGGAGCTTCGGCACCCGGGGCGGCCCCTTCCGCACGGACCGCCGAGCCCCCGCGCGCCGGCCGGCCGGAGTTCCGCGGCATATGCCGGGTGTGCGCCAGGCCCGGCAGGGTTCGCCGGGCGGCCAAAGTGCGCCAAATCCGCCGGGTGGCGTCAGACTCGCCGGGTGCGCGTCAGACTCGCCGGGTGCGCCGCAGGATCCGTACGGCGGGCCAGGCCAGCAGGGCGGCGACGCCCCACAGGAAGCCCGCGATGGCCGCCCACTCGCCGGTGCTGGTCTCCGGATCGCCGGCGCCGAACACCGTGAACAGCAGGGCGAGGAAGGCGAAGAAGCCACCGAGGATGCCGAAGACGACCACCGCGGCCGTCTGCCGCCCGGTGCGCCGGGCGGGGGCGGGCCGGGCGGACGTCCCGGCGCCGGTCTCGGCCTCTCCGCCGGGCGCCGCGGCCGCCCGCGGTGCCGGCCGCTGCTGCCGGGGCGGCAGCCACACCACCGCGTGGTGCGGTACGGCCGCGTCGAGGGCCGCCATCGTGTGCGCGTCCACGCCGTACAGCCCCGGCTCCACCTCGATGACCAGACCGTCGGTGCCGACGAGCCGGCGGCCGCCGTCTGGCCAGCTCAGCATCGCGGCGCAGGCACGGTAGAGCACGGTCGCCGCACTCTCCGTCCCGTTCTTCTCCCGGGCCGTCACGCTGATGCCGTCGTCACCCACGACGAGCGCCGTCCCGTCACCGCGCACCGAGGGGAACCGGCGCCCGGCCACCGTGTACGACGAGCCGGTGGGGGCCGCCGTGTACCCGGCCCAGTCCGCCGTGTGTCCCGAGGGCACCTGCATCAGGGCCGTCCCGGCCGCCTCCAGGGCCACCGCGTGCAGATGTCCCGGCGTCACGGCCCACAGCTCTGACCTGAGCTCGTCGAGGCCGCGCACCGGCCGGCCGGCGAGCAGGTCCTCCGCCGCCCCGGGCAGCCGCCGCACGGCCGCGTCCGGCGCGGTCAGCCCCCCGTCGGCCCGGGTGCGCACCGCCTCCAGGTCGGCCTGGCCGATCCGGCCCACCTGAAGCCCGGCGAGGACGTCGACGAAGCCGCCGAGCACCGCGTCCTGCTTGGCGGGCAGGGCGTCCGCGAAGGCGGTCACCAGGGCAAAGCCGTCGCGGCGGGAGGCGTAGTCGGTGGCCGCCGTGTAGGAGTAGCCGCCCTCCTGGCGCAGTGCACGGGAGAGTTCGCGCTCCAGGACGCCCGTGTACAGCCGGGCGGCGGTGGTGTCCGTGACGACGGCGTCCAGCAGGACGCCGCCCGTGCCGTCGGAGAAGTAGGCGGGGCCGCCGGGCAGCGCGGAGGTGACGGCGGGCATGGGGTGGCGCGCGCCGGCGGGCAGCCTGAGGGACAGCCCGGCCGGCAGGCGTTCCCCGGCGACCCACAGCACGGCGTTGCCCCGGGTGAACCAGGTGGCCGCCCACGCCCGTACGTCGTCCGGACCGAGGTTCCTGACGCCCCACTCCGGATAGCTGACCAGGCCGTATCCCTGGGCCCCGTAGCGCCAGAGCGGAAGCGGGCCGACGTCGCGCCGGGACTCCTCGGTACGCAGGATCTCCTTCTCGGTCTCCAGGCGCTCCATGGGCAGGTCGGTCAGGGAGGCGCAGACACCCTGGAGGTAGGCGACGACCTCGTGCTCGGCTCCCTCCACGTGGAAGTGGGTGAAGGCGGCCTTGGTCGCGCCGTTGAAGTGGTAGTCGGCCAGGCCCTGGCGGTGCAGGGCGAGGTGCTCGACGAGGTGGGTGATCCCGGCCCGGCCGAGCGTCTCGTCGGCGACCCCGACGCGGAAGACGAGTCCGGCGCGCACGGGTCCCGTGGCGTACGCGAAGAGGGTGGGTATGCCGTCGACCTCGGTGGGGTGGATGGCGGCCTGGGGGTTCATCTTCGGCCTCTGTTCGGCGTGTTCGTCATGGCGGGTCATCCTCGGGCGAGGGCGGCGTCGCGGTGTTTGACGTAGGCCGCGGCGGCGTCGCCGCCCAGGTCGGCCCACGGGTACTGGGAGGCGAGGTTGCCGAGCGCGCGGAAGCAGGCGGCGGCCCGTGCCAGGTCTCCCGTGAGGGAGAACAACGCGGCGAAATAGCCCTGGACGACGACCCAGCCGTAGTCGCGCCGGAAGCCGGGGTGGAGCGCGGACCGCTCGGCGGCCTCGACGAGTTCGGCCCGCACATGGCCCTGGCGCAGATACTCCTCGCGCTCGCGGCCGCGCAGGGCGAGCCAGTGCTCCATGTGCACCTCGGCCACCAGTCCGCCGCTCAGAGCGCCTTCGGGAGCGCCCAGCAGACACTCCCGGGCAAAGGCGTGGGCCGCCTCCCAGCTGCCGCCCCACTTGGGGCAGAGCTGCTGGAGCAGCCGGCCCTGCGCACTGAAGTGGTGCGGGTGGTGTGCGGCCAGCCGGTCGTAGCGGCGCCGCGCCTCGTTCTGCCCGAGTTGCAGCCCCATGGCCGTGGTGAGGCGCTCGGCCCAGGCCGCGTCGGACGACGGATCGAGCGCGGTGGCCCGGATCAGCAGTTGCTCGGCCTGCCGCAGGTGCGCGTGCAGTCCCGCGAACTGCTCCCGGCTGACCTGTTTGGCGGGCGCCGCGGTCCGGATCTCCCAGCCGATGCGCACCTCGCGGCTGCCGAGGACGGTGAGGGCGAGCACGTCGTCGGGGGCGGCGGCGAGGATCTCGCGCATCCACCCCTCCACTCCGTCCACCTCGGCGAGCACCCCGACGGCGAAGCCGCGGTTCGTCTCCCGCGGCAGCCCGTCGAGGTACTGCCGTATGGACACCCAGTCCCGCGCGGTGGCGGCCTGACGCAGCCAGGTGACCTCGGGGAAGGCCGAGGCGATCTCGAAGTCGGGAGGCGGCGGCGAGGAGGCGGAAGCGTGGGACATGCGGCGGATCCTAGGCGAGGCACCCGACCGCATGGCCCGCCGGGGGAAACCGCGCTTGGGCAGGGGCGATCACAACCGCACCTTGACCGCCCGCCTAGTATTCGTTCACCTGTCGTTAACCATCCCTCCCTACCGTCCCGCCGTCTCGATCACGTGTCGTGATCCGCGCGCCGCTCTCGTCGGCACCGTTCACCGATGTCCCGCCCAGCGCCCTCGTACGCGCCCCGGCAGCCCGCGCGGCCCCACGTCTCCTCTCACCTCCAGGAGTCCTCATGGCCCTCAACGCCCGCCGCGCCAGGCAGCTTCGGGAAGCCGCCGCCCCCTTGCTGCTCCAGGGCGAGGAGATACAGATGACGACCCTCGCGGGCGTCGGCTCGGTCTCCGTGCGCAGGCAGGCGCTCACCGCGGCCGTGGTCGGCGTGCTCAGCGCGGGCACGGTGATGGCCACGGTCACGCCCCGCCCGATGTACCTGGTCCTGACCGACCAGCGCGTGCTCTTCTTCGACGGCAACCGCGGCGGCAAGCCCGGCAAGCTCCTGCTCAACCTGCCGCGCCCCTACATCTCCGCGGGCGGCTCGAGGAAGGCGTTCCTGGGCCTTCAGTACGTCACCCACCTGTCGATGGCCGGCCAGGAGAAGGGCCTCAAGGTGACTTTCCCGGTCCAGCACCGCGGGGACGGGCCGCGGTTCGTGTCGGCGCTGCCGGTCACGCGCTGAGGGCCGCGGCCGCCTCAGCCGCGGACCTGCCCCAGCCACTGGAGGGTCCGCCGGATGTCCACGGCCAGCGGATGGCCGGGGCCCCGCAGGCGGTCGACGTCGTGCAGAAGCCGTACGAGGGTGTCGTGGGCGGCGGCGCGATCGCCGAGGGCAAGCAGCAGGTGCCCGATGCGGCGGCGGACGTCATGGGCGAGTTCCGGGTCGCCCGCGACGTACTGGTTCTCGTAGTACGGCAGCAGCGCCCGGTACTCGGCGAGCGCGGCCGCCGGTTCGCCGAGCTGCTCCAGGCACTGTGCGACCTCGTAGCGGAAGCGCAGTGCCTGGGGGTCGGCCTGGCCCGCCTCGGTCGCGCGTTCGTCGGCCAGGCGGCGCAGTTCGGGCAGCGCGCGCCGGTACTGGCCGTCGTCCATGAGGGTCGCCGCGTACTGCTTGCGCAGGGTGCGGACGACTGTCGAGTGCTCGCCGTGCCGGGCGGCCGCGGCCGGGAGGATCGCGCCGAGGATGTCCACCGCCTGGGTGATGCGGCCCTCGCCGAGCAGGCGTTTGACCTCGTCCACGGCGCCCGCGACATCGGGTTTCTCGACCGCCGGCGCGGCCTGCGGCTGGGGCGCCGGAGTCCGCGCCCGGTCCGGCCACGGGGCATGCGGGCGCAGAAAGGGGCGCGTGGGGTCGAGAGGGGCTCCCGAGGGCATGCCACGTGCGGGGAGGAGCGGGAGCAACTGCTCGTAGGTCTCCTGCGCCGAGGCCGGGCGGTGCTGCGGGTCCTTGGCGAGCAGACGCAGCACGAGCGCCTCCAGGGCCTCGGGCACTTCGGGGCGCAGTCGGCGCACCGGCAGCGGGGGCTCGTAGAGGTGGCGGTGCAGCACGCCGAGCGCGGTCGAGCCCGCGAACGGCACGTCACCGCTGAGGAGCTCGTGCATGAGCACGCCGAGCGCGTAGAGATCGGTGTACGGGCCGACCGCGCCGCCCATCGCCTGCTCGGGCGCCATGTAGGCGGGTGAGCCGATCGGGGAGCCGGTGTGGGTGAGACGGGTCGTGTCCGTGTCCATCACGGATGCCACACCGAGGTCGAGGACGGTGACCGTGCCGTCCTGTTTGACCATGACATTCCGCGGCTTCAGATCGCGGTGGACGATCGGCACCGCGTGCACGGCGGACAGCACGGCGCACAGTTGCGCGGCGACGGCCACCACCCACGGCCAGGGGTACGGGTCGTGCTCGGCGAGATGGTCGGCGAGGTCGGCCCCGTCGACGTACTGCATCACGAGGTACAGATCCTCGCCCTCGCTGCCCGCGTCGTGGACGGTGACCAGACCGGGGTGGTCGACCTGCGCGGTGACACGGCACTCGCGCAGGAACCGGCGGCGCAGTTCGTCGGCCTCCTGGCCCGCGACCTTGTCCGGCCGCAGCAGTTTGACGGCCACACGCCTGTCCAGGCGCTGGTCGTACGCCGTCCAGACCTGGCCCATGCCGCCCTGGCCGATGAGCGTGGACAACTCGTAGCGGTCCGCGACGATGCGTCCGGTCGTCGCGCTCATCTGCCGTCCTCGTGTCTGCGCAGGTAGTCGCTCAGCTCGTCGAGTTCGGCCCGGACCTGGTCGATGCGGGCGGGCGCGGGGCGCTGTGGTTGCCGGGGCGGCGGCGCCGGTGTGTACGGGGGTGGCGGGGTCTGCGCCGGCGGGGTGTAGGGCTGGACTGCGGGGTAGGCGTAGCCCGGTGGCGCATAGGCGGGGGGTCCCGGGGGCGTCGGGCCGGTGGGCGGCAGGGCGCGGTGGTGACGTATGTCGAACACCACGAAGTACGCCCCGCTGACGGCGCCGAGGAGGAGCACGGTGGCGAGCGCGATGTCGCTCCGGTGGTCGCCTTCGGGGACGGAGCCGACGACCGCGAGGCACCCGATGGACACGGGCATGCTGACCCAGGCCAGCAGCCAGTCCACCCCTCTGCCCCGCAGCAGCGCGACCCGGAACAGCGGGAGGCACGCGAGGAGTCCGCAGCTCAGGAAGCCGGCAATGGGAAACAGCACCCGCAGGGTGATGACCGTGCCCGAACTGCGGGTGGGCGGCGCCGCGCCGTGGCCGTACATGACTGCTCCCGGGACCGGATGAGGACGGACGTACGAGTGTCGAGGTCCGAGCGTATAGCCCGACCCCGACAGACGGTTTCCGGTTGTGTGGAACCGTAGTCGTACCGGCCCGGTGCCGTCAGTCCGGTGCGACCGTGCCGTCCGTCAGTCCGTCGTACAGACCGCGGACGAGTTGTTCGCCGAGGCGGCCGGCGAGGCGCAGGGCGTCCTCGAACCCGGCCAGCGCCCGGAAGCGCTCACCGTAGCGGCGTTGCCGGTCCAGCGGGAGCCGGGGCAGCTGGAGACGGCGTACGTCGAGCCGGGTCGCGGTGGAGGCATAGCTGCTGGCCTGGCGGTTGTTGGCGGTGCCGCGCAGGAAGCCGGCGAGGAACCAGGGGTCGAGCGCCGCCGGGTCCGGGCGCAGCAGGGTCAGATTGCGTCCCAGCGCGGCGCCCGCGGTCGCCGCGTCGATCACGCGCGCGACGGCGCCGCCGCCGAGAACGGGCACGACCACATCGCCCTCCGCGACGAGGACCGGTTCCTCCCCGGTCCCGGGCAGGGTTCCGGAGGGTGCGGTGCCGGCGAGCACGTCGTGGTCGGTGAGCACGCGCGTGTGGGGGCCGTTTCCGCCGGTACGCATCACCAGGTCGCCGCTCCGGGCGAGTTCGCCGACGGTGGTGAGCGGCCAGCGGGGCTGGTCGGCGGTGTCGTGCGCGGACGGGTTGAGGTCGACGGTGAGCCGGAGGGTCTCGTCGAGGCGTGCGCGCAGGGCCGTGAGCTCCTGTGCCCCGCCGCCGACCGCGGGCGGCGGGAGATGGCGGGCGGGGGCCAGGTCCACGTCGTCGTCGAGGAGTTCGATGACCGGTACGGAGCGGCTCACCCCCGGCACCTCCGGCGCGGTGCCGGTCCGGGCGAACAGGCGCCAGGCACCGAGAACGGCGTCGCGCACGGCCGCCCAGTCCGGGCCGCCACGGCCCTCAGGCACGGACGCGCCGGCGTCCGTGAGCAGCAACTCGGGCTGCCCGGGCGCCTTCTCGGGGCGCCGCAGCACCCACAGGTGCAGTGGGATGTTGTACGGGGGTGCCGCGCCCACCGGCAGGGCGATCACGGCGCGCAGGGCGCCGCGGCGCAGCAGATCTGCGCGGATGCGGCGGCCCGAGCGCCGGGAGGCGGCGGCCGGCGGCATCAGCAGCACGGCGGTGCCGCCGTCCTTCAGGCGGGCCAGCGCATGCTGCACCCAGGCGAGTTCGGACTCCGTCCGGGCCGGGAAGCCGTACTCCCAGCGGGGATCGTAGGCGAGTTCGTCGTGGCCCCAGTTGCGCTCGTTGAACGGCGGATGGCACAGCACGGCGTCCGCCCTGAGGGCGTCGAACGCGTCGGCCCTGAGGCTGTCGCCCGCGGCCGTGCGGACGACGCCCTTCGTGTGCAGCGCGAGGCGCAGGCCGGTGAGCGCGGCGAGCCCGGGGTCGCTGTCCTGGCCGTGCAGCTCCTGGCCGGGCGCGGCGGCGAGGGCACGCAGCAGGGCGCCGGTGCCGCAGGCCGGGTCGAGGACGCTGCGGGCGGGCCCCGCGAGGTCGGCCATCAGTGCGGCCAGGTCGGCCGGGGTCAGCGTGTACTGGCGCGGATTTGCGTCGAGGTGCCGGCCGAGCAGGAACTCGTACGCCTGCCGTGGGCCCAGTTCCTCGGCGAGGTCCGCGGCACCGCGCAGCAGCGGGACCGACGGGAGCAGCTCCGTCGGCGTCGGGAAGGGCACGGCGGCCCCCCGGAGCACGCCGAGGCGGGGAGTGAGCACCTGCTCCAGGGCGGTGGGCAGCAGCTCGGCCAGGCGGGCGTCGGAGCCCCCGCTCGCCTCCTGCCAGACGGTGAGCCGGTCGTGGACGAGCACGAGGACGCAGCCCGCGTGGACGAGGGCCGTGACGGGTCCCTCCGGGTGGCCGGCGATCTGCTGCCACACTCGCTCCCGCAGGGGCACCTCGGCGAGCTTGCCCTGCCGGCGCAGCCAGTCCTCGACCTCGGTGAGCGCGAAGGAGGGGCTGGTCTCCGTCCCCCCCACCGGCTTGGGGAAGTCGGTATGGCGACGGCGCCAGTTGCTGACGGCGGCGCGGCCGACCCCCGCGAGCCGGGCGATTCCGGCGGCGGTCACCTCTGTCCCGTTGTCCTGCACCGCCCGGCTCCCCTCTGCCCTGTCGGCCTGTGGCACAGAGCATACCGAGATGCGCAAGATCCACCCCTTCACGCGCGTGTACCGATGCGTTCGCCGCCCTCTTGTTGACTCGGTTCACAGCCTCTGCTTTATTGACTTTCGAACGAGCGACTTCGCCGTAACGGCGAGCGCCTCGACCAGGGGAGGGAACAGCCGTGGCCATGATGGGCAGGCTCACGCTCGGGGCCGTCGTCGGCCTCGTCGTCATCGGCACGGTCTCGGCCAACGCGGACCGAGCGGCCGGCGGGGCGGCACGGGAACGCCACGGCGGGACGCCGTCCATGTCCGCCGGGCAGCACCCGGGAGCCACGGGCGGCGACGGCAGCGCGCCGCGGACGCCCCGGGCGAACGCGACCCCCTGACCCGCCCTCCTCCTCACCCCACGTCATCTCACCGCACGTCATCTCCGCACGTCACCTCACCTCAAGGAACTCCCATGCGTCGCACCGCACTTGCCGCTCTCTGCCTCGCCGCCGCGGCCACCGCGGGACTCACCGGCTGCCTGCCCGGCCAGAACTCGGCGGACGCCAAGCCCAAGGAGCCGTTCGCCGGACTCACCGGCGGCGAGATCGCCGACCGGTCGATGAAGGCCACCACCGGCGCGACCTCGCTGCGCATGAAGGGCGACATCCCCGACGACGAGAGCAACGGCACCATCCGGATCGACATGGCCCTGAACAAGAAGGGCGACTGCGCCGGCACCATGAGCATGGGCGGGCAGGGCAAGGCCGACCTGATCAAGACCGGCGGCACCGTCTACATGAAGTACGACGAGGCGTTCCTGCGTGCGCAGGGCAAGGGCGACTCCAAGTCGGACACCGACGCGGTCGTGGCCATGATGGCCGGCAAGTGGACCAAGATGTCGGCGAAGGGGAAGGACGCCAAGGACATCGCCGGCTTCTGCGACCTGGACTCGGTACTGGGCGGAGCCGAGGAGGGGAACTCCGACGCGAAGCGGGGCGCGACGACCACGGTCGACGGCACCCCGGCCATCGTCCTGCACGAGAAGGACGGCAAGGACCGTTACACGCTCTACGTCGCCACACAGGGCAAGCCGTACCTCCTGAAGGTCACCAGCACCTCCAAGAAGGATCCCGGCTCGATCATCTTCACCGACTTCGAGCAGCGGGTCCCGGCCGACGCGCCCAAGGGCAAGGTCCTGGACCTGGACAAGCTGGGCGGCTGACCCGCACCGGCGACGGGCCCTCGGACGAGCGGTTCAGCCGCCGCACTGCTCCAGCATCATCCGCTTGTCGGACGCCGTCACGGGAAGCTCGTACTTCAGTGACACCTGGGCGAATCGGACGGCGTAGGAGCAGCGGATCCGCTTGTCCGGGGGCAGCCAGGCCGCCGGGCCGGAGTCCCCCTTGGCCCCGTTGGTCGGTCCGTCCACCGGGATCAGGTTGAGCGGATCGTTGGCGATGTCCTCCCGCTTGCCCTTCGTCCAGCGGGAGGCGCCCATCTGCCAGTCGTAGGACAACGGCATGACATGGTCGATCTGGACCGTGGCGGCACGGGACTTGGTCCAGTCGATCGTCTTCGCGGTGTACGGGTCGTGCAGCGTCATGGAGACCACGACACAGTCCGAACCGGACCGGAACCGGACGTTCTGCCCATCGCGTTTGAGGAGATCGTTCCGCGAGTCGCACCCGTTGTGGGAGAACGGGATGCCGCCCGGGGCCGAGTCCATCCACGCGTACCCGAACTCGTCCCGGTCATAGCCCGTCTTCGGGCCGCGTCCCTTGGTCGCCACCTTCCCGATCAGCGCCCGCGCCTTCGCGCGGTCGGCGTCCGACGTGATGGCCGCCAGTCCGGGCTTGGTGCCGTCCGGGTTGTCCAACGGGCTGACGGCACGCCCGTCACCGGCGGCCGGCGCCGAGGAGCCGGAGGGCGAGCCGCCCGCGGGCACATCGGCCCCCTGACAGCCGGTCACCGTGACCACGACCAGGGCGGCGGCGACGACCCCACCCCTCATATGCAGCACGCGAAGCCCTCCCCTTGCCCACACCGCTCGTCCGGACAGTCCCGCACCATGGGCGCGGCCTGCCCCGTCTCACGGTAGCCGCCGGTACGTCACGCTCCTACGACTGCCCCACGGCAACCGATGCACGCCGGGCGTGTGACCGGTGGTGAGCCGGATCGGGCCCCTGCCCTACGACCCCAGGATCGACGTCAGGAACTCCCCGACCCAGCCCAGCAGTTCCCGTCCGACCAGCGGCTTCCCGCCGACCTTCGCGGTCTTGGGGCGGGGCACCAGGACCTGGTGCAGCGCCGGCTTGACGACGCTCCCCGGGTACAGGCGCTTGAGTCGAAGTTCCTGGGACTCCCTCAACTCCACCGGAGCGAAGCGGATGTTGTTGCCCTGCAGAACGATCTCGCCGACGCCGCACGCGCGGGCGAGCATGCGCAGGCCCGCCACCAGAAGGAGGTTCTCGACCGGCTCGGGAAGCTTGCCGTAGCGGTCGACCAGTTCCTCGCGCACGGACTTGATGTCCTCCTCCGAGTTCACGGAGGCGATCGCGCGGTAGGCCTGGAGACGCAGCCGCTCGCCGGGCGCGTAGTCGTGCGGGACGTGCGCGTCGACCGGCAGCTCGACCTTGACCTCGAGCGGCGGCTCCTCCTGCACACCGCCCTCCAGGGACGCGCGGTAGTCCGCGACCGCCTCGCCGACCATCCGCACGTACAGGTCGAAGCCGACGCCCGCGATATGGCCCGACTGCTCGCCGCCGAGCAGGTTGCCCGCGCCGCGGATCTCGAGGTCCTTCATCGCCACATACATGCCCGCGCCCATCTCCGTGTGCTGGGCGATGGTCGCCAGACGCTCGTGGGCCGTCTCCGTCAGCGGCTTCTCCGGCGGGTACAGGAAGTAGGCGTAGCCCCGTTCGCGGCCCCGGCCGACACGGCCGCGGAGCTGGTGCAGCTGCGACAGACCGAAGTTGTCGCCGCGCTCCACGATCAGGGTGTTGGCGTTGGAGATGTCGATGCCCGACTCGACGATCGTGGTGGAGACCAGGACGTCGTACTTCTTCTCCCAGAAGTCGACGACCACCTGCTCCAGCGTCTGCTCCGACATCTGGCCGTGGGCGGTGGCGATGCGCGCCTCCGGCACGATCTCGCGCAGCCGCGCCGCGGCCCGGTCGATCGACTCCACCCGGTTGTGGATGTAGAAGACCTGGCCCTCACGCAGCAGTTCGCGGCGGATGGCGGCGCCGATCTGCTTCTCCTCGTACGGCCCGACGAACGTGAGCACCGGGTGGCGCTCCTCCGGCGGGGTCGTGATCGTGGACATCTCACGGATGCCCGTCACCGCCATCTCCAGCGTCCTGGGGATCGGGGTCGCGGACATGGTCAGCACGTCGACGTTCGCGCGCAGCTTCTTCAGCTGCTCCTTGTGCTCGACACCGAAGCGCTGCTCCTCGTCGACGATGACGAGGCCCAGGTCCTTGAACTTCGTCTCCGACGAGAACAGCCGGTGCGTGCCGATCACGATGTCCACCGAGCCCTCGCGCAGGCCCTCCAGAACCGCCTTCGCCTGCGTGTCCGTCTGGAAGCGGGACAGCGCCTTCACCTGCACCGGAAACTGCGAGTAGCGCTCGGAGAACGTGCCGAAGTGCTGCTGCACCAGCAGCGTGGTGGGCACGAGGACCGCGACCTGCTTGCCGTCCTGCACCGCCTTGAAGGCGGCCCGGACCGCGATCTCCGTCTTGCCGTAGCCCACGTCGCCGCAGATCAGACGGTCCATCGGAACCGACTTCTCCATGTCCTCCTTGACCTCGGCGATCGTGGTCAGCTGGTCGGGCGTCTCCGCGTACGGGAAGGCGTCCTCCAGCTCCCGCTGCCACGGCGTGTCCGCGCCGAAGGCATGGCCGGGCGCCGCCATCCGCGCGCTGTACAGCTTGATCAGGTCCGCGGCGATCTCCTTGACCGCCTTCTTCGCCCGCGCCTTCGTCTTGGTCCAGTCGGCGCCGCCCAGGCGGTGCAGGGTGGGGGCCTCGCCGCCGACGTACTTGGTGATCTGCTCCAGCTGGTCGGTCGGGATGTAGAGCCGGTCACCGGGCTGGCCGCGCTTGGCCGGGGCGTACTCCACCACCAGGTACTCGCGGGTCGCGCCCTGGACCGTGCGCTGCACCATCTCGATGTAGCGGCCCACGCCGTGCTGCTCGTGGACGATGTAGTCGCCGGGCTCCAGGGTCAGCGGGTCGATCGTCTTGCGGCGGCGGGCCGGCATCCGCGCGCCGTCGCGTCCGGCCGTCCTCTGGCCGGAGAGGTCGGTCTCCGTGAGGACGGCGAGCTTGAGGGCCGGATCCACGAAGCCGTACTCGATCGAGCCGCACGCCACGTGCACCACCGACGGGGACAGCGCCGCGAGGTCGGCGTCCAGGCGGGCCGCGATGCCCTCGTTGCCCAGCACCTCGACCGTGCGGGACGCCGGGCCGTGGCCCTCCGTCACGAACACCGCGCGCCAGCCGTCGGCGAGCCAGCCCTTGGTGTCGGCGAGCGCCTTCGCGGTGTCACCGCGGTAGGTCTCCGGGGCGTGCATACCGAGCTTGAGGGTGTCCCCGTCGAGAGTGTCCAGGTCGTCGGCGCCCGCCGCGAACGGCGACACCGACCACCACAGCATGCCCAGCTCACGGGCGCGCTCCCGGACGTCCGCGAGGGACCACAGGGAGGCCGCGCCGACGTCGATCGGCGCCTCGCCGCCGCCCGCCGTGGCCGCCCAGGACGCCTGGAGGAACTCCTGACTGGTCGCCACCAGGTCCCCGGCCCGCGTCCGCACCCGCTCCGGGTCGCACACGACGGCCATGGCGCCCTGGGGCAGCACATCGAGCAGCAGCTCCATGTCGTCGACCAGGACGGGGGCGAGGGACTCCATGCCCTCCACGGCGATGCCCTCGGCGATCTTGCCGAGCAGCTCGCCCAGCTCGGGGTGCTGCTCGGCGAGCGCGGCGGCCCGTGCGCGCACGTCCTCCGTGAGCAGCAGCTCACGGCAGGGAGGTGCCCACAGGCCGTGCTCGGCGACCTCCAGGGAGCGCTGGTCGGCGACCTTGAAGTAACGGATCTCCTCGACGTCGTCGCCCCAGAACTCGATACGCAGCGGGTGTTCCTCGGTGGGCGGGAAGACATCCAGGATGCCGCCGCGCACGGCGAACTCGCCGCGCTTCTCGACCAGCTCCACCCGGGAGTACGCGGCCGCCGCCAGGGCGTCCACCACCTCGTTCAGATCGGCCTGCTGTCCGCTGCGCAGGGCGACCGGCTCCAGGTCGCCCAGGCCCTTGACCTGGGGCTGGAGCACGGAGCGGACAGGGGCGACGACGACGGAGACCGGGCCGGTCTCCGGGTCGTCCACGCTCGGGTGGGCGAGGCGTCTGAGGACGGCGAGACGCCGGCCCACGGTGTCGCTGCGCGGGCTGAGCCGCTCGTGCGGGAGGGTCTCCCACGACGGGTACTCCACGACGCCGTCCGGCGGCAGCATGGAGCGCAGCGCGGCGGCGAGGTCTTCGGCCTCGCGTCCCGTCGCGGTCACGGCGAGGACGGGCCTGCCCGCGTCCCGGGCGAGCGCGGCCACGGCGAAGGGCCGAGCCGCAGGGGGGCCGACCAGGTCGACGTACATCCGGTTGCCGTCGGTCGCGGCCTTGACCGCTTCCGCGAGTGCGGCGTCCTTGACGACGGCGTCGAGCAGACCGTGCAGGCTCATGAGGGGGTATCCCGTCCCGGGTGGGCAACACGAACACCCGGCCACGAGGTTTTCGGGGGCCGGGGATGTCCAGCCTACGACGCCGGGTTCGCCGACGCCGGGGCTGTGGACAACGCCTCCCCGGAAGGATCGAAGGCGGCGGGCAAGGCGCGGGAGCAGAGCGCGGGAACGCGGGCACACGCGGTGGGACAGGGCACGGCGAAGCCCGGTGCCGGAGAGCCGCCGCCCCCGGCACCGGGCCAGCCCGTGCGCCCGTGCCCCCGTTGCCCCGGGCTACTCCGTGGCGATCGCGTTCAGTACGTTCATCCGGCCCGCCCGGAACGCCGGAACCAAGGCGGCGAGCAGGCCCACGAACGCCGAGCCGACGAACACCGCGATGATCGTGGACCACGGGATCTGCAGGACGTTCAGGCCTTGCAGGGCGAGGAGCTTCTGGGCGGTCGCGCCCCAGCCCATGCCCAGGCCCAGACCCAGCAGGGCGCCGAAGAGGGCGATCACCACCGACTCCAGCCGGATCATCCGGCGCAGCTGACGGCGTGAGAGGCCGATCGCGCGCATCAGGCCGATCTCCCGTGTGCGCTCCACCACCGACAGGGCCAGCGTGTTCACCACACCCAGCACCGCCACGATGATCGCCAGGGCCAGCAGGCCGTAGATCATGTTCAGCAGCCGGCCTATCTGGTCCTTCAGCGCCTTCTTGTAGTCGGTCTGGTCACGGACCGTGTACTGCGGATAGTCGTGCAGCGCCGACTTCAGCGCCGTGTACGCGGCGCGCTGCTGCCCGTCCCCGGCCGAGGCGAAGACCAGCACGTCGAGCGGCATCCTGTCGGACGGGACGTACCTCGCCACCGTCGCGATCGACACATACATCGCGCCCTTGTCGATCACCGCGTCGTCGCTGGTGATCGCACGGACCGTGAGCCGGGCCGTCCTGCCGTCCCGGAAGGCGACCGTGACCTTCGAGCCGACCCGGATGCCGTGCTTCTTGGCGAAGCCCTCGAAGACGGACATCGAGTCGGGCCGGTAGGCGTCCGCGAGGTTGCCGGCGACCGTCTTGGTGCGCAGATCCTGCGCGTATGTCGGGTCGGCGGCGTTGACGGTCTCCTTCGTGGTGGTGCGGCCGTCGGGCGTGGTCAGCGACACGTCCAGCACCTTGTACTCGGTGACCCGCTTCAGGCCCGGCGTCGACTTCACCGCCCGCACCGCCTGGGGAGTGATCAGCTGGCCGCTGTCCGACTGCACGATGAAGTCCGTGCCGACCGTCTTGTCGAGCTGCTCCGTCGCGGAGGCGACCATCGAGGAGCCGACCACGGACAGGCAGGCCACCAGTGCGAGACCGATCATCAGCGCGGCGCCCGTCGCCCCGGTGCGGCGGGGATTGCGCAGCGCGTTGCGCTCGGCCATGCGTCCGACCGGGCCGAAGATCCGCAGAACGACCGCGCCGAGCGCCCGCACCACCCCGCCCGCGAGCAGCGGGCCGACGACGACGAAGCCGATGAGCGAGAGGACCACGCCGAGCCCGAGCCACAGCGAGCCGTCCTTGGCCCGGTCGTCCGCGGCGGCCGCGTACAGGGCACAGCCGCCGGCGCCGGTGAGGACCAGTCCGAGCGCGGCCCGCAGCCGGCCGGCCTTCGCGTCCACGGGGGCGCCCGCGTCGCGCAGCGCGGCCATCGGGGAGACCTTCCCGGCACGCCGGGCGGGCAGGTACGCGGCCAGGACCGTGACCACGACACCCAGCACGAGACCGAGCACCGGAGTCGTCCAGGCGACCGTCAGGTCGTCGGTCGACAGATTCATGCCCATCGATCCCATGAGCTTCATCAGACCGATCGCGATGCCGACGCCGGCGCCGACGCCGAGCACCGAGCCGAACACGCCGAGCAGTAGAGCCTCGACCAGCACCGAGCGGTTGACCTGCCGGCGTGAGGAGCCGATGGCCCGCATCAGCCCGATCTCACGCGTGCGCTGGGCGACCAGCATGGAGAAAGTGTTGATGATCAGGAAGATGCCGACGAGGAAGGCGATCCCGGCGAAGCCGAGCATCGCGTACTTCATCACGTTCAGGAAGCTGCCGATGCTCTTCTGGTTGGCGTCGGCGACCTCCTTGGCGGTCTGCACCTTGTACGCGCCGCCGAGCCGGGCCGCCACGTTCCGCTTCAGCCGGGCGTCGCTGACACCGGAGGCGGCGGTGACATTGACGTTCGTGTAGACGCCCGTCTTCCCGACGAGGGTCTGCTGGGCGGTCCTCGTGTCCAGGTAGAAGACCGCGGCGCCGGGGTTGGTGACGGTGAACGCGGCGATGCCCGAGATCTTCGCGGTGTGCGTACCGACCGCGCTGATCACGCCGATCTCGTCGCCGAGCCGCAGGTGGTGCTGGTCGGCGGTGTCCGCGTCGACCATGACCTGCCCGAAGCCGTGCGGCGCCGTGCCGGAGGTGATCTTCTTGGTGCGGGCGTCGTTGACGTTCCAGCTGCCGACGATGGTCGGCGCACCGCTCTTGGGCGACAGGTTCCGCTTTTCCGCGTCGACGACGGTCACCGAGGTGGAGAAGACCGTGCCCTCCGCCGACTTCACCCCGTCGGTCCCGCGCACCTCACCGAGCACGGAGGCGGGCATGGTGGGCGGCCTGCCGTTGCCCGAGCGGGTCTCGCCGGTGTCCGAGGCGTCCTTCGCGCTGACCGTGACATCGGACGCGGTCGCCGTGAACAGTTTGTCGAACGTCGTGTTCATCGTGTCGGTGAACACGAGCGTGCCGCACACGAACGCCACCGACAGCAGGACCGCGACGGCCGACAGGGCCATGCGTCCCTTGTGCGCGAAGAAGTTGCGCATCGACGTCTTCAGCACGGTCATGACGTGCGCCCCCGGGCGTCGAAGTCCTTCATGCGGTCCAGGACCTGATCCGCGGTCGGCTGGTGCATCTCGTCCACGATCCGGCCGTCTGCGAGATACAGCACACGGTCCGCGTAGGACGCGGCGACCGGGTCGTGGGTGACCATGACGATGGTCTGGCCCAGTTCGTCGACCGAGCGGCGCAGGAAGCCGAGCACCTCGGCGCCGGCCCGGGAGTCGAGGTTCCCGGTGGGCTCGTCACCGAAGATGATCTCCGGGCGCGCGGCCAGGGCACGGGCCACGGCGACGCGCTGCTGCTGACCGCCGGAGAGCTGGGCGGGCCGGTGCTTGAGGCGGCCCGCCAGGCCGACGGTCTCCACCACCCGCTCCAGCCAGGCACGGTCGGGCTTGCGGCCCGCTATGTCCATGGGCAGTGTGATGTTCTCCAGCGCGTTCAGCGTCGGCAGCAGGTTGAACGCCTGGAAGATGAAGCCGATCCGGTCCCGGCGCAGCTGGGTGAGCTTCTTGTCCTTCAGGCCGGTGATCTCGGTCTCGTCGAGGAGGATCTGACCGCTCGTCACGGTGTCCAGGCCGGCGAGGCAGTGCATCAGCGTGGACTTGCCGGACCCGGAGGGGCCCATGATCGCGGTGAACTGACCGCGGGCGATGTCCACGTCTACGTGGTCGAGGGCGACGACCCGGGTCTCCCCGGCCCCGTACGCCTTGACGACCTGTCGCGCTCGCGCGGCAACGGCCGTACGCCCTCCAGTGCCCCCGTGCCTGGGAATGGTCACGGCCGATGTCATGACAGATCTCCTCTTTCCATTGCGAATAAGACGCGCGCCATTGCGAGTGAGACGCGCGGTGCCGCGCCAGGTCACATGCCACGAGACGCGCGCAACCGCGCCCCGTGGCTGAAGGAATGACCGGCGACGTCGATCAGTCTGGTGGCGGAGGGGCCCGGTCCGCGCTGGTGCCCGGCCCCGTCTTCCACTGGGGAAAACCCCACCCCCTCCGCTGCGGCCGGCACGACCCCCGTGCGTGCCGGCCCCAGCGCCGTAAAGCCAGATTAAGGACGCTCCGCCGCCCGCTCCTCCTCCGCCGGGACGAACCCTCCCCGAGCCCTAGTGCGGAGGTACCCCTAGGGGCTCTCCACCGACGGGTGGACCCCTCGTCAGGGTCGGCTCCACCCTCCGGCGGACCGAGCTTCCGCCCTCCCCCGGCGTCAGGGTCAAGTGGGAAGCTTGCGTGCGGCGGACAACAGGCCCTGGGGAGGGGAAACCGGTGGACCGTACGAAACCCGCTCTACGCGACACCGCACGGCGCACCGGAACCGACCGGCGTGGTGCCGCGGTAGCCGCGCTGATGCTGGCGATGGCGCTCGCCGCGCTCGACTCCACGATCGTGGCCACCGCCGTGCCGCAGATCGTCGCCGACCTCGGCGGCTTCTCCGTCTTCTCCTGGCTGTTCTCGGGGTATCTGCTGGCCGTGACGGTGACACTGCCCGTCTACGGCAAGCTCTCCGACACCTTCGGCCGCAAGCCGGTGCTGATCGCGGGCGCCTGCGTCTTCCTGCTCGGCTCGCTGTTGTGCGCGCTCGCCTGGAACATGGGAGCGCTGATCGCCTTCCGCATCGTGCAGGGCCTGGGCGGCGGCGCGCTCCAGGGCACGGTCCAGACACTCGCCGCCGACCTGTACCCGCTCGAGGAACGCCCGAAGATCCAGGCCAAGCTGTCCACGGTGTGGGCGGTGTCCGCGATCGCGGGTCCGGCGCTCGGCGGGGTCCTCGCCGCCTATGCGGACTGGCGGTGGATCTTCCTCGTCAACCTGCCGATCGGGGCGCTCGCGCTCTGGCTCATCGTCCGCCATCTGCACGAACCCCATCGCGAGGCGCGCACCCGGCCCCGTGTCGACTGGGCGGGCGCGCTCACGGTGTTCGCCTGCGGGGGCGTGCTGCTGACGGCGCTGGTGCAGGGCGGCGTGGCCTGGCCCTGGCTGTCCCAGCCCTCCCTGGCGCTGTTCGGCACGGGACTCGCCCTGGTCGCGGTGGTGGTCGCGGTCGAGCGCCGCGCGGCGGAGCCCATCATCCCCGGGTGGGTGTGGCGGCGCCGTACGATCGCCGCGGTCAATCTGGCGCTCGGCGCGCTGGGCTTGCTGATGGTGGCGCCCACGGTCTTCCTGCCGACATACGCGCAGGCGGTGCTCGGACTGGCCCCGCTCACGGCCGGATTCGTGCTGTCCGTGTGGACGGTGAGCTGGCCGGTGTCCGCGGCGCTGAGCCAGCACGTGTACCGCCGCATCGGCTTCCGCGACACGGCGATGCTCGGGATCGGCACGGCGGCGCTGCTCCTGCTGGTCTTCCCCTTCCTGCCGTATCCGGGCGAGGCCTGGCAGCCCACCCTGCTGATGCTCCTGCTGGGCGGTGCGCTCGGCCTCTTCCAGCTTCCGCTGATCGTCGGTGTCCAGTCGACGGTGGGCTGGGCGGAGCGCGGCACGACGACCGCTTCGGTCCTCTTCTGCCGTCAGACCGGCCAGACCGTGGGGGCCTCGGTGTTCGGCGCGATCGCCAACGGCGTACTCGCCGCACGTCTGGGAGGCGCGGGCGATCTGGACTCGGTCACCCGGGGCCTGGGCTCGGGCACCGCCCCGGAGGCGACGCGCCGGGCGATCGCGGACGCGGTCCACGCGGTGTACCTGGGCGCGTCGTGCGCGGCGGGCCTGGCGTTCCTGGTGCTGCTGTTCGTGGCCCCGCGACGTTTCCCGGTGCTGACCCGGGACGCCCGGGACTGAAGTGCACACGGGTGACGGCACGGGCCGTTGAAGCAGCCGATGAAGCAGCCGTTGCGTCAGCCGTTGAAGCAGCCGAGGAGAGAGCCGGGAAAAGCAGCACTCGAGGAAGTAGTCGATGACGTAGTCGGTGCAGTAGTCGGTGAAGTAGTCGGTGAAGTAGTCGGTGAAGTAAGCGGATACCGACCGCCCAGTTTGGTGAAAACCCCGCACAGCCCCGATCGCCGCGAGTAGCGTGCGTCGCCGCCCACCGCTCCCTGCGGTCCGCCGCCACGGACCCGAGCCTGCAAGGAGAAACGGAATGTCCGACGCATTCCGGTCGCCGTACGCGTCGCCCGAGCACTCCCCTCCGTACCACGTGCCACCCTCGTATCCGACCTATCCCTGGCAGCCGCCGCCCGTCGAGCAGGTCCGGCGGCGGCCACCGAGCCACCCGCCGCTCGGGCACCACAGCGATCTGCGGGTGCTGCGCACCGCCTACCGCTGGCAGCGCCGTGTGGCCACGCTCACCGCGCTGGGCTACTTCACGCTGTTCCTGATCCTGTCCGCGTTCGCGCCGTCCTTCATGACCACCGAAGTCTCGGGCGGTCTGACCACGGGCCTGCTGCTGGGCCTGCTCCAGGTCCCCGTCGCCTGCCTGGCGATCGGCGTCTACGAGTACACCGCCCGCCACACCGTCGACCCGATCGCCGACCGGATCCGCAGGCAGGCGAGCCTGGACGCCAGGCAGGGGTCCCTATGATGACCGCCTCGAGCGCACTCGGCACGATGAGCACGGCGAGCGGTGTGCACCCGGCCGGCGGATTCACCGGGTTCAGCAGTTCGGCGCAGGCCATGTCGCTGGTCGCGTTCACCACCGTCGCCACGATCACGCTCCTGCTGTGCGTGATGACCGGACCCGATCGCGACGACCTCGACGAGTTCTACACCGGCTACAACTCCCTGTCCCCGATGCGCAACGGCCTCGCCATCGCCGGGGACTACATCTCCGCCGCGACCGTGCTCGGCACCAGCGGGATCATCGCGCTCACCGGCTACGACGGCGTCGTCCTCGCGCTGAGCACGGCGCTGTCGCTGATGCTGCTGATGTTCCTGCTGGCCGAACCCCTGCGCAACGCGGGCCGGTTCACCATGGGCGATGTGCTGGCGCGCCGTATGCCCGGGCGGGCGGTGCGCATGGCCGCCTGCGGGGTGACCCTCGCCGCGCTGCTGCCGATGATGCTCGTCCAACTCGCCGGCACCGGCGACCTGCTGGCGTTCCTCCTCGGGTTCTCCGGCGACTCCCTGAAGACCGGCTGCATCATCGGCCTCGGCGCCCTGATGATCAGTTACGCGGCCATCGGCGGTATGAAGGGCACCGCCCTCATCCAGATCATGAAGATCGTGATGCTGCTCGGCACCGGCTTCGCCGTCGCCGCACTGGTCCTGCGCCGCTTCGACTGGGACCCGGGCGCGCTGCTCACGGCCGCCGCCGGCAACAGCGGTGTCGGCAGCGCCTTCCTGCACTCGGGCCTGGAGTTCGCGGACGGACCGGCCCCCCGCCTCGACATGATCACCTCGGAGCTGACGGTGGTGCTCGGCGGCGCCTGCCTGCCGCACATCACCATGCGGATGTACACGGCGAACAGCGCCCGGCAGGTGCGCCGCTCACTGTCCTGGGCGGTGCCCTCGGTGGCCCTGTTCGTGCCGGTCATCACCGTGGTCGGATTCGGCGCGACCGCTCTGATCGGGCGCAAGACCATCGCGTCGGCCGACCCCCAGGGCAACACCGCCTATCTGCTGGGCACCCGGGCCGCTTTCGGGCCGACCGTGTCCACCGCGGGGACGGTGCTGTTCACCGCGGTCGCCACGGCGGTCTTCCTGACCCTGCTGGCCTCCGTCGCCGGGATGATCCTCGCCTGCGCCAACTCCCTGGCGCACGACGTGTTCGCCGCCCGGGTGCAGGAGATGCCGCCGCGCCGCGAGATGGCCCTGGCACGTGTGTCCGCGCTGGTGGTCGGCGTCTCGGCGATCCTGCTCGCCACCCTCGTCCAGCACCGCAGCCTCCAGCCGCTGGTGACGCTCTCCTTCTGTATCGGCGCGTCCGCGATCGCACCGGCCCTCGTGTACGGCCTCTTCTGGCGCCGCTACACCCGGAGCGGACTGCTGTGCACGCTGATCGGCGGCACGCTGACGGTCCTCGTCCTGATGACCGGCACCAACCTGGTGTCAGGCTCACCCGCCTCGGCCTTCCCCGAAGCCGACTTCAACTGGTTCCCGTTCACCACCACCGGCCTGGTCTCCATCCCACTGGGCTTCGCCTACGGCTGGCTGGGCACGATCGCCTCCGGCCGCCACCAGGCCGCCGAGCAGCGCCGGCAGTACGAGGCGGTGGAGGGGTGGATCCTGGCGGGGGCGGTCCGCAGAAACGGGTAGATCACCGAGCGGGCGAGACGGCCCCCGCAGGGTCCTCGCGGGCCCTCAAGGGGCCTCCCGCTCCGCGGGAGCCCGGCCCGTCAGCATGGCGAGGCTGTTGCGCACATGGTCCATCTGGGCCTGCACACGGTCCCACGCCTCGCCGTGCTCCCGCAGCACCCTCTCCGTCTCCCGCGCGATCCGGTCCTCCCGCAGCCGCGCCTCGGCGACCAGCTCCGCGGCACGTGCCTGGGCGTCCCGCTGCACCCGCCGCGCCGACTCCCCGGCCTCGGCGAGCGCCCGTTCCGCCTCCGCCAAAGCGGCCTCCGCCTGCGCCACCCGCTCCGCCTCCGACGCCTCCATCTGCGCCAGCCGCTCGGCCTCCGCGCGCTCCTCGGCCTCCCACAGCTCGGCCTGCTCCCGCTCCTGCTCGACGAGCAGGGCCTCGGTACGCTGACGCACCTCCCGCAACGCGGCGAGCGCCTCCGCGCGCCCCTCCTTGACCTCGCGCCGCGCCGTGACCCGTACGTCGTCGGCCTCGGCACGGGCCGCCAGCAGCCGGGTACGGATCCGCTCCTCGGCCTCCCCCCGCACCTCGTCGGCGTACGCCTGCGCGGCCTCCCGCACCCGCCGCCCCTCCTCCTCCGCCTCCGCGACCAGCCGCGCCGCGTCCCGCCGGGCACCCTCGCGTACGGCCTGGGCCTCCTCCTGCGCCAGGCCGAACACCCGACGGGCCCCGTCACCGAGGGCCTCATAGGTCTGCGGGGGCAGCTGCGCCACCGTCTCGTGCAGCCGCGCCAGTTGGGCCTCCATGTCCTTGGCCAGCACGGTCAGCCGGGCGGCGCGCTCCCAGGCGCCGTCACGTTCCCGCGAGAGGGCCGCGGTATACGCGTCGGCCTGGTCGGGACGGTAGCCGCGCCGCACGGACACAAAGCCGTGCGGCGACCCCGATGCGCTGCTCATCGTGGAACCCCTCTCCACCTGACCCACAGGAAGCGACGATTCGCGCACATCCTTATGGATCAGACGGAAGTGTTCATAACACGACACTCCGCGCATAAGCAATGGACAGGGATGGGTCACGAGGTGCACGCGGGGTATCGCGCGCGCGGTCGCACCGCAGGCCCCGCACGCCGTCGCACACCACGGCGCGCACACGGCACAACAACCGCTCCACGTGCACACGGACACACGAACGGAAGCAGAGGCGAACCCGAGGCGAACCCCGAACCGGCCCGAAAGGGGGAACAGAAAAGGGCCGGACCCGGTCGCACGAAGGAGTACGGCGACCGGGCCCGGCCCTTGACGGAGCGTCAGCGGTGGATTGTCACAGCAGACCGTCCCACATCTGCTCGAGCAGCACCGACCACCAGCTGTCCGGCGAACCGAGCGCCGCCGGATCGAGGGAGGCCAGCTGCGCCTGGAAGTCGACGGTCCAGCGGCCCGCCTGCTCCTGGTTGAGCCCGTACCTCAGCCGCCACATCCGGCCGAGCAGCGCCAGACAGCGCACGAACTCGGGCAGCCCCGTGTTCACGTACTGCGGCGGTGCGGAAACACCGCCGGGCCCGGCCTCCACGGGAACCGCGACGATGTTCGCCGTGCCGTACTGCACACAGATCGCCTTGCCGAAGTCGCTGCCGAGGACGAGGTACGAGCCCGCGTCCGCGGCCGGCTGCAGCCCGCGCTCCTGCGCCAGTTCGGCCAGCGTCGGCACCGGACGGCCCGGCTGGGCCTGCGCCCAGAAGAACGGACCCATGTCGACCGGCAGCCCCGCCACCACCAGAAGCTGCGCCACGATCGGCGGCACGCCCTGCCGGGAGACCGCGGCCTGCTCGAACCGGAAGACCCCCGGCCCGAAGGCGGCGGCCATCTCCTGCGCGATGCCCTCCGGCGGGATCGGCGGCGCGGGCTGCACCGGCGGCAGTGGCGCACGCACCGGACCCGGGCGCGCAGGGCCATCCGCGACCTGGTGCAACTCACCCTGATGAGCGAGCAGTTGCTGCATACCCTGCTGACGCGAGGCATGGTCGGTCCCGTACGGGGCGATGCTGGCGATCCGGGCCTGCGGCCAGTTCTCCCGGATCATCCGCGCGCAGTAGGCACCCGGCAGCTCGCACGACTCCAGCTCCGTGTGCAGCTCGAGCACCTGGTCCGGCGGAACGTTCAGGCCGCGCAGCTCGTGGAAGATCTGCCACTCCGGGTGCGGGGTGCCCGGCGCCGAACGCCGGATCAGCTGCTGCTCGGAGCCGTCCGGAGCGCGGTAACGCAGCACGGCCTGATAGCCGGGGCCGACCGTCGGCACACTCTGCGGATAACCGTACGACGGCTGCTGCCCGGGCACCGGCCCCGGATCGGCAGGCGCCGCACCCGGAACACCGGGCGGCGGGGGCACCCCCGGACCTCCCACAGGCGGTCCGGCCAGCACGGTCTCGGCGTGGTGCACGGCACCGGGGGCAGCCGGGACACCAGGGGCACCCGGAGCGCCGGGGGCAGCCGGGATCCCGGAAGCGGCCGGGACACCGGGAGCCGAGGGAGCACCCGGCACGCCCGGACGGTTCGGCGGGCCCGGAGGGTTGGGCGCGCTCGGAGTGCCCGGGGGCACGCCCGGACCGACGGGCGGACCGGCGAGCATCGTGGCCGCGTGGTGCACACCACCCGGCGTACCGGCAGGCGGCTGCGGCGCACCCGGCGGCGGAGTGCCCGGGGCCACCGGGGCACCGGGGCCCTCCGGGCCGAGCTGCGAGACGAGCTGCGTGGGCACGTAGCCGCCCCCCGGAGCGCCCGGCGCCGAGGGCTGAGGCGTCGCGCCCGGCCGCGCCCCGGGCACGCCAGGAGCGCCCGGCGGAGGCGGCGCACCACCCGCGCGCGCGGCCCGCGGCGGAGCCGCCTTGCTGGTCGCCGCGTCGGCGATGTCCTCGGCGTTCGGCGCGAGCCGCCGACCCGGCCCGGACGAACCGTCCGGAGCCTGCGGCACGTTCGGGATCTGCGGCACACCTGGAGCCTGCGGCACGTTCGGCATCTGCGGCACACCTGGAGCCTGCGGCACGTTCGGCATCTGCGGCACACCTGGAGCCTGGGGCACACCGGGAGGCTGCGGGCCACCCGGCGGCGGCGGTCCGGGAGGCGGAGGCGGCCCCTGCGGCACACCCGGCCCGCCTTGCGGCACACCCGGCCCGCCGTGCGGCACACCCGGCCCGCCCTGAGGCACACCCGGCCCGGGCACACCCTGAGGCACACCCGGCCCGCCCTGCAGCGTGATCTTCGCGTCCGGCGCCGACGCGCCCGGCGGCGTACCGTCGTCGGCGTCGCTCAGCGGCGGCGCGATCACGGTCGCCGGAAGCGGCACCGAACGGTCCTCGCCCCCGTCGGCGTTGGTGTCGGTCCCCGCCCACGGCGTCGCCCCCTCGGGCACGCCGGGCACCGCGTCCCGCACCTCGTCCCCGCCCCCGGCCGCGGGCCACGCCGGCACAGACGTCGTACCCGAGACCCCCGGGACACCAGCCCCCGAGGCTTCCGAGGAGCCGGAAGCCACCGAGGGCCCGGAAGCGGCGGCGGCAGCCGCGATCGGCGCATTCCCGGCAGCCGCAACCGGCGCATTCCCGGCAGCCGCAACCGGCGCATTCCCGGCAGCCGCAACCGGCGCACTCCCGGCAGCCGCGCCCGGAGAAGAGCCGACGCCGCCCGGCGCCCCCGCGGTCGCCCCGGACGGCGGCGCGGACGGCACCCCGCCACCCTGCGGCCGATCCGGAGCCCCCCGCCGGTCCGCCTCCTCCTGGAGCCACTCCGGCGGGCTCAACAGGAACGACGTCTGGTTCAGATCGCCTCGGGCAGCGGGCGCCGGCGCCTGCCGAGCCGGCGCCTCCCTCACCCCGTACTCCTCCTCGTAACGACGGATCACCTCACCCACCGGCAGCCCCGGCCACAGCGTCGCCTCACCGCTGTCACGGGCGATGACGAGCCGCTGCGCGCCCCCGTCCGACCGCGGCCCCTCGGCCCGGTCCTCCGCCCACACCACGAACCCGAGCCCGAACTCCCGTACCCGCACCTCACGATGCTGATACGACGGAACGTCCCCGTTGATCCACTCTTCCGCGCGCTCCTGCGCCTGCGCGAACGTCACCATCGCCCGAACTCACTCCCCTGCCCCGGACGCCGACGACACCGGCACCACACGCGCGAACCCGCCGTCCACCATCAGATTCGCCACGGTCCCCAACTCCGGCGGACTGCCCGCGAGCCGGGCCAGGAACGCGTCGAAGTCGTCCCCACACGGCAGCAACAGCCGCTCCGCCCGCTCGGCCGGCGTCCACGACGCATCCACATCACGCGCGTCGTCGTACGCACAGAACCAGACCGAGCCGACCCGGTCACCCTTCACCTTCACGGCCAGCAGACCGCCCTGCACAAAACCGACGCCCAGATAGTCCTTCGTCAGATGGTCCCGCAGGCATTTGTTCACATACACCAGGTCGTTGACCGCCGCCTCGTCCCGCACCGTGAAGAACGGCTGGTCGACCAGCAGCCCCAACTCCGCGTCCAGCGCCACGCCCACCGGCGCACAGCCACCCGCAGCCTTCAGGAACGACCGGTACGCACCCGGCAGCCGGTACCCCAGATCCTCCTCGACGCCCTGAACCTGCTGCTCCGTCACCGCGACCGAGGACTTCGGCAGCCCGAAGTGCGCCGGCCTCGTCTCCTGCAACGGCCGCGTCCCCCGCTTGCCCTGGTCGACACCCGCCGTCGCGATCCCGCCGTGGTGCCGCAGCAACGCCTTCACCTCGACCGGAACCAGCTCCAGCCGACGCGACCCGCGGACGTGGTGCCACGTCCAGCCGTGCGGCGTCGCCACCGCCGGAACCGTGTCCCACAACTCGTGCCCCGACGCCGCCAGCGCCGCGTTCGCCGACACGTAGTCGGTCAGCCGCAACTCGTCCACACCGAAACCCTCCGGCGGCTCCGCGATCTCCGCTGCCGCACGGGCGTAGGGCGAGAAGTCCGGGTAGCCGTACTCGTCCACGCGCACCCCGCCCGGATGACGAGCGGCCCGGACCGGGTCCGGAAAGTGCACGAGCTGGCCCGCGTACGCCGCGTTGGGCGGCGCGGCGGGTGCTCCGGCCTGGCGGCCGGGAGGTACCCCCAGCCCGAGCCGACCTGTCGTCATGACGGTTCCCCCTGCGGCGATCTGTCTGGCCTGTACGGCGGTGTCGTTGGCGGACGTCGACAGCCTATGCGGTACGACGACACAGGTCACCGGGCCACCGGTGGCACCCCGGCCGACCGCCCGCCCGGTACCGTGACCAGCCGTCACACGGACGTGACCGTAAGCCGAAGCCCTGGCGTGTCGCGGCGCCCCAGCTTCCGCACCGGCCACGGCATTTGGCAGTCTGTGTCCCGCCCGGGGGATGCAAGGGAGGGGAAGACGACCCATGAACGCCACACAAACAGACACGTCGGACGACCCACGCATCGGCTGGAGCGCCACCGGGTCGGCCCCCGTCCCCACCCTCCGTCACCGCCGCGACGGCATACTCCCCACCGTCGCCGCCGCCCTCTCCGTCCGCGGCGCCACCCTCACCGGCACCGCCGCACGCGGCGACCAGCCACCCGCCCTGCACCCGCTCGTCCAGGACTTCCTCGACAGCCTCACCAGCGGCCAGCGCGACCGTTTCACCGGGCGGTGCGCCGAGGCGATCCTCATCTCCCGCCACATCACCGCCGCCGACGCCGCCCGCAGCAAACGCGCCTCCCGCAAACCGATGACGAACGGCGAGGCACGCAAGGCCCTCAAGCAGGCCAAACTCACCGCCCGCCGCATCCGCGAGGACGGCGACCCCCTGCATGGCAGCTTCGCCGCGCCCTGCCGCGCCTGCACCGCACTCAGCAACCACTTCGGCGTACGCATCGTCGACCCCGCGGCGCAGGGCTGACCTCCCCCCGACCCCGAACCACCGCACACCACAAGTCACACACGACAGGCCACGTCACACACAGCACGCCACACGCCACCGCCGCACACAACACACCGCACGACGGCGCACGCACGCCGGTCCACGGCACCTGACGAACGAAGGGCAGATGCACACCGACCGCTCCTCAAGCACACGCTTCCCCGTCCCCGTGGACGCCGCACTGCGCGCCGCCGGCTGGCAACCCGGCCGCTGGAACATAAGACAGGCGGAAATCTGGGCCGACACCCTGCGCGACCACACCTCCCCGGCGGGCCACCGGCACACGGTGTTCCCCGCGGCCGTCGAGGCATGGGCGGAATTCGGCGACCTCCGCATCACCGCACAGGGCCCCGGCCGCCAGCTCTCCCCCGCCACCCTCCACCTGAGCCCCCTGCACGGCCTCCACATGGCCCGCACCCTCGGCGACCTCGGCCGCGCCCTCGACACCGACGTCTGCCCACTCGGTGAGGAATCCGACAGCCGCACCCTGCTCGCCATCGACACCGAAGGCCGCGTCTACGCCCTCGACCACACCGGCGACTGGTACCTGGGCCCCGACATCGACCACGGCCTCACCACCCTGCTGACGGGCATCGAGCCGGTCCGGCTCACCGCCGGGTGACGGTGACGGTGACGCCGAAGGCCCACGCCGACCGGCACGACCGGCACCGCGACCGGCCGTAGGAGCCCGCGCCCTCGCTACGCCGCCTGGGCCGGAATCACCGCCGACACCCGGAAGCCACCCGCATCCGTCGGCCCCGACACGAACACCCCGCCCAGCGCGCTGACCCGCTCCTTCATCCCCACCAGGCCATTGCCCCCACTGGGCAGCCGCGCCTCCCGAGCCGACCCCGGCTCCGGCGGCGGCTCGTTCTCCACCTGCATCGCGATCTCCGCCGCACGATGCGCGAGCCGTACATGCGTCTTCGCGCCCGCCGCATGCTTGTGCACGTTGGTCAGCGCCTCCTGCACCACCCGGTACGCGGTCTGCTCGACCTCACGCGCATACGACCGCGCCTCGCCCTCGACCGACAGGTTCACGACCATCCCGGCCGCGGCCGACTGCCCGATCAGCTCCTCCAGCTCCGCCAGGCACGGCCCCTCGGAGGAGTCCACGACGACCCGCGACGCCGCCGCGGCCGCCGCCCCCACGGCCGCCAAAGGCACCGCGGACCGGGCAGGCCGTCCCACGGCCCCCTCCGCCGTCCGCAGCACCCCGAGCATCTCCCGCAACTCGGTCAGCGCCTGCCGCCCCATGTCCCCCACCAGCGCGGCGTTCCTGACCGCCTTCTCGGGATCCTTCCGCGCCACCGCCTGCAGCGCGGCGGCGTGCACGACCATGAGACTCACCCGGTGCGCCACCACGTCGTGCATCTCCCGGGCGATCCGGGTCCGCTCCTCGTTACGCGCCCACTCGGCCCGCTCCTCCGCCCGCTCCGCGAGCAGCATCAGCTCCCGCTCCAGCGAGTCGGCCCGCTCCCGCAGGCTCTCCATCAGCCGCCGCCGGGCACCGATGTAGAGCCCCAGCAGAACCGGCGGGGCCGTCATGCCCAGCGCCGTCGTGACGGACAGGAAGGGGATGAACCCCCCGGCGATCGACAGATCCCCCCGGACCAACCCCTGATGAGCCCGCACATACGTCACGATGAACATCCCGGCGAACGACATCCCCGCGAGGGCGGCGGTGATCCGCCGGGGCAGCTCCGAGGCGGCCAGGGTGTACAGCCCCACCACGCCCATCAGGAACCCCATCTGAGCGGGCGTGATCGCGATGGACACCAGCACGACGGCGATCGGCCACCGGCGCCTGAGCAGCAGGGTCACACCGGTGAACAGCCCGAACACCATCCCCACGGGGACGGGCAGGCCGGCGTCCCGCGAGAACTGGATCCCCTCGACCGCACACTCCACGGCGGACAGCGCGGCGAGCGAGATATCGAGCACGGCACTGCGCCACCGCGCCCACCACCAGGGGCCTTCCCCGGCCCCCATGCGGACTTCCCCCGTCCTGGTCATGGCACCAGCCTACGGGCGCGCGGCGGGGGTTTTCCGGGGAGTTTCCACGGCCGCGTCACACCACACTCCGTAATCGAACAGAAGCGAAACCGTCCGGAATCCCTCGAACTGCTGAATCGCACACCGTTCGACCCCGGAAGCCCGGATTCCGCCGGAGCTTATGCCTATGGCACACGCGGCAGGCAAGTACGCGGACTTCGAGGGCCTCAAGGAGCGCGCGGTGGCGCTGCGCCGGGCCGGCTACAGCCTTCGGCAGATCCGCGACAAGCTGAAGATCTTCAACAACGACATCCTCAACCAGCTGGTGAAAGGCGAGCCCCCACCGGCCTGGACGAAGCGCCCGAACGCGAAGGACGACCTGCGGGCGAGGGCGCGGGAGCTACGGCTCCAGGGCTGGACGTACGACCGGATCGAGGCGGAGCTGGGGTGCTCGAAAAGTTCGATCTCGTTGTGGGTACGGGATCTCCCGAAACCCGAGCGGAAGCGCAGCCCCCAGGAGGCTGCAGCAATCGCCCGGCGCGGCTGGGAGGAGAGGCTGCGCATCCGAGACGAGGAGCGACAGCGGACCAAGGAGGCGGCCAAGCAGTCGATCGGCGAGCTTTCGCCTCGCGAACTGTTTCTGGTGGGCGTGAGCCTGTACTGGGCCGAGGGCGGCAAGGACAAGCCCTACGCCCGCCGAGAGAACGTCACCTTCGTCAACAGCGACCCTGGAATGATCCAGGTCTTCCTCGCTTGGCTCGACCTGCTGGGCGTGGAGCGCGATCGCCTGCGGTACACGGTCATGATCCACGAGGCGGCCGACGTCACGGCCGCGGAGCAGTACTGGGCCGACCTGGTCGGCGCCACCCGCTCCTCGTTCAATAAGACCACCCTCAAGCGGCACAACCCCAAGACCGTCCGCAAGAACGTGGGCGATTCCTATCGCGGGTGTCTCGTCATCAAAGTCCTCAGGGGTGCCGACTTGTACCGTCGCATCGAGGGCGCCTGGTACGGCATAGTGGAGTCCGCACGCGAAGCTGATCAATCAAATCGGGCATAGCGCGCACATTATCCCGGATCGTCTAAGGGTAGGACAAACGGTTTTGGTCCGTTGAATGAGGGTTCGAATCCTTCTCCGGGAGCCGGTACGCAAGACCTCGATTCCGGGCCCTGACAGCACCGTCAGGGCCCGCTCTCATGTCCGCCCAGGAACACCCCGGTATCCTGCGGATGTCCACCCCACCCCATGAAGCCGAAGGGCATCCCCGTGAGCGCCATCCGCCCGGCCGCCGTCGTCGTTCTCGCAGCGGGTGAGGGCACCCGTATGAAGTCGGCCACACCCAAGGTTCTGCACGACATCTGCGGCCGTTCCCTCGTCGGGCATGTGCTCGCCGCCGCGCGCGAGTTGAAGCCCGAGAACCTCGTCGTCGTCGTGGGCCACGCCCGGGAGAAGGTCGGCGCCCATCTCGCCGAGATCGACCCGGGTGTCCGCACGGCCGTCCAGGCCGAGCAGAACGGCACCGGCCACGCCGTCCGGATGGCCCTGGAAGAGCTGGGCGGGTCCGTCGACGGAACCGTGGTCGTCGTGTGCGGAGACACCCCGCTGCTCACCGGTGAAACGCTCCGCCGCCTGGCCGGCACGCACCACGAGGACGGCAACGCCGTCACGGTGCTCACCGCGGAGGTCCCCGACGCCACCGGCTACGGCCGTATCGTCCGGGACGGCACCGGTGCCGTCACCGCCATCGTCGAGCACAAGGACGCCTCCGACGCCCAGCGCGCGATCCGTGAGATCAACTCCGGGGTGTTCGCCTTCGACGGGCAGCTCCTCGCCGAGGCCCTGAAGAAGGTCAGGACCGACAACAGCCAGGGTGAGGAGTACCTGACGGATGTGCTGGGCATCCTGCGGTCGGCCGGGCACCGGGTCGGCGCGTCCGTGGCGGGCGACCACCGGGAGATCGCCGGCATCAACAACCGGGTGCAGCTGGCCGAGGCCCGCCGCATCCTCAACGACCGGCTGCTGACCGAGGCGATGCTGGCCGGGGTCACGATCGTCGACCCGGCGACCACGTGGGTCGACGTGACGGTCACCTTCGAGCAGGACGCGGTGGTGCAGCCGGGGACTCAGCTGACCGGGGCCACGCACATCGGCGAGGGGGCCGAGGTCGGGCCCAACTCGCGGTTGAAGGACACCCGGGTGGGTGCGGGGGCGCGGGTGGACAACAGCGTCTCCGACGGTGCGGTCGTGGGGCCGCAGGCGTCGGTGGGCCCGTACGCGTATCTCCGGCCCGGTACGCGTCTGGGGGTCAAGTCCAAGGTCGGTACGTATGTGGAGACCAAGAACGCCTCCATCGGCGAGGGCACGAAGGTGCCGCATCTGTCGTACGTGGGCGACGCGACGATCGGTGAGTACACGAACATCGGCGCGGCGAGCGTGTTCGTGAACTATGACGGACAGGACAAACACCACACCACGGTGGGGTCGCACTGCCGTACCGGTTCGGACAACATGTTTGTGGCTCCTGTCACGGTCGGGGACGGTGCGTACACCGCGGCAGGGTCCGTGATCACGAAGGATGTGCCGCCCGGTTCGCTGGCCGTGGCCCGTGGTCAGCAGCGGAATATCGAGGGTTGGGTGGCTCGCAAGCGTCCGGGGAGCGCGGCCGCGAAGGCGGCCGAGGCGGCTTCCCGGGAGCCGGATGGCGAAGACTGAGCGGAAACAGGTGCGTCTGACACGGCGTACCGTGATAAGTGCACACGCGCACCCCTACCAGCCGAGACGGCCGCTCGCATTCCGCGGAGGCGGGCTGCGAGACCCCTTGGCGCCGAGCTGAGAACACCTCTGAGGAGACAGTGTCGTGACCGGGATCAAGACGACCGGCCAGAAGAAGTTGATGTTCTTCTCCGGCCGCGCCCACCCCGAGCTTGCCGAGGAGGTCGCCCACCAGCTGGGTGTCGGGGTCGTCCCGACGAAGGCCTTCGACTTCGCGAACGGTGAGATCTACGTCCGCTATCAGGAGTCGGCGCGTGGTGCCGACTGCTTCCTGATCCAGAGCCACACGGCTCCGATCAACAAGTGGATCATGGAGCAGCTGATCATGATCGACGCGCTGAAGCGCGCGTCGGCCCGTTCCATCACGGTGATTGTGCCCTTCTACGGTTACGCGCGGCAGGACAAGAAGCACCGGGGACGTGAACCGATTTCGGCGCGTCTGATCGCGGACCTGATGAAGACCGCGGGTGCGGACCGCATCCTCACGGTGGATCTGCACACGGACCAGATCCAGGGTTTCTTCGACGGGCCGGTGGATCACCTGTTCGCGCTGCCGCTGCTGGCGGACTACGTGGGTCAGAAGGTGGACCGCGCGAAGCTGACCGTGGTGTCGCCGGACGCGGGCCGGGTGCGGGTCGCCGACCGTTGGTGCGACCGTCTGGGTGCGCCGCTGGCCATCGTGCACAAGCGGCGTGACAAGGACGTGGCGAACCAGGTGACGGTGCACGAGGTCGTCGGTGATGTGAAGGGCCGGATCTGTGTTCTGGTCGACGACATGATCGACACGGGTGGCACGATCTGCGCGGCTGCGGACGCGCTGTTCGCCCATGGCGCGGAGGACGTGATCGTGACGGCCACGCACGGTGTGCTGTCCGGTCCGGCGGCGGACCGTCTGAAGAACTCGCAGGTGAGTGAGTTCGTGTTCACGAACACGCTGCCGACGCCGGGCGAGCTGGAGCTGGACAAGATCACGGTGCTGTCCATCGCGCCGACGATCGCGAGTGCGGTGCGCGAGGTGTTCGAGGACGGCTCGGTGACGAGCCTGTTCGACGAGCAGTGATGCGACGGCGAACGAGCGGTGACGCCGCTCGGCCGGTGATGGTGTCCGGCTGGTGACGGTGTCCGGCTGGTGATCCTTTTGGGTGCGGCCTCCCCTCCGAGTAGACTGCTCGAGTTGCTCGGCGAGGGAGGCCGTACTCATGCGTACGGCGGTCCGTAATCGACGCGCTCTTCGTAGCAGGCCGTTCGTGGCCGGGTGACCACGTCCGTTCACTGAATTTCTACGAGGAGTGAAGATGTCCGAGGTGAAGATCGCCGCCCAGACGCGCACCGAGTTCGGCAAGGGTGCCGCGCGTCGTATCCGCCGTGAGAGCAAGGTTCCGGGTGTGCTCTACGGGCACGGTTCGCAGCCGCTGCACCTGACGCTGCCGGGTCACGACCTGCTGCTGGCGCTGCGTACGCCGAACGTCCTGATCTCGCTGGACATCGACGGCAAGACCAGCGAACTGGCGATTCCGAAGGCCGTGCAGCGGGACCCGCTGAAGGGCTTCCTGGAGCACGTCGACCTGCAGCTGGTGAAGCGCGGCGAGAAGGTCACCGTCGAGGTGCCGGTGCAGGCCGAGGGTGAGCTGGCGCCGGGCGGCAACCTGCTGGAGCACGTGCTGCCGGCGCTGCCGGTCGAGGCCGAGGCCACGCACATCCCCGAGTCGTTCACGGTCTCCGTCGAGGGACTGGCGGCCGGTGCCTCGGTCCACGCCAAGGACGTCGCTCTGCCGAGCGGTGTGACGCTGGCCGTCGACGAGGACGCGGTCGTGCTGCAGGTCCTGGCCGCGCAGGCCGAGGAGGCGCCGGCGGGCGAGGCCGAGGGCGAAGAGGCCGCCGAGGCCTGATCCTCACCGTCATCGTTTTGTCAGCCGCTGTTCCCGGGAGGGGCAGCGGCTGGCGCGTATCAAGGAGACATGGACGTGACGACCGACGCGGGCGGTCCCTGGCTGGTTGTGGGCCTCGGCAATCCGGGGCCCGGTTACGCGATGAACCGGCACAATGTCGGGTTCATGGTGGCCGATCTGCTGGCGGAGCGGATCGGGGGGAAGTTCAAGCGGGCGGGCAAGGCGCAGGCGCAGGTCGTGGAGGGGCGGATCGGTCCGCCTGGTCCGGGGAACCGTCGGGTGGTCCTGGCGAAGCCGATGTCGTATATGAATCTGTCGGGTGGTCCGGTGAACGCCCTGCGGGACTTCTACAAGGTGCCGGTGGCGAACATCGTGGCGGTGCACGACGAGCTGGACATCGACTACGGGACGCTGCGGCTGAAGCTGGGTGGCGGCGACAACGGGCACAACGGGCTGAAGTCGATCACCAAGGCGATGGGTGCGGACTATCACCGGGTGCGGTTCGGGATCGGCCGGCCTCCGGGGCGTATGCAGGTCGCGGATTTCGTGCTGAAGGACTTCTCGTCGGCGGAGCGCAAGGAGCTGGACTACTTCGTGGACCGTGCGGCGGACGCGGTGGAGTGTCTGGTGATCGAGGGGCTTGAGCGGGCGCAAAGCACGTACAACTCCTGACTTGTCGGGCCGCCGGGCGGGGCCGGAGTTGACCGGGCGCAGGGGCATGGCCAAGGATCGCGGCCATGCCTTCTGCCGTCTCCTCCAGCCGGGGCTCGGTCGCGGTGCTGCGCTTCGGGCGGTTCGCGGCGATGGGTACGGTCGCCGCGCTGATCCTGATCGCCGGCGTCTGGGGTTCCTGGGGCACCGCGCAGTACGTGATGCTGACCAAGGGCCGTGAGCGGGGCACGGTCGAGGTGACCCGGTGCGGGGAGGACACGTGCAGTGGTCCGTTCACTCCTCTGTCGTCCGGGGCGAGGCGGCGCGCGAGCGTTGTGATCCCGAAGACGGTCGCGGTGCAGCAGGGGCGGACGTACACCGTGGTGGTGAAGCCGGATTCGGACGACGTCGTGCGGTCGGGTCCGGCGGGGATCCTGTATGCGTGGATTCCGCTGGGCGGGGCGCTGCTGCTGGCGTCGGTCGTGGTGGCGGGCGGGCTGCGGCTGGTGCGTGCGGCGTGGCTGCTGGCGGGGGTGGGGATCGCGCTGCTGACAGCCGCCTTCGTGGTGCTCTGAGGTTGTTCGGGCGAATTCCACTTCTGTGGAAGGTCTGTATGTTGTGCGTTCGTGATTGACCCGTGGTCGGTCTGGACCGGAAGCTGAGCCGCCCCCTCCACATCTTCCGTCGACCTTTCTCGAAGATGGACTGCCCATGCGTACCCTCATGCGCGCCGGCGCTTTCGTCGCCGCCGCCTCAGCGGCCCTGCTGTCCGCTCCCCTTGCCCATGCGACGGCGCCGGGCGACAACGGCACGGTGAAGATCCATGACGCCTCGACCGGCGAGGAGCTGCGCCGTAACGAACCGCACGTCTGCACGTTCTACCTGGACGCCTTCGGGTTCGACGGCGTCCAGCAGGTCGACTGGCACATCGAGGCCTGGGCTCCGACCGCCGCCACCAAGGGCGAGACGGTGAAGTCCGGTGTCCTCACCCTGGACTCCGGGGGCCACGGCCGTACCCAGGACCTGTCGCTGCCCGACGGGCACTACAAGCTGTTCTGGAACTTCGACGGTGAGAAGGGCGCCGCCAAGCACAAGGTGTTCTGGACGGACTGCGGTGACGCCAAGGGGCCGGGCCCCGGCGCGTCCGCGAGCGCGGCGCCGTCCGCCCCGGTGTCCGGCGGGCCGTCGCCTGACGCGTCGCCCGGCGCGGCGTCCTCCGCGTCGCCCGGCGCGGGCGCCGCGGCGTCGTCGTCCCCGTCGCCTCAGGGCGGTGGCGGCGATCTCGCCGAGACCGGCAGCAGTGCCCCGGTGGGTGCGCTGGCGGGGGCCGCGGCGGCGCTGGTCGCCGCGGGCGGTTACCTAGTGGTGCGCCGCAGGGCGGCCGGCCGGGGCTGACGTACGGCACGGCAGTGCCCCCGGGCCCGTGCGGGGCTCGGGGGCACTGCCGTGTTCGCAGGGGTGTCAGCCGGTGTTGCGCAGGCCGGCCGCCACACCGTTGACCGTCAGCAGCAGGGCGCGGGAGAGCAGCGGGTCGGGTTCGGCGCCGCCTGCGGCGGCGTCGCGCTGGCGCTTGAGCAGGGCGACCTGGAGGTAGGAGATCGGGTCCAGGTAGGCGTCGCGGATGGCGAAGGTCTGCTTGAGGACGGGCTGGGCGTCCAGCAGGTCGCTCTCGCCGGTGATCCGCAGGACCTCGCGGACGGTCAGCTCGTGTTCGGCCTGGATCGTCTCGAAGACGTGCTTGAGTTCGTCGGGTACGAGGGTGTCCACGTAGTGGCGCGCGATCCGCAGGTCGGTCTTGGCGAGGGTCATCTCGACGTTGGAGACGAAGTTGCGGAAGAAGTGCCACTGTTCGTGCATCTCGTCGAGCACGGTGTCGAGGCCGGCCTCGCGCAGCGCCTTGAGGCCGGAGCCGACGCCGTACCAGCCGGGGACGATCTGGCGGGACTGGGTCCAGCCGAACACCCACGGGATGGCGCGCAGTCCGTCGAGGCCGGCGCCGGAGTCCGGGCGGCGGGAGGGACGGGAGCCGAGGTGGAGGTCGGCGAGCTGGTCGACGGGGGTGGAGGCGAAGAAGTAGGCGGGCAGGTCGGGGTCCTCGACGAGCCTGCGGTAGGCGGTGTGGGCGGCGTCGGAGACGACGTCCATGGCGGCGTCCCAGCGGGCGAGGGCCTCGTCGGACTGGCGGGGGGCCGTGTGCAGCGCGGATGCCTGGAGGGTGGCGGCCACGGTGAGTTCGAGGTTCTCGCGGGCGAGGGAGGGGATGAGGTACTTGTCGGAGATGACCTCGCCCTGTTCGGTGACCTTGATCTCGCCTTCGAGGGTGCCCCAGGGCTGGGCGAGGATCGCGTCGTGGGTGGGGCCGCCGCCGCGGCCGACGGTGCCGCCGCGGCCGTGGAAGAGCCGCAGGCGTACGCCGTAGCGGTGGGCGACGTCGCGCAGGCGGCGCTGGGCGCGGTGGATCTCCCACTGGGAGGTGGTGATGCCGCCGAACTTGGAGGAGTCGCTGTAGCCGAGCATGACCTCCTGGACGTCGCCGCGCAGGGCGACGAGGCGGCGGTAGGAGGGGTCGGCGAGCATGTCCTCGAGGATGGTGTCGGCGGCCTTGAGCTCGTCGGTGGTCTCCAGGAGCGGGACGATGCCGATCTTCGCCCAGCCGGCGTGCAGGTCGACGAGGCCGGCCTCGCGGGCGAGGACGGCGGCGGCGAACACGTCGTCGGCGCCCTGGCACATGGAGATGATGTAGGACTCGACGACCTCGGGGCCGAAGACGTCCAGGGCCCGCTTGACCGTCTCGAAGACGCCGAGGGTCTTGGCGCCGGCCGCGTCGAGGGGGGCCGGGGTGGGGGCGAGGGGCCGCCGCGAGCGCAGTTCCTTGGCGAGCAGCTTGTGCCGGTACTCGCGGGGCATGTCCTCGTAGCGCCAGGATTCCTCGCCGAGCCGGTCGAAGAGCTGGCCGAGGGCGTGGTGGTGGGCGTCGGCGTGCTCGCGGACGTCCATGGTGGCGAGCTGGAGGCCGAAGGCGGCGAGGGTGCGGATGGTGCGGGCGAGGTGGCCGTCGGCGAAGAGGTGGCCGCGGTGGGCGCGCAGGGAGGTCTGGATGACCCTCAGGTCGTGCAGCAGCTCGGCGGTGCCGAGGTAGTCCCGTCCGGGCTGGTGTGCGGTGCCCTTGGCCAGGCGCTTCTTGGTGTTGACGAGCTTCTGGCGGATGCAGGTCGCCTTGAGGCGGTAGGGCTCCTCGGCGTTGAGGCGTTTGTAGCGGGGGCTGATGCCGGGCAGCCGGTCCAGGTCGGCCTTGAGGGACTCGAGGAGTTCCTCGGTGGCGCCGGTGTAGCGGATGGACTGCGAGAGCAGTCCGCGCAGCTCGTCGATCATCTCCAGCGCGTCGTTGATGCCGTGCTCGTGCTGGAGGATCAGCACCTCCCAGGTGACCTCGGGGGTCACGTTGGGGTTGCCGTCGCGGTCGCCGCCGATCCAGGTGCCGAAGGTGAGCGGGCGGGTGCCGTCGGGCAGCTTGACGCCGACGCGCTCCAGTTCGGCGGTGAGGTCCTCCAGGACGTCGCCGACGGCGCCGGCGTGCAGTTCGTCCAGGTAGTAGATGGCGTTGCGGGCCTCGTCGGCGGGCTCCGGGCGGACGACTCTGAGTTCGTCGGTCTGCCAGACGAGGTCGATGTTCTCGGCGAGCCGGGTGTCGTGGCGGCGGCGGTCGCTGACCAGGACCGGGGTGTCCAGGAGAGCGGCGATGCGCCGGAGCTTGTTGAGAACGGAGCGGCGCGCGGCCTCGGTGGGGTGCGCGGTGAAGACGGGGCGGACGTTGAGATGGCGGACGGTGTCGCGGAGGTGCTCGGCGTCGGCGTCCTTGAGCCGGTCGGCGGTGCGGGCGAGGAGCCCGCCCTCGGCGGCGCGCTTGGCGCGCAGTTCGCGGCCGCGGTGCACCTGCTCGGTGACGTTCGCCAGGTGGAAGTAGGTGGAGAAGGCGCGCACCAGCTTGGCGGCGGTCTCCAGTTCGGTGCCGCGCAGCAGTTCCGCGGCGGCTTCCCCGTCCTCGCGGGTCAGCCGGCGGACTCGCTCGACCAGTTCGAGGAGCTCGGGGCCCTCCTGCCGGACGAGGGTCTCGCCGAGCAGATCACCCAGTCGGCGGATGTCGGCGCGCAGCTCGCTGCTGGTCGTCGTGGTCTGGTCGTCGGCACTGCTCACAGGTGCGGCTCCTTGCAGTGTTGAAGCTCATCTGGGAGGGGACCCGGAGCGGTGCCGCGCGGCGGGTGCCGCATACGGGCCGGGCATCCGGGAAGAAAACAGAGCGGACCGCGCTGTCCGACCGACTCCAAGGATAGGTGTCCACGCTGACGCGCAGGCTCCGGGGCTCTTGCCGCCGGGCGATGCACTGCCATACTTACGATGCCGTAGGTTACGGAAGCGTAAGGTCTCCCGTAAGTTCCGGGGAGCACTCTCGGTCCGTATCCCGGGCCACCCGTCTCAACCCTCGACCCCACAGGGGACGCCCCATGACCACAAGCTCCGATGTGATCGAAGACGCCCCGGAGGCGAACGACGACACCGCGCTGCCCTCGGCGACGCTGGGTGGCGAGCAGAAGCGCTCGATCGAGCAGATCACCCTGTTGCTGTTCATCACCGTCCCCTTCCTGGCGCTTGTCGCGGCGGTGCCGCTGGCCTGGGGATGGGGTGTGAGCTGGCTCGATCTGGGCCTGCTGGTCTTCTTCTACTACCTGGGCTGTCATGGCATCACGATCGGTTTCCACCGCCACTTCACCCATGGCTCGTTCAAGGCGAAGCGGCCCCTGAAGATCGCTCTGGCGATCGCCGGGTCGATGGCCGTGGAGGGGCCGCTGGTGCGCTGGGTCGCCGATCATCGCAAGCACCACAAGTTCTCGGACGCGGAGGGCGATCCTCACTCTCCGTGGCGTTACGGGGAGACGGTGCCCGCGCTGATGAAGGGTCTGTGGTGGGCTCACGTCGGCTGGATGTTCGACGAGGAGCAGACGCCGCAGGACAAGTACGCGCCGGACCTGATCAAGGACCCGGTGCTGCGGACGATCTCCCGCCAGTTCGTGCTGTGGACGGGGGTGTCGCTGCTGCTGCCGCCGCTGATCGGCGGTCTGGTGACGATGTCCTGGTGGGGCGCGTTCACGGCGTTGTTCTGGGGTTCCCTAGTCCGGGTGGCGCTGCTGCACCATGTGACCTGGTCGATCAACTCCATCTGTCACGCGGTCGGCAAGCGCCCGTTCAAGTCGCGGGACCGGTCGGGGAACGTGTGGTGGCTGGCGGTCCTGTCGTGCGGCGAGTCGTGGCACAACCTGCACCACGCGGATCCGACGTCGGCGCGGCACGGGGTGGAGCGGGGCCAGCTGGACTCCTCGGCGCGGATCATCCGCTGGTTCGAGCAGCTGGGCTGGGCGTACGACGTGCGCTGGCCGTCACGCTCGCGTATCGATTCCCGCCGCAGCTCCGACGGGAACGGCTCCCGGCGCGGGAAGGCGACCGCCGGCACGGCATGATTGACAACGTGGCGACCGACTCCTCCAGCACTCCCAGCACCGACAAGCCGCGGCGGACCCGCCGCACCCGGATGACCGGGGCGGAGCGCCGCCAGCAGCTGCTGGAGATCGGTCGCACACTGTTCGCCGCGAAGGGGTTCGAGGGCACGTCGGTGGAGGAGATCGCGGCGAAGGCAGGCGTCTCCAAGCCGGTGGTGTACGAGCACTTCGGCGGCAAGGAGGGCCTGTACGCGGTGGTGGTGGACCGCGAGATGCGGCGCCTGCTGGACATGGTGACGAGTTCGCTGACGGCGGGGCATCCGCGGGAGCTGTGCGAGCAGGCGGCGTTCGCGCTGCTGGACTACATCGAGGAGTACACGGACGGGTTCCGCATCCTGGTCCGTGACTCGCCGATCCCGCAGTCGACGGGTTCCTTCGCCTCGCTGATCTCGGACATCGCCACCCAGGTGGAGGACATCCTGGGCCGCGAGTTCAAGAGCCGAGGCTTCGACCCGAAGCTGGCCCCGCTGTACGCGCAGGCACTGGTGGGCATGGTAGCGCTGACGGGCCAGTGGTGGCTGGATGTGCGCCGGCCGAAGAAGGCCGAGGTGGCGGCGCATCTGGTGAACCTGGCGTGGCACGGTCTGGACGGTCTGGAGCCGAAGCCTCGGCTGATAGGTCATCGCAAGAGCTGAGCCGCGGACATCACGCTGGACGCTCTCAGGCGTCTGTAGCCACCGGCTCCAGGAACTCCAAGCGGTTCCCCACCGGATCCTCCGAGTAGAAGCGCCGGTGCCCCGGCAGGTCGTCGTCCCAGGTCACCGCCGCTCCACGCCAGGCGAGCCGGGCGGCGTACGCCGCGATGGCACTCACCCGCAGCCCCGGGTGCGCCTTCCTCGCGGGCCGGAAATCCTCCTCGATGCCCAGGTGCAGCTGCACGTCCCCGGCCTGGAACCAGCAGCCGCCGCGTGCGGCCAGGACAGGCGGCTTCGGGATCTCGGTCATGCCGAGGACGTCCACGTAGTACGCCCGCAGCAGGTCCTCGGAGCCGGGCGGGGCGGCCAGCTGGACGTGGTCGACGGCGGCCAGCACGGCTCAGGCGCCCTTCGTGGCGACGGCGAAGATACGGCGGAACGGGAAGACCGTGCCATGCCCGGTCGCCGGATACGCCTCCCGCAGCGCGGCGCGGTAGTCGGTGAGGAACTCCTCCGCCTCCTCGCCCAGCTCGGTGAGGACCGGCCGTAGCCCGGTGCCCTTCACCCAGTCCAGGACCGGGTCCTCGCCCTGAAGCAGATGCAGGTACGTCGTCTCCCAGACGTCGGCGGTGCAGCCGAGGGCGGTGAGCTGCTCCAGGTAGGCCCCGGGGGTGAGCACGGCGTCGTCATGGCGCAGGGTGCCGGCGAGGCGGTCCTTCCAGCGGGCCGAGTGGGCGAGCTCCCTCATCAGGCGGTGGCTGGGGGAGTCGAAGTTTCCGGGCACCTGGAAGGCGAAGGTGCCGCCCGGCTTCAGCGCGTCCACCCAGTCGGGGAAGCGTGCGGTGTGTCCGGGCACCCATTGCAGGGTGGCGTTGCTGATGATCAGGTCGTACGGCTCCGCGGGCGTCCAGGTGCGGGCGTCGGCGTGGGCGAAGTCGAGGCGGCCTCCCCCAAGTTCCCGGCTTCGCTCGAACAGGGAGGTACCCCCGTCCGCGGTGGGGCCTTCATGGTGGGTGTGGGCCCGGTCGAGCATCTCCGGCGAGTTGTCGTAGCCGGTGATGTGGGCGGCGGGCCAGCGGTCGGCGAGCAGGACGGTGACGTTGCCGGGGCCGCAGCCGAGGTCGGCGATGCGGGGCGGGCTGTCGGGCAACATGGGGACGCGGGCGAGCAGGTCGACGAAGGGGCGGGCGCGGTGATCTGCGTGGCGCAGGTACTGAGCGGGGTCCCAGGCGGGTGCGGCGGGCATGGCGAGGCCTCCTCGTGGCGACGGCTCGACGTCCGCGCCGGAGGCGTCGCCCCCGTTTGACGACGCCTCCGTGCGCAGGGTCATCTTCGTATCGAGACTCTCTCGACGTCAAGAGACTCAATGTCAAGAGACTTCATGTCGACACAACCACTACACTGATCGTCATGGAGGACGAGGTCGATCGGCTGGTCGCGGCATGGCGCCGGGAGCGCCCGGACCTCGACGTGGAACCGCTCGAGGTCCTCAGCCGGGTGAGCAGGCTGGCCCGGCACCTGGACCGTGCGCGCCGGCTGGCATTCTCCGAGCACAGCCTGGAGCCCTGGGAGTTCGACGTTCTCACCGCGCTCCGCCGGGCCGGCACCCCCTATCAGCTCTCCCCCGGGCAGCTGCTGACCCAGACACTGGTCACCTCGGGCACGATGACCAACCGCATCGACCGCCTGGCGAAGAAGGGCCTGGTCGAGCGGCTGCCCGACCCCAGCGACCGCCGGGGCGTACTGGTGCGCCTCACCGACGAGGGCCGGGACCGGGCGGACCAGGCGCTGGCCGGACTGCTCGACCAGGAGCGCGCGATCCTGTCGGAGCTGAGCTCGGCCCAGCGCGGTGAACTGGCCGCGCTGCTACGCCAGCTGACCGCCCCGTTCGACAACATCCCCGGCTAGGTCGACCGGCCCGACCCCGGCACGGCGGGCGAGGGCGACGGCGGCGAGGGTGGAGTGGACGCCCAGCTTCCCCAGCACGTTCTGCATATGGGTGCGGACGGTGTGCGGGGACAGGAACAGCCGCTCGGCGACGGCCTTGCGGCCGAGCCCGGCGACCATACACCGCAGTACTTCGCGCTCCCGGGGTGTCAGGGACTCCACCAGACGCTCGCTCTCGGTGCGGTGCTTGCGGGCCGCGGTCAGCTCGCGCAGGACACCGGTGAGCAGGGCGGGCGGAAGATGCGTCTCGTCGCGCAGCACGCCCCGGATGACGGTGAGCAGCCGGGACAGCGAACAGTCCTTGGCGACCCAGCCGGAGGCGCCCGCCTGAAGGGCGACGGCGGCCCGGCGCGGGTCGTCCTTCTCGGCGAGCACGACGATCCGCACGCCGGGCTGTCCGGAGCGGACACCGGCGACGAGTGAGATGCCGTCGACGAGCCCGTCCTCGTTGGCCTCCTGGACGGGGACCGCCGGACGCGAGCCCGGAAGGTTGCCGCCGAGGTCCGCGTCGACGAGCATCACGTCGAACCTGCGGCCCTCCGCGGCCGCGCGGTCCAGGCAGCGCAGAGCGGCCGGACCACTGCCGGCCGCGGACACCTCGACATCGGGCTCGGCGGCCAGGGCGGCCGCGAGCGACTCGGCGAAGATGCGGTGGTCGTCGACGACCAGGACTCGGATGCGCACCACTGAAACCCCCACTGCTCGGGGGACGACCGGCGCGAGTACAGCGCCCGGAATGCTCCCCGGTTTTCCGCCTGGGACGGGGCACCGCAGCCACACGGCCGCCGCCGTGCTGGAACAGCTACCCCACCCCGAGCGTCGTACCCGACTGTTTCGCCCCCTGATCAGCACCGGCCCCCACCGGCGCTGTTCACAGGGTAGGGCCGTCGGCCCGGAGCGGAAGGAATTTTGCAGAACTGGTTGGCCAGGGCGTTTATGGTGTGCCGCATGTTTCGTATGGAGACAGAAGTCGACAAGGAGCGGCGCGATCTGCTCCGCTCTCGGCTGCTGGAGGCGAATACAGCGGCCTCACCGGTGCTGCGCGCGCTGCGTGGGACACCGGGGGAGCGCGAAGTCCCACTGCACGTCTGGGCGTTCGACGCGGCAGGGGATCTGGCGGGCGGACTGGTCGGCTACACCTGGGCGAGCTGGCTGCACGTGGCCTATCTGTGGGTGGACGAGCGCCACCGCGGTACGGGCCTCGGCACGCGTCTGCTCGCTCAGGCGGAGCGTGTCGCGCGCGAGGAGCGCGGCTGCCTGGCCGCGCGCCTGGAGACATGGGACTTCCAGGCCCCCGATTTCTACCGGAAGCAGGGTTACGAGGTGGTGTGCGTGATCCCCGACTATCCGCCGGGGATCACGGAGTACACGCTGACCAAGAAGCTCAGCCGAGCCGGCGGGCCCCTGCCGACGGCACCGCCGGGAACACCCGGGGGGCCGTGAAACCGGCGGCACCGAAAGCCTCCTCGATCGCCTTCGTGACCGTGTCCGCGTCGGCGGCCTCCGCCAGGACGATCGCCGAGCCGCCGAAGCCGCCGCCCGTCATCCGGGCACCCAGTGCGCCGGACGCGTTCGCCGTGTCCACCACCAGGTCCAGCTCCGGGCAGGAGATGCGCAGGTCGTCCCGCAGAGAGAGATGACCCTCCGTCAGCAGGGGCCCGATCGCCCGGACCTCGCCCGCGTCCAGCAGGGCGACGACCCGGTCGACACGGTGGTCGTCCGAGACCACATGGCGCACATAGCGGCGCACCCGCTCGTCCGACAGGCGCGTGAGCGCATCCTGAAGGTCCTCGTACGCGATGTCCCGCAAATGGGAGACGCCGAGCTGCCGTGCGCCCTCCTCGCACCCCTCGCGCCGCTCGGCGTACGCCCCGTCGCCCAGCGCATGCTTCACCCGGGTGTCGACGACGAGCAGCGCGAGGCCCTGGGCGGCGAGGTCGAAGGGGATCTGACGCAGGGACAGGTCACGGCAGTCGAGGTGCAGGGCGTGGCCCTGTGTGGAGCAGGCCGACGCCATCTGGTCCATGACGCCGCACGGCACGCCCACGAAGTCGTTCTCGGCGCGCTGGGCGAGCTCCGCCAGCTCGGGGCGGGTCAGGCCGAGCCCGTAGAGGTCGTCGAGCGCGAGGGCGGTGACCACCTCCAGCGCCGCCGACGAGGACAGCCCCGCGCCCGTCGGCACCGTGGAGGACAGATGGAGGTCGGCGCCGGTGACCGGGTGGCCCGCCGCGCGCAGCACCCAGACGACACCCGCCGGGTAGGCGGCCCAGCCGGTGTCCGTCCGCGGCCGGAGCTCGTCGACGTGCAGTTCGACGACCGGGCCCTCGATGTCCGCCGAGTGCAGTCGCAGCACGCCGTCGGTGCGGCGGGAGACCGCGGCGACTGCCGTGTGCGGCAAGGCGAACGGCATCACGAACCCTTCGTTGAAGTCCGTGTACTCGCCGATCAGGTTGACCCTGCCCGGTGCCGCCCAGACGCCCTCGGGAGCCGTCCCGTACAGCTGCGTGAACCCCTCGCGTACGCCCACCTACTGCCCCCTTGCGATGCTCTGCGCGAACTGCCAGGCGTCCGCGACGATGCCCGCGAGGTCCGCCCGGGACGGGTTCCAGCCCAGCCGCTCACGGGCCGTGGCCGCGGAGGCGACCAGGACCGCCGGGTCGCCGCCCCGGCGCGGAGCCACGACCTCCGGGATCGGGTGGCCGGTGACCCGGCGCACGGTCTCGATGACCTCCCGCACCGAGAAGCCGTTGCCGTTGCCGAGGTTGCAGATCAGGTGCTCGCCGGGGGTGGCGGCGTCCAGGGCCAGCAGGTGGGCCTCCGCGAGGTCCGCGACGTGGATGTAGTCGCGGACGCAGGTGCCGTCCGGCGTCGGGTAGTCGTCGCCGAACACCGAGATGGCCTCCCGCCTGCCCTGCGCGACCTGCAGGACGAGCGGGATCAGGTGGGACTCCGGGTCGTGCCGCTCACCGCAGCTGCCGTAGGCGCCCGCGACGTTGAAGTAGCGCAGGGACACCGCGCCCAGGCCGTGCGCGGCCGCCTCGCCGCTGATCATGTGGTCGACGGCGAGCTTGGAGGCGCCGTAGGGGGAGGTCGGCGCGGTCGGGTCGGTCTCGGTGATCGGGGTGCTGACCGGCTCGCCGTAGGTCGCGGCGGTGGAGGAGAAGACGAGCTTGCGCACGCCCGTCTCGCGCATCGCGCCGAGCAGTGCCATCGTGCCGCCGACGTTGTTGTCCCAGTACTTCTCGGGCTTCACGACCGACTCGCCGACCTGCGAGAACGCGGCGAAGTGCAGGACCGCGTCGAAGGAGGGGTCCAGCCACTTGGCGGCGTCGCGGATGTCGCCCTCGACGAAGGAAGCGCCCGCCGGTACGCCCTCGCGGAAGCCGGTGGAGAGGTTGTCGAGGACGACGACCTCGTGGCCGGCTTCCAGCAGGTGCTGCGCGACCACGCTGCCCACATAGCCCGCGCCACCGGTGACCAGGTACTTCCCGCTCATGAACTTGCTACCTCTCGCAGTCGCTGGGCCGCGGCTTCCGGCGGCACGTCGTTGATGAACACGTTCATGCCGGACTCGGAACCCGCGAGAAACTTCAGCTTGCCCGAAGTGCGGCGAATGGTGAAAAGCTCGAGGTGGAGCGCGAAGTCGTCACGGTTGACGGCTGCGCCCTCCTCGCCCTTTCTCGCACCGAACGGCGCCTGGTGCCAGGCGGCGATGTAGGGCGTCGGAGCCTCCCGGTCGCCGAAGATCCGGTCGAAGCGCTTCAAGAGTTCCAGATAGACCTGGGGGAACTCTGTGCGGGCGGCCTCGTCCAGCGCGAGCAGGTCGGGGACGCGGCGCCGAGGATAGAGGTGAACCTCGTACGGCCAGTGCGCGGCGTAGGGAACGAAGGCGGCCCAGTGCTCACCCCGCAGGACGACCCGCTCGTCGGCCAGCTCGCGCTCCAGCACGGCGTCGAACAGGTTCTCGCCGCCGGTTGCCTCCTTGTGCGCCGCGAGCGAACGCAGCATGAGGGCGGTGCGCGGGGTGGTGAAGGGGTATGCGTAGATCTGGCCGTGCGGGTGACCGAGGGTCACGCCGATCTCGCGGCCGCGGTTCTCGAAGCAGAAGACCTGCTCGACGGCGGGCAGGTGGGACAGCTCCGCGGTGCGGTCGGTCCAGGCGTCCAGGACCAGCCGCGCCTGCTGTTCGGTCAGGTCGGCGAAGGAGGCGTTGTGGTCGGAGGTGAAGCAGACGACCTCGCAGCGTCCGGAGTCGCCGGCGAGCGAGGGGAAGCGGTTCTCGAAGACGACGACGTCGTAGGAGGAGTCCGGGATCTCGCTCAGCCGGTCCCCCCGGGAGGGGCACAGGGGGCACTCGTCGGCGGGCGGCAGGTAGGTGCGCCCCTGGCGGTGGGAGGCGACGGCGACGGAGTCGCCGAGCAGCGGGTCGCGGCGGATCTCGGAGGTCGTGACGGTCCGCTCCAGCGGCCGGCGGTCCATCGCGTCGCGTACGGCGTCGTCGTGCAGGTCGTAGTAGATGAGCTCGCGACCGTCGGCCAGCCGGGTCGAGGTCTTCTTCACGACGCCTTGCCTTTCTGCTGCACTGCCGGACTCGCCATCCACTCAGGATGCACCTTCGAACATAACCCAACACAACAAACCACGACCCACCACGGCAGTCAACATCACAATCCAACAAAGGGCATCATCAGAAGTGTTCAGAAATCGAATGCCGAGGCGTAGGTTCCGCACTGATTGGTTCACGCAACGAAGCGAGTGATCATGCTGACCCCCACATACCCGGCCGTCGGCCCCACCGTTCTGGCAGCCGGTCTACGGCTGCCGACCAACGGCCTCGACTACACGATCCTCGGGATCTACTTCGCCGTCGTCCTGGGCATCGGCTTCGCCGCCCGCCGCTCCGTGAAGACCAGCCTCGACTTCTTCCTCTCCGGGCGCTCCCTGCCCGCCTGGATCACCGGCCTGGCGTTCATCTCGGCGAACCTGGCGGCCACCGAGATCCTCGGCATGGCCGCCAACAGCGCCCAGTACGGCGCCTACACGGTGCACTGGTACTGGATCGGCGCCATCCCGGCCATGGTGTTCCTGGGCCTGGTGATGATGCCCTTCTACTACGGCTCCAAGGTCCGCTCGGTCCCCGAGTTCCTGCTGCTCCGCTTCGACAGGTCGGCCCATCTGCTCAGTTCCGTCCTGTTCGCCTTCGCCGCCATCCTCATCGCCGGTGTGAACCTCTACGCGCTCGCGATCGTCGTCGAGGCACTGCTCGGCTGGCCCCAGTGGGTGGCGATCGTGGTCGCCGGCTTCTTCGTCCTCGCCTACATCACCCTCGGCGGCCTGTCGTCCGCGATCTACAACGAGGTGCTGCAGTTCTTCGTCATCCTCGCGGCCCTCATCCCCATCACCGTGCTCGGCCTGAGGAAGGCCGGAGGCTGGGGCGGACTGACCGACAAGCTCGGCGCGACGCACGGCCACGACTTCGTCACCGCATGGGGCGGCACCGGCATCGGCCACGCCAACCCGCTGGGCGCGAACTGGCTCACGATCGTCCTCGGCCTCGGCTTCGTCCTGTCCTTCGGCTACTGGACGACCAACTTCGCCGAGGTACAGCGCGCCCTGTCCGCCAAGAACCTCTCCGCCGCCCAGCGCACCCCGCTGATCGCCGCCTACCCGAAGATCTTCATCGTGTTTCTGGTGATGATCCCCGGTCTGGTCGCCGCCGCCCTGGTCCCCAAGTTCGGCACCCCCGGCTCCGGCCTCCAGTACAACGACGCCATCCCGTACCTGATGCAGGAGCTGCTGCCCAACGGCGTGCTCGGCATCGCGGTGACCGGACTGCTCGCCGCCTTCATGGCCGGCATGGCGGCCAACGTCTCGTCCTTCAACACGGTGTTCACCAACGACATCTGGGCGAAGTACGCGGTCAAGCACCGCGAGGACCTGTACTACGTGCGGTTCGGCCGCCTCATCACGGCGATCGGCGTGCTCGCGTCGATCGGCACGGCGTTCCTGGCGTCGTCGTTCTCGAACATCATGAGCTACCTGCAGACGCTGTTCTCCTTCTTCAACGTACCGATGTTCGTGGTGTTCATCGTCGGCATGTTCTGGAAGCGCGCGTCCGCGAAGTCCGGCTTCTGGGGTCTGCTCGCCGGCACGGTGACCGCGATGGTGAACTACTTCGTCATCTACAAGAACGGCATCATCGGCATTCCCTCCGACCAGGGCGCCAACTTCGTCTCCGCGATCGCCGGTTTCGTGGCCGGCGCGGTCGTCATGGTGGCGGTGTCGCTGTTCACCGCGCCCAAGCCGGAGGAGAGCCTCCAGGGACTGGTGTACGGCACCAGGTCCCCCGGCATGGCCGAGCCGCCCGCCGCGGGCGACGACGCCTGGTACCGCAAGCCGGCCCTGCTGGGCTGGGGTGCGGTCGTCCTCGCCGCCGCCTGCTACATCCCGTTCTCGATCTGACCGCGGGAGGATGGAGAAACCATGTCCGAGTACTCCGAGCACGAGGTCCAGCGCGAAGTCACCGAGCTGGAGTCCCAGTCCGCGACCGCAGCCCGCATCTTCGACCTGCGCCGCATCATCGGCGGCCTGTTCGTGATCTACGGCATCATCGTCATGATCGCGGGCTTCACGGCCTCCGACGCCGAGATCGCCAAGGCCCAGGGCGTCAACATCAACCTGTGGACGGGCCTGGGCATGCTGCTGCTCGGCCTGTTCTTCCTGCTCTGGCTCCTGCTGCGCCCGGCGGCCCCACCGGCCCCGCCGCTGACGGAGAAGAAGCCCGAGTGACACGGACGGGCGGCCGGGGCCCCTCGGGACCCCGGCCCGCCGCTCTTCCCTCCTCCTGAAGGGCTCGCCCTACTGAGGGGCCCCCGAGCCCGTGCGCGGTGAGGCGGCGGGCGGCCGTGGGCCCGCGCGGTCCAGCAGGCCGGTGCGCGCAGCGAGGGCCGCCGCCTCCAGCCGGGAGCCGACGCCCAGTTTCATCAGAACCCGCTGCACATGGGTGCGGGCCGTGGAGGGGGCTATGCCCATGCCGGCCGCGATCAGCCGGGTGTCCTCGCCGTCCGCGACCCGCACCAGTACCTCCACCTCGCGCGGGGTGAGCATCTGCAGCAGGCGCTGCCCCTCGTCGTCCGGCTGCGCCGCCGGGTTGAGCAGCTCGCTGAACGCGCCCTGCAACAGCTGCGGCGCCACCGCCGCCTCCCCCGCCCGCGCCTTCATGATCGCCCGCTCGACGCCCTCGATCCGCTCGTCGTGGCGTACGTAGCCCGAGGCGCCGGCGGCGAAGGCCGCGGCGATGCCCCGCGGGTTCGGCACCGGCCCGAGGACCAGCACCGCCACCTGAGGACGCTCCCGCTTGATGCGCACCACCGGGTCGAAGGCCCCGGGCTCGTCGGGTGTCGCCGTGCCCAGCAGGCACACCTCGGGCGCCCTGGTGATCACCAGTTCCGCCGCGCCCGCGGCGGGTGCCGCCGCGGCGAGCACCCGGTGCCCCCGCAGTTTCAGCGCCGAGGCCAGTGCCTCGGCAAGCAGTCGGTGGTCGTCGACCACCATGAGCCGCACTCCCATCGAGCAACCCCCCAGTCCCCCCCATGGATGCCCACTATGGATGCCCACTGGCCCGCACGGACAGAGGCCCCCCGGCGCACCCCCCGCCCTCCCTGCCCCCGGAAGCTACACGCTTGTTCGACGTTGCGCTTCCCCTACTGGTGAGAAGCGCCCCGGATTGCCGAAATCCCGCCTATTCGCGCCTGATGAGGGGTACGTGCAGGGCCCCGCCCCTGAACAGGAGCGAGGCCCTCACCGAGAGCGCCCGAGAGCTCCCGCGCGCTCCCCGGTGCCGCACCCGAGGGGGTGTACGGCGCAGGGCCGCCGCGTGCGCAGCGTCCGCCGAACGCCTACGCGTCCTCGGCGAGTTCCAGCCAGCGCAGCTCCAGCTCCTCCCGCTCGCCGGCGAGCGCCCGCAGTTCGGCGTCCAGACCGGCCACCTTCCCGAAGTCCGTCGCGTGCTCGGCGATCTGCTCGTGCAGCTTGGCCTCCCGCTCGGAGATCTTGTCCAGCTGCCGCTCGATCCGCTGCAGTTCCTTCTTGGCGGCACGGGCGTCGGCGGCCGAGACGGAGGTCTTCGCGGCCACGGGCGCCGGAGCGGCGGCCGCGGCGGCTTCCTCCATGCGGTGACGCCGCTCCAGGTACTCGTCGATGCCGCGCGGCAGCATCCGCAGCGTGGAGTCGCCGAGGAGGGCGTACACCTTGTCGGTCGTGCGCTCCACGAAGAACCGGTCGTGGGAGATCACGATCATCGAGCCGGGCCAGCCGTCGAGCAGGTCCTCGAGCTGGGTGAGGGTCTCGATGTCGAGGTCGTTGGTGGGCTCGTCGAGGAACAGCACGTTCGGCTCGTCCATGAGCAGCCGCAGCAGCTGCAGCCGCCGGCGCTCACCGCCGGAGAGGTCCCCCACGGGCGTCCACTGCTTCTCCTTGGTGAAGCCGAAGGTCTCGCACAGCTGCCCCGCGGTCATCTCGCGCCCCTTGCCGAGGTCGACCCGCTCCCGCACCCGCTGCACGGCCTCCAGCACGCGCCAGCTCGGGTCCAGTTCGGCGACCTCCTGCGACAGGTAGGCGAGCTTGACGGTCTTGCCGACGACGATCCGGCCGCCGGCGGGCTGCGTCTCCCCCTGGCTGCGCGCGGCGTCGGCCAGCGCACGCAGCAGGGAGGTCTTGCCGGCGCCGTTCACCCCGAGCAGGCCGATGCGGTCGCCGGGGCCGAGCTGCCAGGTGACGTGCTTGAGCAGCACCTTCGGTCCGGCCTGCACCGTGATGTCCTCGACGTCGAAGACGGTTTTCCCGAGCCGGGAGGAGGCGAACTTCATCAGCTCGCTGCTGTCCCGGGGCGGCGGCACGTCCTTGATCAGCTCGTTGGCGGCCTCGACCCGGAAGCGGGGCTTGGAGGTCCTGGCGGGCGCGCCGCGCCGCAGCCAGGCCAGCTCCTTCCTGACCAGGTTCTGCCGCTTGGCCTCCTCCGAGGCGGCGATGCGCTCGCGCTCGGCACGGGCGAAGACATAGTCGGAGTAGCCGCCCTCGTACTCGTGGACCGTGCCCCGCTGCACGTCCCACATCCGGGTGCACACCTGGTCGAGGAACCACCGGTCGTGGGTGACGCACACCAGCGCGGAGCGGCGCTCGCGCAGGTGGTTCGCGAGCCAGGCGATGCCCTCTACGTCGAGGTGGTTGGTGGGCTCGTCGAGAACGATCAGGTCCTGCTCGGCGATGAGCAGCTTGGCGAGCGCGATACGGCGCCGCTCACCACCGGACAGGGGGCCGATGACGGTGTCGAGTCCCTTCGGGAACCCGGGCAGGTCGAGCCCGCCGAACAGTCCCGTGAGCACGTCCCGGATCTTGGCGTTGCCCGCCCACTCGTGGTCGGCCATGTCCCGGATGACCTCGTGCCGGACGGTGGCGGCGGGGTCGAGGGAGTCGTGCTGGGTGAGCACGCCGAGGTGCAGCCCGCCGGAGTGGGTGACACGGCCGGAGTCGGCCTCCTCCAGCTTGGCGAGCATCCGGATCAGGGTGGTCTTGCCGTCGCCGTTGCGTCCGACGACTCCGATGCGGTCCCCTTCGGACACGCCGAGTGAGACACCGTCGAGCAGGGCACGGGTGCCGTACACCTTGCTGATGTTCTCGACATTGACCAGGTTGACGGCCATTTCACTCCTGCGCACGGGGGACGGTCAGCCTTCAAGCGTAGGGCCTCCGGGGCGGGTGACGGCGCGCGAGGGCTCGTCACTCTTTGTGGTGACGTGATCGGGGAACGGCGGCTACCGTGGACGACAGGCAGCAGGATCCCGTCCATGGGAGGAACCATGACCGCCGAGTCCACCGAGCAGTCTCGCTGGCCGATGCCGCCGATGGACGGTTACACCGTGGACGACCTGTTCACACTGCCCGATCTCCCGCCGCACACCGAGTTGATCGACGGGAGCCTGATCTTCGTGAGTCCGCAGCGCCGCTTCCACGGCAACATGGTCGACCTTCTGGTCAGCAGCCTGCGCGACGGCCTGCCCGCCGAACTTCGGGTCAGCCGGGAGATGACCGTCGTCCTCGATGTGCGCAACGGCCCCGAACCCGACGTGAGCGTGATCCGGGCCGACGCGGTCAAGGGACCGGACCAGACGAGCTATGAGGCACAGGACGTGCTCCTGGCCATCGAGGTGGTGTCCCCGGACTCGGAATCCCGCGACCGCACGACCAAACCGCAGAAGTACGCCGCGGCGGGGATCCCGAACTTCTGGCGGGTCGAGCAGAACGGGACGAGCGGCAGGCCCGTCGTCCACGTGTACGAGCTGGATCACCTCACCAAGGCGTATGTGCACATGGGCATGCACCGCGACCGGATCAAGGTCGACAAGCCGTACACCATCGACATCGACCTGACCGCCATCGACACCCTCTGAGCCCCCGGGCCGCCCTCACGCGGCCCCACCCCGCCCCCGCCCCGCCCGCTCCACGAGCAGCCACCCCGCGAGAGTCATCGTCACGGCTGCGGGCGCGGTCACGTGAACGGCTATCAGCAGGGCCGTACGGCCTTCGAGGAGTCCCCCGAAGCCGACCATCGACAGGCCCAGCACCCCGAACAAGGACAGGGTGACGCCGAGCGCGGCAGCGGGTCCCGCCCAGGCGCGCGGCGCACTGGACTCCCGTACGCCCGAGGGTTTTTCGAAGGTACGGAAGAGGGCCACCAGGACCGCGGTGAGCATCGCGGCGGCCGTGATCCGCAATGGTACCTGCAGCCACCACGTACCCGAGCCGGGTTCCGGGAGCCGCACGCCCGCCGCCGGCAGCGCCCCGTAGACGCCGAGCATCGCCGTGAGATGCCACAGGAAGGCGGTCATGGAGACGCCACCCGCCGTGACGACCGCGCGCCACACCCGCGGGCGCCGCAGCCACCGTGTGACGGGGACGCGCAGCAGCTCCACCGCCCCGACCAGCCACAGCCCGTGGCACAGCAGCGCGAGGGTCGGCGGCGCCATGTTGGAGATCTTCTCGCCGGGCATCCCGACCATGGACAGCGGATAGGGCCCGTACACGACCAGCAGCACGGCCCCCGTGACTCCGGCACCGGCGAGGATGTACGGCCGGCGGATCCTGCCGTCCGCGCGCAGGAATCCGAGCTGGTGGATGGCGAGCCAGACGAAGGCGAAGTTCAGGAACTCGACGTAGGGGACGCCCAGTCCGAAGCGGAGCACGTCGACGGCCACGGCGGCGGCGACGAGCGCGCCGAACGCGCCCCACCCCCAGCGTTCGTGCAGCCGGAGCAGCGGCGGGGTGAAGGCGACCATCGCGAGATAGATCCCCACGAACCACAGCGGCTGCGCCACCAGCCGCAGCGCTGTGTCGAGCAATCCACCACCGGCTCCGGCCAGTTGGAGGACGAGGGCCGCGGCGCCCCACACCCCGATGAACACGACCGTCGGCCGCAGCAGCCGCCGCAGCCGGGCGCGCAGGAAGGCCGAGTACGCCTTGGGGGTCCGGCGCCGGGCGGAACGGCAGGAGAGGGCGTGGGCGAAGCCGCCCACGTAGAAGAACACCGGCATGACCTGGAACAGCCAGGTCAGCGGCTGGAGTTCGGGCTGGAGGGCGAGCAGGTTCCCCACCTGCACATGGCCGTCGCGGTCCATGGACACGGCCGCCATCAGCCAGTGCCCGAGCACGACGACGCCGAGCGAGCCGGCCCTCAGCAGATCGACGAACCGGTCGCGGGACTCCGGGGTGGCGGCGGCGAGATCACTGGGTCTCATGCCGGTACGGTCGCGCGGCGCCCGGGTGCCGCGGCAGCGTGCTCGTACTCAACCGCCGTCTGAGTACGAGCGCGCACTACGGCCGGCTCGGACGAGCCGGCTCAGACGACGGTCGCCCCCGGCGCCGGCGACGACGCCACCCGCGCCGACCGGCAGGTGCCCGACGCCATGAGCGCCCGCGCGATCCGTGCCGCGGCGGAGGCGTCCTTCGCGAGGAACGCCGTCGTCGGTCCCGACCCCGACACCAGTCCCGCCAGCGCCCCCGCCGCGCGCCCCGCGGCCAGCGTGTCCGCCAGCTCGGGGAACAGGGACAGCGCGGCCGGCTGGAGGTCGTTGGAGACCGCGGCCGCGAGCGCGTCCGCGTCCCCCTTCGCCAGTGCGTCGAGCAGATCCCGCGAGGCGACGGGCTCGGGAATCCGTACGCCCTCGTTCAGCCGGTCGAACTCCCGGAAGACCGCCGGCGTGGACAGTCCCCGCCCGGCCATCGCGAACACCCAGTGGAACGTCCCGCCGACCTCCAGCGCCGTGAGCTTCTCGCCCCGCCCGGTGCCCAGCGCCGCCCCGCCCACCAGACTGAACGGCACATCGCTGCCCAACTCGGCGCAGATCTCGAGGAGTTCCTCCCGGGAGGCGCCCGTTCCCCACAGCGCGTCGCACGCCACCAGCGCCCCGGCGCCGTCCGCGCTGCCGCCCGCCATGCCGCCGGCGACCGGGATGTCCTTGGCGATGTGGAGGTGCACATCCGCCGTGCGGCCGTACCGCTCGGCGAGCGCGCGCGCCGCGCGGGCCGCCAGGTTCGTACGGTCCAGGGGCACTTGGCCGGCGTCCGGGCCGGAGCAGGTGATGCGCGGCCCACCGGCGGACGGGGTCACCGTGATCTCGTCGTACAGGCCGACCGCCAGGAAGACGTTGGCCAGGTCGTGGAAGCCGTCGGGGCGGGCGGCGCCCACCGCGAGCTGGACGTTGACCTTGGCCGGTACGCGTACCGTCACGCTCACTTACTCGGACTCCTCCGTGCGGAATGCGGCCCGCCGCGCAGCGGCCGTCCGGTGCTGGGCCGCCCGCGGTCCCGCGGCCTCGGCGATGCGCGCGAAGTCCTCGATCGTCAGTGACTCGCCGCGCGCCTGCGGCGAGATACCGGCGGCGACGAGCGCGGCCTCGGCCGCGGCGGCCGAACCCGCCCATCCGGCGAGAGCCGCCCGCAGCGTCTTGCGCCGCTGCGCGAACGCCGCGTCCACCAGCGCGAAGACCTCCGCCCTGGACGCGGTGGTCTTGACCGGCTCGGCCCGCCGGACCAGCGAGACGAGCCCACTGTCCACGTTGGGCGCGGGCCAGAAGACATTGCGCCCGATGGCCCCGGCGCGCTTGACGTCGGCGTACCAGTTGGCCTTCACGGACGGCACCCCGTACACCTTGGAGCCGGGTGTGGCGGCCAGCCGGTCCGCGACCTCGGACTGCACCATCACCAGCGTGCGCTGGATGCTCGGGAACGTGCCGAGCATGTGCAGGAGCACGGGGACGGCGACGTTGTACGGCAGGTTCGCGACGAGCGCGGTGGGTGCGGGGCCCGGCAGCTCACGTACGTGCAGGGCGTCGGAGTGCACCAGCGCGAACCGCTCGGCGCGCCCGGGCATCCGCGCCGCGATGGTCGCGGGCAGTGCCCCCGCCAGCACGTCGTCGATCTCGACGGCGGTGACCCGTTCGGCGACCTCCAGCAGCGCCAGCGTCAGGGACCCGAGGCCGGGCCCCACCTCCACCACCACGTCGTCGGGCCGCACATCGGCGGTGCGCACGATACGCCGCACGGTGTTGGCGTCGATGACGAAGTTCTGGCCGCGCTGCTTGGTGGGGCGTACGCCGAGGGCCGCCGCCAGCTCACGGACGTCGGCGGGGCCCAGCAGGGCGTCGGGGGTGGAGCTGTTCACGGACCAAGGGTACGGGGCGGCGCGGGGCGCCCGTGCCCGCGCCGCCCCGCCCGCCCCGCTCACCCGTACAGCCGTGACCCGCAATGCGGCCAGGGACTGGTCCCCTGGCGCACATACAGCTTCTTCGCGCGGTAGGTCTGCTCCTCCGCCGGGGCGTCCTGCGGCCGGCCGGAGCCGCCGGTACTGCGCCAGGTGCGCCGGTCGAACTGGTAGAGACCCCCGTAGGTGCCGGACGCGTCCACCGCACGCGGCCGGCCCCTGGACTCGCAGTACGCGAGCCCCTCCCAGTCGAGGTGCTCCGCGCCCGCCACCGACTCCGGGCGCGCCCTGGTGCCCACCCGGACCAGCTGGGTGGTGGGCCGCTGCACCACCTCGACGCGGACCCGGCGCGGCCGCTGCCGGACGCCGTTGACGGAGCGCAGGGCGTAGGTCACCCGGCGGGTGCCCGGCTGCCCGGCGCGGGCCACGAGCACGGTGCCCCGGAACAGGGTCGGGTCCTGCGTACGGCGCACGGGGAACGGGATGGGCTCCTCGCGGACCTCCCGGGAGCCCCGCACCCGCAGCACGGTCACCGTCTGCCCGTCGACCGGGAAGCTGCCGGGCGCCACGGAGGTCGTGTCCTCGCCGCGCAAGGTGATCCCGGCCCGTTCGAGGGCCTCCCGGACGGTCGCCGCGTTCGTGCGGAGCGTGCGCAGCCGCCCGTCGGCCATGACCGTCAGGGTGCGCTCGGTGCGGACGTCCAGCGCGAGCCCTTCGCGATGGATCCGCAGGGAGCGTGAGGTCGATAGGTACGCGCCCTCGGCACGCACCCCGAGCTGCTCGAGCGCGCCGTCCACCGTACGCGCCGTCGTCCACACCACCCGCCGGTGCCCGTCGAGGGTGAGGCGCACCGGCCGGCCGTAGTGCACCGCGACCTCTTCGCCGCTGGTGAGCGGTGTGCCGGGCGAGGGCACGACGACATCGTGCGCCCCCACCCCCACCCCCTCCCGGGCGAGCAGTTCGCCCACGTCGTCGGCGAACGTGTGCAGAGTGCGGTGCCTGCCCTCCACGGTCAGTTCGATGGCCTTGTCCTTGGCGATGAACGCGGTGGTGCCTCCGGCGAGGAAGGCGACCACCAGGGCCTGCGGGAGGAGACGGCGCACGGAGTGGGTGCGCGCGCGGCCTTTCCGGCGGCGCGCCGCGTGCCGGGCCGGGGCTCGGCCGCCGGTGCGCGGGGCGGCCTCCGTCGGCCGGTGCAGCAGCGGTCCCGTGGCCTGTCGGGCGCGCGCTGCCTGGACCCGCGCCTCGTACGCGGGCCGGTAGGTGTCCTGGTACATCCGGCCGTACGGCTCGTGGTCCTCGTACTCCGGTTTCGGGCCGTACGTCCCGTACGGCGGGTACTGCCGGTTGCTCACGACGACACGCTCCAGAGAAGGTCCGAAACGGGCGACCAACGTAGCGGCTGGTCGTCACTCTCCAAAGCAACGCCGTCACACGGTGTCGCGACACGCCCACGGTCGGCGGCCGTACACACCCCCGGCAGGCCGTCGCCGGGGGCGGCGAAGTCAGTAGCCGAAGGCGCGTGCCGTGTTGTCCGCGAGGGCAGAGGCCAGCTCGTCGTCCGCGATACCGCGCACCGCGGCCATCGCGCGGACCGTGACCGGGACGAGATACGGCGCGTTGGGCCGTCCGCGGTACGGCGCGGGCGTCAGGAAGGGCGCGTCCGTCTCCACCAGGACGAGGTCCAGGGGGGCCACGGCGAGCGCGTCGCGCAGCGGCTGGGCGTTCTTGAAGGTCACGTTGCCGGCGAACGACATGAAGTACCCGGCACGCGCGCAGACCTCCGCCATCGCCGCGTCGCCCGAGTAGCAGTGGAAGACGGTCCGCTCGGGCGCGCCCTCCTCCTTGAGGATGCGCAGCACATCGGCGTGGGCGTCGCGGTCGTGGATGACCAGCGCCTTGCCGTGCCGCTTGGCGATCTCGATGTGCGCGCGGAAGGACCGCTCCTGGGCGGCCTTGCCCTCGGGTCCGGTGCGGAAGTAGTCGAGGCCGGTCTCGCCGACGCCCTTGACCTGCGGCAGCGCGGCGAGGCGGTCGATCTCGGCGAGCGCCTCGTCCAGGGCGGCGTCCCCGCCCGGCTCGCGCGCGCCCTGCCGGGACCAGCCGTCGGGGTCTCCGTGCACGATGCGCGGGGCCTCGTTCGGATGCAGGGCCACCGCCGCGTGCACCGCGTCGTACGCCGCGGCCGTCTCGGCTGCCCAGCGCGAGCCCTGCACATCGCAGCCGACCTGGACGACCGTCGTCACGCCGACCGCCGCCGCCTTGGCGAGGCTCTCCTCGACGGTGCCGGACTGCATGTCGAGGTGGGTGTGCGAGTCGGCGACGGAGACGCCGAGGGGCTCGGGAAGCGGCGGCGGCGCGTGCTTGTCGGACGCTGGGGAAGGCATGCCCCGATCCTACGGAAGGGGCATGCCGCCCCGGAAAGGCCCGCCTGCCGGTCCGATCCCGCCGTGCGGTCCCGCTCGCCCCGCCGTGCGGTCCCGCTCGCCCCGCCGTGCGGTGCGGCTCGTCCCGCCCCTGCGGTTCGGCTCGTCCCGCCGTGCGGTTCGGCTCATCCCGCGTTGCGGTGGTGAAACGGGTGGAGCAGGTCCGACAGATGCCAGTGGTGCTGCTCCTTGGGCTTCGCCGGCTCCGTCCGGGGCTTGTCGAGGTCCTTCCCGGCGGCCGACGTCACCGGGCGGTGGTGGTGCAGCGAGTTCTGCGCGGAGGACACCTGGCCCGGGCGCATGATGCGCACCACAGGGCTGTCGCAGTTCACACAGGCGGGACGGCGCAGCGGCGACGGCACCACGCGCCCGCCCGCCACGTATATGACGAACTCGTTGCCGTCGCCGTCGAGGTGGTGCTCTATCTCGTACGACTGCTCCCAGCCGTGCCCGCATCGCATGCAGGCGAAGGAATAGGACTCGTGGACGACGGCGGTCGCCGCACCTCGGTCGTACTGCCCGGTGAGGCCACCGGCCACTTCGTCCTGGCCGGTCCGCCCTGCCATCTCACTCATGCCAGCTCCTCTTGTCCGCTGGACAAGCGCCCCGGTGGGGCGGGCTTCCCCTGAATCCCGCGGGTCCCCACGCCGGGCGAGGGACGGGTACGTCCCTGCCCCCAGTGGACGCCTCCACCAGCGCAAAGGCATCAGTGCCTGTCGAGTGTTGGAGGCGATTTGGACGTTGCTTGCCCAAGTGCCCCGGATGGCGGCGTTACGGCTTTGCCTTCCACGACAGCCCTTTGCCCGCCCATGGGGCGTGCGCTCATGGGAGATGCCCCCTGCTCAGAGGGGGTACGAGCACCCGGGCCCGCCGCCTTCGGCCGCACCCGGGCGCCGACGGCTCACCGGGCGGACCGCGCCCCGTCGGCGTTCTTCGCGGCCACCACCGCGTCGAAGACCTCACGCTTCGGCAGGCCCGCCGCCGCGGCCACCGCCGCGATCGCCTCCTTGCGGCGCTCCCCGGCCTCCTCGCGCACCCGGACCCGGCGCACCAGCTCGGCGGCGTCCAGCTCCCCGGCCGCCTGCTCGCCGGCCCCCTCCACGACGACGGTGATCTCGCCCCGGACGCCCTCGGCGGCCCACTCCGCCAGCTCACCCAGCGGACCGCGCCTGACCTCCTCGTACGTCTTGGTGAGCTCACGGCAGACGGCGGCCCGGCGTTCGGCGCCGAACGCCTCGGCCATCGCGGCGAGGGTGGCCTCGAGCCGGTGCGGCGCCTCGAAGTAGACGAGGGTGCGGCGCTCGCCGGCCACGTCACGCAGCCGCGACAGCCGCTCGCCCGCCTTGCGCGGCAGGAATCCCTCGAAGCAGAAACGGTCCACGGGCAGCCCGGACAGCGCGAGCGCGGTGAGCACGGCGGAGGGGCCGGGCACGGCGGTGACCCGGACGTCCTTCTCCACGGCGGCGGCGACCAGCCGATACCCGGGGTCGGACACCGAGGGCATCCCCGCGTCGGTGACGAGCAGCACCCGAGCCCCGCCCACCAGCGCTTCGACCAGCTCCGGGGTACGGGCGGACTCGTTGCCCTCGAAATAGGACACCACCCGCCCGGCCGGCTGCACTCCCAGCGCCTGGGTGAGGCGGCGCAGCCGTCGGGTGTCCTCGGCGGCGATCACATCGGCGGTGGCCAGCTCCTCGGCGAGCCGGGGCGGCGCGTCCGAGATGTCCCCGATCGGGGTGCCGGCGAGGACCAGGGTTCCGGGCGATACTGTCACGTTTCCATCCTCGCAGGCGCCATGCGCGGGACTCACACAGACGTGTTCCCTACGATGGCGCGGTGACCAGTACCGCGTCCTCCACGGACACCCGGCAGGGCCAGGCCACCGCAGACCAGCGGCCGACGTGGCAGCAACGGCTGCGCCGTTTCGGATACGCGGCGCCTGAGAGAGGCGACGTCCGCGACCGGCTGGTGCCGCCGTACAGCGAGCCCAGCCCGCGCATCCCGGCGGTGCTCGGCCTGCGCGCGGAGGTCGCCGACCGCCTCACGCGCTGGTCGGCCTGGGGCGGCCCGCTGCTCGTGACGCTCCTGGCCGGGCTGATGCGGTTCTGGAACCTGGGCAGTCCCAGGGCGGTGATATTCGACGAGACGTACTACGCCAAGGACGCCTGGGCGCTCGTCCACAACGGGTACGAGTCGAACTGGGCCAAGAACGCCAACGACCTGATCCTTCAGCACAACGGCCATGTGGCGATCCCCACGGACGCCGCGTACGTGGTGCATCCGCCGGTCGGCAAGTACGTCATCGGCCTCGGCGAGCTGATCTTCGGGTTCGATCCCTTCGGCTGGCGCTTCATGACGGCGCTGCTGGGCACGCTCTCGGTGCTGCTGTTGTGCCGCATCGGCCGCCGACTGTTCCGCTCGACCTTCCTCGGTTGCCTGGCGGGCGCGCTGATGGCGGTGGACGGGCTGCAGTTCGTGATGAGCCGCACCTCGCTCCTCGACGGCGTCCTGGAGTTCTTCGTCCTCGCGGCCTTCGGCTGTCTGCTCGTCGACCGCGACCGGGCGCGCGCCAAACTGGCGGCCGCGCTCCCTGCGGACGCCGACGGCCGGGTGCGTCCCGACGTGTACGCCGCCGAGACCACCCGGCTGGGGTGGCGCCCCTGGCGCTGGGCGGCGGGCGCGCTGCTCGGCCTCGCCATCGGCACCAAGTGGAACGGCCTCTACATCCTGGCCGCCTTCTGTGTGATGGCGGTGCTGTGGGACGTGGGTGCGCGCCGGGTGGCGGGCGCCCGCCGCCCGTACGCGACGGTCCTCAAGCGCGACACCGGCATCACCTTCCTGGCGACGGTCCCGGTGGCGCTGGTCGTGTACCTGACCTCCTGGATCGGCTGGATCCTCTCCCCCGCCGACGGCTCGGGCGGCTACTTCCGCAACTGGGCGGCCACGGACGGCAAGGGGGGCACCTGGACGTTCCTGCCGGACTGGCTGCGCAGCCTGTGGCACTACGAGCACGAGGTCTACCTCTTCCACGTCGGCCTGTCGTCCCCGCACACGTACCAGTCGAACCCGTGGAGCTGGATCGTGGTGGGCCGCCCGGTCTCGTACTTCTACGAGTCCCCCTCCCCCGGCCAGTCCGGCTGCCCCTCGGACGCGGGCGGGAAGTGCGCCCGCGAGGTCCTCGCCATCGGCACCCCGCTGCTGTGGTGGGCGGCCTGCTTCGCGATCCTGTACGTCCTGTGGCGCTGGGCGTTCCGCCGCGACTGGCGGGCGGGAGCGATCGCCTGCGGCATCGCGGCCGGCTATCTGCCCTGGTTCCTGTACCAGGAGCGCACGATCTTCTACTTCTACGCGGTCGTCTTCCTCCCGTTCCTGTGCCTGGCGGTGGCGATGATGACCGGCGCCCTCCTCGGTCCCCCCGGCGCGGACGAACGCCGCCGCGTCGTGGGAGCGGCGGGCGCGGGCGTCCTGGTCCTGCTGATCGCCTGGAACTTCATCTACTTCTGGCCGATCTACACGGGCACGGCGATCCCGATCGACTCGTGGCGGTCGCGGATGTGGCTGGACACCTGGGTTTAGCCGGGCGGACACACGACTGGGGCGCAGCGGTCGGCCGCGCCCGCGGCTCGTGGGCGCCCGGGACGTGCCGCTGCCCAAGGGCGTGGCCACCATGCTCCGGGACCATTCGAAGAAGTTTGAGCCGATCGACGTGACGCTTCCATGGCGCACGCCCGACGGCCACCTTGTGACGAAGCGGCTCATCTCCGGCGGAGCCCAAGGGCGGCACCTGCGCGTGGGCAACTTCAACGATCACCGCTGGAAGCCCGCTCTCGCCTCCGACGGCATCATCGCGCTCAGGCACTTCTACGCCGCCGTCCTCCTGGGCGTCGGAGCGCATCCATCGGATTCGCGGGCAACGCAGGCAGGTATGCAGCGATACCTCGGACTCCTTCGGATCGTTACGGAGATGATTGGGCAAGTGGAACCCGTCCCAGATGACGCGCTGCACCGGCGGCGCCTTCTTAGCGAACATCACGGCCCACACACGGCCCGAGCGGCCTGACACGGCCCTGGGGTCTAGCGACGACCGCTAGTCCACGTCCACCCCACCGGAAAGCGGCTGCGATTCGCCGTCGAGCCGGTCGGCGAGGATCATCGCCACATCGTCCGCCAGGTCGCCCTCGGCATGGCGGATCAACGCCTGGTGCAGCTGCTCCAGGAATTCCGGTGGGGTGGTGCCGTCGTGTATGCCCTCCATGGTCTCCGGGAGAGCGAAGAATTCGCCGTCCCGGTCGCGGGCCTCGATCACCCCGTCGGTGTACAGCAGCAGGCGGTCACCGGGGAGGAACCGATAGCTCTCGGCTTTGGGGGGAGGGCCGCTGATGAAGTCTTCCAGCCCGAGGGGCGGCAGGGGCGAGCTCGGCATCAAGGCCGTCGACCTGCCCCGGTGCAGCAGCAGCGGCGGCGGATGACCCCGGTTGACCAGCTGCACCACGGGTTCGTCCGGCACCTGCGCGATGAGCGCCGTGACGAACCCCTCCATCAGGACCTCCTGACCGTATGCACCCGGTACGGCGACTTCCCTTCGCAGCGCGGCGGCACAGTGGTTCATGACCTCGACCAACTCGTCCTCGTAGTGCACGGCCTCCCGGAACGCACCCAACGTCGCAGCGACGGCTCGCACCGCGGAGAGCCCCTTGCCCCGGACGTCCCCCACGATCATGCGGACGCCGTACCGGGTCTGCACGGCCTCGTACAGATCACCGCCGACCTGTGCCCCCGTCCCGGCCGCAAGGCACAAGCTGGCCGCCTCCACCGGGCCCAGTCGCGCGCGTACGGGCCGCAGCACGACCTCCTGTGCCGCCACGGCGATCCGGCGCACCTGGTCTAGCTCTCTCTGCCGGCGCGACTGCACGGTGCTGCTCGCGACGAAGCCGGCCACGGAGACCAGCGCCAGGGCCAGGAGGTTGGTGTAGACCTGCACGGTGCCCCATGCGTGGTTGTAGGTCGCCGTGACGACGCTGATCGCCAGCGCGAGAGCGGCTGCCGCGGTGGTTCCTCTGGGGCCCAGCGTCACCCCCGCCAGCGCCGGGATCGCGGTGAGCAGGGGGCCGGTGTAGATGAAGTGGGCAGGCGTGAGCTCGATGACCAGGACGGCCAGCGCGATCAAGAAGGGCACACACTGCACCAGTACGAAGAGGCCCCGGCTTCGGCTGCCTGCTCCGGGCAGAGGGGACGAGCGCAAGCGCGACCGCATGCATTCAGCCTGCCCTGCCGAAGCCCACGGCTCCACTCACCGCTCTCACGGCGTCCTCGCCGCCTGACGCCCGAGGCGCTCCGAGCGGCGCGACGGCTAGGGAGAGGGCCTTGGCCGGAGGGCCGCCGGTCGCAGCGAGCTCCTGCTTTCTGCCGCCCGGCGGCCGACGGCTCACCCACGGTGTTCATGGATGTGGCTGGGCACGGGGTTTGGATCATTTTCGGGCACGTTTCTGATCACTCTTCGGACAACAAACGTAGACATCAGTCACAACTGCCTCCCAGGTCGCTTACAGTGCGGGACCGACGGGGAAGGGGGAGCGCGCCATGCGCAAGGGGGCCAGAGCCGCCATAGTCGGCGGGGTGTTCGTGGTGATGCTGGGGGGAGCCGGGTACGGGGCGTACAACGTTCTGTCGGCGCTCCACGGGAGCTCGGGGAGCGGCGGCGGCGCTCCGGCAGCCGTGAAAACCGGGCCGCCGTCCGCGGACGAGGTCAAGGAGGCGAGTGCCAAGTTCCTCGCCGCCTGGGCGAAGGGCGACGCGTCCACCGCGGCCTCGTACACCAACAACGCTCAGGCAGCGGGGCAATTGCTGGCCGCGTACGGTGGAGCCGCGCACATCACCGCGGTGCACATCACACCGGGCGCGCGCAGCGGGGACTCGGTGCCGTTCTCCGTCAAGGCGACCGTGTCCTACGGGGGGACGTCCAAGCCGCTCGCGTACGACGGCGAACTGACCGTCGTGCGCGGGATGACCACCGGTCGCGCGCTGGTCGACTGGCAGCCGTCGGTCGTGTACCCCTCCCTGGAGAAGGGCGACACGCTCGTGACCGGTGAGGCCAAGGTCCCGCCGATCGAGGCGGTGGACCGCGACGGCGTGGTGCTGACCGCGGAGAAGTACCCGTCCCTCGGTCCCATCCTGGACGCACTGCGCGAGAAGTACGGTGACAAGGCCGGTGGGAAGCCGGGCACCGAACTCTCCGTCGAGCGCGCCGACCCGAACACGCCCGGCAAGACACTGCTGACCCTCGCCAAGGGCACGCCCGGCAAGCTGCGCACCACGATCCGCGCCTCCGCACAGGCGGCGGCCGAACGGGCCGTGCGGCAGTACCCGCAGTCGTCGGTGGTGGCGGTGCAGCCGAGCACGGGCGAGGTGCTCGCGGTCGCCAACCACCGCCAGGACCAGTTCAACGCGGCCTTCGAAGGGCGGCTCGCCCCCGGCTCCACCATGAAGATCGTCACCTCGGCGATGCTCCTGGACAACGGCGTCACCTCGATGAACGGCCCGGCTCCCTGTACTGCCACGGCCACCTGGCAGAGCCAGACCTTCACCAACCTCAAGGGCCTCGTCCCCAATGAGCACGCGACCCTCGCCAACAGCTTCATGCGGTCGTGCAACACCGCGTTCGTGAAGCTGATCGACGAGAAGCCGCTCACGGACGCCTCCCTGACGGCCGAGGCCGAGCAGCGCTTCGGTCTCGGGCAGAACAACTGGAAGACGGGCATCGTCTCCTTCGACGGCAGCGTCCCCGCCTCCACCGGCCCCGACCGCGCGGCCAACGCCATCGGCCAGGGGCAGGTCCAGATGAGCCCGCTGAACATGGCGTCCGTCACAGCCACCGCGATCACGGGCACGTTCCGGCAGCCGTACCTGGTCTCCCCGAAGCTGGACGGCCGTCAACTCGCCACCGCCAAGGGCCTGTCCTCCGGCACGGTGGCCCAGCTGCGCGCGATGATGCGGCTGACGGCGACCCAGGGCACGGCCGCACGCGCGATGTCCGGGCTCGGCGGGGACATCGGCGCCAAGACGGGGTCCGCGGAGGTCGACGGACAGGCCAGGTCCAACAGCTGGTTCACCGGCTACCGGGGCGACATCGCCGCGGCGGCCATGACCCAGCAGGGCGGGCACGGCGGCGACGCGGCAGGCCCTATCGTCGCAGCTGTGCTACGAACCGGCGGCTGACGTCACCCCTGTCACACCGGGGCTCTAGTGTGGTTGTACTCGTTGAGGAGCGTGAGGGCACAGGGGACCCCGACTGCGGAGGATCGAAAGCGGTGGGCAAGAGAAGACGCGCGGCCGAGCGGACGACGGGCCGCCCGCTGGTGATCGGAGGGCTGATCGCCGTCGCCGGTGTGGGCGGGGCGGTCGGCGCCTACAGCCTGCTCGGCGGGGGCGCGGTGGCCGACGACGGCAGGGCGGCCACGGCCCACCACAAGCACGTGAAGACGGGCCCGCTGTCGGCGTCCGAGGTCCGCACGACGGCCGCGGCGTTCCTCACCGCCTGGCAGCAGGGCGACGTCCCCAAGGCGGCCGCCGCCACGGACGACACGGCGGCCGCGACCCAGGCCCTGACGGGCTACCGCAAGGACGCGCACATCACCGGCGTGACCCTGACCCGCAGTACGCCCTCCGGGGCGTCGGTCCCCTTCTCCGTCAAGGCGACGGTGTCGTACCAGGGGAAGAGCAGGCCCCTGGCGTACGCGACGAAACTGACGGTCGTACGCCGCACCGAGGACGGCGCGCCACGGGTGCGGTGGCAGTCGTCCGTGGTGCACCCGGATCTGGCCGAAGGTGACCGCCTGGTGACGGGTGAGGCGGGCACTCCGCCCGTCAAGGCGCTGGACCGCGACGGCGGCGAGCTGACGACCGCCCGGTATCCCTCGCTGGGCACGGTGCTGGACGGCCTGCGCGAGAAGTACGGCAAGAAGGCCGGGGGGAAGGCGGGCATCGAACTGCGCATCGTGCGCAAGCCGGCCGCGAAGGGCTCCCAGAAGACACCGGACAAGACCCTGGTGACGCTGAGCGAGGGCACGCCGGGCACCGTGAGGACCACGCTGAGCCCGGCACTCCAGGCGAAGGCGGAGCAGCAGGTGGCGGACAAACCCAAGGCGTCCGTCGTCGTGATGCGGCCCTCCACGGGCGAGATCCTGGCGGTGGCGAACTCGAGCCACGGCTTCAACGTGGCCTTCCAGGGCTCCCTGGCCCCGGGCTCCACGATGAAGATCGTGACGTCGACCGTGCTGTTCGAGAAGGGCCTGGCGAAGGCGGACAAACCGCACCCGTGCCCCAAGTACGTGACGTACGGCGGCTGGAAGTTCCAGAACGACGACAAGTTCGAGATCAAGAACGGCACGTTCAAGGCGAGTTTCGCGGCGTCCTGCAACACCGCCTTCATCAGCCAGGCGAAGGAGCTGGGGAACGACGACCTCAGCCGGGTCGCCCAGCAGATCTACGGCCTGAGCATGAACAACTGGGCGATCGGCGTCCCGTCCTTCGACGGTGCGGTCCCGGTGCAGAGCGCGGCCCAGATGGCGGCGTCGCTGATCGGCCAGGGCGGGGTGCGCATGAACCCGCTGAACATGGCCTCGGTGGTGTCGACGGCGAAGACGGGCGTCTTCCACCAGCCGTACCTGGTCTCCCCGTCGGTGGACCACCGCACGACGGCGAAGGCGACCCGCACCATGTCGGCCTCCACCCAGGCCCAGTTGAGGGAGGTCCTCCAGTACACGGCCGCGGCGGGAACGGCCGCCAAGGCGATGGCGGGTCTGGGCCCGGACTACGGCGCGAAGACGGGGTCGGCGGAGGTCGACGGCCAGAAGCAGCCCAACGGCTGGTTCACCGCCTGGAAGGGCGACCTGGCGGCAGCGGGCGTGGTCCAGGCCGGCGGCCACGGCGGTGACTCGGCGGGCCCGATCGTGGCGGCGTTGCTGCGGGCGGGGAGCTGACGGCCGCGACCGGCTGCCGCGTGACCCGGTCGCGACCCGGACCGCCGCCGAGGCCGCCGCGGCGATCGGGTGCGAGCTGATCCGGATCTGCAAGTCACCCGGCCCGGGGGCCGACATGGTGTCGCCAAGTGGCGTTGGCGTCGGAGCGAAACGGTCGTCGGGGTCGGTAGTACGCAACTACCGGGACCTCGGCACGGGTCGGCGCCGGCACGGCCGGCATGCCCGGCAGCCAGGCAATCACCGCCCGGACGTGAGCCGGCAAGTCGCTCACATTCCACGGCACACACAACACCGTGTCGGCAGGCGCCATTCGGTCTCCGAGACCCCGGTCATCGCCCGGCTCCCAGCCCGCCGGTGTATGAGCAATACCCTGCGGGTCCGGGCGCTCTGCCCATGCGGTGGTGACTTGGCTGGTCGGGGTTGTACCCGCCTGATCGGGCCTAATCGTTGATCTTCGCCCCTTGGATCTGCTGGGTTTGGTCCATGGACACTGCCGCTGCCGACCGTCCGTCGGCGACCTACGACCGCATCGGCATCGGATACAGCGACATCCGGCGTCCTGGTGATCGCCCGGCTTCGTGACGACCTCGGCTCCGGCACCTGGCATCACCGCCACGCCGACTTGCTCGGTGAGGAGAGCATGGACTTCGGGTACCGCCTACTCATCGCGGGCAAGTAGTCCCCCAGCCCTCAACCCCACATCGCCCTCACAAGTGGCGGCGGCGCACACGGCGGCCGACGATGCAGCCAGAGGGAGGCACTCGCCCGGCCCACCGGTCCCGGCTCCGAGGGCTTGTCCGCGCCGCCTCCGGGAAGGTTCGTCCCTGTGCGAGGAGTCCGAGCATGACCCTGAGCGAGCGCCATCCGCGGCGAGCCTGCCGAAGCGCACTGTCCACCGTACGGATCAGGAAGTCGACGTCATGACCGACCCGCTCACCGTGAGCGTCCTGGGCACCGGAATCATGGGGGCCGCGATGGCCCGCAGCATCGCCCGCGCCGGACACACCGTCCGCGCCTGGAACCGGACCCGCGCCAAGGCGGAACCCCTGGCAGCGGACGGCGCGCACATCGTCGACACGCCCGCCGAGGCCGTGCGGGACGCCGACGTCGTCCTGACCATGCTCTACGACGGTCCAGCGGTCCTGGAGGTCATGCGCGAGGCCGCCCCCGCCCTGCGCCCCGGCACCGTCTGGGCCCAGTCGACGACCGCGGGGCTCGACTCCGTCACCGTACTGGCCGGATTCGCCCGCGAACACGGTCTGGTGTTCTACGACGCCCCGGTGCTCGGCACCCGCGAGCCCGCGGAGGCAGGACAGCTGACCGTGCTGGCCGCCGGCCCCACCGAGGGCCGGGACACAGTCACGCCCGTCTTCGACGCGGTCGGTGCCCGGACGATGTGGATCGGCGAGGACGGCTCAGGGGCCGGCGCCACCCGCCTCAAGCTGGTCACCAACAGCTGGATCCTCGCGGTGACCGCGGCGGGCGGCGAGGTACTGGCCCTGGCCCGGGGACTGGGCGTGGACCCGGACCGCTTCTTCGACCTCGTCGGGGGCGGCCCGCTCGACATGGGCTATCTGCGCGCCAAGGCCGAACTCATCCTCGGCGACAGGCTGACCCCGCCCAGTTTCGCGGTGGCGACCGCGGAGAAGGACGCCCGACTGATCGTGCGGGCCGGGCAGGTGAACGGCGTCCGCCTCGACGTGGCCGCCGCGACCGCCGAACGCCTCCGTCGCGCGGCCGCCCAGGGCCACGCGGACGAGGACATGGCCGCCGCCTACTTCGCCAGCTTCGACGACAGTCCCCGTTCCTGAGGCCGAGGAGTTCCCATGTCCAAGCCGCCCCTTCCCGCCGAGGCCGTCGCGCTGCTGCGCCGCCCCAATCCCGGTGTCATCGCCACCCTGCGCGCGGACGGCGCGCCCGTCTCCACCCCCACCTGGTACCTGTGGGAGGACGGCCGGGTGCTGGTCAACATGGACGAGGGCCGGGTCCGCCTGAAGCACCTGCGCCGGGATCCCCGGGTGACCCTCACCGTCCTCGACGGAGGCGGCTGGTACACCCATGTCACGCTCCTCGGCCAGGTCACGGAGATGTACGACGACGAAGGCCTCGCCGACATCGACCGCCTCTCCCGGCATTACCTCGGCAAGCCCTACCCGGAACGCTCGCGGGCCCGGGTCAGTGCCTGGATCGAGGTCGACCGGTGGCACGGCTGGGGAGAGATGAAGGACAGCGACCAGGCGTCCACCTGATCCGCGCGCCGCGTGCCGCTGGCCCGCGCGGAGCCGGGCCCGCTCAGGCCGTGCGTCCGAAGGTGAGGAGGAGCACCCTGGAATCAGCGGTTCCGGAGGTGATCGTCATGATGCACACCGCAGTCGGATGGCATGTCGAACTGGAATTCGAGGAAGACGACCAGCGCACGCGGGCGGCGGCACTCGTACGGCTTCCCGACGGGAACGAGGTACGGTCCCACGGGTACGCCAGCCGTCACCACACCGACGCGAATCAGCCCCGGGTCGGGGAGGAGATCGCGGGTGCGCGGGCGCTGAACGAGCTGGCGATGCAGCTGCTCACCAAGGCGCACGAGGAGATCGACGAGGCGTCGGGCAGGACGTCCCGCCCGCTGACGCACTGACGTTTCCGGGGACTTTCACAGGGCGAGGTCCGCGCGCGACCGCGCGTCCGGGCCCCGGCCCGCTCCGTTCTGCCCCGCGGACGGCCTCGGGGCCCGGGCGGTCGTGCGTCCGCGCCGCGCGCCCCTGTGATCGCGCGGCCTACGCCGGTGCCGCCTACGCCAGTGAGGTGCGCACCGCACGTACCAGTGCCTGCGCCCTCGGGTCCGCGGTCACGCTCTTGCGGAAGCCGTTGGTGACATAGCCGAAGGCGATGCCCGACTCCGGGTCCGTGAAGCCGAGCGCGCCGCCGCGGCCCGGGTGGCCGAAGGAGCCGGGGCCGAGCAGCGGGGACGCGCCGCCGTGGAGCATGTAGCCGAGGCCGAAGCGGGTGGTGACCACCAGCACACGGTCAGGACCCGCCGAGGCCTCCGCCCGGGCCCGTTCCAGCGTCTCGGGGGCGAACAGCCGTACGCCGTCGATCTCGCCGTTCAGCGCGGCGTAGAAGCGTGCGAGACCGTCCGCCGTCGCGATGCCGTTCGACGCGGGCAGGACGGCCGCACGGTAGGCGGGCTCGTTCTCGTCGGGCCCCGGGGTGATGGCGGCGAAGGCGCGGCGGGTCAGGCTCGCGGGGTCGGCGTACGCTTCGGCGACCGCGCGCTTGGGGCGGGCGCGCAGCGCGCCGTCCTGTGCCGGAGGCTCGACGGGCCCGACCCGCCCCACCCGGTGCGCCTGCGTCATGGGCAGCCCGACCCACAGGTCGAGGTCGAGGGGTCCGGCGATCTCGTCGGCGATCCACGCGCCGATCGAACGTCCGGTGGTCCGCCGCACCAGCTCGCCCGTCAGCCAGCTGTACGTCTGCGCGTGGTAGCCGTGGTCCGTGCCGGGCTCCCAGGCGGGCGCCTGCGCGGCCAGCACCGCGGCCGCGAGATCCGGGTCGGCGGCCTCGGTGAGAGTGAGCGTACGGTCGAGCACCGGCACACCGGCGCGATGCGCCAGTACATGGCGCACCAGCGTGCGCTCCTTGCCCTGCGCCTTGAACTCCGGCCAGTAGTGGCCGACGGGCGCGTCCAGGTCCAGCTCTCCGCGCTCGGCCAGCATCAGCAGGACGGCTGCGGCGACCCCCTTGGTGGCGGAGCGCACGATCTGGGCGGTGCCCTGCTCCCACGGCCGGGTACCGTCGACGTCCCGGCTGCCGCCCCACAGGTCCACGACCTTGCGCCCGTGCCGGTAGACGGCGACGGCCGCCCCGCGCTCCCCCAGCGTCTCGAAGTTCCGTACGAACGCTTCCCTGACCGGCTCGAAGCCCTCGGCCACCACGCCGTTCACGTCCACGCCCGCGTTCCCTTCACTCGCCTGCGACAGTGAGTGAAACACGGGCCGGCGGCCTTCGATTCCTCACCCCCTCGGGCGTCAGCCCGGGACGATCGACACGTCGACGTCGCCGCGGGTGGTGTCGGCCGTAGCCCGGGCGGTCGCCGACGCCGATGAGGGCGTGGTGGAAGGAGGCGCTGTAGTCCGCCGCGAACAGCCGCTCCGGGTCGGTGCCGTCACCGTCGCCGCCCAGCTGCGGCGGTGACGCGACCTTCAGCCGATCTGGCCCTCCTGGCCGGTCACGCGTCACCCGCCCGTCGTCAGGGACGGCCCGCCCCCGTCGGGACGGATCGGGGATCGAAGCCGAAGGGCAGCTCCAGACGATGGGCCCGCATGAGCGCGTCGTCGGCGAGCAGTTCGGCCGTCGTCCCGTCCGCCGCGATCACGCCCTCGCTCAGGATCAGGGAGCGCGGGCACAGCTCCAGCGCGTACGGCAGGTCATGCGTGACCATGAGGACCGTGACGTCCAGCGAGCGCAGGATGTCGGCGAGCTCACGCCGAGAGGCGGGGTCGAGGTTGGACGACGGCTCGTCCAGGACGAGTATCTCCGGCTCCATGGCGAGGACGGTCGCCACGGCCACCCGGCGGCGCTGGCCGAAGGAGAGGTGGTGCGGCGGACGGTCCTTGAAGTCCGCCATGCCGACCTGCTCGAGGGCACGGTCGACGCGGGCCTCGAGTTCCGCGCCCTTCAGGCCGGCGGTCGCGGGACCGAAGGCCACGTCCTCGCGGACGGTGGGCATGAAGAGCTGGTCGTCCGGGTCCTGGAAGACGATGCCGACCTTGCGGCGGATCTCGGCCATGTGCCGCTTGCCGACGGGCAGCCCGGCGACCGTCACCGTGCCCGTGCCGCCGGTCAGAATGCCGTTGAGGTGCAGCACGAGCGTGGTCTTCCCGGCGCCGTTCGGCCCGAGCAGCGCGACCCGCTCGCCGCGCGCGATGGAGAAGTCGACGCCGTAGAGGGCCTGGTGCCCGTCCGGGTAGGCGAAGGCCAGTCGGGCCACTTCCAGCGAAGGTGTCACAGGGTCCATCCCAGCAGGCAGACGACGAGGGCGGCGAAGGGCAGGGCCAGGGCGCAGGACCACTGGGCCCGGGACGCGGTCACCTGGTCGATGACCGGCAGGGAACCGGCGTAGCCGCGGCTGACCATCGCGAGGTGCACGCGCTCGCCGCGCTCGTACGAGCGGATGAACAGCGCCCCCGCTGACTTGGCGAGCACCCCCCAGTGCCGTACGCCCCTCGCCTGGAATCCCCGCGACTCCCGCGCGATCCGCATCCGCCGCATCTCGTCGGTGATGACGTCGCCGTAGCGGATCATGAAAGAGGCGATCTGCACCAGCAGCGGGGGCAGCCTGAGCCGCTGGAGTCCGAGGAGCAGTTCGCGCAGTTCGGTGGTGGCGGCGAGGAGCACGGAGGCGGCGACGCCGAGGGTGCCCTTGGCGAGGACGTTCCAGGCGCCCCACAGTCCGCTGACGCTCAGCGACACGCCGAGGACGTCGACGCGCTCGCCCTCGGCCACGAACGGCATGAGCACGGCGAAGGCGACGAACGGTATCTCGATCAGCAGCCGCCGCAGCAGAAAGGCGGCCGGGACGCGGGCCGCGTACGCGACGAGGCCGAGCAGTCCGGCGTACAGCGCGAACGCCCACATGGCCTCGCGGGGCGTCGACACCACGACCACCACGAACGCGAAGGCGGCCGCGAGCTTGGTGTGCGGCGGCAGGATGTGCACGGGCGAGTGCCCGTGCCGGTAGAGCCTGTGCGCGTGCCCGGCACCCACGTCAGCCCGCCTCGACGGGTTCGCCGGCACGGCGTCGGCGTACGGCCCAGAAGACGGCGCTGCCCGCGACGACGGTGGCACCGACGCCGATCACACCCGCCAGTCCGCCGGAGAGGCGGGAGTCGCGGATGTCCTTGACGGAGTAGCCGGCGAGCGGGGAGTCCGCGTTCGCGTGCCGCTCGGTCTTCTTGTCGATGCCCTGGTCGGCGGCGACCTTCTCGAGTCCGTCGGGGCTGGAGGAGGCGTAGAAGCTGACGACGCCGGCGAGGACGAGGGACGCGACGAGGCCGGTGATCCAGAGCCCGCGGCGGGAGCGGGCGGCGACGGGTTCGGGCGTGGCGGCGGGCGCGTCGACCAGTTCGCCGCCGACGCGCAGCTTGAGGCGCCGGGTGAGACCCCGGGCCCCGTGGACGAGGTCGGGCCGCACTGCGATGACGGCGCCGACCGTGAGAGCGGTGATGGTGGCCTCGCCGATGCCGATGAGGACATGGACGCCGATCATCGCGGTGGCGACCTTGCCGATCGCGACGTCGGTGGTGCCGCCGATCGCGTAGATCAGGGTGAAGACGACGGCGGCGGCCGGGACGGAGACGAGGGCCGCGAGGAAGGAGGCGACGGTGACCGAGCGACGCGTGCGGGGCAGGGCCTTGACCAGCCCGCGGAAGACGGCGTAGGCGACCACGGTCGTCACGATGGCCATGTCGGTGATGTTGACGCCCAGGGCGGTCAGGCCGCCGTCGGCGAAGAGGATGCCCTGCATCAGCAGCACGACGGAAACGCACAGGATGCCGGTGAACGGCCCGACCAGGATGGCGGCGAGCGCACCGCCGAGCAGATGACCGCTGGTGCCGGCGGCGACCGGGAAGTTCAGCATCTGCACGGCGAAGATGAAGGCGGCCACCAGACCGGCCAGAGGCGCGGTCCGTTCGTCGAGTTCACGCCTGGCGCCCTTGAGGCTGACCGCCAGGGCGCCCGCGGCGAGGACACCGGTCGCGGCGGACGTGGGAGCGTTGATGAATCCGTCGGGCACATGCACGCTGGGAGGATACCCGCTTATTGCGAATGGCTTGCAAGAGCTGGGAACAAGGGACAGCCGCTTGCAGGCGACAAGTGCCGCTTTCCTCGCGCTATGTCACATTGGAAGGGGGCATAGAAAGCGGATTCACAGGTACCTGCTCGGGTGACGCGCGTGAGGAGTGGTCCTATGTCCGTGGTGGAACAGTACGCACGAGCCCATCTGGTCACCGACTCCCCGGAAGCCCCGGACGCGGTCCCCGTGATCCTCCGCTACGACCCGGACCAGGACCCCCGCTCCGTCCACATCGGCCTCCCCGGTCCCCATGAGTGGGCCTTCTCCCGGGATCTTCTGGAAAAGGGCCTCCGCGCCCCGGCGGGCCGCGGTGACGTCCGCATCTGGCCGTGCGGCCGGGTCCAGGCGGTGATGGAGCTGCACTCGGCACGGGGAGTCGAGGTGGTCCAGTTCGAGTCGAAGGAACTGGTGCACTTCCTGCAGCGGACATACCTGGCAGCAACCACCTCACTGCACTGAACGACGGCGGGGCGCCCCACCCGGTGGTGGGGCGCCCCGCCGGTTCCAGGGGGCCGTGGTCAGGCTCGGACCAGTTCCCGGCTCTGGTCCGTGTCCGGGTCCCTCGGGCCGGCGGCGGGTCCGGAGCGCAGGCCGTCACCCTCGACGTCCACGTTGGGCAGGACCCGGTCCAGCCACTTCGGCAGCCACCAGGCCCTGCGGCCGAGGAGCGCCAGGACCGCCGGCACCAGCGCCATGCGGACCACGAACGCGTCGAAGAAGACCGCGACCGCGAGACCGAAGCCGATCATCTTGATCATCGACTCGCTGGAGCCGATGAAGCCGGAGAAGACGGCGATCATGATGACCGCGGCCGCGGTGACGACCCGGGCACCGTGCTTGAAGCCGGTCACGATCGCCTGGCCCGGGGGCTCCCCGTGGACGTACGCCTCGCGCATCCGGGTCACCAGGAAGACCTCGTAGTCCATCGCCAGGCCGAAGACGACGCCCACCATGAAGATCGGCATCATCGACATGATCGGGCCCGTCTCCTCGACACCCATCAGGCCGGACAGCCAGCCCCACTGGAAGACCGCGACCACCGCGCCGAGCGCCGCCGTCACCGAGAGCAGGAAGCCGAGCGCCGCCTTCAGCGGGACCAGGATCGAGCGGAAGACCACGATCAGCAGGAGGAAGGCGAGGCCGACCACCAGCGCCAGATAGGGGACCAGCGCGTCGTTCAGCTTCTGCGAGACATCGATGTTCATCGCCGTCGTGCCCGTGACCAGCAGCTTCGCATCGGTGTCCGCCGTGATGCCGACGCCCGCGTCGCGAATGCCGTGCACCAGGTCCTCGGTGGTGGCGGAGGACGGCTTCGAGCCGGGGATCACCGTGATCATCGCGGTGTCACCGGACTTGTTGTACGTCGCCGGCGTGACCGTCACAACGTCCTTCATGCCCTTGATGTCGCTGGTCACCGTGGTGACAGCCGCCTTCGGGTCGTCACTCGCCTTCGCGTCGACAACGACCATGAGCGGCCCGTTGAACCCGGGACCGAAGCCCTCGGAGAGCAGGTCGTAGGCCCGGCGCTGGGTGGTGGACGTCGGCTGCGAACCGTCGTCCGGCAGGCCCAGCTGCAGCTGGGACGCCGGCACGGCCGCGGCGCCGAGCCCCACGACACCCAGCAGCAGGACGGCCAGCGGACGGCGGACGACGAAGCTCGCCCAGCGCGTGCCCATGTTCGGCCGGCCGTTGCCGGCGGCGGCCCGGCCACCGCCCAGCAGCCTGCTCTTCTCGCCCGCCGGCTTGACCCTGCGGCCCGCGTAGCCCAGCAGAGACGGGATCATCGTCAGAGCGATCAGGACGGCGATGGCTACCGTGCCCGCCGCGGCGACGCCCATCTTCGTCAGCATCGGGATGTTGACCACGGCCAGACCCACCAGCGCGATCACGACGGTCAGGCCCGCGAACACCACCGCCGAGCCCGCCGTGCCGACCGCCCGGCCGGCCGCCTCCTCGCGCTCACGGCCCTCGGCCAGCTCCGTCCGGTAGCGGGAGACGATGAACAGCGCGTAGTCGATGCCCACCGCAAGGCCGATCATCGTCGCCAGCGTGGAGGTGGTCGAGCCCAGGTCCAGGGCGTTCGCCAGCGCCGCGATCGCGGAGACGCCGATGCCGACGCCGACCAGGGCGGTGAGCAGGGGCAGTCCGGCGGCCACCAGGGAACCGAAGGTGATGACGAGGACGACCGCGGCGACCGCGATGCCGATGACCTCGGTCGAACCGGTCTCCGGTACGGCCGACAGCGCGTCACCGCCGACCTCGACGGTCAGCCCGCCGTCCCGGGCCCTGTGCGCGGCCTCCTTGAGGGCGTCCTTGGAGGCGTCCTTCAGCTCCATGCCGGAGACCTTGTACTTCACCTGGGCGTAGGCGATCGTGCCGTCCTTGTTGACGGCGTGCGCGGCGAACGGGTCGGCGACGGAGACGACTTCGGAGCCGTCGCGCAGTTCCTCGACGGCCTTCTCGACGACCGCCTTGTTGTCCTTCGCCGTCACCTTCTCCCCGCCCGGCGCCTTGAAGACGACGCGTGCGGTCGCCCCGTCGGCGCTCATCCCGGGGAAGCGCTGTTCCAGCAGGTCGAAGGCCCTCTGGGCCTCGGTGCCTGGGATGGAGAATGAGGAGGAGCCCGCTGCGGGGGCGCTGGCGGCGCCGACGCCCGCGAGTGTCAGCAGCGCCACCCATATCAGGGCGACGAAGTGCCGTCGCCGGAAGGCGAGTCGGCCGAGTCTGTAGAGAAACGTGGCCACGAGGGCGTACTCCCGGTCAGGTCGTGGGGTGTTCAGGGCAGGGTTGATCAGCCCGACGACGTGAGCGGTGACGTCAGGTAGGGGCTAGCTGCGGGGACTGGTCAGGTGGTGGGCGCGCCGAGGGCGGGGAGGACCACGGCGTCGAGGTACGACGTGAGGAAGGCCTGGGTCGGCGGCTGGTCGTCGATCAGCGTGCGCGTGGCGAAGCCGCCGACCAGCATGTGCACCAGGAAGTCCAGCGCAGGGCAGTCCGGACGGATCTCGCCCCGCTCGACGGCGCGTTGCAGCACACGCTGGAACTCCGCCATCTCGGGTTCGATGAGCTGCTCCCGGAACGCCTGGCGCAGGTCGTCGTTGTGGTGCATCGCCATGGCGACACCCCGCATCAGGGCGGAGTTCTGCTCCATGATGCAGTCGTCCTCGCGTGCCACGAGGGCGTGCAGGTCGCCCCGGAGCGAGCCGGTGTCGACCTCGCTGACGGGGCCCGGCTTACCGTGCCGGATGGCCTTCACGACCAGCTCGGCCTTGCCGCCCCACTGGCGGTAGAGGGTGGCCTTGCTGGACCGGGTGCGGGCGGCCACGGCGTCCATCGTCAAGGCGTCGTAGCCGATCTCCCGGAGCAGGTCGAGCACGGCCGCGTACAGCTCGGCCTCGCGCTCGGGGGTGATCCGACTGCGCCGCGCCGTTGCGGTCTCAGTCATGTGACTCACCTTCCTGCTCCGCGTCCGGGGCGGCGACGCTCCGGACGACCCGGTTTCGTACCACCACGAAGATACCCCGCCCCACGAACGAAACGAAACCGTTTCGTACGTGTCTTGAATCACGGACTCCCCGCTCAACCGATACAGCGTGCGCCCGAGCACCCGAACGGCCCACGAGTTGCCGCCGCCCGTCGGCAGGAAAAGCATGGGTAGGTGAGCGACACGAGCGACGTGCACGAGAACGCCCCCGGCTATCTCCGCTTCCCGCATCTGCACGGCGACCGACTTTGCTTCGTCGCCGAGGACGACCTGTGGGTGGCCCCGCTGGAGGGGTCCGGCCGGGCCTGGCGGCTGACCGTCGACCGCACGAAGATCGGCCATCCCCGCTTCTCACCCGACGGCCACCGCATCGCGTACACGAGCTGGCGCAGTCTGGTGCCCGAGATCCATCTGACTCCGGTCGACGGCGGCCCCAGCCGTCGGCTCACCTACTGGGGCAACTCCGACACCCGTGTCTGCGGCTGGACACCCCCCGAGCCGGACGGCCACTCCGACATCCTCGCCGTCGCCTCGCACGGCGAGCCCTTCACCCATTTCACCTGGGCCTACAAGGTCCCCACCGATGGCGAGCCGGGCGGCAAGCTCCCCTGGGGCCCGGTCTCCGACATCGCCGTCGCCAATGTGGCGGGCGAACACATGACACTGCTTCTCACCGGCGCCGCGCCCCATGAACCGGTGTCCTGGAAGCGCTACCGGGGCGGCGCGACGGGCCGGCTCTGGCTGCACGGGCAGCGGCTGCTCGCCGACCTCGACGGCCATCTCGACTCCCCGATGTTCGTGGACGGACGGATCGCGTTCCTGTCCGACCACGAGGGCATCGGAAACCTGTACTCGTGCGCCTACGACGGCTCGGACCTGCGCCGCCACACCGACCACGACGCCTTCTACGCCCGGCACGCGTCCAGCGACGGAACGCGGGTGGTGTACCAGTGCGCGGGCGACCTGTGGATCGTCGACGACCTGTCGCCCGATTCGGTCCCCCACCGTCTGGAGATACGTCTGGGCGGGCCGCGCGCGGGGCGCCGCAAGTACCAGGTGCCGGCCACCCAGCACGTGGACGGCATCGCGGTCGACGACACCGGGCGGGCCAGCGCGGTCGTCGTCCGCGGCAGTCTGTACTGGCTCACCCACCGCGACGGCCCCGCCCGTACGATCACGGACACCCCCGGCGTCCGGGTGCGGCTGCCGGAGATGCTGGGCGACTCCGGGCAGGTCGCCTATGTCACCGACGCGGAGGGCGACGACGCGATCGAGATCGTGTATCTGCCGCGGGCCTCCGGCGACCGCGCACCGCGCCGACTGGCCTGCGGACAGCTGGGCCGGGTCCTGGAGATGGTGGCGGATCCCCAGGGCGAGCGGCTCGCGATCGCCTCCAACGACGGTCGGCTGCTGCTCGTCGACACGGCGGAGCCGGAGGAGGAGACCGTCGGGACGACGGAAGCCTCGGAAGCCTCGGGGGCCGAGGACACGGAGAAAGCAGGCGAGGCCCAGGGAACCGATGAGGTCCAGGGAGCCGGCGAGGCGAAGGGGGCTGAGGAGTCTCAGAGAGCCGAAGAGGCCGAGAGGGCCGATGAGGCACAGGGAGCCGAAGAGGCCGAGAGAGCCGATGAGGCACAGGGAGCCGAAGAGGCCGAGAGAGCCGATGAGGCACACGGAGCCGAAGAACTACAGGGAGCCGAAGAAGCACAGCAAGCCGAGGAGGACGCCACCCCGCAAGAGAGCACGGCGGCCAAGGGCGGCACGGTCACCGAGCTGGTCCGGTCGGTCAACGGCCCGGTGCGGGATCTCGCGTTCTCCCCGGACGGGGCCTGGCTGACCTGGTCTCACCCGTGGATCGGCCGGTCGCTGAGGCAGATCAAGATGGCGCGAATCCAGGACCGGCTGGTCGTCGAGGTGACCAACGGCCGCTTCGAGGACGAGAATCCGGTCTTCACCCGCGACGGCCGCTATCTGGCGTTCCTGTCCTGGCGCGGCTTCGACCCGGTGTACGACGTGCACACCGGGGACCTGTCCTTCCCGCTCGGCTGCCGCCCGTATCTGGTTCCGCTGTCCTCGGCGATCCCCTCCCCCTTCGCGCTGAACCCGGAGGGACGTCCCGCGGCCGGCGGCCTCGACCCGCTGGAGGAAGAGGAGGGCGACGGGGTGGTGACCGTCGAGGTCGAGGGCCTGGCGAGCCGGGTGACGCCGTTCCCGGTCCCGGCGTCGAAGTACTCCTCGCTGTACCCCGTCGCGGGCGGAGGCCTGGTCTGGCTGCGCTGGCCGATCTCGGGCGCGCTCGGCGAGACGTTCCTGAACCCGGACGACACCTCCGGCCGGCCCACCCTGGAGCACTTCACCATCAGCAAGGCGAAGAAGTCCGAACTGGTCGGCCACCTGGACTGGTACGCGGTGAGCGGGGACGGGTCGCGGCTGGTGGTCGTCGACGAGGGCGAGCTGCGCGCGGTCCCATCGACCGAGCCCGGAGACAGCGACACGACGGTCTGGATCGACACGCGCCGGATCATGCACGAGGTGGACCCCGGGGCGGAGTGGCGGCAGGCGTACGCCGAGGCGGGCCGGATCATCCGGGCGTACTTCTGGGAGCCGGACATGTGCGGGATCGACTGGGACGCGATCCTGCGGCAGTACCGTCCGCTGGTCGAACGGGTCGCCTCCCCGGACGACTTCGCGGATCTGCTGCGCGAGGTGCTGGGCGAGCTGGGCACGTCCCACGCCTATGTGTCACCGGCCCGGCGCAACGAGGGCCCGGCGCACTACCAGCGCTACCAGGGCCTGCTCGGCGCCAACTTCGTGCGCCGGGACGGCTGTTGGGTGGTGAAGAGGATCCTGCCGGGGGAGTCCTCGGACTCCAAGGCGCGCTCGCCGCTGGCGGGCATGGGGATCCGGGAGGGGGCCGTCCTGACTCATGTGGACGGGCGGCCGGTGGATCCGCTGACGGGACCGTATCCGCTGCTGGCGGGCGCGGGCGGCACGACGGTCGAGCTGACGTTCCGGCCCGCCGAGGGCGGGGAACCGCCGCGCAGGGTCGCGGTGATCCCGTTGATCGACGAGCGGCCGTTGCGCTACCAGGACTGGGTGGCCAAACGCCGCTCGGTGGTGCGCGAGTTGAGCGGCGGCCGCTGCGGCTATCTGCACATCCCGGACATGGGGGGATCGGGCTGGGCGCAGTTCAACCGGGATCTGCGGATGGAGGTCTCGCTGCCGGCGCTGATCGTGGACGTACGGGGCAACGCGGGCGGCCACATCAGCGAACTGGTCATCGAGAAGCTGACGCGCAAGATCCTGGGGTGGGACCTGACCCGCAACGCCCAGCCGGTGTCGTACACCTCGAACGCACCGCGCGGGCCGATCGTGGCGCTGGCCGACGAGGCCACGGCCTCCGACGGCGACATGATCACGGCCGCGATCAAGCAGCTGAAGCTCGGCCCGGTGGTGGGCCAGCGCACCTGGGGCGGGGTGGTGGGCATGACGGGCCGCCACCGCCTGGGCGACGGCACGGTGATCACGGTCCCGATGAACGCGGCCTGGTTCAACGCGTACGGGTGGTCGGTCGAGAACCATGGTGTCGCCCCCGACCTGGAGATCCTGCGCACCCCGCTGGACTGGGCGGAGGGCCGGCACAGGCAGTTGAGCGACGCGGTCGAACTGGCCCTGGAACTGCTGCACACCCAACCGGCGGCCGAAGCGCCGGACTACAGCGACGTCCCGGACAGGACCCGCCCGAAACTGCCGCCGCGGACAGAGGGTTAGCAACACCCCGACGTGGGGCGCCCTTCGGAGGGGACGCCCCACGTCGGGGCAAGACCGGGCGGCGAACTACATGTCGTAGTCCTGGTTGAAGCGGTCCTCCGCGTCGTCCTGCAGCCGTCGCGTGTCGTCTTCGCGCTGCCGGCCGCGCTGCTGGGTCTGCTGGCCGCGCTCCTGGGCCTGCTGGCCGCGCTCCTGGGCCTGCTGGCCGCGCTCCTGAGCCTGCCGGCCACGCTCCTGCGCCTGCTGCTTGGCCTGCTGCGTCTTCTGCTTGGCCTGCTGCTTCACCTGTTCGGCCTTGTCCTGGAACTGGTCCTTCATGCCCATGTGGGTTCACTCCCGTAGTGGGTGAGGGGATCGGGCTCGACCAGACTGACACGCACCGACAAAGCACGCATTTCGATCAGTTACGCAGCGTATGGCGCTGCTGCTCATCGGCCTCCCCGCCGGCTCCCACCAGCCCCGTGCGCACCGCCTTGAGCCGCGGCTCGAAGCGCCGCATCTCCCGCTGCCCCACCGTGGCGATGAGCCCGGGCAGACAGCCGCGCACGGCCTGCATCCCGCGCAGCCACGCCTGCCCGTAGACATGGCTCGACCGCCGCTCGATCCCGGCCACGATCCGGTCCACCGCCGGTCCCAGCGGATACGTCTTGTTGGACGGCCACGGCAGCCGCTGCCGCAACTCCCGCATGACGTCGTCCCGGTCGGCCCCCCGCACCATGTCCGTGTCGGTCCAGGACAGATACCCGACGCCGACGCGTACGCCGTGGTGCGCGACCTCGGTGCGCAGACTGTGTGCGTAGGCCTCCACGCCCGACTTGGACGCGCAGTAGGCCGTCATCATCGGCGCGGGCGTGATCGCTGCGAGCGAGGCGATCTGGAGCAGATAGCCGCGGCTCTCGATCAGCGCCGGCAGGAAGGAACGGGCCGTGACGGCCGAGCCGATCAGATTGACCTCGATCACCCGCCGCCATGCCTCGGGATCGGACGCGGTGAACGGCCCTCCGTTGGCCACACCCGCGTTGGCGACCACGATGTCGACCTTTCCGAACCGCTCCCGCACCTCCCCCGCGACACGCGTCATCGCCTCCTGGTCGGTGACATCGGCGCACCAGTGGCCGCTGTCCCCGTACAGCCCCTCGGAGACCCGCTTGAGCGCGTCCGCCTCGAGACCGACGAGCGCGACCCTCACCCCCCGGACCGACAGCTTGCGGGCCAGCAGTTCGCCGACGCCCCGCGCGGCGCCGGTGACGACCGCCACCCGGCCCTCCAGGTTCACCCTGCTCATGCGCCCTCCCTGACCTGCGTGTCTCCCGCGTATGCCGCGACGAGTCCTCGGATCTTCCCGGTCACCAGCTCCGGTGCCTCCACCGGCGTCATATGGCCGATCCCCGGCAGTTCCGTGCTGCCCACGCAGTGGGGCAGCGAAGCGACCAGCGCCCGTGTGTGCACCGGAGGGGTGAGCCGGTCGGCGGTGCCGACCACGACCTCGGTCGGAACGGTCAACTCCCGTACGCCGTTCTCCAGATCCAGCGCCTCCAGCATGCGCGACCAGGCGTGACGCACCTCGCGCGGGCAGCCGTGCACGACCCGCCCGCACGCCTCCACCATGGCGGGCGCCGAAGCGGCACCCATGGTGGCGTACTTGAGGATGCGCAGGGACAGCGGCGTGACCGGCCCGAGCGGGGCGCGGGATCCCAGCACGCGCGCCGTGAGCCAGGTACGCACGCGCCCGGCGCGGATCGGCAATACGAGAGCCTCGGCGACCAGGCGCGCACTCCCCGTGCTGCACAACAGAACAGCCGCCGTGTGCGCCCGGAATCGAGGGCGCGCGGCCGCGGCCAGCACCGTCATCCCGCCCATGGAGTGCCCTGCGACCACGGCCTTCTCGCCCGGTGCGAGCGTGGCGGAGAGCACCGCTTCCAGGTCGTCGGCGAGTGCTTCGGCGGTGCACGTGGGGCTCACGGGACTGCGCCCGTGCCCCCGCTGGTCGTACGCGATCACCCGGTGGTCGGCGGCGAGGTCCCGGATCTGCGCGGCCCAGAAGGCGGTCGAGCAGGTCCAGCCATGGGCGAGGACCACCGGGGGCGCGCCCTCGGGTCCATGGACCTCCACGTGCAACCGGGCGCCGTCGGCCGAGCGGACGGTCAACTCACGGGCGGGGGCGGGCGGCGCGTACGGCCCGCTCGTGACATACGCCGGCCGGCTCATGCGCGTGCCTCCGTCCTCGTCCCGGCGGGGCGCTCGCCCTGCCGTGATGTCCGGGGGGCCCGGACCACCTCGTACTCTTCGAGATCGACCCGGCGGGTCGCGCTGCGGAACTCCGTCGTCGTACCCGGCCAGATGGTGGTGTTGCGGCCGCTGGCATCGAGGTACCAGCTGGTGCAGCCGCCGGTGTTCCACACCGTGCGCTTCATGCGCTCCTGCACCTTGTGGTTCCAGGCGTCGACGGCAGCCGGCCGGGCGTCGAGCGCGACCCGGCCGCCGAGCACGTCCAGCTGCCGCAGGAAGTCGGCCATGTAGTTCAGCTGGGACTCGATCATCAGGATCATCGAGGAGTTCCCGAGACCGGTGTTGGGCCCGATGATCGTCATCCAGTTGGGGAATCCGGCGGCGGTCGCGCCCCGCAGCGCCCTCATACCGCCGCTCCACGCCCGGGCGAGCGTCCGTCCGCCGGCGCCGACCACCCGTTCCGCGATCGGCAAGTCCGTGACATGGAAACCGGTGCCGAAGACGATCACGTCGGCCTCGGTCTCGGTGCCGTCCGCGGCGATCAGGGTCGAGCCGCGGACCTCGCTCAGCCCGGAGGCGACGACCTCCACATTGGGCCGGGTGAGCGCCGGGTAGTACGAGTTGGAGAGCAGGATCCGCTTGCAGCCGATGCGGTAGTCCGGGGTCAGCTTGGCCCGCAGCGCCGGGTCCTTGACCGCCCGTGCGATGTTGCGCCGGGCCATCCGCTCGATCAGGCCCAGCTCGTCGGGGTGCTTGGTGAACGCCTGGACCTGAAGTTCCCGGATGCCCCACAGGAAGCCTCGGCGCAGCTGCGTGGTGAACGGCAGCGCGCGGTGCAGCCTGCGCTCCAGGCCGCTGATGTCGCGGTCGACGCGGGGCATCACCCACGGCGGTGTGCGCTGGAAGACGGTGAGCCGGCCGACGACCGGCTGGATCTCGGGAATGATCTGGATCGCGGAGGCGCCCGTGCCGATCACGGCGACGCGCTTGCCGCGCAGGTCGAGGTCCTGGTCCCAGCGGGCGGAGTGGAAGATCCTTCCGGGGAAGCCGTCGAGGCCGGGAACGGCCGGGAGTTTCGGGTCGGACAGCGGTCCGGTGGCGGAGACGACCACATCGGCGGTGAGCGGCCCGCTGCTGGTCTCGATCGCCCAGTGCAGCTTCTCATCGTCCCAGGTCATCAGCTTCACTTCGGAGTCGAAGCGTAGGTGGGGCCGCAGCCCGAAGACGTCCGTCACATGCTCCAGGTAGGCGCGGATGTGCTCCTGCCCGGAGAAGGTGCGGGGCCAGTCGGGGTTGGGCGCGAACGAGAACGAGTACAGATGCGACGGGACGTCACAGGCGCACCCGGGGTAACTGTTGTCGCGCCAGGTCCCGCCGACGCCGCTCGCCCGCTCCAGGACGACGAAGTCGGTGACGCCCTCCCTGCGCAGCCGCACGGCGGCCCCGAGCCCGCCGAACCCTGATCCGATCACCGCCACCCGCACATGAGGCACATGTTCGTGCTCGGCCATCCCGAAGCCTCCCGGTCCCTGGGCCGGCTCACCTGGCGCCTGGTCAGGAGAGCCGGTACGACTCTGCCAGTACCCACTGGCACAATGGGGAGCGTAGGGCAGCGGCGTACCGATGGGTAGAGGGCGGTACGAGGAAAGTTACCGGTGGTACGACGTAGGGTGCGGGCGTGGCAGAGGACGGGGAGCGGCGCGAGTACCGCATGGAGGAGCTGGCCAAGGAGGCCGGCATCACGGTGCGCACCCTGCGCTTCTACCGCGAGCGCAAGCTGATCCAGCCGCCGCGCCGCGAGGGCCGTATCGCCTGGTACGACGAGACCCATCTGGCCCGGCTGCGCACGATCTCGGCGCTTCTGGAGCGCGGCCACACCCTCAGCGGCATCGCTGAGCTGGCCGAGGCGTTCGACCACGGGCGCGACGTCGGCGATCTGCTGGGCCTCGGCGCGCCCACCGAGGAGATCCCGGTCCGCCTCACGCCGGAGGCCCTGGCCGATGTGTTCGGCGCCGAGGCGACCCCGGAGAACCTCGCCGCGGCCCTCGAACTGGGCTACCTCGGCACGGACGGCGGCGAGATCGTCCACATAAGCCGCCGGCTCCTCGACGTCTCGGCGGCGCTGGTCCGCGAGGGGATCCCGCTCGCGGACGTCCTGGCCGCCGCCCGCCGCGTCCGCGACCACGCGGAGGCCCTGGCGGATGTCTTCGCGGACCTGATGAGCACACACCACCGCTCCCCCGAGGACGCCGAGCGCCTGCGGCCGCTGGCCAAGAGCGTGGTGGACGCGGAACTCTCACTGGCCCTGGACCGCCGTCTGCGCGAGGTGTAGGGCCGCCCGGCCGTCACCCCGTCACCCGGGTCACTCGAAGACCACCGTCACGGGAGCGTGATCGGACCACCGCTCGCCATGGCCGGCCGCCCGCTCGACCACGGCCTTGACGGCCCGGCCCGCGAGCCCGGGGGTCGCCACGGCCAGGTCGATCCGCCATCCCGAGTCGTTGTCGAAGGCACGCCCCCGGTAGGACCACCAGGTGTACGGCCCCTCCGCGTCGGGGTGCAGCGCCCGCACCACGTCGACGTACCCACCGTCCTCGGGATCGAAGACCCGGCTCAGCCAGTCCCGCTCCTGGGGCAGGAAGCCGGAGTTCTTCCGATTGCCGCGCCAGTTCTTGAGGTCGGCCTCGCGGTGGGCGATGTTCCAGTCGCCGCATACGAGGACCTCGCGTCCGTCGGCGGCCGCCCGGCCCCGCAGTTCCTTCAGATAGCCGAGGAACTCGGCCATGAAACGGACCTTCTCGTCCTGCCGTTCGGTCCCGACCTCGCCGGAGGGCAGATAGAGGCTGGCGACGGTGACACCGGGCAGGTCCGCCTCGATGTACCGTCCGCTGCCGTCGAACTCGGCCGACCCGAACCCCACGCGGACGCGGTCCGGCTCGCGGCGCGTGTAGAGCGACACCCCGGCGCGCCCCTTCGCGGCGGCCGACGCGTGCACGGCATGCCACCCCTCGGGCGTCCGAACGTCCACGGGGATCTGCCCGGGCTCGGCCCGGACCTCCTGAAGGCACAGCACATCGGCCGAGGTCCCGGCCAGCCACTCCACGAAGCCTTTCTTCGCGGCGGCCCGGATCCCGTTCACGTTCACGGAGGTCACAGTCAGCACGCCGGAACACTACCGGCACACTGGGAGGGACCCGTCCGCGATGTTGAATAATTGTACGATAGGCAGCATGAATATTCGCCGTGTCCCCTTCGATCACCCCGACGCCGTCAAGCTCAGCGACGAGGTGCAGGCCGAGTACCACCTGCGCTACGGCGACGGCGGCGACGCCACCCTTCTGGACCCGGCGATGTTCCAGCCTCCGGCCGGCCTGTATCTGATCGCCTACGACGAGTGGGAGCGCCCCGTCGCCACGGGCGGCTGGCGCGGCCAGGAGCAGAACGACGAGGGCTATCTCGACGGGGACGCCGAGGTCAAACGGATGTTCGTCATAGCGGAGATGCGGGGCCGCGGTCTGGCGCGCCGCATCCTGGCCGCCCTGGAGGAGGACGCCCGTGCGGCGGGCCGCACCCGCATGGTGCTGGAGACGGGCACCAAGCAGCCGGAGGCCGTGGCCCTCTACACCTCCAGCGGCTACGAGCCGTGCGCCAAGTTCGGCTACTACCGCTTCCACGACCTGAGCCTCTGCTTCGCGAAGCCGCTGTAGGCCACCCGGGATCCGCCCACTGCGGCCTGCGGGATCCCGCACGCGGCCGGCACCCGCGGGCTTCCACCTCGACCGGCGCCTGTGCGCCCCCTCACACCGCTCGCGCGCCGCGCGCCGAACTGCGCGGCGCTCGGGCCGCGTTCGGCACAAGAAAAATCCCGCCCGATCTTTCGATCGGACGGGATCTTCCCAACTGCCCTGGGCTTCAGGGAGTTGTTGCGGTGGACCTGAGGGGATTTGAACCCCTGGCCCCCTCGATGCGAACGAGGTGCGCTACCGGACTGCGCCACAGGCCCTTGCAACGAGTGAAACTCTAGCATCCCCATCGGCCGGTCTGGAAATCCGTTCCGCCCAGGTCAACCGCGGGGGTACGACCAGGCACCGGCGGCCCCTACTCGTTGGCGGCCCGGGGCCGTTCTCCGTCCTCGTACTGATCGAACAGCGGAGTGCGCCCGCGCTCCCGGGACCGTCGCGCCGAGGCCGCCCTGCGGGCGTCGCTCCGGGCGCCGTCACCGGCCCCCGGCCGTTCCTGGGCCCCGGCGGGTTCCTCCGGGTCCGGTTCGTCGCGATCGGCCGCGGACACCCCGGGCACGGGCGCCGCCGCCTCCGCCGCGCTCGACCGGGCGGAGCTCCAGGCGTCCGGCGTGCCGAGGTCCACGCTCGGCGTCGCCCGGGGGGCGACCGGCGCGGTCACATACGTCGGCAGCGGCACCGGCACGGGATCCCAGCTGTCCCCGTGGCCCGGTCTGCGCTGCCGCTCGCGCTGCTGGTCCACCCACTCCGCGTGATCGGTCTGCTCGACCAGGGCCCGCCGGTCCGCGGCGAGCGCCGACAGCCCGGGGTCGCCCTCGGGCTCGGACCCGTCCTCCGGCTGCTCCTCCGCCTCGGACGGGGCCGGGGGCCGCCGCCGGGGCTGCCGTTCACGCAGCCGCTGCGCAGCCGCCTCGGCTCGGCGGCGGTCCATCGTGTAGATGAACCGCTTGCGCTCCTGGGACCGCAGATAGGCGATGTACGCGCTCAGCAGCACGGCGGGCACGCCGGGTGCCCACAGGAAGGCCAGCCCCCCGACCGCGGCGACGATCGCGCCGAGCGTGAAGGCGAGGAAGAGCACCACGGTGGTGCGCCGGCGCCGCGCCAGCACCTTCGAGCGCCGAGCGCGTGCCCTGGCCTCCGCCGAGGGCACCTTCCGGGCCCGGGGGGCGACCCGGCCCGCCGGCTCCCGGCGAGCCGGGCCCTCCGGCTCCACCCGCGTGCGCTCCTGCCGACCGCTCGGAGGCACGGCGAAGGCCCGGACGTCCACCGAGTCGGTGACGCCGTCCGGGTGATCACTGCGCTCCCCCTCCTCGGTGGAGCGCGCCCGCAGGCCCTTGGCGTATCGACGCTCCATGGCCGCCCGTCCGGACAGCAGCCGGATGGCGGTGCTGAAGCGTTCCGTCGGACGAGACTCGTTCAGCTCGTCCTGCCTACGGAGCCACATAGGCACCAAGTAGGCGGCCCAGGCCCCGACAATGACTGCGTAGATGAGGCCGCTGCTGCTCACGCCTCACACGGTAGAGGGGTTTGCATGAGGCCATCTGCCAATTGGGCCGGTGTGTCGCACGATCTGGCTGATATTTCGAACTTTTTTTGGGACCGATGCGATCAACAGGCCGACGGGACCGCTATTGCATTGGCCCAAGGTGATCGCCACCCGATCAATTTCGAACACATTTTTTATTTTCCGGGGTGGGCCTGCTGGGAGCGCGCCCGACGCCAGCGCGTGAGAAGTCCCTCGGGCACCTCTTCGGCGGTGAGCGCGAAGACGAGGTGGTCCCGCCAGGCCCCGTCGATGTGCAGATAACGCGGCCGGAGCCCCTCCTCGCGGAATCCGAGTTTCTCCACCACCCGGCGGCTCGGCCCGTTCTCGGGGCGAATGCAGACTTCGATGCGATGCAGCCCGACGGTCCGGAAGCAGTGGTCGACGACGAGCGCCACGGCCGTCGGCATCACCCCCCGGCCCGCGACCGCCTCGTCCACCCAGTAGCCGACGTGCCCCGAGCACATCGACCCCCAGGTGATCCCGGCCACCGTCAACTGACCCACGAGCCGCCCCTGGTATTCGATGACGAAGGGCAGCATCCGGCCCGCGGCCGCCTCCCTGCGCAGATGCCGGACCATCTGGCGGTAGGTGGGCCGGTGCGCGATCGGGCCGCTCGGCGTGGGCGGCGGAATGGTCGCCTCCCACGGCCGCAACCACTCCCGGTTGCGGCGGTTTACCTCGCGCCAGACCCGCTGGTCGCGCAGCCGTATCGGCCGGAGGACGACATCGCCGTCCGCCAGCTCCACGGGCCAGGATGGGCTGTTCAGCTCGCACCCCCACTCGGTCTGGGGCGGTCCTCGCCGGCCGCCGGTGCGCCCGGGCCGGGCCCCGGCGCCGCCGGTCCGCCCGCGTCGGCTCTCGGGTGGTCGCCGCCGCGGATCTGGTCGACGGCGTGCACCAACAAAGGCTCCAGGACGGTCAGTCCGTCCCTGACCCCGCCGGTGGACCCCGGCAGGTTGACGATCAGCGTTCCCTCGGCGACCCCGGCGGTTCCCCGGGAGAGGGCCGCAGTCGGCACCTTCTCCCTTCCGAACGCCCTGATGGCCTCGGGAATGCCCGGAATCTCGTAGTCGATCACCGCGCGGGTCGCCTCGGGGGTGCGGTCCGTGGGCGAGATCCCGGTGCCACCGGTCGTCACGATCACGTCGTAACCCGCCCGGACGCCGGTCCTCAGCGCCTGCTTCACCGGGTGGCCGTCCGCGACGACCCACGGCCCGTCGGCGGCGAACCCGAACCGGGTGAGCGCCTCCACGATCAAGGGACCGCCCTTGTCCTCGTACACGCCCGCGGCCGCGCGGTTCGACGCGGTCACCACCAGGGCCGCGTACGGCGCGGTCAGGGCGCCGCCGGCCGGCTGCCCGGCCGGCGCCGTCATGCCCGGCTCCAGTCGCCCGACTTCCCGCCCGTCTTCTCCTCCACGCGCACGTCCGTGATCACCGCTCCCTTGTCGACCGCCTTGACCATGTCGATCACCGTCAGCGCCGCGACGCTGACCGCGGTCAGCGCCTCCATCTCGACGCCCGTGCGGTCGGTGGTCTTCACGGTCGCCGTGATCTCGACGGCGTCGTCCGTGACCGACAGATCCAGCTTCACACCCGACACCGACAACGGGTGGCACAGCGGGATGAGGTCCGGGGTGCGCTTGGCGCCCATGATGCCCGCGATGCGCGCGGTGGCGAGCGCGTCGCCCTTGGGGACGCCCTCGCCGCGCAGCAGCTCCACCACGCGTGCGGAGACCAGCACGCGTCCGCTTGCGCGGGCGGTTCGCTCGGTGACGTCCTTCCCGGAGACGTCGACCATGCGGGCCGCCCCGGCGTCGTCGATGTGGCTCAGTCGGTCCTGCGTACTCATCTGCTGCGGTGCTCCCCATCCGGGCCCTGCGGTGCAGCGCACGGGCTTGTTGTGCGCGACACGGTACCGCCAAGTCGGCGGGCCCGGCCGGTCAAGGTCCATGGTCAGGACGCACCGGCGGACATCCCCCACCCGGTGCCCGGGCGAAGCCCCCCGCCCCGGGCACGCCCGGAGGTGCCTCGGGCCGCGGGATCACCCGAGGAGGACCACCTCGACCTCGGTGCCCGGCTCGACGGACGTGTCGTCCTCGGGAACGACGATCAGCGCGTCGGCCTGCGCGAGGGCCGCGATCAGGTGGGAGCCCGCGCCGCCGACCGGGGTCACCGTGCCGTCGGTGTACCTGCCCCGCAGGAACTGCCGTCGGCCCGCGGCCTTGGTCAGCGCCTTGTCCGCCTGCAGGACGGCCCTGGTCCTGGGGCGGTGCACGTCCTTCAGGCCCATCAGGGTGCGGATCACGGGGCGTACGAACAGCTCGAAGGAGACGTACGACGACACCGGATTGCCGGGCAGCGCGAGCAGCGGTGTGTGGTCGGGGCCGATGGAGCCGAAGCCCTGGGGCTTGCCGGGCTGCATGGCGAGCTTGCGGAACTCGACGCCGCCGCCCTCCTCGGTGTCGCCGACGGCGGAGAGGGCCTCCTTGACGACGTCGTACGCCCCCACGCTCACCCCTCCCGTGGTGACCATGAGGTCGGCGCGGACGAGCTGGTCCTCGATGGTGGCGCGGAGCGTGTCCGCGTCGTCGGCCACCGCGCCCACCCGGTAGCCGATCGCCCCGGCGTCCCGGGCCGCGGCGGTGAGGGCGAAGCTGTTGGAGTCGTAGATCTGGCCGTCCGCCAGTTGCTCGTCGGGCTGGACGAGTTCGCTGCCGGTGGACAGGACGACCACGCGCGGGCGCGGACGCACCCGGACCGTGCCGCGGCCGATCGCGGCGAGCAGCGCGATCTGCGGCGGCCCGAGGACCGTACCCGCCGTGAGGGCGAGATCGCCGGCCTGCACATCGCTGCCCTTGGCGCGTACATGTGCGCGTGCCTCGGCCGGGCGGTGCACCCGCACCTGCCCGAAGGCGCCCTCGGGCGAGAGGCTGCGGGCGCGCATCCCGGTGACGGGACCGCCGCCCAGCCCGCCGTCGGTCCACTCCACGGGAACCACGGTCTCGGCACCGGGCGGCAGGGGGGCGCCGGTCATGATGCGCGCGGCCTGGCCGGGCCCCACCCGGAGCAGGTCGGCCGCCCCCGCCGCGACGTCCCCGATGACCGTCAGGGCGGCCGGGAACTCCTCGCTCGCGCCCGCGATGTCCGCGACCCGCACCGCGTAACCGTCCATGGAGCTGTTGTCGAACGGCGGCAGGGAGACGGGCACCGTGACGTCGTCGACCAGGACACAGCCCTGGGCGTCGAGCAGTTGCAGCTCGATGGGTTCCAGCGGGCTGACCGTGGCGAGGATGTCCTCCAGGTGCTCGTCCACCGACCAGAGGCGGTCCTGGCCGGTGGCGGGGGTCGCGGCGGCGCTCAAATCGCTACATCTCCTCGGATACGTAACTGCGAAGCCAGGCCCGGAACTCCGGCCCCAGGTCTTCACGTTCGCACGCGAGTCTGACGATGGCACGCAGATAGTCACCGCGGTCGCCGGTGTCGTAACGGCGGCCCTTGAAGACGACTCCGTGCACGGGGCCGCCGATCTTCTCGTCCTCGGCGAGCTGCTGGAGGGCGTCGGTGAGCTGGATCTCGCCGCCGCGGCCCGGCTCGGTCTTGCGCAGTATGTCGAAGATGTGCGGGTCGAGGACATAGCGCCCGATGACCGCGAAGTTCGACGGGGCGTCCGCCGGATCCGGCTTCTCGACCAGCCCGGTCACCTGGACCACATCGCCGTCCTCGGTGGCCTCGACGGCCGCGCACCCGTAGAGGTGGATCTGCTCCGGCGCGACCTCCATGAGCGCGATGACGCTGCCGCCGCGCTGCTCCTGGACCTCGACCATGCGGGCCAGCAGGGGGTCGCGCGGGTCGATGAGGTCGTCGCCGAGGAGGACGGCGAAGGGCTCGTGGCCGACGTGCGGGGCTGCGCACAGCACGGCGTGGCCGAGGCCCTTGGGGTCGCCCTGGCGGACGTAGTGCATGGTGGCGAGGTCGCTGGACTCCTGGACCTTCGAGAGCCGCTCGGCGTCGCCCTTCTTCTCCAGGGCCGACTCGAGCTCGTAGTTGCGGTCGAAGTGGTCCTCGAGAGGGCGCTTGTTGCGGCCGGTGACCATGAGGACATCGTCGAGCCCCGCGGAGACGGCCTCCTCGACCACGTACTGGATCGCGGGCTTGTCCACGACCGGCAGCATTTCCTTGGGAGTGGCCTTGGTGGCCGGCAGGAACCGGGTGCCGAGGCCTGCCGCGGGGATGACAGCCTTGGTGATCCGGGGGTTCGACTCAGTCATGCCCGCCACCTTATCGGGTGGCTATGTGGCGGTATCTGTGGCTCCGATTAAATCGCTCTCATATGAGCAGGTTAAGGAAGACAGGGCGGTGACCAGTGGTTCCCAGGGAACACGAGGCAGAGCCTGACAAGCAAATGTTGCGGCGAGGGCTCCTCTCGGTGAGGAGCAGGTTGACGGCGGGTGACGTCGACGAGGCGGCGGCCGTGCTCGCCGAGCGGGCCCTGGAGCTGCCCGAACTGGAACATGCGCGCACGGTCGCGGCATATGTCTCCGTGGGACCGGAACCCGGCACGCTCGCGCTCTTGGACGCGCTGCGCGCGCGGGGCGTGCGCGTTCTGCTGCCGGCGCTCCTGCCGGACAACGACCTGGACTGGGGCGCGTACACCGGGCCGGACTGCCTGGTCCGCGTCCGGCACGGCTCCAGGATGGCCCTGCTGGAGCCCGCGGGCGAACGCCTGGGGCCGGAGGCCGTCCAGCAGGCCGACGCGGTGCTGCTGCCCGGCCTGGCCGTGGACGCGCGCGGCATGCGTCTCGGCCGCGGCGGGGGCTCGTACGACCGTGTGCTGGCCCGCCTGGAGCGAGCGGGAGCCGACCCGGCGCTGGTGGTGCTCCTGTACGACGCCGAGGTCGTCGAACGCGTCCCCGAAGAGGCGCATGACCGTCCGGTGCACGCGGTGGTGACGCCCTCCGGCGTGCGCCGCTTCCGCTGAGGCCCTGGTGCGCGGGAACGGCCCTCCACGCGCGCGTGGAGGGCCGTTCTCAGCCGGGGCCGGAGGTCAGGGCTTGAGCTCCAGCGTGTCGGACGTGCTCTCGTCGACCGCGCCCTTCGAGAAGCGCCACGGCAGCAGTTCGCCCTCGGCCCACTTGTCCGTCTGGTCGGTGTAGTGGGCGCTGTAGGCGTGCCCCGAGGCGCCGGACAGGTTGATCCACTTGGACTTGTCGAGGTCGTCGAGGTTGACCACCATGCGCATCGACGGCACCCAGACGGCGCCGTAGCCGCCCGCCGCGTTCCAGCCGGTGGCGTTCACGGTCGCCTCGCCGCCGTCCAGCTTCCAGGGCCCGCGGTTGAGCATGTACTGGAGTATGTCGGGGCCGTCGGTACCGAGGGTCTGGTTCTTCAGGAACAGACGGTGCAGCCGGCCCCAGCTCCAGGTGTCCAGGTCCTTGCCGAGCTTGGCGGTCAGCTCCCAGCGAGCGTCCTTCATGGCCCGCCCGAACAGCTCGTCACGGGTCGTGGCGGCCTTGTCGGTGCGCGTCTTGGGCGTGTGCCACCAGTCGTTCTTCTCGTCGTCGACGAGGGTGCGCACCACCTCGAACCAGCGGTCGCCGCCGTCGGGCTGCGCCTGATCCGCGTCGCGCTGGCCGCACTCGCGCACCTTCCGGTCCGCGTCCGCGGGGCCGGTGGTGTCGGCCGGCTCGACCCACAGGCACTGGCCCTGGACCCGCAGTTCCCTGGGCAGCTTGTTGCCGAAGGCGAGCTTGAGGATGTTGCGCCACACGGCGTTGAAGTACGCGGCCGCCGCCGAGTCGGCGTCCTGGGTGTAGTCCCAGCCCTCGAGCAGCTTCTGCGCCTCACGGACATGCTTGTCCGAGACGTCGATCTTGAGCAGCTTGGGCACCAGAAGCTTGGCGATCTCGCTGCTGTTGTCGAGCTGCATCTGCCGCATGTCGTCGGTCGAGATCTTGCCGCCGCCCTTGATCTTCGACTCGATCAGGTCGGTGATCCGCTGGCTGCGGGTGCCGTAGCCCCAGTCCGTGGTGAGCGTGTAGGGGTACTTGCCCTTGTCGATCACGGCCTGGTTGGCGGTGACGATGTAGCCGCGGTCGGGGTTGTACTCGTACGGCAGCGCATCCTTCGGGATGTAGCCGGTCCACCGGTACTTGGGGTCCCAGCCGGGCGCCGGGAGCGAGCCGTCGTCGCCCGACGCGCGCATGGGGATCCTGCCCGGCAGCTGGTAGCCGATGTTGCCCTTGGTGTCGGCGTAGATCAGGTTCTGCGAGGGCACGTCGAAGGACCGGGCCCCCGCGCGGAACTCGTTCCAGTTCGACGCCTTGTCGATCTCGAAGACGGCGTCCAGGGAGGTGCCCGGGTCCAGGGCGGTCCAGCGCAGCGCGATGGCGTAGCCGTCGCCACGGTCGGGGGCCGCGGCGACGACGCCGGCCTTCTTGCCGACCTTGACGAGCTCGTCGTCGCGGTCGGACAGCAGCGGGCCGTTGTTCGTCTCGCGGACCACGATCTCCTTGGAGTCCCCTCCGGCGACCTTGATCGTCTCGGTGCGGGTGGTGAACGGCTTCACCTTGCCGTCGTAGAGGTATCCGTTGCCGGACAGCTTCTCCAGGTAGAGGTCGGTGACGTCGACACCGGAGTTGGTCATGCCCCAGGCGATGTTCTGGTTGTGGCCGATGACCACCCCGGGCATGCCGGCGAAGGTGTACCCGGTCACGTCGTACTGGCAGGAGCGGGACAGGGTCGTGCAGTGCAGGCCCATCTGGTACCAGACCGACGGCAACGAGGCCGACAGGTGCGGGTCGTTGGCCAGCAGCGGCTTGCCGGTGATGGTGTGGCTGCCGGCGACGACCCAGGAGTTCGAGCCGATGCCGTTGCCGTTGACGCCCACGGCGGTGGGGACGTCGCCCAGGGCCTTGGAGAGACCGGCCAGCTGGCTCTGCAAGCCCGAGGTGCCGGACGTGCCGCTCGTGCCGTTGGCGCCCGTCGTGCCGTTGGCGCCCGTGGTGCCGGTCGTACCGGTCGTACCGGTGGTCGAGGAGCCGGAGGTCCCGGCCGTCGTCCGGGAGCCCGTCGCGCCGCCCGGCTCGAACGCCTTGGCAAGGGCGTTGTACCGGCCGTCCTGGACGATCGGCTTGTTACGGCCGTACGGGTACTCGGGGTACAGGTCGGCGATCTGCTTGGGGCCGAGCCGGCTGGTCATCAGCGAGCGGTCGATCTCCTCCTGCATGTTGCCGCGCAGGTCCCAGGCCATGGCCTTGAGCCAGGAGACCGAGTCCACCGGCGTCCACGCCGCGGGACTGTAGTCGTTGCCGAGGGCCAGCGCCGCGTACTCCAGGGAGATGTCCTTGCCGTCCTTGCCCTGAAGATAGGCATTGACTCCCTTGGCGTACGCCTGGAGGTACTTCTTCGCGGCGGCCGACAGCTTGGTGTCGTACTCCTCGCGCGCCACCCGGTCCCAGCCGAGGGTGCGCAGGAACTCGTCGTTCTTGACCTGGCTCTTGCCGAACATCTCGGACAGGCGTCCGGACGTCATATGACGGCGCACGTCCATCTCGTAGAACCGGTCCTGCGCCTGGACGTATCCCTGCGCCATGAACAGGTCTTCGTCGGAGGAGGCGTAGATCTGCGGGATCCCGTAACCGTCACGCTTGACCTGGACGGGACCCGACAGGCCGTCGAGCGTGATCGAACCCTTGGTCTGCGGCAAGGAGGCACGGACGGTGCTGACGGACCAGTACCCGCCATAGCCGAAACCTCCCACAAGGGCCACAACCAGGACGATTACGAGCAGACGGGCTCTGCGCCCCTTCTTCCTGCCGGACTTGCCGGGCTTCTGGCCGGAAGAGGCGGTGGTGTTGGGGGGCATCGCTGTCCTTGCTGTCCTAACACGAGCGGCAGGGCGGGCTGTGCTTTCTACTGAGCGCTGGAGCAACCATAGGCGCAGGGCCCCCACCGCCTTGACGCGGAGTCGGGAACGCGCCCGGACGGAAGTTCGATCATGCGCCCTGGAGCGTCAAGAAAGCGTCAAGAGTTAGGTAAGGTAACGAAGTACCTGTCCTGAAGATCCCGGCAGCACCGCATTCGCTGCCGGGCCCGGGGCGTCCGCACCGCGGCGCCCGGATTGGCGAGAAGGGAACGGCCGCTGACTGTCCACCACCTCAACCAGCTCCTGCTCGTCTGCTCACTCGTCCTGCTCGTCGCGGTGGCAGCGGTCCGCATCTCCTCACGCAGCGGGCTCCCCAGCCTGCTCGTATACCTGGGCATCGGTATCGCCATGGGGCAGGACGGGGTCGGCGGCGTCCACTTCAACAACGCCGTGCTGACCCAGGTGATCGGTTATGCGGCCCTGGTGGTGATCCTGGCCGAGGGCGGTCTCGGCACCAAGTGGAAGGAGATCAAGCCCGCGCTCCCCGCGGCCGCCTCCATGGCACTCCTCGGCGTCGCCGTGAGCGTCGGGGTCACGGCCGCCGGCGCGCACTACCTGAGCGGCCTGCCCTGGCGGCAGTCGCTCATCATCGGAGCGGTGGTGTCGTCGACCGACGCGGCGGCCGTCTTCTCCGTGCTGCGGAAGATCCCCCTCCCCGCGCGCGTGACGGGCGTTCTGGAGGCCGAGTCCGGCTTCAACGACGCCCCGGTGGTCATCCTGGTCGTGGCCTTCTCCGCCGCCGGCCCGGTGGAACACTGGTACACGCTGCTGCTGGAGATATGCGCGGAGCTGGCCGTCGGCGCCGCCATCGGCCTCGCGGTGGGCTGGCTCGGCTCCTGGGGCCTGCGGCATGTCGCGCTGCCCGCCTCCGGCCTCTACCCGATCGCCGTCATGGCCATCGCGGTCATGGCGTACGCGGGCGGCGCGCTCGCGCACGGCAGCGGCTTCCTGGCCGTGTACCTCGCGTCGATGATGCTCGGCAACGCCAAGCTGCCGCACTGGCCCGCGACCCGCGGTTTCGCGGAGGGGCTCGGCTGGATCGCCCAGATCGGCATGTTCGTCCTGCTCGGTCTGCTGGTCACCCCGCACGAACTGGGCGACGACGTGCTGTCCGCCCTCGTCATCGGGCTGGTGCTGACGATGGTGGCGCGCCCCTTGAGCGTGGTGCTGAGCCTGTTGCCGTTCCGGGTGCCGTGGCAGGAGCAGACGCTGATGTCATGGGCCGGGCTGCGCGGCGCGGTCCCCATCATCCTGGCGACGATCCCCATGGTGAACGGCGTCGCGGGCAGCCGCCGCATCTTCAACATCGTCTTCGTCCTGGTCGTCGTCTACACCCTGCTCCAGGGCCCGACCCTGCCGTGGCTGGCCCGCACCCTGCGCCTGGGCCAGGGCCCCGAGGCCGCCGACCTCGGCATCGAGTCCGCACCCCTGGAGCGGCTGCGCGGGCACCTGCTGTCCGTCGCGATCCCCGAGGGCTCCCGCATGCACGGTGTGGAGGTCGGCGAGCTGCGGCTGCCGCACGGTGCCGCGGTCACCCTCGTCGTCCGGGACGGCAGCTCGTTCGTGCCGCTGCCCACGACGGTGCTGCGGCGCGGGGACGAGCTCCTCGTGGTCGCCACCGACGAGGTCCGCGACGCGGCGGAGAAGCGGCTGAGAGCCGTCGGCCAGGGCGGCAAGCTGGCCGGATGGCTGGGGCTTGGGAACGGACGCCCGGGCTCCTGACCGGCGGAAGCAGGCGTTACGGGCGCGTTTCGTCCGGTTCACACCTCTGGCAATCCCAGGCGGGCGATCCAGTGGTGCCCTTTTTCACAGGCATGCCCACCTGTCACCTCTGTACAATCAAGGCAACCTTGATCGAACCAACTCTGCCTGACGCAGAGCTGGCGCGACCGTATGGCGGCCGGGCACCCCGAGCAGTGGGCACCGGTATCTACCGCAGTCCGCGCAAGAGGACAGCTCTCGGCGCGCCCTCGCACGGCCGATGGGCCCCCGGAAGGGGCCGCGCGCTACCAGGCGGCAGAAAGGCACGGGCCGTGGTGTCCACGGTCACCTCGAAGTCGTCCCGTCCGGGCTACGGACAGCTGCTGCGCACCCGCGGCGCCTGGACGTTCCTGCTCCCCGGCTTCGCCGCACGCCAGCCGTTCGCGATGCTCACCCTGTCCATCGTGCTGCTGGTCCAGCACACCACCGGCTCCTACGGGGCCGCGGGCGCCGTCGCGGCGGCCACCGGCGTCTCCATGGCGCTGTTCGCGCCCTACAGCGGGCGTCTCGCCGACCGTCACGGCCAGCGGACCGTGCTGCTCCCCGGCGTCCTGGCGCACGCCGTCGCGGCCTCCTCCCTCACCGCGCTCGCTCTGGCCCACGCGCCCCTGTGGGCCCTGTTCGCGGCGGCCGTCCCGACCGGCGCCTCGGTGCCCCAGATCGGCCCCATGGTGCGTGCCCGCTGGGGCGTGAAGCTCAAGGACTCGCCCCTGATGCCGACGGCGGCGGCCTTCGAGTCCGTCACCGACGAGCTGACCTTCGTGCTGGGACCGCTGCTGGCGACGGCCCTGTGCACCGCCGTGGCCCCGGCCGCGGGTCTGCTGACCGAGGCGGCCCTGACGCTGGTCGGCGGTGTGCTGTTCGCCGCCCAGAAGGGCACCCAGCCGCCCGCCGCCGAGCCGCACGCGCACCTGAAGCGGGACTCCGCGCTGAGCATCCCCGGAGTTCGGGTGCTGGTCGTGACCTTCCTCGGCATCGGTTCCGTCTTCGGCGGCATGCAGGTCTCGCTCGCCGCGTTCAGCGAGTCGATCGGCTCCCCCGGCCTGAACGGCGTCCTGTACGGCGTCTTCGCCGCCGGCAACATGCTCTCCGGGATCGTCTGCGGAGCCGTCGCCTGGAAGGCCGCCCCGCAGCGCCGTCTCGTCCTCGGCTACGCGGCCCTGGCGCTGGCCGCCTCCGCCCTGTGGACCGCGCACTCCGTGGCCGTCCTGGGCGGCCTCGGCCTCCTGGTGGGCATGTGCATCGCGCCCGCCCTGATCACCGGCTACACGCTCGTGGAGGGCCTGGTCCCGGCGACCGCCCGCACCGAGGCCTTCACCTGGCTGACCGGCGCGGTCGCGTTCGGCCAGGCGGCCGCGGTCACCGTCGCCGGGCAGCTGGAGGACCGCCTGTGGGACGGCGCCGGCTTCCTCGTCCCGATGGGTGGCACGGTGCTGGCCCTGGTGACCCTGGTGGCCCTGCGGTCACGGCTGGCGGCACGGCCCCGCGGGCGCACCGTGGCACGTGGTGTCGGTCACCGCTCCCCGGTCACGGTGGACTGATCCCGAGGAATACGTCACTATGGACCGTCGTTAGCACTCATCGAGTCAGAGTGCCAGGAGGAAGACAAGTGCCGACCTACCAGTACCAGTGCACCGAGTGCGGCGAGGGCCTCGAGGCGGTGCAGAAGTTCACCGACGACGCCCTGAGCGAGTGCCCCAACTGCGGTGGCCGCCTGAAGAAGGTGTTCTCCGCGGTCGGCATCGTCTTCAAGGGCTCCGGCTTCTACCGCAACGACAGCCGCGGCTCGTCGTCGAGCAGCAGCCCCGCGTCCACGAAGTCGTCGAGCTCCTCGTCCTCGTCCTCGTCCTCGTCGTCGTCCGACTCCGGGTCGTCGTCGAGCGCGGCGTCCAGCTCGGCCGCGTAAGGCTCCGCCTCGGCGTAAGGCTCCGCCTCGGCTGAGTTTCCGCCTCACTGCCTCGGACCCCGCCGTCACGCCGACGGTGGGGCCGTCAGGCTTCCCGCCCGTCCCCGGACGGCACTCGGGGGCGGCGGGGTCTGCCATTCCCCTGCTTTCCGCTCCGGCACGAAGGCAGGGGATTCGTGCTGTCCGGGGCCCGCTACTGTGCTCGCCATGGCGAACGCAGAGATCGGTGTCATCGGCGGCTCGGGCTTCTACTCCTTCCTCGACGATGTGACCGAGATACAGGTCGACACCCCGTACGGCGCACCCAGCGACTCCCTCTTCCTCGGCGAGATCGCCGGACGGAAGGTCGCTTTCCTCCCACGCCACGGCCGCGGCCACCACCTCCCGCCGCACCGGATCAACTACCGCGCCAATCTCTGGGCGCTGCGTTCCGTCGGCGTACGGCAGGTGCTCGGGCCGTGCGCCGTGGGCGGACTGCGCCCCGAGTACGGTCCCGGGACACTGCTCGTCCCCGACCAGATGGTGGACCGTACGAAGGCGCGGACGCAGACGTACTTCGACGGACTTCCACTGCCCGACGGCACCGTGCCGAACGTGGTGCACGTCTCACTCGCCGACCCCTACTGCCCCGTCGGCCGCAAGGCCGCACTGCAAGCGGCGTACGGGCGGGACTGGGAGCCGGTGGACGGCGGCACGCTGGTCGTGGTCGAGGGTCCTCGGTTCTCCACCCGTGCCGAGTCGTTGTGGCACCAGGCGCAGGGCTGGTCCGTGGTCGGCATGACCGGCCACCCCGAGGCCGCGCTCGCCCGCGAGCTGGAGCTGTGCTACACGTCGTTGACCCTTGTCACCGATCTGGACGCGGGGGCCGAGACCGGTGAGGGCGTCTCGCACGACGAGGTGCTGAAGGTGTTCGCGGCCAACGTGGACCGGCTGCGGGGCGTGCTGTTCGACGCGGTCGCGGGGCTGCCGGCGAACGAGGCGCGGGACTGCCTGTGCACGACCGCGCTGGGCGGGATGGATCCGGGTTTCGAGCTGCCGTGACGTCGCGCAGGTGGACGGAACGTCCCGTTCGGGTTGCCGGGTTGTCCACAACCAGCCGGTAGTCCACGGGCGTCGGCGGGGCACCCCGCGAAGCCTCATCGTGGAGGGCGTCCCGCTCTCACGACGCAGGTGGTGATCACCATGGCTCGGCTCTCTCCTTCTCACCTCGGCGCTTCCGCACACCCGCCGCACCTCCACGGCTCCGCCCCTCCGCCGCATTTGGGCGCCTCCGCCCCTCCGCCGTACCTCGGCGCCTCCGTGCGTTCGCCGGACGGAAGCGGCTCCCCGCACCCGCCGCACCTCGGCGCCTCCTACGGCTCGCCGGACCGGAGCGCCTTGGCGCACCCGTCGGACATCGGGGCCGGCGACCGCTCGGGCGCGCCTCCGACGTGCCCGGTTCCGCACTTCGCGCCTCTGCGCGTGCGCGGCGGGCGGCATCAGCTGCACCGTCTGCTGCGGCATCGGAGGCGGGCCGTGGCCGTGGGTCTGGCCGTCACCGCCGCCGCGCTGGTCGCGGCCGGCCCGGACGGCTCCGCGGGGGCGCGGGGGCATCCGGGAGCCGGGGGACCGCCCACGACGACGGCGAGACCCGCAGGGCGGCCGCGTCCGGCCGAGATGGTCACGGCCCCGGTACGGATCGCTGACGGGGCGGCCGCGCGGCTGTTGCGGCCGGGCGACCGGGTCGATGTGATCGCGGCCGACGGCGGCGGCAGCGCCAGGGTGGTGGCGCCCGGGGTGCGGGTGATCCGGGTGCCGGACGTCGAGCCGACCGAGAGCGGCGCGCTGGTCGTGCTCTCCGTTCCGCGCGCCACCGCGGCGCGCCTGGCCGGTGCCGGCGCGACCTCACGCCTGGCGGTGACGCTGTGCTGAGCACGCCGGGGACGCACGTCGACCGGGCCCCGAGCCGCGGCTGCCCGCCCCCGGGGTGGCCAGCCGTGGGAGGGCCTGACGTAGGTTGCGGAGCTGTTCGTTCCAGAGCTTGTGCAGTCGAGGAGGGGCCCACCGGTGAGCGAGAAGAAGGCGCCGAGCGTCTTGCAGGGGTTCAAGGCGTTCCTGTTGCGGGGGAACGTCGTCGATCTGGCGGTCGCGGTGGTCATCGGCGCCGCCTTCACCGGCATCGTGAACTCCGTGGTGAAGGGGGTCATCAACCCGGTCGTGGGTGCGCTCGGCACCCAGAGCCTGGACGGCTACAGCTCCTGCATCAAGGCGCCCTGCACGGGCACGGGGGCGAGCGCGACGGGGGTCCGGATCCTGTGGGGTTCGGTCCTCGGTGCCACGCTCAACTTCTTGATCACCGCCGCGGTCGTCTACTTCCTCATGGTGCTGCCGATGGCCAGATTCCTGGCCCGGCAGGAGGAGCGCCGCAAGGCGAGGGAGGGAACGCACGAGGTGATCGAGGTGACCGAGCTGGAGGTGCTCAAGGAGATCCGCGACGCCCTCGTCACCCAGCGCGACTCGGGTCGAACCGGGTCATAAAGCGACTGGCCCTGACGGAACGCCCCTTGGGAACCGGGCCCTGGGAGAACGGCTCCCGCGGAACGGGCCCCGGCGGAACAGGCCCGTGCGGGTCGAGAGCGGAGGGGCACCGACGGGCCTGCCGCCCCGCGCCCACACGCACTCACAGATGGTGGGGCGGCTTCTCGTCGAGGAACCGCGCCAGATCGGCCGCGCTGTCGCCGGTCGGGCCGGCCCCTTCGCCCCACCCCCGGTCCGTGTCGTCCGAGGAGGGCCGGCTCAGCGGGTCGTCGAAGACAAGGGCGTCCTTCGGGTCGGGCTTGGCATCGCGCGGCGCGCGGGCGGGGGGCGTGCTCATACCTCCAGCGTACGTCCGCGGCCCCTGGTGAGACGGGCCGGTCCGTGCCGCCGGGCGGCCATACGCCGGTGCCGGCGGCCGTGTGCCGGTACGCGTGGCCGCCCGAGGGCCCCGTCGGTGCCGTGATGGCCCGGAGGGGTACGGCACCGCGGTGCGGCGACGGATCATGGGGGAATGACAGTTGACGCTCTGACAGATGTCGCGGGTCTGCGAGTGGGACACGCCACACGGACCGGGGGCGGCTGGCTGACCGGCACCACGGTCGTCCTGGCCCCCGAGGGCGGGGCCGTCGCGGCCGTGGACGTGCGCGGCGGCGGGCCCGGCACCAAGGAGACCGACGCGCTGGACCCGCGCAATCTGGTGCAGAAGGTCGAGGCGGTCGTCCTCACGGGAGGCAGCGCTTACGGACTGGACGCGGCGTCGGGCGTGATGGCCTGGCTGGAGGAGCAGGGACGCGGGGTGCGCGTCGGTCCGGATCCGACGCACGTGGTGCCGGTCGTGCCCGCCGCCTGCGTGTTCGACCTGGGCCGTGGCGGGGACTTCAAGGCCCGTCCGGACGCGGCGACCGGCCGGGCCGCGGTCGAGGCGGCCGCGGCGAGCGAGCCGGGCGCGCCGGTGGCGGAGGGCTGTGTCGGTGCGGGCACGGGGGCGACGGTCGGCCCGCTCAAGGGCGGGATCGGCACGGCGAGCACCGTGCTCGGCTCGGGAATCACGGTAGGTGCCCTGGTCGTGTGCAACGCGGCCGGCTCGGTGGTGGAACCGACGACGGGCGCGCTGTACGGGGAGTTGGCCCAGGGCCGGGTCGGCCTGCCGGCGCGGGAGGTGCACGAGGCCGCGCGGCGGCGGCTCACCGAGGCCGCGGCGAAGTCCGGGCGCCCTCCGCTGAACACGACCCTGGCGGTGGTGGCGACCGACGCCGACCTCACCAAGGCGCAGGCGCAGAAGCTCGCGGGCACGGCGCACGACGGCTTCGCACGCGCCGTACGGCCCGTGCATCTGCTCAACGACGGGGACACGGTGTTCGCGCTGGCGACCGGCGCGCGCCCGCTCGCCCCCACGGACCCCCTCGCACTGAACGAGGTGCTCGCGGCGGGCGCGGACCTCGTGACACGCGCGATCGTGCGGGCCGTGCGCGCCGCCGGGTCGGTCGACGGGCCGGGCGGATCGTGGCCGTCGTACGGGGAGTTGTACGGGCAGCTGTAAGGGGGGTGCGGGAAGGGGGGCGGGGAGGGGGGTGCGGGGAGGGTGACAGGGATCGGGGCGGGAGATGTCCCGGTTCTGTCACATGGCGGTGTTCGTCGGGGAGCGACGGCAACCCTTTGCCGGGACGCGCGCTCTTTCTCCACGTACTCGAGCGGATCACGCACATCACAAAGACCTGGAGAAGCCCGTGACAACGCCGGACATGCGAGCGCGGCGCGTACTGGGGGCCTGTGCCGCCCTGGTGGTCGGCGCCCTGACCCTCACCGCCTGCGGCGGCAGCGCCAACGCCGACAACAAGAGCGGAAAGGACTCGAAGGAGTCCAAGACCTCCACCGCGACGATCGCCATCTCCGCCAAGGACGGTTCCACCGACGCGTCGATCAACGCGACCGGGGTGAAGGTCAGCGGCGGGAAGCTCACCGAGGTGAAGATGGCGGTGGCGGGGACGAACGCCGCCGTCGCGGGGGAGATCTCGGCGGACGGGACGTCCTGGAAGCCGAAGGAGCAGCTGGAGCGCGGAACGAAGTACGAGATCTCGGCGACCGCCAAGGACGCGAACAACCGGGTCGCAGCCGCCAACTCCATCTTCACGACGGTCTCTTCGGCGAACAGCTTCATCGGCACCTACACGCCCGACAACGGCACGACGGTCGGTGTCGGCATGCCGGTGTCCTTCACCTTCAACAAGGCGATCACCGACAAGAAGGCCGTGCAGTCGCACATCACGGTGACCTCCAGCAGTGGGCAGCAGGTCGCGGGGCACTGGTTCGGGGCGCAGCGGCTGGACTTCCGGCCCGAGGAATACTGGAAGGCCGGTTCCAAGGTCACGATGAAGATCGACCTGGACGGGGTCGAGGGCGCGCACGGTATATACGGTGTGCAGAAGAAGACCGTGACCTTCACCGTCGGCCGTTCCCAGGTCTCCACGGTGGACGCCCGGACGCAGACCATGACGGTGGTGCGCGACGGACAGGCCGTCAAGACGGTCCCGGTCTCGACCGGCAGCCCGCAGCACACCACGTACAACGGGCAGATGGTGATCTCCGAGAAGTTCACGCAGACCCGTATGAACAGCCAGACGGTCGGGCTGGGCGGCGAGTACGACATCGCGGACGTGCCGCACGCGATGCGGCTGACCACCTCCGGAACGTTCATCCACGGCAACTACTGGTACAACAAAGGCAATCCGCCCTTCGGCCGGGAGGGCACCAGCCACGGCTGCGTCGGAATGGCGGACAGCCAGGGCGCACAGGGGAGCACGACCGCGAAGTGGTTCTACGACAACTCGCTGATCGGGGACGTCGTGATCGTCAAGAACTCCCCGGACACGACGGTCGCTCCGGACAACGGCCTCAACGGCTGGAACATGCCGTGGAGCGCATGGACTGCGGGAAGTGCCGTCTGACCAGCAAGTTCTGACGGGAACTCGGGCCGCGCGGGAACCAACCGCGCGGCCCGCGCGTTTTCCCACCGCACGTTTTCTCGGTTCCCGGACATGATGTCCGACCGAGGGGCTACGGTATGCACCCACAAGGTGACATGCAGCAACGCCGGGAGAGCCCTTGAGCGTTCCGTACGAGACGGCAGCGTACGAGCCAGCCGAGTCGCCCGAGTCTCCGGAGGAGCACCTCGCGCGGCTTCTGGGTCGCGCCCTGAACTCCTTCGAGCTGCCCGACGAGACGATAGCGATGCTGGACTGCGCGCTGGCCGACGACAGTTCGCTGCACTCGGCGCACCACAGCGCGGGCCTGCACCGGGAGACGTACCGGCACACATGGCTGATGGCGGACGGCTCGGCGGTCACTCTGTGGGAGCTCGTCCACAACACGGGACCCGGCGGCCATCTGGAACACGAGGTGTACGTGGACGAGGAGGAACTGCGCGCCGCCACAGCCCGGCTTCCGCTCCCTGTGGACACCCCCGACTTCGAGCTGCCCGTGCCGGTGCAGCTGTCCCCCGTGCCCGAACCCCGCCACGCGTACCGGCCCGACGACTCGGCGGACCACGCCCGCCGACTGCTGCGCCGGGCGGAGAACGCGGACCGCCCGGGCGCGGATGTGGAGTCGTTACTGCTGGGCTCGGCATTCGCGCACGAGATCACTCAGACCTTCGGACGGCCGGGCCCGGCCACCCGGGCGCGACTGAGCTTCTCACTCTATGAGCACGCCTTCCTGCTGCGTGACGGCCGGGAGCTGTCTCTGTGGGAGGTCGAGCACACGGCAACGCCGGACGGACGGCACATGTGCGAGGTGTACGCGACGGAGGATGCGGCACGGGAGGCGATGGAGCGCCGGGCCACGGCGCCCGGCCGGCACCGCTGACGACTCCCGAGGCGGCGGGGCCCCGGACGACGGGGGCTAGGAGCGCCCCTGACGGAACTGCCGCATCAGCACGGCAAAGGCGTCCCGTTCGGCGGGCGTGAGTTCGACGCTTTCCAGGTCGGGGCCCGACTGCGACTGTTGAGGCAGGGCCCGGAGCACCTCACGGTGCCGCCGGGCGGCGCCCCCGGAACGGGTGTGCCGCCCGGCCGCCTCCTCGAAGCGGTGGCGGCGCAGAGCGCGGCCCACGCGGCCGATACAGACGGCGGTCACCAAGACGAGGGCGGGCACGCCCAACAACTGGAGCGTCGACACATGCGCAGGCATGAACCCCAGTAGACACCATGATCCGGGCCTTTAACGCCGGACCGTGACGCATCTCGCAGGTACGACTAGTACGACGAATACGGCAAACAATGCCGCACATACACCAAATACATCAAGTACGACGAACGGGCTCAGAGGCGAGCAGTGAGGCCGTCGCCCTCGAATCGGCGCTGCCGCGCGCGTGTCGGCCGCAACACCTCACCGGGGTTGCGGCCGACGCGCGTTGTGATGCGGTGTCCGATCAGGCGGCGACCGGCTGCTGGGACTCGGACGCGGCCGCTACGACGGCGCCGGCGTCCGTGGCCGCGCCCTTCGGGCTCTGCTTGCGCATGCCCTTCAGGACCACCACCAGGGCGGCGGTCACGCACACACCGGCGGCGATCGCCACCAGGTAGAGGAGCGGGTCGCCGATCAGCGGGACCACGAAGATGCCGCCGTGGGGGGCGCGCAGGGTGGCGCCGAAGGCCATGGACAGAGCGCCGGTGAGCGCGCCCCCGATCATCGAAGAGGGGATCACCCGCAGCGGGTCGGCCGCCGCGAACGGGATCGCTCCCTCGGAGATGAAGGAGGCGCCCAGCACCCAGGCGGCCTTGCCGTTCTCCCGCTCGGTGTGCGTGAAGAGCTTGCCGCGGACCGTCGTCGCCAGGGCCATCCCCAGCGGCGGCACCATGCCGGCGGCCATCACCGCGGCCATGATCTTCATCGCCGAGTCGCTCGGGGTGGAGACCGCGATACCGGCCGTGGCGAAGGTGTACGCGACCTTGTTGACGGGGCCGCCGAGGTCGAAGCACATCATCAGCCCGAGCAGCGCGCCGAGCAGGACGGCGTTGGTGCCCGTAAGGCCGTTCAGCCAGTCGGTCAGGCCCTTCTGCGCGGAGGCGATGGGCTTTCCGACCACGACGAACATCAGGAATCCGACGAACGCCGAGGAGATCAGCGGTATCACGACCACCGGCATGATGCCGCGCAGTGCCGCCGGGATGTGGACCTTCTGGATGGCCATGACCACACCGCCGGCCAGAAGACCGGCGACCAGACCGCCGAGGAAGCCCGCGTTGATGGTGAGGGCGATCGAGCCGCCGACGAAGCCGGGGACGAGACCGGGCCGGTCCGCCATGCCGTAGGCGATGTACCCGGCCAGGACCGGGACGAGGAAACCGAAGGACACCACGCCGATCTGGAAGAGCAGCGCGGCCCAGCTGTCCGCCTGGGTCCACACGAAGTGGTCCATGACCGACGGCGCCTTGTTGATCTTGTAGCCGCCGATCGCGAAGCCGAGGGCGATCAGCAGGCCGCCCGCGGCGACGAACGGAACCATGTAGCTCACACCGGACATCAGCCACTTGCGCAGCCTGGTGCCGTAGCCCTCACCGGAGTCGCCGGCGCGCTCGACCGGGGTCCCCGGAGCCGGGGCCGCGGTCACCTCACCGCGCGCGGCCTTGTCGCGCACCTCTGCGATCAGCTCGGCGGGCCGGTTGATGCCCGCCTTCACGCCGACGTCGACGGTCGGCTTGCCGGCGAAGCGGTCCTTGTCCCGTACGGGCACGTCATGGGCGAAGATCACGCCGTCCGCCGCCTCGATGACGGCCGGGTCGAGCCGAGTGAAGCCGGCCGAGCCCTGTGTCTCGACGACGATCTCGATGCCCGCCTCGCGGCCCGCGTTCTCCAGCGATTCGGCGGCCATATAGGTGTGCGCGATGCCGGTGGGGCATGAGGTGACGGCGACGATACGGAACGGCCGCCCGGCCGGGGCGGCAGAATCCTCGACGCGCGGGCCCGGTACCGGGGCCGTGCTGTCCGCGGCGACGCCGGCGGAAGCCGCAGAGCCGGCCGCCGCCGCGGGGTCCTGGGAACCTTCGAAACCCTCGCCCGTGGCCGGGGTTTCGTCCCCCCGGATGAGCGCGGCGGCCGTCGCCGCGTCGTCCACGGACCGCAGCGCGGAGGTGAACTCGGCGTTCATCAGCCGGCGGGCGAGAGACGAAAGGATCGTCAGGTGCGCGTCGTCCGCACCCGCCGGGGCGGCGATCAGGAAGATCAGGTCGGCCGGTCCGTCCGCGGCGCCGAAGTCGATGCCCCGTGCGCTGCGTCCGAAGGCGAGCGCCGGCTCGGTGACGTGCTCACTACGGCAGTGCGGGATGCCGATGCCGCCGTCGAGACCGGTGGGCATCTGCGCCTCGCGGGCCGCGACGTCGGCGAGGAAGCCCTCAAGGTCGGTCACCCGGCCCTGGGCCACCATCCGCTCGGCGAGGGCGTGTGCCGCCGCCTCCTTGGTGTCGGCGGACAGGTCGAGATCGACCAGGTCCGCGGTGATCATCTCGCTCATCGCGGGCTCCTTCGCACGCGTATCGCCCGGTGGGTGGGACGGGCGCTGGTGGGGACGGAAGTGCAGGGGGTGTACGGAAGGAAGGTGGGTGCTACGGGGAGGAGGGGGGAAGCGGGGCCGGGGGAACCCCGCCTCCCCCGGTCTGGGGCGGGAGCACAAGGGTGCCGCCGCGGTCGCGGGGAGGCACGGCGCGCGCTCATGACACCGGCTCCGTCAGCAGGCGGTCCACGGGCACCACCGACGTGACCGTGACGGCGGACGGGTCCAGGTCGCCCGGGGTCGGCATCACGCTGCCGGGCAGCTGGACCGCCGCGGCTCCGTGGGCGACGGCCGAGGCCAGGGCCTCGGATCCGGCACCGCCCGCGATCAGAAAGCCTGCGAGGGAGGAGTCGCCGGCGCCGACGTTGCTGCGCACGGCGTCGACGCGCGCGCTGCCGAACCACACTCCCGTGTCGGACACGAGCAGTTGCCCGTCCGCGCCGAGGCTCGCGAGCACGGCACCCGCACCCATCCCGCGCAGTTCCTCGGCCGCCTTGACCGCATCGCCGACGGTGACGAGGGGCCGCCCGACGGCCGCCGCGAGTTCCTCGGCGTTCGGCTTCACCACGTCCGGTCGCTCGCGCAGCGCCTCCAGGAGCGCGGGCCCCGAGGTGTCGAGCGCGATCCTGGCACCCGCGGCGTGGGCGCGGGCGACCAGGTCGGCGTACCAGGAGGGGGCAAGGCCGCGCGGAAGGCTGCCGCAGCAGGTGATCCAGGTGGGGTCGGCCGCGCGGTACTGCTCGCGGACCGTCTCCAGGAGCAGTTCCGCCTCGGCGGGGGAAAGTTCGGGACCGGGCGCGTTGATCTTGGTGAGGATGCCGTCGGGTTCGGCGACCGAGATGTTGGAGCGGGTGGCTCCGGCGATCGGTACCGGCGCCACGTCGATGCCCTGGCCGTGGAGCAACTCGGCGACGAGCGCCCCCGGCGCCCCGCCCAGCGGGAGCACGGCGACCGTGCGCTGTCCGGCGGCGGCGACCGCGCGCGAGACGTTCACGCCCTTGCCGCCCGGGTCCATGCGTTCGCCGGTGGCCCGGATGACCTCGCCGCGGTCGAGGCACGGGACCTCGTACGTGCGGTCGAGGGAGGGGTTCGGGGTGACGGTGAGAATCATGCGCGCACTACTTCCGTGCCGCCGCGTTCGATCGCCAGGGCGTCCTCGGGGCTCAGCCCCGTGTCGGTGATCAGCAGGTCCACGTCACCGAGGTCGCCGAAGCGGGCGAAGTGCTCCTGGCCGTGCTTGGAGGAGTCGGCGAGCAGCACCACCCTGCGTGCGGCACGGATCGCGGCGCGCTTGACGGCGGCCTCGGCGAGGTCGGGCGTGGTCAGTCCGTGGTCGGCGGAGAAGCCGTTGGCGGCGATGAACACGACATCGGCGCGGATCTCGCCGTACGCGCGCAGCGCCCAGGCGTCCACGGCGGCGCGCGTACGGTGCCGCACGCGCCCCCCGACCAGATGAAGCTGGATGCCGGGATGGTCCGCGAGCCGGGCCGCCGTGGGCAGGCTGTGGGTGACGACGGTGAGGGCGGCCTCCAGGGGGAGGTCCCCGGCCAGCCGGGCGACGGTCGAGCCGGCGTCGAGGATCACCGTGCCGCCGCCGGGCAGTTCGGCGACCGCAGCCTTGGCGATCCGGTCCTTCTCGTCGGCCGCGGTGGACTCCCGCTCGGCGAGATCCGGCTCGAAGTCCAGGCGGCCGGCGGGTATGGCACCGCCGTGCACCCGGCGCACCAGACCTGCCCGGTCCAGAGCCTTCAGATCGCGGCGGATCGTTTCCGCGGTGACCTGGAACTCCTCGGCCAGCGACACCACATCCACCCGGCCGCCCTCACGGGCGAGCCGAAGGATCTCCTGCTGCCGCTCCGGCGCGTACATGTCCGTTCGCCTCCGACCGATGCCCGAACGTGTGGTTTCACTGCGGAGGCTACGGCCGCTTTGCCGAAAAGTAAACAGGTTCGGGCACAGAGGCGGACGCAAACGGGCATGCGCGGGGTGGCGCGGACTCCATGCGCCGCGCCCCGTAGACGGCGGCGCCCGGCGGGTTCGCAAAGAACGCGACCCTCCGGGCGCCGGCGGCACAGCACACTCAGGAGACGAACACTCGCTCCTCCACGGCCTCCGGCTCCGTCTGTGCACCCTCGACGTGCTGCGCCGGCCGCTTCGGCAGCGCGAACATCAGCAGGAAGATCACCACCATCACCGCCACGACCCAGCCCAGCGCGTGCTGGAAGGCGCGCGCGAAGGCCGGACCCACCTCGGCGGGGGCGAGCCGGTCGTCGATCTCGCCGAAGAACACCACCGACACCAGCCCGAGGCCCAGCGCGTTGCCCATCTGCTGCACCGTGTTGATCAGCCCCGACGCCGAACCGGAATGCTCCCGCGGCACCTCCGAGAGGACGGCGTCCGTCAGCGGCGCGACGATCAGCCCCATGCCCGCGCCCATGACCACCAGCGGCAGCGCCATCTGCCAGGAGGCTATGGACAACCCGTAGCGATGGGCCTCGGCGATGTAGAGGAGCACACCCGCCGCCATCACCAGCGCGCCCGCCTGGAGCACCTTGCGGCCGAAGCGCGGGACCAGCTTCTGCACCGACATCCCGGCCGCCGTGGACACCGCGAGCGAGAACGGCACGCCCGTCAGCCCGGCCCGCAGGGCGCTCCAGCCCAGCCCCACCTGCATGTACAGCGTCCAGACCAGGAAGAAGACACCGAGGCCGATCCCGAACACCGTCTGCACCGCTATACCCGCGGCGAAGCTCTTCACCCGGAACAGCGACAGTTCGACGAGGGGGGAGCCGTCGCGGGCGGCCTTGCGCCGCTCGTACGCCACCAGCAGCCCGAACACGACCAGCGCACCCGCCATCGACGCATACCCCCACAGCGGCCAGCCCAGCTCCCGGCCGCGTGTGAGCGGGTAGAGCAGCATCAGCAGACCGAGCGTGACCAGGGCCACCCCGACGAGGTCGAGGCGCAGTGCCCGCGGGGCCTTCGACTCCGTGATGAACCGCCGGCCGAGCAGGTACGCCCCGACGCCGACCGGCAGGTTGATCAGGAAGATGGGGCGCCACTCAAGACCGAACAGGTTCCACTCCGTCAGCAGCGCGCCGAGCAGCGGCCCGGAGACGGCTCCCAGCCCGACGACGGCGCCGAAGAGCCCGAAGACCTTGCCCCGCTCGTGCGCCGGGAAGGTGGCGTGCACGATCGACAGCACCTGCGGCACCATCATCGCCGCCATCGCGCCCTGAAGGATCCGCGAGGCGACGAGCATCTCCGGGTCGGCCGCGAAGCCGCACAGGGCCGATGCGAGCGTGAAGCCGCCGACGCCGATCAGAAAGAGGCGCTTGCGGCCGTGGATGTCGCCGAGCCGGCCGCCGGTGATGAGCCCGGCTGCGAAGGCGAGCGCATATCCCGCGGTGATCCACTGGATCTGGCTGAAGGAGGCGCCCGCATCCCGCTGGATGGAGGGGATGGCGATGTTGACGATCGTGACGTCGACCAGGTCCATGAAGGCCGCGGTCATCACGATCGCGAGCGCGAACCAGCGGCGGCGGTCGCTCGTGCCGGCCGGTTGGGCGCCGGCCACGCCGGTACTGGGGGTGCTGTCGGTGGAGGTCATGCTCCGAAGGTAGGGCCCGAATAGGTCAGTCCATGTCCTAATGCTCGGGCATCCTCGTCTCATGACGACTGACACCCCGGCCCGGCTCCTCCAGCTGCTGTCCCTGCTGCAGACACCCCGGGAGTGGCCCGGCGGCGAGCTCGCCGAGCGGCTCGGGGTGTCGCGGCGCACGATCCGGCGCGACATCGACCGGCTTCGCGAGCTGGGCTACCCGGTTCAGGCCAGCAAGGGGGCCGACGGCGGGTACCGGCTGGTCGCCGGGAAGGCGATGCCACCGCTGGTGCTCGACGACGAGGAGGCCGTGGCGATCGCCGTCGGGCTGCGCGCGGGCGCCGGACACGCGGTCGAGGGCGTGGAGGAGGCGTCCGTACGGGCCCTGGCCAAGCTGGAGCAGGTGCTGCCGGGACGGCTGCGTCACCGCGTCGCCACGCTCCAGGCCGCCACCACCGCTCTGGCCAGCGGCGACGGCGCGAGTATCGCGCCGGAGACGCTGACCGTGATGGCCTCGACGATCGCGGGCCGGGAGCGGCTGCGGTTCGCGTACCGCGCCAAGGACGGCACGGAGTCACGGCGCCTGACCGAGCCGTACCGGCTGGTGTCGACGGGACGCCGCTGGTACCTCGTCGCCTACGACCTCGGACGCGACGACTGGCGTACGTTCCGGATCGACCGGGTCACCGCGCCCTTCGCGACGGGCGCGCGGTTCACCCCGCGCGAGCTGCCGGCACAGAGCGCGGCGGAGTATCTGCGGCAGTCGATGTACCGGCACCAGGAGACCTACGAGTTCGAGGCGACCTTCGCCGCGCCCGCGGACGTCGTGGCGGCGCGCCTGCCCCGCTGGTTCGACGCCCCCGAGCCCCTCGACGACCGCAGCTGCCGGCTGCGTGGCACGGCGAGCGACTCGGTGGACTGGCTGGCGGTGCGACTGGCCATGGTGGACTGCGCGTTCACCGTCCACCGGCCGCCCGAACTGGTCGCCCGCGCCCGGGAATTGGGGGCACGGCTGAGCCGAGCGGCGGACACCGGGCCGATGTGAGGCGACCGAGGCGCGACGGCCGGTCCCCGACAGCACGGAACGCCCGCGGGAACAAGCCGCGAGAAGGAGGGCGGTCAGCCGGTCCCCCACGCGAACTCCCCGAGGGCCTCGAGGTTGCGTACGGCGAGAGCGGCGGGCCCGTGGGGGCCGTCGGCCGGGCGGTCGCCCGCGGCCCAGGTCTCCACCGCCACACGGACGGCGGCGCCTGCGATGGCTGCCGCGAAACGGAGTGCGGGGGTGACGGCCGCCGACGCCTCGTCATCTTCCCGCGCCCGCACCGCCAGCACCTCTGCCAGCTCCCGCTCGGCGGCCTGGCAGATCTCGGCCCAGACCTTGGTGAGCGCGGGATTGGTGTCGATGAGGCGCAGCAGGGTGCGGACCCATTCCAGGGAGGTCGCTGACACGCCGACGCCCGGGGTCAGAGTGTGGACCGCCGCGTGGCGCAGGGCCTCGGCGACGGTCAGCCCGGCGGGGGCCTCACGGACCGCCCGCGCCCATCGGTGGGCGCCCTCGGAGAACAGCGGTGCGAGCGCCTCCTCCTTGGTCGCGAAGTAGCGGTAGAAGGTGCGCGGGGCGACGCCGGCGGCGCGGGCGATGTCCTCGGCCCGGGTGGCGCGCAGACCGTTCCGCATGAACAGGCCCGCGGCGGCCCGCGCTATCTCCATCCGGGTCGCCGCCTTGCGCCGCTCGATCAGCGACTCGCCCTTGTCGCGCCGGTCACGCTGGTCCTGCTCGGGTTGTTGCGTCGTACGGCGGGGGGAGGTCCCGCCCGTACGGTTGGTACCGGTCACGACGGCAGGTTATGCCGCTGTGGCACAATCTGCCATCCGGGCCGCCCCGGGGTTCAGGTCCGGGGCGACCCGGTCGGCCTGCCCCCTGTCCGAGCACAGGGCAGAGCCGGGCTCCGGCGCCAGGGGGGGGGAGTGGCGCCGGAACCCGGCTCGGGAAGAGTCCCGCCGCTGGGGGGAGTGCGTCGGGACTCGGCTCTGGAGGGCGCGCACGGTCCGGCCCATACGCGCGTGGGCCCGGAGGTCTTGTGCCCCGGACCCCAGGGGTTGAAGCGACGCAACAGCGCCAAGTCGCGCCGGCCGGCGCGGCGGGGCCGGCGGCGCGCCCCGGCCCCGCGGATGCCGTTACGCCGCCGCGTCGAACCCGGTGTCCCGGGCCAGCTTCTTCAGCTCCAGGAGCGCGTGCTTCTCGATCTGCCGGATCCGCTCGCGCGTCAGGCCGTGCTCCTTGCCGACCTCGGTCAGGGTGCGCTCCCGGCCGTCATCGATGCCGTAGCGCATCTTGATGATCGACGCCGTGCGCTGGTCGAGCCGGCCGATGAGGTCGTCCAGTTCCTCGCTGCGCAGCAGTGTGAGCACCGACTGCTCCGGCGACACCGCGGAGGTGTCCTCGAGCAGGTCGCCGAACTGGGTCTCGCCCTCGTCGTCCACCGACATGTTCAGCGACACCGGGTCGCGGGCCCAGTCGAGGACGTCGCTGATGCGCTCCGCCGTCGAGTCCAGCTCGGCGGCGATCTCGGCGGGCTCGGGGTCCCGGCCGTGCTCGCGGTTGAACTCGCGCTGCACCCGGCGGATGCGGCCCAGCTCCTCGACCAGGTGCACGGGCAGCCGGATGGTCCGGGACTGGTCGGCGATCGACCGGGTGATGGCCTGGCGGATCCACCACGTCGCGTAGGTCGAGAACTTGAAGCCCTTGCGGTAGTCGAACTTCTCGACCGCGCGCACCAGGCCAGCGTTGCCCTCCTGGATCAGGTCGAGCAGCGGAAGGCCACTGCGCGGGTAGCGTCGCGCGACGGCCACGACGAGCCGCAGGTTCGACCGTATGAAGATGTCCTTGGCCCGCTCGCCTTCGGCGACCAGAGCCTCCAACTCCTCACGGGTGGCATCCGCCTTGGCCTCCTCCTCACCGTCGAGGATCTGCCGCGCGAACACACCGGCCTCGATGATCTGGGACAGCTCGACCTCCCTGGCGGCGTCGAGCAGAGGTGTACGCGCGATCTCGTCGAGATACATGCCGACCAGGTCGCGATCGGCGATCTCGCCGCCATGGGCGCGAACACTGTTTGCCGCGTCTACGGTCTCGCCTTCGGCGGCCTGGCGACGGGCGACGGCACGGGTTGCCATGCGTGCTCCCTTGCGATGGTGGGCTGGCGGATGGTCCTGTGGCGCTTACGACACCCTTCCGGGTGCCCTGCATCCGAAGGAAACAACGACTGCAATCCGGACAGAATTCCCAACCTGCCCGTCGATTTTTCTGATCATGCAGTACCCTGTGCCGCCACCGGGGAGGCAGGATGACGTCCGAACGTACAGAGGTGCAGGTCAGGCCGGGCAGGGCGAGCGACCTCTCGGCCCTCACGGACATCTACAACCACTACGTACGCGAGACGCCCATCACCTTCGATACCGCGATCTTCACGCCGGAAGAGCGACGTCCTTGGCTGCTCTCCCACCCTGAAGACGGGCCCCATCGGCTGATGGTTGCCGTGGACCCGGACTCACAGGAGGTTCTGGGGTACGCCACATCCAGCGGTTTCCGCGCCAAGCCCGCCTATGCGACCTCGGTGGAGGTGACGGTCTACCTCGCCCCGCACGCCACGGCCCGGGGCGTGGGCACGCGTCTGTACAAGGCCCTGTTCGAGGCGCTCGCGGGCGAGGACCTCCACCGCGCCTACGCGGGCATCGCCCAGCCCAACGAAGCCTCCGTGCGCCTGCACGAACGCTTCGGTTTCCGGCACGTGGGCACTTACCGGCAGGTGGGCCGGAAGTTCGGCCGGTACTGGGACGTGGCCTGGTACGAGAAGGAGCTGTGACCGCCCGGGAATGACCGCGCGGCAGCTCAGCCGAACTGGACCGACCTCTTCGCCAGCCCCATCCAGAACCCGTCGATCACCGGCCTGTGCGTGTCCAGCTCCCCCATGGCGTCCGCCGCGCCCAGCGTCACGAAGAGCGGGGCGAAGTGTTCCGTGCGGGGATGGGCGAGCCGGCCCGCCGGGGATGTGCGGGTGAAGTCGAGCAGCGCGTCGATGTCACCGGCCTCCAGCGCCCGGTGGCCCCAGTCGTCGAACTCCGCCGACCACGCGGGCACCCCCCCGCCCGGGTGACGCAGGGCTGCCAGATTGTGGGTGAAGAAGCCGGAGCCGATGATCAGGACGCCCTCGTCGCGCAGCACGGCCAGCTTGCGTCCGATCTCCAGGAGCCTCACCGGGTCGAGGGTGGGCAGGGAGACCTGCAGGACGGGGATGCCGGCCTCGGGGAACATCTCGACCAGCGGCACATACGCGCCGTGGTCCAGGCCGCGGTCCGGGATGTCCTGGACCGGCATGCCGGGGGCGCGCAGCAGTTTCCGTACGGAATCGGCGAGCTGCGGGGCGCCCGGGGCGGCATAGGTCACCCGGTAGTAGTGCTCCGGGAAGCCCCAGAAGTCGTAGACCAGCGGAACCGTCTCCACCGCGCCGAGGGCGAGCGGGGCCTCTTCCCAGTGGGCGGAGACCATGAGGATCGCCCGGGGGCGGGGCAGACCGGCGGACCAGGCGGCGAGCTGCCCGGGCCAGACCGGGTCGTCGGCCAACGGGGGCGCACCATGGCTCAGATAGAGGGCGGGCATGCGTTCGGGCACGGGGCGCTCCTCGGTGACGGCGGACATGGCAGTGGCTCCCTCCGGCCCGTTTACTTGAAACATCAAGCTCTATCGAGAGCGTAGCGCCGACTTGTTTAAGTTTCAAGAAGAGGCCGTAGAGTGGAGCGCATGAGGACGGCACGCCCTGAGGACACACGCTGGCTCACCGACCAGGAGCAGCGCACTTGGCGTGCCTACATGCACGCCGTCACCCTTCTCGAGGACCACCTCGACCGTCAGCTTCAGCGCGACGCGGGCATGCCGCACATGTACTACGGACTGCTCGTCCAGCTCGCCGAGGCACCGCGCAGACGGCTGCGGATGACCGAGCTGGCGATAGGCGCCAAGATCACCCGTTCCCGGCTCTCGCATGCCGTCGCCCGTCTCGAGAAGAACGGCTGGGTGCGCCGCGAGAACTGCGCTGCCGACAAGCGCGGCCAGGTCGCGGTCCTCACGGACGAGGGCTACGAGGTGCTGGCCCGCACCGCGCCCGGTCATGTGGCGGCCGTGCGCCAGGCGATGTTCGACCGGCTCACCCCGGAGCAGCAGAAGTCCCTCGGCGAGATCATGTCGGTGATCGCGGAGGGACTCCAGCCCAAGGATGGCGGGGCGGACCTGCCCTGGCTCCGCTGAGCCCGGACGGACGACGGCCCCCACCGGGCCTCGCCCGCACGCACCCCGCCCGACATCGCCCGCACGCGCCCTCGCACACGGCCGCCCCGGCTCCGCCCTCGAGGGCGGAGCCGGGGCGGACCCGGTGTCCGGTGGGAGGCCCCACCGTCCGTGCGGTCAGTGGGCGACCACCGGGACGTGCACCTCGTCCTCGACTCCCTCGCCCGTGCCACCGGCGGAGACCTGCGCGACGTCCGGGCGTCCGGCGTTGACGAAGGTCAGGGCGACCACCGCGGCGAACGCGAGGATGCCCACGGCGAACCAGATGGCGTTCGCGTAGCCGTGCACCATGCCCTGGAGCTGGACCAGCTGCTGCTGGGGCTTGGAGGCAGCCGTCGCGATGTGGTCCTTGATGTAGGACGTGGTCGCCGAGGCCGCGATCGTGTTCAGCAGGGCCGTGCCGATCGCGCCGCCCACCTGCTGCGAGGTGTTCACCATCGCGGAGGCGACACCCGCGTCCCGCGGCTGCACGCCGAACGTGGCCAGGGACATGGCCGGCATGAACGCCGTACCCATGCCGAGGCCGAGCAGCACCAGGGCCGGCAGCACGAGGGCCGCATAGGAGGAACCGATCTCCAGCTGCGCCAGCAGCAACATACCGGCGGCGGCCACGAGGAATCCGGGGCCCATCAGCAGACGCGCGGGGACGCGGGTCATCAGACGGGTGCCGATCTGGGTCGAGCCGGTGATCATGCCGGCCACCATCGGCAGGAAGGCGAAGCCGGTCTTGACCGGCGAGTAGCCCTTCACGACCTGCAGGTAGTAGGTCAGGAAGAGGAACGTGCCGAACATCGCGATGACCGCGAGGCCGAGGGAGAGGTAGACACCGCCACGGTTGCGGTCGGTGACCACGCGCAGCGGCAGCAGCGGGGCCTTGACCCGGGACTCGGTGACCACGAAGGCCAGGAGCAGGACCGCCGCCGCGACGAACAGGCCGACCGTCAGGGAGTCGCCCCAGCCGTCGGACTCGGCGCGCGTGAAGCCGTAGACGAGGGAGACGAGGCCGAGGGTGGAGAGGATGACGCCCGGAATGTCGAGCGGCGAGCGGTTGCGGCCGCCCTCCGGCTCCCGGATGACGAAGTAGGCGCCGGCTGCCGCGACCACGGCGAACGGGATGTTGACGAAGAACGTCCAGCGCCAGTCCAGGTACTCGGTGAGGAAGCCACCGAGGATCAGACCCACGGCGCCGCCGCCACCGGCGATCGCGCCGTAGATGCCGAACGCCTTGGCACGCTCCTTGGCGTCCGTGAACATCACCGCGAGCAGGGACAGCGCGGCCGGGGCGAGGAGGGCACCGAAGACGCCCTGGAGGGCGCGGGCACCGAACATCATCGCGCCGGACTGCGCCGCGCCGCCGAGCGCGGAGGCGGCGGCGAAGCCGGTCAGGCCGATGACGAAGGCCCGCTTGCGGCCCCACAGGTCGGCGATCCGGCCGCCGAAGAGCAGCAGGCCGCCGAAGGCGAGGGCGTACGCGGTGACGACCCACTGGCGGTTTCCGTCGGATATCCCGAGGTCTCGCTGGGCGGACGGGAGAGCGATGTTCACGATGGTGGCGTCGAGGACGACCATCAGCTGGGCGAGCGCGATGAAGACGAGCGCCCGCCAGCGTCGGGCGTCGGGAGCGGAAGCGGCGGGGGCGCTTCGGGCGGTTGCAGACATGGAGGTACCCACTTCGGGACTTCGTGACGGAAAGATCGGGAAGGCCTGGCCGATCGGAAAGGTCAGACGGATCGGTCAGACGAATCGGTCAGACGAATCGGAAAGGCCGGACAGTGAGGCGGAAAGGGGCGTGGAAGGAGGCGCGGAACATCGCGGAAGGGCAGGACAGGGCAAGGCTGGGCAGGGCTACGGCTCGTCGGAGTGACGGCCGGGACGTCTGTCGTCGTCACGTCTGCGGGCGGTACGTGAGGTCCGTGCCCGCCGCAGAACGTCGTCCGTCGGTACAGACGGGTGAGGCTCGCGAAACTAATCGGTACGGGTCGCTGTCGGTCGCTGCTGATCGGCAGTGATCACTGCCAGTCGCCACAGGTCTCTCAGGATCGGCGCAGGTCCTCCATGGTCACGGCCGTACCCGGCAGCTCGGAGCGGGCCGGGGCCCGCAGTCCGTCCAGGAACAGCTGGAGATGACGGTGCATGAAGCGGTCGGCGCTGAAGCACGCCGTACCGGCCGGCGGCCTGCTGAGCTGGGCGACGGCGATCGTCAGATCACCGACGCCCACGTCGGGACGGAGCTGCCCGGCGGCCTTGGCGCGGTCCATGATCTTCTCGATGAGCCGTTCGATCCGTTCGCCTGCGGCTTGCAGATCGGGGTGGCTCTCGTCGAACGTGCTGGAGACCATCGGGCACAGCGCGCTGATCCGCTCGTCGGCGGCGGCGTGCGCGAAGCGCTCCAGCGCCTCGAAGGCGTCGGCGCACTCGGCGAGCGCCCGCTCGGCTTCCTCGGCCGTGCGGTCGAGGACCCAGCAGACGACCTCGGTGACGAGCGTGTCGCGGTCGGGGAAGTTGCGGTACACCGTGGCATTGCCGACGCCCGCCCGGCGGGCGATCTCGTCGAACGGCACGTCGGGGCCGAACTCGACGAACATCTCCCGGGCGGCGGTGACGATCCGCTCCCGGTTGCGCAGGGCGTCGGCGCGCGGCCTGGACGCTCGGCGCTGTGCGGGGGTTGCGGTCTGCACGGCGTACTCCTAGGCGAGTGGGACACGATCCGGGGACTTGTTCCCCGTTTCGCTCGGACACCGGTCTAAACGGGGAATCGGTCCCCGGTTATTTCCCCGCATCGCAATCAATTCCTGTGACCTGCGTCACTCACCGGGCTCGGTCGGTCGGCATCCCTCCCCTGCACCCGATACCTGCCCCGAACCATGCGCGCCCGGCCCCGCCCCGAGCCACGCACACCCGACACCAAGCTCCGGACCGTACGCACCCGGCACCCAGCTCCGGACCGTACGCACCCGATCCCCGCCCCGAGCCGCACGCACCCAACCCCCGCCCCGAGCCGCACGCACCCGTTTCACGCCTCCCCTCGCCCGCCTTCACCCCCTCCGCGCCCGAGAACCCCTCGTTCGGCCTCCTCCAGCGCGCGCCCACGGTGCGCGCGCCACAGGGTGATCGCAAGGGTGCAGTCGGAGACCGGCGGCTGCCGTGGAGCGGAGGGCCACCGCATGCAGCTGTCCCGTCGCCGGGTACACCCTCGCCGCGCCGCCTCCCTCGCCTCGGTCACCGCTCTGACTCTGGCGATCTCCACCTCGGCCGGCACCGGGCAGCTGACGGCCGACTCCGCGGCGCCCGGCTCGGTCGCCCCGGTCCGGTCCTCGGCACTGCGCCCTTGCATGATCCACGGCCATCCGAACATCCAGATGCCCGAAGGCATCCCGACCCCCTCCGGCTACGCCCGCTCCACCGGCACCGTGCACGCCCTGACCGTGATGGTCGACTTCTCCGACGCCCCCGGCCAGGGCAGCGCGCTGAGCCGGTTCGCGGAGTTCTTCCCGCAGACCCGGCAGTGGTTCGCCACCGGCTCGTACGGCCGCCTCGACTACCGCCCGGAGGCGCCCATACGCCACTGGCTGCGGATGCCCAAACCGTTCAAGGCGTACGGGATAGAGCGCGGCGCCCCTTTCGACCCCGGCTACCGCCAACTCGTCCAGGACATCGTCGCCGCCATCGATCCCAAGGTGGACTTCCGCCGCTACGACCTGCTGAACGTGCTGGCCACCCCGAACGCCGGCCCCTCCGCCCTGGACACCGTCCTGTCCGTGACCTTCGCGGGCAACACCGACGCGCCCCTCGCCGACGGCGTCCCCGTCGCCAACGCGTCCTTCATCTACAGCCGCCAGGACGACGGCTCGGGCTCCTACGCCGTGACCGGCTACCGGGTCATGCCCCATGAGAACAGCCACACCTTCGGCCTGCCCGACCTCTACACCCAGGAGGGCGGCACCGCAGTCGGGCACTGGGACATCATGAGCGAGGACTGGGGCGCCGACAACGACCTGCTCGGCTGGCACAAGTGGAAGCTCGGCTGGCTCGGCGACGCCCAGGTCGCCTGCGTCACCGGGCACGGCACGGCCGCGTACACGCTGACCCCGCTGGCCCGGACCGGCGGACGCAAGCTGGTCTTCGTACCGCTCAGCTCCCGGGCCGGATACGCCGTCGAACTGCGCACCCGCGAGGGCAACGACGCGGCGGTGTGCCGGCCCGGCATCCTCGTCTACCGCGTCGACGCGGACGTCGACACCGGCGACGGGCCCATCACGGTCTACGACTCACAGCCCGGCAGCGGGGGCTGCACCCGCAGCCCCAATGTGCAGGCCGAGCTGTCCGACGCGACGTTCCTCCCCGGGCAGTCCTTCAAGGACACGAAAGCGGGGATCGTCATCAGCGTGGTGGGAAAGGACCGGTCGGGCAACTTCCGGGTGCACGTCACACGACGGTGAGGCACGGAGGATCAGCTCGCCTCCGCCCGCCTTCCCGCAGCCACCACTCCCCGAAGCGCCGGCGCCGAGGCTATGCGAGGAAGGAGCAGCGACCAGAAGCGGGTGAGGGTGGTGTGCGACAGCCAGCGCACGTCGTACTCCCCGAGTGCCGCGAAGCCGACCGTCGCACCGACCACCGTCGCCACCAGATCCCGCGGCGCCACGTCGGAGAGCAGCCCCTCGTGCGCGGCGCGCACCACGGCGTCCTCCACCCAGGCGTGCCACCGCTCGTGCAGATCTCCGCCCCGGCCCGCGTCCCGCGCCCCGTCGCCGAGGTCGAAACCGGCGCGCAGCACGACGTCGTGGCGCAGACCCTGCAACAGGGCGTGGCTCGTGTCGACGAGCGACTGGAGTGAGCCGCCGTACTGCGGCGGCGGCCGCTCGGCGGAGGTGATCCGCCCGAACCGCCGGGCCGCCGCATCCCGTACCGCCGCGGAGAGTGCGGCCTTGCTGGGGAAGTGGAAGTGCAGCGCGCCGTTGCTGACTCCCGCGCGGGAGCTGATCATCGACAGCGAGACCGCCTCGAAGCCGTCCTTGGTGAAGAGTTCGGCGGCGGACTGGATCAAGGCGTTGCGCGTTCGTACCGCACGTTCCTGCTTGGCCATCACACGCTCCGTTGGGCTGGATCAGGAGCATAACAAACCGCATGCGCGGTTTTCAATTGCATGAGCAACTGTCCCATAGGTATTGCCGCGAGACACCCGGAAGGGCGGAATCCCGCCGCCCGAAAGCGGCGGATCTCGCCCGAACCGGCTCCGAAAACAGATCAGTTCGGTCGCAGTACGACCGGAAGCGACCCATACCCGTTGACGATGAAGGACTCCACCGGCTCCACCTCCTCCATCGGAATTACAGACTCCAGATCTGGGAAGCGGCCGAAGAGCGCCGACAGCGCGGTGGTCGCCTCGAGCCGGGCCAACGGGGCGCCCACACAACGGTGTACGCCGTACCCGAAGCCCAGGTCGTCCCGCCGGCCGGTCCTGAGCACATCGAAGACTCCGACATCGTCCCCGTACGCCTCGGGATCCGAGGCCGCACCGGCGAAGGAGACCAGGATCGCGTCGCCCTTCGCGATCCGTACGCCGTCCAGGTCGATGTCCTCCACGGCGAACCGCATCGGCGAGTACGCGGCGGGGCTGTGCGTGCGCAGCGTCTCACCGACCACGTCGGCCCAGCCGGCGCGGCCCTCCCGCACATGCGCGCGCTGTTCGGGCTGCGCGCACAGCGCGCCGACCGCATTGGTGATGAGGGTGCAGGTGGTCTCCTGACCGGCGGCGATCATCAGATAGAGGGTGCCGAGGAGTTCCTCCTCGGTCAGCCGGCCGTCGGCGCCGTCCCGGGCCTCGATGAGAGCGGTCGTCAGATCGTCTCCGGGCGCGGCCCGCTTCTCGGCGACCAGTGCGGCCAGCATCCCGAAGACCCTCACCTGCGCCGCGGCCATCTCGTTGCCGGGCACGGCCGTACCGAACACCAAGTCCAGGTCGGTGCAGAGGGGTTCACGGTCCTCCTCGGCGACACCGAACAACTCGCAGATCACCCGCATGGGCAGCGGCTTGGCGAAACGCGCCCGCAGATCGACCGGTTCACCCGCCGGAAGCGCGGCCAGTTCGTCCAGGAGCGCCTCGGTGATCTCCTGGACGCGGGGCCGCAGGGCCTCCGTGCGACGCGCGGTGAAGGCGGCGGCGACCAGCCGGCGCAGCCGCGCATGCCGGTCCCCGTAGGCGAACAGCATGTTCTCGTTCGCCACCCACGGGTAGAGAGGCCAGTCCTCGCGGATGCGGCCGGCGACGAAGGCGGGCCAGTGCCTCCGGGCGTCCTTGGACACCCGCGGGTCCATGAGGAGTTGCTTGACGTACGTCTGCCGTACGACGGCCCAGGCGCGCACCCCGCCGGGCAGTTCCACCTCGACTGCGGGCCCCCGCGCCCGCAACATGGCGGTCTCGCCAGCCAGGTCACGCCCTGTCACATCCAGGGCGTACGGGCATGCGGTCGTGTTCATCGTGCTCTCCGCTCGGTCGGTCGGTCCGTTCGGGATTCGGCGTGGCACGCCGCCCTGCGCACCACGGTGGTACTCACGCACCATGAACGGGGAGACACGCCCGCCCTCCCCGCACGAGAGCCGGCGGCTTTCGCCCGGCTCCCCCCGTCACCTCCCCCGGCGCCCGGCGCCCTACCCCCGGCTCCGGCTCCGTCTCCCCCTGCGCGCCGTTCGTCGGCCGGCGGGCTCACCGGCGCCCCCGGCCGGGCACTCGTCACCACACGCCACCCGTCTCGCGAACCGTGGCCACAACACACCCCCCGCGCCCGTGAACCCGTGGTTGCGACCCACCCGCCACGCCCGCGAACCCGCGGCCGCGGCACACCCGTCGCCTCGAGCCGCGCTCGCCGTCACGTCACCCCTCCGCGCCCACCGCCTCCGAGTGACGCTGTCTCATGGCGGCTTCGTACACCTTCGGCCCCCGGTCGGGGGAGAAGTCCAGGCGGACCAGCACCCCCGGCACGGCGACCGAGGGCATCAGATGCCGGTAGAGGTCGGCGACCCGCTCGGCCAGATCCACCCGTTCGGTCATGATCCGCGAAAGGACCTGGACGCCCGTGAAGGCGCCGACGAACAGCTTGGCGAGTGCTTCGACATCGGCGTGCGGGAGTATCTCGCCCCGCTGCTTGGCCTCTTCGAAGAGGGACCGCGTGTGCTCGGTCCACGCCTGCATCGGCACCCGCCGGTTGAGGTGGTCCTTGGGCGACCCCTGGTCCACGGTCAGCCGCACACTGCCCTGGACGATCGGGTCACCGGTGTCCTTCCGGAGCAGATAGGCCAGCAGCAATGCCTCGTCCAACGACTCCTGAAGCTTCAGATCCTGCTCCGGGACGCGCGGGAGGGAGGAGACCTGCGCGGCCAGGACCGCCTGGGCCAGCTCCTCCTTCGAGGTGAAGTGGAAGTAGAGGGCACCCTTGGTCACACCGGACCTGTGCAGCACGTCGGAGATCGTCGCCGCTTCGTACCCGACCTCGTCGAACACCTCGGCCGCGGCGAGCAGGATCGCCTGCCGCGTCCGGATGGCCCGCTCCTGCCGTGCCACAAGCACCCTCCGCACCAGCCCGCGCCGCGGGGAAGAGACCAGACGGCCTCTGTCGACGCCTCTGGACAATAAAACCAGCCATACGGTTTTTCAACCCTGAAGCGTCGGACCGCCAATTGCCCCTATCCCGCCCCAAAGCCCTGCGGAAGTGCCGTAGGTCGGCCGGTGCCGTGCGAGAAGGCCCTTGAAATAAAAACCGGATGGTACGTATCTTCGCTCACTGTGCTTCACACCTGACCGAACCCACCCAGGGGGAAGCTCGATGACCATCACGTCGTCCGAGGCCTTAACTACGGGGACAGCCGTACACCCGGCGCCGGCCGAAGAACCGGCGACACACGAACACCCGGTGATACCTCAGCGCCCGGCCATGCTCGACCGCCCAACGCCATTCCATCACCCGGTGACCGCTGAAGCCCCGGCCGGGTCCATGGCCTCGGCCCCCTTCGAGCACCCGGTCGCCGACGATCTCGCGCGCCTCCTGTTCGAGGGCCCGCACCGCGAGCGGCGGCACGGCGTCTGGCGCAGGACGGTCTCCGGCCGCGCGTTCTCGTATCGGCCCGGACTGCCCCCGGCCGAGCGGGCCGCCCTCTCATACGACCGTCTGCGCCTCCTCAACGACGTCCTCGCGGATCCCGAGCGGTTCGTGGCCGACCCGCACCGGCTGGCTGCCCTGCACGAGTGGATCGGACTGGTGGACGGAGGGCTGACCACCCTCGCGAGCATCCACTACAACCTGTTCCTCGGCAGCCTCGTCGACCACGACCACGGGGGCCGCGACCTGTCCGCCTTCACCGCACTGGACCGCACAGGAACGTTTCTGTGCACCGAGCTGGAGCACGGCAACGACGTGGCCTCGATGGAGACCGTCGCGGTCCTCGACCGCCGAAGCGGCGGCTTCCGCCTCCACACCCCGACGCCGGGCGCACAGAAGTTCATGCCCAACACCAGCCTCACCGGAGGCCCCAAGACCGCGGTCGTCGCCGCCCGGCTCCTCGTCGACGACGAGGACCAGGGCGTCTTTCTGTTCCTCACCCCGCTCAGCGACGAGACCGGATATCTGCCCGGAGTCACGGTCCGCCGGCTGCCGGACCGCACCGGCACCCCCGTCGACCACTGCCTCACCTCCTTCGACCATCTGTGGCTGCCCCGCGAGGCACTCCTGGAGGCAGACCACGGCCGCCTGAACCACGACGGCACGCTCACCAGCAACCTCGGCAACAAGCGCAAGCGGCTCCTGCGCTCCATCAACCGCGTCACCATGGGCAAGCTCTGCATGAGCGCCGGCACCCTCGGCATGGCCCGTGCCGCGCTCACCATCGCGGTCCGCTACTCCCACAGCCGTCTCATCGCCGGGCCCCGTGCCGGTGAGCGCATCCCGCTCGCCGCCCACCGCAGCCACCACAGCCGGCTGCTCGACGGGCTGGCGACGGCGTACGCGATGACGTTCCTGCACCGCACGGTGGTCGGCCGGTTCGCCGCGCGGACCGAGGAGGACCGCGAGGAGGTCGAGCGGCTCGCGGCCATCGCCAAGGGCTGGATCACCTGGGAGGCACGGGGAATCGCCACCGAGTGCCGCGAACGCTGTGGCGCGCAGGGCCTGTTTCCCGCCAACGGCATCTCGGACCTCCCCGCGAACATCGAGGGCGGCATCACCGCCGAGGGCGACAACCTGGTGATCTGGGTGAAGGCCGCCTCCGAGATGGTGTTCGGGCACGAGTCCGCGAAGCCGGAGACGTCGCCGTCCGGAGACCTGACGGACCTGCCCTTCCTACGGGGACTGCTCGCCCGGGTCGAGGCCATCTGGCAGGCCCGGGCCCGCACCGCCCTGCGCGAGGGCCCGTCCGGCGATCCGGTCGGCCGCTGGAACGGCACCTCCGGTGCCGCCCTGGAAATGGTCTCCGCACACGCCTGCCTCCAGGCCGCGGACGCCTTCGCCGCGGCGGCCGACCGGGCGGCGGACCCGAGGTCGGCCGCACTGCTGCGCTCCCTGTGCCGCCTGTTCGTGCTCCGCCGGCTACGCGAGCACACCGGTGATCTGCTCGCCGAGGGCCATCTCACCCCGGACCAGGTCCGCGCCCTCCCGAAGACCCTGGACACGGTCGTCGCCGACCTCGCGCCGCACATGATGACCTTGGTCGACGCGTTCGACTTCCCGGCGGAACTGCTGTCCGCGATCCCGATCGCGAGCGGGGGAACGATCGTACGAACCATTCCGGACCAGCTGCCGGCACCGCACTGAGACCGACAGCCGACGACCCATCCCCTTGAAAGAGACCCGTCCCACCGTGGGACGCCCACGGACGGACGACGGACCACGGACGGACGTCCCACGAACGGGCTCTTCCCCTCACCCCGAGAAGCAGAAGTGGTGAGAGAATGCCACCATCTCCCATTTGGTACTAAATCCCTCTTTTACAACAACCGGCTCTTGAGAAAAGTGCACGACATGACGACCCGCCCCGGGCTCCGGGAGAGGAAAAAGGCCAAGACCCGCCGTCTGCTGCGACAGGAGGCACTCCGCCTCTTCGCCGAACAGGGGTACGACCACACGACCGTCGAGCAGATCTGCGACGCGGCCGAGGTCTCGCCGAGCACGTTCTTCCGCTACTTCCCCACCAAGGAGGACGTGGTCCTCGGCGACGACCACGACCCGCCCCCACCGCCGCCGGCCACAAGGCGGGACCCTTGGGAACCGCCCACCGACGTCGTGCGCGCAACACTCTTCGATCTGCTCGAACAGCGCATCGGCCAGGACCGGGACACCATGCTGGCCCGCCTCAGGCTGGTCTCGCGGGTGCAGCCCCTGCGGGCGCGTATGTGGCAACAGCAGGAGGCCGGGGTCGCCCGCACGGCGACCCTGCTCGCCGAACGCGCCGGCAGGGACGCGAACGCCTACGACGTCCGCGTCACCGCGGCCGCCCTGACCGCGGTGACCACAGAGACGCTCATGTACTGGGCTGACCACAACGGCGAGCCGGACCTCACGGACCTGTTCACCCGCGCCCTGACCCACCTGGGCGGACTCACCCTGTGACGCATCCCCCACCGGCGCCCGCCCCCCCGGAGGCCCCGCGAAACAATTGATCAACACAAGACCCCGGCCTCGGCCCCACCGCCCCGCCCCGATCCGCTAACCTGTTGGAACCGCCTCCAGAGGCGGCCACAACCTTGCAGAAGCGAGGACGAGTGCTCACGCAGAGCATTCACCACGCCTTCCGCCGGGCCCCGCCTTCGTAGCTCAGGGGATAGAGCACCGCTCTCCTAAAGCGGGTGTCGCAGGTTCGAATCCTGCCGGGGGCACCAGCCAAAAGGCCCCGGACCGATCTTGGTCCGGGGCCTTTGACGGCACCAATTGACGGCAGTCGTCTCTCAGGCGTCTGGCAGACGGCGCTTGAGCAGCCGGTCCATATGGCTGATCGCTTCCCGCTGGGTGTCGTGCACGACGTGCGTGTACACGTCCATCGTGATGCTGATCTGGGAGTGCCCGAGGATCTCCATGATGACCCGCGGCGCAACGCCGGCGGCCGTCAGCAGCGTGGCGCAGCCGTGCCGCGCGTCGTGCAGCCGGACCACCCTCAGACCAGCATCCGCCGCGACCCTCGTGAAGGACCGGTAGACGTTCCGCGGCTCGATCGGCCGACCGTTCCGCGTGGCGAAGACATAGCCGGTCTCGGACCAGGCGACGCCTGTGCCCGGTAGGTCGGATCAAGACCCGAGGGCCACGCCAAGCGCGGCGGCGCTGGCCGGTCGCCGCCGCGCCGCCTCATCTGTCTTCGCCACCGGCCGCACGTCGCCGCCCGTCCGTCGCCGCACGCAGCGGCCACATTCCAACACGGGCACGGGGACGAACGGTGATCCCCAACGGTGCAGGTCAAAGAGGCTTTGTGTTACCGCAGGAGGCCGGATCGTGGTGGCGGTAGCATGCGGGCCGACGCTGCCAGATGCGCGGGCGTTCGTACGGCCCGCTGATCCACGCACCAGCCCGCCGGCCGGACGGCGGGCGCGGCCATGAGAGGGGAGAACCCCGCTGTGGCTGGGGCGGTCGGCTCCGCGACTTTAGCCAGCCACTTTGGCGCGAGCCTCGAAGATCATGGCCCCAACGTCGTGCTTTACCGGGCAGGTCCACAGACTGCCCGACGCGCCGGAAGCTTACGGGGCCATGATCACTCGCGCCAAAGCAGCTCCCGGCCAAAGTCGCTACGCCGACCTCACGGACGCGTCAGGCGCCTGGGTGCCAGTCATTTCAACCGTTAGGGCCCAGCGTTCGTGCCCGCGCCAGGCGCCATCCAGGAACTGGAAGTGGGGAGAGTAGCCCTCACGCTGGAACCCCAGTCGTCTGACTAGGCGGATGGACGACTCATTGGCGGGCTGGATGTTGGCTTCCAGCCGGTGCAGCCCGAGCTCGGTGAAGGCGAACTCTACGACCAGCCGCAACCCCTGGGTCATGTAGCCACGCCCCGCGGTGGACGCGTAGGCGACATAGCCGAGGGCCCCGCTTTGGATGGTGCCGCGGACGATGTTGTTGATGTTGATTCCACCGACGATCGCGCCCGTTTCCCGCGAACAGACCACGAAGCCTTCATGGGTAGGTTGATCGAACCTTGCGACATACTCCCGGAAGGCTTCCGGGGGCATCTCCCGGGTTGGGACCCACGGGTGGTGGAGTTCGGCGCTCTCGCGAGTGAGATCGGTGATCTCTTCGTAGTCACGCAAGGCGATGCGCCGGACAGCCACCTGTGGTCCGTGGGCAAGGAAGATCTCTTCGGCCATCGCGTGATCTTAGTCAGGACTGCTGGCGCGCGTGCCCGCTGCGTGCCCGTTCGGAGGGGACGCAGCAGGGACTCACGGGGAACAGCGGCGCCGATCGCGCTCCGGCCCAGCTCAGTGCCTCACCAGGTCAGCCGTCATCCGCGTACGGCGTCTTCCAAACTGGTGCTCCGGGACCCGAGTAGCGGCACTTGACTGGGTCATTGAAACTCGCTCCGCTCCCCGCGCGCGGCCCGGCCCCCGGCCGGGCCTACGCTCATGTCTCCGCCCCGCTCCAGCCCGGCCGGCGCCCGTGCCGCGCTGCGACTCCATGGTCTCCATGATGCAGCGAGCCCCGCCGCTGCGGGGTGCGCGGCGAGGCCTGGGGGTGGTGGACAGCGTCGCGCGACCTCAGCGATCAGAAGTCAGTTCGGGACGCTTTGATGGTCTTGCACTCGAGCCTCTTGGCGTCCTTGATCTCGTCCGCGTTCACCAGCGCACCAGCGTCCTTGTCGGTGAACTTCTGGCCCGGGGCGAGGTTCTCGGCGGTTGACATGAAGTCGTTGACCTTCTTGCCGTCGGCCAGGACCTCGCCCTCAACGACGTACGAGTATCGGCGGTCGCCGTGGTTGGCGTAGTCGACGTGGATGGCCATCTCCTTGATGCCGAGGTCGCCGGTGACCACGTCGCACTTAGTGACCTTGAAGTCCTTCATGACCTCGGACTCCTTGGCGCCGCCGGTCTTGGACTTACCGTCGCCGACGGTGGTGGAGTCGTACGACTTGTCCAGCTCCTCACCGGCCTTGTCGACGGCGGAGAAGAACAGGGCGTTCATGGCGAAGAACATCACGATCGCTACAGCCGACGTGACGAGGCCGGTGATGCCGGCGCCCTTGCCCTTGCGGACCTTGCCCGCCTTGGAGAGGCCGATGGCGCCGAAGATGATGCCAAGGATCGCGAGCGGCCAGACGACAACGTTGAGGACAGGGATGAAGCTGACTACGACGGCGATGATGCCGAGGACGAGTGCGGTGGTGGCCAGGCCGTTGCTGCCGGGCTGCTGGGGCTCGCCGTAGCCGGGCTGCTGGGGCTGGGGCGGGTACTGCTGGCTCATGATCCCCCCTGGGACTTGGGTTGTGACTTGCGAGCGTGTGACTTGTGGAGCTGCTGTGTGGTTGCCTCGACCTGGTGTTATTCACCTGATCGTTATGAACTGCCGGGTGCTGCGAGGCCGGGCCCCGCTGCCTGTCAGTGAGTGAGCTTGCGGTGGGCGTCAGATAAAGAGCGATCAAGTGAGGCAGCGAGGCCGCTTCTAGAGGTGCCCGGCTCCTCTCCGTACTCCGCCAAAAACGCTTTCAGCCGGCCGCCGTGCTCGTAGACGGCGTAGTTGCGCCTCTTGAGGCGGTGCAGGACCTCGGTGGTGCGCACCCGCTTCTCGTCGCATACAACGGCCGCGAGGTCGGCGAGGTGGTCGACGGGCTGCACAACCGCATCGGATGTCTGTCTTCGCCCCGGCTGGCCGCGTCCGGCGGCGCGCTGCGTGCATGCGGGCTGAGGTAGAGAACCCCTCTGTGGCTGGGGCGGCCGGCTCCACGGCTTTAGGCAGCCAAATTGGCGCGAGCCCAAAGCCGTTCCGCCGACCTCGTGGACCTCCGCCGCTGCACCAACGAGAAAACCATATGCCGTGCGATTCCAGGTCACCGAAGGAAGCCCACGGCATCCGAGCTGGTCACAGCCGTGGGCTTCGTCAGGACCACTGGTCAGCCAGAAGGCTGATCAGTAGACCGGCTTGTGAGCACGCTCCCGGGCCTTCCTCGGCGCGCGGAAGGGTGTTCAGTGATGATCAACGTCGACGCACGCAGCGATTACGGAGTGGTGTTCTTCTTTAGTGTCTGCGTCACGCTCGTCAGGCACGCCTGCATGAACTCGCCCCGGTCGATCGCGATCGAGGTGTACTGGTTGCTCAGCGACGTGTAGAAGTCGGAGCACGTCGAGTCGTTCGGGGTGAACACCTGGTTGCCCGCGCTGTCGTACGTGCCCTGCTGGATCGCACCCGACGCGAAAATCCCCATCAGCGTGGACTTCCCGAACGTCGGCACCTTCTTGGTCACCGTCTTCGTGACCGTCTTCGGCGGCTGGTTCTTCAGCGCCTTCGCCTCGGCCTGCGCCTTGTGTTCTCCCTCGCGCGCGGCGTCGACCTGGCTCTGTCCGTACATCCCCACGGTCACCGCAGCAGCGATGGCCAGGACAGCGACCCCGGCCGCACCCGCCGCGAGGAACTTCAGCTTGCCCCCGCCTCGCTTCTCCTCGATCTCCGGCACCTCCGCCACCAGTCCCTCGACCGGCAGCTCGTCCGTCTCGCTCACTTGCTCAATCCTCCCCAGTGCGACAGCTTCTCGGTGCCTCCCCTAGGCCACGCCGCCGCGGGTGAATTTTCACGGTTCAACTACCTCTCGTCAAGTGATCGTCCCGCCCGTAGTTCGCATCGCGGGGCGCACCGCGACACCCCCGCTCGGGCCGTCTCTGGGCCGTCCGAGGGCGGCCGACGATGGCGGATGACGACAGTCGACGACGGCTCTTCCCCTGCTCAGAGACGGTGCTTCGGGTACCGGCGCAGGTGCCGATCAGTGAAGCAGAGTTGAGGAACGGGAAGGCTCTTCGGGAGGGGCTGAACCGCGGTACGCGCGGTCACCCCCTTTGAAGAGCCGAACCTCTAGTGCTGGAAGTTACCTAGGGCAGGAAGACCCAGGTGTAGACGGAGCCTGCGAGGGCGCCCCCTGCGCTCACGTACATCAGCCACTTGGCACCGTTGGGGCGAGGTCGAGTTGTTTGATTTGTAAGTTCGCGTCGACGCAGGCGCAGCACTTCCGTTGCTAGCACGTTGGCCAGACGGTCCTGCAGTTCGGCGATGGCTTCGGAAGCAAGTTCCGCTGACCGGCGCAGCCGTGTGCCTTCCCGCTCAACTGCAATCAAAATGGGTGCGATCAATAAGCATTGGAAGCCGGCTAAGCCGTACAGCTTCGCCTGAATGGCGGCACCATACGCCGCTCCCATAATCGCCATGAAGAGCATGAGTGTCTGAAGCAGAGTCAATGCGCGGCTTCGTCGATTCTCGTACCAACGCCATGCATGGTCAAGTGCGATAGCGAGCGTCTCGCGTTCTCCCTCGGTCATGGCCACACGGTCCCATGCCGTGAAGGAGCGGTCTACGGACTTGGGAGGGGGGTGACCACCGTCGTTGCATCGGCAAGAACGGCTGTGGAGCCGGAACCTGCCTGGAAGCTCCGAGGTTGACCACCAGCGACAGACAACGACTACCAACGACCGCTCAGCCACGAGCCAGTTGAGGTGAGCACCCCGCTGATCAGTCCTGAAAAACGGGCGGTCGAAACCCAGGACATCGAGGTCGCTGGTCTGACTGCAGTCTTTGACGGCAACACTGGTGCACCCTGCCGTACAAGGGAAGTCGAGGCCGGACACGGTGCAGGACGCCAGCGAGCCGAGTACCCAGCCCTTGGACCGCCGGAAGGAACTCCTCAAGCGGGTGTCGCAGGTTCGAATCCTGCCGGGGGCACCAGCCAAAAGGCCCCGGACCGATCATGGTCTGGGGCCTTTGACATCTACTTCTGACATCTACTTCTGACATCTACTTCTGACATCTACTTCTGACATCAACGCGGGTGATCGCGGGTGATCGCTGGTGGCCAGGACGCCTCCTGAGCGGCGTGGCAAACGGCCCGCAAGGCGGTGAGATCACCTACTTGCCGGCGCGCGCCACAAGCAGCGGCTGGAAGAAACCTGTCTCGTGCGGCATCCGCCACTCGGGGTCCACAAACCCCGCAGCGGTCACGAGGTCGGCCAGCCGGTCCTGGCCGAGCGCCCAGTAGACGGTCCGACGGACCTTGACGCGCCAATCTCCGCCGGTCGGCAGCAGTTGGAAGTGCTCGACGTCGTAGTGCTCGCCGTCCTCGTGCCAGTGCCAGAGCTGGAAGGTGACGGTCCGTTCTCCTCCGTCAGCGGGCTTGTGGACCTGTGGAGGCGCCGAAGCGGGTCGGTTGCGCAGCAGCTCGTCGTAGGGGCGCGTGCTGAGCAGCAGCAGACCGGCGGGACGCAGTACGCGGCGCATCTCTGCCAGGGCGGCGTGGACGTCCTGTTCCGTCAGCAGATGGGGCAGGGCGTTGTCGGCGCAAACGACGGTGTCGAACCGGCTTTCGGGAAATGGCAGGCGTCGCATGTCGGCAGCGGCCGTGCACAGCGTCACATTGCGGTGGGCGGCTTCCCGGGCAGCGCGGGCGGCGGCGCGGACGCTGAGGTCCGTGCCGGTGACGCGGTGCCCGCGCAGCGCCAGGCCAATGGCCTGCGTGCCGATGCCGCAGGAGCAGTCGAGCACCGACGCGTTGCCCTGGCCTATCAGGCCGTCCAGGGCGTCTCCCTGCCGACGAATGCTTGCGTCCCAGTCTGCGTAGATCAGGTGGTAGTCATCGGCCAGCTCATCATAGAAATGTGCCACCGAGGTCTCGGGCATGGCCCGAGGCTACTCTGCGTAAGACCCAGTGCAAGGGCCACGGACGAATCACGGTCCGCGTCGTTTCGCTGTGTTGCGCGGTGGGCGGGCTCGTCTGAGCGCGTCGCCTGATCAGCACGGTTCTGGAGTGGCACCCGTCGGAGGCGACCGGCGTGCTCGCAGCGGCGGCCCGAGGCGTCCGAGGGACCTGCGAGATCCGAGACGCAGGGCTCCCCGTACCGCTTACGGACGAGAGTCCGACCGTGCATGAGGTCGACCTGGACGAGGCAGTCAGCCGGAACCAGCTGGCCCAGGCCATCATGGCGACCGAGACCCTGGAGGAAGTCGAGGCGCACAGCCGCGAGATCTGCGGCTACTCGGAGATCGACTACGAGCGCAACAAAGCCCTGTGGCTCAAGGACCAGCCGCCGACGAAGCCGGACCCGGAGGCGACACTGGCCCAACTCGACCAGTTCGAGGCCGAAGCCCGAGCCCGGGGAGCCACACACACGACGTTCCGCCGTATCACCGAGGCCCTGAACCTCAACGGCGCACAACGCGACGACCTACGCCGGCTCCTCATCAACAGCCGACCGGAGCGATACGACGCGCCCCTTTGGCGAGTCTCCGCAGAGTCCTGAGTAACAACTTTCTTCACGGGTTCAAGCCCCGGCTGCGCTCCGCTCCGCCGGGCGCGCTTCCCGGCTCCGCTCCGGGCGACGCTCCTGCCTTCGGCCCGCTCCGCCCGCGCTGCGCCGACGCGCGCCCACTGGTGGATAGGCCGGTGGCCATGAGTCGATCACTGCATACGCGACGGTCAGAACAGTGCCTCCGGCGGGGGATCGGCCGGCACCGGGATGGAGGGGGCGCCGTCGCCGACCGCGGGTCCGTCGTGGCGGATGCCGGGGGCTCCCATCCCGCACACCATCGCCCCAGGCAGAACCGAGCAGACGCGGCCCCTGGCGTCCAGGTCGTTCGTACAGTGGCGCGCTCCACCTGGACGCCAGGAACCACGCCCGCTCCACGGTGTGTGGGTCGACGGCGTACGGGATGGGAGCTGGGGTCAGTGGTGCGTTTAGAGGGTATGTGCCATGGTCGGCCCCAGCGCTTTGCCCCGATCGGTCTCATCCTGTACGAGCAGGGACAGCAGGGAGGCTACGGAGAGGCCGGCTTCTGCCGGATGGCGCAGCACCTTGTCGGGCTCGATGCGGTAGGTGTTCGTGCGCCCGTCCCGAGTGTGGGAGAGGTAACCGTCCTGCTCAAGATCGGAGATGATGCGCTGGACGGCGCGCTCCGTGAGCCGGCAGTGGGCGGCGATGTCGCGGATCCGGACGTTCGGGTTGTCGGCGATGGCCGCCAGTACGCGCGCGTGGCTGGTGATGAACGTCCATCCGCTGTGAGGTTCGGGCACTCCAACCATGCCCAGCATCTTAGAGGGCCCTTATTGACGAAACCAAATACATGACATACTTTTCCGGTAACTGCTGGCGTGCTCCGCGCTGAGGCGCAGCGATAAGGAGCTTCGAAGGTGTCCTGGAATGAGGCCGTCATGCCAAAGCTCATGAGTAGCGCTGGTGCCAAGCACTGGTCGGCCCACGTCAGCGGGCCTGACCTGGCGACTGCGGTGCATCAGTACGAGTGCTGTGGCGCCTGGGTGGTCGCCCCTCACGGCTCCTACGACATGCACTCGATCCCGCCTCTGGCGGCCGTACTGGACGCCGCCGTCAGGAAGCACCCGAAAGTGATCCTGGACGCCTCCAGCGTCGACTTCGCGGACTCGTCGTTCCTCAACCTGTTGATCCTTGCCCACCAAACGGGCACCCTGCGCGTGGCCGCGCCGCCGGAGCAGCTTCAGCGCCTGTTTGAGATCACCGGAACCGACACCGTGCTGGAGATTCGAGAAACCGTGAACGACGCCGCCGTCTCCTGAGCCCTCTCCACCCAAAGAGGCGCACCCAAGCCCCGCCAACTGACACCAACACCTGACACCAACAGGTGCGGACATCAGCGGCCAGGGACGATCTTCCGCACATGCCTTCCTGAGGAATAGTGGGCGGTTGACCTATGTCGGGGCGCACCGCGACCGACCTGATAAGGATGAGGCCAGACCTCAAAGCCTGCATCAGACCCGTAGAGAGTCGGTGTCTCGGTGCTAGGCGTCGTGCAGCTGGCCGTTCCGCACTCCCGCGTCTTCCAGCAGCCGCTTCCACTCGTGATAGTCCGTGTTCGGGCTCAGCGGCCCACCCAACGGCTTGGTGAACACGTAGTCCGACTCTTCCCACAGATCGCCGGCCGCCAGGGGGTGCCCTAGACACGGGGGCACCCCTCTGGCAGTGCAGGGCTGGAGGTTGCTGTTGCGGACCGTCAGTACAGCGCCTTGTAGACGCCCCAGCCGCTGCCGATCTTCACGCGTGCGCCGAAGCCGCCCTTGCCGTTGCCCGGCCAGCGGTACAGGTTGCCTGCGGTGTCGCGGGTGACGAGGTCGTTGCGTCCGTCCTGAGTCAGGTCGCCGACGCCGACCAGGGCGTTGTAGGCGTTGAAGCCCGAGGCGATCTTCACGCGCCCCCCGAAGCCGCCCTTTCCGTTGCCGTACCAGCGATAGAGGTTCCCGGCCCTGTCCCGGCCGAGAAGGTCTCCGGTTCCGTCGCCATTGAGGTCGCCCACGCCCGCCAGCGCCGTGTAACCGGACAGCCCGGTGCCGATGCGCACCCGGGCCTTGAACGTGCCCTTGCCGGTGCCGGCGTAGAACCACAGGACTCCGGACCGGTCACGGGTCAGCAGGTCGGACCGGCCGTCACGGTTGAGGTCTCCGGACGACGTCAGCAGGTTGTACTTGTCCCAGCCCGTGCCGATGACAGTGGACTTGTTGGTTCCCCGGGCGAAGTACACCTGCCCGAAGCCCCAGTACGCACGCAGTTCGCCCGTGGAGTTGCAGACCAGCATGTCCGCGAACCCGTCGCCGTTGAGGTCGCCGACCGGCACCAGGGTGGAGGAGGTCGGCCAGTCCGCGGTGTAGCTGCGGTTGTAGAAGTACCCCTTGGGATGCCCCTCCCATGAGTCGGTCCGGCCGTCCTTCCGGACCGCCACCATGTCCGGAAACCCGTCGCAGTCGTAGACATGGGTCGGCAGGGCGCCGCACATCACGTCCAGGCCGCCGCTTCCCACGCGCACCGGCGTGGTTCCGCCGTTGAACTTTGCGGTCAGCTGCCAGGTGTAGAGACCGCTCGGGGCGGGTGCACCGTTCGGCTCCCGGCCGTTCCACGAGGCCGAGATGCCGTTGAGACCGCGCTCCGCGCCACCGCGCACCACGGCAACCCGCCGCCCGGTCGTCTTCTGGACGATGCCCAGTTCCCAGGAGTCCACTGGGCGGCTCAGCAGCAACGAGGCCGTCCAGGTCGAGTAGGTGGACGAAACGGTCCTCGGCGCGACGCTCCCGGAGGTGTACGCCTCCCCTATCACCGGAGCGGAGTCCGGTACCCCGTCCGCGCTCACATGCACGCGACGATCGGCGTCCACGTAGGCGATGTGGCCGCTGTACTTGTCCACGGTCCACGTGACCCTGCGGTCGTCCGCGAGGGTCCCGGCCGGGAGGGCGGCTATGGAGCGCTCCGCGAGCGGGCTGCCGGTGTGGAAGTCCGTCAGCTTGAGCTCGCCCGCGTCCCGGTCGTGCCGGACCACGTAGCCGTCACCGAGCATGGCGGGGCCCGACGGCACGGCGAAGCCGCGGTCGTTCGTCAGGTCGTACACCCCGGCCTGCTTGTCGGGACCGCAGGACCAGTAGAGCCAACGCGCCGTCGCCTGCAGTTCGGTGGGCACGCAGGCGGCACCGGTCCGCACGGTGCGGACGGGTTTGCCGGGAGTGGCCGCGTCCGATGTCAGCCGTTCCGCGGTCAGCGTGCCGGGGCTGCCGGGGGTCGCGCTCCACAGGGTGGAGTACCAGAGCGCCGCGGCCTGCACCGGGCGGCTGCGTACCACCTTGTGGTAGCCCGGGTAGATCAGGTACTGGGTTTTCGGGGACCCGCCGTCCACCACCACGTACGAGGAGGACGCATCCCTTACCTCGCCGCCGCTGCCGGGCAACGGCATCTGCACGTGCGACGTGTAGGCGTCCACGCGGGTCTCCAGGTACGTCTGCCCTGCTGTCTCGGACAGGAAGGACAGGCCGTACCAGTTGCCCTCCACGATCCGCACGCAGTCCTCACCCGTCGCACAGCGCACGGCGGACGTGGGCATGCCCGCGGGCAGGGGCTTGGCCGCTCCCGCGACGGGGACCGGCCCGGTACCGACGTCCTGCTGGTAGAGGGAGAGCTTGCCCTCCATGCTGTCCGCTCGATTGAGGGTGCCCCGGTACAGGTTCAGTCCCAGGACCTTGGCGATCACCGGGGGCAGCGGCTGGACCACCTCGTGCGCCGGCGACCCGTCGGAGCTGGCGGCGAAGCGGTGCACCGCCCAGTCGCCGGTGCCGGAGCCGCCGACGAGCAGGGCGCTCCCGTCCGCCGTCTGCGGTGGGTAGTCCGACACGAGCGCGATGTGGTCGAGTGCGGTGCTCGGCTCCCCGCCGTCGAGTGGCCGGGACGTCAGCCGCCGGCCGAGCGTGGTGCCCGAGCTGGTGTCCGGGCCCGAGGTCAGGAGGGTGCCGCCGAGGAGGGCCACGGGAGCCGCGTCGTCGGGGAGCGGGAACTCCTGCGCCCCGGAGGAGACGTCACCGCGGGGCAGCCAGCGCAGCCCGGTGAAGCCGTGCTTCCACCAGGCGACGCGGTCGGCGCTCAGCAGGATGCGCAGGCCCTCGCCGCTCATCGTCTCGGGGAGAGGGGTGATCTCGGCGGTCCCGGGGTCCAGCAGGCCGTAGCGGTACGCGCCGTCCTGCCGGAAGGAGATCACCGCGCCGCGGTCGTCCGTGGCACCTTGCTGCAGTGAGAGGCTGCTCAGCTGCGCACCCGCAGGCAAGCCGGTGATGCGCAGCGGTTGCGCGGGATCGGTGCCGGTGTCGAGGAGCACACCGGCGGAGCTGGTGGTGCTGGTCGCGGACTCCAGGGCCAGCACCTTGCCCGCGACGGTCCCCCGGAACGTGTAGCCGGCCGGGAGCTGCGCCTCCCGGCGCTCACCGGTGTGCGGATCGAGCAGGGTGTACCAGGCGTTGCCCCGGGCCGGGCTCGGTGAGACGGCGAGCAGGTCTCCGTCGGCGCCGACGGGGCGTACGAGCGCGCCGGCCGGCAGGGTCTGCAGGCCGGGCACCTGCGTCGAGGTGCCGCTCGCGAAGTCGGTCCAGGTGTAGCCGTCCCGACCCTCCTGCTGGTGCAGGAAACCGGTGCTGCCCACCGCCAGCGGGGTGTCCGCACGGGGTGTGGCCCGTTCGGCGGGCGGGATCACGACCCCCTGGGACGAGTCCGCCGCGGTCGCCGCCTGAGCGGCCCACACGGGCGGCGCGTCCACGGCGAGCGGGATGGCCGTACCAGCGGCCGCCAGAATCGTGGCGGCCGCACCGACTGCGAGGCCCGCGCCGCCTCTGCGGCGGCGACCTCCGTGCAGTGGTTCAGTCGACGTCCGGGTCAATGCCCTCACGTCTCCCCCTCGTTGATGTGACGATCTGCCGCCGCGCGACGCCCCGATGAGGCCGGACGCGCTCCCGCGTCACCCCCTGTGGCCGTGGTGGATCTTGCCGGCCGCTTGTGCGGTAGACGTTAGCCGATCAACGAAGTCCCAGTCCGCCCTGACGGGATTACGATCAGACAACCCGACGACGCCCGGCGGGGCGGCCAGGGAGCGACCTCACTGTCCGGGTCTGTGTCCGGTGATCGAACGCCCCCGGACGGCCGCGCGGACAGTTGGAAAGCGTGCACCTTTCCAGCATGCAGTGAAGATACGGCGCGGGCGACGGTCACGCACCGTGTCCACTGGCCACGACCCCAGCGGTATCTGCGTCTCGTCTGCCGATCCATCATCTGTCATCTGCCTGTGGCAGGTTGGTGGCTTCTTTGAACTTTAGCTAGGCGCGGGTGACGCTGACGCCGCCAACCAGGCCCCAGGCGTCGATCCGGACCGTCGGGCCACCCGGCTCACTCGGGCCATCGTCCTTCACTCCGCCCAGGCGCAGCCCGTGGACCTCCACCCGGACATCGCGGCGGACCTTGAGGCTGACGCCGCCGATCAGGCTCACCTTGGTGATGCGCAGCTCGGTGCCGTCCGGGATGTCGATGTCCGTCAGATCGACGTCGGCACCACCGATGAGGGAAGTGGTGACGGTCCTCTCGTGGAGGGTGGCTCCTGCCAGGCGATGACCGCCGATCAGGCTCACCTTGATGTCGGTCTTCTGCGGGTTCTCCCCGTTGCTCTTCGTCATGGGAAGTACCGTACGGACGTCGACCCGCGAGCCCCAGTGCTCTGCATCCGGTATTGCATATGACAGGTGTCATGCCTGAGCCGACATCGAACCTGAGTGGAACGCGGCGGGCGTTCCTGGCCGAAGCGGCAGCAACCGGCCCCTCCAGCAGCATGGGCCTGGGTGACGGGGAACGGTCACATCGCGAAAACGGCCCGAGCGGCTTCCACGTTCCCTCAAGAGTCGGTGGGTACCCACTGACGCACACCGTGGTCGTTCGTGCCGTACCAGTAGTGGGGCAGGCCCTTGATGCTGCTGGTGCGGAACGGGTGGCCGTGGTCGTCGATGCGGACCGTGCCGGTGCGGCCCTGGGATGACCAGTCCAGTTCCAGGTACCAGTTGCAGTCGTAGGCCTCGGTCGTCGCGGTGACCTGCAGCACCTCCGGGTCCTCGGCGGAGACGCGGTAGGGGAACTGAACCGCGGGGACGGGCTTTCCGCTGTCGTTGCCGGGGCGCGCGTGGGCGATCGGGCGGTCGACGTCCAGGTTCACGGAGAAGTTGCGGGGCGGCAGATCACTGCCGCAGCCCTGGCCCATGGCGTACGCGTTGCCGGTGACCGGGGTGCCGCGGCTGACGATACGGACCCGGAGGGCCGCGAGGACCACGGCCGTGGACGACTTCCCCTGCACCGAGATCTGCACCATCGTCTGCCGCCCAGGTACCGCCTGCTGCGTCGCTGCCCACACTCCGGAGTCCTGCTCTACCGGCGGCTGGGGCACTTGGGCCGGCCCCTTGCCGATGACGTAGTCGTGCCCGCAACCGCCGTCCCAGATCTGCGAGTCGGCGGTCCACGCGAGCGGCACACCGGTTGGCACGGGGGCGTCGCTCTTCGTCTCCGCCGACGATCCGCCCTTCGACTCGGGGCTCCCCGAAGCCCGTACTCCTGTGGAGGGCGAGGCCGAAGAACGGCCGCGGGAGGGGCTGGCCGCAGTGGCCGAGGGGTGGTGTGACGTACCGCTTCCTGTCGTACGGGACTGACCGGGGGCCTTGGCGGAGTTGTCGTGAGACCGGTCGGCCGACAGCGCCGACATACTGCCCAGCGTCACCAGCAGTACGGTCGCCGTGGCTGCGCCGACGACGGTACGGCGACGGCGGTACCAGGGCCGTCCAGTTGAGCGGACCGCATCCCACTGGGCCGTCGACTCGCAACTGCCCGGTCCGGGAGCGTCGGGAGCAGCCAGTGCGGCGTCGGGGGCGCCCGCATCGAGTCGCGGTGGTGAACCGCTCGTGCCGCCCCCGTCACCACCGATGCCGTCGGCGCCACCACCCACACTGCACGTGCTGCCACCCGCACGCCCCGCCGTCCGGCTGTCCGGACCCGAAGCCCGCTCGTCCCCTGTCGGCTTCAGTGCTCCTTCGGTCTTTGTCGGCTCCGCTGCCTCGTCACCCGCCCTCGGCCTCTGTCGTGCCGTCACCGCGAGCAGCCACAGGCGGTGCAGATCGAGGCGTTCCTCCGGTGTTGCTCCGCAGAAGGCAGCCAACCGCTCCACCGGGGCGTAGTCCTGCGGGACCGTCTCGCCCGCGCAGTAGCGGTGCAGCGTGGAGGTGTTCATGCCGAGACGGCGGGCCAGGGAGCCGTAGCTCCGCTCCGTGCGGTCCTTCAGCCGGCGCAGCAGCGCCGCGAACTGCTCGACGTCGTCCTCGGTCGACACCGCTCCCCCAACCTCCCACGTGTCCCCGTATCTCAGGCGGTCCATATACCTGCACGTCAGATGGGCTGGGATGGTTCCACCCTCGCCGGGCGGGCGTCCGGCGTTGCGCCGAGCCGTCGTGACGGCTGATGCTCTTGGTGTCGCACCGACCAGGACCGGACCAACCAGTCGGCGACGGGCGGCAAACGACACCCATCCACTCATCCACGGGAGACACCCATGCCCCAGCGCACCCGAGCAGGCCCGCCCCTCTCACTCGGCGTCACGGGCTCGCCCTCGGCACGACGCTCGCCACACTGGCAACGTCGCGGCCAAGGCGTCGGCTTCCTCACGGCGGCCCAACTCCCGTCGTGTCCAAGCTCGTCCTGAACGGTCGGCAAGGTCACCGCCTGCGTACCGGAGGTGGTGGAACAGGACCGCTGTCTACGCATGGCGCTGGGCGGCGACAGCCCGGACCTGGTACCGGGAGCTCCGCACCGGAGTCGACAGGAGCGACCGTCCGTCAGGTCAGAGTGCAGTTGTCCAGGACGGCCTGTGGCGAAGGGGCGCTTCTCGCGGCCGAGCAACGACATCAAGTCCTGTGCGCACGTATCGAGAAGGCGGGCCCGGAGACCGAGGCCACGCTGAAGGACTACGGCACGCTGCCTGTCGAGGACAGCGGGCACGGCTACGGCCTGCACACGGTGACCTCCTGGGGCGTCTTTGACACCCGTCTGGCGACTTCCGGCATGCGCCGGTGAAGTCCTTCAAGAAGACGGCCATCACGGGCCGTGGACAAGCTCCGCTGACCGCATGACCGAGGCCGCCCTCCGCCACGGGGGTGGGGAGGGCGGCCAATCGACCGCTGGCAGGGTCATTCGGCGCGACTCAGCAGGACTTGCTGTCGTCGATCGCGCCCCGAGCCGCGGCAGGGGGAACGGGTCCGCGCAGCAGCAGATGTTCCTGACTCCGGGGCAGCGCTCGCTGGCCCGAAAAGGCGATAGCCACACGACGGCCCCGGCACGAAGACACCGGGCCGTGAGCAACCACATATGGACCAGAAAAGGAAGATGCACATGAACAGGAAGTCCCCCGCACACCGCCGTCCGGGCCGCCGCGCGGCCGTCGCCGCCGGCCTCGTCCTGGCTGTCGGACTCGGTGTGTCGACACAGGTGTCGGCACAGGCATCCGTCCATGCCCCCGCAAAGTCGTCCGCCGCCGCACCGCAGTCGGTCAGCGGCACGAGCGGCCAAGTGGTGACCCGGGTCGCCGACTTCTACGGCGCGTACATCGACGCGATCGGCGACTACACGGACCCGGACGCGACACTGGAAACGGTGCTCCGCAAGCACTACCTGACGCCCGACTTCGCCAAGCGACTGGCGGCCTGGGAGAAGAAGCACGGGGCGGACGGTGTCCTGCGTGCCCAAAACGTCCCGCGGAAGTGGACGGTGACCGACAACGGCGCCGTGGGTAACGGCCATGAGGTCGTCGTCGCCCTGACCTTCGGCAGCGGGGAGACGACGCAGAAGACCAAGCTTTTCGTGCTGGTGGAGCGGTACAACCACATCGTCGACATCGGCACCACGAGCAACCGCTGACAGCGGAGCCGCTCCGCCCGGTCTGTCATGGTCAACCTCACGACGGACGAGACCATACCCATCTGGCGAGTAACCTACTGGCACGTAAGGGGCAAAAACTTCACATCAAACGCCTTCACCATCCTTGCCGGCGTGGGCGGCATCCTGGCGATCAAGTCAGGCATAGCGGCTAAGTTGCAACCACTGTTCGGTGGGGGTTGGTGACGGAGCCAGCTGACATCCACGTCTGACATCAACGGCAGCAGACGTAGGCACCCCGTGGAGACCGTTCGTGGCCCGCCCCCACATGAGCCGCCAGGAAGTCCCTACCTGGTGATCGAACTCCTAAAGCGGGTGCCGCAGGTTCGAATCCTGCCGGGGGCACAGAGCAAAGGGCCAGCTCAGGAGGGGTTTCCTCCCGGGCTGGCCCTTCGGCGTTTCAGGGGTCATGGCACAGGCGTGCCACTACGGGCCCGGAGGGTCCTTCTCAGACGGGTCGGAGGCCGCTCCCCCACCACCGCCGCTGATCACGGCACCTAGCCGATCGGCGATGGCCCGGCCCCGGTCGCTGGTCATGTGCTGGTAGATCAGCGCGGCACGCGAGCTGCTGTGGCCCATGCGGGTCATCAGCTCCCGCGTGCCGGCCCCGGCCGGGGAGGCCAGCGTGTTGCCCGTGTGCCGCAGATCATGGAATCCCAGGTGCGCACGCGACCACGGCCCGGGGCCGCCACGTGCCCGGACATCCGCGCGGGTGAGCACGCCTGGCCGGTGGTGTGGGCCACGAGCGGCCGGGGTACTCGGGGGTGCACCCACCGTGCGGGGCGCCCCGCAGGAACCCAGGCCGTCACGGCTCGACGGCTGGGGGGGGGGCACCCGGCGTCCCACATCCCTCCTGCGAGGCCTCCGATGAGCCATCTCTTCTCGCCGCTCACCCTCCGCGGCACGACCTTCCCAAACCGGGCCTGGGTGGCCCCCATGTGCCAGTACAGCTCGGTCGACGGCTATCCGCAGGACTGGCATCTGGTCCATCTCGGCTCCCTGGCACGCGGCGGGTCCGGCCTGGTCATGCAGGAGGCCACGGCAGTGGAACCTGAGGGCCGGATCACCCCTTCCGACGCCGGCATCTGGGATGACGGGCAGGCCGCCGCGTACAAGCGGATTACGGACTTCGTCCACGGGCAGGGAGCCATTGCCGGCATCCAGATCTCCCATGCCGGCCGCAAGGCGTCGACGGCACCGCCCTGGGAGGGTGACGTGTACGTCGAACCGGAGGCCGGAGGATGGCAGACGGTCGCACCGTCACCGCTGCCGTTCGGCGACTGGCCGGCCCCGCGGGAGCTCGGCGCGGACGACATCCGCGCTCTGGTCCGGGCCTTCGGCGAGGCCGCCGCGCGGGCGTTGTCCGCCGGCTTCGAGGTCCTGGAGATCCACGCCGCGCACGGCTATCTGCTGCACCAGTTCCTGTCACCGCTGTCCAACCACCGCAGCGACGAGTACGGAGGCGACCTCGACGGGCGCAGCCGTTTCCTGGTCCAGGTCACCGACGCCGTACGGGCGCAGTGGCCGGAGGACCGCCCGCTGTTCGTACGCTTCTCGGCCACGGACTGGGCCGACGGCGGCTGGACCCCGGAGGAGACGGTCGAGCTGTCGCGGCACCTGGTGGCCCACGGCGTCGATCTGGTGGACATCACCAGCGGCGGGCTCGTCCACAACGCCCGTATCGAAGTGGAGCCCGGCTACCAGGTGCCCTTCGCCCGAGCCGTCCGCGAGGGCGCGGCCCTGCCCGTCTCCGCGGTCGGCCTGATCACCGCACCGGAGCAGGCCGACCAGATCCTCGTGGACCGCTCGGCCGACGCGATCATGCTCGCGCGCGAACTGCTGCGCAACCCGACCTGGCCGCTCCGCGCGGCCCACGTGCTCGGTGACGACGTCCCGTGGCCGAAGCAGTACCAGCGTGGCCGCCCACGTCATCGCTGAGGCCATCGTCGCCCGAGCACCCGGGAATTCGGCACAAGACAATGAGGTTCCTCCGATATGAGCGATAAATGCATCAATGCCGCTTTTTCCGCACCCCAGGGCGAGTCGGTGCGGGCGCTGCTCGCGGCTGACCGTGTCGGCACGCTGCAGCAGATATCCGCCCTTGGCCGTGAGTTCGAAGGGATCGTCGAGGCGAACGCACTGGTGGCCATTGACGACGAGCACGACCCGGAGGGGGCGAGCACGGCCTTCGAGCGGGCGCACGTCGCCGCCCTGCTGTCCCAGGCGCGCGAGCATCTGAACGATCTCGATCGCGCCCTGGAACGGTTGGAGAGAGGCGACTACGGGCGCTGCGAGCAATGCGGTGAGCCGATCCCGCTGGAGCGCCTCGAAGTTCGCCCGGCGGCGAAAACCTGCGTGCGCTGCGCGTCCGTAGCTCGTTGAAGGGTGCACAGTTGAGGGCGCGACATGTCGTCCTGCCCCAACTCGGCGTGCGGGTAGATGCCGAGTTCCTCCGTCGGCGGCCGTTCACCATCTGACCTTCACCCGGCTTGATCAGGAGAAGACACGGCCTGGCTCGTCGGATGCCGCCGACCGCACCGCCGCTACGAACGCAAGGCCGACCACCTCCTCGCTTACACGAGCATCGCCTGCACCCTCATCTGCTACCGCAAACTCGCCGGATGAGATGTCTTCTAAGCGCTGGACCCGGATCCTGGGCCGTCTCCGGGCCCGAGGCGAACCGGCGTTGACAGATGATGACAACTAGTCCCGGCATACACGCAGGTCACAAAGGGGCTACAGTAGACCGCCCCACGTGGCAGACTTGGGTCACCACTTGGTTACTCCTCTGCTTCTGGCTCCGGTCGATGACTACGGTTCTGTTCAGTCGCGAACGTGTCGGATGTGGGCGGTGCGGCGCTTACCTGAGCCGTCCTTGTACTCCACCGGGTGGCCGACCTCGCGCCACAGCAAGGCAGTTGCGAGCGGCGTGAACGGGCTGAGCGCCTGGCCCTCCTCCGCCACCGGGTTCTGAGAGGTGATTTCGTACTCTTCGACGACTGCCGAGCCGTCGAAGGTCAGGCCGACCAAGCGACCAGGGGCGACCGTCTCTCCCCCGGTTGGGCGAGGGGTGGCACGGGTTGCCCTGAGGAAGCTCTCCAGGAAGGTGGCACGCTCCGCAAGCTGTTCTCGCCGCTTTTCCCATTTGCGCCGGTTGTCGGCGCGCACCCGGTAATCGGTGGCCGTATCAAGGGGTTCTGGCTGCCGCAGGTACTCGCGTACCTGGGACAGCTCATTCTCGACACGGTGCCAGGATGCCCTGGCCAACGCTGTGACCGGGTAGGTGGTGGCAGAAGGGGACTCGCCAAGCCGCAGAGTCGTCGCGGTTTTGCGCTGCCGCGCGGTGGGAGCGGAAGCCGGAGCAGTCCGGGTTCCGGCTTCCTGACCCTGACCCCCGGGGGGCCGCCGCGCATGCCCGCCGCGTGGCTCGGCTTGTGACAACGACGCTTCCGGTCTCGCCGCGTTCCCCTCAACCGCACCCGGGCTGGGACTGGCACCCACGAGGGCTACCGCGCGTTCGACGGCGGTGCGCAGTCGGGCTTCCGCACCGGACCGGTCGCGGTACCAGTCGGTGCCCCAGATCCGGTGCAGCTCCCAGCCAAGTCCCCGCAGCACTTCTTCGCGCAGCCGGTCGCGGTCACGGGCTGCCTTCGAGGAGTGGTACATGGCGCCATCGCACTCCACCCCCAGTGCGTACAACCCCGGCCGGTGCGGGTGCCGGACGCCCAGGTCGATCCGATAGCCGGCGACTCCGACCTGAGGCTGAACGTCATAGCCCCAGCCGCGCAGCACCGCCAGTACAGATTCCTCGAACGGGCTCTCCGGCTGAGCGTCCGGGTCCGCCGTTTCTTGGGACAACACTGACGGGCCGCTCTGTGCGTACCGCAGGTAGCGGTGGAAGTGCCGGAAACTCTTGCTGCCGGTGTTCCCCACCTCACCCGGGTCGAACGAGGCCACGACCTCCACGCGGTAGCGTGCACGGGTCACGGCGACGTTCAAACGGCGCCAACCATCCGCCTTGTTCATGGGGCCGAAGTTCTTCGAGAACTTGCCATGGGCGTCACGGCCGTACCCGACGGAAAGGATCACGACGTCCCGTTCGTCGCCCTGCACACTCTCCAGATTCTTGACGAAGAACCCGTTCAGCCGGTCCTCGGAGAAGCATTCGTCGAGGTCGGGCCGACTCCGGCGTGCCGCGTCCACGGCGTCCTGGATCGCGACGGCCTGTGACTGGGACAGCGCGACCACGCCCAGCGATCTGCCCTTGCGCGTACTGAAGTGGTGGATCACCCGGCGGGCCACCTCCTCTGCCTCCCCAGGGTTGTTCCGAGCGGCTGCCCCGGAACGGTAGACACCCTCCGTGGCGCGGTAGTAGGCGACCCCGACATCCGGACCCTCGGCGTGAGCCCCCGGGAAGGTGGTCATCGACTCGTCGTAGAACTCCCGGTTGCTGAAAGCAATCAGGTCCTCATGACGACTGCGGTAGTGCCAGCGCAGCGACAAACTCGCCAGCAGCCCGCTTGCCTTGCACAGATCCAGCACGGAACGGAACTGATCCGGTGACTCCTCGTCCTCGCCGTCCTCCTCGTCATCGCCTGTGGTGGAGAAGAATTCGGTCGGTGGGAGCTGCTTCTGGTCGCCGGCTACGATCAGCGCCCTCCCACGGTAGACACAGTTGATGGCGTCCTGCGGCAGCACCTGTGATGCCTCATCGAAGATCACCACGTCGAAGACGAGGTCGGGCGGCAGGAATCGGCTGACTGTAAGCGGGCTCATCACGAAGCAGGGCTTGATCAGCGGTACCGTCTCCCTAGCGGCCTCCAAGAGCTCTCGCACGGGCTTGTGCCGACTCTTCTTCTCGCCCTCTCGCCTGAGCAACGCCGCACCCGGAGCGTCCATCGTTCGCGGGCGTCGAGCGTCACAGGTCTGGATGACGCGCGCACGCGCGTGGTTGGCCAGTCTCGCGTCCAGCTCGCGGAAGCCGGCCACCAAGTCATCGCGATCCGCTGATCGGGGAGTTGCCATCCGTGGATCACCGGACAACTGAAGATCAGCCCAGGCGCGGAGAGCCGCACGTTCGACCAGCGTCGGGAAGTCAGTCGGAGCAACCCCGCGGCGCACCGCCCGGTCCACCAGATCGCCCAGGCCCAGGTCGTCAAGAGCCCTGCGGCCCTTGTCGTAAGCACGCCACTCATCAGGGCCGCCCCGATCACCGTCCAGGATCGCGAGCACCTTCAAAGCCGCATCCTGGCCGCGGGAGAACGACTCACGGAGCTGCTCCGCACGCTCGGGACGAAATAGGTCCGCCAATGCCTCTGTGGCCCGCGACCATGCGCCGTCAGCGGCTTCCAGCTCGGAATCACCCTCCGCGTGGTAGAGGATCTCAGCGGTGGACGCACTCAGTCGCGCCGTGCTCTGAAGTCCACACGCCTCACGCAGGGTGGTGATCCAAGCAAGAGCAGCGGTCAGGTCAGACACGCTCGTGCCGCGGCCCGCGTAGAGGTCACCGAGCAGTGCCCGGTCGTCTTCCGCCTTGGACTCGAAATCCACCTGGGCAGCACGCGCTGCCCGTACGGCATGCACACCGGCGCGTGCCGCGGAGAGAGTCCAGGTACCCGGTGCCCCGACCGCTCCTCCGCTCGCGACGGCGGTCTTCTCCACGACACGTATCAGCCGCTCAGCCGCTCGCAGAGGTGCAACATGCGCGCGACTCCATTGCGCCGCAGCTCTGAGGCTTCCCGACTCCAATTCGTACGAGGGGCCAGGCGCAGGTGGAAGCACCAGCGAATCCCGCCACTCGGCCAGCCGGGCGGCCGCCCGTTCTGCGGTGTTCCTCGCGGCAAGGCGCGGCTGCCCTCCGGAAGCCACCTCGCGCGCCAGCGCATCCTGGTTCATCACTCGGGGTGCGAGCCTGAGGATGTCCTCGGCTCTTGCGATGAGGGAGTCCAGGCCGTCGAAGTCGGTGTCCTCGCCCCGCCAGTGTGGGCCGAGCACAGACGCATGGCGACTGGCCTCAGCGTTCAGTGCCCGTGCCGCCTGCTGCCAAGTCACCGCGGCCGGAAGCGTGGCCACAACGGCTTTGGTGCATTTACCGCCGTCAGGGAGTAGCGACCTGACCAACTGCCGGTCGGCACGGCATCGTGCGGACAGCCTTCCAGCGATGGACCGGTGCACGGTGGCGAACCGGTGCGCGACCTCTTCGAGAGAGTCTTCCTGCAGCACCCGGTCGGTAAAGACCTCTTCTGCTTTCCTCCGAGTCTCACCCAGCCGCCTCACCGCTCCACGCAGGGCCTGTGCGGCGGTCCTGGCCTCGGCCGCGCCGTCACGAGTAAGCCATGCTGGCAGCGGTTTGGCGTCGTCGGAGTGTCCAGCAAGAACGGCGAGGTGCCCCAAGCGAAGGGCGTCGTCGCAGGACTCGGGGGCGGGCAGGCCGTACATCGCAGCAACGGCCGACAGAGACTGGAATGCTTCGTCGAGTGCCGCGGCGTCCGTCTCAAGGCGGTCACCAAGCTCTCGGGCGGCGTCAGCAGTGAGCACACTGATATCCATAGCTGGCGGCAGCACAGCCGACAGAGCGATCTCCTCCGCACTCGGCGTGGGATCCGCTTCGGCCGGCAACCGCTCCCATGCCGCGCCGAGGGCCTCTTCTGCCGACCGTCCGGCTTCGACGATCTCGTCCAGACGGCGTCGGAAGTCTGTCACCGCCGTGGTCAGGCCGCCGTGATGAGCGGTCAGCCAGGAGAGCGGCAGTATCGGCCGAGCGCCAGCGACCTGCAGCAGTGACGTCAGCCGGTGGGTGTCGCGGACTGCTTGCCAATTGAGTTCGGCAAGGAGAGCAGTGTGCGGCAACAGCCGCGTATCGAGCTCGTTGAGGGCTTCGGTGGCGAGGTCAAGCGCCTGCAGCGGGTTACCAGCGTCTGTCAGCCCATACCAGGTGAATGCCGTGCCTTCCAATGCCGGGCGCCAGGACCTGCTGACCTGGCGGGCTGCCGCAGTGGCCTGGTCGAGTTTCTCTGCCGTGAGCCCCGCCGCGTCGAAGGCCGGGTCCGCGGGCAGTGGATGAGAACTGTCAAGCACTGAGATCCTGCCCAGGACGTCGTGCAGGCTCCTACCGAGCCCAGGCCGGGACTCGTTCATCGCGGCCGCGTACCCGGAGAGTTCCTGGCGCAGTTGGCGAGCACGCTGAAGGTCCGCCCGGGCACCGCCCGACAAGGCACGGCGAGGCGCTTGTAACGCCTGGCTGAGTTCCAGGGCTACCTGCTTCCGGCCCGTGTTGTTGCTGTGCAACGCCAAGACGTAGTCGTCGAGACCGACATCGCTCAGACGGTTGCGAACCACGTCCAGGGCGGCTGCCTTCTCGCTGACGAACAGTACGGTACGGCCCTGTTCCAGCAGGCCCGCGATCATGTTCGTGATCGTCTGGCTCTTTCCGGTGCCTGGCGGCCCGTCCATCACGAAACTGCGGCCAGCGACCGCAGCAGCGACGCACTGCCGTTGGGAAGAGTCCGCGTCGAGCACAAGCGGTGCTTTCTCCGGCGGCTGGATCTCGTCGATGAGATCAGTGTCAGCCGGTTCGAAGGCAAAGGTCCCAGGGCTGATGCCAGAGTCCGCGCCGAGCCCAATCGCACGCACGAGGGCGCTGGCCTGCACGCGGTCGGCGTTGTCGAGGAGGTCCCGATACATAACCTCCTTACTTGAGTTGAACGTGTCCAGCACCACCCGGCTGGTGACCTTCCAGCCGCGCATACCCGCTACCGCACGCCGGACCTGCGCGATCAGGGCGGGAAGGTCACGCTGTTCCACCTGCTCGACGCGTGGCCAGTCAACGCCCAACTCGCTCATCTTGATTGCGAGAGCGGGGTTGAGAGCCAGCTCCTCATCCGTATTGACTTTCAAAACGTACGAGTCCCCGCGTCGCCGTTCCAGCACGACCGGCACCATCACCAACGGCGAACTGAAGCTCTTCTCCGCGGACGCGGCCGGCGTCCAGTCGAGAAAGCCCACACCAAGATGAAGAACCCACAGGCCGTAGTCGTTGTACTTCTCCCGCGCGACCAGGGCGAGGCGGCGCAAATGCCGGTCCTGCTCAGCCTGCGTGGTCTTGGACGTGGTGAGCGTGACAGCGGGGCGGTTGCTACCGACTCCTGCCCGGGATGCAGGGGTGTCAATCGGCCTGGCGCCAGCGGTGGAAACGGCAGGGACCCCTCTCGCGGGCGGTACCAGTCCGCCCGACGACACGCTCTCGTCCTCGGATCCCTCGCCGCGTACAGCAGAGAAGGCGCAACCGCGGGAAAGCCCTTCCAGCACGGTGGACAAACCGGGCTCGACCAAATCCATGCCCGCGGACGAGGCACGGCGCTGGTAGTTGAGCAGCCGATTACGGAAGCTCAGATCGATGAGAGAGTCCCGCCATGAGGCCAGCAGCCTCTCCAGCCGAGCGCGGTCCGTGGAAGGCAGACTGCCTTGGAGGGTCATACGGCGCAGCTCCCTCAGTGGTGAAGAGGTCGTGAAGGCAGTAGACGAAATGGGTGAAGCATAGCGGTGTGTCGCAACGGCGTCTGGGGGACGGCACTGGACGACTCTGCCCATATCAGCGTGCTGAAGGACGAAGAAGTTACTTCCTGACCAACATGAGTGAGGAGACCAGGGAGGATAGGCCCTTCCTCCCAACGTCATCCCACTCCCGAGCCGTAGACCCGGCACCTGCACAACGAGACGATTCCGCCGCCCCACCGTCGGTCACAGCCCGTGGCGCAGTCAGCTCACACCACTCACAGGGTTTAGTTGCCCGGATTGGCAGGCCGACCACTGGCGTTCTGGACTGCGTGGGGTTGCTCTCGAGGCCGGGTGAAGTCTGGCCGGTGAACGGCGGGTCAAAGGCGACGACCTCGTTGACCAAGCAGTCACGGATCGGTCAGCTCCCGGATGAGCTCGCCGACCTCCGTGCACCAGGCGCGGTAGGTGTACGTCGTGACCGCCAGTCCAGGCAGTCCACTTGTTCCAGGCTGCACCGCGGGCTTGGTCTTGCACGCGAGGTCGGTCCACGCGGGCTCGTTGCCGCAGTCGGAGTCGACGCTGTTCGTGCCGGCGGTGTAATAGACGGTCTTGAAGGTGCCGGAGCCTCCACCACCGGTGTTGCTCGGCATGCGGGATTCGGTCAGGAGCGGTTGACCGTCGTAGAGGTTGGCATCCTCGTTGTAGACCGCGGACTTGGTGATGTTGAGCTTTCCGGTGCCGGGATCCGTGACGCTCCGCAGCGGAGTGTGCAGTGTCCATCCGAGCGTGTCGGTGCCGATGGTGTACAGGTTCTGGGAGGTGCGGGCGTCCACGTCCGAGCTGCCGGGGACGTCCGAGCCGACGCTCGCGGTCTCCGTCTCGGTCGTCACCAGGTTGTACGGCTGCCCGTCCACATCCTTGTCGCCGTTGGGCGCGCCCTCGTCGTAGGTCGAGTGGGTGTGGCTGCGGATCACCTGGTACGACCCTGCGGCCACCGCGTTGTGGGCGGGACCGTAGGTGTCGATCAGCCGGGTGCCGTCGGCGGAGTACCCAGGATGATCAGCCAGCGGTCCTGGGTGCGCAGGTGCTCCAGCAGGGCGCGGGTGTTGGTCAAGGGCACGCTGTAGGCCACCACAGTCTTGGCAGGCGTCGTTCGAGCGTGTGCCCAGGATGCGGCGGCGCCGTTCGAGCGCGGCTGCGTGGCAAGGACCGTGGGGACGGCCGGGAGAAGCGACGGTTTGCAGTGCCGTCGAAGCCGTACGGCAACCGAGTACAGCACCCACAACGGCAGCCCCTTATCCGGCGGTTCCCGTGGCGAAGCGCTGTTCGAGCGGCGTCAGCCCGTGGACTGGTGCGGGGCACCGGTTTTGGGGAGGAGTCGAGCACTGACGCGGTCCGAGCTCGGCCAGCGCACGTCGTGCACCCAGCGAAGCTTCTCGAACACCCAGATGAGGCGGGCCGCCGGGTCGAGCTGGCCCGGCAGCACGCCGTGGCGCGCGCCCGTGGGATCGGCGTGATGTGAGTTGTGCCAGCTCTCACCGAAGGACAGCAGTGCGAGCGGCCAGAAGTTGGTGGCCCTGTCCCGGCTGGCGAAGGGGCGCCTGCCCGCGACGTGGCAGATCGAGTTTACCGACCAGGTGACATGGTGCAGCAGCGCCATCCGGATCACGCCGGCCCAGAAGAACCCGGTCAGCGCACCGGCCCAGGTGCCGGTGACCAACCCGCCGACCAGCGCCGGGGCCAGGAGCGAGACGGCGGCCAGTGGCCCGAAGAGTCGACCGATGAGCCGCAGATCGGGATCGGCGGCGATGTCGGGCGCGAACCTGGCACGGTTGCTCAGCTCACGCTTCAGCATCCAACCGATATGCGCGTGCAGAAGCCCCTTGAGCAGCGCGCGGGTGTCGGTCCCGTAGCGCCAGGGCGAGTGGGGGTCGCCCTCTCGGTCGGCGAAGGCGTGGTGGCGCCGGTGGTTCGCCACCCACTGGACCGGCGAGCCCTCGACCCCCAGCGAACCCGCGACGGCCAGGGCGATCCGCAGGCCTCGCCGGGCCTTGAACGAGCGGTGCGTGAAAAGGCGGTGATAACCGACCGTGAGCCCGAAGCCGGACACAAGGTAGGCGACCGCCGCCATACCGACGTCGAGGGCGGACAGGCCCCATCCCCACACGAACGGCACCACGGCAATCAAGGAGATCGGCGGGCCGACGACGAAGATCCACATCGCCACCCCCGCCGCGGCCGTCTGGGGGGTGTCGAGCAGCGGCCTGATCCCGGCCTCGGTAACGGCTTCATGTTCGGCGGCGGTCCGTTCGGTAGGGTCGACGTCGCTCGGGTTCATCGGATCCTCGCCATCGCTCAAGCATTTTCGGAGCCGGTGCCGGACCGACGTGGATCCCGCGCCCGTGCGCTTTCGAGCGCCCTCGGCGATCCGGGGCCCACGATCGCACTGGGCGGCATCCGCGCAGGTCGTCGCGGATGTCCAGGGCATGAACGTCGCGGGAGGAATCTCCGTGCGCTTCTGGCTGGCGTTCTGGTCCTCGTCGGGTGTGGGACAGATGGGGCCGGCGGCGCCGGTGTCGCCCTCCGGTGCACTTTCTCGACGCCCCTGCATCCGGTCTCACCGGGCCGGCCAGCGGCGGCCGGTCTCGGCGATGGCGGCGGCAGTCAGGCGGCCCAGGCTCGCGCGCCGCTCGCCTGGAGGGCGTTCGCCGGTTGGGACGTCGGCGCCCCGGGCTTGGGCACTTGCTTCGCAGCCGCAAGGGCGGGCGGCCCTATCCTGCTGCCCTGTCTCCGGGCGCCCAAGCGGACTCCACTCCGTGCCAGGCTGAGGGTCCGCCCAGCGCAGGCGAGGGCGAGACCCGGGGGTAAGCGCCGCTCAGGCTTCCTCGGGGAGGCCGGACTCGGCGCGATCGGCGTCGATCAGGTCGCCGAGCAGGGCGACGGTGGCGGAGGCGAGGTCTCGCAGCGTGGCGTCTGAGGCCGCGGACCCGCTCTCGAACGCGCGTTGGACGGTCCGCGCGAGCAGGTCCGCGCGCCGATCCGGGCCATCCGCGTCTGTGGAGCCTTCGGCCCGCAGGAAGCCCTCGAACGTCGCCTGATAGGCGTAGGCGATCTCATCGACGTGCATGTCGTCGCGGAGCAGGCCGTGCTCGGCGAGCAGTGCGAAGTACCCGTGCGCCATCGCGCTGTGCCGAGTGTCGCGGGCGGTGTCGGGTGAGCTGGTCAGTTTGCCGAGCAGGTCGGGGTCGTCCAGGAGGAACCCGCGCAGCAACGGGCGGTTCGTGATGGCCAGGAAGTAGGCACGCGCGAAGCGGTGCGGCAGGCACGCGCGCGGGTCATGGCGCAGGGCCTGCCGCAGTTCGTCCAGCGCCTGCAGCACCTCCCGCGCGAAAACCGCGCCGAACAGCTGTTCCCTGTTCTTCCAGTGCAGATAGACGGTGCCCTTGCCGATCCCCGCTCCGGCGGCCACGTCGTCGATGGTCACTCGCCGGTAGCCGTGGCGGAGCAGCAGCTCTGCGGCCGTATCAAGGATCCGCGTGGCGCGTTCGGCGCGCTGCTGCGGGGCGCGGAGTCGTCCGGGGTTCCCACTCATGCGGCCATCATGTGACCAGATGCGAGATTTGGTCAACAGCCCCCTATGACCGTTGACCAATTTTCGAAATTGGTCATATAGTCGGAGAGGAGAGCGAGCAGCGGACGGACATCCCCCTACGACGGGAGCGAGCGATGAACGCCAAGGCCACGAACCACCAGACGGTCCTGATCTCCGGAGCCGGGATCGCCGGTACGACGCTGGCGTACTGGCTGGCGCGACACGGATTCCGGCCCACCGTCGTCGAGCGCTCGGCGGGTCTGCGTTCCAGCGGCAACCCGGTCGACGTGCGCGGCCCGGCCGTGGAGGTGGCCGAGCGCATGGGCGTGATGCCGCGGCTGCGCGAGGCCGCCACCCAGGTGACGGCTCTGAGCTTCGTCAACGGCTCCGGCCGCCAGGTCGGCCGGGTCAACATGCGCGCCCTGCAGCGGGCGTCCGACAGCCGCGAGGTGGAGGTGACACGCACCGATCTGGCGGCGATCCTGTACGAGGCGAGCCGGGACTCCGCCGAATTCCTGTTCGGCGACACCATGACCGCGCTTCGCCAGGACGGTGACGGCGTGCAGGTCACCTTCGAAAAGGCCGCGCCCCGCCGGTTCGACCTCGTCATCGGAGCCGACGGCCTCCACTCGACGACCCGCCGACTGGCCTTCGGGCCCGAGTCCGAGTACGTCCGGCACATGGGCCTGTACGTCGCGACGCTGCCGCTGGACGGCCCGGCCGACACCATGCGGGAAGTCGTCATCCACAACGCCCCCGGCCGGATGGCCTCCATCCACCCCGTCCACGGACGAGCCCTGGCGGCCTTCATCTTCCGGCACCCGGAGGTGGCCGGCTTCGACCACCGCGACCTCGCCCAGCACAGGGGGATCCTTACCGACTCCTACGCCGACGACGGCTGGCGCGTGCCCGAACTGCTGGAGCAGGCCCGGGTCGCCGAGGACTTCTGGTTCGACTCGGTCAGCCAGGTGCGGCTCGAGTCCTGGACGAACGGGCGTGTCACGCTGCTGGGCGACGCCGCCTCGTCGGTGTCGCTGTTCGGCGACGGCTCCACGCTGGCCATGGCAGGCGCCCACACCCTCGCCGAGGAGCTGGCCGCGGCCCCCGCCGACGCGCACGCGGCCTTCGCCCGCTATGAGGCCAGGCACCGGACCCTGGTCGATCCTCGGCAGGGGAACGTCACGACGGCCGCCGCGCTCATGGTCCCCGCGACCCGCGCCGGAGTCGTGGCGCGCAACGCGGCCTCCCGGTTCTGGCCGGCCGCGGCGGCCGGTGCCTGGATCCGCAACCGGATCACCCCGTCGCGCAGGCCCGCACCGGTGATGGCCTGACGGCGGCACTGGCCGGACGGCGGCACTGGCCGGACGGCGGCGACGGCTTGGCGGTGGCGACGCCGGACCAGGCGGGGCGCGCTCCCGCCAGGTCCGGCCCGCCGGGTACGGCCCGCCTTACCGGAAGGGCAACCGGCGGTGCGGTGCTGCGAGCGCTCGGCGCGGGGCGGTGCCGCGGACAAGTGCCACGGGGTGAAGGTGGCGGGGCGAACCGCCCCCCGAACGCGGGGTGGTGCACGTCGGCACCCTGTGTGTGCGGGTGCCGACGCCCACCGGCGTGCCCGCGGCACCTACGCGATCTCGGCCCGGGCATACTCCGGCAACGCCGCGCGCCCCTTGGCCTTCGTCAGACGTTCCACCGCCGCCATCGTGCGCATCAGCGGCAGTCGGGCGAACGTGTCGCGGAGCACCACCCGCCCCGCGGACCAACTGTTCATGTGCACCTGGCTCAGCGCGTCGAAGTGAGGAAGTGGCAGTTCTTCAGACGGTCAAGTCGGTAGGATCCGGTCCCTGCTTCAGGTGATCGGCTCGTCTGAGGGACACCCCGGGAGTGCAAGCATGCGACGCGACTTTTACGCGACGGTGGCGCAAGTGCTGCCGGTGTTATTACTGGCGCTTGTGTTCGAATCCCGGCACTTGGAGCGAATAGGCGGCCAGCGGCGCCGGTTACGCCGCGAGGATCCGGAGAATGGCGTGCGTTTCTGGACCAAGGGCCGGGTTCGTGTCTACACGATGTCTGTCGCTGTGATCGTGCTAAGCGACGTGGGGTTGTGTGTGCTGGCTCTGGCCGGAAGTGTCCCCGACAGCGCGCCGCTGCGTGGCTTCGTAGCGGCAGGAGTGATGCTGACGTTGGCGACCTTGTTGTTTCGGATTTCAGTCGACGTCATGGGTGCCACCCGGGAGTTGCAGACACGCACTGGGTCCGACCGTTGAGGCTCCTCATGAGCACAGAGGGCTGAGCCTCCGGCGAGCCCCGGACCTGTGCCTGACCGGGACCAAGGTCACGGAGCCGAGTTGCCTGGTGTGCCGGTGCAGGCACAGACCGTAGGCTTCCGCACATGGTGACTGCGACTGTCCGTGAGTGGAACGACGAGGAGGGGTGGGGCGTGCTCGACTCCCCCGAGACCCCCGGCGGCTGCTTCGGCCACTTCTCGGACATCCAGACGACCGGCTTCCGCACCCTGTCACCCGGACAGCAGGTCGACCTCGCATGGGAAGCCCCCGGCTTCAAACAGGACGGGTACGACTACCGAGCGGTGGCCATCGTGCCTCGGCCTGCCTGACATCGACGCCTGACCATCGTGCCTCGGCCTGCCTGACATCGACGCCTGACACCGACAACGCCTGACCTCAACGATGACGCACGTCCCCGGTCCCCCCAGCTCACCGTGCCCTGGCACCCTCTACCGGGGCGTGCGGTGACGGCTCGTTGATCGAACTCCGTGAGCGGTGGGAGAACCGGGCCAGTGACACGGCCAGGACCGCGACGCGGGATGATCCGCTCATGCGCATACGACGAGAGGTCCGCTGGGTCCTGTGGGGGCTGTGGCTTGCGTGTCTGGTGTTCTCCGCCGGGTTCATCGTCTGGTTCTGCGCGGAGGTGATCAAGCTGTTCCTGGAGGCCGAGTCCTGGTGAAGCGGCCGGGTGTCGTACCACTCCCGCGCCGGAGCGAACGGGGACGCAACCGGGACTCGGGGTTCCGACCAGTGCGTTTGCCCTCTCTGGGCAGCCGCGCTGGCACGTCACCACCGCTCGACGGGTTGTTCGTAGGCCACGGACGAACGGCGATAAAATTGCCCAAGTCGGTGGCCTGCTTCCTGACCCGGGCTTCCGCTCGACCTGTGCGACCTTGGGGAGCGGCACGGTGGCGAGGTCTCCTGAGGAACGCGGAGTCACGCGCCGCTCTGGTGCGCGGAGCAGGTTGCTGCTCGCGCTGCCCGCTCTGCTGCTGGTCATCGGCCTCTTCGTAGGCCTCTTCACACCCCGCGATGTCCGGCCGGATGCCTTCCTCGCCACGGCCATGGTCTCCGCCGCCGCGCTGCTGCCCCTATGGGGGACCGTTCTCATCGGAGTGGGCGCGTGCACCACCTTTGTCGGCCTGATGGTGGACTTCGATTCGCTGCGGGATGCGACCGCCTACTCCGAGCTGGCCACCCTCACGGCGATTGCGGCATTCGCCGTCTTCTTCAACCGCCTGCTCGACCGACGTGCCCATCAGCTGGTTCAGGTCCGCTCGGTGGCCGAGACCGCCCAGCTGGCGGTGCTGCATCCGGTACCGCGACACCTTGGGGACGTCACGCTCGACAGCCTTTACCTGGCCGCCGCGGCGGAAGCCCGGATCGGCGGCGACCTGTACGAGGCGATACGCACCCCGCACGGCGTACGGCTGCTCATCGGCGACGTACGCGGCAAGGGCCTGCTCGCGATCCAGACGGCCGCGACGCTGCTCAGCGCCTTTCGCGAGGCCGCCCACGACGCGCCCGACCTGCCCCACCTCGCGCGCCGCCTGGAGACGAGCATGAGCCGCCACGCTTCCCAGTACCCGGGGGTCCCGGGCTCTGAGATCGCCGAACGTTTCATCACCGCTCTGCTCGCCGAGGTCCCGGACGATGAACCGGTCGTCCGGACCGTCACCTGCGGCCACCCGCCCCCGCTGCTGCTGCACCGCGGCGAGGTCCGGGAGCTGAAGCCCGCCGCTCCCTCGCCGCCGCTCAACCTGGGCATGCTGGTGTGCGACGGGTACTACGTCGACCTCGTCCCCTTCCACCCCGGAGACCAGCTCCTGCTGTACACCGACGGGGTCACTGAGACCCGCGACCGCTCCGGCGCCTTCTACCCCCTCGCCGAACGCGTCCGCTCATGGAGCGGCGAGGCGCCCCACCAGCTCCTCGCCCATCTCCACCGCGACCTGATCGCCTACAGCGGCGGTGAGCTCGACGACGACATCGCTGCCCTCGTCGCCCAGCGGCGTCGAGCGGTTGAGCCTGAGATATGGCTCTGACCTGCTCAGGTCTACACGAACACGCTGGAGGTGCCTGAAGCCGGACAACCCTGGGGCACCGCCGACTCGCCCGGGAGAGCCGCTACTTGGACTCGACATCCCGACTGCCGGAAACCGTTGGGACTCGGGGGAAGCCTCACGGCAATTCCACTCCGCGTATGCGGCCTGGTCCTTGTATGCGGCCTGGTCCTTCCCGGTCAGCCGGTCAGTGCCTTCCGGCGGTCTTGCGATACGGTGCGGCTTCAAATCGACCTTCGAGGGGCCCGTGGACTTTCCGATCAGCCGTGTCGCTCGTTGCGTGACCGCGATCCCCATGACTCTGGCGGCCCTCTGCCTTGCCGGCTGCAACCCGGACCCGACCGACTCCGAGAACGTCGCCCCGATCACCCTGACGAATGACACGTCCAACGCCGTGCACGTCTTCTGGTGTGCCGGCGATGCGGACAACGAGTGCACAGAGCAGGACAGTCTGGGAGTCATAGCCGCAAGGGGCACGCGCCACATACACATTTCGTCCTACGAAGTGCTGCTGCGGATCAAGCCCGCCTCAGGCCCAGGGGGATACGTCTGTGCAGATGACGCCCCGGGTAGTCGAATAGCGCTGAGCACGTCCTATCCCTCGGTGAAGACCGCATACGACCACTGCTCCGACGGGTAGTTCCCCGGCACGACGGGCTCAGCGTCGCACGTCGCCGCTCAGCAGCAAAAGACCCAGCTCGGGGTGGATTCCCGACCTGGGTCTTGTGCTGTCCAGACCAATCCAGCCTCCATATCCATCCGAAAGGTCTCTTCGCCTTTCGCTGTCAGCCGGATATGGCGCTTGGGCTGCTTGGCCTACCCGTTCACCGCCCCTGGGGGTGCGGTGAACGGGCCGGTCCGCCTCGGCGAGTACTCGCCGTCAGGCCGCGCAACGGGCGAAGGCCTGCACGTTCCCGGGCTGCTGCGACTCGTTCTGGAACTGGATCTGCCACTGCGTGGAGCTCATGGCACGGTTGCCCGTCACGTCAATGGTGGCGGAGGACACGTTCCAGCCACCGCTCAGAGCACTGGTGCCCGCAGGGCAGGTGACGACGACGATCTTGGTCTGGCCGGCCGCTATCGGCTCGACCGGACTGCTTGCGACGGGGTTCGGGTCGGTCATATTCACGGCCAGCGCAGGGGATGCCAGGCCGAGGGCCAGTGCGGGGACGGCGGCCAGGGCGAGGAGCTTGGTGCGACTCATGGTGTTTGACCTCCTTGGGTGGCTTGTGCGTTCTATGTGAATCGAACGCATGAGCCCAGGCTAGGAGCGAGGTGGACGGCACCGCCATCCGATGCCACCCGTTAGAGTGATGACCTGGTTACTGTCGGCTACCGATTGCCGACCGCTGGGAATAGTGCAGCCGCCTGCCCGTGACGTGCCCAGTGCACCGGTGAACGACGGGAAACAGCGGGCACCGACAGGCCATGGCCAACCCGTCGGGCCCCGACCAACTCCTTTGACGGCAAGACGACTTCAAACGACTGCACACGCCCGAGCGGTTCCCACTGCCGGCCGACCGGGGGAGCCCTCGCCCCAGGACGACCGATGCCTGCAGACATTGGTCCCGGAAGCGGGTGTCGCAGATTCGGCGGCATTCGAGATGACCTCCCTCTGAAACGGCTCGCGGTTCTGGATGGCGCACGGCTCCGGCGTGATACCGCAGCACTCGCCGAGCCGCCAGCCCGCTACGACACGAGGAGTTCGCCCCCGCTGATTGCGTTTGCGTGCCGTCCCGGCCCGTATACGGTGATACTGCTCGCATCGCAGCAAGCAATCGCCGTCAGAAAGGAAACCGTTATGCCCATTTCAAAATGGTGTCTGGTGGCAGCTTCGATGCTTGCACTGACAGCTGCCGGATGCCCTGCCTCTGCGTCCTCGAGCTCCCAGCCTCGGGGCAATGAGAAAGAGGGGAAGCGCTACGAAGCGGTCCAGGACACCTACGAAGTGATCCATCTTCACGGGAAGATGACGCACTACAAGAGGCTCAACAACGGCGATCGCGCAACCGGCGTAGGCAGTCAGGTTTTCATCACCGAGAACCTTTTCCGCAACGGGAGCAAGTACGGCTTCTCCGCCACGTCGTGCACCCAGGTCGGCGGACCCTTGAATCCCACCGCGGCGAATCCGGCCACTCAGCTGTGCTCGGGGGTTTACAGCCTCCGCAACGGGCAGGTCACCTGGCAGAACACTCTCTCCGTCTCGCGCCAGGGGACTCCGCCACCATGGAAAACGGCTATCACCGGCGGCACGGGGGCGTACACACATGCTCGCGGGTACATCCTCGTCAACGGGACGCAGCGGAACTACACGGTTTATCTCCTTCGAACGTCCCCGGCCGGTTCGTGAGAACGCGAGCCAGACCGTCTTCGCCCGCATTGCCTTGATGGGCAATCAGCCCGGCGACGGCCGCTGAACATCCACGCCTGTGCGCAGCCCGGCCTTACGGCCTCCTTCGACGTCCGCCTCGGGGTTGTCCCCCCAGCATCCGGCCTCCGGCGCCCAGCCGGGTACCGCAGAGCGCCGCGGCCGCCTCGAAGAGAGCGTAAGCCGGGCTTCCGCGCGTCGTGCGGGGACTTCGCCCCGGCGCCGGAGCAGTTCCGGGCGGCGCGGCCGGGCTCTCGCCGGCGGGCCGTAACCCGGCCGGCCGCGCAATGGCGGGCCGGTCATGCCGTATCCATGGACCGTATGACGGCACTCGTCGGCATCCGCCGATCACTCACCCGGCCGTAGCCCGGCCACTTCGCTTCCCCACCGCCACCGACTGCAAAGTCTATCGACATCAAGTATCTTGACGTCGAGATTGATACGGACGGTGGGACGGGGGCCTGCTCATGCGATCGGCGGGGGATGGACTGATAGCGCAGCTGCGGCGGCCGCCGGGCGGGCGGGACGCTCGGACCATGCTGCTCGCACAGTGTGTGGACCGGGCCGGGACGGGGGTGTGGGCCGCGGCGTCCGTGCTGTACTTCACCTTCGTGAGCCGGCTGGACGCGCGACAGCTCGGACTGCTGCTGGGGGTGGGGGCGGTCGCCGGGATAGCCGGGTCACCGCTGGCGGGGCGCGCCGCCGAACGGCTCACAGTGCGCGGCCTGCTGATCGGCTGTCATCTGCTGCGGCTGGGAACGATGGGCCTGCTGCCGGTCGCCGACAACTTCGCCGCCCTGCTGCCCGTGGTCGCCCTCACCTGCCTGGGAGAGCGAGCGGCCAAGACGCTGGAGATGCTCTTCGCCACCCGGGTCGCGGGGGAACAGCGAGCCACCTACCAGGCACTGTTCCGAAGCGTCGCCAACGCCGGATACGCGGTCGGCGCGGGCATCGCCGCGATCGGCCTCGGTGTGGGCACCACGAACGCCTACCGCGCGCTGATCCTGGCCAACGCGCTCTCCTTCATACTGGCCGCCGCACTGGTCTGGCGAACCCGGGAGCCGGCCGGCCACGGCCTGGTCGTGGCACAGAACGGCAGCGGTGCCACCGACGGACCGCCATACGCCTCCAGTCCTTGGCGGGACCGCGGCTACCTGCTCTTCGTACTGCTCGACATCCCGATGAACCTGGACGACTCGGTTCTCAACGTCGGCCTGCCGCTGTGGCTGGTGCACCACACCAGCGCGCCGCATGCGGTCGTCCCCGCCTTCCTGGTGGTCAACACCGTGCTTGTGGTGGTCCTTCAGCTTCGCATCTCTGCACGGGTCCAAGGCCGGCGCAGGGCGGCGGCGGCAGTGGGCTGGTACGGCATGGCCCTGCCCGCCTGCTGCCTGGTACTGGGGACCGCGACCGGCGGTGGGGCCTGGTCGGCCTCACTCGCCATGCTGGGGGCCGCGATACTGGTCACCCTGGCGGAGCTCATACGATCGGTGAGTTCCTGGGAACTGGCGGTCAGCCTGGCGCCGCCTCGTGCCAGGGCTTCCTACCTGGGAGTGGCCGGCATGTCCCAGTCGGTGCAGAGGTCGGTGGGTCCACTGCTGCTGACCGGTGTGGTCATGACGGCCGGTCCGGCGGGCTGGCTGGCGCTCGGCACGGCGGTCACCGGGCTGAGCCTGGTGCAACGTCGGGCCAGCCTGAGGCGACTGGAGACCCTCTCCGCGCCCCCGCAGGCCGTCAACGCCGTAGGCGGTCCGACCGACTCGGCGAGTCGTGAACTCCCAGCCTGACGGAGACAGGAGCTGTCGCGGGGAGGCTTCCCGTCATCACCATCCCCACGCCGACCATGAAAAGGCCACCGGAGCCGTCCGACCAGTCGTCATAGGCGGCGACCGTCAGACCGACCTGGGTGCCGAGCACAGCGCCTGCGATGTAGCCGCGGGAGGCCGCCCAGTACACAGCAGCGGGCAGGGTCACAGATCGTGGCCTGGACAGCCGTCCCCCAAGTCGACCGGCAGGGGCCCGGCTTGGAACCGCGTCGGCATCCCGGGCAGGGCCGACGAGTGCCTCCGGTCTGATGTGGGTCACGTGGGTTCATGCGAGGCTGACGCCGGCGGGATGCTCTGCTCGTACTGGAAGACGTTGTGGGGGTCGTACTTTTTCTTGATCTCGCGCAGCCGGTCGAAGTTGGAGCCCCAGTAGGCGGTTTCCCAACCCTGCATTCCGACGTTCGGCACGTTGGCGTAGGCACCGTTCACATAGGGCCGCAGCGCCTGGCTGAACTTGGCGATCCAGGCCTGGGCCTCCGGGGTGAGTGGGTCGTGGACGTCCGGTTGTGTTCCACGAGTCCCCCAGCCGACGCCGGGCTCGGAGTAGAAAAGCGCGTCGCGATGCGGGAACGCGGTGCCGCCGCGGGGGCTCTTCCTGACCGCGCCGCCGAAGGCCTGGGTGAAGAAATTACTGTCGTCCGTGGGGGCGGTCTGCATGAATGAGGCGATCACGCTGATCGCTTTCTCGGGGAACGGCTTGGTGGTGAACTGTGAGAAGAACTTCCAGTTCGCGGGCTCCTTCTGGTTCGGGACCTGGAATGCCGCATAGACATCGCCCCAGTTGCCGACCTGCACGGAGACCTTGGGGTTGCCGACCGACAGGATCGGGGCCAGCAACTCCCTCGCCTTCGCCTCCGGCCCTTCCGCGAGTACCGCGAACATCAGGATCTGGTTCCGGTGGATCTCGAGCTGGGTGCCGAGGCGGTCGTCGGCGAAGGGTGCCGTGCGCTGCCATGCCTCGAAGACCCCGTGCAGGTCCCCGAGGCCCTGCCATGTCGCCTGCACGTAGGCGACGTTCTTGAGTGGAGTCACTTCATAGGTGAGTGACGTGACAACCCCGAAATTGCCGTTTCCCGCCCCACGGAGCGCCCAGAGCAGGTCCGGATTGTTGCTGAGATCCGCCTTGATCACCTCGGCGCACTCGGTACCCGACGCGACGACGACCTCGGCCCCCACCAGACTGTCGCAGGCCATGCCGAGCCAGCGGGTGAGGAATCCGAAGCCGCCGCCGAGCGTCGCGCCGGACAGGCCTACGGTGCCCTCCGTTCCCGTCGTCACGGCGAGGTCCTGCTTCGCGAGCGTGGTCACTGCTTCCAACTGGCTGAGCCCCGCGCCGACTGTCACGGTACGGGAGCCGCTGCCGATGTGGACCGACTTCAGCTCGCTGACGTCGATCACGATGCCGTTGTCCACGCTCGACCAGCCCTCAAGGCCGTGGCGACCGCTTCGCACCCGCAGCGCGACATCGTTCTGCCGCGCCCACGTGACGGCGTTGACCACGTCCTGGGTGTTCTGGGCGAAGACGATGACCAGCGGGTAGTGAGAGAAGAGCTGATCCCAGCCGAGGCTCGCATTCACATACCCGGGGTCACCGGGGCGGACGATGCGGCCGGTCAGATTCGCCGGCGGGCACTTCACGCTCTCGGATCCTTTACCCGCGGCACTCGCGGACGGGGCCTCTGCCTCCGTAATGGCCGGGACAACGACCGCGCCGGCGCCGGCGGCCGCCGAAGCCTTGAGCAGGCCGCGACGAGGGAGATCTTGCATGGTCCGTATCCTCTCGACCGGGATACGCCAGCATTTGGCTGAGGGAAATCTTGTCCGCCAGCTAGCGCGTTCAATCGTTTGTGGACGATTCCTGAGGCTCGCAGAGTAACAGGGGGTAACCCGTGACGCCGTCACCCAACACGCATATCAGAGATGATGACGACATGTTGAAGAATAATATGTGCGAGCGGCCATGAATCGGCCCGGCCGTTTGGACCCGCAAAAGTACACGTCGACAGCGATTCAAGTTCGCCGGGGTGCAGCGGGAAGGGCCGGCCCGGGAGGTTTCCCTCCCGAGCCGGCCCCTGGCCGTTTCAGACGGCGTGCCGCACGGTCCGGCAGGTCAGTGGCGCGGGGCCAGGATCTGCGACAGGACGTCGTGCACGTGGGTGTTGGCGTGCTTGCCCGTGAAGCGGTTCGCGAGCGGGCCGGCGGCCGTCACCGGGACGTCGACACCGGTGTGGCCGGACGTCGTCCAGTCCAGCGTGAACGTCCGGTCGCTGCCGTGGATCGAGAACGGGCCGTCCTCGGTGGAGATGCCGGTGCCGGTTTCGTCGGACGCGTCGTTCTCCTCGACCGACAGGCCGCCGGTCTCGTGGTCGCCGGTGACGACGAGGAGGGTGTCGGGGTGGGTCGCCTGGTAGGCGCGGGCGACGGCGACGGCCTTCTCCAGCTGCTGCATCGACTGCAGCAGGCGGGTGCCGTTGTTCTGGTGCGCGAACTCGTCGGTGCCCTCCTCCTCAGAGCAGCTTGCCGCCCCGCGCCTGGTCCGGTTCCTTCGCGCTGGTGACGTACGTGTAACCGGAGCGCTTGGCCTTGGCGATCAGGTTGCCCTTCGTGCCGCGGCTGCCCTCGCCGGTGTCCTCGGCGGGCTTGTCGGGGAAGGCGCCCTCGGTTCCGGCCGGCAGCCACCAGTCCTCGCCGCCGCCCAGGATCACGTCCGGCGTGCTGTCTGCGAGGTACTGGCGGGCGATCTCGTCCTGCTTGCCGCGGTCGGCGGCGTTGGCGAAGAACGCCGCCGGCGACGCGTCCGTGACCTGAGCGGTCGTCACCATGCCGGTGGCCTTGCCCGCCGCCTTGGCCTGCGCCCCGAGCGTGGGGAGCGGGTTGCCGTCGGTGTCGACGCTGATGGCACCGTTGTAGGTCCTCCGACCCGTGGCCCACGCGGTGGCGGCCGCCGCGGAGTCCGTGACCACGGCCTTGGGGTCGTCCGGCGTCGTCGTCAGCTGACCGGACGCCGGAAGACGATCCATCGTCAGCTGTCCATGGAGACTTGCGAGGTGCAGTCGCGCCGCCTCGCGGGCGGCCGCGCCCATGCGAACAGTGCATGCCTGCCTCGGCCCGGTCTGCTCGCGCCCGGAGGGATGCACGGTGACCGTGTCCCGGTCGCTCCGTTCCTCGGCCGGCAGGGTGGATTTGCCAGGGGGAAGCGATGGGGAGACGGTGGAGGGGGATACGGAAACGCATGTCCCGAGCGCCGAAGGGAGCTTTCGAATGCAAGCGCGAAAGGCTGATCTGTACGCGCTCGACCTGACGGATGCATGCTGGATCAAGAGCAGCAAGAGCACCCACATGCCTTACTGCGTCGAGGTCGCGGACCTGGGTGGCGGAGCCGTTGCGGTCCGTGACTCGAACCGTGAAGACCTGCCGCCCCTGCGGTTCACCGCGGGAGAATGGGCGGCGTTCCGAGAGGGCGTACGCGAGGGCGAGTTCGGTTAGAGCATCCCGCGATCTCGCCTTCACCGGCACATGGTGCGGGGTGGCCCGTGGACATGGAGATCACTCTGCGGGTGGACGGGCAGGAGCGCCGGCTCGTCGTCGACACTCGCACAAGCCTGCTGGACGCCCTGCGCGAACGTCTCGGGATCACCAGCCCGAAGAAGGGCTGCGACCACGGGCAATGCGGCGCCTGCACCGTTCTGCTCGGCGGGCGCCGGGCGCTCAGCTGCCTGGCGCTGGCGGTGGCGTACGAGGACGCGGAGATCGTCACGGCCGCCGGGCTTGCCGAGGGCGGCGATCTGCACCCCATGCAGCGCTCGTTCATCGATCACGACGCGTTGCAGTGCGGCTACTGCACGCCGGGCCAGATCGTCTCGGCGGTCGGGATGCTCGCGGAGGCGGAGGCGGGCTGGCCGAGTGCGGTGAGCGCCGACCCGGACGCCGACGAGGTCGTCCTCGACGACGCGGAGATCGCCGAGCGGATGAGTGGCAACCTGTGCCGCTGTGGCGCCTACGTCAACATCCGCCCGGCCATCGCGGAAGTGGCGCGCCGATGAAACCGTTTCGCTACCAGCGCGCACGCGATGTACGGGGGGCGGTCGACATGCTCGCCCAGGCGCCGCACGGGGCGTTCCTTGCCGGCGGCACGAACCTCGTCGACCTGATGAGGCTGGGCGTGGCCACGCCGGACCTGCTCGTCGACGTCCGCCGGCTGGCCTGCGACCGGATCGAGGAACTCCCCGACGGGACCCTGCGCATCGGCGCCACGGTCTCCAACAGCGAGCTGGCCGCCGACCGCCGGGTCCGGCGGCGCTATCCCGTGCTCTCCCAGGCGCTGCTGTCGGGGGCTTCGGGGCAGCTGCGCAATCTCGCCACCACCGGCGGGAACCTGCTGCAGCGCACCCGTTGCGTGTACTTCCAGGACCTCACCACCCCGTGCAACAAGCGCGAGCCGGGATCGGGCTGCCCGGCGCGGGAGGGCTACCACCGTGAACTCGCGATCCTCGGCTGGTCGCAGGCGTGCGTCGCGACGCATCCGTCCGACATGGCCGTCGCATTGGCCGCGCTCGACGCGGTCGTGCGCACCCGCGGGCCCGACGGAGAGCGGGCGGTCCCGCTGACCGAGCTGCACCGGCTGCCCGGTGACGAGCCCGAGCGCGACACCGTTCTGCGCCACGGCGAGCTGATCACGGCCGTGGACCTGCCGCCGCTCCCACCGGCGGCCAGGTCCGGCTACCGCAAGGTCCGTGACCGCGCCTCGTATGCCTTCGCACTGGTCTCGGTCGCCGCCGTGGTGGAGCCGGCCGACGGTGCCGTGCGGGACGTGCGCATCGCGCTGGGCGGTGTGGCGCACAAGCCGTGGCGGGCGAGCACGGCCGAGCAGGCGCTGCGGGGAGCGCCCGCAACCGCCGAGCGCTTCCGCGCCGCCGCCGAGGCCGAACTGAGCGCCGCCCGGCCGCTGGCAGGCAACGCGTTCAAGATCCCGCTCGTGTGCAACACCCTCGTCGCCACTCTCGTCGGCCTGGCGGACGAGCCACCATGAGTGTCATCTCGCACGCCGTCGGCACACCGCTCGACCGCCTGGACGGACCGGACAAGGTCAAAGGCGCCGCCGTCTACGCCGCCGAGCACCCGGTCGACCGGCCGGCCTACCTGTATCCGCTGCAGGCCACGATCGCCGTCGGCCGTGTCATCGCCCTCGACACGGCCGCCGCAGGTGCCGAACCGGACGTGCTGGCCGTACTCACCCACCGCAACGCCCCCCGGCTGGCCTCGGCCCACGACGCCGAACTGGCGGTCCTGCAATCCGACGAGGTCGCCTACCGCGGCCAGATCATCGGCGGTGTGATCGCCGAGACTCCCGAGACCGCCCGCCATGCCGCGCACCTGGTCCGCGTCACCTATGCGGAACGGGCGCACGACGTCGCCCTGCGGCCCGACCGCGACGATCTCTACAAGCCGCTGAACGCGGCCTTCTTCTGCCGGGGCGGCGGGGAACTCATGGACGGGTCGCCGGCCGACAGTGCCGTGGGCGATGTCGACGCCGCTCTGGCCGCGGCGGAGGTCAGGCTGGACGCGACCTACACCACGCCGATCAACCACCACAACCCGATGGAGCCGCACACCGCCGTGGCCCTCTGGAGCGACGACGAGCTCACGGTCTACTGCTCCACGCAGGGCGTGACCCTGAGCCGGGATCTGCTGGCCACCGTGTTCGGGCTCGACCCTCGGCGGGTGCGCGTGGTCTGCCCGCACGTCGGGGGTGCCTTCGGGTCGAAGGTCTACTGCCACTCGTACGCAGTCCTCGCCGCGATGGCCGCTCAGATCGTGCACCGGCCGGTCAAGTTCGCCCTCACCCGCCGGCAGATGTTCTCCCTGGTCGGCTATCGTCCCGCCACCGTTCAGCGCATCCGGCTCGGCGCCGACCCGGGCGGCCGGCTCACCGCGATCGCGCACGACGTGGTCGTGCAGACCGCCAAGGCCAAGGGGTACGCCGAACAGGTCGCGGTGTGCACCCGGTGCATGTACGCCGCGCCCCACCGGCGCACCACCCACCGGCTGGCGCCCCTGGACCTGCCGGTGCCGACGATCATGCGGGCGCCGGGACAGGCCCAGGGCATGTTCGCACTCGAGTCGGCCATGGACGAGATGGCCATCGCCTGCGGTCTGGACCCCGTCGAGTTCCGGATCCGAAACGAGCCCGGCGTCGACCCCGAGACCGGCCGGCCGTTCTCCAGCCGCCATCTGGTGGACTGCCTGCGCGACGGCGCCCGCCGGTTCGGGTGGGACCGGCGGGGCCCCGTCTCCCGGGCGCGACGCGAGGGGGCCTGGCTGGTCGGCACCGGCGTGTCCGCCTCGACCCACCCCTCGCCCCGCTTCGCCGGGAACACCACGACGATCCGGGCCGGCCCCGACGGGCGCCACACGGTGCTCATCGCCGCCGCCGACCTCGGCACCGGCACCTGGACGGCGCTCACTCAGATCGCCGCGGATGCGCTGGGTGTGACCGTCGACGAGGTGGAACTGCGCATCGGGGACACGGCGTTGCCTCCTGCCTCGCCCGCCGGCGGCTCGGCGGGGATCGACAGCTGGGGCACATCCGTCGTCGAGACGGCGGGCAGGCTGCGCGCGCTCATCGATTCCCACCACGGCGGCGTCGTTCCGCCGCAGGGACTCGAGGTCACCTCCGACATGCCCGACAACCCCGACGCCGCGCACTATGCGATGCACAGCTTCGGAGCGCAGTTCGCCGAGGTCCGGGTGCACGCCGACACGGGCGAGGTGCGGGTACCGCGCCTGCTGGGGGTGTTCGACGCGGGCCGGGTGATCAACCCCAAGACCGCCCGCTCGCAACTGCTCGGTGGCATGACCATGGGTCTGTCGATGGCGCTGCACGAGCAGGGCGTGGTCGACCCGCGGTTCGGGCACGTGGTCAACGGCGACCTCGCCGAGTACCACATCGCCTCCCACGCCGATGTCGGCTCGGTCGAGGCGTACTGGGTGGAGGCGGAGGATCCCCACACCAACCCGATGGGATCCAAGGGCATCGGCGAGGTCGGCATCGTCGGCACCGCCGCGGCCATCGCCAATGCCGTGCACCACGCGACCGGCATCCGCGTCCGGGACCTGCCGATCACCCTGGACAAGCTTCTGCGACAGCCCGTCGTCGAAGAGTGACGGAGCAGTTCGACCATGTCGTGGTGGGTGGGGCGGCGCCGGGTGTGTCCTTGCCGCGCGGCTGTCGGAGGATCCGCGCAATGGGGTGCTCCTGCTGGAGGCCGGGGCCGCCGGCGGGCCCGGCCGATCGCGGTCCCGCCGGCCGGGATGTCGAAGGCGGGGGTGACCGCCCCAAGGGCGTCGCCGTGCCCACGGAAACCCCGGACGCCGTAGGCGCGGGGACGTACGCCCGGTTTCTCTCACTCCTCGCGACGGCCCGTCTGCGCGCCCGCGGCTTCCGCCGCGTCGACGATCGCCTGCAGGGCGGCGAGGTGGCGCTTGAGGGCGGTGCGGCCGGCGGCCGTCAGGGACAGCCATGTACGTGGCCGGCGGCCCACCGCTCCTTTGCGGATCTTGAGGTACCCGGCCTCCTCCAGGGCGGTCGCGATACGGCTGACGCTCGGATCGGAGACCTGGCAGTACTCACGGACCGCCGCGAACTCGGCCTCGGCGCACCCGGCCAGGAAGGCCATCATCGTCAGCCGTGTCGGATGGTGAATGACCTCATCCAGCTCCGGTGGCACGGCGTGGCTCATTCCGTGCGCCCCAACGCCTGCAGTGCCGCCGCCGACTCCGAGAGGAGCGCCTTCTTCCGGCTCTCCCGCCACCACAGGGAACCTCCTCCGAGGACCCCCAGGGCGATCGGGCCCGCACTCCCGCCCCACGCGAGGAACACGAGGCCGGCGACCGCGTAGGCGGCCACCGGTGCGCCTTCCAGGAGGGTTCGTTGCCTCGTCGTGCCCCATGACGGCCTGGCGCGGACCCGCATACGGAGGACCCGTACCGCGCACATGGCAGGGAAGACGGACAGTGCCGCGATCGTGCCGAGTATCGCCGCGAACTTCCAGGCCGCGCCATCCGCCCGGTACGGAAGCGGCCCGGTGACCAGGGCCATTCCGGCTCCGTGGGTCACACCCGCCACCGGAGCCCACCACCACGGATACGCCTGCGGTGAGGTGTTGGCGGCCAGCCGGGCCCGCCTCGCGGCCTGAAGGTCGCCCCTGGCCTGGGCCGATACGGAGTACTGGTTGTTTGACACGGCTCTCCCGACTTCCCGGACTGGCAGGGCAGTTGACCACATTCTTGCATCTACTTTTGTAGTGCGAAAGTACTTAGCCGCCTTACATGTCCATCGGGGAGTCGACCCGAGCGCGCCGCGTCCGCGACGCAAGTCCGGCCCCTCCTGCCCGCCGGTCGTCCGGAGGGACGGGCGGCGCCCGGCTTCCGCGCCGAGGCCTGGTCATCACTTCGCGCCGGGCGAGAAGGCCGCGGTGGCGACGCGCCGGATGTACGGGGCCTCGGCGCCCTTCAGGCCGGTGGGGTTGAACGAGTACACCAAGCGGCGGGCGAGGCCCCGGGTGGCGAACATGCCGCTGGTGTAGCCGGGGCGCGAGCCGGTCTTGCCCCAGATCTCGGTGCCGTCGGGGAAGGTGAAGCGCATCAGCCCCATGCTGAAACAGGCGTGTCCGGCGGTGGGGCCCTGCTCGCAGTTCTTGTTGTCGTGGTTGGGCACGTCCGGAACGGTGAACAGCAGTCGCTGCTGGGTGGGCGGCAGGAGCCGGCCGCCCAGCAGCGCGGTCAGGAAGCGGTCCAGGTCGGCGGCGCTGGAGATCATCCCGCCCTCGGCCCACGGCCACGCGGTCTGCTCGGTGACGTCGGCCTCCCGAGTGGTGCCGTCCGCGGCGGTGACCGTGAGGTAGCCGTGGGAGTGCGGGCCGGGCAGCCGGGGGTCGTCCACCGCCGGCACCGAGGTCGCGTGCAGGCCGAGCGGCCGGATGATCCGGTCACGCACCTCCTCGGCGAAGGAGCGGCCGCCGACCCGCTCGACGACCAGACCGGCGATGAAGGTGTTGAGGCCGTTGTACTCCTGCGCGGTGCCGGGCGTGAAGTCCATCGGCTGACCTGCGACCAGGCCTTCCACCACCTGCCGCGGGGGCCGGCTCTCGAAGCGGTGGTCGACGAACCACTGGTTGCTGCCGTCGCCCCAGAAGGCCCCTCCACCGCCACCGGGCAGGCCGCTGGTGTGGTTGAGCAGCTCTCCCACCGTGACCGGTGGATAGCCGGCGGGCAGCAGCCCGGGCAGGTACTGCTGGACGGTGCCATCGAGGTCGAGCCGGTGTTCGGCGGCCAGTTGCAGGACGACGGTGGCGGTGAAGACCTTGGAGATGCTGCCGATCCGGAAGCGGGCGTCCGCCGGCACCGGACGTCCGGTGGCGAGGTCGGCCGTGCCGGAGGTGCCCGACCAGTGGCCCGCTCTGCCGGACACCCGGACCAGCGCACCGGTGACGTCTGCGTTGGGCAGCCCTGCGATGGCCTGCCGCAGCACGGCGGGGCTCAGGGGAGGCAGCGACTCGGCGGCGGGCGTGGTCGCGGCGGACGCCGGTACGGCGGCGGACGCCGGTACGGCGGCGGACGCCGGTACGGCGGCGGACGCCGGTACGGCGGCGAACGCCGGTACGGCGGCGGACGCCGGTACGGCGGCGGACGCCGAGAGGGCGGCGAGCAGGGCGGTGGCGGCGGCCACGGTGGTCCAGCGGGCGAGGCGCGAGGTGCTGTGCACAGTCGAACTCCAGTGTGAGGGTACGTCAGGGCCCGGTCATCGGACCGATGTTGACTCTGCCCCTGTCGCCCTGCGCGCTCATCCGGGAGGAGCCCTCAAGATCCCCTGAGATATCCCTCGGGGTTTCCCCTGAGACCGGCCGACGCCCCCGCCCGTGGCCGGCCCTGTCACGCCGCTCCGTTCTCCGAACGTCCTCCGCATGGCCCCGGCGCGGCTCGGCTCGGTCGTGGGACTCGCTGGTTAGCTATGAGCTGGTCAGGTCTTCGGCGGAACGAGGCGGACATGGGCGACGTGAACGAGGTCAACAAGAGGATCATCGGTGAGTTCCGGGCGCAGGGCGGGATCGTCGGCGGCCTCTTCGAGGGCAAGCATCTGCTGCTTCTGCACACGGTCGGACGCCGTACCGGCCAGGCGCGCGTGAACCCTTTGGTGTACGCGGCCGACGGCGACAATCTGCTGGTCTGCGGCTCCTCGCGTGGTGCGGAGAAGGACCCGGCGTGGGTGGGCAACGTCGCCGTCATGTCCGAGGTGACCATCGAGGTGGGCGAGCGCGTTCTGCGGGCGACGCCCACCGTCGTGAGGCCCTCGTCGCCCGAGTGGGAACGTCTCTACGGGATCTGGTCGGCGTACTGGCCCGACAGCACGCAGTACGAGACCAAGACGTCCCGCAGGTTCCCCGTGGTGAAACTGGAGCCCGTCGCGGTGGAGCCGGCTTCCGTGGGTGAGTCCGGGGCGGCTGACGGGGACTTGGCGCACGGCGACGAAGGCCGGGTGGCGCTCGACGGGAGATGACCGCGGACCGGGTCTGGGTTCTGGGCGCCACAGGCCGCTGCGGCCGGGCGATCGCCGCCCGGCTGACGGCCGGCGATCTGCCGCCGGTGCTGGTCGGCCGCGATCCCGAGCGGCTGCGCGAGCTGGCCGGGGCACTCGACGGGGAGCCGCGGACCGTGGTGGCCGGGTCGGTCGGCGCCGTCATGGCGCAGCTGACCCGACACGCGCCGGCGGTCGTGATCAACACGATCGGTCCGTTCACCGAGACGGCGGCACCGATCGCCCGCGCGTGCCCGCCCGGTACTCACTACGTCGATCTCGCGAACGAACTCTCCGCCGTCATCGGGCTGCTGGGGCTGCGTGACGAGGCGATCGCCGCCGGACGGTGTCTCGTGACGGGTGCCGGGTTCGGCGTGCTCGCCACGGAGAGCGTCGTACTGAAGCTGTGTGAGGACCGGCCTGCGGCGGCATGCGTGAGGGTCGACGCGGTGCCGGGGGCCGGGGCCGGAGGCGGCGTCATCGGTTCTGCCCTGGCGGCGAGCATCGTCGACAGTGTCGCGCTCGGCGGACGCCGTTATGAGCGCGGCCGGCTCGTACGCGCCAGGCTGGGGGGTTATGCCGAGCGGCTCGCCCTGCCCGACGGGGCCAGGGTGCACACCGTCGGCGGTCCGAGCGGCGACCTGGAGGCCGCCCACCGGGCCAGCGGTGCGCCGTTCGTGGTCGCCGCGACGAGCGCGGTGCCGGCCGGCCGGGCAGCGCGCGCGGTGCTGCCGGTGGCAGCGGCGTTGCTGTCGCGTCCGGTGCTGGGCCGCGCCGCCAAGCGTCGGCTCGCCCGTGTCCGGGTCACCGCGCGCGGGCGGAGCGGGGAGGTCTCCTGGGCGCGGGCCCGGGTGCGGGACGTCGACGGCCGCACCCGGGAGGGGTGGCTGCGCACAGGTGCGGCCACGGAGTTCACCGCCGCGGTGGCGGCCGAGGTCGCGAGCCGTCTCGTCCGCGGCGAGGGCCGGCCGGGCGCCCACACACCCGGCTCGCTCTTCGGTCCGGAGCTTGCCGTGAAGGCGGGCGGGCAGTTCCTTCTCGGCCGGCCATTCCTCCTCGACGGGCGGTTCCCCTCGGCCGAGGGGCGCCCCGGCCGCGCGAGGGATGGCTGAAAGAGGTCACCGATCCGCCGGCGCGGACCCGTGCGCGGGGCGCGCCGGGGAGATGAACCCGCCTGGCGTGCACCGAGCGGTGGAGCGTGCGCCGGGGAGATGAGGGCGTGCGGTCCGCGCGACGGGGACGAGCGTGCGCCGGAGCGTCGGAACGTGGGACGCACCGCGGTGCCCCGCGGCGGACGGCGGTTCGAAAGCGCCGGTGAAGGGTGCTCGTGAGCGGCCGGCCCCGGGAACGGCCGCGGGTCCTGCGCCCCCTTGCCTCGGCGCTTGTTGCGGGGGGTGCGCTGGGGCCACCACAGCACGTACGCGGCGGAGCCGACCGCGAAGGCCAGCCGGATCAGCCCCCGGGCGGAGTCGGAGGGGACCAGCAGCGCGCTGCCGTACAGCGAGATCAACGCGATCCAGCTGACCCACGGCACCAGCCGCCGCTGCCCGATCGAGTCCCAGATCAGGGTCCCGAGCAGGACCGAGGCGTTGTAGTACGTGTACACGCTCGGGTCCAGCACGATCCGGGCGTCGGCGGCGAGCAGGACGACGGCCGCCCAGCGGCGCCGGAGCACCGCCAGCGCGCCCAGGGCGATGCCCAGTGCCATCTGCGCGGGCCGGTCCCACCAGGGGGTGGCCGGGTCGTCCACACCGAACCAGCGCAGCGACGACGCGGACTGGTTGGGGATGGTGAAGCGAGCGGCGGCCAGGGTGTCCATATGGGTGAGGTAGAACGGCAGCCACGCGGCGGCCACCAGCCCGGCGGCCCAGGCGGCGGAGCGCAGCAGCGCGGGCCGGGGCAGGACCAGCAGCAGCGGCAGAAAGCCCACCGCCCACGGCTTGGAGTCCATGGCCAGCGCCAGGAAGACGCCGACGGCGACGGCGTTGCCGCGCGCCAGCGCGCGTACGGCGAACGTGGTGAAGAACAGCGCCAGCACGTCGTCGAGGTGCGCGAACCGCACCGAGACCTCCACCCACATGGGGATGAAGGCGGTTCCGGCCACCAGCACCCGCTGCTGGAGGCGCCTGTGGTTCAGCCCGGTTCCCAGGTTGTGCTCGGCGGCCGCACGGCCGATGAGAACCAGCATGTACAGACCCAGCCCGGACATGAAGGCCTCGGCCAGGTTCTCGCCGACGGCCGCGGGGTACGGGGCGAACAGCCCGGCGACCAGGAAGCTGACCGGCCCGATCTGCAGTTCGGGATGGTTGGCGTAGAGGGCGAGGCCGCCGCCGGGCACTTGGCTGAAAAGCAGCTCCTCACCGGTCTTCAGATAGTGCCAGGACACGGCCCCGTGCCGTTCGGCCACGAAGAACCAGACCGCCGTCCACACGGTCAGCAGCGCATGGTGCCACCGCACCGGCCAGCCCCCGATCCGGCCGGTCCGCGCCCTGTCCCCGGACGCGGATCGCGCCGTCTCCGCGTTGCGCACATTCCGTCCTTCCCCTGCACGGCGAGACGCTTGCTGGCTTGCGCAACTATAGAGTGAACTCCTGACGCGTACGAACGCACCCGGACCCGATGCGTCAAATCCCGCCAGCCGTCGGGTGATAATCCGGGGCATGGCATCACCGCCCCGGCGTCTGCTCGCCGACGTCCTCGCCGTGGGCGCCCCCTACCCTCTGGCGATCGCCGGTGGCTACGCGGTCCTCGCGCACGGTCTGGTGGACCGGCCCAGCCGGGGCGTGGACGTGGCCACGGAGAGCCCGGAGCGGATGGAGGACATCGCCTCCGCCGTACGGGCCGGCCTGGTGGAACGCGGCTGGTTCGTACGCTCCCTGGAGGCGGAACCGCTCTCGGCACGGCTGGTCGTCGGCGACCCGGTCTCGGGCGAGGAGTGCGAACTCAACGTCCTCAAGGAGGTGCTGTGGCGTCCGCCGGTCCTCACGGATCTGGGCCTGACCCTCTCCCTCGAGGACGCGGTCGGGACCAAGGTGCGCGCCCTGGCCGACCGCGGTTTCGCCCGGGACCTCATCGACGTGCACGCCGCCTCGGACCGCTGGAGCCGTCCCGAGCTGGAGGAACTCGGCCGGCGCCACGCCCGTGACACCTTCGACCTCGCCGATCTGCAGGCCCGGCTGAGCGGCGTGGAGTGGGTCGACGACCGGGAGTTCGCGCTCTACGGGGTCGACGACGACGCGATCGCCGGGCTCCGGCGGTGGGCACAGGAGTGGGCCGACGACATCGCGGAGCGGCTCGCGGAGTCGGAGGAACCGCCCGAGGAGTGAGGTACGGGTGGAGGGAGCGGCCGACGGACGGGTCGACGGACGGACCACTCACGGGACGAACCACACGTCCCGCGGCATGACGTGCCCGCCCGCGTCTCCACGGCGCCACGCCACTGCACGCCGGTCCCTGCCGCCGCGTCACACGGTGCGTCCGTACGGTTTCTTGACGAACTCCTGACACAACGGCCGCATCCGGTGATCCGATCCGTGGTGTCCCCTTGGATGTCACTCATCGACACCCTGTGAGGGAAGTGAAGTGCCATGGAAGGCACCGTCGTCGCGGTTGTACTGGTGGCCGTGCTGGTCCTGCTCGTGCTGCGCAGTGGAATGCGTGTGGTCAACCAGGTCGAGCGTGGGGTTGTGTTCCGCTGGGGGAAGGCGCTGCCGCAGCACCGGCAGCCGGGCATCACGTTCCTGATCCCGTTCGCCGACCGGATGCGGAAGGTGAATGTGCAGGTGGTGACCATGCCGGTGCCGACGCAGGAGGGCATCACCAGGGACAACGTCTCCGTCAAGGTCGACGCCGTCGTGTACTTCCGGGTGACCGACCCGGTGCGGGCCTCGATCGAGGTCCAGGACTACATCTTCGCGGTCGGCCAGGTCGCCCAGTCCTCACTGCGGTCCATCATCGGCAAGAGCGACCTCGACGATCTGCTGTCCGACCGGGAGCGGCTGCACGAGGGGCTCGCCCTGATGATCGACAGCCCGGCCGCCGGGTGGGGCGTGCACATCGACCGGGTCGAGATCAAGGACGTCCAGCTGCCGGAGTCGCTGAAGCGTTCCATGTCCCGGCAGGCCGAGGCGGAGCGCGAGCGGCGCGCCCGCGTCATCACGGCGGACGGCGAGTTCCAGGCGGCCCAGCAGCTCGCCAACGCCTCCCGCATCATGTCGGACACACCGGAGGCCATGCAGCTGCGACTGCTCCAGACGGTCGTGGAGGTCGCGGCCGAGAAGAACTCGACGCTCGTGATGCCCTTCCCGGTGGAACTGCTGCGGTACTTCGACCGGGCGGCCCGCCAGTTCGGCCCCGGGGGCGGCCTCGAGAACGGCCACGCGGACGGTCGCGGGGACAACCACGCGGACGGCCGCGAGGGCGGAGCCGAGGACACCGGAGCCTGAACGACCGCGGTCCCGTGCCCGCCCGCCCGGGACCGCCACCACGCGCTCAGTCTCGTCGGACGCCGGGGCCGGGACGCCGAACGGGACGCGGAACCGGACCGTCGGCCGCCCCACGGGAGGGCCGGCGGCCGGCCACCGCTCCGGCCCATGCCAGGACCGAGGTCGCCAGGAGCGACGCCGCCGCCATCAGTGCCATCGCCGCCGCGGGCGCGGTGAGTTGGGCCAGCGTCCCGGCCAGGGCCGCGCTCACGCCCTGCATCGTGAGCATGCCCGCGGAGTGCAGGCCGAGGGCGTGGCCGCTCAGCTCCCTGGGGGTCAGGCTCATCAGGCGTTCCTGCTGGATGAGGCTCGCGCCGAAGCCGACCGAGGCCAGGGCCGCGCAGACGGCCGCCACGGGCACGGCGGGACGCAGCGCGAACAGCAGATACGGGGCCGCCAGGAGCAGCAGGAACGGAATGCCCAGGCGACGGCGCAGGGCAGGCGGAAGGAGTCGGCCAATGGTGACGTCCCCGGCGAACATGCCGAGCGCCGCGCACGCGAACAGCACGCCCGCCCGGTCGGGCGCGTAGGAGACGTACAGCGATTCGCAGCCGACGACCAGGCCGTTGGGGACCCACAGCAGGAGGTAGGTCGTCCGGCGGGGCGGGGACGACCACAGCAGCGCGTTGGTGCGCCAGGTCTGCGCGATCGTCGGACGGCCGGAGGCGCGCGGGGCACGGCGGGTCAGGCCGAGGCGGGCGCCCGCGGCCGCCGCCAGATACAGCGCCGACGCGATCAGCAGGGTCGTCCGCGGGGACAGCACCGTCACCAGGACGCCGCCCGCGGCGTACCCGCAGACTTGCAGGATGCCGTTCATCATGTTGAAGACGGAGCGGCCCAGCAGATAGCCGTCCTGCGACAGGATGTCGTTCAGCAGGCCCCAGCGGACACCGCCGCCGAGGGACTGGACCAGGCCCAGCAGCAGGACCAGCGCGAAGACCGCGCCCAGCGGCAGGCCGGGCGCCGCCATCGCCGCCGTACCCACCGCGAACACACCCGCGATCCCCGTCATCGTCGCGCGCGGCGGCAGCCGGTCCGCCGCCGACAGCAGCGTCGTCGCGCCCACGACCTGGGCCAGCTGAGGCCCGAACATGCTCACCGCGGACAGCAGGGGCGAGTCGGTGGCCCGGTACACGAGCGTGCCCAGCGCCAGACCGCCGAGGGTGGAGGCGGCCGTCTGGAGGGAGGCGGTCAGGAAAAGCGGGGTGAACTCGCGGGTGCGGAAGAGGTCGGAGTAACTGCGCATGGCCGGAGTCTGAGCGGGCGCCGGGGGCCGTCGTTAATCTTTCGCATGTCCGCGAAAGGTCGCAGCAGGCCGATGACGCCGACGAGTTGATGACGCCGATGAGCCGGGAGGGGTGCAGGCACCATGGGTCTCTGGCACGTCAACGCCGACACCCTCGCCGGAAGCCGGTTCGTGCTCTCGCCGCTCGCGGAGACCTTCGCGAGCCTCAAGGTGCTGCATGCGGGCACCGCCTCCCACCCCGGGGAGCGCGCCTGGCTGGAGACGCATCTGCCCGGCTACCGCCGGCACCTGGCCGCGGATCCCGTCACCGCTCTGCTCGTCCGCTGCGGCCTGGGCAGGGAGTGGATCGCGGACTTCCTCACCCCCACGCCGAGGGACGGGGAGACCTTCGAGGAGGGCCTCGACCGGGTCCGCGCCGTGTCACCGGACGAGGCCCGCGCCCATCTCACCGTCTCCGTGCGCGGCCCGCTCCCGGCCCTCCTGGACCGCGACGACCTGCCCGAGCGCGCTGCCGACCTGCTGACCTACGTGTGGACACGGACCGTGCTGCCCTCCTGGGACCGTCGGCGCCATGTCCTGGAGGCCGACGTGGTCGCCCGGACGGCGCGGCTCGCCCGGGACGGCTGGGCGGCCGCGGTGGACACCCTGCGGCCGGGCCGGACACGCTGGCTCGGCGGGAACCGGCTCCAGGTCAACCTCCACGAGTATCCGGCGCGCGAGATCTCCGGGGCGCAGCTGGTGTTCGTCCCCGTCACTCCGCAGACCGGCTGGGTCTCCTGGGAGGAACGCGACCGGTACGCCGTCGTCTACCCGTGCGCGGGCGTGCTGGCCGGGGGTCCGCACCGGACGGTGCCGACGAGCCTCGCCGCGCTGCTCGGGCTGGCGCGGGCCCGCGTCCTCGTGCTCCTCGACTCGCCCCTGAGCACCAGCCAGCTGGTCGCCCTGACCGGGCAGGGGCTCGGCTCGGTGGGGCGCCATCTCAGGGTGCTGCTGGACGCGGGGCTGGTGGAGCGGCGGCCGGCGGGACGGTCGGTGCTGTACTCGCGCTCGGCCGCGGGTGAGGTGCTGGTCACCACACAGCACGGCTGACGGGAATGTCACGGGGCGGGGTTAGCATCCGCTGCATGACGACTACTGACAACACCGCCGGATCCGTCCTCGACGTGGAGATCGGCGCCCTGCAGGGCGGCCCCGCGCAGCTCTCCCAGTACGCGGGCAAGGCCGTCCTCGTGGTGAACGTGGCCTCCAAGTGCGGTCTGACGCCGCAGTACGCGGGCCTGGAGCGGCTCCAGGAGCGGTATGCGCCGCTGGGCTTCACCGTTCTCGGGGTGCCCTGCAACCAGTTCCTCGGGCAGGAGCCCGGCAGCGCCGAGGAGATCGTCGAGTTCTGCTCGGCGACGTACGGCGTGACCTTCCCGATGACGGAGAAGATCGAGGTGAACGGCGAGGGGCGGCACCCGCTGTACGACCGCCTCGTCGGCTTTGCGGACGCCGAGGGGCACAGCGGGGACATCCGCTGGAACTTCGAGAAGTTCCTGATCGGCAAGGACGGCCGGATCGCCGCCCGGTTCTCGCCGCAGACCGAGCCGGAGTCGGCGGACGTGCTGGCGGCCGTGGAGAAGACTCTCGCCTGAGCCCGGCGCGCGCCTGACCTCGCCGCTTGACCTTGCCCCTGGGGCAGACGGGAGCGTCCTCGTCACCGGGCGGAAGGCGTCCGGTGACGGAGGATGACGGGGTGACCGACGACCTGCTCTCCATCGGCGTGTTCGCCGCCCGCTCGCGGCTGTCGCCGAAGGCACTGCGGCTCTACGACCGGCTGGGGCTGCTCGTCCCCGCGTACGTCGACGAGACGAACGGCTACCGCTACTACCGCACCGACCAGGTCGAACACGCCCGTACGGTGGCCCTGCTGCGCCGCCTCGACATGCCGCTCGCCGGGATCGCCGAGGTGGTCAGGGCGGGCGAGTCGGACGGCGTCCGCGCGTCCGCGCTGCTCGGCGCCTACTGGGCGGACGTCGAGAGGCGGATCGCCGCGCAGCGGACCCTCGCCGAATACCTCCGTGGACGGCTGTCGGGGAGGAGTTCCGAGATGTACGGGAAGTTCGTGGTGGAGACGGTGGACGTACCGGAGCAGGTGCTGATCACCGAGACGCGGCATGTGCTGGCGGAGGAGCTGCCGGCGTGGATCGGGGCCTCGCTGGGTCGGCTGGAGGGCGCGGCCCGGGAGTGCGGCGGGGCGACCGGGGCGCCGTTCGTGGTCTACCACGCGGAGGTGTCGCAGGAGAGCGACGGGCCCGCGGAGGCGTGCGTGCCGGTGGCCGACCGGGAGGCGGCGCGGGCGTGGGCCGAGGGACAGGGGCGGGCGTGGGAGACCCGGGTACGGGTGGAGCCGGCGCAGCGGCTCGCGTACACCCGCATCACCAAGGCGCAGGTCGCGCATCCGCAGATCCTCGCGGCGTTCGAGGCGGTGGAGGCGTGGGTGTCGGAACAGGGGCTGGAGTACGCGGGACCCTGCCGGGAGGTGTACTTCGGGGACTGGGACGCGGCGGGGCCCGAGGACGCGGTGTGCGACGTGGCGTTTCCGGTGCGGGGTCCCGCCGCGGCCGGGGTGTAGGGCGCGTCGGCCCGCGTGGCGCGGCGGTTCCGGCCGCGCCACCCGGGCCGGCGAGCGGGCTACCGGGGCTCGCGGGACCCGGCCGCCGGGCGCGCCACCGTCAGCGCAGCTCCTCCGGGCACGGCGTCCCCCGCGGCAGCTGGTACGGCGCCGCCAGGTGGTAGGTGCCCGCGCGCGGGGCCACGAGTTCCGTCCACTTGTCGCCCGAGGCGTCCTCCGGCGTCTCCATCAGACAGCCGTTGACGTTGTGGTACGTCTTCGGCGTGCCCTCGGGGCGGTGCTTGGACTCGCGCGTCTCCTGCGGCGGCTTGACCCCCTTGCCCTGCGCGTCGACCAGGCCCAGCCACGGCGAGTACGGGATGCGGATGAGCACCCGGCCCGCCTTCTTCACCTCGATCGTCAGCTCGCCCTGGTCCGCGCGGTCGACGACCGCCGGGGGATCCGCCAGCGGGACGGGGTCGGTCACCGCGAACAGCTGCCAGTTGGCGTCGCCCCAGATCTGCCTCAGATAGGGCATGCCCCGCTGGACGAGCTGCCGCTCCCGTTCGCCGCCGCCGTTCCCGTCCGGTTCGTCCTTCGGCAGCACCACGTAGTGCACCGCCCAGCGCTGGAGCCACTCGTGGTAGTTCGCGGAGTTGAGCGTGTCGTCGTAGAAGAGCGGGTTGCGCTCCATGTCGGCCTGCCGGTTCCAGCCGCGGGCCAGGTTCACGTACGGCGCCAGCGCCGACGCCTCGCGGTGCGAGCGCGCGGGGACCACCTCCACGCGGCCCTTCTCGGCACCCGCCACCTGAAGCTGGTTCACCAGCGGGGCGAGCTCACGCGCCCAGGACGCCGCCGGGGTGGTGTGGACGATGTCGTCGACCGTCTTGATGCCGATCCAGGTGGTGAAGCCGGTGACGGCGATGACGGTGACGTACCACTTGCGGCTGCGCGGCACCGTGAACGGCAGCGCCGCGACCAGCGCGACACCCGCGAACAGCATCGCCAGCCGGGTGATGTTCGAGCCGATCTGGGAGCTGATCAGCCACACGAGCACCACGGACAGCCCGTACACCGCCGCGGTGATCCGTACCGTCTTCCACTCCTCGGGGACCAGGTAGAAGACCAGAACCGCCAAGAGGAACGGCAGGAGCATCGACGCCCAGGTCATCGGCTGCGTTCCGGAGAACGGGAACAGCCAGGCCGAGAGGGCCACCACCACGGTCGGTGCGAGGCCGAGGGCCCAGGCGCCCGGGCGGCGCTTCTGCAGGAACAGCGCCACCGCTACCAGGCCGACGAACAGGCCCGCCACCGGTGACGACATCGTGGCCAGGGCCGCCAGCGGGGCGGCGCTCAGGGCCTTCGCCCAGCGTTTGTGGCGCCAGCGGTACGGCCAGCAGAAGACGCACGCCGTCGCGCCCAGGGCGAACATCGTGCCGAGACCGAACGTCACCCGGCCCGAGATGGCGTTGCACAGCAGCGCGAACACCCCGGCCAGGGCGGGTCCCCACGGCTCGCGGACCGCACGGCTGCGGATGAGGATCAGCGTCAGCAGCCCCGCCGAGACCGTCCCCGCGATCATCATCGTCGTACGGACGCCGAGCACCGACATCAGATACGGCGACACCACGCTGTACGACACCGGATGCATGCCGCCGTACCACGCGAGGTTGTACGCCGAGTCCGGGTGCCGTCCGACGAACTCCGCCCACGCGTCCTGCGCGGCGAGGTCACCGCCACTGTTCGCGAAGGTGAAGAACCACACGAGGTGCAGTAGCCCGGCGAGGACCGTGACCGTGAGCACGGGGTGCCTGCGGGCCAGGTCCGCTCCGCGCGAGGAGCGCAGACGGGTGAGCAGGGTGCTCGCTCGGGGGGCCTCCGGGCCGTCCTCGGACGGTGTGGCCGGGTCGGGGTGCACGGTCGTGTCAGCGGCGGGCTCGCCGCGCGGTATTCGCGGGCCCGTGCCCCGGGCCGGATGCCGGCCCCGATCGGCGTCGTCGGCGTGTGTCGGCTCCGCTGTGGCCACCTGAAGGCACTCCCCGTGTCCCGTTTCCGTTATCGCCCCGTGTCCCGTTTCCGTTCCCGTCCCGTGCCCGGACACCCTCGAAAGTTCCGTGACCGTTCCGTCGGGGTTCTCCCGGAAGTCCGTCCCGGGCCAGGCGTCGAGGCTCGGCCTGTCCCGGTCTCGCGACGCTAGCACGCACCCCGCCGACGGGCTCCCGGGTGGGGGCCGCCGACGGGGTGCGTCACGTCGTGCCTGCGGGCGGGCTCTACGGCGGCTCAGCCCAGCCGGGTGAACTTCGCCCCGTAACCCGGCTCGGCGAGGTCCTTCTGCAGGGCGACCGGAATCGTCACCGCATGGCTGGAACCGTCACCGACCGTCAGCTTGCCGACGACCGTGCCGGCCTTCGCCTCGTGCGGGACCGCCTTGCCGTCGCCCCCGATGGAGAGGGCGGTCCGCAGGCCCGGCCAGCCGACCGCCTTCATGTTCCGCGTGGCGACCACCGGCGTCCTGCCGCCCAGCTGGTCGTCCACATACCCGACGACCTCGCCCTTCTTCACCACCGTCGCGGTGGTCAGGCTCTGCTGGACCTTGTCGATCAGCTTCTGGCTGTTGGTGATCGCCAGCTGGAGGCTGTCCCAGACCCGGCCGGTGCGGGCGTCCTGGTTGAGGACCGCGCCGTAGATCGTCTGCGTCTTGCCGTCGACGACCTTCGTGGCCGCCCACACCAGGTTGCCGCCGGCCGGGGTCGACGAACCCGTCTTCAGACCGATCACGCCGACCTGCTTCACCAGCAGGTCGTTGTTGTTGTAGATCGGCCCGGTGAGGCCGGGGATGTCCGCCTTGGCCATGCCGACGATGCTGCGGAACACCGGGTCCTGCATCACCTTCTTCGCCAGCTTCAGCTGGTCGACGGCGGTGCTCACCGTCGACTTGTCCAGGCCGCTCGGGTCCGTGTACGTGGTGTGCGTCATGCCGAGCTGCTTCGCGGCGGCGTTCATCTTGCCGACGAAGGTCCTGGGGTCCGAGTCCCAGCGGGCGAGCAGGCGCGCCGCGTTGTTCCCCGAGGGGATCATCAGCATCTGCAGCATCTGCCGCTCGGTGAACTTCTGGCCCTTCTTCACGGCCGCCGTCGACTCGTCCTCGTTCTTGGACTCGTCCTCGGCCTGCTGGTCCACGGTGATCTGCGGGCCGCCGTCGTTCCCCTTGAGCGGGTGCTCCTGAAGGGTGACGTACGCCGTCATGATCTTGGTGACGCTCGCGATCGGCCGCGGGGTCTGCGCACCCTCGCTGCCGACCATGCCCACACCCTCGACCTCGATGGCCGACTGCCCCTGCCCCGGCCAGGGCAGGTCGAGCTTGCCGCCGCCGAAGGTGTACGTCTCCTCGGCACTCAGCCCGAGGGTCGGGGTCGGCAGCGGACGGACCGCCTGCACGATCGCAAAGATGATCACGAGCAGCACGACGAGCGGGGTCCAGATCTTGATCCGCCGCAGGACGGTGCGCACCGGAGTCTCCGGCGGTGGCGGAGTGTTGGTCAGCTCGGCGAGCAGGTCCAGCGGGGGTTTCGGCGGCAGCGGCTGCTGGGTGGTGCGCTCGGGGCCGACCCGGGGCAGCGCGGCGGTCGCGTCGGCGGGCTTGGCCTGCCCGGGCTCGGGCTGCGCGGTCTTGGGCTGCGGAACCTTCGGCTGCGGGGACCTGGGCTCGTCCAGCGGCTTCAGCGCTACGAACTTGCTGGTGCGCTCGGCGTCGGTCTCGGCGCGCGACGCGGACTTGCCGTCCGGGGCTGCGGCAGAGGACTCGGGCTTGTCGGACTTACCGGACTCACCGGACTTACCGGATGTCGCTGCGGAGGACTTGGCCGCCCATGAGGGAGCCGGCTTCTCCGGCTGCCCCTTCGGCTGCTTCTCCGACTTTTCGAACTTTTCGGACTCTTCCGGCTTTCCCGATGAGTCCGACGACTCCTGCGACTTGGTGCCGCCACCGAGCTTGAGCATGGTGGTGGGCTGATCGACGGCCTTACCGGACTCCTCGGATTTCTCCGGCTTCTCCGGCTTCTCCGACTTCTTGGCCGACTTGGCGTCGCCGAGCTTGAGCATGGTCGTGGGCTGGTCCACGGGCGGCTTGGAACCCGCGTCACCCTCGGAGTCGCCCTCGGCATCGGCATCAGCGGCCTCTACGGTCTCCGCGTCCTGCGCGTCCTGCGCGTCCTCCGCACCCCCCGCGCCCTCCGCGTCGGCACCCGCGTCGGCATCGACATCGACATCGGCATCGGCATCGGCATCGGCATCGGCATCGGAGGAGCCGTCAGGCGCGTTCCCGTTCTCCGAGGTTGCCGCGCCCTCCTCCTCGGAGCCGTCGGCGGCTTCCTCGCCACCCGCGTCCACCGCGCCGTCGGACTCCGCCTCAGCGGACTCCTCGTCGGCGGACTCCTCGTCGGCGGACTCCTCGTCGGCGGACTCCGCCTCGGCAGCCCCCTCCTCGCCGGACCGGTCCTCCGTCTCCCCCGCCTCGGTCTCCGCGCCCTCGCCGGCCCCGGCGGCCCGGTCCTCAGCGCCGTCGGCGGCTTCCTCGGATCCGGTCTCCGCCTCCGACGTGTCCTCCGCTCCGGCCCCGGCCTCGTCCGCGCTCCGCACCCAGGACGCCAGCGACGCCTGCTGCCGCGCACCACCGCCGGTGGTGGACCCCTTGGAGCCGGTGGAACCGTCCTCGTCCACGGCCGTGCCGGCGGAGCCCCGCAGTTCACGCGTGGACAACACCGCCGTCGCCTGGTCGACCCGCGCCTTCTCGCCGGCCACCGCAAGCCGGGGGTCGCGGTCGCCCGCCGCCGGCCCCGGAACCGCAGCCCCACTCCCCGACGTCGCCTCCGCTGACGACGCGTGCTGCTTCGACCTGTCGGGGGACTCGCCCGCCACCGATGCCTCCTCCTTGCGCCACGCACCCACTCGCGCGCCTCGCCCAACCATGAACCGCCGCCCGGACGCCGCTGCCCGAACCATGTACCAGTGTCCTGTGTGAGGGATTGACCCCTGGGCTAGACGAGAACGACATACCTACCGGTTCCACTACATTCCGGTCACGCACCCTCGACAGACCAATGTGAGAGGGGTCACCCTGTCATTCATCCACGCGGGGAGGCATGGATGGGCAGGAGCCGCAGAACGATTCCGGAAGAGCTTCTGCTGCTGGCACTGGACCCGACCACGGGTACCACTGCACAGCCGCAGTCGCTCGACCTTGGTCTGGCCGGAGCACAGCTAGTGGAGCTGGCGCTGGCCGGACGGATAGCCCCGGACGGGGATCGTATCGCCGTGGTGGTACCACGGCCGACTGGAGATCCGACTCTGGACTGTGCGTTGGAGTTGCTGCGCAGGCGTGGCGCTCCGGTACGGGCCGTCCACTGGATCGGCGGGCCGCGTCTCGGGCTGCGCCAGACCTACCTTTCGCATCTGGAGCGGTGCGGCATGGTCCAGGCCGTGCCGGGCCAGATGTGCGGGGTGTTGCCGACGACGCGCTACCAGGCGACGGACACGGCCATCAGCCGGGAGATCAAGGCCCGGCTGGATTCCGCGATCCGCACCGGCGTTCCGCCGGACCCGCGGACCGCGGCGCTCGCCGCGCTGGCCCATGCGGTCGGTCTCGGCAAGCATCTGTATCCGGGCAACGAGGGACGCTCGTCCCGCTCCCGGCTGCGGGATCTGATCAGGCACGACCCCATGGGCGGTCTCGTGGCGCACGCCGTGATGGACGTCCAGAACGGTGCGGCCGCTCAACCGCGCCGCAGCCCGGCCCAGGCAGGCCGCCAGGCCACCGCGGCCAGGCCCGCGCCGGAACCCGCCCGCGGTGTTCCCATGCAGCCGCGCCGTGGATCCATGGCACGCGTCGTGGCCCACTGAGCCGCAGTACCGCGGCCCGGCACGACCGCGGCGCGACAACCGGCCGAACCGGCGGCACCGGTACGGCCGGAACCGCACGACCCGGCGCATCCGCGCCGCCCCGAGGCCCGGTTCGGGAGCCGCCGGCCCGCGCGGGGCGATGAGACGGACGTCCACAGGACGGCACACTCACCGCCCCGCGCGGCCACATGCGAGCGCCGTTCGGCCAAGCGGCGCGCCCACGACGCATATCCGCCGTTTTCCAGCGGTAGAAAGCACCTTGGTGGCAATCTGCTCAGCAGCAGATACGCAAAGTAGAGGCAGGCAGCCGGAGGTGCACGTCCGTGGCGTCGAATGTCAATCCCACCGTCCGGCGGCGTCGACTGGGCCAGGAGCTGCGCCGGCTCCGTGAACTCAAGGGCATGACCGCCGAAGAGGTCGCCGAACGGCTGCTGGTCTCCCAGTCGAAGATCAGCCGGCTGGAGAACGGCCGCCGCAGCATCAGCCAGCGCGATGTCCGCGATCTGTGCGGAGTCTACGAGGTCGAGGATCAGCGCGTCGTCGACTCGCTGATGGAGATGGCGCGCGACTCCCGGCAGCAAGGATGGTGGCACGCGTTCGGGGACATCCCGTACAGCGTGTACATCGGCCTGGAGACGGACGCGGAGTCGCTGCGCGTCTATGAACCGCAGGTCATCACCGGCCTGTTGCAGACCCACTCCTACGCCGAGGCTCTCATCCAGGGCGCGCTGCCCGAGACGTCCGCCGCGGACATCGAAAAGCGCGTACAGGTGCGGTTGCGGCGCCAGGAACGCATCGCCGCCGAACACAACCCGCTGCGTCTGTGGGTGGTGCTGGACGAGGCCGCGCTCCGCCGGGCCGTGGGCGACAACCATGTGATGCGCGAGCAGTTGGAGCACCTCTGCGAGATGTCCCAGCTTCCGCACGTCACGGTGCAGGTCCTGCCGTTCAGGGCGGGTGCCCATCCCGGCCTCAACGGCCAGTACGCGATCCTGGAGTTCGCCGACGCGGCCGACTCCAGCGTGGTGTACCTCGAGGGCGTCACGAGTGACCTGTACCTGGAAAAGGCCCACGACGTGCAGAAGTACGCCGTGATGTACGAGCATCTGCGGGCTCAGGCGCTCAGCGTGGAGGAGTCCCGCCGGTTCATCGCGGACGCGGCCAAGGACTACGCTCAGTAAGGTCTCTCGGACTTCGCGTAAGAGGGCCGCGGATCTTACACCAGCGAAACCTTTAGGCGGAAGACCCGGCTGGAATATGCCATCCGGTCGAGTGAATGGCCCCTACGGCCCAGCAGGTTGCCGAGTAGCTTCGATCACGCCATCAGCCAAACAAGTTGGCGCGATTCGCACCGCGGGGCCGACATGGCTCGCGGTGCGAGGGCAGCAACTCAGCAACTCGCTACCGGAGTGAACATGGCCGTTCTTCAGGGGGCCACGGAAACGTGGACCAAGTCGTCGTATTCGACGGGCAACGGCGCCTGCGTCGAGGTCAAATCGCCCAAGGCGGCGGCGCTCGCCGTGCGCGATTCCAAGGTTCCCGAGGGGCCCGTCCTGGCTTTCCCGGCCGACGCCTGGAACGCCTTCGTGACGTCGATCAAGTAGCACCGACCACCACAACTCCACAGACAGCACGACAAGGCCCTCTCGACTGGTCCGCCGTCCCGGCCGAGGGGGCACGTCCCTTTTCTCCAGGGGTGGGCGCCGCGGGACTCAGCGGAGGTCGCTCACGTACCGGTCCGTCCCCGGCACCGTGGGAACGAACGGCGCCACCAGTTCCACCCTCCCCAGCCCCGCTTCCGCCACCGCCCCGTCCAGACCTGTGAAGTGGGGCTCCCAGCAGTGCCTCGGGTCCTTCTCCAGGAACCAGAGCAGGGTCAGGCGGGTGTCCACACCCTCCACCTGCTTCACGTACGTCATCCGGTCACCGGGCAGCGGGGTCGGGCGGAACAGCACGACCATGGCCGAGGGCGAGCCCGCGAGGCGTCCTGGGAGGTGACGGTCCCGGAGCCAGGCCAGCAGCTCGGCGCGCTGCTGCGGCCCCTCCGCGTCGACGACCTGCAGGACCAGGCCCGCGTACGGGTGGTCCAGGGCATGGACGTCACGCGGGCCCGCCGCGCCGTCCCGGTACACCGTGGCCTCGTGGTCCTGGAAGGCCGTGAAGACGTGGGTGCGGTCCCGGTACACGCGCGCGTCGCGGTTGAGGCGCTTGTTGATGGCGACCGTCCAGCGCATGTGGTCGTCGTAGCGGCCGTCCGTGATCCAGTACGTGGAGAGATAGCAGCCCGCGGTGACCGGCTGCGCCACCGCCGACTTCTCGGGATACCGCAGTAGTTGCAGGTCCCGGGTGGCGACCCAGCGGCGGCCGGCGAACATCCAGGGCATGGCCATCGCACCGGCGTAGTAGTGGTCGTCCTCGTACCAGCGGTTGTATGCATATTCGTGTCCGGGGTGCGGCTCCACCATGGTGATCAGTGCATGGCCCGGGCGGACGCCGTAGGGCCCCAGGGCGGCCAGTTCCGCGTACACCGCGCTGTGTGTGTCCTCACCCATCGCCTTCCCCTTCCCTCCTCCGCAGGACGCCCCTACTCTGACGCTCCGTCAGGAAATGCGCCATATCCGGGAGGGCCCGATGTCACTGCTCCAGGGCAAGACCGTCGTGGTGTCGGGGGTCGGTGCCGGGCTCGGCCACCAGGTCGCCGCGGCCGTGGTCCGCGACGGCGGCAACGCGGTGCTCGGCGCCCGTACGGAGGAGTACCTCGCCAGGACCGCCGCCGCGCTCGATCCGGACGGCGCGCACACGGCCCACCGGACGACGGACATCACCGACGAGGCACAGTGCGAGGGCCTCGCGGCGCTGGCACTGGAACGGTTCGGCCGGATCGACGCGGTGGTCCATGTCGCCGCATGGGACAGCCACTTCGGCGGACTCCAGGACGCGGACTTCGCCACCTGGCACTCGGTCATCGACGTGAACCTGCTGGGGACCCTGCGGATGACCCGGGCCTGCCTGCCGGGCCTCAAGAAGGGCGGCGGCTCGGTGGTCTTCGTCGGCACGCAGTCGTCGGTGGCCGCTCCGTCCCAGGTGCGGCAGGCGGCCTACGCGGCGTCGAAGGGCGCGCTGACCAGCGCCATGTACTCGCTGGCCCGGGAGCTCGGCCCGTACCGCATCCGGGTCAACACCGTGCTTCCGGGCTGGATGTGGGGCCCGCCCGTGCAGGCGTACGTCCGGTTCACCGCGCACACCGAGGGCGTACCGGAGGCGGAGGTGACACGGCGCCTGACGGACCGGATGGCACTGCCGGAGCTGGCCACCGACGGCGATGTGGCGGACGCCGCGGTGTTCCTGGCCTCCGACCGGGCGCGGGCGATCACGGGCCAGTCCCTGCTCGTGAACGCGGGCGAACTGATGCGCTGAACTCCCCCGGGCCCTCGCTCGGCCCGGTGGGGCGTAGCCGTATGCCCCACGTCTCCCCTCCGGGCGGCACGGGACCCGCATCCCGTGAGCCCGATCCGTCGTATGTCCCCGGACTGGCGAAGTGCCCGCTCATGGTGTGGTCCGCGTCACGAGCGCGACAACCGGCGCACGAGTCAAGAGACGGCAAAATCGTTCTACTTACTGACCTGTGTTCATATCCATGACCCGACAAGGGCTTGACCGCCCGCCTGGCCGGCGGTTCAATCCCCGAAGTCCCCCGCTCCCGCACGGGGGCGCCGCCCGTGTGCGCGTACTGGCGAAGTGCCGTCCAGTACCTGCAGGTTCACAAGGCGGACCCCTGGAGGGGGCACATGAACGGTCTCGACTGGGCCGTCCTGGTCGCGTACTTCGGCGTGATGACGGCGATCGGCGTCTGGTCCCACAAACGGGTCGGCGACGTCGGCGACTTCTTCACCGCGGGCGGCAGGATGCCGTGGTGGCTGTCGGGCATCTCGCACCACATGTCGGGCTACAGCGCGGTGATGTTCACGGGCTACGCCGGCATCGCCTACACCTATGGCATCACCTCCTACGTCACCTGGGCACTGCCCATCGCCATCGGCGTGCTGATCGGCGCGAAACTGTTCGCGCCACGGCTGAACCGGCTGCGCTCCCGGCTGCACGTCGCCTCGCCGCTGGAGTACCTGAAGGACCGCTACGACCTGCCCACCCAGCAGGCCCTGGCCTGGTCCGGCATCCTGCTGAAGATCGTGGACGTGGGTGCCAAGTGGGCCGCGATCGCGACACTGCTGAGCGTCTTCACCGGGGTCACGCTCACCCAGGGCATCGTCATCACCGGTGGCATCACGGCCGTGTACTGCACGATCGGCGGTCTGTGGGCGGACGCGCTGACCGAACTGGGGCAGTTCGTCATCCAGTTGCTGGCGGGCCTGGCGATGCTGGTCATCGTCCTCGACAAGATCTCCGGCCAGGGCGGCCTGTCCAGGGCGCTGGACTCGCCGAAGCTGGACGGTCACGGGCACGGGTTCGCCGGACCGTACCTGACCGTCTTCTTCATCGCGTACCTGTTCATCAAGCTCTTCGAGTACAACGGCGGCATGTGGAACCAGGCCCAGCGCTACATGGCCACGGGCAGCGCCCGGCAGGCGGCGCGCTCCGCCCTGCTGTCGGCGGGCCTGTGGTTCGTCTGGCCGGTCGTCCTCTTCATCCCCATGTGGCTGTCACCGCTCCTCGTCACGGCCGAGAAGCCGGACGGCTCGGACGCCTACGGCCTGATGGCCGAACAGCTGCTGCCGCACGGACTGCTGGGCCTGGTGGTCGTCGGCTTCTTCTCGCACACGATGGCCATGTGCTCCTCCGACGCGAACGCGATCGCGGCCGTGTTCACCCGGGACGTGGCGCCGGTGCTCTCGAAGGCGGCGCGGGCGTGGAACAGCCGGACGGGCCTGATCGCGGGCCGGGTCACCACCGTCGCCTTCCTCGGCCTGTCGATGGCGGTGGCGACCCAGGTCGACTCCCCCGCCTTCAAGGACATCATCACGGTGGTCATCAAATGGGTGGCCGGTCTGATGGGCCCGATCGCGATCCCGTTCATCCTGGGCCTGCTGCGCCCGTTCCGCAGGTCCGGCCCGACGGCGGCGCTCGGCAGCTGGGCCGCCGGCCTGCTGGCGTTCTTCTTCGTCAACTACCACCCGGACTTCTCCCAGCGCACGGACGTGAAGCTGGAGTACCAGGTGGCACTGCCGATGGTGATCTCGCTGGTGCTGTACGTCCTGATCGGCCTGGTGAAGCCGGAGGACACACCGGAGCGGGACGCGATCATCGAGTCGGTGAACACGGACGGCGACGGGGCGACGGCGCCCCTGCCCGCACCGGGTTCCGTCCGGCCCGCCCCGGGTACGACAAGCCCCTCCGGCGCCTGAGGGCAAGGAGCGCCACCAGGGCGGCGGGATGGCGGGTGACGGTAAGGACGGTCCTACGCCCGGGGATAGCGCGCCAGCCACGCCGGCGCGGACCCGGTAGGGCCGTGGAGCGCGGGACCCTGCGTCATCTCCATGGCGAAGTCGTCCGCCAGGACCAGCATCGTGGGACGGCCCTCCAGCTCGGCCAGCCAGGCCGGCGGCAGGGCCGTCTCGCCGTGCAGGGCCCCCAGCAGCCCGCCCGTCAGCGCCCCCGCGGCCCCCGAAGGCCCGCCGTGGTTCACGGCGAGGCACAGCCCGTGCCGTACGTCCTCCCCCACGAGCGCGCAGTACACGGCGACCGCCAGCACCCCCTCCGCCGTACCGGGGCCCGCCAGCTCCTCGATCCGGGCGGGCGTGGGCATCCCCTGCCGTACGGTGCCCAGTGCATGCTGCAGCGCCTCCGCGACCGGCTGGTGCCCCGGCCATGGGCCGAGCAGTGCGAGCGCCCGCTGCACGGCCGCGTCCAGGGTCTCCCCGCGGGCCAGCGCATGCACGATCACGGCGTACGCGCCCGCGGCGAAGTACGCGGTGGGGTGCCCGTGCGTCTGTGCCGCGCACTCGATCGCGAGTTGCAGCACCAGTTGCGGATCCCAGCCGACGAGCAGCCCGAACGGCGCGGAGCGGGTCGCCGCCTCGGGGCCCTGCTCGCCGGGGTTCTTGGGCGCGTCCAGCGTGCCCATGGTCTCGTCGCCGAGTCCGAGCAGACAGGCCCGGGCCGGGGAGCGGGGCGCGTACAGCCACTCCTCGCGGGCCAGCCAGCCGTCCTCCGCGCGGCGCTCGTCGGGCCCCCAGTCCCGTTGGGTGGCCGCCCAGCGCAGATACGCCCGGTGCAGATCGGTCGGCGGATGCCAGGCGCCGGTGTCACGGCGGACCTGGGCGCGGATGAGCCCGTCGACGGAGAACAGGGTGAGCTGGGTGTGCTGGGTGATCGCGCCGCGCCCGGCGGGGCCGGCGGCGAGGTCGGCGAGCCCCTCGGGCCCGTGCGCCTGCCGGATCTGCTCCAGCGAGAGCCCGTCGACCGGGGCACCCAGGGCATCACCGACTGCCGCCCCGAGCAGCGTGCCGCGCACCCGGCCGCGGAAGTCCTGCTGCTCGGTGCGGCCCCAGATGGCACCGGCTGTCGCACCCACCCCAGGCCTCCTCATGGCACCGCCCGCACGTCCGACGCGCAGCACTGTAATCGAACGGAGACGGCCGGTCGGGGCGGCGGAGGGTCATGCACACCACACTTCGGTGCCCGAAAATGATCTAGGAGTCGCCGAAAGCCCTCTCCATAGTTGGACCATGGCCGAAACCAGAACCCCCCACACCTCGCCCGCCCTCCCCGTCGCCGCCACCCTCCTCGTCGGCACCGTCGCCCTGTACATCGCGCTCGTCGCGTTCGGGAACATCACCGACTTCGGGACCAATCAGCAGTTCGTCCGCCATGTCCTCGCGATGGACACCACGTTCAAGGACGACGACCTGATGTGGCGCGCGATCACCTCCCAAACGGTGCAGGACTCCGCCTATGTCGCGATCATCGCCTGGGAGGCACTGGCAGCCCTGGTCCTGATCGCCGCGACCTGGCTGTGGGCCCGGCGCCACCCGCGCGCCCGGCAGCTCTCCACCGTCGGCCTGTCGATGCTCCTGCTGCTGTTCGGCGCGGGCTTCGTCGCGATAGGCGGGGAGTGGTTCGCGATGTGGCAGTCCAAGACATGGAACGGCCTGGACGCGGCCACCCGGGTCATCGTCCTCACCGGAGTGGTCCTGCTGGTGACCCATCTGCGGGGGGCGGCCCCGGAGGACAGCTGATCCCTCCGGGACATCCCGTCGATCCCGCGTGTGCCCGTCCCCTCGGCACGCCGCCGGTGGTCGTCACTCCAGGACCGGCAGCAGCTCCGGCAGATGGCCGTCCGACGCCGCCGCCGCACGCTGTCGCTCCTCCGGCACTTCGCCGTAGAGCGTGGTGCGGGGCTTCGCCGGGCGGCCCGCCGCCTGCGCCACAGCGACCAGCTCCCCCACCGACTTGTACGAGCCGTACGAGGAGCCCGCCATCCGGGAGATGGTCTCCTCCATCAGGGTTCCGCCCAGGTCGTTGGCGCCGGAGCGGAGCATCTCCGCGGCGCCCTCCGTGCCCAGCTTCACCCAGCTTGTCTGGATGTTGGGGATATGGGGGTGGAGCAACAGCCTCGCCATCGCCGTCACCGCCCGGTTGTCCCGCATCGTCGGGCCCGGGCGGGCGATGCCCGCCAGATAGACGGGCGCGTTGGTGTGGATGAAGGGGAGGGTGACGAACTCCGTGAAGCCGCCCGTCCGCTGCTGGACGCGGGAGAGGGTGCGGAGATGGCCGAGCCAGTGGCGGGGCTGGTCGACATGGCCGTACATCATCGTCGAGGAGGAGCGGATGCCCAGTTCGTGGGCCGTCGTGACGACCTCGATCCACGTCGCCGTCGGCAGTTTGCCCTTGGTGAGGACCCAGCGGACCTCGTCGTCCAGGATCTCCGCCGCCGTGCCGGGGATCGTGTCGAGCCCGGCCTCCTTCGCCGCCGTCAGCCATTCGCGGATCGACAGACCGGTGCGGGTGGCGCCGTTCACCACCTCCATCGGGGAGAAGGCGTGCACATGCATGCCGGGGACCCGGGACTTCACCGCCTTGGCGATGTCGAAGTACGCCGTTCCCGGCAGGTCGGGGTGGATGCCGCCCTGCATGCACACCTCCACCGCACCCACGTCCCAGGCCTGTTGAGCCCGGTCCGCGACCTGCTCCAGCGACAGCGTGTAGGCGTCGGCGTCCGTACGGCGCTGGGCGAACGCGCAGAAGCGGCAGCCGGTGTAGCAGACGTTCGTGAAGTTGATGTTCCGGGTGACGATGTAGGTGACGTCGTCGCCCACCGCGGACTTCCGCACCTCGTCCGCGGTGCGGCACAGCGCGTCCAGGGCGGGGCCGTCCGCGTGCAGCAGGGCCAGCGCCTCGGCGTCCGTCAGCCGCGTGGGGTCGTCCGCCGCCGTGCGCAGCGCCGCCCGTACGTCCGCGTCGATGCGCTCCGGTGCCATGCCCGGCGCGGCCGCCTCCCGCAGCACCTCCCAGTCGCCGTACACCTCGTCGAAGTCGTCGCGCCGGTCGCCCGTGCGGCCGTCGGTGTCGATCGTGCGGTGCAGATCGGTGCGCCCGGCGGAGGTGAACACCTCCTCCGGCTCCTGCCACGGGTGCCCCTCGACCACCGCGTCCTCCCGGGCCAGGCCCGTCTCCGGGTCGGCGAGGGCGTCCACGTGCGGGCGCAGCCGCGGATCCAGCCACGGCTCCCCGCGCCGCACGAACTCCGGGTAGACACAGAGGCGTTCACGCAGCGCGAAGCCGGCCGCCGCGGACCGTTCCCTCAGCTGCTCGATCTGCGGCCACGGCCGCTCCGGGTTCACATGGTCGACGGTCAGCGGGGACACCCCGCCCCAGTCGTCGATACCGGCGCCGATGAGCCGCTCGTACTCGCCGTCCACCAGGTTCGGCGGTGCCTGGAGGCAGGCGCTCGGCCCCATGATGTGCCGCGCCACCGCCACCGTCGCGACCAGTTCGTCGAGTTCCGCGTCCGGCATCCCGCGCATCGCCGTGTCCGGCTTGGCGCGGAAGTTCTGGATGATCAGCTCCTGGATGCCGTGATACGTCCGCGCCACCTTCCGCAGCGCGAACAGCGACTCGGCGCGCTCCTCGTACGTCTCGCCGATCCCGATCAGGATCCCGGACGTGAAGGGCACCGAGGAGCGGCCCGCGTCCTGAAGGACCCTCAGACGCACCGCGGGTTCCTTGTCGGGGGAGCCGTAGTGGGGTCCACCCGGCTCGGACCACAGCCGCCGGGCCGTCGTCTCCAGCATCATCCCCATCGACGGCGCCACCGGCTTGAGGCGCTGGAAGTCCGTCCACGACACGACGCCCGGGTTGAGATGGGGCAGCAGGCCCGTCTCCTCCAGGATCCGGATGGAGACGGCCCGGACGTAGGCGATCGTGTCGTCGTAGCCGTGTGCGTCCAGCCACTCGCGCGCCTCCGGCCAGCGGTCCTCCGGCTTGTCACCGAGGGTGATCAGGGCCTCTTTGCAGCCCAGGGCCGCGCCCTTGCGCGCGATGTCCAGGACCTCGTCCGGGGACATGAACATCCCGTGCCCGGCCCGGCGCAGCTTGCCCGGTACGGTGACGAAGGTGCAGTAGTGGCACTTGTCCCGGCACAGGCGGGTCAGCGGGATGAAGACGCTCTTCGAGTACGTGATGACACCGGGCCGGCCCGCCGCCCGAAGGCCCGCGTCCCGGACCCGGGCGGCGGACGCGGCGAGGTCGTCGAGGTCCGCGCCGCGGGCCTGGAGCAGCACCGTGGCCTCGGTGACGTCGAGTGCGACACCCTCACGGGCACGTTTGAGGGCGCGACGCAGGGAGTTCTCGGTGGGGCCGGTTCCGGAGGTCGCGGAAGTCGTCATCCTCCGAGCATACGTTTGCCGTGATCAGCCCAGGAGGCCGATGCAAGCCCTTGGGACGGGCGGCCGTCACGGGGTGTCACCGGCCGGTGCGGGCACCTGATGTTCCGACGACACGCGGCGCGCGATCGGCTTCCCGTGCAGCGCAGTTCACGGCCCGGGACGACAGTGGAACCCGCTACCCCTGCCCACCCCCTGTCATCCGACACGTTGGGAGCAGCAGCATGTGCGAGGACGACCACGGCATCGGCAGACGCGCTCTGTTCGTGACGAGTGCGGCCGCCGCGCTTACGTTGGGAACCGTGAGCTTCTCCCACGGTCCCGCCGCCGAGGCGGCCGACAACCAGGAGACGAGGACCGTGCGCGGCACCCTGCCCGCCGGTTCCCCCGACTTCGTCTACCTCCCCGTCGACGTCCCCCGGGGCGTGCGGGAGATCAAGGTCGCCTACACCTATGACAAGCCGTCCGTTCCGGCCGGCACCCAGGGCAACGCCCTGGACATCGGCCTCTTCGACGAACGCGGCACCGGACTGGGCGGCAAGGGCTTCCGCGGCTGGTCCGGCGGCGCGCGCTCGGAGTTCTTCGTCCGCGCGGACGACGCGACCCCCGGCTATCTCCCGGGCCCCCTCCGCCCCGGCACCTGGCACATCGCGCTCGGCCCCTACACGGTGGCCCCGCAGGGGCTGACCTACGAGATCACCGTCACCCTCACCTACGGAGAGCAGGGCGTCACCCCGGCGCCGGTGTATCCGCCGTCGCGGGCCAAGGGCCGGGGCCGCGCCTGGTACCGGGGCGACTGCCACATGCACTCCTGGTACTCCGACGGCCGCCGCACCCCCGCGGAGATCGCGGCACTGGCCCGGGCCGCGGGCCTGGACTTCATCAACAGCTCCGAGCACAACACGCACTCCTCACATGCGCACTGGGCCGACCAGGCGGGCGACGACCTGCTGATCCTGCTGGGCGAGGAGGTGACGACCCGGAACGGGCACGTGCTCGCCCTGGGCACCGACCCGGGCACCTTCATCGACTGGCGCTACCGGGCGCGGGACAACCGCTGGGCCCGGTTCGCCGGGGAGATCCACCGGGCGGGCGGACTGGTCGTCCCGGCCCATCCGCACGCCACCTGCGTCGGCTGCGGCTGGAAGTTCGGCTTCGCCCAGGCGGACGCGGTGGAGGTGTGGAACGGCCCCTTCACGCCGGACGACGAGGCGACGCTGGCGGAGTGGGACAACACACTGGTCGCGTCGGTCCGGGAGGGGCACGGCCGATGGCTCCCGGCGATCGGCAACAGCGACGCGCACCGGGACCCCGACGCGATCGGCAGCCCGCAGACGGTGGTCCTGGCCGACGACCTGACCAGAGGTGCCATCCAGGAGGGCATCCGCGCGGGCCGCGCGTACGTGGCCGAGTCGAGGAACGTCTCACTGGCCTTCGCCGCGGCGGGCGGCCGCGGCGGGCACGCGGGGATCGGCGAGCGGCTGCGGGTGGACCGCGACACCCCGGTCACGGTGCGGCTGGACGTGCAGGGCGCGCCCCGCTGCACGGTCCGTTTCGTCACCGACCAGGGAGTGCTGTTCACGAGCGATCCGCTGCCGGTGTCCGGTTCGGGCACGGTGGAGTGGCACACCACACCGGCGTACGCGGCCTACGTACGGGCGGAGCTGCGGCACGAGGCGGCGGCGGGTCCGGTGCCGGGGGCCATGGCCGCGTTCACGAATCCCATCTTCCTCGGCGGGGCGTAGGCACAGGGGCGCGCGGCTGAATTCCGCGCGCCCCGACGGGCGGTCTGGAAGACTGCGCGCAGTGCCTCGCCCGTCACGTCGTCAGGGGGAACACGACACCATGCCAGGCTCCGCCGACCTCAAGTACCGCGCGGTCACGGCGCTCCAGCGCCATGTCGTCAATCCGGTGCAGCGCCGCATGCCGCTCCAGACGCTTCTGGAGACCACGGGCCGGGTCTCGGGTCTGCCACGCCGGACCCCGCTGGGCGGGCGACGCATCGGCGACTCCTTCTGGCTGGTGTCCGAGCACGGCGAGAAGTCCCAGTACATTCGCAATATCCGGGTCGACCCCCGGGTGCGGGTCCGCATCCGGGGCCGATGGCACACGGGCACGGCCCATGTGCTGCCCGGCGACGACCCCCACGCCCGTCTCCGGACGCTGCCCCGCCTCAACAGCGCGGCGGTACGAGCCCTCGGCACGGGGCTGCTCACGGTCCGGGTGGACCTGGACTGACCCTGGTACGTGCCGAACCGGGCGGGGACCGCCATACGACCGCGCCCCGGGGCAACCGCCCCCGTGCCAAGGCCCCGCCGGTCGGCCGGCCCCGCTCAACCAGGCCAGACGATCGCCTGAAGCTCGCTGTACGCGTGCAGGGCGTACGAGCCGACGTCGCGGCCGACCCCGCTCTTCTTGAAGCCGCCGAACGGGGCCTCCATGTTGCGGCCCACGGTGTTGACGCCCACCTGTCCCGCCCGTAGCCGGCGGGCGACACGGAACGCGCGGGCCACATCCCGGGACCAGACGTAGTCGATCAGGCCGTAGTCGGTGTCGTTGGCCAGGGCGATGCCCTCCTCCTCGTCCTCGAACGGCACGACCACGACCACCGGGCCGAAGATCTCCTCGCGGACCACCCGCATGTCGGGCGTGCACTCGGCGAGGAGGGTCGGGGCGACGTAGAAGCCCCCCTCCAGCGGCGGGCGCCGGCCCCCGGCCACCAGCCGCGCCCCCTCCTTGCGGCCCAGTTCCACATACGCCTCCACGCGGTCCCGGTGCGCCGCCGAGATCAGCGGCCCCACCACCGTGCCCGGGTCGCGCGGGTCCCCCACCGTCAGCCGCCGTGCCCGGTCGCCCAGTTCGGCCACCACCCGGTCGTACACCCCACGCTGGGCGATCACCCGGGTCGGGGCCGTGCAGATCTGGCCGCTGTGGAAGGAGAACGTGGTGGCGGCGCCGGCGACCGCCGCGGTGATGTCCGCGTCGTCGAAGACGAGCGCCGCACCCTTTCCGCCCAGCTCCATCAGCTGCCGCTTCATGGACCGGCCGCACACCTCGGCGATCCGCTGCCCCACGGCCGTGGACCCGGTGAAACTCACCATGTCCACCTCCGGGCAGTCCACGGCCGCCTCGCCGACCTCCGGGAGTGCACCGCTCACCACGTTCACCACGCCGGGCGGCGCACCCGCCTCCTGAAGGGCCTCGGCCATGCGGTAGACGGACAGCGGGTCCTGCGGAGCCGGCTTGACGACCACCGTGTTGCCCATGGCCAGCGCGGGGGCGACCTTGCCGGCCGCGTTGGCCCACGGGTTGTTGTACGAGGTGATGCAGGTGACCACGCCGACCGGCTGGCGCACCGCGAGCGCCCCCAGGACGACGGCCCCGCCGAACGGCCCCGCCTCGCTGATCTGCGGCGGCAGCGGCTGCTCCACGGGCTCCACGCGCGCGTACCGCTGGAATCGGGCCGCCGCGACCCCGACCTGCATCCCGCGCGCCGTACGGGTGGTGGCGCCGCTCTCCGCCTGCGCCAGGCCCGCGTACGGCACGAGCTTGCGCCGTATCACCTCCGCCGCCCGCGCCAGGATGGCCGCCCGTTCCTCGGGGGCCGTCCGCGACCAGGGTCCGAAGGCGGTGCGGGCTGCGGCGGCCGCCGCGTGCACCTGTTCCCGTGATGCCTCCGGCGCCCATCCGACGGTCTCCTCGGTCGCCGGGTCGACGACTTCGTAGTGCCCCCCGTCGGGCTCGGTCCACGCCCCGCCGATGAACAGCCGCTGCCGCTCGGTCACGTGGTGCTCACCGTCCTGGTGTCCCGTCCGGAGCGCAGCACCCGGCCCGGCACGGCCCCGGTCACCACGTCGTCCCGTATCACCTCGACGCCGTTGACCCAGACCGCGCTCACCCCGATCGCCCTGGAGTCCAGCCGCGGGCTCTCCCCCGGCAGATCGTGCACCAGGCCGGCCCGGCCGGCGTCGACCCGCTCCGGGTCGAAAAGGACCAGATCCGCATGGAAGCCCTCCCTCACCAGGCCGCGCTCCCGCAGCCCGAACAACCGGGCGGGATCGTCGGTCAGCATCTTCACGGCCCGCTCCAGAGGGACCAGCTTCCGGCCGCGCAGACAGTCCCCGAGGAACCGGGTGGTGTACGGGGCCCCGCACATGCGGTCCAGATGGGCGCCCGCGTCGGAGCCGCCGAGCAGGACGTCCTCGTGCCGCCAGGTCTCGGCCCGCAGCGCCCAGGAGGCCGGGTCGTTGTCGGTGGGCATGGGCCACAGGACGGTCCGCAGCTCGTCCGCGGCGCAGATCTCGACCAGGCAGGTGAAGGGGTCCTGGCCGCGCTCGGCGGCGATGTCCCGCACCACCCGGCCGGTCAGGCCCTCGTTGCGCGGGCTGTAGGTGTCCCCGACGACGTACCGCCCGAAATCGGTGAGACGGCGCAGGACGCCCGCCTCCTTGGAAACGGCGCGCCGGAGCATCTCGGCCCGTACCTCCGGGTCACGGAGCTTGGCGATCCGCTCGGGCACCGGCAGGCCGAGGACCGGTCCCCAGCCGGGGATCAGGTTGAGCGCACAGAAAGTGCCGAGCGACATGTTCATCGGGGTGAGGATCGGCATGGTGAGCGCCACCACGCGGCCGCCCGCCTTCCGGGCCCGCTCGCTCGCGAGCAGCTGGCGCGGCACGCGCTCGGGGACGGCGGCGTCGATCGTGAGCACGTTCCAGTTCAGGGGCCGTCCCGCGGTCGCGCTCATCTCCATGAGCAGGTTGATCTCGGCGTCGCTGAACTGGTCCAGGCAGCCCGCCACGATCGCCTCGATCTGGGTGCCCTCGTGCTCGCCCACCGCCCGGGACAGGGCCAGCAGCTCGGCCGGCCGGGCGTGGCGGGAGGCGACCGGCCGGCCGTCGCCGTCGGCGTGTGTGGACGACTGGGTGGTGGACAGGCCCCAGGCCCCCGCGTCCATGGCCTCGTGGAGGAGCCGGAGCATGGCGTCCATCTGCTCGGGGGTGGGCTGCCCGCCGATCGCGTCCGGTCCCATCACATGGCGGCGCAGCGCACAGTGTCCCGCCATGAAGCCCGCGTTGACGGCGATCCGGCCTTCCAGGGCGTCGAGGTACTCCCCGAAGCCGTGCCAGTTCCAGGGCGCCCCCTCCTCCAGGGCGACCAGGGACATGCCCTCCACCTTCGCCATCATCCGGCGGGTGTAGTCGGCGTCCTCGGGGCGGGCGGGGTTGAGCGGGGCGAGCGTGAACCCGCAGTTGCCGGCCGCGACCGTGGTGACCCCGTGGTTCAGGGAGGGCGTCGCGTAGGGGTCCCAGAAGAGCTGGGCGTCGTAGTGGGTGTGCGGGTCGACGAAGCCGGGGGCGAGAACGAGCCCGGTCGCGTCCTCCTGCGTCCGCGCCTGTTCGGTGACGCGGCCGACGGCGGCGACACGGCCGTCCCGTATGCCCACGTCAGCCGTGTACGCGGGCGCGCCGGTCCCGTCCACGACGGTCGCAGCCTTGATGACGTGGTCCAGCATGGCGCTACCTCCTCGAGTCCGGTGCGGCCACGGCGCCCGAAGGGGCGCGGGGCTGTGTCGATGTGCGGCTCCGCCGCGTGGGCGCGACCGGCCGCGTCCGGACCGCAGCCGGCCTGTGGCCCGCGGCCCGGCAGGGATCACGCGGCCTGCCGGAACCGCGTGGTCCTGTGCACCGGGTCGGTGTCGATCTTCGGGATCACGTGCTCGCCGATCAGCCTGATCGTCCGGAGCGTCTCCTCCTTGGGGATCCCGACCGGCAGCCCGAAGCTGAGCTGGTCGGCCCCGGCCTGCTCCCACCGCTTGCACTGGGTGAGGACCTCGTCCGGGTCGCCGCAGATCAGCAGCTCTTCCTCGATGAGCAGTTCGATGAACTCCTCGGTGTATTCGGGCAGCGTCTCCGGCCAGACGGGGAAGCCCTCCGGGCGCGGGAAGGTGTCGTGGTAGCGGAAGACGAGGGAGGGCAGGTAGTGCAGTCCGCCCGACGCCGCGACCCGGATCGCCTCCTCGTGCGTGGGCGCACACACGGCGGTGGTCGTCACCATCACGTTGTCGTTGACGAAGTCCCCCACGGGCTCGGCGTCCACGATCGCCGTCTTGTACTGCTCCAGGACCCACTCCATGTCGGAGACCTTCTGCACGCTGAACCCGAGCACCCCGAGGCCCTTCCGCGCGGCCATGGCGTACGAGGGCGGGGACCCGGCCGCGTACCACATCGCGGGGTGCGACTTGCCGTACGGCTTGGGGAGCACCTTGCGCGGCGGCAGGGACCAGTGCTTGCCCCTGAAGCCCTGGTACTCGTCCTGGAGCCACATTCTGGGGAACTCGGCGATGGTCTCCTCCCAGATCTCCTTGGTGTGGTTCATGTCGGTGATGCCGGGGAGGAAGCCGAGGATCTCGTGCGAGCCCGCCCCTCGGCCGCTGCCGAACTCGAAGCGGCCCTCGGTGAGGTGGTCGAGCATGGCGACCTTCTCGGCGACCTTCACCGGGTGGTTCACCGGGGCGAGGGGATTGAAGATGCCGGAGCCGAGATGGATGCGCTCGGTGGCGTGGGCGAGATAGCCGAGGAAGACGTCGTTGGCGGACAGGTGCGAGTACTCCTCGAGGAAGTGGTGCTCGGAGGCCCAGGCGTACTTGAAGCCGGACCTGTCCGCCTGGATGACGTACTCGGTCTCCTCCAGCAGCGCCTTGTGCTCCGCGAGCGGGTCGGTCTCGGCCCGCTTGCCCACGTACCCCTGTACAAAGAGCCCGAATTCCACGGAGTTCACCGTCCCCACGGTTGTCTGTCCGACCTGCCTGACGCACGTGCCCGTATATCTGACATATCGTCAGCTCTATTGCCGCCGACTCTGACACCGCCCGATGGCACCGTCAATAGCTGACGGTCAGTCAGATCACGGCCACCCCGGCCAGCCATCCCCCGTCGATCACGAACGGCTGCCCGGTGACATAGGAGGAGTCCTCGGAGGTCAGGAAGAGGGCCAGACGCGCAACCTCTTCCGGCCTGCCGATCCGGCCGAGCGGCACCAGCCTGCGGTACAGCTCGTCCAGGGCCCTGGACGTCTGCTCGGCGTCCGCCTCCGGGTCCAGCAGCGAGGGGTTGGACATCGCGGTGTCGATGGCGCCGGGACACAGGGCGTTGACGCGTATCCCCCGTGGCGCCAGCTCGATCGCGGCGACCCGGGTGAGGCCCAGGACGGCGTGCTTGGTCGCCGTGTACGTCCCCACGGCCGCCATGCCCGTCATCGCCGTGTAAGAGGCGGTGTTGACGATGGTGCCGCCCCCGGCGGCCGCGATCTCGGGCGCGACCGTCCTGATACCGAGGAAACAGCCCACCTGGTTGACCTGGACGACCTGCATGAACTCGTCGAGGGGCGTGTCGAGCAGGGAGTTGAACCGGAGGATCCCGGCGTTGTTGACCAGCCCGTCGATCCGCCCGTACGCCTCCTTCGCCCGGGCCACGGCGGCGGCCCAGTCCGCCTCCCGGCCCACGTCCAGATGGACATAACGCTGCCCGAGCTCCTTGGCCAGGGCCTCCCCCTGGTCGTCGAGCACGTCCGCGAGCAGGACCCGGGCTCCCTCCGCGGTGAACAGCCGCGCCTCCTGCTCGCCCTGCCCTCGCGCCGCACCCGTGACGATGACGACGCGCCCGTCCAGCTTGCCCATGACCCTCCTCAGTGCAGACGGGGCGCGACCTCGGCCCCGAACGCCGCGATCTGATCGGTGAGTTCCGCGCGGCACCGGCTGCGGAACCGCACCTGGATCTGGTGCACGCCCATCGCGCGGTAGGCGCGCAGGGAGTCGGCGACCGTCTCCGGTGCGCCGCTGACCGTGCGCCGCCCGACATCCCAGTCCGGCTCGCCGACGTACAGCGGCTCGGTGAGGGCGCCTACGGTGAAGGGCTCCTCGAGACCCGCCTCGGCCCGCAGCCGCGTCAGACGGGCGATCTGGGCGGGCATCCGCTCACGCGGGTCGCCCTGCGGCAGCCAGCCGTCCCCCTTGAGCGCGGCACGGCGTACGGCGGCGGGCGAGGAGCCGCCCACCCAGACGGGAATCCGGGCCTGGGCGGGCCGGGGGCGCTGCCCGAGCCCCTCGAAGTCGTACGCCTTCCCGTGGTGGACGGGAAACTCCTCGGGCCCCAGCGCCGCCCTGAGGGCGTCGATCGTCTCGTCGAGCAGGGCACCGCGCCGCCGGAAATCCACGCCCAGCGCCGCGAACTCCTCCGGTACGTGCCCCGCCCCCACCCCGAGGACGAGCCGCCCGCCGCACAGCCGGTCGAGGGTCGCGTACTGCTTGGCGGTGACGAGGGGGTGCCGCAGCGCGACGATCGCGACATGGCTGAGCAGCCGTACCCGCACGGTGACGGCCGCCAGATAGGAGAGCGTGGCGACGGGGTCGTACCAGACCGTCCCCATGGCCGGGGCCAGCCGGCCCGGAATGGCGACGTGGTCGCAGCTCGCGAGGTAGTCGAACCCGGCCCGGTCGGCGGCCCGGGCGATCTCCGCCAGGTCCTCGGGGCCCGCGCTCGCCTCCCAGGGCTCGGCGAAGAGCCTGCTCAAGGACTGGACGGGCAGCTGCATCCCGTACCGCAGGGGCCCGCTCACCGCCCGCCGCCCGGCCCCGCCCACAGACCGTCGTCCGTCAGCCCCAGCAGCTCGATGGCGTTGCGCCGCACGATCCGGTCGACGGTGTCCGCGTCCAGGTGCCCCATCTGGGCCTCCCCGACCTCACGCGACTTCGGCCATGTGGAGTCGGAGTGCGGATAGTCGGTCTCGTACAGCACGTTTCCGGCCCCGATCGCGTCCAGGTTCCGCAGGCCGAAGGCGTCGTCGAAGAAGCAGCCGTAGACATGGTCGGCGAAGAGCTCCGACGGCGGGCGGTGCACCTTGTCCGCGACACCGCCCCAGGCACGGTTCTCCTCCCACACCACGTCGGCCCGCTCGAGGATGTAGGGGATCCACCCGATCTGCCCCTCCGCGTACATCACCCTCAGCCGGGGGAACCGCTCGAACTTGCCGCTCATCAGCCAGTCGACCATCGAGAAGCAGCAGTTGGCGAAGGTGATCGTGGATCCCACGGCCGGCGGGGCGTCCGCGGACGTGGACGGCATCCGGCTGCTGGAGCCGATGTGCATGGCGACGACGGTCCCGGTCTCGTCGCAGGCGGCGAGGAAGGGGTCCCAGTCGTCGGTGTGCACGGAGGGCAGCCCGAGGCGCGGCGGGATCTCCGAGAAGGCGACGGCACGCACGCCGCGTTCGGCGTTGCGGCGCACCTCTGCCGCGGCGAGCTCCGCGTCCCAGAGGGGGATGAGGGCCAGGGGTATGAGCCGGCCGCGTGCCTCGGGCCCGCACCACTCCTCCACCATCCAGTCGTTGTACGCACGCACGCACAGCAGCGCGAGCTCGCGGTCCCGGGCCTCGGTGAAGGTCTGGCCGCAGAAGCGCGGGAACGTCGGGAAGCAGAGGGCGGATCGGACATGGTTGACGTCCATGTCGGCGAGGCGCCGGGGCACGTCGTAGGAGCCCGGCCGCATCTGCTCGTAGGTGATCACCTCGAGCCTGATCTCGTCCCTGTCGTACCCGACGGCCGTGTCGAGGCGGGTGAGGGGACGGTGCAGGTCCTCGTAAACCCACCAGTCGCCGAGCGGGCCCTCGTCGCCGGGCTCGCCCATCACGGGGGCGAACTTCCCGCCGAGGAAGGTCATTTCCTTCAGCGGCGCACGGACGATGCGCGGGCCGATGTCCCGGTACTTCCCGGGCAGCCGGTCCTGCCAGACGCGCGGGGGCTCGACCGTGTGGTCGTCGACGGAGATGATCTGCGGGAACGTGCCGTTGCTCGGTGAGGTCTCCATGCCGGTCACGGTAGCGCCGATCTGACGAACCGTCAGCTATGTGGTGGCCTCCCCGTATGTATCCCGACCGACCGGTATGGGAAGACTCTGTGTGGGCCGTGTGACGCGCCGCACCACGGCCTGTGATCGCCGTCTCCCAGAGCTGACGCATCCGCCATGAACAAGGCAAACTGGCCTCTCGGTTGTGGACGTTCGGCAGGGTGCCAGGGGGCAGCGATGGACGGTGTACCGCGAGTGCCGGAGCAGCGGAGTGCCGGGGAGTCGGCGGCTCTGCGCTTCGGCGTGCTCGGACCGGTGCGCGCCTGGCGCGGGGAGGAGCCGCTGGCCACGGGCTCACCACAGCAGCGCGCGCTGCTGGCCGCGCTGCTGCTGCGCGAGGGACGTACGGCGACGGCGTCCGAACTGATCGACGCGCTCTGGGGCGACGACCCGCCGCCGCGGGCCCTGGCAGCGGTACGGACGTACGCCTCCCGGCTGCGCAAGGTCCTCTCCCCCGGCGTCCTCGTCAGCGAGTCCGGCGGCTACGCGCTGCGCCTGCCCGACGCCCGCTCGCTGGACCTCGCCGCCGCCCAGGAACTGACCGCGGAAGCGGAGAAGGCCAAGAGCTCCGGGGAGCTGTGCCATGCCCGGCGCCTGCTGAACGAGGCCCTGGCCCTGTGGGACGGTGAGCCGCTGGCGAACATACCGGGCCCCTACGCCGAGACCCAGCGCACCCGCCTGGAGGAATGGCGCCTCCAGCTCCTGGAGACCCGCCTCGACATGGACCTGGAGCAGGGCTGCCACGCCGAGGCGGTCTCGGAACTGACCGCCCTGACGGCGGCACACCCGCTGCGCGAGCGCCTGCGCGAACTGCTGATGCTGGCGCTGTACCGCTCCGGCCGTCAGGCGGAGGCGCTCGCGGTGTACGCGGACACCCGCCGCCTTCTGGCCGACGAACTCGGGGTCGATCCACGCCCCGGCCTGAAGGACCTCCAGCAACGGATCCTCCAGGCGGACCCCGGCCTCGCCGAACCGTCGGCGCCGGCGCCGGAGCCCGCCGCCGCTCCGGTACGGCCGGCGCAGCTCCCCGCCACCGTCCCCGACTTCACCGGCCGGACGGCCTTCGTGCAGGAGCTGGGCAATGTGCTGGCGTCGGCGGAGGGCCGGGTGATGGCGGTGTCGGCGCTGGCCGGGATCGGCGGCGTCGGCAAGACGACACTGGCGGTCCACGTCGCCCACCAGGCCCGGGGCTCCTTCCCCGACGGCCAGCTGTATGTGGACCTCCAGGGCGCGGGCCCCAGGGCCGCGGAACCGGAGACGGTCCTCGGCTCCTTCCTGCGCGCCCTCGGCACGGCCGACTCGGCGATCCCGGACTCGCTGGAGGAACGGGCCGCCCTCTACCGCTCGGTCCTGGACGGCCGGCGGGTCCTGGTCCTGCTGGACAACGCGAAGGACGCGGCCCAGGTACGGCCGCTCCTCCCGGGCACCGAGGGCTGCGCGGCGCTGGTGACCTCGCGCGTGCGGATGGTGGACCTGGCGGGCGCGCACCTGGTGGACCTGGACGTGATGTCACCGGACGAGGCACTGTCGCTGTTCACGAAGATCGTGGGTGAGGAGCGGGTGGCCTCCGAGCGGGAGGCCGCGCTGGACGTGGTGGCGGCGTGCGGATTCCTGCCGCTGGCGATCCGGATCGCGGCGTCGCGGCTGGCGGCACGCAGGACATGGACGGTGTCGGTGCTCGCGGCGAAGCTGGCGGACGAGCGACGGCGGCTGGACGAGCTTCAGGCCGGGGACCTGGCGGTGAAGGCGACCTTCGAACTGGGCTACGGCCAGCTGGAGCCGGCCCAGGCCCGGGCCTTCCGTCTGCTGGGGCTGGCGGACGGCCCGGACATGTCCCTGGCGGCCGCCGCCGCGGTCCTCGACCTCCCGGTCGACGAGACGGAGGACCTGCTGGAGTCCCTGGTCGACACGTCCCTGCTGGAGTCGGCGGCCCCGGGTCGCTACCGCTACCACGACCTGGTCCGCCTCTACGCGCGTGCGTGCGCGGAACGGGACGAGCATCCGCCGAGCGAGCGGGACGCGGCGATGTCGCGGCTGCTGGACTTCTACCTGGCGACGGCGGCGGGGGTGTACGCGATCGAACGGCCGGGGGACCGGCTGGTGGACCATCTTCAGCCGACCGAATACCCGGGGCTGACGTTCGAGGACCGGCATCAGGCGCAGGACTGGCTGTATGCGGAGGCGGCCTGCCTGCTTGCCTGCATGCGCCAATTCGGGACGTCCGCAACGTTGCTCCGTTCCATCGATCTCCTGTGGGCGGCGGTCGATCTCTCGGAGTCCGGTGCCAACGCCAGGGAATACGAAGCCGTGGCCATAACCCTGCGCAACGCCGCGCGGTCCAGCCGGGACCGGCGGACGGAGGGCCGCGCCTCCGGCGTCCTCGCCGTCGCCCACCACCTTTCCGGGCGCTTCGCGGAAGCGGACGATGCGGCACGCGAGGCCCTGCAACTCGCCGAATCGCAGACCGACCCCCTGGCGCGCTGCTGGGCGGCCAACGTCCGCGGCGCCATGGCCTTCTACCAAAGCCGGTATGCGGACGCCGAACGGCACCTGGACCACGCCCTGGCGGACTTCCGGGACTGCGAGGACCTGGCCGGGGAAGCGAGTGTGCTGTGCAACCTCTCGCGTATCCACCTTGCCACGGGGCGGCCGCGGAGCGCAGTGGTGCTCGCCCAGCAAGGCGTCGAAACCTATGAGGCGTTGGGGCACGCCCTGAAGGGCGCGAACGGCCGCTACGCACTGGGCATGGCCCTCACCCAGAACGGGTTGTACGCGGAGGCCGACGAGCAGTTGCACGCGGCTCTGAAGGTCTTTCGCGACAGCCGCCAGCGCCTCTGGGAGGGGATGACCCTGCTCAGGCTCGCCGAGGTGGATCTGGCGGCTCGACGTCCCGCGCAGGCGTCGACCAACGCCGAAGCCGCCTTGACCGTGCTGCGCGGCATCGGCGGGGAGTGGCGGCGCGGCAACGTCCTCACCGTGCTGGGACGGGCTCTCAGCGGGATCGGGCAGTCGGGAAGGGCCCAAGTGTGCTGGCAGGAAGCCCTCGCCACCTATGAGGCACTGGGATCTCCCGAGGCCGAGACCGTCCGGGCGTTGCTGACACCGGCCGCTGCCGCATAGATCCGCTACGGCGTTCATCGTTCGTTTATCGCCGCACGGCACTCTCTTCCTGTCGATCCGTTGCGTCGGGGGGCGGACGGACCGCCGATGAGGTCGTCCAGCCCACGGTCTAGGGTGAGGCGACCCGGTAGCTCGCCCGGCCGTCCATTCGGGGGAACGGCCGGGCGGGCCCCAGTTTTCAGTTGAGTTCCAAGGGGAGGAAGCACCATGAGCGACACCACGAAGGACGAGCCGGTCGTCGACCCGGACAACGTCCACATCACCGGTGGCAAGGACGAGGGCACGGTCAACCCGGACAACGTCCACATCACCGAGGCCGAGGACAACGGCATCTTCAAGCCGGACAACGTCCACATCACGTCCGAGCCCAGCTAGACCTTCCTCCCACACGGGGATCGGCCGCGGCGGCGCGGAGGGGGAGCCGCCGCGGCCGAAGTGTGACTGCTGCTCCGCTCACCTCGCGAGCCCTGGACACGGGCCGGCCCCGCCCAACGGTCCGGCCTCGACTCCCCCGCCTCAGCGCCCCCGTCCCCGCAGTTCTCCCTTCAGTACCTTGCCGCTCGCGTTTCTCGGGAGTTCCGTGACGAACTCCACCTCCCTCGGGACCTTGTAGTTCGCCATCTCCCTGCGGGACCAGGCGATCAGGTCGTCACCGGTCAGCACGGCCCCCGGCCGCCGTACCACGTAGGCTTTGCCGACCTCGCCCAGCCGGGTGTCCGGTACGCCGATCACCGCCACGTCCGCCACATCCGGGTGCAGTGCGAGGAGTTGCTCTATCTCCGCCGGGTAGGCGTTGAAGCCGCCGACGACGAACATGTCCTTGATGCGGTCCGTGATGCGAAGGTTGCCCGCCCCGTCCAGTACGCCCACGTCGCCCGTGCGGAGCCAGCCGTCCGGGCCCAGGACGTCCGACGTGGCCGCAGCGTCCTCGAAGTAGCCCTGCATGACGTTGAAGCCTCGGACCAGGATCTCCCCGGGAACGCCCGGGGGCAGGGCCTCCCCCTTCGGGTCCACCACTCTGACCTCCGTGCCGGAGATCGCCCTTCCCGACGTGGATGCGATCAGTGACGGGTCGTCGCCGCGACGGCACATCGTCACGAAACCGCTCGCCTCCGCCAGGCCGTAGGCCGTCAGGACCGTCGCGACGCCGAGTTCCCCGCGCAGGCGTTCCACCAGGCGCAGCGGTACCACCGCCGCTCCCGTCACCACCAGGCGCAGCGCGGAGAGGTCGTGGGCGTCCCGGGAGGGGTGGTCGAGGAGGGACTGGTGGAGGGTGGGCGGGCCGGGGAGGACGGAGATCCGCTCCGCGGCGATGTTCGCCAGTGCCGTGTCCACGTTGAACACCGGCTGCGGGATCATCGTCGCGCCCCGCATCAGACAGGCCAGCACGCCGGCCTTGTAGCCGAACGTGTGGAAGAAGGGGTTCACGATCAGATAGCGGTCGCCCTGTCGCAGGCCCGCCAGGTCGCTCCAGATCCCGTATGCGCGCAGTGTCTGGGCGTGGGTGATCAACGCGCCTTTGGGGCGGCCCGTGGTGCCCGAGGTGAAGATGATGTCCGACGGCGCCTCACCGGTCACGGCCGAGGCGCGTCGCCGCACCTCCGGCTCCCCGACGCCCTCCCCGCTCGCCAGGAAGTCCTTCCAGGTGCGGAAGTCGGACGGTGCGTCGTCCGCCAGGACCACCACCTGCTCCAGGTGCGGGAGGCGAGGGAGAGGGCCCCCGCCGGGACCCTGTCCTGCCGCTCTGCGCAGGGAGGCCACGTACGACGTGCCGAGGAACGTGCCCGTGACGAACAGCAGCCTCGCCCGGCTCCGCTCCAGGACGTACGCGGCCTCGCCGCCCTTGAAGCGCGTGTTGAGGGGGACCAGGACCGCGCCCGCCGAGACCGCGCCCAGCGCCGAGACGATCCAGTCCAGGGTGTTGGGGGCCCAGATCGCCACGCGGTCGCCGACGCCGACGCCGTTCGCCATGCAGGCCGCCGCCGCGCGGTCCACGCGGGCGCCCAGTTCGGCGTATGAGATCCGGGTGCGGCCCTCGACCACCGCCTCCACGTCGCCGTAGCGACGGGCGGCGCTCCGGACGAGCCCCGGAATGCCGCCCCACTCCACGTCACCGCGCACGGCGACCTCCCCACGGTACACATAGCTGACTGACCGTCAGATTAGCTGTAACCTGACGGTCTGTCAGCAAATCGTCGGGGGGAGAGGTGCACCCATGGCAGGGCTCAAGGACGCCACCGCCATCGCCGGCATCGGCCAGACCGCCTTCGCCAAGCGGCTCCCGGAGTCCGAGAAGGCCCTGGCCTGTCGCGCCATCCTCGCCGCCCTCGACGACGCCGGCGTCGCGCCCGGCGAGGTCGACGCGCTCGCCTCGTACACCATGGAGGAGACCGACGAGGTGGAGGTGGCGAAGGCCCTCGGGCTCGGGGACCTGACCTTCTTCAGCAAGGTCGGGTACGGAGGCGGCGGCTCGTGCGCCACCGTCGCGCACCTCGCCGCCGCCGTCGCGACCGGGCAGGCGACCGTCGGCGTCGCCTGGCGGTCCCGCAAGCGCGGCAGCGGGCCCCGGCCGTGGCGGAACACCGCCGTCCAACTGCCCACACCGGCCCAGTGGACGCGCCCCTTCGGACTGCTCAGGCCGGTCGACGAGATCGGCATGCTGGCCCGCCGGTACATGCACGAGTACGGGGCGACCAGGGACCACTTCTTCAACGTGGCCCTCGCCTGCCGGAACCGGGCCAACCAGAATCCCGCCGCCATCATGTACGAGCGGCCGCTGACGCGGGAGATGTACATGACCTCCCGGTGGATCAGTGAGCCGCTCTGCCTCTTCGACAACTGCCTCGAGACCGACGGCGCACTGGCCTGCGTGATCGTCTCCGCCGAGCGCGCCCGCGACTGCCCGCACCGGCCCGTGTACGTCCACGCGGCCGCCCAGGGGCTGCCCGCCCAGCACCACGGCATGGTCAACTACTGGAACGACGACCCGCTCACCGGCCCGGCCTGGACGGCGGCCCGGCATCTGTGGAAGCACGCCGACTTCACCCCGGACGACGTGGACGTCGCGCAGATCTACGACGCGTTCACCCCCCTCATACCGCTCTCCCTCGAGGGCTACGGCTTCTGCGGCAGAGGTGAGGGCGCCGCGTTCACCGAGGGGGGCGCCCTGGAGATCGGCGGGCGGCTGCCCGTCAACACCGCGGGCGGCGGGCTGTCCGAGGCCTACGTCCACGGATTCAACCTGATCACCGAGGGCGTGAAGCAGCTGCGCGGAACCGGCACCGCTCAGGTTCCGGGCGCCGCCACCTGTCTGGTCACCGCCGGTGAGGGCGTACCGACCTCCGCCTTGCTGCTGAGGAGCTGATCCATGGCCGACACCCTTCTGTCCCCCGTGCCCGACGAAGACGGCGCGCCCTTCTGGGAGTACGCCGGGCGGGGGGAGCTGCGCGTCCAGGCCTGCGCCGACTGCGGTGAGCTCCGCTTCCCGCCGCGCCCCTGCTGTCCGCACTGCCGGTCGTTCGCGAGCGAGTGGCGGAAGGTGAGCGGGAAGGGGCGGATCTGGTCGTACGTCGTCCCGCATCCGCCGCTGCTCCCGGCCTATGCGGCGCGGGCGCCGTACAACGTGGTCGTGGTGGAGCTGGCCGAGGCCCCGTGTATCCGGCTGGTCGGGAACCTCGTCGCCGCCGACGGCGCGCCGCTGGACTCGATACCACCCGACCGGGTCCGGATCGGTACGAGGGTGCAGGTCGTCTTCGGCGCGGACGGGCTGCCGCGGTGGGTCGCGGAGCAGCCGTGAGCGGGGGGCTGCGGGTCGCCGCCGACCGGTCCACGGGTGTAGCGGTCGTCACTCTGGACCGGCCGGCCAAGCTCAATGCGATCGATACGGCGATGGCCGGCGAACTGCGCTCCTGCTGGGGAGGGTTGCGGTTCGACGACTCCGTACGGGCCGTCGTGCTCACGGGGGCGGGCGAGCGGGCCTTCTGCACGGGGATCGACCGGGACACGCGGGTGCCGCAGCCCCGCTCGCCGTACATGGTGGACGATCCGCTGCTCCGGGTCGGACCGAAGGCGAACGACCTGTGGAAGCCGGTGATCGCCGCCGTGCGGGGGATGGTCTGCGGAGGGGCGTTCTATCTGCTGGGCGAGAGCGAGTTCGTCGTGGCGGACACCTCCGCGACCTTTTTCGACCCGCACACCACCTACGGGATGGTCAGCGCGTACGAGTCCGTCTACATGGCGCACCGGATGCCCTGCGGAGAGGCGGCGCGCATGGCCCTGATGGGCACCGCGGAGCGGATCTCGGCACGGCGGGCCTACGAGGTCGGTCTGGTGTCCGAACTCACCGAGGCCGGTGGGGCGGTGAAGGCGGCGGTGCGCTGCGCCGAGGTCATCGCGTCCTATCCGCCGGAGGGGGTCCAGGGCACCGTGCGGGCCCTGTGGGCGGCGAAGGAGGCGGCGCGCGCGCAGGCCTTCGCCCAGGCGCCGCAGCTGATCGCGCTCGGAAACCTGCCACCGGAACGGCAGGCGGAGCTGTTCACCGGCCGGCGGACGGAGGGCCACCGGGTGCGGTGAGCACGGGGGCGCCCGACGGCGGCCGTCGCCCTGTACGTCGGCCGTCCACACCCGCGCGGCTCAGGCCGTGCGCGCCGTGCCCGTTCCCTTCTCCGCGTCCAGCGCGTACACACAGCGGTCCTTGCTGCACGCGTACACCACGCCGTCCTTCACCACGGGCGCGCCGGTGATCTCCCCGCCCGTGGCCAGCTTCCAGCGCAGGCGCCCGTCGTCGGCCTTCAGCGTGTACAGCAGGTGGTCCGTGGAGCCGAAGTGGATACGGCCCTCCGCGACCGCCGGGGTGCCCACGATGTCGCCGCCCGCCTGGAAGCGCCACTTCGGGGTGCCCGTGACCGCGTCCAGGGTGTACAGGCCCTTGCCGCTGCCGACGTGGACGTGTCCCGCGGCGACCAGTACGGGGTCGACGGCCGCCCGCGACTCGGTCGCGATGCGCCAGCGGTCGCGGCCGTCCGCCGCGTCGAGGGCGTAGACCGTGCCGAGGTAGTCCGCGAGGTAGATGCCGCCGCCGGTGACCGCCGGGCCGGGCACGAAGGCAGGAGGGGACAGGAACACCGCCGGCGCCTCGAAGTGCCAGCGCACCATGCCGGTCGCCACCTCGACGGCCAGCACCCGGGTGCCGGCCGAGACGTACACACAGCCGTCCGACGCGTGCGTCAGGCGCACCGGGACGCCGCCGCAGGACGCCGCGTCGCCGATCGGGTAGGACCAGCGTTCCTCGCCCGTACGGGCCTGAAGGGCCCGCAGCCGGGCGTCCTTCCACACGTACACCGTGCCGTCGTGGACCGCCGGCCCGGCCTCCGGTGACTCGAAGTCGGTCTGGGCGCCGCCGATCTCCCACAGCTTCTGCCCGTTGGACGCCTCCCAGGCCTGGACGCCGCCGCCGCGCGTCCCGGTGACGACCGTGCCCCGGTCGGCCTTGAGGGAGTACACCCAGCCGTCCAGGGACAGCCGCCACAGGTCCGTGCCCTCGCGGGCGTCCAGGGCGAAGAGCGTGGGGCCGTCCGAGGCGTGGACGCGGCCGTCGGCGACCGCCATCGACCAGGCGACGTCGCGTGTCTTGAAGCGGCGACGGCCCGTGGCCACGTCCAGGGCGTGCACTTCGAAGGAGGTCACGTACACGAGGTCGTCGGCGACCGCCGGTGTGCCCCAGACGTCGTTGGACATGCGGAAGCGCCACGGGCGCCAGCCGGAGGCCGTCTCCGGGGGCGGGGGCGCGATCGCGGGCACGGCTCCGGCCGCGCCGTTGACCCCGGCGGCCGGCCGGGACCAGGACGCGGCGAGGCCCGCCTCGGGGGGAGGGGCCTTCACGGCGGCCGCGCGGGCGTCGGCGACCCGCGGTCCGGGACCGATCGGCACCGATGCGCCCGCGAGCCGTACCGGTCCGCCGTCGGGGGCGCCGACCGGCATCGGCACCGGGTCGTGCGACGGCGGGGGCGGCAACGCGGGCCGTGCGGCGCCTGCACCGCCGCTGCGGTTGCCGGAGGAGGACGGGCCGGCCGGCGGGCGCCCGCCGCGGCGGGCCTCGATCAGGCTGACGGCCTTCTCGGGCAGCCATGCCGAGGCCGTACCGCTGTCGTCGGAGCCGGAGCCGAAGAGGTGGGGTGCGAGCTGGGCCTGCAGGTCGGCCGGGTTGGGGCGGGCGGTGGCCTCCATCTGCATGCAGGACTCGATGAGCGGGCGCAGCTCGTCCGGCAGGCCGGACAGGTCCGGGCCCTCGCGCAGCAGCATGAAGACGGTCTCGACGGGGTTGGCGCCGTGGAAGGGGGGATGGCCGGTGGCCGCGAAGACGAGCATCGAGCCGAGCGAGAAGACATCGCTCGCCCCGGTCACGCTGCGCGAGTCCTTCGCCTGTTCGGGCGACATGTAGGCGGGCGTACCGACCGCGACGTTCGTCATCGTCAGACGTGTGTTCGATACGCCGGAGGCGATACCGAAGTCGATCACCCGGGGGCCGTCCTCGACGACGAGGACGTTCGACGGCTTGAGGTCACGGTGGACCAGGCCCGCCCCGTGGATGGACTGCAACGCCTCCGCCACACCCGCGGCCAGCCAGCGCACCGCCTGGGCCGGCAGCGGCCCGCACTCGGTCACTATCTCCTCGAGGGAGGGCGCGGGCACATATGCGGTGGCGAGCCACGGCACGGCCGCGCGCGGGTCGGCGTCGACCACGGCCGCCGTGTAGAAGCCGGAGACCGCCCGGGCGGCCTCCACCTCACGTGTGAAGCGCACCCGGAACAGCTGGTCCTCGGCCAGCTCCGTGCGCACCGTCTTGATCGCCACACGCCGGCCCGACGCCGAGCGCGCGAGATAGACCAGCCCCATGCCGCCGGCACCCAGCCGTCCCAGCACCTCGAACGGCCCGATCCGCCGCGGATCGTGCTGCGTCAGCTGATCCACCACTTGCCTGCCACCTCCCCGTACGGGTCGCGTCATCCGCCTCGTGCACGCGACCCCGTGCAGCGTCTCACCACCGCACCGCCGCGGCGGCACGCACCCCGATTCTTCCTGTCCGGGCCACCGGTTGCGAACCCGGGGGCGGATCGGGGTGTCTCCGGACAAAACCACGCCTGGCCGCTCCCGGGGAAGCGGGCGCCCGCATGGTGGAACGCCCGGAGCACTCCGGAAGTGCCGTGAAAGTCGCGAAAACGCCGCCGAAATGCAGCCTCCGGCGGTGGCTCCGCAACGCCCTCGGCGGCCTGTGGAGCGGCCGAGGCGGCGTCGGCTACCTCTGGAGCAGCGCGAAGGACGCCCCCTGATTGTCCGTGACCACCGCCACTCGTCCGTACGAGGCTTCGAACGGCGGTACCTGTACCCGGCCGCCCAGTCGGCCCACCGCCTCGATCGCCGCCGCGGCGTCCTCGACGCCGAAGTGGACGAGGAAGTGGGGAGGCATCTCGGCAGGGAAGACGTCCTCGATCGGCGCGCGCCCGAAGTCGGGGACTGCGCCCGGCCCGAAGAGGGCATCGTGGAAGATTCCCGTGTAGAAGGCGTTGGCGGCGGCCGTGTCCCGCGTGTACAGCTCGGACCATGTGAAGGTGCCGGGCTCGTGCCGCCTGCCGAAGCCCTGGTGCGTCCCGGCCTGCCACAGCCCGAACACGGCGCCCTCGGGGTCCGCGGTCAGCGCCATGATGCCGAGACGGCCCACGGGGGCGGGCGGGACGACGACCTGGCCGCCGGCCGCCCGGATACCCTCGGCGAGCGCGGCGGCGTCGGGCGTCGCGAAGTACACCGTCCAGACGGTGGGCATGCGGCCGTCCCGCTTGCGCACCAGCGCGGCCACCGGTTCGCCGTCCAGGCACGCCCACACGGTCGAGCCGTACGCCTCCTCGAAGGTCCACCCGAAGAGCGCACCGTAGAACCGCCTGCCCGCCTCGACATCCGGCAGCTGGACGTCGACCCAGCAGGGGACGCCTTCCGGGAAGGCGGTGTCGTCCGGACCCGCGCCGCCGGAGGGCAGATTTTCGGCCATGCCGCCAAGTTAAAAGGGATTCCCCCGGGGCGCTCGGCGTACGTACTCCCTTCTCACAGCCCACAGGAGCAGTCACCAGCCCCTCCACTCCCCATTTGCACTCGGCCGAATCGCGCTCCCATCACCCCTCGGTAAGCTGACGGCATGACAGGACAAGTGCGTACCGTCGACGGCCGTGTGGCCGGTCGGCGCGGGCAGGCGACCCGGCAGAAGCTGCTCGACTGCCTCAGCGAGATGCTCAGCTCGTCGCCCTACCGGGACGTCAAAGTCATCGATGTCGCCCGGAAGGCCGGGACGTCCCCCGCCACCTTCTATCAGTACTTCCCGGACGTCGAGGGCGCCGTCCTGGAGATCGCCGAGCAAATGGCCGCGGAGGGCGCAGGGTTGACCCGGCTGCTCGAGGGACGCTCGTGGGCAGGCAAGGCGGGCTGGCAGTCCGCGCAGGAACTCGTCGACGGATTCCTGGAGTTCTGGCGCAAGCACGACGCGATCCTTCGAGTGGTCGATCTGGGCGCGGCCGAGGGTGACAAGCGCTTCTACAAGATCCGCATGAAGATCCTGAACTCCGTGACCAACTCCCTGGCGGACTCGATCACCGAACTCCAGTCCAAGGGGAGGGTCGACAAGGACGTGAGCCCGGCGGCCGTGGCCGGCGCGCTCGTGGCGATGCTCGCGTCCGTGTCCTCCCACCAGAAGGGGTTCACCTCCTGGGGCGTCAAGCAGGCCGAACTGAAGCCGAACCTGGCGCTGTTGGTGCACCTGGGAGTGACCGGGAGGAAGCCTACGAGGTAGTGCCGCTGCGCATCTTTTTCCCTGACCGTCGTAGCTTTCCCTGACCAGGCCGGCTGTTCCGGCGCACGTTCTGTCATATGGGCGGTGGTCCACTCCGGTGGGCCGCCGCCCGCTGTTCATGCCCGCGTCAGCGGCAGCGGGCGGTCCTCCACCACGTGCTTCATCACCAAGGTGGACGTCAGCCGCTGCACGCCCGGCAGGGTCGCCAGACGCTCGTCGTAGAGCCGCTGGAAGGCGGCGAGGTCGACGGTGGCGATCCGCAGCAGGTAGTCGGGGTCGCCGAAGAGCCGCTGGGCCTCCAGGACGTGCTCCACCTCGCTCAGCGCCCGCTCGAAGCCGGCGACGGTGTCCCGGTCCTCCTGGCGCATCGAGACGAAGACCAGCGCCTCGAAGTTCAGCCCGACGGCGGCCGGGTCCACCAGCGCCCGGTAGCCGCGGATCGCGCCGCTTCGCTCCAGCTCGCGCAACCGCCGGTGACACGGCGAGACGCTGAGCCGCACCCGCGCGGCCAGCTCGGTCACGGTCAGCCGCCCGTCCTGCTGCAGCTCGGCAAGGATTTTCTGGTCCACGGTGTCCATGAGGTAGATCTTCCCTCACGAGGGACGAGAACAGAGAAAATCCGGGAACACTTTCGGCCTGTTCACGCCTAATGTCACCACCATGAACACGGGAGCGGTGATGTCCTTCCTCGCCGTGGACCTGCTGCTGGTCTGCGTGCCGGGCGCCGACTGGGCGTATGCGATCGCGGCGGGCCTGCGCGGGCGGTCGGTGGTGCCCGCCGTCGCCGGTCTGGTGGCCGGGTACGCGGGGCACACGGCACTGGCGGCGGCGGGGCTCGCGGTGGTGGTGGCGGGGTCGCCGGGGCTGCTGACGGCACTGACGGTGGCGGGGGCCGGGTACCTGGTGCGGCTCGGATGGGGAGTGCTGCGCCGCCCCGCCGCCCCGGGCGCGGCCTCGGGCCGGGCGGCGGACGCGAGCGTGGCCCGGGTCTTTCTGCGGGGCGCGGGCATCAGCGGCCTCAACCCCAAGGGCCTGTTGCTCTACCTCTCCGTGCTGCCGCAGTTCCTGGACACCAGGGGCGCGCGGCTGCCGGTGGCGGCGCAGACGGCGGTGCTCGGGCTGGGGCACATGGTGTGCTGCGCGGCCGTGTACCTCACCGTCGGGGTACTGGCCCGCGCCGTGCTGGCCGCCCGGCCCGCCGCGGCCCGGGCGGTCACCCGGACGAGCGGTGCCGCGATGCTGGGGATCGGCGCGTTTCTGCTGGTGGAGCGTCTGGCGACGCTCTGACCGCCGTGACGCCGCGCGACGGGCCGCGTGCCGGGCTCCGCATCGGCCGCGCGACGGGCCGCGCGCGTCGGGCTCCGCATCGGCCGTGCGAGCGGCCGCGCAGACCGCGCGCTCAGCTCCGTACGAGCCGGAACAGCCGGATCTCGCGCTCCACCCGCGCCTGGTAGGTCGCATACGGCGGCCAGAAGGCCAGCACCGCCCTCCAGGCAGCCTCCCGCTCCCGGCCCGAGAGCAGATGGGCCGTGACCGGGATCTCCTCTCCCTTCCAGCTGATCCGCGCGTCGGGGTGGACGAGCAGGTTGGCGGTCCAGGCGGGGTGGCCGGGCCGCCCGAAGTTGGAGCCGATCAGGATCCAGCTGCCGCCACGCTCGGGCATGCACGCCAGGGGTGTACGGCGCTCCAGACCGCTCCTCGCGCCGGTGCAGGTGAGGATCACGCCCGGCAGCATCCGCGCGCTGAGCAGCACCTTCCCCCGGGTCATCCGGTGCACCGCACGGTCCAGCGCGGGCACGACGTGCGGCGCGACCTTGGCGAAGGCCCGCGCGGAGGACACCTTCTGCACGATCCGCACCCCTCTGGCCGTCACACCGCCACCTCCTTCTCCTCGAAGAGCCGGGCCGTGTCGGCCGCGTGTGCCCGCAGTCGGTGGACGGACCCGAACAGCAGCTCGTCCCCGGCCGCCCGCTTGAAGTACAGATGGGCCTCGTGCTCCCAGGTGAACCCGATGCCGCCGTGCAACTGGACCGCCTCTCCGGCCGCGGTCCGCAGCGTTCCGAGCGCCTGGGCGAGGGCGAGCCCGCCGACCCGCTCCCCCCGGGCGGTGGCCCAGGCCGCGTAGTACGCCGCCGAACGCGCCGCCTGCACCCGGACGTACACATCGGCCAGCCGGTGCTTGACGGCCTGGAAGGAGCCGATCGCCCGCCCGAACTGTTCCCGCCGCTTGACGTATGCGACGGTCGTCTCCAGGGCACGGTCGGCGGCCCCGACGGCTTCGCAGGCGAGGACGGCGGCGGCGCGGTCCCCGACGGCGGCGAGCGCCCCGGGCACATCGGTGCGGTCCTCGCCGAGCAGTTCGGCCTCCACGTCGCGCAGTTGGATGCGCGCGAGGGGGCGCGTCGCGTCGAGGGCGGTTTCCCTGGTCCGCACCCCGCCCTCCCGCACCAGGAACAGAAGGGTCCGCGACCGGGCGAACCCGCCGGTGTGCGCGGCGACGACCAGCAGCCCGGCGCTGTGTCCGTCGAGCACCTGCCCGGCCTCCCCGTACAGCCGCCAGGCCCCGTCCGCCCGCCGGGCCTGCATCCCGCCCGCGCGTCCCCCACCCGCCCAGGCGCCCCGGTTGTCACCGGTCAGGCAGAGGGCGGTGGCGAGGGCGGTCCCGGGCACGGCGAGGGCGGCGGTCAGCTCTCCCGAGGCGATGCCGGGGAGCAGGTCGGCGCGCTGGGCGTCGGTGCCGAGAGCGAGCAGCAGGGGTGCGGTGAGAACGGCCGTCGACAGCAGGGGGGAGGGGGCGAGGCAGCGTCCCGTCTCCTCGCAGGCGAGGGCGAGTTCGGTGGTGGTGCAGCCGGACCCGCCGTAGGCCTCGGGGAGCGCTAGCCCGGGCAGGCCGAGCCGGCGGGCGAGGACATCCCAGAGGGCGGGGTCGTATCCGGTGTCCGTGTCGACGGCGGCCCGGACGTCCTGCGGCCCGCAGCGCCGCGCGAGCACGTCCCGCACCGTACGGCGGATCTCGTCCTGTTCGGCGGTGAAGCGGGCGTCCATGAGCGGGTCCCCCTCTCCGTCTGACGCACCGTCATATTAGGCCGGCCCGGTACGCATGCACAGGCCCGGCGGCACAGAATCTGATGTACCGTCAGATTCATGAGCGCTGTGACCGGCCGGCCCAAGGCCGCCATCGCCGGGGTGGCCCTGTCCGACTGCGGCCGGCTCGACGAGGCGACGCCGTACGCCCTGCACGCCCAGGCCGCCCGCCGCGCCCTGGCCGACTCCGGGCTGGACCACTCGGTGATCGACGGCTTCGCCTCCGCGGGCCTGGGCACGCTGGCCCCGGCGGAGGTCGCCGAGTATCTGGGGCTGCGGCCCACCTGGGTCGACTCCACGTCCGTCGGCGGTTCCACCTGGGAGGTCATGGCGGCGCACGCGGCGGACGCGATCGCGGCGGGCCACGCGCGGGCGGTGCTCCTGGCCTACGGCTCGACGGCCCGGGCGGATGTACGGGCCGGCCGCCGCACCGGCACGCTGTCCTTCGGCACGCGCGGGCCCTTGCAGTTCGAGGCCCCGTACGGTCACACGCTGATCGCCAAGTACGCGATGGCGGCCCGCCGCCATATGCACCGGTACGGCACCACGCTCGAGCAGCTCGCCGAGGTGGCGGTGCAGACACGGGCGAACGCGGCCGCGAACCCGGAGGCGATGTTCCGCGCCCCGGTCACCGTCGACGAGGTCCTGTCCGGCCCGATGATCGCGGACCCCTTCACCAAGCTGCACTGCTGCATACGGTCCGACGGCGGGGCGGCGGTGCTGCTGGTCGCCGGGGAACTGGTACGGGACTGCCGTACGGCACCGGTGTGGGTGCTCGGGGCCGGGGAGCACGTCTCGCACACGACCATGTCCGAATGGCCCGACTTCACCGTTTCCCCGGCGGCGGTGAGCGGCCGTCTCGCCTTCCAGCGGGCGGGCGTACGCCCGGAGGAGATCGACTTCGCGGAGATCTACGACGCCTTCACCTATATGACGCTGGTGACGCTGGAGGACCTCGGGTTCTGCGGGAAGGGCGAGGGCGGGGCCTTCGTGGGGAAGGGGCGGCTGCTGGTGCGCGGCGGGCGGCTGCCGGTGAACACGGACGGGGGCGGCCTCTCGGCCCAGCATCCCGGGATGCGGGGGCTGTTCCTGCTGGTGGAGGCGGTACGGCAGCTGCGCGGGGAGGCCGGGGACCGGCAAGTGCGGTGCCACGACGGCGAGTTGCCCCGGCTGGCCGTCGCCTCCGGGACCGGGGGCTGGTTCTGCTCGTCGGGGACGATGGTGCTGGGGCGGTGAGGCGAAGGGCGGCGCCTCGGTGCCGTGCCGAGCCCGTGGGGAGGGGCCCGGTCCCGCGGGGCCGGTGGGCCGGGCGGCGCGGGGCCGGGCGCGGTGGATCGGGACGGATCAGGCGCCCAGGGCGTGGACCATGTTGACGATGGCGGTCATCTGCGGTGCGCTCTTGACCGCGTAGTCGGAGCCGGTGTAGCCGAACCAGTCCCAGCAGCCCTGGGGGTTGACGGGCCAGACGCTGGAGACGGCCTGCGGATAGAGGACGACGAGGTTGTTGGTGTCGGCGTAGGTGTCGAGGTTGCCCTTCTCGGCGAAGGCGGTGCCGAGCAGTTGCTGGGCGGACAGACAGCCGTGCAGGGCAACCACCAGCCTGCAGGCGGCACCCTGGGCGCAGGCGGGCGGGACGTAGAGCTGCCCGGTGGTGTCCATGGACAGGGCGCGGGCGGAGCCGCCGGGGGCGTAGGCGTTCTGGTCGAAGTACCTGAGAGTGCCCATGGGGGCGCCGGCGTTGCGCGGGTTGACGCCGCCCAGCCAGGTGGTCAGCATCTCGCGCTGCGGGTCGTTGTGGCAGTTGTTCAGGAAGGGCGGCAGGGTGAGCGCGCAGGGTACGACGCCGTCGGGCGTGGGCCAGGAGTGCCCGGCGGCATCCCAGTTGTGGTACGTGACGTCGGCGCCGAAGTCCTCGTAGAAATCGACGCCGGCCCGGGAGACCAGCGGGTTCACGACCGGGTCGAGGTAGCCGTGGTACGTGTAGACCGGCTTGCCCGCCAGGTTGGAGAGCGGGTCGATGCGGCCCTCGGCGGCCCAGCCGCGGGCCTGGCGCTCCAGATCGTCGGCACCGAGGCCCAGGTCGCAGGTGACGAACTTGATCACCTTGCCCTGGCCGCAGTCGTACGGCCCGGCGGCGTAGACGCCGGCACCGTCGAAGGTGCCTGAATAGGCGACCTGGAGCTGGGTGGCCATGAAGCCGCCGGAGGAGACACCGGCGACATAGGTGCCCGTGATGTTCAGTCCGGGCAGGGGCGGGGTGGCGGCCTGGGCCGGCGTGGCCAGGCCGACCGCGGCCAGAGCGACCGTGGCGCCGAGGGCGGCGACGGACTGGACGGCTCTGCGTAGGGAGCGGAACCTCATTGTGCACACTCCGATGGGTGGGGAGAGCGGGTGCCGCCCGGGCGGGCGGACCCGGAACCCGGGGCGGCGACCGCCGGAACCGGGCCCTTGCCGTCCGGCCCGACGGGCCTTCGGACGGCGCGGGAGCCGTGGACGTGCCGGTGGCATGGATCAGGAGGACGTGCCGGTGGCACGGATCAGTCGGACCGCTCGGCGGCGTCGTCGGCCAGGGTGATGGCGCGGCGGAGGATCTTGCCGGTGGGGCCCTTCGGCAGGGCGGCGGGCTCGGACAGGGGACCGTAGGACGCCGGCAGTTCGGGCAGGCCCGCACGGCTCAGCGCCAGCCACCCGGTTCCGCAGCTCTCGGCCGCGGCCGCGCCCTTCGGCGGCGGACCCCTCGAAGGCAAGCAGCAGTCCCGCGCCGGAGTCGGTGAGGTAGTGGTGGACCTCGCGGGCCTTCAGCAGGGGGTTCACCGGCACCACCACGGCACCGGCGCCCAGGATCCCGAAGTGGAGGACGGCGAAGTCCGGGACGTTGGGTGCCGTCAGCCCGACGCGGTCGCCGGGGCGGACCCCGTGGGCGCGCAGGAGGGCCGCCATCCGCGCCGAGTGGTCCGCCTGCGCGCCGTAGCGCAGGGACGAGGCCCCCAGACGGAGGGCGGCCCTCTCGGGGTCGCACTCCGCCCGCACTGTCAGCAACGCGGCGAGGTTCGCGGACGCGGCGGGCTTCGTGACGGGACTGCTCACGGGAGGGCTCCCTCGAATCGCGGCGGCTGCCGGGGCCGGCGGCACACTCGGGTTACCAACCAATCGATTGGTTGTTTCCGGATCGTTGCGAGCTACCATCGGGCTTCCGCGTTACGGTGTCAACCAATCGATTGGTTGGAATCTTTTCGAGCCTCAGGAGCAGCCGTGGACCTTCCCGCATGGGAACCCCGCCGGGTCGTCGCCATGGCAGCGGTCCTGCCCGAGGGCGTCACGCCGCCCGGCACGCGCGGGCGGATCCTCGAGGCCGGGCTGCAGCTGTTCGCCGAGTCCGGTTTCGCCGGCGCCTCGATCCGGCAGATCGCGGGCATGGTCGGCATCAACTCCGCGACCCTGTACGCGCACTACCCCTCCAAGGGGCATGTGCTGGCGGAGCTGGTGCGCATCGGCCATGAGGAGATGTGGGCCCGGCTGAGCGAGGCCGCCACCCGCACCCGGGACGACCGTGCCGCCCGGCAGCTGGCCGCCCTGGTCCGCGCCCATGTGCTGGTCCACACCGACTACCCGTTGCTGGCGGTCGTCACCAACGGCGAACTGCACGCCCTGGACCCCGAACTGGCCGCGCCCTCGCTCCGCCTGCGGGACGAGTGCCGCCGCCTGCTGGCCGAAGTCCTCGAACGCGGCCTGGACAACGGCGAGTTCAGCATCGACGATCCTGTGCTGGCCGTCACCGCGATCGGCGGCCTCGGCGTCCAGGTCGCCCACTGGTTCGGCCCCGAGCTCGACCGTACGCGTGAGCAAGTCGCCGACCAGTACGCCCAGTTCGCCCTGCGCATCGTGCACGCCGGCCACTGAGCTCACGGGACCTTTCCCCCGGCCCTGTGTGAAGGAGCGCCCATGCAACCGGTCCTCACCACCCGCCACGGCTCCGTCCGCGGCACCTCCGGCCCCGCGGGCATCGCCTGCTTCAAGAACATCCCCTACGCCGCCGCGCCCACCGGGCCGCTGCGCTTCGTACCCCCACAGCCGCCGGCCGCCTGGGCCGGCGTCCGTGACGCGAGTACCTACGGCCCCACCGCCCCCAAGGCCCCCTACCCCGCCCCGATGGACCGCCTCATCCCGGAGGTGGACATCCCCGGCGAGGACTTCCTCAACCTCAACATCTGGACCCCCGGCCCGGCCGGACGCCTGCCCGTCATGGTGTGGATCCACGGCGGCGCCTTCGGCAACGGCTCCGGTTCCGTCCCCGGCTACGACGGCACGGCGTTCGCCCGTGACGGCATCGTCCTGGTCACCCTCAACTACCGTCTGGGCGCCGAGGGCTTCCTCCACCTCGGAACCCACGACACCGCACAGGCCAACCTGGGCCTTCTGGACCAGATCGCCGCCCTGGAATGGGTCCGCGACAACATCGCGTCCTTCGGCGGCGACCCCGACCGCGTCACCGTCTTCGGCCAGTCGGCCGGTGCCATGAGCATCGGCACACTGCTCGCCATGCCCGCGGCCAAGGGGCTGTTCCACCGCGCCGTCCTGCAAAGCGGCGCGGCCCACCACACCCTCTCTCCCGGCTCCGCCGCCCTCGTCGCGAGCCGGCTGGCCTCGCTGCTGGGCGTCCCGCCCACCCGGGCGGACCTCGCCGCCGTTCCTCCCCGGCGGCTGCAGGCCGCGCAGCAGCAGTTGCGGGCCGAGATCTCCGCACGTCCCGACCGGGCGCTATGGGGCGAGGCGGCTCTCAACCTGATGCCCTTCGAACCGGTGGTCGACCAGGACACCCTGCCCCGCACACCCACCGAAGCGATCGCGGACGGGGCTGCGGCGGACGTGGACGTCCTGGTGGGCTGCACCCGCGACGAGTTCCGTCTGTTCACCGTGCCCACCGGGCTGGACCGCCTGGTGACCGACGACCTCGTGGAGCGCGCCGCGACCGCGTACGGTCTGCCTGCCGGCCGTGGCGTGCCCGCCTACCGTGCGGCCTTCCCCGACGCGGCGCCGGGCGAGCTCTTCGCCGAGATCGCCACCGACTGGTTCTACCGGCTGCCCGCCGTGCGCCTGGCCGAAGCCCAGACCCGCCAAGGCGCCCGCGCGTTCGTCTACGAATTCGCCTGGGGCTCCCCGGCGTTCGGGGACGCGCTCGGGGCATGCCATGCGGCCGAAGTCCCCTTCGTCTTCGACAACCTGGCCGACCCGGGCTTCGCGCCCCTGCTCGGCGACGCCCGGCCGCAGCACATCGCCGACGACATGCACGCCGCATGGGTCGCCTTCGCCACCACGGGCGATCCCGGCTGGTCCGCATACCGTGCACCCGACCGCGCGGTCCGTCGGTTCGGCGCCTCGCCGGACATCACCCACGATCCCCGCGGCGACCTGCGGGTCCTGTGGGAGGGCGTGCGCTGACACCCCGGCCCGTCCGCGCGCCCGGCCCCGAGCCCCGTCTGTCCGGCACCGCCAGGCCCGGGAGTCATACTCGGGTCATGGGAACGGATCTTCACGAGCTGCTCAGGTCCCTCCGGGTCTGGGACGTCGAGCTGCCCTCCTTCGATCCGGCGACCGCGCCCGCGGACCCGCTGACGCTGTTCACGGAGTGGTTCGCGGAGGCCGTGGCGGCGGGACAGACCGAGCCGCACACCATGTCGCTGGCGACGGCGGACACCGACGGCACACCCGACGTCCGCACGGTGATGCTGCACGGAGCCGATGCGCAGGGGTGGGCGTTCGCGACGCACGCGGGCAGTCGCAAGGGGCGGCAGCTGGCGGTGCGCCCCTATGCCGCTCTGGGCTTCTACTGGCCCGTCCAGGGCCGTCAGGTCCGGGTGCGCGGACCGGTCACGGCCGCGCCCTCCGCGGAGGGCCAGGCGGATCTGCACGCACGCTCGACCGGCGCGCTGGCCGCGGCGCTCACGGGCCGCCAGAGCGAAGTGCTCGGGTCTCCGGAGGAGTTGGCGCGGGCGTCGGAAGAGGCGTGGGAGCGGGCGCAGCGGGAGCCGGACGCCCCGGTCCCGTCCTGGACGCTCTACCGGCTCCACCCGCAGGAGGTGGAGTTCTTCCAGGGGGACGCGAGACGCCGGCATGTACGGCTGGTCTACCGCCGTGAGCGCGAAGGGTGGGCCAGACAGCTCCTGTGGCCCTGAGAGCGCGCATCGTCGGGCTGCGGGCTGCAGCTCGCGGGCTGCGGGCCGCGGTCAGGAGCGCCCCGGTTCGGGATTGAGCTCCGGCTCCGGGTCGCTCGCGATGCGTCCATGCAGGTGCTCGTCCCGGAACGCGTCCTGCCGGCCCTGCTCGAACATGGCGCCGCGCAACGTTCCCTCGTACCGGAAGCCACAGCGTTCCGCGATGCGGCAGGACGCCTCGTGCCCCAGGGCGTGGCCCAGTTCCAGGCGGTGGAGCCCCAGGTCGGTCAGGGCCCAGCGGGCGGCGACGGCCAGGGCGCGGGTGGCGACACCGCCGCCGCGGGCCTCGGGCAGCACCCAGTAGCCGACGCGGGCGACGCTCAGGACGTGGTCGATCTCGTTGACGCCGATGTGTCCCAGCGTCGCACCGCCGGCCGCGTCCGTGATCCGGAACGAGGCGCTCGTCCCGTCCGCCGCGCGAGCCGCCTTCGACCGCAGCGACTCACGCGCGTCGGCTCGGTCCCGCACGATCTTCAGGGGTGTGTTCCACCGCCCGAAGTCCGGGTCGGTCAGCCCTCGGAACCATGCGTCCAGATGCTCCTCGGACTCCGGGTCCCAGCCGCTCAGCCGCAGTCCGTGGCCCAGCAGTTCGGGGACGGGCGACGAGGGGAGGGAGGTCGAGGTGAGGGGGGACGGCGTGAGGGTCTTCCGGTGTATGTCGGCCATCGGGCCATTCAACCAACCGGGTGCACCGCGATCACCGGCCCGGCGGCCGGAACACCGGCACGCCCTCCCTGAAGGCCGCCTCCAGCTCCATGCCCACCCGCAGGGCGGCCTCCCCGCACTCCACCACCTCGGTCATCATCCGGGGCCCCTCCGCGAGCTCGACCACGGCGGCGACGTACGGTGTGCGCTCACGGAAGGGTGGCAGGTCGTTGCGGTGGACGACGGACCAGGTGTGGAGCGTGGCGCGCCCGCTCGCCCGCTCCCAGGTCACCTCCTCGCTCCAGCAGTACGGGCAGAACTCCCTCGGGTAGTGGTGGGCGCGTCCGCATGCCGCGCAGCGGCGGATCAGCAGCCTCCCTTCGGCTGCCGCCTCCCAGTAGGCGCGTGAGAAGGCGTCCACCTCGGGGAGGTCGAAACGCCCGCTCACCGGAACAGCCCCAGCGCGCTGTCCACCGACCAGGTCTGCCATGCCATCCCGAACAACCCGACCAGCGAGATCAGCGCCATCATCGAGTTCTGTCCCTGCTCCGCCCAGTCATGGATCATGAGCGTGAAGTAGAGGAGGTTGAGGAGCAGACCGCCGGCCAGGGCGACCGGGGTCAGAAAGCCCGCGATCAGGCCGAGGCCGAGGGCCAGTTCGGCATAGGCGACCACGTACGCCATCGTCCGCGGCCGGGGCGCGACCACCGCGTCGAAGCCGTTGCGTACCGCCGCCCACCGGTGCCTGGCCGCGATGTCGGCGGCCCAGGCGATCCCACTGCCCCGCTCGAACCACGCCTTCTTGTCCTTGTGCCGCCAGCTCTCCAGCCACCACAGCCCGAGCCCGATGCGGAGCACGGCGAACCATTCCGCGCCGGTGAGCCAGATCGTGTCCATGAGACGCCCGCCCCTCCCACCCACAGCTTCCTGACGGTACGTCAGTTCAGCGCAGCGCGGCCGAGCGTGCAAGACGCATGCGGACACGACGTACGGGGATGCGAGATACGCGGATGCGACGTACGGGGATGCGAGGTGCGCGGATGCGACGTACGGGGATGCGAGGTGCGCCGATGCGACGCGCGCGGGTACGAGGTGCGCGGACATGACGTACGGGGGAACGAGGTGTGCGGGCACAGCTCCCACCCCGGGCCCCTGCCCCGCACCCCTCCCACGCGACCCGCGCACCGGCCACCACCCCGCCACAATCGGTCCGCCTACGCCACCGGGCCCACCCACCCCTCCTACAGCCGTGATCAATTCGCAACCGATTCCGGTCTTGACCGAGACCCATCAACAATTAGCGGGATTACGCTCCCGCTCATGGCCGACTCGACTGCTGTATCGCCGCACTCCGTTGTGCCGGTCCACGAGGACCGACCGGTCTACGTCATCGGTGGTGGCCCGGGCGGTCTGGCCACGGCCCGCGCGCTGCGCGCCCGCGGCGTACGCGCCGTCGTACTGGAGAGGTCCGACCACGTCGGGGCGTCCTGGCGGCACCGCTACGACCGGCTGCATCTGCACACCACCCGGCGCCTCTCGGCCCTGCCCGGACTGCCGATACCGAGGTCCTTCGGGCGGTGGGTGTCACGCGACGACATGGTGCGCTACCTGGAGCGGTACGCCGAGCACCACCAGCTGGAGATCGTCACCGGCGTCGAGGTCTCGCGCGTCGAACCCGCACCGGACGGCACCGGCTGGCTGCTGCACGCCACCGGCGGCCGCCGGCTGACCGGCAGCGCGGTCGTCGTCGCCACCGGCTACAACCACACCCCGCGCCTGCCGGACTGGCCGGGTCTCGACACCTATACCGGCGAGTTCCTGCACGCCGGCGAATACCGCAACGCGGGGCCCTACGCCGGGCGCGACGTCCTCGTCGTCGGGGTCGGCAACACCGGCGCGGAGATCGCCGTCGACCTGGTGGCGGGCGGGGCCTCCCGGGTGCGGCTGTCGGTACGGACGCCGCCCCACATCGTGCGCCGTTCGACCGCGGGATGGGCCGCCCAGTACACGGGGGTGCTCGTCCGCCGGCTGCCGGTGCGCCTCGTCGACCGGCTGGCCGGTCCGATGGCGAAGCTGAGCGTGCCCGATCTGTCGGCGTACGGGCTGCCCCGGCCCGGCACGGGGCTGTACAGCCGGGTCAACGAGGGTGCCATCCCGGTTCAGGACGTCGGGCTGATCGAGGCCGTGCGCAAGGGGCGGGTCGAGATCGTGCCGGCCGTCGAGGGTTTCGAGGGCGGCAAGGTCGTCCACGCCGGCGGCAGCCGGACCGAGCCGGAGGTGGTGATCGCCGCCACCGGGTACGTCCGCGCCCTGGAGGGGCTGGTCGGCCACCTCGATGTCCTCGACGCCCATGGCAGGCCGGTCGCGCACGGCGCCCGCACCCCGCACACCGCGCCCGGCCTCCACTTCACGGGCTTCACCAATCCGATCAGCGGCATGCTCCGCGAACTGGGCCGCGACGCGGAGAAGATAGCCAAGGCGGTGGCGCGCCGGGTGGAGCGGACCCGCACCGCCCACTGACCCGACCGGGACACCCCGGCCGGGCCCTCAGTCCGTGTTCCCCGGGGGCCTCCGTCGTCACTGCGATGAGGTTGCCCGCCGCCGCCCGCGGGCAGTCTTTGTCTGCACGAGCGTTCCTGACAAGGCATCAGTTCAGTAATCTGACGATGCGTCAGTTTTTCGGAGCCGTCTCACAGGAGCGGGCGGAGCGATGCTTGGATCAACCCATGGCAGCCTGACCACCGACTCCCGCCGGGCCCGGGTCGTCGCCTGCGAGGATCGGACCTCGCCCGTGGTGCACGGCAGGCCCGCCGACGCCGGGGAACTCGACGTCAGCGGTCGGCCGCTGTACGCCGACGTCCCCGACCTGGACCGGTTCTTCCGGCCCGAGTCCGTCGCCGTCGTCGGGGCCTCCGACACCGAGGGACGGCCCAGCACCGGGATCACCCGGCAGCTGCTGTCCTGGGCCGAACGCGTGGGCGCCCGGCTGTACCCCGTGCACCCCACCCGTCCGTCCGTCTTCGGCCTTCCGTGCGCTCCCTCCGTCTCCGACCTGCCCGAACAGATCGATCTCGCCGTCCTGCTCGTCTCCGATCCCCTTCCCGTCATCGAGGAACTCGGCGCCGCAAAGGTGAAGTTCGCCATCGCCTTCGTCTCCGGATTCGCCGAGACGGGTGAGCGGGGCGCTGCCGCCCAGGCCCGGCTCGCCGCGGCCGTGGAACGGTCCGGAATCCGGCTGCTCGGGCCCAACACCAACCTCAACGCCTTCGAGCGGTTCCGCGACGACCTCGACGGGCCGGCCATCGCGCTCATCACCCAGTCCGGGCACCAGGGACGACCCGTCTTCGCGCTCCAGGAGCTGGGCGTACGGCTCTCCCACTGGGCCCCGACCGGCAACGAGGCCGACCTGGAGACCGCCGACTTCATCTCCTACTTCTCCGAGCAGGGCGAGGTCGGTGCGATCGCCTGCTACATCGAGGGGCTGAAGGACGGCCGCTCCTTCCTGCTGGCCGCCGACCGGGCCGCCCGGCGCGGGGTGCCGGTCGTCGCGATCAAGGTCGGCCGCACCGAGACCGGCGCCCGCACCGCCGCCTCACACACCGGCAAGCTCACCGGCGCGGACGACGTGGTCGACGCGGCGATGCGGCAGTTCGGGATCATCCGCGTCGACGGGCTGGACGAACTCCAGGACACCGCCACCCTGCTGGCCCGGGCCCGCGCCCCGCGCGCGGACGGTGTCGTCGTGTATTCGATCTCGGGCGGCACGGGCGCGCACGTCGCGGATCTCGCGGCCGAGGCGGGGCTGCGCCTGCCGGTGCTGTCCGAGGCCAGACAGGCCGAGCTGCACCAGTGGATACCGCCGTATCTGAGCGTGGCCAACCCCGTCGACAACGGCGGTCACCCGGTGGGCGACTGGCGCGGGCGGAAGATCATCGACGCGATCCTCGACGACCCGGAGGTCGGGGTGCTCATCTGCCCCGTCACCGGGCCCTTCCCCCCGTTGAGCGACAAGCTCGTACAGGACCTCGTGGACGCGGCGGAGCACACGGACAAGCTGGTGTGCGTGGTGTGGGGGTCGCCGGTCGGAACGGAGGCCGCCTACCGCGAGAAGCTGCTCGGGTCCTCGCGCGTGGCCACCTTCCGCAGCGTCACCAACTGCCTCACGGCCGTCCGCGCCCACCTGGACCACCACCGCTTCGTCGACGGCTACCGCTCCCCCTTCGACGAGGCACCCCGCACCCCCTCGCCGTCCTTCCGTAAGGCGAGGGCCCTGATGCGGCCCGGAGAGCAGCTGAGCGAGCACGCGGCGAAGCAGCTGCTGCGGGCCTACGGCATCCGCGTGCCGCGCGAGCAGCTGGTGACCAGCGCGGCGGCCGCCGTGCGCGCGGCGGGGCTGGTCGGCTACCCGGTGGTGATGAAGGCGTCGGGCGCCCGGATCGCCCACAAGACCGAACTCGGCCTGGTGAAGATCGGGCTCACCTCCGCCAGCCAGGTCAGGGACGCCTACCGGGAACTGACGGACATCGCGCGCTACGAAGGGATCACGCTCGACGGCGTGCTCGTGTGCCAGATGGTCGAGCGTGGCGTCGAGATGGTCGTGGGCATCGGTCACGACCGGCTCTTCGGGCCCACGGTCACGGTCGGGCTCGGCGGTGTGCTCGTCGAGGTGCTGCGGGACGCGGCCGTGCGGGTACCGCCGTTCGGCGAGGACCAGGCGCGGGCCATGCTCCTCGAACTGCGCGGGCGGCCTCTGCTGGACGGCGTGCGCGGGCGTCCCCCGGCCGACGTGGACGCGCTCGTCGAGGTCGTGCTCCGCGTCCAGCGCATGGCTCTGGAGCTCGGGGACGAGATCGCGGAACTGGACATCAATCCGCTCATGGTGCTGCCCAGGGGGCAGGGGGCCGTGGCCCTGGACGCGCTTGCGGTGTGCCGCTGAGGCCCGGACCGGCCGACCCGCCGGCCGACCCGCCGGAAGAACGACGAAACGGAACATGATGGTGTCCTCCCCCGAAGATCCCGTCGAGTCATTGATACGGCACACCACTGACAGTCATGTCTGCTGGCTCACCCTCAACCGCCCTAAATCCCTCAACGCCATCACCCCTGACCTGCGGGAACGGCTGATCCAAAGCTTTCTCGACGTGTCCGCCGACCCGGCTGTGCGCGCCGTGGTCCTCACCGGTGCGGGCCGCGGCTTCTGCGCGGGCGCGGACCTGCGCGGCGGGTCGGCGGCCGGCGAGCGGATCCCCGGCGACGTCGCCCGGACCATCCGCGGGGGCGCCCAGCGTCTGATCTCCGCCGTCCTCGACTGCGAGAAGCCGGTGATCGCCGCCGTGAACGGCACCGCCGCCGGCATCGGCGCACACCTCGCCTTCGCCTGCGACCTCGTACTGGCCGCCGCGCCCGCCCGGTTCATCGAGGTCTTCGTGCGCCGTGGGCTGGTGCCGGACGGCGGCGGCGCCTATCTGCTGCCCCGGCTGGTCGGCCCGCAGCGCGCCAAGGAGCTGATGTTCTTCGGCGACGCACTGACCGCGAAGGACGCGGAGCGTCTGGGCCTGGTCAACCGGGTGGTGCCGGCGGACGGCCTGGAGGAGGCCGCCCGCGCCTGGGCGGAGCGGCTGGCCGCCGGGCCGACCCGCGCCCTCGCCCTCACCAAGCAGCTGGTCAACGCCTCCCTGGAAGGCGACCGGGCCACCGCCTTCGCGGCCGAGGCGGCGGCCCAGGAGATCAACATGACGACAGCGGACGCGAACGAGGGCGTCGCGAGCTTCGTCGAGCGCCGGGACCCACGGTACCGGGGCCGCTGAGAGCCACCGAGGGGTTCACTTCTGACATTTCGTCAGCTTCAATGAGTGCCGTGATGGGACACGCAGGGATGGCGGCCACCGCCGTCCGCTACCTCAGGTCGGTCGGGGCGCCCACGGTCGCGGAGCCTGTCGAGGCGCTGCCGCGGCCCGAGCTGCGGGCCGTCGGCGACGACGAACGCGCGCCGGTCGACTCGGGCGAGTTCCGGCGCGTCCTCGGGCATTTCGCGACCGGGGTCACCGTGATCACCGCGCCCGCCGCGGAGGGTGAGGCCGGGCCCGCCGGGTTCGCCTGCCAGTCCTTCTCGTCCCTCTCCCTCGACCCTCCGCTGGTCGTCTTTCTCGTCGGCCGGACGTCGCGGACCTGGCCGCGGATCGCCCGCGCGGGCGTCTTCTGCGTCAATGTGCTGGGCGCGGACCAGGGCGAGCTGTGCCGTGGCTTCGCGGTGAGCGGCGGGGACAAGTTCGCCGGCGTGGGCCACGAGCCCGCGCCGTTCTCCGGCTCCCCGCGCCTGGCCGGCGCCACGGCCTGGATCGACTGCGCGATCCACGCCGTGCACCCGGGCGGGGACCATCTGATCGTGGTGGGCCGGGTGGAGGCCCTGGGAAGCGGCGACGGCACGGACGCTCCGCTGCTGTTCCACAAGGGCCGCTTCCTGTAGCCCTGTTGTTCTGCGTCCGATTCCGGTGCCCGGTCGCTCTGTGCACTGTGCGCCGTCGCCCTGGAGCGGCCGTCACGCGAGCGCCGGCACGCCCGTCGGCCGGCGGCGGATCACCAGCGCCATCAGGGCGGCCGCCGCGCACAGGGCACCCGATGCGTACCAGACCACGTCGTAGGAGCCGAAGGTGTCCCGCGCGACACCGCCGAGGAACGCGACGAGGGCGGCGCCCACCTGGTGGGAGGCGAGGACCCAGCCGAAGACGATGGCGCTGTCCTCGCCGTACTGCTCGCGGCACAGGGCCAGGGTGGGCGGGACGGTGGCGACCCAGTCCAGTCCGTAGAAGACGATGAAGAAGATCATCGGCGGGTGGACGCCGGGGGCCAGCAGCATGGGCAGGAAGAGCAGCGAGATGCCCCGCAGGGCGTAGTACACGGCGAGCAGCCGGCGCGGTTCGAAGCGGTCCGTGAACCAGCCCGAGGCGATCGTGCCCGCCACGTCGAAGACCCCGACGACGGCGAGCAGCGAGGCGGCCGCCGTGATCGGCATGCCGTGGTCGTGGGCCGCCGGCACGAAGTGGGTCTGGATCAGGCCGTTGGTGGAGGCGCCGCATATCGCGAAGGTTCCGGCCAGCAGCCAGAACGGGCCCGTGCGCACCGCCGAGAGCAGCACGGTGACGGCCCGTCGGGCGGCACCGCGCACGGGTTCCGGCCGGGGCACGAACTCCTGTGCCCCGTAGGGCTTCTGACCCACGTCCGCCGGGTGGTCGCGCAGCAGCAGCCAGACGAGGGGGACTACCGCGAGGGCGGCGAGGGCCACCGTCACCGCGGCCGGACGCCAGCCGTGCCGCTCGACCGTCCAGGACAGCACGGGCAGGAAGATCAGCTGCCCGGAGGCCGACGCGGCGGTGAGGATGCCGCTCACCAGTCCGCGGCGCGTGGTGAACCAGCGGTTCGTGACCGTCGCCGCGAACGCGAGCGCCATCGATCCCGTGCCCAGGCCGACGAGCAGACCCCAGCACAGCAGAAGTTGCCAGGCCGCGGTCATCCACACGGTCGCGCCCGAGCCCAGCGCGATGACCGCGAGCGCCACGGCGACGACCCGGCGGATGCCGAAGCGGTCCATCAGGGCGGCCGCGAAGGGCGCGGTGAGCCCGTACAGCGCCAGGTTGATGGACACCGCCGCGCTGATCGTGCCGCGCGACCAGCCGAACTCCTGGTGCAGCGGGTCGATCAGCAGGCCGGGCAGGGAACGGAAGGCGGCGGCGCCGGTGATCGTCACAAAGGTGACGGCGGCGACGAACCAGGCCCGGTGGATGCGGTGCGGTGTCTTGTCGTTCCGGGGTTCCTCTACGGCTGCGGCTTCGGTTGTCTGGGTCACGCCCTAGAGCATGCTGGCCGGGATCCCTCCGATCGAGTGGCCCGGAGGACAGCATTCGTTAGGATCGGGCCATGACTCGTGAGCCAGCGTTCCGGCCGCACCGCGTCGTCGTCCTCGCCCTGGACGGGCTGCTCCCCTTCGAGCTGGGCATCCCGCACCGGATCTTCGGGCGCCCCAAGGATGCCGAGGGACGGCATCTGTACGAGGTCGTCACCTGTTCGGTCCGGCCACCCGGCCCGGTGCAGACCGAGGCCGACTTCGCCGTCCAGGTGGCGCACGGTCCCGAGGCGCTGGCCACCGCCGACACACTCATCGTGCCCGCGTCGTACGAACTGGGTCCGGTCTTCGAGCAGGGCGTCCTCACCGACGAGCTGGCCGCCGCGCTCGCCCGCATCCGGCCCGGCACCCGGCTCGCCTCCATCTGCACGGGCAGCTACGTCCTGGCGGCCGCCGGCCTCCTCGACGGGCGGCCCGCCACCACGCACTGGGCCGACGCCGAACACTTCCAGCGGATGTTCCCGCAGGTCAGGGTGGACGCGGACGTCCTTTTCATCGACGACGGCGACATCCTGACCTCTGCTGGGGTGGCGGCCGGGATCGACCTCTGCCTGCACATGGTGCGCCGCGACCACGGCACCGCGATCGCCAACGAGGTGGCCCGCCGCACGGTGGTACCCCCGCATCGCGACGGCGGCCAGGCCCAGTACATCCACCGCCCCGTGCCGGACCCTCAGCTGGCCACCACGACCGCCGCCCGAGCCTGGGCCCTCGGCCGCCTCCACCAGCCCATCCAGCTGCGGGACATGGCGGAGCAGCAGTCCATGTCCGTCCGCACCTTCACGCGCCGCTTCCGCGAGGAGGTCGGCGTCAGCCCCGGCCAGTGGCTCACCCAGCAGCGCGTCGAACGGGCCCGCCACCTGCTGGAGTCCACGGACCTGACGATCGACCAGGTGGCGCGGGACGCCGGCTTCGGCACGGCCCAGTCGATGCGGCAGCACCTACAGGCGGCGCTCGGGGTCACACCCACCGCCTACCGGCGGACGTTCCGCACCGGCGCCGCGGACCCCGTCGGCGGCCGTACCGCCGGCGCCGACGGCCAGGACCGCGCCGTCGCCTCCGGCTGCCGGGAGTGAGGCCGGGCGCCGGACGCCCTCGCCCCATGCGCCGGCCGCCGTGAGCGTGAGGGTCAGGGCGATGCCCGCCAGGATCGCCGTCGACGGCGCGGCGAAGTGGAGCAGCGCGCCCGCCAGGGAGCCGGTGGCCGCGTAGCCGACGCCCACCGCCGCGTACATCACCGAGTAGCCCGCGGCCAGGGTCGCGCCCAGGGTGTAGCCGCCGGGGCGGTCGCGGGCGAGGAAGACCAGGGCGAGCGGGGCCATGGCCACCGGCATACGGGCGCCGATCGCCACCACGGCCCAGGCCAGGACCCGTCCGGAGGCCACGTCTCGGTATGTCATGCGTCCGAAGGTAGAGGAGGGCACCGACAACGGCCCACGGCATTTCCGCCCCTGTGGACAACGGTCTCAGAAGGTCAGCACCGCCCTCGCCACCCTCCCCTCGTGCGCGTCCGCGGCGGCCTTCTCGTAGTCCTCGACCGGGTAGGTCGCCGTCACCAACTCGTCCAGCAGCAGGCGGCCCTCGCGGTACAGCCGGGCGTAGAGCGCGATGTCCCGCTGTGGGCGGGAGGATCCGTAGCGGCATCCCAGAATGGACTTGTCCAGGTACATCGACGACACCCGGAAGGCAGCCTCCGCCGTCGCGGGCGGCACGCCCAGCAGGACCGCCTGTCCATGGCGGTCCAGGGAGTCGATCGCCGCGCGGATCAGCTCCACCCGGCCCACACACTCGAACGCGTGGTCGGCTCCGGTCGGCAGAACGTCCCTCACCCGGTCGGCCGAGGTCAGGAAGTCCGTCGCACCGAACCGCCGTGCCACCGCCTCCTTCTCCGGGTTGACGTCCACCGCCACGATCCGTGACGCGCCCGCGATCCGGGCGCCCTGAAGGACGTTGAGACCGATTCCGCCCGCGCCGATGACGAGGACGGAGTCACCCTGGTCCACCCGCGCCCGGTTGAGCACGGCGCCCACTCCGGTCAGGACACCGCATCCGATCAGCGCCGCCGACGGCATCGGGATGTCCTCGGGGATGCACACCGCCTGGACGGCCTTGACCACGGTGCGCTCCGCGAACGCGGAGTTCGACGCGAACTGGTACACCGGCCGGCCGCCCCGGGTGAACGGCCGTCCGGGCCGGCCGATCGCCTCCCTGCACATCGTCGGCCGGCCCCGGTCGCAGTCCGCGCACGCCCCGCAGTTCGCCAGGGTGGACAGCGCCACATGGTCCCCGGGCCGGACGTGGGTGACACCGTCGCCCACCGCCTCCACCACCCCCGCGCCCTCATGGCCCAGCACCACAGGTACCGGGAAGGGTATGGTCCCGTCCACCACGGACAGATCGCTGTGGCACAGACCCGCCGCGGCGATCGCCACCCGCACCTCTCCGGGGCCCGGGTCCCGTACCTCCAGATCGTCCACGACCCGCGGCTGCGCACCGTCGTAGATCACGCCTCGTATCTCGCCTGGCATCGCAACTCCCTCAGGTCGCCGGTCCCCTGGGTTCCTTGGGCAGGCCGAGCACGCGCTCGGCGATGATCGTGCGCTGGATCTCGTCCGAGCCGCCGTAGACGGTGTCGGCCCGGCCGAAGAGGAACAGGTGCTGGTCCGCGTCCAGTTCGTACGGGGCCCCCGGCGTCCAGTCGGCCGGGCCCGCCGCCCCCGACGCCCCGCGTACCAGCATCGCCAGCTCGCCCAGCCGCTGGTGCCAGCGGCCCCACAGCAGCTTGGCCACGCTGGGGGCGCCCGCGTCCGCCGTGCCGCCCAGGGTGCGCAGGGCGTTCCAGCGCATGGTGCGCAGTTCGGCCCACTGGTCGACGAGGCGGTCGCGTACGACGGGGTCGTCCGCCGCGCCCGTCGCCGCCGCCGTCCGTACGACCTCGCCCAGCTCCCGGGCGAAGCCGATCTGCTGGGCCAGGGTGGAGACGCCCCGCTCGAAGCCGAGCAGGCTCATCGCGACCCGCCAGCCCTCTCCCTCGCCGCCCACCACATGGTCGGCGCGGGCCGTCGCCCCGTCGAAGAACACCTCGTTGAACTCGCTGGTCCCGGTGAGCTGCCGGATCGGGCGGACCTCGACGCGGCCGGGCTGGTCCATCGGGACGAGGAGGAAGGTGAGGCCGCGATGCCGGGGTGCGGCCGGGTCGGTGCGGGCGAGAACGAAGCACCAGTCGGCCTCGTGGGCCAGGGAGGTCCAGATCTTCTGGCCGGTGACGCGGTAGGTGCGCGGGGTGTCGCATACGGCGGTGGTGCGGACGCCGGCGAGGTCGGAGCCCGCGCCGGGCTCGCTGTAGCCCTGGCACCAGAGTTCCTCGCCGCGCGCTATGGGAGGAAGGAAGCGGGACTTCTGCTCCGGGGTGCCGTGCGCGATGAGGGTGGGGGCGAGGAGGTTCTCGCCGATGTGGCCGGATCGGGGCGGCGCCCCGGACCGGGCGTACTCCTCGGCCCAGACGACCTGCTGGGTGAGGGTGGCGCGGCGGTTGCCGTGGCCGTCCTCCGGCCAGCCGAGCCCGATCCAGCCGGCGCCGCCGAGGGTGCGTTCCCAGTCGCGCCGGCCGGTGTCCGGGGCGAGGTGGGACCGCAGCCAGGCCCTTGCCTCGGCTCGGAAGGCCCGGTCTTCGGGGTTGGGGCCGAACTCCACGGTCACCACCTCATGTCGGGTTGCCTGGTGTGCTCAGCCGCGGTCGGTCACCGCGTCACGCGTTGGGACGGGCGCCGTCCCTGGCCGCCCGCTCCATCGCCTCCAGCTGCGCGAGGAGCGGCATCGGGTCCGTCCCCACCGCCCCGGTCAGGACGTCGGCGATCCTCTCCGGCGTCCAGGAGTCCTGCGTGTAGGCCGCCCTCAGCTCCCTCGGCTGCGCCCAGACGGCGAGCTTGGGACCGGCGATGGTGTACACCTGACCTGTGATGCGCTGCTCCCGGGCGTGGTCCGACAGCAGGTAGACCACCAGGGCGGCCACGTCCTCCGGTTCGCCGATCTCCTTGAGCTCGACGGGGACGTTCGCCGACATACGGGTGCGGGCCACCGGCGCCACCGCGTTCGCGGTCACCCCGTACTTGTGCAGGCCCAGCGCGGCGCTGCGGACCAGGGAGATGATGCCGCCCTTGGCCGCGCTGTAGTTGGCCTGCGCGACCGATCCCCGGTGGTTGCCGCTCGTGAAGCCGATCAGGGTGCCCGACCGCTGGGCGCGCATCACCGCTGACGCCGCGCGGAACACCGTGAAGGTGCCCTTGAGGTGGGTGGCGACCACGGGGTCCCACTCCTCCTCCGTCATGTTGAACAGCATCCGCTCGCGCAGGATCCCCGCCACGCACACCACCCCGTCCAGGCGGCCGTACGACGCGAGCGCCTCGTCCACGACCCGCTGCCCGCCCGTCATCGTCGCGATGTCGTCGGCCACCGCGACGGCCTCGCCGCCCGCCGTCTCGATCTCCTTGACCACGGCCTCGGCGACCGCGCTGGTGGGTGCGGCGCCCTCCACGGACACCCCGAGGTCGTTGACGACGACCCGGGCTCCCTCGGCGGCCGCGGCCAGCGCGACCGCCCGTCCGATCCCGCGGCCCGCACCGGTCACGGCGACGACCTTGCCTGCCAAGAAGTTCCCCACGCCCGGCCCCTTCCCGCAGTTTCTGACGGTCCGTTAGTTTTTTGATTCTACGGCCCGTCAGCTGGTCGGAGACAAGCCCCGGGGAGGCCCCATGTCACTGCCGGCCGAGTTCCGTGACATCGCCAAGCGCGTCAACAACTGGGGACGTTGGGGCGGCGACGACGAGATCGGGACACTGAACCTCATCACCGACGAGGTGGTGCGTGAGGCCGCGGCCTCGGTGCGCAGCGGGCTGCGCGTTCCGCTCGCCCTCCCCCTGCGGCAGGACGGGGTGCAGACCGGCGTGATCCCGGGGCGGGTCAATCCACTGCACGTCATGGTGCAGATCAATCAGGAGGTCTTCGGGCCCGGCACCGTGGCGTGCAGCGACGACGCGGTGACCATGGGATTGCAGGCGGGCACCCACTGGGACGCGCTCAGCCATGTCTCGCACTCCGGGAGGCTCTACAACGGGCGCCCGGCCGGCAGCATCACCCCCCACGGCGGCGCGGCGTTCGCCGGGATCGACAAGCCGCGGCACATCGTCTCCCGCGGTGTGCTGCTCGACGTGCCCCGCGCGCTCGGCAGGGAACGGCTCGACGGCGGGCACGCCGTCACCCCCGAAGACCTGGAGGCGGCCGAGGAGTTCGCCGGTACGCGCGTGCGGGCCGGGGACATCGTGCTGGTGCGGACCGGGCAGATCCGCACCTACCTCGCCGGCGACAGGCACGCCTACGCATATCCGTCGCCGGGGCTGTCCGTGCGTAGCCCGGAGTGGTTCCACGCGCGCGATGTGGCGGCCGTCGCCAACGACACGCTCACCTTTGAGGTCTTTCCCCCCGAGATCGAGGATCTGTGGCTGCCCGTCCATGCGCTGGATCTTGTGGAGATGGGGATGCCGCAGGGCCAGAACTGGAATCTCGAAGAGTTGTCCACAGCCTGTGGAGAAACGGGTCGCTTCACCTTCCTGCTGTCGGCGACGCCCGAACCCTTCACCGGCGGCACGGGAGCACCCGTGGCCCCGGTGGCGATCCTCTGAGAAGGGGATGGCGGCGCGCCCGTGCTCACCCCGAGCGCGGCACCGCGCACCGCCATCCCGCTCCGGCGCGCCCGCCCCGCTCCTCGGGCGGTCTCGAGAAGACCGCCTGGCCCCGTAAGGAGCCGACGCCGAATCGCGATCCGCACTCGTCGAGGGTTCCCGTCACCGCAACCCTCGTCGTCCCCTCGCGGCGCATCGCTGGACACCAGCGTGATCAACCGGGCACCCGGCGTCAACAGCCCCTCACCGATTCCCGGGTGACGGACTTTTCATGACAGCGCGCACGGAAGCACACCCCGGCGCAACCTACGGCGCCCCACTCCGCCGCGGACCGCCGGGGCACACCCGGGCGGCCCGCGCGACCGTGCCCGCCGGAGGAAGTCCGCCCGGAGAGGGTGCTACCGGACCGCGTACGCCAGGGCCTGTCGTCTAGACCGCACCGCAGGCGAGGTCGGCGAGCGCCGACTCCGCCGTGCATGCCGTGATCCGGCGGCCGACTCCCGCGGTACAGCGGTCCACCTCGCACCAGATGCGCTTGCCCGGGCCCTCCGGGTCCCAGCCCCAACGGTCGGCGAGCCCGTCGACAAGTTCCAGGCCGCGGCCCCCGGTCTCGTCACCCCGGGCGTGCCGCGGGACGGGTGGGCGGGCGCTGGTGTCGGCCACCTCGAGACGGACGGTGCCGGCCGGGGCACCCGAGGAGTCGTCCCGGACACCCGTCAGCAGCAGGCGCAGCACGGCCGGGCAGCCGGTGTGCACCACGGCGTTGGTGACCAGTTCGGAGACGAGCAGGATCAAGGTCTCGGCCAGCGGCTCGTCCGCGCCTATCCCCGACCCGGCGAGCCGGGAGCGGGCCCACCTGCGCGCTCGCCCCACCTCCGCGGGGTCGGGCCGGACCTCCAGCTGCACTTGAAGCACCTGCACCGCTCACACCATCCGAACCGGCGGACACATCGCCTCGCGCCTCACGAGCGCCACGATCGTGGTCATCGTCTGCATGGCAGGAACCAGGATCACGGACCGTGATTCCCTTGCACGACAGCATGGTTGACGTACAGTCACCCCAACAAGCGCTTCGGGCATATTCCAGCGCGAAGGAGTACGCGTACGGCATACTGTGCGACGCTTGCCATGGGGAGTCGAACAGGCAGGTGCGAGGGTCCGCACCGCCCCGCGAGCGGCACGCATCGCCGGATCCGGCGCCGCCACAGGGGCCGCGCCGGTATGGCTCATGCTCGGGACCACTCGCATTTCACACAAGGTACCGGAGCCCCGCGCCGACTCCAGCCCGTGACAAGTCACGCATAGGACACAACCCGATATCAACGCTCTGTGATTACGGATTGCCACAATCCGCGACACCCACGACGGCACATCCCGAAGAATGCCTGAACAGAGCCCCTTAGGCCGTTCCGGACAGAAGATCCTCCGCAAGCGTGTCATCACCGTACGTGTTCAGCCCCGCACGGTGGGTCCGCACCCAGGCCCGCTTCAGGAAGAGATGCACCTCGGACTCCCAGGTGAAGCCCATCCCGCCGTGCACCTGGAGGCAGTCGCGGGCCCCGCGGACGGCCGCCTCGTCGGCGAGCAGACGGGCCGTGGCGATGTCGAGGCGATCGGCGGTGACCGCGGCGGCGTACACCGCCGCCCGGGCCGTCTCCACCCGCACCAGGCTCTGCGCACACAGATGCTTGACCGCCTGGAAGGCACCGATGGGCCGTCCGAACTGCTCCCGGGTCCGTGCGTACGCCACCGCCAGCTCGCAGGTCCGCGCGGCGCCGCCCAGCTGCTCGGCGGCGGTGAGAAGGACGGCCACCGGATCCGGGGCGGGGGTCGCGCCCCGGGCCGCCTTCGCCGCCCGGTGCAGGGGCGTCAGCGGATCCACCGAGCGGACCGGTACGGCGCCGCTCGCGTCCCCCCGTACGACATCCGCCTGCGCCAGCCACTCCACCAGGCCGCCCGACACGTCCGTGACCACCGTCTCGCCGCTCGCCGCGCCCGCCACCTCGCCCGCCGCCAGGTGCGTGGCCACCAGCGGACCCGGCAGCAGGGCCCGGCCCGCCTCCTCGAAGGCCAGGACCGCCTCGGGCAGCCCCCCTCCGGCCCCGCCCTCCGCCTCCGGCAGCCGCAGCGCGAACAGGCCCGCCGCGCCCAGCTCGCGCCAGAGCGCGCGGTCCAGCACACCGGGCCGCCCGACGGCCGCCCGCAGCGCGTCCGGGCCGAAGCGGCGCGCCAGCAGTGCGCGCACGCCCGCCCGCAGGGCCTCCTGCTCGTCGGTCAGTTGGAAGCGCACGAGTGCGTCACCGCCCCTTCGGCAGCCCCAGAATGCGTTCGGCCACGATGTTCCACTGGATCTGCGACGTGCCCGCCGCGATCGTGTAGGACAGCGAGGACAACCGGTCGAGGACCCAGGGGTGGTCGAGGTCGAGGGAGCCGGTGCCCAGCACCTCGGCGGCGGTGTCGAACAGTTCCTGACGGGCGTGCGAGTACCTCAGCTTGAAGACCGAGCCTCCGACGCCCGGCACTCCCCCGGTCCTCTCCGCCTCGCTCACATTCCACTGCGTGAGCCGCCACAGGGCGCGGAACTCCGCGTTCAGCCGGCCCAGCCGCCGCCGGAGCGGAGCGTCGTCCCAGCGGCCGCTGTCGTACGCCGCACGGGCCAGCTCGCGCAGCAGGCGGCGGCAGGCCACCACCTCCCCGACGAACGCCGTGCCGCGTTCGAAGGACAGCGTCACCATGGTCACGCGCCATCCGTCGTTCTCGGCGCCGACCCGGTTGGCCACCGGCACCCGCACCTCGTCGAGGAACACCTCGGCGAACTCGTTCGACCCCGCGAGCGTCCGCAGCGGCCGTACGGTGACGCCCGGCGCGTCCATGGGCATCGCGAGCCAGGTGATGCCCCGGTGTTTCGGTGCCGAGGGATCCGTACGGACCAGCAGCTCGCACCAGTCGGCCACTTCGGCGTGGGAGGTCCAGATCTTGGACCCGCTCACCACATAGGTGTCGCCGTCCCGCCACGCGCGCGTGCGCAGCGACGCCAGGTCGGAGCCGGCGTCCGGTTCGCTGAACCCCTGGCACCACACCTCCTCGCCGCGCAGCACGGGCGGCAGCCAGCGCGCCCGCTGCCCGGGGGTGCCCTCGGCGGCGATCGTCGGTCCGGCGTGCAGCAGCCCGACGAAGTTGGCCCCCACATAGGGGGCGCCCGCCTTCTCCGTCTCCTCCAGGAAGATCAGGTGCTGGGTGGGGGTGGCTCCCCGTCCGCCCGCGTCGACGGGCCAGTGCAGACCCGCGTATCCGGCGTCGTACAGCATCCGCTGCCAGCCCAGGTCGTAGGCGCGCCGGGCGGGCCAGTCGCCGGGGGACGGCTTCGGGGGCAGGGTCGGCAGCACCTCGGCCAGCCACGCCCGCAGCCGGGCCCGGAACTCCTCCTCCTCGGGCGAGTGGGCGAGTTCCACTAGCGGTCCAGGTCCGACGTGCTCGGCATGGGTACGGGCCCCTCCCCTGTCGCAGCGCTATCTGATGGTTCGTCAGATCGACCGGGATGCAGATTAACTCCGCACCCCTGGACCGGCAAGGCGGAGGGTCCTACGCTCTGCGCACTATCTGACTAACCGTCAGCCAGGAGGGGGTCGATGTGAACGACACCGCGCACGCGCTGGGCACCTCCCGGACACTGTGGGAACTGGCCGCCCGGCGTGCCGCCCTCACCCCCGACCGGCCCGTCCTGCTCCAGGACGACCGCTCCCTGAGCTTCGGCGAGCTGTGCGAGCGGGCCGAGCGGGTGGCCGCCGGGCTGTACGGCATGGGCGTACGCCCGGGCACGGTGGTCGCCTGGCAGCTGCCCACCCGGATCGAGACGGCCCTGCTGTCCTTCGCGCTGGCCCGCCTCGGGGCCGTCCAGACGCCGGTCATCCCCCTCCACCGCGAACGTGAGGTCGGCTTCGCGCTCCACCGGGCGGGCGCGGAGTTCTTCGCGGTGCCGGGCACCTGGCGGGGGTTCGACCACACGGCGATGGCGCGGCGGCTCGGCGCACGGGGCGTCTTCCGGGCGTACGACGGCGAGGACCTGCCCGACGGGGACCCGTCCGTGCTGCCTCCCCCGCCCGCCGACGGCACCTCGGTCCGCTGGATCTACTGGACCTCCGGGACGACCTCCGACCCCAAGGGGGTGCTGCACACGGACCGTTCGCTCATCGCGGGCGGGTCCTGCCTCGCACACGCACTGCGCCTGTCCGAGCGCGACGTGGGCTCGATCGCCTTCCCGTACGCGCACATCGGCGGACCCGACTACACGGTGATGCTGCTGCTGTACGGCTTCCCGGCGGTGATGTTCGAGCGGTTCGCGCTGCCGGAGGCGCTGGAGGGCTACCGCAGGCACGGGGTGACGGTGGCCGGCGGATCCACCGCCTTCTACTCCATGTTCCTCGCCGAGCAGCGCAAACAGCCGGGGGTCCCGCTCATCCCGACACTGCGGCTGCTGGCGGGCGGAGGGGCACCCAAGCCGCCCGAGCTCTACCACAGCGTCGTGCGCGAGATGGGGGTGCAGCTCGCCCACGGGTACGGCATGACCGAGGCGCCCATGATCACCATGGGGCGGCCGGACGACTCGGCCACCAACCTGGCGACGACGGAGGGACGGCCGCCCGAGGGGATGGAGATACGGATCGTCGACGGCGAGGTACGCCTACGGGGAGAAGCCGTCTGCCAGGGGTATCTGGACCCGGCCCGGACGGCGGAGGCCTTCGACGAGGAGGGGTTCTTCGCCACCGGCGACCTCGGGCACCTGACCGACAGCGGTCATCTGGTGCTGACCGGGCGCCTGAAGGACGTCATCATCCGCAAGGGCGAGAACATCTCGGCCAGGGAGATCGAGGACCTGCTGCACGGGCACCACGCGGTGCGGGACGTGGCGGTGATCGGCCTGCCCGACGAGGAGTGTGGCGAGCGTGTCTGCGCGGTGGTGGAACGTCAGCCCGGCGCACCCGAGTTGACCTTGGGCACGGTCGTCTCCTATCTGCGCGCCGAAGGGCTGTCCGTGCACAAGCTGCCGGAGCGGCTCGAGGTGGTGGACGCCCTTCCACGGAACGACACCCTGCGGAAGGTGCTCAAGCACAAGCTGCGGGAGCGCTACTCCGGCACGGTGAAGTAGCGCGCGAACGCCGCCACGATCTCCGTCTCCCCGACCTTGCCGTCACCGTCCGCGTCGAGCGCCTCGGCGGCCGCACGGGCGATGTCCTCGCCCACCCCGAGCGCCCTGAGGACACGCACGGTCTCCTGCACGGTGGCCCGGCCGTCGTGGTCACCGTCCGCGACGGCGAGCGCCGCGTGCAGGAAGGGGCGGGCGATCTCCGCGAACCGCTCGGGGTTGTCGCGCAGCCGCTTGACCGCGCTGCCCACGAACTCCTCACGGGTGATGCGCTGGTCGCCGTCCCGGTCCGCTATGCCGGCCATGCCCTGCCAGAACGCCTCACCCCCGGCGTACAGGGCCTGACCGTGCTCGGATCTGGCAGCGGTGCCGAACTCGGTGAGGACGGACTTGGCGGCCGCGCTGAAGTCCTCGCGGTCGATATAGCCGTTGCCGTCCTGGTCGAAGGTGGCGAACCGGGCGGCGATCCTGCGCTCGTACTCGGTGCTGACCATGGTGTTCTCGGGCCGCCTTACATGAGGTCGGGTGGTGCGTCTGGCACGGAGCGTACGATGCCGCAGGCGTGCGGGGAGACGGAAAACGACGCTTGTACCAAGACCGCAGGAATTCTGGGACAACAGTGTGGCTGTCCTGCGACGTTCCGTTGACCCGGTTGCGCCGGGCGCGCCGTCGCGCGTGGGCGCAAGGACTGAAAGCGGGGGGGCGCAAGGGCTCACGCGGGGAGCGCAAGGGCTTAGGCGGAGAGAGGGCGTGACTCCTCGTCGGTGGCCGAGACGACATCCGCGTAGACCTCGAAGAGACGGCGCACCCCCAGGGCGGCGAGGACACGGTTGACGTGGGATCCTTCCACCGCGCTGCGTCCGGGCAGGATCAGTCTGAGCCCGCCGCGGCAGGAGCGGATCAGCCGGCGGGTGGCGATGAGCACGCCGACGCCGCTGGAGTCGCAGAAGACGACCTCCGACAGGTCGAGGACGACGCGGTGGCGGCCGTCCGCCACGGCGTCGTGCACCCGCTGGCGCAGCACCGGGGAGGTCACCAGGTCCAATTCGCCCGCGACATGGAGCACGGCCCACTCACCGCGCTCCCCGTAGGTCACCTTGAGCGTCACCGCCACGCCTCCCGCTCGCTTGCGTCCCGACAAAACGGAAGCCATCCCTACGCTTCCTTCAGCGTGGCTGCCCCAACGCCTCTCCATGAAACACGGAACTATCGATCGAAAGCGCGGGGTAGATGAGCCAATTCGGTCGGTAACGATCCGGTCCGGTCATTCCCGATCGGGGGCCGTCGATGGGAGTCGCCGTCCGAAGCTCCGGTCCCCGCGCGGTTCCCTCTATCACCTGCGGCGCGCCAAGGGGCGCACATTGCCGCAAAGGGGCGTGCACTGTCCGACGTGCCGACTACATTCGAGGAGGCAGGGGCCACAGGCTGGGCCGGACCGGGGCGCCGGGCGGGAACGGGGAGGAGGGGCCGCATGGCGAAGGAGGACGCACCGCCCCGGTGGGACCGCAGGATGCAGCAGCGGCTCACCCACGGCGAGGCGGCCGCGCTCGGCGAGTGCTACGACCGGTTCGCCTCGCTCGTGCACGGCCTCGCCCACCGCGTGCTCGGCGACGAGGAAGCGGCCGACGGCATCACGCGGGAGGTGTTCGCCCACGTCTGGCAGAACCCCGAGGCGTACGACCCGAAGCAGGGTCCCCTGCGTTCCTGGGTCGCCATGCTGACCCATCGGCTCGCCGTGCAGCGGCTGCGCGCCACCGAGACCGCCGCGCTCGCCCGGGACGCCCGGGGCACCCCCGAGGAACTGGAGCACAAGGTGCGCCACGCCTCGGTCACGGCCCGCGCGGACTACATCGTCACCTCGATGCCGGCACCGCTGCGCGCCGCCCTGGAACGGGCCTACTTCCAGCGCCGGGACTACCGCCAGACGGCCACCGACCTCGGCATCACGGAGGACGAGGCCCGCCGCCGTCTCCGCCTCGGCCTCCAGCTGCTGTCCACGGCCTACGACACGGACCCCTCGGAGCCTGACGCCGCCCCTGACGAACCGGGGGCCGCGTGACGTCCCAGGATCCGCCCGTGCTCGAGCACCGGGTGCTGAAGTCGCTGCTCGGGGCCTGGGCACTCGCCGCCTGTTCGGCGGAGGAGACCGCGGCCGTGGAGGTGCACCTCGGAGGCTGCGGCCCGTGCGCCGACGAGGCGCGGCGGCTGCGCGAGGCCGTGGGGCTGTTGCAGCGCCCGGAGAGCCTGGACCTGGATCCGGCCCTGCGCACCCGGGTTCTGGAGAGCTGCCTGGACCGGCGCCCGCCCCGTGTCCCGCTGCCGGACTGGGCCGCTCCGTACGACGCGGAGGCCGCGCGCCTGGACGCCCCCCTGCTCCAGGACATAGGCGACGCCGAGTGGCACGCGCCCGTACGGCTGCGGTGGTTCGACGGGAGACGGCCGGCGAGTCGCCGTACGACCGTGGCCGGGGTGATCGCGCATCTGCTCGCCGTGGACGGGCTGGTCGCGGTGGCGCTGGGGCTCGACGACCCGCTCGCGGGCAGAGCCGCCGGGTCCGCCACGCCGCGAGGACGCACGGAGGCGTACTGGCGCGACTCCCACTTCCCGCCGACCCGGTCCGTGCGCGTTCCCTGGCGCGAGCAGAGTCACCAACTGGTGCGGACGGTCTCGTTCACCGGCGGGGCCGGGAAGCTCTCGGTGCCGTACGGCGGGTTCGAGCTGCCGCTGCACGACGCGATGCTGGACCGGGCCTTCGAGTGCTGGGTGCACGCGGAGGACATCGCGGGCGCCGTCGACTATCCGTACGAGCCGCCCGCGCCGCGCCATCTGAACCGGATGATCGACCTGGCGGCGCGGTTGCTGCCCGCCGTGCTCGCGGCACGGCGGCGAGCCGGGCTGGCCTCGCCCGCCCGCGCCCGGCACCTGGTTCCGGCGGGGAAGCCGGGGCGCAGCCTGCGGCTGGAGATCGAGGGTTCGGGCGGCGGCGAGTGGCTGATCGCCCTCGACGCTCCCGCGCTCTCGGCCTCGCTCGAGTGGGGGGACCCCCACGGCGCGGTCGCCTCCGCCGAGGGCGAGGTGGCGCATGTCGCGCTCGACGGAGCGGAGTTCTGCCGGCTGGCCGCCGGTCATGTGCCGCCCGAGGAGGCGGCCGCGGGGCAGCTCGGCGACCGGGAGGCGATCAGGGACGTGCTGTTCGCGGCCGCGTCCCTGAGCCGGATGTAGACCCGGGCCCTACGCGAACACCACCGTGCGCCGGCCGTTCAGCAGGATCCGGCGCTCGGCGTGCCACTTGACCGCGCGCGCCAGCGCCTGGCACTCCACGTCGCGCCCGACCGCCACCAGCTGGTCCGGTGTCACATCGTGCCCGACCCGCTCGACCTCCTGCTCGATGATCGGGCCCTCGTCGAGGTCGGCCGTGACGTAGTGCGCGGTGGCACCGATCAGCTTGACCCCGCGCGTGTGGGCCTGGTGGTACGGCTTCGCGCCCTTGAAGCTCGGCAGGAACGAGTGGTGGATGTTGATGATCCGGCCGCTGAGCTGCTTGCACAGGTCGTCCGAGAGCACCTGCATATAGCGGGCCAGGACCACCAGCTCGACGTCGCCCTCGCGGACCAGCTCGAGCAGCCGCGCCTCGGCCTCGTGCTTGGTGTCCTTCGTCACAGGTACGTGGTGGAAGGGAATGTTGTACGAGCCCACCAACTCGGCGAAGTCGGTGTGGTTGGACACGACGGCCGCTATCTCGACGGGCAGCGCGCCGGTCCGGGCGCGGAAGAGCAGGTCGTTCAGGCAGTGGCCGAACTTGCTGACCATCAGGATGACGCGCATCTTCTCGTCGGCCCGGTTGATCTGCCAGTCCATCTGGAAGGAGTCGCCGATCGCCGCGAAGCTCGCGCGCAGCTTGTCCACGGTGACCGGCGCCTCCGCCGAGAAGTGGACCCGCATGAAGAACAGTCCTGTGTCGTGGTCTCCGAACTGCTGGCTGTCCACGATGTTGCAGCCGGTCATGAAGAGATAGCTCGACACGGCGTGCACGATGCCCTGCTTGTCCGGGCACGAGAGGGTGAGGATGTACTGGTCGGCGCGGGCCGCGGCTCGGGAGGACTGCTCACTCATGCACGCCAGGGTCTCATGTCCGCGGGCCCGGAGGGGCGCCGTCCCGCCACCCGGACGGCACAGCGGGGAGGGCTAGGCCGTCCGCGTGAGGATGCGCAGCACCTCCAGCGTCCGCGGGGGCGCGTCCGGGTCCTCACCGTCGCTTGCCGCGAGCCGCACATGCGCGTCGCGTGCCGCTCGCACCGCCTCCGGCCAGCCGTGATTGTCCAGGTACGCCTCCACCGGCGCGTCCGGCCCGACCTGGTGCATGATCCGCAGCACGCGCAGGACGGCCGTGTCCACGAGGGCCGCCTCCTGCGAGTCGCGGAAGATCGTGCCCACGTACTTCTCGGCCGACCAGTTGTCCAGCCATGTGTCCTCGACCAGTCGGTACACGGCGTCGGTGACGTCGCCGTATCCGTCGACACGGGCCAGCCAGACTTCTCGCTGGAACACCGGGTCGGAGAGCATGTGCAGCGCGGAGCGCACATTGCTGCGCCAGCGCCACCACGGCATGTCGTTGAGTGGCATGCCGCCCATGGTGGAGGAGCGACGGCCGCGACGGGAAGAGTTCTCCGTACCTTGCACGGTCATCGATCGTACGTTCCCCGTTAAATACGGATCACCGGCCCCCGTAATTCACCTCCAGGTCACCTTCCGTTGAGCGGGGATCACTCCTGGGTTAGCTATGTGGCGGAATCGTGCATGTCCATGACCGGCAGGCGACGCACCAGCTCCTCCCCCGCCCTCCCCCCCGTGCAGGGCTCCGTCCGCAGAGCAGCGAGTCCCCGTGTCAGGGCGGCCCTGCTCTCCACGGGCGCGCTGGTGGCGGTCGCGTCGATCGCCGCCGCGTGCGGTGTCGTCCCCGGGACCACGGGGGGATCCGGGGACGACACCGTGACCGTCATGACCTGGGCGCCGGAGAAGACCTCGGCGACCAACAAGCCGGGCATGCCGGCCATGGCGAGGGCGTACGCCCGCTACGTCAACGCGCACGGCGGACTCGGCGGCCGCAAGCTCAACGTTCTGACCTGCAACGACCACAACGACTACGTGGGCGCGGCGAAATGCGCCCGAACCGCCGTCAAGGAGAACGTCGTCGCGGTCGTCGGCTCCTACAGTCAGTACGCGTCCTCCTTCCTGTCCCCGCTGGAGTCGGCGGGCATCCCCTACATCGGCGGCTACGGGCTCACCGACGACGAGTTCAAGAGCGTGCTCTCCTATCCCGTCAACGGCGGTCAGCCCGCGCTGCTGGCCGGACTCGGCGAGGAGCTGGGCGGGAAGTGCGGTCCCGTGGCGCTGGTGCGGCCCGACACCATCGCCGGCGACCAGCTTCCGCTGCTGCTCGACTCCGGGCTGAAGGCGGGCGGCCACGATCCGGTCGTCGACGTGCGCGCCGCCGAGGACGCCACCGCCCTCGACGTGCAGGCACAGGAGGCACTGCAGAAGGCGACCGCGAACCCGCAGAAGAAGGGGTGCGTGGTGCCCTCCCTCGACGAGCGCACCGGCACCTTCATGGACTCCTTCCGCCGGCTGAGCGACGGGTACCCGGCGGTGGGCACGGCCTCCGTGCTCGGCAGCGTCGACCAGTCCGCCATCGACGCGTCGGGTGGCAAGTCGGGGCCCTACGAGGGCGCGTACGTCACCAGCTGGTACCCGGAGGCCTCCGACGCGCGCTGGGACCCGATGAAGAAGGTGATCCGCGAGCAGGCCTTCGGCGACAACCGGATCGATCCGGCGGACGCCGGGGTGCAGACCACCTGGATCGCGTACACCGTCCTGACGAAGGCGGTCGAGTCGCTCGGCAACGGCGAGGTGACGGCGCGGACGATCCGCGCGGCCCTCGACAACGGCCTGCAAGTGGACACGGGCGGTCTGACGCCGTCCCTGAGGTGGCGCTTCCAGGACCTGACCGCGGTCGTCGACTTCCCGCGCCTGATCAACTCGGACGTGACCTTCCAGGTCGTCCGTGACGGGCAGCTGGTGGGGGCGCGCAAGGGCTTTGTGAACGTGTCGAAGACGCTGGAGAACGCGACGAGCGAGTAAGGGGCCCCGCCCCGGCACCGGGTGAGGCGCCCCGGCCCCCGGCCCCCGGGTGGGGCGCCCTACCACGAGAACCGGGTGAGGCGCCCCGTGGCGGTCACAGCTGGGTCGGCTGGCGCTGGGTCAGGCCGTACTGCTGCGCGATGGCGTTCCACAGCCCCGCGGCCTTGGCCTTCTGGGCGCTGGCGGTGCCGCTGGCCCGGTTGCCGGCCGCGGTCTGGCCGGTGGTGCGCGCCTGGCCCTTCTTGCAGCCCTTCTTGTTGCCCGAGACCTGGTCGGCCCAGGCGGCGTAGTGGGTGTCGGCGGCCGCGGACGCCTTCCAGGCGTTGGTGAGCGCAGCGGTCAGCTCGCCGTGACCGGGGAGCTTGTCCACCGCGAGCCCGGACAGCCGGGTGACCAGGTCGTTGCGCTGCTTCGCCGCGTCGCGCAGGGCGCCGGCGGCCTGGTCGAGGTTCTGGCAGCCCTTGACGTCGGCCACCGCCTTGATCACCGTGCCACGGCTGTTGCCGCTGTCGGCGAGGAGCTTGTCGAGCGCGACGGCCTGCGCCTTGGCGGGGTCGGCCGGAGAGGACGAGGAGTCCGTGGCCGGTCCGGTCGCCGCGACGGACGTGCCGTGGTTGTCCTTGCCGTCGCCGCCCCCACCGCTGAGCAGGGCGCCCGCCCCGATGCCGAGGACCACGATGCCCACGCCGATGCCCGCGAGGAGCGGGATGCGCGAGCGGGTACGGCCGCGGCCCTCGTCGCCACCGCCTGGTTCGGGCGCCCAGCCCGCGGGCACGCCCGGTGCGCCCGCCGCGTCGAACCGCGGCAGGTGCTGGGTGGACTCGGCGCCGCCCGAGCCGTCGCGGAAGAGGTTGTCGAACACGGCGGGCGGCTGACCGGCGGCGCCGGGGGCGGCCGGCGGCGCGCCGTAGGGGGCCGGGCCCGGCTGCCCGGGCACGGGCGGGAGGTACTGGGTGGCCTGCGCGTCGGGACCGGCGGCGGAAGGCATGGCTCCGGCACGCCCGAGGAACCGGGTCGCGTCGTCCGCCGGCATCTCCGGCGGCAGGGCTCCCGCGCCGACCGGCGGGAGGAACTGCGTCGCGCCCTCGTCGGGCGCGGGGGTCACCGGGGGGATGTACTGCGTGGCGCCCTCGTCCGCCGGCGGCAGGGGCGCGGAGGGCGGCTGGTGCGGTACGGCCTGGGCGCCGGGCCGTCCGTGCGTCCCGTACGGGGACGGCTGCGCACCCTCGGGCGGCAGGGGCCCGGCCCCCTGCTGCGGCGCGGGAGCGGTGCCCCAGGCCGTCCGCGGGTCGGTGGCCTCCCAGGACTGCTGCGCACCCCAGGACTGCCCCGCGTCGGCGCCGCCCCAGCTCTGGGCGGGCGGCGTCTGGGCGGGCGGCGTCTGGGCGGGCTGCCCCGGGCCCCACGGCTGGCCCCAGCTCTGTCCACCTGCCGGGGCGGCCTGGCCGTCGTGGCCGCCCGCCGGGACGGTGGAACCGTTCGTCCCGCCCGTCATGCCCGGCAGCAAGGGCTCGCCGCCGTCGGAGGGCAGCACGATGCCTTCGCGCGCGGGTCGCGCCGAGGGCTCCTCGCCCTGTCCACTCTGCGTCACCGGGACTCCTACGAATGGGGGAACCTACGGAATCGTCGGCTCACGCTACCGGGTCCCCGGAGCCGGGTGCCACGCAGCAGGGGCGGAGCGTCCCGCCGAGGGGCGGGGGAACCGCGCGAGCAGCCACAAACCACCCGGCAGCGACCTACGACGACGCCCGACCGACGGCATGGCGCCCCGGGCAGCGGGGTCCCGGAAGGGTCACAGCAGCCAGACGCCCAGGCCGGCGATGGCAAGGCCGATCGTGAGGATCACCGGCCCGACCGCGTGATCGCCCCACTTCCTGCGACCTTCGAGGCGCCGCATGCCGAGGGACACGGCCCCACCGGCAATGACGATCACGCACCCGGCGATCACGACGAGCGCCGCGAAGAAGGGACCCCAGCCCGGGTCGTAGTTCGGGTTGTTGTGCGCGACCCCTGCCAGGATCACGTCCCCGAGCTCACCGTGCACAGATCACTCGCCCGCTTTCTCGACGTCCTCGGCCAGGTTCTGGAAGTCCGACTCGATACCGGAGCCGGCCGCGTAGACCGCCGTGTTGAGGCCGGTGCCGAAGGAGTCCTTGTACGCGGCGTCGGCGAGCTTGCCCCTGTCGCCTAGGTTCTCGCCACCGAGGCTGCCGTGTTCCTCCATGTGATGGAAGTGGGCGTCGCCGGCGGCGTTTCCGACCGCTCCGGTCACAGCGTTCGTCGCCGCGTCCCACCCGATGGTCGCGCCGTCCTGGTGGTTCCATACGTCAGCCGTGAGGCCGCCGCTGATGTTGCCCAGCGAGCCGTTGACCGCGCTGCCGACCCGGCCCTCGCCGCCGAGAACCCTGCCGACCGCGCCCGTCAGGTGGGCGCCCTCGGCCAGCGCCGCGCCGCCCGTTGTGAATGCGGCCGTGCCCAGGGCTTCCTTGCCGGCGGTGGAGAGATCCTGGCCCACCGTGATCGGCTGCCCGTTGAGCGCCTGGTTGAGCATCATGCTGCCCGAGTCCGCCACGAAGTTCGTGGCAAAGCTCTCCGCGCCCTTCTTGAGGAACTTCGCACTGAATTCAGCCACCTTGGTGAGCACCCTCGCCAGCGCCGCCGCCCCTTCCTCGCTGAGCGCGCCGAACCGCTCCAGCAGGGCCGCCACCTTCTCAGCGGCCGAGGTGAAGAGCTTCACCAGGTCGACGATCCTGGCGACCCGCGCGGCCACGGCCGTGTTCGCGACGAGGTCGGAGAGGAAGCCGGTGAAGAAGGACAGCGCCGCGCCGGCCACCTCCATCTCGGCAATCTCGACGCAGATGTCGATGATCTCCTCGTTGATCTTGTCGATCTCGTCGGCGTACGCCCGCAGCCCGTCGGCCACCTGGTGGAAGTTGCGCGCGACGTCCTCGATGACGCGCTTCTGCTCCCCCCAGTGCCTCTCGAAGGCATCGCGGGCCTCACCGTGCCAGCCCTGCTTGTCCACGCCCCCGATGGCGACGTCGATGGCATGCACGATCTCTGTCAGCTCGGTGCCCATGGTGTCCCAGGAGCGGGCAATCGAGCGGAGCGTGTCGCCGTTGCCGCCCGGGAGCTCCACGCCGCAGGCCTGGAGGATCTCCAGAACCTTGCCGTCGATCCAGCTGTTGATGCTCACGCCGGGCCTCCTGCCGGCTGGGTCGCGGCACGAAGGTGGTCCATGGCGGTCCGGTCCGAGTCCTTGTAGTTGGCGGCGTTGAGACGCAGCCGGTCGCCGTCGCTGGTGAGCACCCCGGGCAGGTGCCCGAGTGCCTCGATGGTGCTGTTCAGCAGCGTCTGGTACTTCTCCGCCGCACCGTCGCAGGCGCCGAGCAAGCCGAAGGCCTCTCCGATCTCGGATGCGGTCGCCGCGAAGTCGTTGATCGGCTTCGCCAGGCCCTTCGCTTCCCTGTCGAACTTTCCAGCAAGGTCGGTCAGCGTGTCGGGGTCGACACCGAACTGGCTCATCCCGCTCCCCCGTCGTCGAGTACATGGACAGACCAGCAGTACTGGAGGCAGCGATCAGCCGGGAAGGGTGGTTTGCGGGTTCAAGACGCGATGATGTCGCGCTCTTTGGCCAGACGATCCACCATCTTGAAGTCGCTGGTGTCATGCGCCGGAAATCATGAGAATCGGTTGGTGCCTTCTTTGCCCGGTGCATCGAGGCCCTGCTGCCGAGCGGCGTACGGCTGAGCGGCCGGCGGGGCCTGAGGACGAGGGCCCCATCGGTCGGCCGAAGTCCGAGCTGGTTCCGACCGAGGCGAGCGGACCCGGTTGGTTGGGCCGGGCGAGGCGGGGGAAGACCGCCCAGTGCCTCGCGCTGCGGGCGAAGATCGTGCTGCGGTGCGCCGAGGGCGTGACGAACAGGCAGGTCGCCTGCACGTCCGTCACGCCACCACGCTCCTGCGGGCCCTGCCCGGGTCGCCGCGGCCGGTACCGGGCACGCGACCCCGCCGGGACTACGCCGCCGCTGCCAGCTCCATGCGGGCCCCGAACTCCCGTACCACCGCCTCCTCGCGGTACGGCTCCAGCCGCTGCTGCAGGTCCTCCAGATACTCGGCGCCGCGATTGGAGCGCAGGGAGGCGAGCAGTTCCACGGCCTTCAGGCCGGTGTGGCAGGCCTGTTCCACCTCGCGCTGCTGCACCTGGGCGGTGGCGAGCAGCACATAGCCGATCGCCCGGCGCCTGGCCCGTGACTCGGGGTGCCCGGCGAGGGATTCCTCCGCGCGCCGCGCCGCCGCCTCGGCCTGTCCCAGGTCCCGGTGGCAGTGGGCCAGTTCGTCCGCCAGATACGCATGGTCGAAGTGGGCGATCCACGCCGGGTCGTCCCCGGACGCCGTATCGGCCGCCTCCAGCGCCGTGACCGCGCGCCCCGCCGCGAGCTGGGTGGCGCGCACATCGCCCATCAAGGCGTGCCCCCGTGCCTCGGCGGCGTGGAACATAGCCTCCGCGCGCGGGGTGACCCGCCCGCGCGCCCCCTCCTGGGCCGCGCGCGCCAACTGTGCGATCTCACGCGGGTTTCCGAGCTGCGCGGCGAGGTGACTCATGGAGGCCGCGAGCACATAGCCGCCGTAACCCCGGTCGCCCGCCGCCTGGGCGAGCCGCAGCGCCTGGATGTAGTACCGCTGGGCGAGTCCGGGCTGTCCGGTGTCGACGGCCATGTACCCGGCGAGCTCGGTCAGTCGCGCGACCGCGGCGAACAGTTCGCGCCCCACGGCCTCCCGGTAGGAGCCGGCCAGCAGTCCCGAGACGACACTGTTGAGGTAGTGCACGACGACGGGGCGCACATGCCCGCTGCCGTACTGGTGGTCCAGCTCCACCAGCGCCTGGGTCGTCGCGCGCACCGCGGCCACGTCCGACGGGCCCACCCGAGGCCCGGCCGACCGGGCGACCTGCGCGTCCGGCGCGGAGATCAGCCAGTCCCTGCTCGGCTCGACCAGCGCCGACGCGGCCACCGACGAGCCGGACAGGAAGTCCCGGCGGCCGACGTCGCTGCGCCACAGCTCGCAGACCTGCTCGATGGCGCCGAGCACCGTCGGCGAGAACTGCAGGCCCACGCCGGACGCGAGGTTCTTGCCGTTGGCCATGCCGATCTCGTCGATCGTGACCGTGCGGCCCAGCTTGCGGCCCAGCGCCTCGGCGATGATCGCCGGGGCCCGGCCCCTCGGCTGCTGTCCGCGCAGCCAACGGGCCACCGACGTCTTGTCGTAACGCAGGTCGAGGCCGTGTTCCGCGCCGCACATGTTGACCCGGCGGGCCAGTCCCGCGTTCGAGCAGCCCGCTTCCTGAATGAGTGCCTGCAGCCGTTCGTTCGGCTGTCGCGCGACGAGTGGCCTTGCGGCCATGGCGTACCCCCTGTGGCTGCGGTGCCTGCTCATGCACCGAGTTGACGTGTCTTCAGCGGACGGACCGCAGGAGCACCCTTCGTGTGCACCGAAAAGATCCGGCCTTGAAGATCGATGCCCAGCGGACATGCCTCTGATGCGAGACATGCGAGGATTGCCGGGGTAAAGACTGATGCCGTACCCCTCCACCTGGTTACCCACCCCCCGCTGCCGTTCCTCTCGCGCGCCCCCACCCGTGCATCCATGCGCCCCGCCCACGGAAACGGTGCTCCTCCCCGGCGCATGTGGGACAAAGGGGGCATGCCCAAAAAGCATTCCCCGAGCGGGAGATGGCTCCCGGTAGGCGGGCGTAACCCCGCGTGACGGCTAGAGTTGAGTTCATCGTGGAAGAGACCATCGCGGGCCCTGAAGCTGCCCACATCCCGAAGCAGCGCGGCGACTCACTCCTGGAAGCCGCGGTTCGTTACATCGAGGAACGCCACTGGGAGGTGTTCCCGGGAACGTGGCTGGAAGCCGTGGACGGGATGCACCGCTGCTCCTGCGGTCAGCCCACGTGCCCCACGCCCGGCGCCCATCCGGCACGCGAGGACTGGGCGACGCAGGCGACCGGGAGTGCGACGGTCGCACGCCGTCTGTGGTCCAAGCAGCCCACGGCGTCCATCCTGATGCCCACCGGACGCACCTTCGACGCCGTCGACGTCCCGGAGACGGCCGGCTTCCTCGCCCTCGCACGCATGGAGCGGATGGAGCTGACCCTCGGGCCGGCGACACTGACGCCGGACCGGCGCATGCAGTTCTTCGTCCTCCCCGGCGGTTCGGCGAAGGTTTCCGACCTGGTGCGGAACCTGGGCTGGTCGCCGTCCTCCCTCGACCTGGTCACCCTCGGCGAGGGCGGGTACGTGGCAGCGCCGCCCACCCGGTACGGATCTCGGGGGGCCGTGCAGTGGGCCTGCCGGCCGACGCCGGCGAACCGGTGGCTGCCGGACGCGGAGGAGCTGATCTCTCCGTTGGCGTACGCGTGCGGCAGGGACAGGTAGGCGGTACGCGGCAGCGTCCGTGGGACGCGGGTTCCCCGGCGGCTGCCGGTCCCCCGTCGTGATCGCTCGCCCCACGGGGCGGCGCCGCAGGACGGTCACCCTCCCGCGCCCCTGCCGGGGCGCGCCTCCCCCTAAGGTGCTCCTATGACCGAGGGAGCAGGGGCGGGCGCGACCGCCGTACGGGTGCAGGGGCTCTGGAAGAGGTACGGGGAGCAGGTCGCCGTCGCGGGCATCGATCTGGAGCTGCCCGCCGGGCGGTTCATCGGGCTCGTCGGGCCGAACGGCGCCGGGAAGACGACCACCCTGTCCATGGTCACCGGGCTGCTGCGACCCGACCAGGGAACCGTCGAGATCGCCGGGCACGACGTGTGGCACGATCCGGTCGCGGTCAAGGCCCGTATCGGCGTACTGCCCGAGGGCCTGCGCCTCTTCGAGCGCCTCTCCGGACGCGAACTGCTCGCGTACACGGGCAGGCTGCGCGGACTGCCCGGCACCGAGGTGGACAAGCGGGCCACCCAGCTCCTCGACGTCCTCGACCTCGCCGGGGCCCAGCACAAGCTCGTCGTCGACTACTCGACCGGCATGCGCAAGAAGATCGGGATGGCCGCAGCCCTCCTCCACAACCCGGAAGTCCTCTTCCTGGACGAGCCGTTCGAAGGTGTGGACCCCGTCTCCGCGCAGACCATCCGCGGCGTCCTGGAGCGGTACACCTCCTCCGGCGCCACCGTCGTCTTCTCCTCCCATGTCATGGAGCTGGTCGAGTCGCTGTGCGACTGGGTCGCGGTCATGGCCGCCGGGCGCATCCGCGCGCACGGGCCGCTCGCCGAGGTGCGCGGCGGCGCGCCCACGCTCCAGCAGGCGTTCCTCGAGCTGGTCGGTGCGCGCGCCCGCAGCGCCGGCACCGACCTCGACTGGCTCGGCGGCGGCGCCCGATGAGCACCGCCGAGCTCACCGCCACCGTCGTACGCCTCAAGCTGTCCCTGCTGCGCAACGGGCTGCGGCAGTCCGCGGGGCGGCGGGCCGCGTACCTCACGTCCGTAGTCGTCGTGATCCTGGTCGCCGCCCTGCAGCTGATCGGTCTGATCGCCCTGCGCGGCAGCGCGCACGTGACCACCATCGCCGTCCTGCTGGCCGAAATCCTGGCGCTGGGCTGGGCCGTCATGCCGCTGTTCTTCCCCAGCGGGGACGAGACGCTGGACCCGACCCGCCTGGTGATGCTGCCGCTGCGCCCGCAACCGCTCATACGGGCCCTGCTGGCGGCGTCCCTGGTCGGCATCGGGCCCCTGTTCACGCTGTGTCTGCTCGCCGGTTCGGTGCTGGCCGTGGCGCACGGGGCGGCCGCCTACGCCACGGCCGTCGCCGCCGTCGTCCTCGCCCTGCTGGTGTGCGTGGCGCTCGCACGGGCCGTCGCCGCCGCCAACGTCCGGCTGCTGACCAGCCGCAAGGGCCGCGACCTGGCCGTCCTGAGCGGGCTCGTCGTCGCGGTCGGCACCCAGCTCGTGAACTTCGGCGCCCAGCGGCTGGGAACGGCCGGACTGGGGCGGCTGGACCCGGTCGGAGACGTGCTGCGCTGGATCCCGCCCGCCTCCGCGATCGGCGCGGTGGACTCCGTGAGCAAGGGCTCCTACGGCACCGGGCTCGCCCAGCTCGCGCTGAGCGCCGCCGCCGTGGCGGGGCTGGGGACCCTGTGGTCGCGCAGTCTGACGAAGCTGATGACCGCCCCGGACGCATCCACACTCCAGGCCGCCGACCCGGGCCCCCGTGAGCGCGGCTCGGCGGGGCTGTCCCGGCTGCTGCCCCCGGGCCGCACCGGCACGGTGATGGAGCGCAGTCTGCGCTATGTGTGGCGCGACCCCAAGACCAAGGCGGCATGGGTGACCTCGCTCGCGATCGGGCTGATCGTGCCGGTCTTCAACGCCCTCCAGGGCACCGGCTCCCTCTACTTCGCCTGCTTCGCGGCGGGGATGCTCGGCATCCAGATGTACAACCAGTTCGGCCAGGACACCTCCGCCTTCTGGATGGTCGCGATGACGATCTCCTCACCCCGGGATGCCTACGCCGAACTGCGCGGCCGTGCGCTGGCCCTGCTGCTGATCACCCTGCCGTACGCCACCCTCGTCACCGTCGTCACCACCGCGCTGCTCGACGACTGGCCCAAGTTGCCCGAGGTGCTCGGCCTGTCCTTCGCCCTGCTCGGCGCGATGCTGGCCACCGGCGCCTGGTCCTCGGCCCGCTTCCCGTACTCGATCCCGCAGGAGGGCTACAAGAACGTGGCTCCCGGGCAGGCCGGGCTCGCCTGGATCTCCATCCTCGGCGGCATGGTCTCGGCGGCCCTGCTGTCCTCACCGGTGATCGCGGCCACGATCTGGCTGAACGTCACGGCGGGCGGAGACCGGTGGAGCTGGCTGCTGCTGCCCGCGGGTGCCGCGTACGGGGCGCTGCTCCTCCTTCTCGGCCTGCGCCTCGCGGCTCCCCGGACGGCACGACGGCTGCCGGAGATCCTGGCGGCGGTCAGCAAGGGCTAGGGGTTTCTCCGGATCAGCCCGGGTCCCGGCGGCCGTCGTCGGCGGGCCGGCAGGTGCGGTCAGCGGCCGGGCGCCCCGTCAGGACGGGATGAGCAGGCCGTCCAGGAATGGTTCGATCGCGCCGCGCCACGCCTCGGGCTGGTCGTAGTGGACGAGGTGGCCGGCGTCGGGCACCTCCGCGTACCGGCCGTGCGGCAGGACGCGCACCATCTCCTGGGCCTCCGCACGGCCCAGCTCGCCGTCGACACCACGGACCACCAGGGCCGGGCACAGCACCTGTGCCAGTTCCTCCCAGTGCGCGTCGTACACCCAGGTCTGGCGGGACTTCAGCATCTGCTCGGGTTCGAAGACGGGACGCCAGCCGTCCGCGGACTCGGCCATCACCTCGGCATAGAACGCGCCGCGGGCCGGATTGGGGCGCTCCACCCAGGGGTCGTCCTCACCGAACCACTTGCGGACGTCGGCGAGTGTGGCGAAGGGCAGGGGCCAGGACTTGAACCAGCTCTCCCACTCGCGCTGCGAGGCGGCGCCGAGCGCGGAGGCCCGCATATCGCAGATGACCAGGCCGCGGACCAGATCGGGGCGCTTGGCGGCGAGCTGCCAGGCGGTCAGGGCGCCCATGGCGTGGCCGATGAGGACGGCCGGGGCGAGGCCGAGCTGTTCGACGGCGGCCTCGGCGTCGTCGACATAGTCCTCGCGGGTGTAGTCGCCCTCGGGCGGTTTGCCGCTCCGGCCGTGACCGCGCTGGTCGAGCGCGACGGCGCGCCGGCGCTCGGACAGCCAGCGGGCTGTGGCCGCCCAGTGCGAGGCGCGCCCCATGAGCCCGTGCAGTAACAGCACGCCGGGCACACGCTCGCTCTCCCCGGTCTTGGGAGGGTCGGCGAACTCCCATGCGGCGAGGCGTACGCCGCCCGCTCCCGTCACGTCGATGCGCCGCACCATCCTCCAGGCACCCCCCCTGCTCCGCTCGGACCGCTCGCCCCGCTTCGCGCGGCCGGTCCACGCGCTCGTCCTGCTGCCGCTGTCGTCCTGCTGCCGCTGTCGGCCTGCTGCTCCTGCTGTTTCTGCTGCGTCTGACGCACAGTGCGCCGGTTGTTACAGCGCACGGTCCGATGAGACCGTCACGCCCACGCTATCGAATGGCTATTCGAAAATGCGGTTTCCGGCGGCAACACCCCTCCTTCGAGTGACCCCCCTCGATGATTGGCCGTCGTCTGCGCGGGGAGATCTTCTGCGGGAGGCGGACCGCTCGGGGAAAACCGGTCCGAGGGGGACGACCCTGAGAGCTCGGGGCTCCGGGTCGGAACAGGGGAGGACAGGCCCCGGCGCCCAAGGGCGCCGGGGCTCACCCCATGCCCGTGGCACATCCGCCCGCCCCCTTCCTGACCAGGCGACATCCCTGTCACCCACCGGCCAAGAGCCCTCAGGTCATATGCCCCATGCGACAGCCTCGCACGCGAACGGCCAAAGCGCTGCGATTCCACACACTGAATCTTGGTTCCGGCGGGATCGCAAGACCGCCACAACTGCCTCTCGAGTCACAGGAGTTGGCGGACGCGGCGTGAAAGCCGCGTGTGCCAGGGTGCTTGAGGGCCGCGGGGGCCCGTACGGCTCTCGACGCGGGAACCGCTCAGCGCTTGGCCACGAACACGTGGGACGCGATGTCCGACGCCAGCTCGGCGGCCTCCCCGCCGCTGCCGACCAGAACACCGCCCGCGGACTCCGTCACGCTGACCACCGAGCCGGGCTGCACGCCGGCCCGCCGCAGCGTGTACATCAGCTGCGCGTCCGTCTGGATGGGCTCGCCGATGCGCCGCACGACGACCGTCTTGCCGTCCGTGCCCGGGTCGAGGTCGGCCAGCGAGACCATGCCCTCGTCCAGGAACGGGTCCGCGCCGTCCTTCTCGCCCAGCTCCTCCAGGCCCGGGATCGGGTTTCCGTACGGCGACTCGGTGGGGTGGCGCAGCAGCTCCAGGACACGGCGCTCCACCGCCTCGCTCATCACGTGCTCCCAGCGACACGCCTCGGCGTGCACCTGCTCCCACTCCAGCCCGATCACGTCGACCAGCAGGCACTCGGCGAGGCGGTGCTTGCGCATCACGCGGGTGGCGAGGCGACGGCCCTCGTCCGTGAGCTGGAGGTGGCGGTCCGCCGCGACCGCCACCAGACCGTCACGCTCCATCCGCGCCACCGTCTGGCTGACCGTCGGGCCACTCTGGTCCAGCCGCTCGGCGATGCGGGCGCGCATGGGGACCACGCCTTCCTCCTCCAGCTCGAGGATGGTGCGGAGATACATCTCCGTGGTGTCGATCAGTCCGGACATACGTGCCCCTCGATGAGATCTGCCGGAGGCTCCACGGCTCACCGGCTCGTGCGCTGGCCCTGGATTCAATTCTGACGCATCCCACCGACAACCGGGGCGCGGCGAGGCAACCGAGGGGTTACGGGGCCCCGGCGGCGGGTACGGGAGCGCGTCCGCCCGCGCGGGTGCCGTGTTGACATCACACTGGTCCAGACCGCAACGTGATCCGCGACACGGGCCGTCACGGGCGCCGGTGCGTGGTCGGTGTGCCGTGTGGGCGCCGTCCGCCGGGATCGAGACACCGAGACTACGAAGGGGGCGCCGCCGATGAGCGAGAGGCCGAGGGGCGAGGAGCCGGGGGGCGGCGAGCGGCCGGGCGGGGAGCCGCGGCAGGGGAGCACTCCGGCCGAGCGGTTCTTCGACGCGGCGATCGGGTTGCTACGGCGGGTGCGGGACGAGGAGGCGGAGCCGATCGCCGCGGCGGGGGCCCTGATCGCGGACACCGTCGCCTCCGGCGGCCGCCTCTTCGCCTTCGGCGCGGGGCACTCCTCGCTGGCCGCACAGGACCTCGTCTACCGTGCGGGCGGCCTCGCCCTGATGAACCTGCTCGCGGTCCCCGGTGTCGTGGGCGTCGACGTCATGCCGGCCACCCTGGGCTCCGCCCTGGAGCGGGTCGACGGCCTGGCGAGCGCGGTGCTCGACTCCAGCCCGCTCCGGTCCGGCGACCTGCTGGTGATCATCTCCCTCTCCGGACGCAACGCGCTCCCGGTGGAGATGGCCATGAACGCCCGCGCCCTCGGCGTCAAGGTCATCGGGGTGACCTCGGTGGCGTACGCCTCGAAGACGAAGTCGCGGCACGCCTCCGGCACGTACCTCAAGGACCACTGCGACCTCGTGCTCGACTCGAAGATCGCGGTGGGGGACGCCGAGCTGACCCTCGACACCATCCCCGCGCCCTTCGCCCCCGCCTCCACCGTCGTCACCACGGCCCTGCTCCAGGCGGTCATGGCCACGGCCGCGGCCGACCTCGCGGGCCGCGGCATCGAGCCGCCGCTGCTCAGATCGGGGAACGTCGACGGCGGCCACGAGTGGAACGTGCGGGTGCTGCGGGAGTACGGCGACCGGATCTTCTACCGGCAGCAATAGCCTGCCGCACCCACCGTGCCGGGCCTGGCTACCCCGCGTCCTGAGCCAGGTCGGCCAGGTCCAGGGCGGCGGCGATCCGTACCGCCACGTCCTCCCCGTAGACCGCGTCGGCGCGTTCGAACCGGCTGCGTCCGGCGCCCCGCAGAAACGTGACCACCCCCAGCGTCCGGCCCCGGCTGCGGAGCACCGCGCACAGCGCGTGGACCGCGTCCGGGGGCCACTGCCGGGCGAGCGCCCACTCCCGTGCCCGCTCCGGGTCCAGCGCGCCCGCGCCGGCCCGCACGCATCCGGCCCGCTCCACGCACTGGAGGGCCGGGTGTCCCTCGGCGTACCGGACGGGCAGCCCGGCCTTTCCGCCGATCAGGCTGGGGCCGGGTGCGCCGGCCGGTGTCTCGGCGGCCCGCACCAGGCGTACCGGGCCCTCCCCGTCCGCCACCGGACCGCCCGCCACCCGGTCGAGCACGGCGTGATCGGCGAATCCGGCGAGCGCGAAGTCCAGATGGACGGTGGCCGCCTCCGCCGGGTCCTCGCACTCGGCGGCCGCCCGCGCGGCGCGGTGCAGCTGGCTGGCGCGAAAACGCAGCAGCGCCGCCTCCTGCTCGCTCTGCTTGGCCTCGGTGACGTCCTGGAAAAGCCATCCCACACCCAGCGGAGCCGGTTCCTCCGCGAGCGGGGTGGCCAGCCGTACGAAGCCGCTGCGCCAGCACCGCCGCTTCTCGCCCTCCGCCGTGCGCACGCTCACCCACATCTCGGCCGGTGCGGGCGGGGCACCCTCGGCGAGCACATGCGTCAGCGCGCTCTCCAGCTCCTCGATCCCCTGCGTCAGCAGCTCTCCGAGCGGCCGTCCGAGCACGGCCGTGCGACCGATGCCGAGCGCCCGGGCGGCGTGGGCGTTGACGACGGCGGGCCGCAGGTCGGCGTCGACCAGCACCACGCCCCAGCTCGCGTCCTCGAACAGGGCCTCGCTGAGCGCGATGGAGCGCTCCAGGTCGATCTGCGCATGGACCTCGCTGAAGGCGCAGTAGACCCCGGCGGGCTTCCCGTCGGGGCCTCGCACGGCGGCGGACTGGGTACGCACCAGCACCCGCCCGCCGTCCTTGGTGAGCAGCGCGAACTCATGCACCTGACGTCCGGGGGCCCGCATCGCGGACATCAGCCACGCCTCGACCTCCGCGGCGTCCGCGCTCCGCACGGCCCAGCCGGCGAATCCGTGCCGCCCCACGGCCTCGGCGGCGGCCCAGCCGAGAATCCGCTCGGCCTCGCGGTTCCAGTGGGTCACGACCCCCTCGGCGTCGAAGGCGCACAACGCCGCGTCCATCCCGTCGAGGAGCGCGGCCAGAAGATCGGAACCGTCTCGCTCGGGCTCGCCCGGACCCAGCTCGTCCGTGGTCCCCCTACGCCTGGAAGCACTCACCTGGAACCCCCTGCAGGCTGCTGCGTCCGTACGTACGGCGCTTGTCCCCTCACTGCCTCTCATTCAACTCGAACGTGACCCAGCACACATACGCTTCGGAAAAGATTCGACGAAATCGTTGCCTCGGCTCCGGCCTCGTTCCCGGCGTGCGGGGAACCGCTCCGAGCAGCGCCGCCGGTCTTTAGGAAAAAAGCCGTTGAACGGTCGCGAACCGGTTCTTAGGGTGGGGAGCACCGAAGAAAGGAGGTGGTTCGGAGCATGTACGCACACCGGACGTCGGAGGTGGCTGCGGGCTAGCGGCCCGTCACCACACCCGTTGCGGTGCCGGACCAGCGCGTATGCGATACGTGCAGCCGGCCTAATCCAACGCAGTCACCCGACCCGCGAGCTCGCCGGTACGTCCGGCCGGCTTCTCCGCCGCCAGGCGGGGGGACCAGAGCTCGCGGGTCGTCTGCGTTCGGGGCGGATTCAGGGGCTGAGCCGCTCCACCCGCCAGCTCCCGTCGGGTTCCGCGACATAGCGGAGCCGGTCGTGGAGGCGGTTCGCACGCCCCTGCCAGAACTCGACGGTCTCCGGGACGACGCGGAAGCCGCCCCAGTGCGGCGGGACCGGGACCTGGGAGTCCTCCGGGTAGCGGGCGCTCAGCTCCTCGTAGGCGGTCTCGAGCTCGGCCCGGGTGCGGATGACCGAGGACTGGGCGCTGGCCCAGGCGCCGAGCTGGGAGCCGTGGGGGCGAGTGCGGAAGTAGGCGGCGGTCTCGTCGCGGCCGGTGCGGTGCGCGGTGCCGATGACGATGACCTGGCGGGCCATGGGGTGCCAGGGGAAGAGCAGCGAGATGCCGGGGTTGGCCGCCAGGTCCTGGGCCTTGCGCGAGTCGTAGTTGGTGTAGAAGACGAAGCCCTGGTCGTCGTACTGCTTCAGGAGGACCGTGCGCGAGCTGGGACGGCCGTCCGCGTCCGCGGTGGAGACCACCATCGCGTTCGGCTCGTAGATCATCCCGGCCACGGCGGCCTGCGCGGCCTGCTTGAACCAGAGGGCGAACTGGTCCATGGGGTGAGCGGCGAGCGAGGTCTCGTCGAGTCCCTCGGCGCGGTAGTGCGCCCGCATCTCGGCGGGGTTGTGGGCGAGTTCCTCGGCGGGGCCTTCGGCCGCCCGTTCGACGATGGGTTCGAGGACGGGTTCCGCGGCGGCCGAGGCCGCGGCCGCGGCGGCCTCGGCGGCACAGAGGGCCTCGGCGGAGGGGACGGCGGGCCGGGCGGGGGATGCGGATCCGGCTTCGGCTGCGGGTTCGGATGCCGGTTCGTCCGGGCGGCGGTCGGTCACGCCGTCATCTTGCCGCATTTTCCGCGGCTCCCCGAGAGGGGTGCGGTTCATCACTGCGTGGCACTGAGTGCCGCTTGCTCTCCCCAAAGGTGACACCCGGGGATATCGTGCTGATGCCGTTCGGATGGGGTGACCGCCGACCGATCGGGGCATCACCGGAGTGACCGTTTTGGACCGCGAGTCTTCGAGAACGACCGTGAAAGACCGTGGAACCGGGATGGGCACCCCACGTCCCGCAGCCGACGTCCACCGCCCGAGTCCGTCCCACCGGGCCGGGGACCGGGGCCGACGGGAATTCCACCGACCACATCCGCCGCACACATCACGAGGAGCCGCCTGATGTCCGACTTCGTACCCGGGCTCGAAGGAGTCGTCGCGTTCGAGACGGAGATCGCCGAACCGGACAAGGAGGGCGGTGCCCTGCGGTACCGGGGCGTCGACATCGAGGATCTGGTCGGCCACGTCTCGTTCGGCAATGTCTGGGGGCTGCTGGTCGACGGGGCATTCAACCCCGGGCTGCCGCCCGCCGAGCCGTTCCCCATCCCGGTGCACTCCGGTGACATCCGGGTGGACGTGCAGTCGGCGCTCGCCATGCTCGCCCCCGTGTGGGGCCTGAAACCGCTCCTCGACATCGACGTGGAGCAGGCCCGCGAGGACCTCGCCCGCGCGGCCGTCATGGCGCTGTCGTACGTCGCCCAGTCCGCCCGTGGCCAGGGGCTGCCGATGGTGCCGCAGCGGGAGATCGACAAGGCCCACTCCGTCGTCGAGCGGTTCATGATCCGCTGGCGGGGCGAGCCGGACCCCAAGCACGTCGCGGCCGTCGACGCCTACTGGACGTCGGCCGCCGAGCACGGCATGAACGCCTCCACGTTCACGGCCCGGGTGATCGCGTCCACGGGCGCGGACGTGGCGGCCGCGCTGTCGGGTGCCGTGGGTGCCATGTCCGGACCGCTGCACGGCGGGGCGCCCTCCCGTGTGCTCGGCATGATCGAGGAGATCGAGCGGACCGGGGACGCGGAGGCGTATGTGAGGCAGGCCCTGGACCGCGGCGAGCGGCTGATGGGCTTCGGGCACCGCGTGTACCGCGCCGAGGACCCGCGGGCGCGAGTGCTGCGCCGCACGGCCCGGGAGCTGGGCGCTCCCCGCTTCGAGATCGCGGAGGCTCTGGAGAAGGCGGCCCTTGAGGAGCTGCACAACCGCCGCCCCGACCGTGTCCTCGCCACGAACGTGGAGTTCTGGGCGGCGATCATCCTGGACTTCGCCGAGGTCCCCGCGCACATGTTCACATCGATGTTCACCTGCGCCCGGACGGCCGGCTGGTCGGCGCACATCCTGGAGCAGAAGCGCACGGGCCGCCTGGTGCGCCCGTCGGCCCGCTATGTGGGCCCCGGCCCGCGCAGCCCCCAGGAGATCGAGGGCTACGCCGCCATCGCCCGCTGAACCGGACCCTCGTCCGCCGGCCCGGGCGTACGGCGCCCGGGCGTGCGGCGTCCCGTGGGGTCACGCGGGTGTGAGCAGGGCCCCGTGGTGGCGTTCGGCGGTACGCGGATGGGCCCGGAGCTTGCCCTTGAGCTCGTTGTAGCCGTACTCGGCGAACAGCGGGTTGGCCGGGTCTGCGGTGATGCCGGGTGCGGCGGAGGCACCCGGGAACGGCAGCGGCTCGATACGGGCGTCCAGGCGCGGGTTGAAGAAGAACGGCACCGAGAACCGCTCGGTGGCGCCGGGCGGGCTGACCACCCGGTGGTTGGTGGCCAGCAGATAGCCGTCGGTGGCCACCTCCAGCAGTTCGCCCAGGTTCACCACGAACGCCCCCTCCAGCGGCGGCACGTCGTGGAACCGCCCGTCCTCGCGCTGCACCTGCAGCCCGCCGACCCGGTCCTGGAGCAGCAGCGTCAGGAAGCCGTAGTCCTTGTGCGCGCCCACTCCCTGGTCGGCGCCGTCGTCCGCGCTGCCCGGGTAGCGGACCAGCTTGAGGTGGGGATGGGCGCGGTCGCCGAAGACCGGGTCGTAGAAGTCGGGGGCCGCGCCGATCGCGGCGAGCAGCTCGTGCAGCAGCCGCTCGGCGACCTTGCCGAGCCGGTCGATCCAGGCGAGCGCGGCGGTGCGCAGCTCGGGAAGGGCCGCGGGCCACTGGTTGGGGCCCTGGAGCCACCAGTAGGGGGCCTCGCCCGGACCGGGGGCATGGACGGGCCGTTCCGCGCCTATGTCGAGCTGGTCGCGCCAGTCGCGGGCGCCGGCGGTGCGTTCGTCGCCGATGCGCGTGTAGCCCCGGAAGTGGGGCGAGTTCGCGTTGTCCAGGGCGAGACGGTCCGCCTCGGGCAGGGCGAAGAAGGCCCGCATGGCGCCGAGCAGGGCCTCGGTCTCGGCCCGGCTGACACCGTGCCCGACGAGCTGGAAGAAGCCTACGTCGTGGGCGGCGCTGTGGAGCTGCGCGTGGAACAGCGCCCGGGCCTCGGGGCCACGGTCGGCGGCGGAGAGATCGATGATCGGGAGTTGGTCGTACGACGGGTTCGTCATGAGGTGCGTCCGCAGGGTGTACGGGGGCACGGGGCGGCCGCCGGGGGTGGGGCGGGGCCCCTGGCTGCCACGGAAGGAGGAAGAGGGGGCTGGATCAGGCGGAAGGCCGACAGCCCATGCTCGTGACGCGCACGTAGTCCACGTGCCGGCGTCGGACGAGCATCGGAAGCATGGGCCAAGGGTAACGCTCCCCGGCCGCGCTCCCGGTGCCTGTTCGGTCACACCCGCCGGCTCAGCCCAGTGCCTCCTCCAGCAGGGCCCCCCACTGCGCGACCACCCGTTCCCGTCGGGCGGCGTCGTCCGTGAGGAGGTTCGCAAGGCCCAGGCCGCGGGCCATGTCCATCAGCCCCTGCACCGTCTCCCGCACGCCGGGCCGGGACTCGTCGGCGCCCAGCAGATCCACCGCGATGCGGTGCGTCTCACGGCCGACGCGGGCCTCCAGTTCCGTCACACGCGAGCGCAGCTGCTCCTCGTTGGAGGCGGCGACCCACAGCTGCAGGGCGGCGCGGAACAGCGGCCCGGTGTAGAGGTCGACCAGCGCCGCGACCACCGCACAACGGTCGGCGGCACCCCCGGGGAACAGCGCCCTCAGCGCCGTGGAGCGCTCCTCGGCCACGTACTCCACGGCCGCCGTGAACAGGTCCTCACGGGTCGGGAAGTGGTGCTGGGCGGCGCCGCGGGAGACGCCCGCGCGTTCGGCGACGACGGAGACCGTGGAGCCCGCCCAGCCGTGTTCGGCGAGGCACGCCACCGCGGCTTCGAGCAGCCGTTGCCGGGTGACCCTGCTGCGGTCCTGCTTCGGAACGCGTTCGGCCGTGCTCACACCACCCATACGGGATCCCGTCTCTCGAGGAAGGCCGTCATCCCCTCGCGGGCCTGCGGGGAGGCGAACAGCCGGGCCGAGAGCGCGGTCAGGTCGGCCGCGTCCCGGTCGAAGGTCTCCAGCACAGTAGCCGTGAGCAGCCGCTTGGTCTCGGCCAGACCCTGCGGCGAGGCCCGGCGCAGTCCGGCGAGCACCGGAGCGAGGACTTCGTCGACGTCGGTGCCCGAGGCCGTGAGCAGTCCGGTGCGCACGGCCTCGGCGGCGCCGAAGCGCTCACCGGTGAGGTAGTAGCGGGCGAGTGCGCGAGGGTCCGTGCGGGGCAGCAGGGGCAGGGAGATCACGGCGGGGGCCACCCCGATGCGGACCTCGGTGAAGGCGAAGGTGGCGCCGGTGGAGGCGGCCGCGATGTCGCAGGCGCCGAGCAGGCCGAGGCCGCCCGCCCGTACGTGCCCGGTGACCCGGGCGACGACGGGTGTGCGCAGCTCGACGATCCGCCGCAGCAGCCCGACCAGCGCGTCGGGGTGCGGGGGGTCGCGCAGGTCGGCGCCCGCGCAGAAGGTGGTGCCGGTGTGGGTGAGGACCACGGCGCGTACGTCGTCGTCCTCACCGCACCGGGTGAGCGCGTCCGCCAGGTCCCCGACCAGCGCGGCCGAGAGGGCGTTGCGGTTGCCGGGCGAGTCGAGGGTGAGGGTGGTGATGCCGCGGTCGTGCGTGGCATGGACGAGTTCGGTCACGGCTGCTCCCCGGGTGCCGGCGGACGATCTTTCTAGTACGACTTCGGAAGGCCGAGGCTCTGGTGGGAGACGTAGTTGAGCACCATCTCCCGGCTCACGGGCGCGATGCGGGCCACGCGCGCGGCCGTGATGAGCGAGGCGAGCCCGAACTCGCGGGTGAGGCCGTTGCCACCGAGGGTGTGCACGGCCTGGTCGACGGCCCGTACACAGGCCTCGCCCGCGGCGTACTTGGCCATGTTGGCGGCCTCGCCCGCGCCGATGTCGTCGCCCGCGTCGTAGAGACGGGCCGCCTTCTGCATCATCAGCCGGGCCAGCTCGAGGTCGATGTGCGCCTGCGCCAAGGGATGCGCGATGGCCTGGTGGGCGCCGATGGGCGTCTTCCAGACGGTACGGTCGCGCGCGTACTCGACGGCCCTGCCGAGCGCGTACCGGCCCATCCCGATGGCGAAGGCCGCCGTCATGATGCGCTCGGGGTTCAGACCGGCGAACAGCTGGAGCAGCCCGGCGTCCTCGTCGCCGACGAGCGCGTCGGCGGGCAGCCGTACGTCGTCCAGGACCAGCTCGAACTGCTTCTCGGCCGCGTTGAGTTCCATGTCGATGGGCCGCTTCTGGAAGCCCTCGGCGTCCGTCGGGACGATGAACAGGCAGGGTTTGAGCCGTCCGGTGCGGGCGTCTTCGGTGCGGCCGACGATCAGCACCGCGTCGGCCATGTCCACACCGGAGATGAAGACCTTGCGGCCGGTGAGCAGCCAGTCCGCGCCGTCGCGCCGGGCCGTGGTGGTGATGCGGTGGCTGTTGGAGCCGGCGTCGGGTTCGGTGATGCCGAAGGCCATGAGCCGGGTGCCGTCGGCGAGTCCGGGGAGCCAGGCGTGTTTCTGCGCCTCGGTGCCGAAGCGGGAGATCACTGTGCCGCAGATGGCCGGGGAGACGACGAGCATGAGGAGGGGGGAGCCGGCGGCGCCGAGTTCCTCGAGGACGATGGAGAGTTCCGTGATGCCGCCGCCTCCGCCGCCGTACTCCTCGGGCAGGTTGACGCCGAGGTAGCCGAGTTTCCCGGCATCGGACCAGAGTTCGGCGAGGGGTTTGCCTTCGGCGACGGTGCGGGTGAGGTATTCACGGCCGTAGCGCCTGCCGAGGGCGGCTACCGCGGTTCGTAGTGCCTTGTGCTCTTCGGACTCGATGAGGGTGGTCATGCGATTCCTCCGGGTGCGGCTTGTGTGTGGTTGCTCGCGCTCACGCGGCGGTCGCCGCATGTCGGTACAGCCCCGTGCCTCTAGGGTTGGTCGCTCTCGACCACGGCCAAGAGCGTGCCCAACTCCACTTGCTGCCCGGGGGCCACCGGGAGGGCGGTCAGTGTGCCTGCCGCCGGAGCCGTGATCTTGTGCTCCATCTTCATCGCCTCCAGCCAGAACAGGGGCTCCCCGGCCCGTACGGACGATCCGACGGCCAGGCCCTCGGCGACGCGTACGACCGTTCCCGGCATCGGCGCGAGCAGGGAGCCGGGGGCGTGGTCGGCAATCGGCTCCCGGAAGCGGGGCAGGGCGGTGAGGGCGGTCGTTCCGGCGTACACCTGGTCGCCGTACCGGGCCATCGCGAACTTCCGCCGCACCCCGTCCACTTCGAGGACCACGAGATCGGCGTCCGCGTGCACGACCCGGACCCCGTCCGCCGCCAGTCCCTCGCGGATGTGCCGGTAGCGCACCTCGCGCTCCTCACCGGCCACGAGGTACCGCTTGACCTGCTCCTGGGACGGCAGATTGCGCCAGCCGCCGAACCGTGAGCGGCCGTGTGCGTCGGCGAGAGCGGCGGCCAGGGGCGCGTACGGGTCGGGGGCGGGCCCGGTCAGCCCCGCCAGGTGGCGGTCGTAGAAGCCGGTGTCCATACGGGCCGCCGTGAAGTCCTCGTGCCGCAGGGAGCGTACGAGCAGGTCCCGGTTGGTCACCGGGCCGTGGATCTCGGCCCGCTCCAGGGCGCCCGCGAGCCGTCGGACGGCCTCCGCGCGCGTGGGGGCGTGGACGACGGCCTTGGCGAGCATCGGGTCGTAGTGGACGCCGATCGTGTCGCCGTCCGCGTAGCCGGTGTCCAGGCGGACGCCCGGCACGGCCAGGCGGTGCAGGGTCCCCGTCTGCGGAGCCCAGCCCCGCGCCGGGTCCTCGGCGTAGAGGCGGGCCTCGATCGCGTGGCCACGTGCGCGCGGGGGCTCGTGGTCGAGGGCGGCGCCTTCCGCGATCCGGATCTGCAGCGCCACCAGGTCGACCCCGAACACCTCCTCGGTGACAGGGTGTTCCACCTGGAGCCGGGTGTTCATCTCCAGGAACTGCGCCCGGCCGTCCGCGACCAGGAACTCCACGGTGCCCGCGCCCACGTAGTCGACGGCACGGGCGGCGCGTACCGCCATCGCGCACAGGGAGTCGGTGAGTTCGGGGGCGAGGCCCGGCGCCGGGGCCTCCTCGATCACCTTCTGGTGGCGCCGCTGAAGGGTGCAGTCGCGGGTGCCGAGCGTCCACACCGTTCCATGGGTGTCCGCGAGCACCTGCACCTCGACATGGCGTCCGCCCTCCACGTAGGGCTCGACGAAGACCTCGTCGTCGCCGAAGGCGCCCAGGGCCTCGGCGCGCGCGGCGGCCAGCTCCGCGTCCAGGTCGGCGAGGTCCCGTACGACCCGCATGCCGCGTCCGCCGCCGCCGGCCGCCGCCTTGACCAGGACGGGCAGGTCGTCGGCGGTGACCGTGGCCAGGGGTTCCAGGCCCATCAGCTTCTTCGCCCGCGTCTTGGAGGCCATCGCCTCGATCGCCTCCGGGGGCGGGCCGATCCACTTCAGGCCCGCGTCCAGCACCGCGCGTGCGAAGCCGGCGTTCTCGGACAGGAAGCCGTACCCGGGGTGCACCGCGTCGGCGCCGGCCGCGAGGGCCGCCCGCACGATCAGGTCGCCGCGCAGATACGTGTCCGCGGGCGCCGTGCCCGGCAGCCGTACCGCCGCGTCGGCCACGCGCGTGTGCAGGGCGTGCGCATCGGCGTCCGAGTGCACGGCGACCGTACGGATGCCCAGCTCGCGGCAGGTACGGACGATGCGGCAGGCGATCTCGCCGCGATTCGCCACCAGAACGGAATCAATCACGGGGCCTCACATCCGGAAGACGCCGAATCCGCCACGCGCGCCCTCGTAGGGCGCCGTGTGGATCGCGGACAGGCACAGGCCGAGGACGGTGCGGGTGTCGCGGGGATCGATGACCCCGTCGTCGTACAGCCGCCCGGACAGGAACATCGGCAGGGACTCGGACTCGATCTGCTGCTCCACCATCGCGCGCAGGGCGGCGTCGGCGTCCTCGTCGTAGGGCCGGCCCTTGGCCGCCGCGGACTGGCGGGCGACGATCGACAGGACGCCGGCGAGCTGCTGGGGGCCCATGACGGCGGACTTGGCGCTGGGCCAGGCGAACAGGAAGCGCGGATCGTACGCCCGCCCGCACATGCCGTAGTGCCCCGCCCCGTACGAGGCGCCCATGAGCACGGACAGGTGCGGGACCCGGCTGTTGGACACCGCGTTGATCATCATGGCGCCGTGTTTGATGATGCCGCCCTGCTCGTACTCCCTGCCGACCATGTAGCCGGTGGTGTTGTGCAGGAAGACCAGGGGGATGTCGCGCTGGTTGGCCAGCTGGATGAACTGGGCGGCCTTCTGGGACTCCTCGCTGAAGAGCACCCCCTGGGCGTTGGCGAGCACCCCGACCGGGTAGCCGTGCAGGGTGGCCCAGCCGGTGCACAGGCTCGTCCCGTACAGCGGTTTGAACTCGTCGAAGTCCGAGCCGTCGACGACACGGGCGATGACCTCGCGCGGGTCGAAGGGCACCTTCAGGTCGCCCGGCACGATCCCGAGGAGTTCCTCCTCGTCGTACAGGGGAGGGAGCGCGGCGCCGGGATCGGGGTACGCCTTGCGGTGGTTGAGGCGGGCGACCACGCGGCGGGCCTGGCGCAGGGCGTCCTGCTCGTCGACGGCGTAGTAGTCCGCGAGGCCCGACACGCGCGCGTGCATCTCTGCGCCGCCCAGGGACTCGTCGTCGCTCTCCTCGCCGGTGGCCATCTTCACGAGCGGAGGTCCGCCGAGGAAGACCTTGGCCCGTTCCTTCACCATGATCACGTGGTCGGACATTCCGGGGATGTAGGCCCCTCCGGCGGTGGAGTTGCCGAAGACGACGGCGACGGTGGGGATCCCGGCGGCGGACAGGCGGGTCAGATCCCTGAAGATCGCGCCGCCGGGAATGAAGATCTCCTTCTGGGAGGGCAGGTCCGCGCCCCCGGACTCCACCAGGCTGATGCAGGGCAGCCGGTTGGCGAGCGCGATGTCGTTGGCCCGCAGGGCCTTCTTCAGGCTCCACGGGTTGCTGGCGCCGCCCCGCACGGTGGGGTCGTTGGCGGTGATCAGGCACTCGACACCCTCGACGACACCGATGCCGGTGACGAGCGAGGCGCCCACCGTGTGGTCGCTGCCCCAGGCGGCCAGGGGCGACAGCTCCAGAAAGGGGGTGTCGGGATCGAGAAGCAGTTCGATCCGCTCACGGGCGAGGAGCTTGCCGCGTCCGCGGTGCCGCTCGACGTACTTCTCGCCGCCTCCCGCCAGCGCCTTGGCGTGTTCGGCGTCCAGCTCGGCGAGCTTGGCGAGCATGGCCTCGCGGTTGGCCCGGTACTCGGGGCCGCCCGTGTCCAGGGCCGAGGCAAGGACGGTCACAACAGGTCCTCCGGTATGTCCAGGTGGCGGCCACGCAGCCATTCGCCCAGGCCCTTGGCCTGCGGGTCGAAGCGGTGCTGCGCGGCGACGCCCTCGCCGAGGAGGCCCTCGACGACGAAGTTCACGGCGCGCAGATTCGGCAGGACGTGACGTACGACGGGCAGGCCGGCCGTCTCCGGCAGGAGTGCGCGGAAGCGGTCGACGGTGAGCGTGTGGGCCAGCCATCGCCAGGCCGAATCCGTGCGCACCCACACTCCGACGTTGGCGTCACCGCCCTTGTCGCCGCTGCGGGCCCCCGCGACCAGACCGAGGGGTGCCCGGCGGGTCGGGCCCGGCGGCAGCGGTTCGGGCGGAGGCGGCTCCGGCACGTCGTCGAGTACGCGGGTGTCGTGGGCGCTCGGCACCGGGATCCGCCGGCCGTCGTGCAGAACCGCCACATGGCCGACGGTGTCCCGGTCCACAGGGACTGCCTCGAAGATCCCGTAGGGGGAGCCGTTGCCCGGTGGGGCGAGCACGTGGAAGCCGGGGTAACTGGCGAGCGCCAGTTCGATCGCGGCGCCGCTGAGCGCCCGGCCCACCGTCTCCTGCACCGGGTCGCGCACGACCAGCCGGAGCAGGGCACTCGCGGTCTCCTCGGTCGGGGCGTCGGGGTGATCGGTGCGGGCGAGGTCCCAGCGCACCTCGGCGGGCCGGGCCTTGGCCGCCGCCAGGGCCTCCTCCATCTGGGTCCTGACGTACGCGGCCTTGGCCTCGATGTCGAGCCCCGTCAGCACGAAGGCGACCTCGTTGCGGAAGCCGCCCAGCCGGTTCAGGCCCACCTTGAGGGTCGGGGGCGGCGCCTCTCCGCGCACGCCCTCGACACGCACCCGGTCGGCTCCCTCCCGGGTGAGCCGGACGGTGTCGAGGCGGGCGGTGACGTCCGGGCCCGCGTACCGGGCGCCGGTCGTCTCGTACAGCAGCTGCGCGGTGACCGTGCCGACGTCGACGGCACCGCCGGTGCCGTCGTGCTTGGTGATCACGCTGCTGCCGTCCTCGTGGATCTCGGCGAGCGGGAAGCCGGGGCGGCGCAGAGCCGTGGGCGGGAGCTCGGTGAAGAAGGAGTAGTTGCCGCCGGTGGCCTGCGTCCCGCACTCCAGGATGTGCCCGGCGACCACGGCGCCCGCCAGCCGGTCGTACTGGTCCGGCGTCCAGCCGAAGTGGGCGACGGCGGGCCCGGTGACCAGTGCGGCGTCCGTGACGCGCCCGGTGACCACGATGTCGGCGCCCTCGCGCAGGCAGGTGGCGATGCCGTGGCCGCCGAGGTAGGCGTGGGCGGCCAGGGTGCCGGGGTGGGAGGCGGTGAGGTCGTCGCCCTCGACGTGCGCGACCCGGACGGGGATGCCGAGCCGATCGGCCAGCTCGCGTACGGCGTCGGCGAGTCCGGCGGGGTTCAGGCCGCCCGCGTTCGTCACGATGCGCACCCCGCGCGCGTGGGCGAGGCCCAGGCACTCCTCCAACTGGCGCAGGAAGGTGCGCGCGTAGCCGCCGGTGGGGTTCTTGAGGCGGTCCCGGCCGAGGATCAGCATCGTCAGCTCGGCGAGGTAGTCACCGGTGACGACGTCGAGGGGGCCGCCGGTGAGCATCTCGCGCAGGGCGTCGAAGCGGTCGCCGTAGAAGCCGGAGGCGTTACCGATGCGCAGGGGCCTCACGCGGTGGCCCCCTTCGGCGGGCGTCCGGCGCCCGGCGGGCCCGCGAAGGCCTGCGCGATGTCCAGCCAGCGGTCGGCGTCCGGGCCCTCGGCGCGCAGGCCGAGGTCGTCCCGGTGCGCTCGCTGGGTGACCAGGAGGCAGAAGTCGAGCGCCGGACCGGTGACGCGTTGCGCGGCGTCATCGGGACCGTACGTCCACACCTCTCCGGACGGACCGACGAGTTCCACACGGAACGGCTCGGCGGGAGCGGGCAGTTCATGGACCGCGTAGGCGAAGTCACGGGTACGGAAACCGAGTCTGGCGATGTGCCGGAGCCGGTCGCTCGGGGTGGGCGGGACACCGAGCGTCTCGGCCACGTCCAGGCCGTGGGCCCAGGTCTCCATGAGACGGGCGGTGGCCATGGAGGCGGTCGACATCGGCGGGCCGAACCAGGGGTGACGGACGCCGGGAGGTGCCTCGCGCAGGGCCCGGTCGAGCGCCGCACGGCTCTCGCGCCACTCGGCGAGCAGCCGAGCGGGCGGCAGCGCGGCTCCCTCGCGCGCGGCCTCGTCGACCCAGGTGCCGGGCGACCGGAGCGCCTTCTCGACCTCCGCCGCGAACGCCTCCGGCCGGGTGACGGCCACCAGGGCGGCCCGGTCGGTCCAGGCCAGATGCGCGATCTGATGGGCGACGGTCCAGCCCGGGGCGGGCGTGGCGAGCGCCCAGCGCTCCTCACCCGACTCGGCGACCAGCCGGTCGAGTTCCTCGCCCTCCCGGCCCAGATCGTCGATCACTGACGACACGTCGGACACGATGCGCTCCCCTCGGGGCACGACGGTGTGCGTGGCGGTGCGCTGAGGAGCATGGCAGCGGGCCAGGAAACAATCAAGCATGCTTGCACGGATTTGTTTTCCACATCCGGCCACCCCTGTGTGCGGATATGGCTACTCTGCGTGATGGGAGGTGGTCGGCATGCGAAGCCGTGAACTCGACCCGAGTGCGTCGCCGTTGGACTACTACGGCTATGAGCTGCGCAGGGCGCGGGAGGCAGCGGGTCTCACGTTGGCGCAGCTCGGGTCGGTCGTCTTCTGCACCGGGTCACTGATCGGCCAGATCGAGACGGCCGCGAAGGTGCCCCAGCGGGACTTCTCGGAGCGGCTGGATGCGGCGCTGGGGACGGACGGGTTGTTCTCGCGGTTGGTGGGGCTGGTACTGCGGAGCCAGTTGCCTGGTTGGTTTCAGCCGTATGCGGAGATGGAGGCGCGGGCGGCTTACATCTCGACCTTCCAGGCGCAGTTGGTGGACGGCTTGCTTCAGACCGAGGCATACGCCCGCGCAGTGCTGCGCGTACGGAACGAGTCGGGGCTCGATGCCAAGGTTGCAGCGCGGATGGAAAGACAGCGCGTCCTGCATCGGAACGAACCCGCAGCGACCTGGGTAGTGCTCAGCGAGGCCGTGCTGCATCAGGAGGTCGGCGGTCAGGGCGTCATGCGGGATCAACTCGCACACCTCTTGACCCTGCGGGATCGGCCCTGGGTGAAGGTGCAAGTGCTTCCCTTCGAAGCTGGTGCGCACACTGGATTGATGGGCTCCTTCGCCCTTTTGCGCTTCAACAAAGACCCCGACGTCGTCTACACCGAGGACTTTGTCCGGGGGCACATGACGGCCAATCCTGAAGCCGTCAAGGAGGGTTCGGTCCGTTACGATCAACTGCAGGCCGCAGCGCTTCCCCCTGAGGGTTCGGCGGCCCTGATCGCCCGCGTGATGGAGGAGCGTTATGGGAACGAACCTGGACCTGACGGGCGCGACCTGGCGTAAGTCCTCGTACAGCGGTGACACCGGAGGTCAGTGTGTCGAGGTCGCCGACCTCACCCCCCACATAGCCGTCCGCGACTCCAAGAACCCCCAAGCCGGAGCCTTCGCCGTCACGCCGGAGGCGTTCGCGGCCTTCGTCACCGCGGCTGCGGAGAATGCCCTCAGCTGATCAGCAGAGTCGGTCGGCACGGGCTCCCGCCCGGGCAGACGAGTTCCGAGCGTGGCGCGATCATGTAAACGAAGAATCCGCCCGCCACGAACGCATGCTCTGCCCCCTCATCCGGCCCCCTCGTACGCCGGCCCGTGGATGTAGAGAGCCTCAGCGGCCCGGACCAGTTCGTCGACCTACTTCTCCACCTCGGCAGTGAACCCGGGCGGGGCTCCGGATGCCACGGTCTGACAGGCCTCTCGGACGGATTCGTCAAGGGTTCACACACCCGGTCGAGTGCACTACCCTGGACCGTTAGGTACAGCATGCTGCACATTCCCTGACTCGAGTCCCCCTGGAAGGCCCCGTGAACCCCGCCCGCACCGCCCCCTCCTCCCCGGCCCCGGCCGCGACCGCGCCGAAGTCCGCGTCGTCGGCGCCTCGCGGGCCGGGCCGACGCGGTTCTGTCGGGCCGGTGGGGCTGGTGCTCGCGGGAGGCGTCTCCGTGCAGTTCGGCGGGGCGCTCGCGGTGAGCCTGATGCCGCGGGCCGGCGCGCTCGGCGTGGTCACCCTGCGGCTCGTCGTGGCGGCCGTGGTGCTGCTCCTGGTCTGCCGGCCCCGGCTGCGCGGGCACTCGCGCGCCGACTGGGGCACGGTGGTCGTCTTCGGTATCACCATGGCCGCGATGAACGGCCTCTTCTACCAGGCCGTGGACCGCATTCCGCTGGGCCTCGCCGTGACGATGGAGGTCCTCGGCCCGCTGGCCCTGTCCGTGCTCGCCTCCCGCCGGGCGGTGAACCTGGTCTGGGCGGGCCTCGCCCTGGCCGGGGTCTTCCTGCTGGGCGGCGGAGGCTTCGGCGACCTGAACGCGGCGGGTGTCGCCTTCGCCCTGTCGGCGGGCGCCATGTGGGCGGCGTACATCGTCTTCAGCGCCCGTACCGGACGGCGTTTCCCGCAGGCCGACGGGCTGGCGCTGGCGATGGGGGTCGCCGCGGTGCTGTTCGTGCCGCTGGGGGTCGCCGAGTCGGGCACCAAGCTGCTGGTACCGACGACGCTCGGGCTGGGCGCGGGCGTGGCGATGCTCTCCTCCGTGCTGCCCTACACCCTGGAACTCCTCGCCCTGCGCCGGCTGCCCGCCTCCACGTTCGCGATCCTGATGAGCCTGGAACCGGCGATCGCGGCGACCGCCGGCTTCCTGGTCCTCGGCCAGTCCCTGACCCCGACCCAGGCGGTGGCGATCGCCCTGGTCATCGCGGCGAGCATGGGCGCGGTCCGGACCCAGACCCGCCGGGCCGCACCCCTGGTCCAGCCCGAAGCCTGACCTGCCCGCCCCGGCGCCACCCCGCCACGCCCGCCTCACCGGTGGGACATGCCTCGCCTCACCGGTGGGACATGTACAGGTTCAGTGCCTTGTGCAACAGGCGGTTGAGGGGGAAGTCCCACTCGCCCAGGTACTCCGCCGCATGCCCACCCGTGCCGACCTTGAAGCGGAGCAGGCCCAGAAGGTGGTCGGTGTCCTCCAGGGTGTCGGTGATGCCGCGCAAGTCGTAGACGGCGGCGCCCAGCGCGTGGGCGTCGCTCAGCATCCGCCACTGGATCGCGTTGTTCGGCTGCACCTCGCGTCTGCGGGCGGAGGAGGCGCCGTACGAGTACCAGACGTGTGTGCCGACCGTCAGCATCGTCGCGGCGGCCAGCACCTCCCCGTCGTGATAGGCGAGGTAGAGCCGCATGCGGTCCGGGTGCTCCGCCGTCAGTGCGGTCCACATCCGCTGGAAGTACGGCAGCGGGCGCGGGAGGAAACGGTCGCGTTCGGCGGTCTCCGTGTAGAGGGCGTAGAAGGCGGGCAGATCGCCGTAGCCGCCCCGAACCACCTTCACGCCCGCCTTCTCGGCCTTCTTCACATTGCGGCGCCACTGCTGGTTGAGGCCGCGGCGGACATCGTCCAGCGTCCGTCCCGCGAGCGGGACCTGGAAGACGTACCGGGGCTGTCCGGCCGCGAAGCCGTCCTCACCGCCCGGTTCCGCCTGCCGCCAGCCCATGCCGCGCAGCCGGTCGGCCACCTGAGACGCGCCGGGTTCCTCCTCGGTCGCCGGGACGTCCCGCAGCCGCCGCGCAGCCGGGTCGGCGATCGCCTCCTTGACCGCCTCCGCGCTCCAGCGGCGCACGACCACGGGCGGGCCCATCTTCACCGAGAAGGCGCCGCGGCTCCTCAGCCAGGCGAGCAGCGGCGCCAGCCAGCGGTCCAGGTCCGGCGCATGCCAGTCGATCACCGGCCCCTCCGGCAGATACGCCAGGTACCGTCTGAGCTTCGGCAGCGGACGCAGCAGGACCAGGCCCGCACCGACCGGCCGCCGGCCGCCCTCCTCGAACCAGCCGAGGCTCTCCGCCCGCCAGTCCGGCTTCACCTCGCCCCATGACGGCACCTGCATATGGCTGACCGACGGGCGCGCGGTGACGAAGGCCAGGTGTTCCTCGCGGGAGATCGGGCGGACGCGAAGGGTCATACGGGGCTCCTCGGTGAGTGACACGGTGACACCGGCGCGGCCCCCCGCTCCTCGATCGTCCCGGACACCCGCCGGCCCTTCATCCCGGCCGCGGGGATTTCACCGCGCTGGCCGTCACCCGTCGGTTTCCTTCGCGGTGTCTTTCCCGGTTCCCTTCGCGGTGCCTTCCCCAGTCGCGCCCAGGCCGGTCCGGGTCCTCTCCAGTCCTTCCGCCAGCACCTCCGCCAGGTGCCGCGCCCTGCGGCCCGCGAGCTGCTCCAGCTGGGTGCGGCAGGAGAAGCCGTCCGCCAGGACCACAGCGTCCCCGGGCGCCGACCGCACGGCCGGGAGCAACTGCTCCTCCGCGCATGCCGTCGAGACCTCGTAGTGGCCCTTCTCGAAGCCGAAGTTGCCGGCCAGCCCGCAGCAGCCGCCGCTCAGCTCTCCCGTCAGACCGGCCGCCGCACGCAGCCGCCGGTCGGCCGCGTCGCCCAGGACGGCGTGCTGGTGGCAGTGCGTCTGGCCGACCACCGGGCCGTCCACCGCCGGGGGCGCCCAGTCGGGAGCGTGCCGTTCCAGGGCTTCCGCGAACGTCACCACCGCCGCCGCCAGCCGAGCCGCTCGCGGGTCGTCGTGCAGCAGCTCCGGCAGGTCCGTGCGCAGGGCGGCCGCGCAGCTCGGTTCGAGGACGACCACCGGGAGGCCGGCCGCCAGGACGGGTTCCATCAGATCGAGGGTGCGGCGCATGACGGTGCGGGCTCGGTCGAGCTGGCCCGTGGAGACATAGGTCAGGCCGCAGCAGACCCGGCCGTGGCGCAAGGCGAGCGGGGCGCGCCGGCCCCGTACCGTGGGCGGCAGCAGCACCCGCAGGCCCGCCGCCTCCAGCACACGTACGGCCGCCCTGCCGACGGACGGTGACAGATGCTCGGTGAACGTGTCCGGCCACAGAACGACCCGGGCGCCGGAGGGTGCCCCGGTGGCCGCCCCGCCCCGCCGCGCCGCCCGGCGACGCCACCACCGGCTGAACGTCTCCCGCGCCGGACGCGGTAGCCGCCGCTCGGGGGCGATCCCCGCCATCCGCTTGGCGAGCGCGGCGGCCGGGCCCAGGGACACGAGCGCGTTGACCGCCGGCGCCGTGCGGGTGCGGGCGACGGCCCGCAGCCACACCGGCAGCCACCCCATCGCATAGTGCGCGGCCGGTCTGCGCCGGCCGGCGTAGTGGTGGTGCAGGAACTCGGCCTTGTAGGTGGCCATGTCCACGCCGACCGGGCAGTCGGTGCGGCAGCCCTTGCAGGACAGGCACAGGTCCAGGGCGTCCCGTACCTCCGTCGACCGCCAGCCGTCGGTGATCACCTCGCCCGCCAGCATCTCGTGCAGCAGCCGGGCCCGCCCGCGCGTGGAGTGCTCCTCCTCGCCGGTCGCCCGGAACGAGGGGCACATCACGCCCGCGCCGGACACCGTCGTCGTACGGCACTTGGCGACTCCCACGCAGCGCCGGACCGCCGCCGAGAAGTCGCCGCCGTCCGCCGGATAGCCGAAGGAGACGTCCACCGGCTCGCGGGGCAGCACCGCGAACCGGAGGTTGGAGTCCAGCGGGGCCGGGCGGACGAGCATCCCGGGGTTGAGCAGGTCGTCCGGGTCCCATACGCCCTTCGCCCGCTCGAACAGGGCGACCAGGTCCGGCCCGTACATCGCCGGCAGCAGCTCGGCCCGGGCCTGCCCGTCGCCGTGCTCCCCCGAGAGCGAGCCGCCGTGGGAGACGACCAGGGCGGCGAGTTCCCCGGAGAAGCGGCGGAAGCGGGCGACGCCCGCCGGTGACAGCAGGTCGAAGTCGATGCGGACGTGGATGCAGCCGTCCCCGAAGTGCCCGTACGGCGCCCCGTGCAGGCCGTGCTCGGCCAGCAGGCGTCTGAAGTCCCGGAGGTACTCCCCGAGGCGGGCCGGGGGCACCGCGCAGTCCTCCCAGCCCGGCCATGCCTCCCGGCCGTCCGGCCTGCGGGTCGCCGCACCGCTCGCGTCCTCGCGCAGCCGCCACAGGGCGCGCTGCCCGGCCGGGTCCGTGACCACCACGGCGTCCGTGACATCCGCGGCCCGGACGATCGCCTCGGCGCGCGCACGTGCCTCGGCCGCGCTCGCGCCGCCCGTCTCCACGAACAGCCAGGCACCGCCCCGCGGCAGCCCCGCCGACGCCGGTACGAGGTCGGCGGCCATGCCCTCCACGGTCAGCGGGCCCCACGGCAGCAGTCCGGCCGCCGCCTGGGCCGCCGCGCTCTCGTCCGGGTACGCCAGCACGGCCAGGGCCTGGGCGCGCGGCGCCTCGACGAGGTCCACGACCGCCTCCGTCATCACGCCCAGGGTTCCCTCGGAGCCGCAGAACGAGCGGGCCACGTCCGCACCGTTCTCGGGCAGCAGCGCGTCCAGCGCATACCCGGAGATACGCCGCGGGAGAACGGGATATCCCGTGCGCAGCAGCGCCAACTCGCCGTTCACCAGGGGGAGCAGGCCCTCGGGCGCACCCCGCCCGCCGCGGCCCGGGGCGAGCGCCTCGCCCCGCGCGGTGAGCACCGACAGCTCGCGCACGCTGTCCGCCGTGGTCCCCCAGGCCACGGAGTGGGAGCCGCACGCGTTGTTGCCGATCATTCCGCCGAGGGTGCAGCGAGCGTGGGTGGAGGGGTCGGGGCCGAAACGCAGCCCGTGCGGGGCGGCGGCCTCCTGAAGCCGGTCCAGGACCAGACCGGGCTGGACCACCGCCGTGCGTGCCTCGGGGTCGAGGGACACGACGCGGTTCATGAACCGGGTGAAGTCGAGCACCACGCCCGTGCCCGTGGCCTGCCCGGCGATCGACGTGCCGCCGCCGCGGGCGACCACCGGCGCGGCGTGCGCCCGGCATACGCTCAGCACGGCCGCCACGTCGTCCGCGTCCCGGGGGGCGACCACGCCGAGCGGTACGCGCCGGTAGTTGGAGGCGTCCATGGTGTGCAGCGCCCGCGCCGTCGTAGCGAAGTCGACGGCTCCGCGCACCGCGGCGCTCAGGTCCGCGCGCAGCGCGGCGGCGTCCACCTCCGTGGCCGCCGGGTGCCGTTCCCCGGGATCCGTCATGGTCCCCAGCATGCCTCCCTCGACGGAGCCGGACCGCCCCACACCGTCGGGCGAACCCGGAGGCAGGGGTGGTGCTGTCCACGCGCCCCGTCCTCGTCGCCCCGCCGGTACGGCTGACCTCGTAGAACCTCACAAGTCCACGGGCCGGAGGGCGTCGTCTCATCGAACGGACACGTTTCCGCCCGGTTTCGCCGAGGGGATACGCTCCGGCTCGTGGCTGACATCCAGATTCCTGCTGACCTCAAGCCCGCGGACGGCCGTTTCGGCGCGGGTCCCTCCAAGGTGCGGGTGGAGGCGCTGGACGCCCTCGCCGCCACGGGTAGCTCCCTGCTCGGCACGTCCCACCGCCAGGCCCCGGTCAAGAACCTGGTCGGCAAGGTACGCGAGGGCGTCCGCGAGCTGTTCCAGCTCCCCGACGGCTACGAGGTCATCCTCGGCAACGGCGGCTCCACCGCGTTCTGGGACATCGCGACCCACGGTCTGATCGAGAACAAGTCGCAGCATCTCAGTTTCGGTGAGTTCTCCTCCAAGTTCGCCAAGGCCGCGAAGCTCGCCCCCTGGCTCGCCGAGCCCACGGTCATCTCCGCCGCCCCCGGCACGCACCCCGAGGCCGAGGCGGAGGAGGGCGTCGACGTCTACGCCTTCACGCACAACGAGACGTCCACGGGCGTCGCGATGCCGATCAGGCGCGTCGCGGGCGCCGACCAGGGCTCCCTGGTCCTCGTGGACGCCACCTCCGGCGCGGGCGGCCTCCCGGTCGACATCGCCGAGACCGACGTCTACTACTTCGCCCCGCAGAAGTCCTTCGCCTCCGACGGCGGCCTGTGGATCGGCGTCTTCTCCCCGGCCGCGATCGAGCGGGCCGAGCGGATCCACGCCTCCGGCCGCCACGTTCCGGAGTTCTTCAGCCTCCCCACGGCGATCGACAACTCCCGCAAGAACCAGACGTACAACACCCCGGCCCTCGCCACCCTGTTCCTGCTCAACGAGCAGCTGGAGTGGCTGAACGGCCAGGGCGGCCTGGACTTCGCGGTCCGCCGCACGGCCACCTCCGCCCGGACGCTGTACGGCTGGGCCGAGGACGTGAAGTTCGCGACCCCGTTCGTCGCCGACCCGGCCAAGCGCTCCCAGGTCATCGGGACGATCGACTTCGTCGACGAGGTCGACGCGTCGGCGGTCGCCAAGGTCCTGAGGGCCAACGACATCGTGGACACCGAGCCGTACCGCAAGCTCGGCCGCAACCAGCTGCGCATCGCGATGTTCCCGGCGATCGACCCGGCGGACGTCGAGGCGCTGACCCGGTGCATCGACTACGTGATCGAAAGGCTCTGACCTTTCCGGCGGCCTTCCCGGCCGCCGACGTGCCGCGCCCACGTCGGCGAGGGGCGCCCGGTGCTCGCCGGGCGCCCCTCGGCCGTCTCTACGACTTCCTGCCCAGCAGCCGTTTGAGGCCGAACACCAGCGCAAGGCCCAGGGCCAGGACCACGGCACCGACCTTGTAGTCGGCGTTCAGAGGCGTCCCGCCGCCCGGGCCGGCCCCTGGACTCCCCTTCGCCGAAGGCGATGCGGAATCGCCGGATCCGTGGGACCCGGGCACGCTCCCCGGCTGAACCGGGCTGTCGGAGCCCTCGCTCCCGTACAGGAGCTTGGAGCCGTCGACGGTGTAGGTGACCGACTCGCCCTGCCTCTGAAGGGGCACGTCGAGGCGGGCCTGCCGCTTGATGCGCCCGCCGTTCCACGCGTAGGCGATCCCGCCGAAGTAGCCGCGGACCGCCAGCTGTTCACCGTCGGGCGAGAAGGCCGCGTCGGTGGCCCACAGATCCACGGCGGCGACCGGCCGGAAGACGTTCGTCCCGGTGGACGACAGCGCGGCCGGACCCTCGTACAGGTGCCCGCCGTCCTCCTTCTTGTCGATGATGTAGACCCGTCCGGTCCTGGGATGCACCAGCAGGGACTCGGCGTCCCGGGGGCCGTTCGCGTACTTCACCACGTACTGGGTGGCGCGGACCGTCTGGTCCTTGAGCACCCTGGGCTCGGGCAGCCGGTAGATCCACACGTAGGGCCACCGGCCGCCGAAGTTGTCGCCGATGTCACCGACGTAGATCTCGTTGCCCGGGCCGATGGAGATCGCCTCGACGTCCCGGGGCCTGCCGACGCCGCGGAGGGTGACGGTGGCGACGGTCTTCCCGGTGCTGCCGTCCACGGCGTACAGGTACGGGCCGTCGTCGCTGTCGTTGTGGGTCCAGTAGATCCCCGGATGGAGGCGTGAGGCGGCGAGCCCGCTGGACTCGGTGATCCGGGGGTCCTTGATGGTGAAGCCGCCGTCTCCGTCGGCGGAGGCGGGTGCGGCGCAGGCACCGGCCAGAAGGGCCCCGGCAAGGAACGCGAGCGATCGACGCATGCCCCCAAGCCTGCCATCCGGCGCCGCCGTTCAGCCGCCGGGCGGGTTCGCCCGCCGGTGCCCGCCGGGCGTGTCGATCCTCACACCGGCCCGCCCCATACGTCCCTCCTGCGACCCACCGTGATCGTCCATGATGAGCGGATGCTCCGGTTCATGCCCGTAGGCGACTCCATGACGATCGGCAGCGCGGGCGAGCACACGTGGCGCTACCGGCTGTGGCGGCACCTGTGCAAGACGTACGACGGCCCGTTCTCGCTCGTCGGCCCGCGCGAGACGCTCCACGACAAGGCCACGGACACGCCCACGTCGTACGCCTACGCCGACCCCGACTTCCCGCGCGCCCACCTCGCGGGCTGGGGCGAGGGCTGGGTGCATATGGCCCCGCTGATCGGCGGGGCCGTGCGGGAGTCACGGGCGGACGTGCTGCTGGTCTCCCTCGGCCTGATCGACCTCGGCTTCTACACGGACGCCGAGCAGACGGCGGAGAACGTGCGGAAGTTCGTGGCGGAGGCACGGCGGGCCAACCCGCGCATCCGTATGGTCCTGCTGCCGGTGATCCCGAACATCCGGGCCGAGGCGGATGCCCCGTTCGGGGCCCAGGTCGCGCTCTTCAACGACCTTCTGGCGAAGTCGGTGGCGGACCTCGACGAGCCCCGATCGCCGATCCTGCTGGCGTCTCCCCCGCCGTCGTACGACATCCACCGGGACACCTACGACGGTACGCACCCCAACGCGAACGGTGAGCACAGGATCGCGGGGGCGTTCGTGGAGGCGATGTACCAGGGGTGGGGGATCGCACGGCCTTACCCGGCCTGAACGAGCCGACCGAACACCGGCGTGCCCCGGTCACCGTGCGTATCGTTGTACTGCGCGGCCGTACTCGCACGGAGGGCGGCCGGGGAGGCGCGCCATGACCGTCCTTGACGACAGGATCGAGACCACGGTCCCCTTCGGAGAGGCTCTGGACCTCATCGATACCGTTGCCGGCCTCACCCTCGACACAGCCGGCTTCCCCCGCGACTGACCCGGGCCGCCGCCCAACGCCCCTTGCCTAGAGCGCACTCCACCCCGTTGGCTAGGCATTCATGAAGTACACGCAGCTCGGACGTACGGGACTCAAGGTCAGCCGGCTCGTCCTCGGGACCATGAACTTCGGTCCGCAGACCGAGGAGGCCGACAGCCACGCGATCATGGACGCGGCGCTGGACGCGGGCATCAACTTCTTCGACACCGCCAACGTGTACGGCTGGGGCGAGAACAAGGGCCGTACCGAGAGGATCATCGGCAGCTGGTTCGCCAAGGGCGGCGAGCGGCGCGACAAGGTCGTGCTCGCCACCAAGATGTACGGCAACATGGCCCCGGACGGCGACGCCTGGCCCAACCACGACAAGCTCTCCGCGCTCAACATCCGGCGGTCGGTGGATGCCAGCCTCAAGCGGCTGGGGACCGACTACATCGACCTCTACCAGTTCCACCACATCGACCGCAGCACTCCCTTCGAGGAGATCTGGCAGGCCATCGACGTCCTGGTGCAGCAGGGGAAGATCCTCTACGCCGGATCCAGCAACTTCCCCGGGTACAAGATCGCCCAGGCCAACGAGATCGCCGCCCGCCGGCACGGCACGATCGGCCTCGTCAGCGAGCAGTGCCTGTACAACCTCCAGGAGCGCCGTGCCGAGATGGAGGTCATCCCGGCGGCGCGGGACTACGGGCTCGGGGTCATCCCGTGGTCGCCGCTGCACGGCGGGCTGCTGGGGGGTGTCATCAAGAAGGAGGTCGAGGGCGGCCGCCGGGCCGGTGGCCGGACCGCCGCGGCGCTCACCGATCCCGCCGTACGGACGCGGATCCAGGCCTACGAGGACCTGCTCGACAAGCACGGCATCGAGCCCGGCGAGGCGGCCCTCGCCTGGCTGCTGACCCGCCCCGGCATCACCGGCCCCATCGTCGGCCCCCGCACCGCCGAGCAGCTTCGGTCCGCGCTGCGGGCGGTGGAGCTGGAACTCTCCGAGGAGCTCCTGGCCGGGCTCGACGAGATCTTCCCGGGTCCGGGGCCGTCCCCGGAGGCGTTCGCCTGGTGAGCCGGCACGGCTCCCGGTAGTACGGGCCGGCCGCGCTCCGCATCACCTGCCGAGCGCGGCCGCCGCGGCTACGAGGGCGAACATCAGCACAAGCGCACCGGCCATGATCCGGTTCCGGGTTTTAGGGTCCACGTCTTCGAGACTAACCGGCCCGTCCTAGGACCCCTCCGCCGGACCGTGCCCCGCCGGCCGGAGCGGCCAGCGGGCTATCTCCTCGTAGCGGGGCTGCTCGCCGGGCACTCCGGACTTCGGCAGATGGCTGCGGACCAGGCTCAGCCCGTCCACCGTCCACATGCGGCTGCCGAAGCCGCGCAGGGCGTCGACGTAAGGGCGGACGTCCACCGCGTCCCGGCTGCGCGCCACCGTCAGATGGGCCTTGTAGCGGCGGTGCTCCCCCATCGGTACGCCCGTCTTCCGCGCCGCCGCCTCCGAGCGCTCGGCCAGCAGCCGCAGGGTCGGCAGGTCGCCCTCGGCGCCCGTCCACAGCGCCCGCCCGTGCCCGAACTGTCCGCCGCCCCGCAACGCGAGCCGGAAGGACGGCGTACGGCGGGCCCCGCGCTCCAGGTGTGCGGAGAGATCCGGTACGACCTCCTCGTCGACCTCGCCGTAGAAGGCGAGGGTGAAGTGCCAGCCGGGGCGGCCGGTCCAGCGCAGTCCTTCCGCTCCGGGCAGCCGCTTCAACTCTGCGACCTCCCGGGCGAGTTCACGGGTGACGTCCTCCGGTGGCAGAAGCGCGGCGAAGAGTCTCATGGGTCCAGTCTCCCCGGGGCGACCCCGAACGGCCGGGCGTGTCCTGGTCACCGTGCGTATCGTTGGACCCGCTGCGGCGTCACGACGAGAGCCTGGCCCTCAAGACGGACGAGTTCGCCCGGGACTGACCCTGGACCCCGGGGGCCGGGGTCCAGGTCCAGGGCCAGGGTCCAAGCCCGGGCTTCGGGGGGCCGGGTCTACGCCGCCGTCGCCAGCTCCTCCTGGCGCTCGCGCGGGACGAAGCGGACCTGCGGATGGCCGTGGCTCCAGGCGACCGACAGGCGCAGGTCGCCGGCCCTGGCCAGGACCAGGCCGATGATCACGGCCGCCGCCAGCGAGATCAGACCGCCCAGGGCGAAGCCGATGCGGGCGCCGTACGCGTCCGTGATCCAGCCGACCACGGGTGCCCCCAGGGGCGTACCACCCATGAAGACCATCATGAACAGGGCCATGACGCGGCCGCGCATCGCCGGATCGGTGCCCATCTGGACGGCCGTGTTCGCCGTGACGTTCACCGTCAGTCCGAAGACGCCGATCGGGACCATCAGCAGCGCGAACAGCCACAGCGACGGGGCACCGGCCACCACGATCTCCAGCGCGCCGAACATCGCCGCCGCCGCGATCAGCACCCGCAGCCGGGCCGTGCCGCGGCGGGCGGCGAGCAGCGCGCCGGTCAGCGAGCCGAGCGCCATCAGCGTGTTGAAGAGGCTGTAGGCGCCGGCGCCCGCGTGGAAGACGTCGTCCGCGTAGGCCGACAGCCACACCGGGAAGTTGAAGCCGAAGGTGCCGATGAAGCCGACCAGGACGATCGGCCAGATCAGTTCCGGGTGTCCGGCGACATAGCGCAGCCCCTCGCGAAGCTGGCCCTTGCCACGCGGGGCGCGCTCCACGACATGCAGCTCGCGGGCGCGCATCAGCAGCAGTCCGGCGATGGGGGCGAGGAAGGACAGGCCGTTGAACAGGAAGGCCCAGCCCGTGCCGACGCCGGTGATCAGGACGCCCGCGACCGCCGGGCCGACCAGGCGGGCGGACTGGAAGTTCGCCGAGTTCAGGCTGACCGCGTTCTGCAGCTGCCGGGGGCCGACCATCTCCGAGACGAAGGACTGACGGGCGGGGTTGTCCAGGACCGTGGCGAGTCCGGCGGCGAAGGCGGCGACGTACACATGCCAGACCTGGACGTGGCCGGAGAGGGTCAGGAAGGCCAGGACGAGGCCCGTCGCGCCCATCGCGGACTGTGTGGCCAGGAGGGTCGGTCGCTTGGGGAGCCGGTCGACGAGGACTCCGCCGTACAGCCCGAAGAGGAGCATCGGCAGGAACTGCAGTGCCGTGGTGACACCGACGGCGGTGGAGGAACCGGTCAGGCTCAGCACCAGCCAGTCCTGTGCGATGCGCTGCATCCAGGTGCCGGTGTTGGAGACGACCTGGCCCAGGAAGAAGAGCCGGTAGTTGCGGACCCGCAGGGAGCCGAACATCGAGGACGCGCGCGTCCCGGCCCGTTCGGCGGGGTCGGACCCCCCGGAATCCGTGGGGGGCTCCGGGCGCCCGGGACGCCCGGGGCCTTCGGGGAGGGTGGACAGGGAGTCGTGGGTGGCTGGTGCGGGGGCGGAAGCTGCTCCGGTTCCCGTACTCAAAGGGGTTCGCCTCCTTGCGATGACGGCTTCGTACCTACGCGGGTGGGGCCGCGTCCGGGAGGGTGGGCGTCCGGCGGGGACGCCCAACGTCACAGATGCGCGAGCTTTTCCAGGACGGGGGCGGCCGCGCGGAGCTTCGCCCACTCGTCCTCGTCCAGGCCCTCGACCAGGCCGGCCAGGAACGCGTTCCGCTTGCGGCGGCTCTCCTCGAGCATCGCCTCGGCCCGCTCGGTCTGGGTGACCACCTTCTGGCGCCGGTCTTCGGGGTGCGGCTCCAGCCTGACCAGGCCCTTGCTCTCCAGCAGTGCCACGATGCGGGTCATCGACGGCGGCTGGACGTGCTCCTTGCGGGCGAGCTCGCCGGGCGTGGCGGAGCCGCAGCGGGACAGGGTGCCGAGCACCGACATCTCGGTGGGGCTCAGCGACTCGTCCACCCGCTGGTGCTTGAGCCGGCGCGAGAGGCGCATCACAGCGGAGCGAAGAGCGTTCACGGCGGCAGCGTCGTCGCCATGGTTCAGGTCAGCCATGCTCTTTAGGGTAACTCATTACTTTCCCTAAAGAACACCGCGACACACCGGCTCCGGGGTGACTCCGGCCACTGCCGGCCGTACGACTCCGGGACCCCCGGGGAAACCGCCGAACAGCACAGATCACCCGAATGAGTGATCCGGCGGGGGAACGTGACACACCGCCCACAGGGATCCGGCGACCCTCGTACGCATGGGAACCAGCGTGCTCAGCGTGCGGATAGACGGGGAGCTGCTCGAACGGCTCCGCCGGCACGCCGCCAGAAGAGGAATGAGCGTCCAGGACTATGTCGTCCGGACGCTCATTCGGAGTGACTTCGACGAGCGGTTCCGGGCCGCCGTCGAGGAGACGGAGAGGTTCTACGGGGTCGGCTGACCCCGCCGGGAGCCGGTCAGGTCAGACCCAGCGCCGGCATCAGGTAGTAGAAGGCGAACACCGCCGACACCACGTACATCGCGACGGGGATCTCGCGGGCGCGGCCCGCGGCCAGGCGCAGCACCACGAAGGTGATGAAGCCCATGCCGATGCCGTTGGTGATCGAGTACGTGAAGGGCATCATCAGCATCGTCACGAAGGCCGGGACGGCGATCGTGTAGTCCGCCCAGTCGATCTCCTTGACCGAGTGGGACAGGATCAGGAAGCCGACCACGACCAGCGCCGGGGTGGCCGCCTGGGAGGGGACCATCGTGGCGACCGGGGCGAGGAAGAGGGCCACGGCGAAGAGGGCACCCGTGACGACGTTCGCGAAGCCCGTGCGAGCACCCTCGCCGACGCCCGCCGTGGACTCCACGAAGCAGGTGGTGGCCGAGGAGGAGCTGGCACCGCCCGCCGCGACCGCGATGCCGTCGACGAAGAGCACCTTGTTCATGCCCGGCATATAGCCCTCGGCGTCCGTGAGCTTGGCCTCGTCGCCGATGCCCATGATCGTGCCCATCGCGTCGAAGAAGCACGACAGCAGGACCGTGAAGACGAAGAGGATTCCGGTCAGGACGCCGACCTTGCCGAAGCCGCCGAACAGGCTGACCTTGCCGATCAGGCCGAAGTCGGGGCTGGCGACCGGGTTGCCCGGCCACTTCGGGACGGTCAGACCCCAGGAGGGGATCTGGGCGACCGCGTTGACGACCACCGCGAGGACCGTCATCGCGACGATCGAGATCAGGATCGCACCCGGCACCTTGCGGACGATCAGCGCGAAGGTGAGCAGCGTGCCGAGGACGAACAGCAGGACCGGCCAGCCGGTGAGATGTCCGCCGGTGCCGAGCTGAAGCGGGACCGTGGTCTGCGCGACGTCCGGAATACGGGTGACGAAGCCGGAGTCCACGAGGCCGATCAGCATGATGAACAGGCCGATGCCGATCGCGATGCCCTTGCGCAGACCGAGCGGCACCGCGTTCATCACCCGCTCGCGCAGACCGGTGGCGACCAGCAGCATCACCACGAAACCGGCGAGGACGACCATGCCCATCGCGTCCGGCCACGACATGCGCGGGGCGAGCTGGAGGGCGACGACCGTGTTCACGCCGAGACCGGCCGCGAGCGCGATCGGGACATTGCCGATCACCCCCATGAGCAGCGTGGTGAAGGCGGCGGTCAGGGCGGTCGCGGTGACCAGCTGGCCGTGGTCCAGGTGGTGCCCGTACATGTCCTTCGCGCTGCCGAGGATGATCGGGTTCAGCACGATGATGTACGCCATCGCGAAGAAGGTGGCGAAACCGCCCCGGATCTCGCGCGGGAGCGTGCTGCCCCGTTCGGAGATCTTGAAGTAGCGGTCGAGGGCACCGGACGGGGGCCGGGTGCCCGGCTGCTGCGGAGCGGCCTTGGCGGGGGCCGAGGTGGACATGCGGAACCTCAGGGATGCGGGGGACTGCGGATGGACGCTTACAGACGAATCGAGTCTCGCCCTCGCATGATCGCCAGCACGTCTCCCCCACGATGCTGTTGGCGATTCATACGAACATAAGCGGCCAGACTCGAACCGTTTCAGTATGAACATATAAGGCGCAGATCGCTATCTCCGCGCGTAGACCCTTGGGGGACAAGGCCCCGGGGTGCGCCCCCGGCAGCCGTGCCGGGCCCTCGTAAGCTGTGCACATGGCGAAGTGGACCCCCAAGCACGAGGCGCCGGAGCCCCTGGAGGGCCCCGTGGTCGCCACCATCACCGGCGGCACGATCCTCTGGTTCGTCCTGTTCCTGGTCCAGCTGCCGTTCTACGGCTGGTTCGCCGACCACGGGCACACCTGGTGGCTGTGGACGTGTCTGGCGGGCGCCGGGCTCGGCTGCGTCGGCATCTGGTACGTGCGCAGGCGGGACGCGGCCATCAAGAGGGCTGCTGCCGAGCGGTAGTTCGGGGGCTGTCACGTACGACCACCGCACGAGAGCCCTCCTCCCCGGGTCGGATCTTCGAGGCGCTCAAGGGGTGAGGGCGCACATCCGCACGTAACGTCGAATGCATGACCCACATCGACGCGGGCGCCGAACTCGATCCCGTGCACCCCGCCCCCGTACCCGGGCGGACACGGGGACTGTCCGCCGCCGAGGTGGCCGAGCGGGTCGCCCGCGGTGACGTCAACGACATCCCCGTCCGCAGCAGCCGCTCCCTGGGCGAGATCGTCCGCGCCAACGTCTTCACCCGCTTCAACGCGATCATCGGCGTGCTCTGGCTGATCATGCTGTTCGTGGCGCCGTTCCAGGACACCCTCTTCGGCTACGTGATCATCGCCAACACCGGCATCGGCATCATCCAGGAGTGGCGCGCCAAGAAGACCCTGGACTCGCTCGCGGTGATCGGCGAGGCGAGGCCGACGGTGCGCCGGGACGGGGTGGCCGCCGAGATCGGCACCTCCGAGATCGTGCTCGACGACATCATCGAGATCGGACCCGGCGACAAGATCGTGGTCGACGGCATCAGCGTCGAGACCGACGGACTGGAGATCGACGAGTCACTGCTGACCGGTGAGGCCGATCCCGTCGTCAAACGGGCCGGGGACCCCGTCATGTCCGGAAGCTTCGTCGTCGCCGGGGGCGGCGCCTTCCGGGCGACCAAGGTGGGACGCGAGGCGTACGCCGTCCAGCTCGCCGAGGAGGCGGCCCGGTTCACGCTCGTCCACTCCGAGCTGCGCAGCGGTATCTCCACGATCCTCAAGTACGTGACGTGGATGATGGTCCCGACCGCGATCGGCCTCGTCATCAGCCAGCTCGTGGTCAAGCAGCACGGGTTCAAGGACTCCGTCGCCCGCACGGTCGGCGGCATCGTGCCCATGGTCCCCGAGGGACTCGTCCTGCTGACCTCCGTGGCCTTCGCCATCGGCGTCATCCGGCTGGGGCGCAAACAGGTCCTCGTCCAGGAACTGCCCGCCATCGAGGGCCTCGCCCGCGTCGACACGGTCTGCCTGGACAAGACGGGGACGCTCACCGAGGGCGGCATGGACGTCACCGAGCTGCGGCCGCTCCAGGGCGCCGACGAGACGTACATACGCAAGGTCCTCGGCGCGCTCGGCGAGTCCGACCCGCGCCCGAACGCCTCCCTCCAGGCGATCATCGACGCCTACCCGGACAGCGAGGACTGGCGCTGCACCGAGGCCCTGCCCTTTTCCTCCGCCCGCAAGTACAGCGGCGCGTCCTTCAGCGAGGGCAACGGCGAGGCCAGCACCTGGCTCCTGGGCGCCCCGGACGTCCTGCTGAACCCCGACGACCCGGCCCTGGCCGAGACCGAGCGTCTGAACGAACAGGGGCTGCGCGTGCTGCTGCTGGCCCGCACCTCCCGGGAGCTCGACGACCACCGGGTCAAGGAGGGCACCCGGCCCACCGCCCTGGTCGTCCTCGAGCAGCGACTGCGCCCGGACGCCGCCGACACCCTGCGCTACTTCGCCGACCAGAACGTCCGCGCCAAGGTGATCTCCGGCGACAACGCGGTGTCCGTGGGCGCGGTGGCCGGGAAGCTCGGCATCGCCGGCCGGGTCCTGGACGCCCGCCGCCTTCCCCCCAACCAGGCGGAGATGGCCAAGTCGCTGGACAAGGGCACCGTGTTCGGACGGGTCACCCCGCAGCAGAAGCGGGACATGGTGGGCGCCCTCCAGTCGCGCGGGCACACGGTGGCGATGACGGGCGACGGTGTGAACGACGTGCTCGCCCTCAAGGACGCGGACATCGGCGTCTCGATGGGTTCGGGCTCGGAGGCGACACGGGCCGTGGCACAGATCGTGCTGCTCGACAACAGCTTCGCGACACTGCCGTCGGTGGTCGGTGAGGGCCGGCGGGTGATCGGGAACATCACCCGGGTCGCCACCCTCTTCCTGGTGAAGACGGTCTACTCGGTGCTGCTGGCGGTGCTGGTGGTGTGCTCGCAGGTGGAGTACCCGTTTCTCCCCCGGCACCTGACCCTGCTGTCGACCCTGACGATCGGTGTGCCGGCCTTCTTCCTGGCGCTGGCCCCCAACAAGGAGCGGGCCAGGCCCCACTTCGTACGGCGGGTCATGCGGTACTCGATCCCGGGCGGGGTGATGGCGGCCGTCGCGACCTTCGCCACCTATCTGATCGCCCGTCAGCACTACTCGGGACCCGGCTCGCTGGAAGCGGAGACCAGCGCGGCGACCCTCACGCTCTTCCTGATCACGATGTGGGTGCTGGCGATCGTCGCACGTCCCTACACCTGGTGGCGGATCTCCCTGGTGGCCGCGATGGGCCTGGCGTTCCTGTTCGTGCTGGCCGTGCCCGCGCTCCAGCACTTCTTCGCGCTGAAGCTGGTCGGCGTCACGATCCCCTGGGTGGCGGTGGGGATCGCAGCGGTCGCGGCGGCCGCCCTGGAATCCGTCTGGAAGTGGGTCGACCGCCGCGTGCCCGCCTAGCGGGGCCCGCGTAGAGAGGCCCGCCCAGAGGGCCCGCCCGACACGAGCGTCCTGCCGGGGACTAGACCGTGGGCCACATGCTCTTGCCGGCCGCCACCTTGCCCTTGCCGTCGCCCGCGTACCAGCGCAGGTCGCCGTTGGACCACAGGGCGGCCAGGTCCGCCTTGCCGTCGCCGTCGAAGTCGCCGCCCAGCACGGCCCGCATGCTGCCCCAGCTCTTGTCGGGGAACATCGAACGGGCCTTGTCGAAGGTTCCGTCGGCCTTGCCCGGGTAGAGGTTCAAGGCGCCGTCGGCCCCGACGGCGGCGATGTCGTCACGGCCGTCTTCGTTGAAGTCACCGGTGGCGATGTGCTTCATCTTCCAGGTCTTGTCCGGCCACATGGCCTTCTTCTGGTTGACCAGGTTGCCGCTCGCGTCCCTCTTGTACGTGTAGAGGGAGCCGTCGGGCCACTGGAACAGCAGGGTGTCGCGCCCCGGGGTCTTGCTGTGGAGGGTGGCGACCGGCAGGCCGTCCTTCCAGGCCGAGTCGGACCACAGCTTGGGCCGGGTCCACAGGTTCTGGGCCCAGGAGCGCCGCTCGCCCATGTAGAGGTCGCCGTCGTCCTCGACGGTGACCACCTCGAGCCCCGCGCCCTCCTTGAAGTCGCCCGCGACGATCTGCTTCTGGTTGGGACGGCCGAGGCCGGGCAGGAAGGTGCCGTACTCCAGCTTGCCGTCGGGGCGGCCGTAGAAGACGTGCGCGGGGCCGCGGGTCAGCACGGCCGCGATGTCCGTGCGCCCGTCGCCGTTGAAGTCCGCTGCCGTGACGGCGTCGGTGAGGAAGTCCTTGCGGGGCGTGAGCCGGACCTGCTGCACCCAGCCCGCGATGTCGTCGACGCGCGAGGCGACGGCTCCGGTACGGGTCTCCTCGGTGCCGAAGCAGCCGCCGTTCCAGGAGGCGTTGACCACGCCGATCAGGTTGCCCCTCGCGTTGAGGACCGGGCCGCCCGCGTCGCCCTGGCAGAGGGCGCCACCGCCGTTGGCCGGGGAGATCGCGAGGGTCGAGGCGTTCACGGTGTCCACGGTGAAGGAACCGGTGTGCGCCCGGCCGGGGACCCACTCGTCCTTGGTGCGTCCGAACCCGACCGCCCTGAGCTGGTCGCCCTGGACCGGTGCGGTGGTGTCGAGCTTGGCCTCGTCGATGTCCGGGAACGGGCCGTCCAGCGGGTTGTCGAACGTGACCGGGTTGTTGATGCGCGCCATGACCAGGTCACGGTCGGGGTGCGGGACGAGCTCGGTGACCTTCTGCTTCAGCAGCGCATCCGGGCCGGGCCGGTTGCCGTCGGTGGTCACCACGGTGGTGTACGGAGGCTCGCCGGCCTTGAGCTGGGACGCCTTCTGGGGATCGGCGGCGAAGCAGCTGGCGGCGGTGAGCACCCACTGGGGGTCGACCAGGGTGCCGGAGCAGCCGCGTTCGTTGTCTGCGCCGTAGGCGATGTGGAGCTTGACCGCGAACTGGTCGGTGCCGTCCTGGACCTGGTCACCGTTGACGGACTGGGCCGGGGGCGCCATCAGCAGTCCGGTGGCGAGACCGGCCGTCAGGACACCGGCCGTCCAGGCCGTGCGCTTCCCGCGCGAACGGGGATGAGTCACGTTTTCCTCGAATCACAGGGCTTGTTTCTGCGGGTGCAGAAGGCGTGTCGGATCCGTGCGTCGTGTCGCGCACGGAAGGTGGGGGGTGGCTGCGCGGGGGCGGTCGGTCAGCCGGTGACGCGGAGCTCGAGGAGCACCGACCTGGCACCTCCGCCGGTGCCTTCGCCGACGGATTGGGACTCGCCCTTCGGCACGTTGACCGTCGTGGTGGCGCCGTTGGCGGTGAGGTCCGCGCTGACCGGGTGGTCCGCGGCCTCGATGAAGAACACCCGGGGGAGTTCGAGCGTGAGGCGGCCGGTCTTGCCGATGGTCCTGAAGCAGTAGGTGCCCTGGCGGCCGACGGAGTCGTCCTTGACGGTCATCACGCGGATCTGCTGGGCGGCCTGGTCGCAGTCGGCCAGCAGGATGTGGCCGTCGCCCTGCTTCAGCTTGATCCCCTTCTCCACCAGGATGCGGTCCGCGGAGGGATATCCGTAGTCCTCGACCGCGAGGGGCGGCGTGGAGGAGGACGGCGGCGTGGGCGGGTCGTCGGCGGCGGCGATGGATACGCCCCCTACCGTGGCGAACCCGGCCACAACCGCGGATACCATGATTTTTCGGGCTCGGAAAGGCACGCGAAAGTCCTTTCGGAAGCGGGTCGACGAAGAGAGGAACCCGCCCGGATGTAATGAACGAAAAGCCTGCGGATACGCCGAAGAAAGTCAGGCGAGTGCCGGATGATGGCAGGCAGGTCCGCGATGCTGGAGACGCCTCAAAACAAACCCCCGTGATTGCGTCAGAACTCAAGGCGCCAGCGACTTGACAGACGGAAAGGCGCGAGTGGTGAAACCCCCTTGGCCGAAAGCCACCGCTGGTCAGGCGGGGCAAAGGCGGGTCATACGTTAGTCAAAGCCTCACTGTTCGTCAATACAACACCTCCACGCCCTGCTCAACAAGCCATCACGAGACCGCGACCGGTATGCCCCCAAGGGGGAGTAACCGGACATCGTTCCGGCCGGACCTCGCCCCGCCGCCCACGGCACCCTTAAATCGGATTCGATTGCACGGATCACCGGCGTTGCGCCGCCCATTCCCTGAATTCGGCGGCTCGCATTCATGAAAAAACGGCCGCCTCGCCGGGATCCCGGCGAGGCGGCCTTGGTGCGGCGGAGATCTACCTCACGTCGACGAAGTCACCCGCGGCGTTGACCGCCGGCGTGGTCGAGGTACCCGCGAAGGAGTAGCGGAAGTAGCCGTCGACGGACGCCTTGACCGTGGTCTTCAGATTGCCCGCGCTGTCCGTCTTCATGGTCTTCAGCGTGGTGTAGGTGCTGCTGCCCTTCTTGCGGAACTGCAGCTTCACCCACTGGCCGGCGTCCCCGGTGTACTTGTCGGCCTCCCAGTCGGCGTGGGAGAGCTTGCCCTTGACCGTCAGGGTCGCGCCCTTCCTCACCGGCTCCGGGGAGGCGTCGGCCGTCAGCGCGGAGTTGCGCTGGATCAGGGTCTTGCCCAGTGCGCCCTGCTCGGCGACGCCGACCTTGGAGATATCCGGATCGGTCGTGTTCAGCTGCCCGTTCCAGTCGATGGCCCCGGCGGCGGCGCCCCAGGTGCCGGCGTCCGCGTTCTCCAGGTCCCCGTAGGCCGGGTAGACGTCGATCGCGCCCTTGCAGGTCGCGGCGGTCGACGAGGTCGCGGTGCAGGTGGCCGACTTATCGCCGATGAGGAAGTTGTCCGGGTTGTCGTAGGAACCCTTGTAGAGGTAGACCTCCGTCTCGAAGTCCGGCGAGGTGATGTCGACGTCGGCGCCGTGGGTCAGGGTGTACGAGACCGGGATGGAGACGTGGGCGTTGGTGCCCACCTTGTACGCCTTGCCGATCTTGAAGTTGGAGAAGGTGACGTGCAGGGCGTACGGCGCGCCCGAGGTGCCGGTGCGGGCGGTGAACGCCTGCTTGCCGGAGGTGGCGCGGGCGGACTGCAGGACCTTCGCGACGGCCGCGCGGTGGGCGGGAGCGACGTCGGCGGCCTGAGCGGCCGGTACGGCGAAGGCGGAAAGGGCCAGGGCGCCGGAGACGGCGGCCACGGTGGCGCGAATGCGCATGGCGTTCCCCAAGTGGAGAAAAGGGCCCGCGGGTTGGCTCACGCGGGGCCCGAGTGTCTTAGGGAGTCTGTTGACTCGCATGATCAGACCGCCGGCCGGAGGACATCGTTGTACGCGGCTCGGTCTTTTTGTCACCGCATGACCCGGCCTCAGTCGAACCAGCGGTCCCGGGCCAGCTCCTCCGTGCGTGAGGGGTCCTCCAGGAGTGCGGCGACCTCGAATCGGCGCGGCCACTGGCCCGCCGCCCAGGCGAGCCCCGCGGCGACGCCCTCCAGGGTGGCGGCGTGCAGCACACCGTCCGACGTCAGCCGCCAGTCGATGTCCACGCCGTCGACGACCAGCTCCTCGTGCTCGACGTACGAGACCGGCGTGGACGGGCCGAGCAGCACCCGCACGGCATCGGGAACGTCGTGCTCGGCGCCCTCGGAGGTCACCTCGCCCGTCACCGACTCGCTCAGCCGCCGCACCTGGAACAGCTCCGCGAGATCGGCGGCCCGCGTCGGGCGCACCGGCAGCAGTGGGACGCCCTCGGTGAAGGGCAGCAGGTCCGGCGAGTCGACGACCACCGCGTCCGCGGCGTCCACGACGGTCACCCGGCCGTCGGCGACCGCGCGCAGGTCGTCCGGCAGGGTCACCTGTTCCGGGTCGAGGTCCGCCAGCGCCGTGTAGAGGGCGTGGAGCTGCGCGGCGGACACGGGCCGCTCGGGGTCGGCGAGCCGGTCGAGCAGTTCGGCGGCACCGCCGGGCTCGTCGAGCAGGGCGGCCACGGACGTGCGTACGCCCAGCGCCCGCAGCACCTGCTCGTCGTCGAAGCCGGTGGCGTCGGCCTCGTCGTACAGCCCGCGCAGCAGCGGGTCGCCGCCCGCGGCGCGCAGGCCCGCGGGACGGCGGCCGTCGAGCACCGGGTGGCCGCGCAGCCACCAGGCGGTGTACGGCCGTACGACCTCATGGGTGCCGTCGGGCAGCAGAATCCGCACCGGCTGGGTGAGCGCGTCCCGCAGCGGCGGCTCGGAGAGCAGGGCGAGGGCCGCCGGCCAGCGGCCGTCGTCGACGAGGTCGAGGTCGCGCACGGCGACGATCTCGGTCGCCACCGGCGGCACCGGAGTGTCGTGCAGCCGGTCCAGGACGTCCTCGCACCACACGTCGACGGCGTCGAGCAGTCCGGCGTCGTCCGGCTCGGCGAAGTCCGAGTCGCGGGGCTCCAGTTCGTCGGGGTCCAGGACCACGTCGGTGGCACGGACCAGGGCGAAGTTCGCCAGCACCCCGCAGGCGGTCAGCGGCTGTTCGCCCCAGCGCTCGGCCAGCTCCCGGTCGACCAGGGCGAGTTCGCCTTCCCGCAGCACGCTCGCGAAGGGGCTTCCGGGGAGCACGAGTTCCCCGGCGGGCGCGAGCTCGCCGTCCTCGTCGGGCAGGGCGAGGGCACCGAGCCAGGGCTCGTCACCGGGCTCGAGCGCGGCCTCCCGGACCAGGGCGAGCACGGTGTCGGCCAGCTCCTCGGCGTCCAGGCCCTCCTGGTCCCAGCCGGGCCCCTCGTCGTCGAGGGAGGCGGCGACGGCGGCCCGTACCTGCGGGGTGGTGAGCACGGCACGCGGGGTGGCCGGCAGGGCGCCCAGCTTCTCCAGGAGCGGATGGGCGGCGTCCGGGTGGGCGACCTTCAGGCCCAGCCGCGCCAGGACCTCGGGCGTCACCGGCGGCCCGTCGACGGTCGGCAGCAGCACCTGCCGGGGCCCGATGGTCGTACGGCCTGCCCCAGTGCCGAAGCCCCGGGAGGTGTCCCCGGCGAGCGGCACCGGCAGCCCCGTCAGCCGGTCCGGGTCGACCCCGGCCAGGCTGTCGTACAGCCGCCACCACCAGTCGGGCTCCTTCTCCAGGCCCGCCAACCGGTCGACCGCCTCGGTCAGCTGAACCCGGGCGACGCCCAGCGTACGCAGCTCCGCGCGGCGCTCGAGGCCCGCGGGCAGCAGGCTGGGCAGCACCTCGGCGAGGACCCGCACGGTCTCGGCACCGGCCCCCTCGACGATCTCGGCGTCCCGCGGCCGCAGCGCCTCGGGCAGCTCGGGGTCCTCACCCGGGTCATGGGCGGGCGGCAGGAAGGCGGTGCGCGGCAGCCGCTCCAGGACGGCCCGGCGCAGGGCGCCGTCCAGCTCGCCCTTGCCCAGCGGACCCGGCACCAGGTCGATCGCGCCGGGGCTCACCGGGCGCCAGTCGGCGAGGAGTTCGGCGTACGAGTCGGCCGCGCGCTCCACCAGGAAGTCGGTGAGCGGGCCGGGCGCGGCGTGGCGACGGGTGGTGTCCAGCGGGAACGAGGCGATCAGCAGCGCGGGCACGCCGAGCGGCTCGTCGCTGGGCGTGGGGGCGTGCACGACCGGTGCGGTACGGGGCCGCACGGGGGTGCCGTCGTCCGCCACGGGGACGGCCCAGGTGACGGACCAGTGGGGACGCAGCCGCTCCTCGACCGGGCGGTCGGCGAGGAGGTCCGGGGTGAGGGGGCCGTGCCGGGAGACGGTGCGCCAGCGGGTGGTGCCGTCGCGGGAGTCCTCGATCACGGTGTCGGTGCCCTCGGCGCCGCGGCGCAGAGTCCGTACCTCCTGGTCGCCGATCTCGACGACGACTTCCTCCAGGCCGGCCAGGGCGAGCAGGAGGGCGTCGTCGACGGTGTGCAGCAGACGCTCGGCCAGGTCGGTGGCGGCCGCGTCGCGCAGCGGGAGGATGACGACGGTGTCGTACGGGTCGGGAGCGCTGCCCTCGGCGGCGAACGGCAGCCGCAGCAGCGGCACATGCCCGTCGCGGCGGCGGATCTCGTCCCCGAGGCCGGGGCTGTGCCGGGCGGTCTCGGTGGCCAGCTCCCGGGCCTCGGCCAGGGACCAGCGGACCCCGCCGTGCCGGCCGACGACGGCGGGCTCGTCGCTGACGGCGAGGACGGCCGCGAAGCCCACGCCGAAGCGGCCGACGGCGTGCTCGTGGGTCTCGCGCTTGGCGGAGGCGCGGAGGGTGGACAGCGACTCGACGCCGGCCGCGTCCAGGGGAGCGCCGGTGTTGGCGGCGACGAGCACACCGTCGCGGAGGGTGAGCCGCAGCCGGCCGGGGACCTTCGCCCTGGCCGCCGCGTCGGCGGCGTTCTGCGCGAGCTCGACCACCAGGCGGTCGCGGTACCCGCCGAGTACCAGGTCCTCCTCGGCGTTGGCGTCCTCGCGGAACCGGGCCGGGCTGGTGGCCCAGGCGTCCAGCACCCCGCGCCGCAGCCGGGCCGTTCCGAACGGGTCCGCGCCCTCGGCCGCCGGCCGCACGAATACGCTCACGCTTTCACTCTCCCTCTCGCGGCGTGCCTGTGCCTGCCGCGGGACGAAAGTACCGTCTGCCGGGGCAGCCGTTGCCGGGGGCTGCGCCCGGGGATCCCCGCCGGAGCCCGGACGGGAGTGCCCCCGGCGGCCGGGCGGACCGGATCGTGCGGGGGCCGGGGCGTGTCGTGCCCGGACAGGGCCGTGCGGGGATGACGGCTAGGAGTGCCCCAGCTCCGCCGCCGACTCGTCCGCCACCGCCGGTACCGAACCCGAGTCCGGGGAGGGACGCAGCGGGAACGGCTCCACCTTCGTCTCGTCGACCACCGGCGGGGGCGGCTGCGGAGCCTTCGGCATGACCGCCGCCTCCGAGTGGGCGCCGCAGCCGTACGCGAGGGAGACCACATGGCCGTCGGCCGGGGAGAACTCGTTCGCGCACACGCCGAAGGCCTGCCCGAGCGAGCCCCCGATCGGCGCCAGGAAGCCGCAGCTGACACAGGACGCGGGAGCCGCCTGTGCCATCGGGGTCTTCGGGCCGAAGGCCTCGTCCCAGCGGTCGGCGGCGGTGTGCAGGCCGTAGCGGGACAGGACCCGGGCGCGGCGCATGCCCAGCTCCTCCGCGATCGCCGCGATCGAGCCGCGCGAGGGCGCCATCGGCAGGTTCGCGGGAACGCCCGCGGTCACCTCGACGTCCTCCGCCTCCACCAGCTCCGCCATCTCGCCGGAGACCGGGGAGTTCGGCCCGGGCTCCTCCTCGCCCGAGAAGCCGGGCTCCAGGCGCAGATCCTCGGCGTCGGTCGGCAGCAGGTCGCCGGGGCCGAGGTCGCCCGGGCGCAGCCGCTCGCTCCACGGCACCCACTCCGGTGCGAGCAGCGCGTCGGGGCCGGGCAGCAGCACCGTCTCGTCGAGCGTGACGATCTTCGCGCGGGACGCCCGCGCGACGGTCACCGCCCAGCGCCAGCCCCGGTACCCCGGCTCCTTGCACTCGAAGAAGTGCGTGACAACGCGGTCGCCCTCGGACACCAACCCGACGTGCTCGCCGACGACGCCGGGCGCGGCGGCCTCCTCGGCGGCGGCGCGGGCGAGGTCGACGGCCTCGGCGCACAGGCGGTCGGGGGTGCGGCTTCGCGGTGTCGCTGCGCTCACAGGTATCGCTTCTCTCCTACGCCGTCTCACGGGTGCGCCCTTCCCGGCTGGGGGTGCGGACGGAGCGGACCGGCGGACCGCGTCGACGTCCGCGCCCGATCGCGCTCGGGCGCACCTACCCCACCCATTCTGCGGGATGGATGAGAGGCGCGCGGCCGAGAACAATCGCCACGGCGCGCTACGCACGCTACCCTCTCCGCGCCCCGGGGCCCACCCCGAGTGCCACGCTCTGCCGGACGCGGGCTCTCCGTGCCGGGCCGGTACGCCGCCGGCGCGCTTCCCGGACCTCCGGCACGATGACCGGTTCCGCGCCCCTGCCGCCCGCTCCCACACGCCCCCATCCGTGCGGTAACCGCACTACCCCCGGCCTTATCGGGGCACTATGACGGGGTGGCAGCCGCGAGGTCGTCCCACGAAGCCGCCGGGGTGGGCGGAGTCGAAGGGCGCAGCCGGGAGGGCGGTTCGGGCCGGTTCGCAGGGTCCGTCCGTGCGGTCGGCCGTGCCCTGCACCTCCCCGTCACCGGTGCCGCGCGCGGCATCCGCAAGGTCACCCACGCGCACGGCGCCGGGGAGTCCGGGCTCGGGAAGCTGATCGAACTGCACGCGGTGAACGGCGCCGGTGACGTCATGGTCACCGTCGCTCTCGCCTCCACCGTCTTCTTCTCCGTGCCGACCGACGAGGCCCGCGGACGCGTCGCCCTCTACCTCGCCATCACCATGGCCCCGTTCACGGTCCTCGCGCCCGTGATCGGCCCGCTCCTGGACCGCCTGCCGCACGGCCGCAGGGCCGCGATGGCCGGAGCGATGCTCGCCCGCGCCCTGCTCGCACTGATCATCTCCGGGGCGGTCGCGAGCGGCAGCCTGGAGCTGTACCCGGCCGCGCTCGGCGTGCTCGTGGCCTCCAAGGCGTACGGCGTCGTCCGCAGCGCCGTGGTGCCACGGCTGCTGCCGCCCGGCTTCTCCCTGGTGAAGGCCAATTCCCGGGTGACCCTCGGCGGTCTCCTCGCCACCGGCGTGGCCGCCCCCGTCGGTGCCGGCCTGCATGCCATCGGACCGGCCTGGCCGCTGTACGGAGCATTTCTGATCTTCGTCGCGGGGACGTTTCTGTCGTTCTCGCTGCACCCGAAGGTCGACTCCGCCAAGGGTGAGGACATCGCGCTGCTCGCGGCGGACGCCGAACACCTGCGCGGGCCGCACCGCAGGACCACCCTGCGCCGCCCCGGGCTGCGCACGGTCGGCCCCGCCGTCACCCACGCCCTGGCCGCGAACGCCTCCCTGCGCTGCCTGTCCGGCTTCCTGATCTTCTTCCTCGCCTTCCTGCTGCGCCAGCAGCCGCTCACCGGCGAGAGCGCCGCGGTGTCGCTCGGGATCGTGGGCGCCGCGGCGGGCGCGGGCAACGCGCTGGGAACGGCCGTCGGCGCCTGGCTGAAATCCCGCGCACCGGAAGTGATCATTGTGACGGTCGTGGCGGTCGTGCTGGTCACGGCGATCACCGCGGCGGTCTTCTTCGGCGCGTTCCTGGTGGCGTCCCTGGCGGCGGTCGCCGGGTGCGCGCAGGCCCTGGCCAAGCTGTCGCTGGACGCGCTGATCCAGCGGGACGTGCCGGAGCCGGTGCGGACCTCGGCGTTCGCGCGCTCGGAGACGCTGCTCCAGATGGCCTGGGTGCTGGGCGGCGCGATCGGCATCGTGCTGCCGCTGAACGGGCTGCTGGGGCTCGCGGTGGGCGCCGCGCTGGTGGCGGCGGGCTGGCTGACGACCGTACGGGGCCTGCTCGGCTCGGCCCGGCACGGCGGGCGCCCGGGCACCTGATCGCACGAGCGCGCGGCACGTCGCACACCCCACGTGGGGAGGGGACCGGACGTGCCCGATAGCCTTCGGCCATGACCGCACTGCGTTCCCGCCGCGCCGTAGCCGCTCTCGGCGCCGTTTCCGCCGGACTTCTCCTGCTGTCCGCCTGCAACAAGCCGACGCCGCTGGCGACCGTCACGGTCGGCACGGACTCGGTGAGCTCCCAGACCGACTGCTACAACGACGGCAAGGAAGTCGCGGCCGCGGAGCTGGCGAAGTGCCTGAAGTCGAAGGACATCAAGTCGATCACCGTCGACCCCGATGAGACGGTGCGCTTCGGCGTCGACCCCGCCATCGCGGACAGCGGCTGGACGATCCTGATGAACGGTCAGCCGCTGACCGACTCCAGCAAGAAGACGTACCGCACCATCCCGGGCAGCGTGTTCTTCAACGCGCAGTACGGCGCGAGCGGCAACTCCACGCTCGTGTCCATCAAGGAGGGCCAGAACAAGGTGCTGGGCCTGTGGACCTTCAAGCTCAAGAAGGAATCCTGACCACCTCGTCCGCCCGATTCCTGGTGGCCACCGCGGTCCCGGCCGAACGGGACGCGGTGGCCGGGGCGTTCCCGGAACCCGCCGCCGAGGTGCCGCTGCCGGCCGGCACCCTGCACCGGACCGGGGACTTCGACCTCCTCGCCGTCGGCGTCGGTCCCGCGCTCGCCGCCGCCTGCACCGCCTCGGCCCTGACCGCCGCCGCCCTCCGGGGCGCCCCTTACGACCTCGTGGTCTGCGCCGGCATCGCGGGGGGCTTCGCGCCGGACGCACCGGTCGGCTCGCTCGTCGTCGCCGACGCCATCGTGGCCGCCGACCTCGGTGCCGAGACCCCGGACGGTTTTCTTCCGGTCACCGACCTCGGCTTCGGAACCGTCAGCCACCGGCCGCCGGCATCACTCGTACGAGGACTCGCGGCCGCCTCAGGCGCCGTCACCGGCACCGTGCTCACCGTCTCGACCGTGACCGGGACCGCCCGGCGCGCCGACGAGCTGCGCGCCCGGCATCCGGGAGCGCTCGCCGAGGCGATGGAGGGGTTCGGCGTCGCGGAGGCGGCCGCCGCGCACGGCACGCCCGTCGTGGAGATCCGGGCCGTCTCCAATCCCGTCGGCCCGCGCGACCGCGCCGCCTGGCGCATCGGTGACGCCCTGGGGGCCCTCACCGAGAGCTTCGGGAAGCTCGCGACCGCCCTCGAGAGTTGGACACAGCATGACCGCACCCAGTGAGCCCCGGCCCCTGAAGATCGCCTACTCCCCCTGCCCGAACGACACGTTCGTCTTCGAGGCATGGGCCCACGGCCGCGTCCCCGGCGCACCGGCGCTCGATGTCACCTTCGCCGACATCGACATCACCAACGGCATGGCCGAGCGCGGCGAGTTCGACGTGCTCAAGGTGTCGTACGCGGTGCTGCCGTACGTCCTGGACGAGTACGCGCTGCTGCCGTGCGGCGGCGCGCTGGGCCGGGGCTGCGGGCCGCTCGTGCTCACCCGGGAGCCGGGGGCCCGGCTCACCGGCCGGACGGTCGCCGTGCCGAGCGAGACGTCGACGGCCTACCTGCTGTTCCGTCTGTGGGCCGCGGACACGGTACCCGGCGGGGTCGGAAAGATCGTCGTCATGCCGTTCCACGAGATCATGCCGGCCGTGCGGGACGGCAAGGTCGACGCGGGGCTCGTGATCCACGAGGCGCGGTTCACCTATCGGAACTACGGGCTGCACAAGCTCGCCGACATGGGCGAGCACTGGGAGGCCACGACCGGCCTGCCGATCCCGCTGGGCGCGATCATCGCCAGGCGCTCCCTGGGCGCGGACACGCTGAAGCTGCTCGCCGAGTCCGCCCGGGCCTCCGTACGGGCGGCCTGGGACGACCCCGAGGCCTCCCGTGCGTATGTCATGGAGCACGCGCAGGAGATGGACCCCTCGGTGGCGGACGCGCACATCGGGCTGTACGTCAACGAGTTCACCGCGGGCCTGGGCGAGGACGGCTACGCAGCGGTCCGGGGGCTGCTCACGCGCGCGGCGGCCGAGGGGCTGCTGCCGCCCCTCGGCCCGAACGCGCTCTCGTTCCCCTGACGGACGTCCGGGACCGGCCGGCGCGCGGTCGGACGTCGCCCACGTCAGACGTCCAACTGGTCGGCGACCGCGCGCAGCAGGCCCGCGATCTTCTTGCCGGAGGCCTTGTCGGGGTAGCGGCCCTTCTCCAGCATCGGGGTGATGTTCTCCAGGAGCGTCGTCAGGTCCTGGACGATGGAGGCCAGTTCGTCCGGTTTCTTCCGCTGGGCGGCCGCGACCGAGGGGGTCGGCTCCAGAAGGGTGACGGACAGCGCCTGGTCGCCGCGCTGACCGGCGACGACTCCGAACTCCACGCGCTGTCCCGGTTTCAGGGAATCGACTCCGGCGGGGAGAACCGAGGAGTGAACGAAGACGTCGCCGCCGTCGTCGCGGGAGAGAAAGCCGAAGCCCTTCTCGCTGTTGAACCACTTGACCTTGCCGGTAGGCACGTCTGTCCTCGTCCTCGTACTCGTCGGAAACTGCGTCTGCAAAGTATTTCGGGAAAGTGCTCCGGAGAGCACCGCAGCGGGTCGCCCGGACCCGCCGGTACCAAGGCTAATGGTCCGGGGGCCGGTGACAAGACGTCGCCGAGGCGTTCCTCGCGACGGGAACTACCCTGGTCCGGTGCGTGACGAAACCCAAGCGAATTCCGCCTCGGCCGGCGACCGGCTGATCCGTGCCGGTGCGATCGTCTTCTTCATCGGGGCGGTGGCCACTTTGGTCACCGTGGCCCCGCTCCTGCTCGGCACGAAGCCTTTCCCGACGTTCATGTTCGGCCTGAGCATGCTCATGGGCGTCGGGTTCCTGATGGCCGGCGCGGGTGTCCTCCAGTCGATCGCGGAGGGCCGCCGAAGGGCCCGCGGGGCACGGCCCTAGGCGGCCCCGAAGCGTCGCCCTCAGGGGTGGGCGTACGCCGTCAGCCAGCCGGGGAACTCGGTGAGGCCGGCGAGGACGACGTCCGCGCCCGCCGCCCGCAGCTCCTCGGCGGGGCAGGGGCCGGTGGCCACGGCGACGGAGAACGCCTCGGCCGTACGGGCACCGCGGATGTCCCCGACATGGTCGCCGACGTAGACGTCCGCGCCGTGCTCGAGGAGCGCCTCCGCCTTCCGCTCGGCCCACAGGTCGCCGATCACCGCGTCGGGCTCCATCCCGAGGTGCTCCAGGTGCAGCTTGGCGTTGGGCTCGTACTTGGCGGTGACGACGATCGCCCGCCCGCCCGCCGCCCGCACGGCCTGGATCGCCTCACGGGCGCCGGGCAGAGCGGGCGTCGCGGCGATCGCGATGGTGGCGTACATCTCGCGGTACAGGTCGGCCATCGCGTCGACCCGCTCCGCCGGGAACCAGTTGACCAGCTCGTCCACCAGTGGGGGACCGAGCCGGGTGATGGCGAGATCGGCGTCGATGTACGTCCCCGTCCGCGCGGAAAGCGCCTGGTAGCAGGCGTGGATCCCGGGCCGGGAGTCGATCAGCGTCATATCGAGGTCGAAGCCGACGGTGAGGGCGCGAGACGTCATGGCGGCCATTGTCCCAGGGCGGGCGGCCGGCACGGCGACGCCGGAGTGGTACCGGACGACGCCGAAGTGGTACGGCACGACGCCGGAGGGACACGGCCCTGGGTTCCGGGCGCGCGTCGGCCACGCCCGGCGTCGCGGCTTCTCACCGCCGGCGCTGCGACCGCCACACCAGATACAGGGCCGAGGCCACGGCCGCTCCCCGTACCACCCAGGGCCAGGTCTGGGCGACGGCGTCGTTCATGTGCCCCTGGGCGATCGGATCACCCCAGCGGCCGCTCGTGCGGCCCCACAGCCAGACGATGCCCGCGGCCGCGGCCAGACCGGGCAGGCCCATGACGGCCCACTTGGACTCGGCGGGGGTCAGCCGGCGGGACGCCCAGGCGAGGAGCCAGCCGAGACCGAGGGCGAGCCAGCTGCCGATCACCGCCCCGGCGACGAGGAGTCCGGCCGCCAGGAGCAGCAGGGGGTTGCTCCGGCCGGTGAGGAGGGGAAGACGGCGGCGCGCGGCGGGCTCCCCAGCGGGGGCTGTCTCGACCACCGGGTCCCCGGCGGCCGGCTTCTCGACGGCGGCCTCCGGCTTCGACGGGCCGCCGGGCGCGGGCGGCGGCTTCAGCAGGTCGGGGATCTCCACTCCGCCCACGAACCCCGGTACGGCGTCGCCGAGCCCGAAGCCACCTGCGGACCCGCCGTCCACACGCCACCAGTCGGGGCGGGTGGCACTGTCGCCCAGTTCGTGCGCACCGGCCAGGTGCGGTGGCGAGGGGGCGCCGCGGGAGGGGCCCGCGGGCCCGGGTTCGGCAGGGCGGGGGCGGGGCACGACCCGGCGCAGGCCCTTGGGGCGGTCGTGCTCCCCGAAGCCGTTCGTCCGCTGCGGGGGGACGGCCGCGGAAGGGCTCGGGGCGGTGCCGCCGGAGGTGCCCGCGGACGCGGCGGCCACCACCTCGTCGGGGGTGCCCAGCCGGGAGAGGATGCGCCGCACGGCGGCCGGGCTGTCGACCGGGGACTTCGCCCGCCGCCGGTCGATCTCCTCGCGCAGCTCGGACACGAGCCGCATGCGCGCGGCCGACGGCAGCTGACGCTGCTGGGCCACGTCCCCGACCCGGCTCAGATAGTCGAAGACAAGCTGGTCGCTCTCGATCCCCACGAAGCCCCTCCGGGGTGGGCCGCTGTCGTTCCGTACCGTATCCCGCGCATACCCTCTCCGAGGGCCGCGTCCCCCGGCCCCCGCCTCGGCCTGCACCAGCCATGGCCGGACCGTGGCCGCTTCGACACCTCTTCCGTGGGTGTCACCCGCTACCGTTGACCGGATGACCCCCGAGGAGCGCTCACGCAAGGAGGCCGCGGGCAAAGGCGTCGCCGCGCCCCGCTCGCTGGCCGAATCCCTGCGTGCGCGGGACGACGCCTCCCTGTCCGCCCTGCTGCGCGCCCGCCCGGACCTCATCACGCCCGTGCCCACCGACCTCACCCAGCTCGCCACCCGGGCCGCGACCCGCGCGAGCGTCGTCCGCGCGCTGGAGCGCCTCGACCGGTTCGCCCTCCAGACGGCGGAGGCCCTGGCCGTGGCCGCGGACCCGGCGTCGTACGACGAACTGCTCGGGCTGATGGCCGGTGACGGCGGCGCGGAGGCCGACCCGGTCGTCGCCGAGTCGCTTCCCCGCGCCCTCGCCGTCCTGCGCGAGCAGGCGCTCGCCTGGGGCCCGGACGACCGCCTCCGCCTCGTGCGCACGGCCCGGGAGCTGCTCGCCCCCTCCCCGCAGCACCCCTCCCCCACCGGTCTCGGCCCCAGCGCCGCCGAGGCCGCCTCCGGCATGTCGCCGGGCCGGATCCAGGAGATCCTGACCGCCACCGGGCTGCCGACCACCCATGACGCCGTCTCCGCGGTGGCCTCCCTCACCGCCCTGTTCACCGACCGCGCCCGGATGGCCGCGCTCCTCGCCACCGCGCCCGCCGAGTCCCTGGAGGTGCTGTCCCGCCTGGTGTGGGGACCGCCGTACGGCCAGGTCACCGCGGATCCGGCGCCGCGACTGCGCTGGCTGCTGGACCGCGGGCTGCTGCTGCCGACCGCCCCCGGGACCGTTGTCCTGCCCCGCGAGGTGGCGCTGCACCTGCGTTCCGGGCGGGCGCACCGGCACACCGAGCCGCTGCCGCCCGCCCTCGCCACCGCCGCGACTCACCGGCCGCAGATGGTGGACGCCACGGCGGCCGGTCAGGCGTACACCACGCTCGCGACCGTCGAGGAGCTGCTGAAGGACTGGGACGAGGGAGGGCCGTCGGTGCTGCGTGCGGGCGGCCTGAGCGTGCGCGATCTGAAGCGGACGGCGGTGGCGCTCGACGTGCCCGAGCCCCAGGCCGCCTTCTGGGTCGAACTCGCCTACGCGGCGGGGCTGCTGGCCTCGGACGGCGAGGTCGACGAGCGGTACGCGGCGACCCCGGCGTACGACGAGTGGCGGGAGCTGCCCGCCGCCGAGCGCTGGAGCCGGCTGGCCACGGCCTGGCTGGCGGCGACACGCACCCCGGGTCTGGTCGGCGGCCGGGACGCCAAGGACCGCGTGCTGTCGGCGCTCGGGCCCGGCCTGGACCGCTCGGCCGCCCCCGAGGTCCGCCATCGGGTGCTGACGCTGCTGGCCGGACTGCCCGAGGGCGCCTCGCCCACCCCCGACTCGGTGCTGGCCCGGCTGCGCTGGGAACGCCCCCTGCGCGGCGCCCAGCCCGCGGCCGACGACCTGCGCGGGCGCCTCGCGGAGTGGACGCTGTCCGAGGCGGAGCTGCTGGGCCTCACCGGCCGCGGTGCCCTGTCCGCGCACGGCCGCGCCCTGCTCGGCGAGACCCCGGAGCACGCGCCGGCCGCCGAGCCGGCCGGTCCCGGCGACAAGCTTCCCGTCCACCACCGGCATCACCCTCCCGCGCTCCGCGAGCCCCTCACCGCGGCCGAGCGGGCGGCGGCCGCCTCCCGCGCCGCACGGCTGCTCGCCCCGCTGCTGCCCGAGCCCCTGGACCACGTGCTGCTCCAGGCGGATCTGACGGCGGTGGCACCCGGCCCGCTGGAGCGGCCCCTGGCCGACATGCTCGGGGTACTCGCGGACGTCGAGTCGAAAGGCGGCGCGACGGTCTACCGCTTCACGCCCGCCTCCGTGCGCCGCGCCCTGGACGCGGGGCGCAGCGCGACGGATCTGCACGCGTTTCTCGCCGCGCACTCCCGTACCCCGGTCCCGCAGCCGCTCACGTATCTGATCGACGACGTGGCGCGCAGACACGGGCACCTGCGCGTCGGGGCGGCCTCGGCGTACGTGCGCTGCGACGACGACACGGTGCTGAACGAGATCCTCGCGGACAAGCGCTCGGCCTCGCTCCGACTGCGCCGGCTGGCCCCGACGGTCCTGGCCGCGGGCGCCGACCCCGCGACGCTCCTGGAGGGACTGCGCGCCCTGGGCTTCGCCCCGGCCGCGGAGTCCGCGGAGGGCGATGTACTGATCACCCGGGCCCACGCCCACCGGACCGGGCCCCGCACCGCGCCGGAGCCGGTCCCGGAGGGCCCTCCGGTCCCCGACGCGACGCTCCTGACCGCGGCCCTGCGCGCCATCCGGGCCGGCGACCTGGCCTCGACGACTCCCCGTAAACCGGGCCCGGCCCCCGCCTCCGACGGCGACCTGCCGCGCACCACCTCCGCCGAGACCCTCGCCACCGTGCAGGCCGCCGTTCTCACCGGCAGTGCCCTGTGGATCGGCTATGTCAACGCCGAGGGCACCGCCTCCCAGCGCGTCATCGCCCCCCTCCGGGTGGAGGGCGGCTTCGTGACGGCGTACGACCACACGGCGGACGAGGTCCGCACCTATCCGCTGCACCGGGTCACCGGGGTGGCCGAGCTCGCGGACGACCAGCTCTGATCACCTCGGAATGAGGCACACTGGACGTTTGGCCGTGCAGAGCCGTGCAGAAAGGCAGCCGCGCGTGAATGGTCCGCTCATCGTTCAGTCCGACAAAACCCTGCTCCTCGAAGTGGATCACGAGCAGGCCGACGACTGCCGTCGGGCCATCGCGCCGTTCGCGGAGCTGGAGCGGGCGCCCGAACACATCCACACCTATCGGGTGACCCCGCTCGGCCTGTGGAACGCGCGGGCCGCGGGGCACGACGCCGAGCAGGTCGTGGACGCCCTTGTGCAGTACAGCCGCTATCCCGTGCCGCACGCGCTGCTCGTCGACATCGCCGAGACCATGGACCGGTACGGGCGGCTGACCCTCAGCAAGCACCCGGCCCACGGTCTGGTCCTGACGACCACCGACCGGCCCGTCCTGGAGGAGGTGCTGCGGTCCAAGCGGATCATCCCGCTGGTCGGGGCCCGGATCGACCAGGACACCGTCGCCGTGCATCCCTCCGAGCGCGGGCAGATCAAGCAGGTGCTGCTCAAGCTGGGCTGGCCCGCCGAGGACCTCGCGGGGTACGTCGACGGCGAGGCGCACCCCATCGAACTGAGCGAGGACGGGTGGGCGCTGCGGCCCTACCAGAAGCAGGCCGTGGAGAACTTCTGGCACGGCGGCAGCGGCGTCGTCGTACTGCCCTGCGGTGCCGGCAAGACCCTGGTCGGCGCCGGTTCCATGGCCCAGGCCAAGGCGACCACCCTCATCCTGGTCACCAACACCGTCTCCGCCCGGCAGTGGAAGCACGAGCTGGTGAAGCGGACCTCGCTCACCGAGGACGAGATCGGCGAGTACTCCGGAACGCGCAAGGAGATCCGCCCGGTCACCATCGCCACGTACCAGGTGCTCACCACCAAGCGGAAGGGCATCTACCCGCATCTGGAGCTGTTCGACTCCCGGGACTGGGGCCTCATCGTCTACGACGAGGTGCATCTGCTGCCCGCTCCGGTCTTCAAGTTCACGGCGGACCTCCAGGCGCGCCGGCGGCTCGGGCTGACCGCGACGCTGGTGCGGGAGGACGGCCGGGAGTCGGACGTGTTCTCCCTGATCGGGCCCAAGCGGTTCGACGCGCCCTGGAAGGAGATCGAGGCCCAGGGCTACATCGCACCCGCCGACTGCGTGGAGGTGCGGGTGAACCTCACCGACTCCGAGCGGCTCTCGTACGCCACCGCCGAGACGGAGGAGAAGTACCGTTTCTGCGCGACCACCGACACCAAGCGGAAGGTGACCGAGGCGCTGGTGCGGCGCTTCGAGGGGCAGCAGATCCTGGTCATCGGCCAGTACATCGACCAGCTGGACGAGCTGGGTGAACACCTGGGCGCGCCGGTCATCAAGGGCGAGACCTCCAACCTGCAGCGGGAGAAGCTCTTCGACGCCTTCCGCGAGGGCGAGATCAACGTGCTCGTCGTCTCCAAGGTCGCGAACTTCTCCATCGACCTGCCGGAGGCGACCGTCGCCATCCAGGTGTCGGGGACGTTCGGGTCGCGGCAGGAGGAGGCCCAGCGGCTGGGACGGGTGCTGCGGCCCAAGGCCGACGGCCACCAGGCGCACTTCTACTCGGTGGTCGCCCGCGACACCATCGACCAGGACTTCGCCGCCCACCGCCAGCGCTTCCTCGCGGAACAGGGCTATGCCTACCGGATCGTGGACGCGGACGAGCTGCTGGCGGAGAGCTGACAGCGGGATCGCGGGGCGGGCGAGGCGGCGCTCGGCGGACCGTCGTCAGCGGCGGCTGCGAACGCCCGCCTCTTCGCCGTACTCGCCGAGGAGAACCACGTCGATCGCGGCGCCCAGGAACACCTTGACGGCGCGCAGGGTGTCGCCGACGACATGACGGCGGTGCTGCTCGACGAGGGCGGTCGCGCCGGACGGCGGGCCCTGCCGGGCGGGGGTGAAGGTTGCTGCGCTCATGTCTCCATGGTGGAACCGCCGGCCCCGAATGGCGTCGGACCAAGGACGTAACCTGCGGGGCCGTTCCGTACCCCTTCCGGGCAGCCCCGTGTCGTACTCCGGAGGGACCTCGTCCCCTAGGGCACCCGGGCCCGCGACCCCGAGGCGCCGGGAAAACCGCTGGGCGCCACAGGCGCCCGTCGCCTAAAATCTCCCCTCTTGCCCGCCTCCCTTCGCGGAGAGCAGTCGTCCGGACGGAAACCGGACGGCACCAGCGCCACCCGTCACCGCGCCGGCCCACCGCACCGGAGGCATCTTTCCGTGTCCAGCCTCTCAGCCCCGGACTCCCCGTCCGGCCCGTCGAAGACCGACCCCCTCTCCCGCGAACGCGCGCATCTCGCCGCCTCCCGGGCCGCGCTGCGTGCGATGCGCGAGGACGTGGAGAACCTCGACATCAGCGACGTCACCGCGAACTGGGTCAACGCCGGGGTACTGGCCCGCCAGATCGACGAGCGCATCAAGGCCCTCGCCGACCTCAGCCACACCCCGCTGTTCTTCGGCCGCCTCGACTATCTGCACGCTCCCGGCGCGGACAGGGCGGAGGGAGCCGAGGGCGAACAGTTCTACATCGGGCGGCGGCACGTCCACGATTCCGACGGCGACCCGATGGTGATCGACTGGCGCGCGCCCGTCTCGCAGCCGTTCTACCGGGCCTCGAAGAAGGACCCGATGGACATCGGCCTGCGCCGCCGCTTCGGCTACACCGGCGGCGAGCTGACCGCGTACGAGGACGAGCACCTGTCCGACCCAGCGGAGGCCGCCACCACCAGCAAGCTGCTCCAGCAGGAGATCGAGCGCCCGCGCGTCGGCCCGATGCGCGACATCGTGGCCACCATCCAGCCCGAGCAGGACGAGATCGTGCGGTCCGGGCTGTCGGGAACCGTCTGCGTGCAGGGCGGTCCCGGCACCGGGAAGACGGCCGTCGGCCTGCACCGGGTCGCCTACCTCCTCTACGCGCACCGCGAGCGTCTCGCCCGTACCGGCACCCTCGTCATCGGCCCGAACGCCTCCTTCCTGCACTACATCGAGCAGGTGCTGCCCGCGCTCGGCGAGCTGGAGGTGAGGCAGGCGACGGTCGACGACCTCGTCGCGCATGTCGAGGTACGCGGCACGGACAGCGCCGCGGCCGCCGTCGTCAAGGGCGACGCGCGCATGGCGGAGGTGCTCCGGCGGGCCGTGCGCGCGCATGTGACGATGCCCACCGAGCCCGTCGTGGTGGTGCGGGGCTCCCGGCGCTGGCGCGTGCCCGCGTACGAACTGGAGGAGATAGTACGGGAGTTGCTCGACCGGGACATCCGCTACGGCGCCGCACGCGAGGCCCTGCCGCAGCGGATCGCGCACGTCGTGCTCGTCCAGATGGAGCGGGCCGGGGAGGCACCGGACGACCGGGTGCAGGACGCCGTGGCCCGCAACGCCGCCGTGAAGGCGGCGGTCAAGGCGATCTGGCCGCCGGTCGACCCGGCGAAGCTGGTCCTGCGGCTGCTCACCGACCCCGGCTTCCTCGCCGAGCACGCGGCGGGTCTCCTCGACGAGGACGAGCAGAAGAAGATCCTCTGGACCAAGCCGGTGCGCTCGGTGAAGTCCGCCCGGTGGTCGCCCGCGGACGCCGTACTGATCGACGAGGTCACCGACCTGGTGCAGCGCACGCACTCGCTCGGGCATGTGGTGCTCGACGAGGCGCAGGACCTCTCCCCCATGCAGTACCGGGCGGTCGGCCGGCGCTGCACCACCGGTTCGGCGACCGTCCTGGGCGACCTCGCGCAGGGCACCACGCCCTGGGCGACGCGCAGCTGGGAGGAGGCACTCGCACACCTGGGCAAGGCGGACGCGGTGATCGAGGAGCTGACGGCCGGTTTCCGTGTGCCGACGGACGTGATCACATACGCCTCGCGGCTGCTGCCGCACATCGCGCCGGGGCTCACACCGGTGGCGTCGGTGCGTGAGAACCCGGGCTTCTTCGACATGCGCACGGTCACCGACGCCGCCGATGTGGTCGCCGCCTGTGTGGAGTCGCTCCGCCACGAGGGCTCGACCGGCCTGATCGCGGCCGACGCCCGGATCCCCGTGCTCGCCGAGGCGCTCGCCGCCGCGGGCATCGGCTATCTGGGCCCCGGCGAGGAGACGACCGGTCAGACCCGGCTGACCCTGGTCCCGGCCTCGCTCGCCAAGGGCCTGGAGTACGACTACGTGGTCCTCGACGAGCCCCAGGCGGTCGTCGACGGCGAACCCGACGAACGGACGGGCCTGCGCCGCCTGTATGTGGCCCTCACCCGTGCCGTCTCGGGACTGATCGTGACCCACGCGGCCCCGCTGCCGCCTCAGCTGGGCTGAGGGAACCGGGACTCCGGCCGGCCGTCTAGGGCGGTGCGCCACTCCCGTACCGCCTGCGTCGAGACGGGCGCGGTCCAGCCGTCCGGGCGGGCCGCTCCGCCGATGTGGAAGGCGTCCACGCCGGCGGCGCGCAGCGACGGTACGTGGTCGAGACGGAGGCCGCCGCCGACCATGAGCCGCTGGGTGTAGCCGGGTTCACCGCGCCGGGCGGCCTCGGCGACCAGGGTGGGCAGGCCGACGTCCACGCCGTCCGCCGAGCCCGCGGTGAGATAGGTGTCCAGGCCCGGCAGATCGGCGAGCTGCTTGCGCAGGGCCTCCCGGTCGGCGGCGTGGTCGATCGCGCGGTGGAAGGTCCAGCGGCAGCCGTCCAGCTCCGCCAGCAGCCGCTCCACGGTCTCCAGATCGGGCCCGCCGTCCTCGCCGAGGAACCCGAGCACGAACGCGTCGGCACCGGCCGCGCGCAGCTCGCGCGCGGCACGGACCAGGGCCCCGATGTCACCGGCCGCGAACCCGTCCCGCTTCCGGAGCATCACGCGCAGCGGGATGTCGACGGCGGCGCGGATCCCGGAGAAGACCGCCACCGGCGGGGTGAGACCGTCGGCGGCCATGTCGGTGACCAGCTCGAGGCGGTCCGCGCCTCCGGCCTGGGCGGCGACCGCGTCCTCGGGCCCGAGGGCGATCACCTCCAGGACTGCACGCGTGCTCATAGGACCCCTTCCGTCGGTGTTCCCCTGGAGCGACTATAGGTCTAGTCCAATCCAAGGGTACGACGCCCGGCTACGGGCGGCGAGAACGCCTCGTACCGACGGACACCCGTGCCGCTGTGGCATGAGCGGTACCGGTCCGGGCCCGGGGTGTTCGGTATCCCCCGTATCGGCCCGGTCTCGGCGTGTTCCTGCGCCGCATCGGCGGCCTTGAGCAGACCGCGGCGCAGGAGGTGACCTGTACGAGAACAACCTCTTCAGCAGCCGCGGGGTCATCGGCAACCACTTCACCGACGACGAGATCGACGCGCTGGACGTCGTCTTCCGCACTCCGCGATCCCGGGCGATCCCGGATACCGACCCGGCTGGGTGAAGCGGAAGGCGGGAAGACCCGGGGGAGAATGACCGCATGGCCGATACCGACGACCTGCGCGCCCGATTCGCCCGTGCCCTGGAAGGAGCCCGCGGACCCGGCGACGGCCCCGACCCGGCGCCGTACGCCGAGAACCTGCTCGCCCGCTGGCAGGAGCCACAGCGCCGGTACCACACGCTCGCGCATCTCACCGCGGTCCTCGACCACATCGACGTGCTGCAGGAGTACGCGGACGATCCGGACGTGGTGCGGCTGGCCGCCTGGTTCCACGACGCCGTCTATCTGCCCGACCGCTCCGAGAACGAGGAGCGGTCGGCCCGCCTCGCCGAACGCGCTCTTTCCGAGGCCGGAGTCGCCGGGGACCGGACGGCCGAGGTCGCCCGGCTGGTCCGGCTCACCGTCACGCACCACCCGGCCGACGACGACCACGACGGCCAGGTGCTGTGCGACGCCGACCTCGCGATCCTCGGCGCGCCCCCGGCCGCGTACGCCGCCTACACCGCCGCCGTCCGCGAGGAGTACGGCTTCGTGCCGGGCGACGCCTTCCGCGAGGGCCGCGCCGCGGTCCTGCGGGAACTCCTCGCTCTGCCACGCCTGTTCCACACCCCGTACGGGCAGGAACGGTGGGAGGCGACGGCCCGGTACAACATCGGCTCGGAGCTGGAAATGCTGTCGACCCGGGGACCGGCGACCTCCTAGCCTGCTCCCCATGCGCATCATGGGCGGGGAACGGGTGGAAGAGGCCGTCGCGAGCTGCACGGGCCTGCTGCGGACGGCGACGGACCGGGACTGGGAGGGGGTGAAGGCCGGGCGTCTGGAGTGGAGCTGCCGCCGGACCGCGGAGCACATCGCGAGCGATCTCCTCGCCTACGCCGGACAGTTGACGGGACGGCCCCAGGACGCATACGTCCCCTTCGACCTCACCCTCGACGAGGGCACCGACCACGCGGGCGTGCTGGAAGTGATCGAGACGACCGGCGCCCTGCTCGCCGCGGCCATCCGGACCACCCCGCGCGAGGTGCGCGCCTTCCACCCGTATCCGTTCCGCAGCGCCAACCGTGAGGGCTTCGCCGCGATGGGCGTCGCCGAAGTCCTGCTGCACACCCACGACATCGCCGAGGGCCTGGGCCTCGTCTACGAGCCGCCCGCCGACCTGTGCGAGGACGTCCTGGACCGGATCTTCCCGCAGGTCCGGCCGGGCCCGGACGCCTGGCCCACCCTGCTGTGGGCCACCGGGCGCGGTGACCTGCCCGGCCGCGCCCCGGTCACGGAGTGGCGCTGGCACAACACCCCGGTGGTCCCGGCGGAACGCCTGACGCTCGAGGGTGTCACGCCCGCAGCCGCCCGCGATCTGTCCCTGGGCGGCGACGGGGGGTTCGCATGGATCGAGGGCGGGCCCTTCCACGGCACGCGGGACGCCGCCGGGATGGTCGTGTCCGCGTACGAGGACGGGGAGTACCGGCCGGAGTGGGGCCTCTACATCCTCGTACGGAAGGAGGACGGGCTCGCGGTGGGCGGCATGGGCTTCCACGGCGCCCCGGACGGGAAGGGACGCGCGGAGGTCGGGTACGACCTGGCGCCGCCCGCCCGCGGTCACGGCTACGCGACCGAGGCCCTGCGCGCGCTGGCGGCCCGCGCGCTGGCCCGGGAGGACGTCCACGCCCTGTGCGCGGTCGTGGACGGGGACAACCACGCCTCGCACCGGGTGGTGGAGCGCGCCGGGTTCCGGCGGACGGGTGCGGCCGGCGAGGACGGCACCCAAGTGGCGTACGAGCTAGGGGGCTGACCGGCGCGCCGCGGTGTGCGTCCGGCCCTTGCGCCGGCGCAGGCCGGAGGCGTGCAGCAGACGCACCACCTCGCGGCTGTCCACCTCCACCGCCCCCGCCCGGACGGCGTCCGGGTAGCGGTGGGAGGGCAGATCGTAGTGGTCGCGTTCGAAGGCCCGGCGGGGCACGTCCAGCCGCTCGGCGAACCGGTGCAGTTCGTCGTAGGAGACGTCGCTGATCAGGTGGGACCACAGGCGGCCGTGACCCGGCCAGGTGGGCGGGTCGATATAGACCGTCACGAGGACGACATCCCGCCTGTCGCCCTCCCCAGGGAGCCCACCGCCGCGACCTTCACGCCGGCCTTCGGGCACACCCAGTGCGGGGCGGGGCCGAGTTCGGGTTCGACGTCCAGGGCGTGCGGGTCGCCGGAGCCGCAGACCGGGCACAAAGGCCAGCGTCCGTACCGCTCCAGCAGCGCGTCCTGGACGTCCTGGGCGATCAGCCCGGCCACATAGGCCACGCCCTCCGGCCACTGCTCGACCCACCAGCGACGCTGGACGACGGAGTCCTCGACGAGCGAGACGACGTCCGCCTCGGCGACCTCGCCCGCGACCAGGTCGGCGAGCACCAGGGCACGGGCCGCATGCAGGGCTTGCTCCAGGGGGCTGATGGGATCCATGTCCCCATTGTGCGCACTCTTGACCGGACGTCCGAACGGAAAATATCTTTCATAGGGTGACCCAGCGTGTGAAGGAAATTTTCCCGGGCTCGCCGGGCCAGGCTGCGGCCGGCCGGGGCGCGCCGCCCGCCCCCGCCGCGCTCGCCGCCAAAGTGCGTACTCTCGCGCCCTCCATGACCCGCTCCATGCAGCGTGTCGCGGAGGCCGTCGCCGGTGACCCGGCCGGCTGCGCGGCGCTCACGGTTACCGGGCTCGCCGAGCTGACCGGCACCAGCGAGGCCACCGTCGTGCGCACCGCCCGCCTCCTCGGCTATCCCGGCTACCGGGACCTGAGGCTCGCCCTCGCGGGCCTCGCGGCACAGCAGCAGTCGGGCCGCGCCCCTTCCGTCACCGCCGACATCGCCGTCGACGACCCGATCGCGGACGTCGTCGCGAAACTCGCCTACGACGAGCAGCAGACCCTCGCGGACACGGCGGCCGGCCTCGACACCGTGCAGCTCGGCGCCGCCGTCGCCGCACTCGCCGCCGCCCGCCGTATCGACGTGTACGGCATCGGCGCGTCCGGACTCGTCGCCCAGGACCTCGTCCAGAAGCTGCTGCGGATAGGGCTCATAGCCCATGCGCCCAGCGACCCGCACCTCGCGGTCACCAACGCCGTGCAGCTGCGCGCCAAGGACGTGGCGATCGCGATCACGCACTCCGGTTCCACCGGCGACGTCATCGAACCACTGCGCGTGGCCTTCGAGCACGGGGCTACCACCGTCGCCGTCACCGGCCGCCCGGACGGGCCCGTCACGCAGTACGCCGACCATGTCCTGACCACCTCCACGGCACGGGAGAGCGAGCTGAGGCCGGCTGCGATGTCGTCCCGCACCAGCCAACTCCTGGTCGTGGACTGCCTGTTCGTCGGTGTGGCCCAGCGGACGTACGAGACCGCCGCACCGGCGCTGTCCGCCTCGTACGAGGCCCTGGCGCACCGTCACCACCCGCGGGGAACGAAGCGCTAGCCCCTGCCCCTCTTCCCTCCAGAGCAGTGCCGCACCGGAAAGAGCCACGCCCGATGACCTCCTCGTCCCACCCGCGTGATCTGCGAGCCGAGCTGGAGACGCTGACCACCGAAGCGTTCCGTCCCGAGCTGGCCGACATCGACCAGCTTCCGACGCTCGAGATCGCGAAGATCATGAACGGCGAGGACGCGACCGTACCGGCCGCGGTCGCCGCGCGGCTGCCGCAGATCGCCGCCGCGATCGACGCCGTCGCCCAGCGGATGGGCCGGGGCGGCCGGCTGGTGTATGCGGGCGCGGGCACGGCCGGGCGGCTCGGGGTCCTCGACGCCTCCGAGTGCCCGCCGACCTTCGACACCGACCCCTCGCAGGTCGTGGGCCTGATCGCGGGCGGGCCCGGCGCGATGGTGACGTCGGTGGAGGGCGCGGAGGACTCCCGGGAGCTGGCGGCCGAGGACCTCGACGCACTGGGGCTGACGGCCCGTGACACGGTGGTCGGCGTCTCGGCCTCGGGCCGCACCCCCTACGCGGTGGGCGCGGTGGAGCACGCCCGGGCGTGCGGAGCGCTCACGGTCGGCCTGTCCTGCAACGCGGACAGCCCCCTCGCGGCGGCCGCCGACCACGGCATCGAGATCGTGGTCGGCCCCGAGCTGCTGACCGGCTCGACGCGGCTGAAGGCGGGCACGGCGCAGAAACTGGTCCTGAACATGCTTTCGACGATCACGATGATCCGGCTGGGCAAGACATACGGGAACCTGATGGTCGACGTCCGCGCCTCCAACGACAAGCTGCGTGCCCGCTCACGCCGCATCGTGGCGCTGGCGACGGGAGCGGGCGACGAGGAGATCGAACGCGCCCTCGAGGCCACGGACGGCGAGGTCAAGAACGCGATCCTCACCATCCTCGGCGGAGTGGACGGCCCCTCGGCGGCGCGGCTCCTCGCCGAGAGCGACGGCCATCTGCGCACGGCCCTGGAGAAGGCGGCGGGCTGACCTGCGGACCGCCCCCGGGGCGATCCATACGGGCGGGCCGTCACTCCTCTCTCCCGGACCGGCGATCGGCCGTGTCCTTGCGGCGGCGGTGCACACGGCGGGCGACGAGGAGCACGACGAGCACGGCCAGGCCGACGAGTACATACAGCTCGTAGCGGTGGAGCGCCGGGTACAGCGTCTCCAGGTGCGCTCCGGCGAGGGCACCGAACGTGACCCAGACGCCGACCCACAGGGCGGCGCCGAGGGCGTTGAAGAGCAGGAAGCGCCGCCAGGGCATCCCGGCCAGCCCGGCGATGATGCCGTTCGCCTGTCGCAGCCCCTCGATGAACCTCGCCACGGTGACGATCTTGCCGCCGTGCCGCGCGAAGAACGCCTCCGCCTTGGCGACCCGCGCCGGGGTGAGCAGCACGTAGCGGCCGTAGCGTTCCACCACCCGGTGGCCGCCGAAGCGGCCGATCGCGTAGCCGACGTTGTCGCCGAGGACCGCGGCGAGGAAGGCGACGACGGCCACCAGGACGATGTTCAGCCGGCCCGCGCCCGCATACGCGGCGGCGACGATCAGGATCGTCTCGCCGGGCACGGGTACGCCGAAGTCCTCGACGAACACCAGGGCGGCCACGGCCGCATAGCCCCAGTGGTCCAGGAACGGCGCCACATCGGCGAGTACTCCGGGGAGCGGGGGCTCGGTCATCGGCGATCTCCCGTGCGGCTGGACTTCGGTGTTGGGCACCGTTCCTCATGGTCCAGCACACGAAGGCCCGCGAGGGAATCCCGCGCGCAGGCGCCCCACGTCACCGGCCCCGCACTCCTTCGGCCCGGAGGCCTGCGGCCCCACACCCTTCTGGGCGCGGGGACCGCCCGGCCCGGGTCAGTGCAGGGTCTTCAGCGCAGCCGCGTCGTACGGCGTCAGGTCGTCGAAGCGGCCCGCCAGGACCTTCGCCGCCCACTCGGGGTCCTGGAGCAGCGCGCGGCCGACGGCGACCATGTCGAACTCCTCCGCCTCCAGGCGGTCCAGGAGGTTGTCGATGCCCTTGACCGGGGCACCCTCGCCCGCGAAGCCGCGGATGAAGTCGCCGTCCAGGCCCACCGAGCCGACCGTGATGGCCGGCTTGCCCGTCAGCTTCTTCGTCCAGCCCGCCAGGTTGAGGTCCGAGCCGTCGAACTCCGGCAGCCAGTAGCGGCGCGTGGAGGCGTGGAAGGCGTCCACCCCGGCCGCGGTGAGCGGGGCGAGGATCGCCTCGAGCTCCTCGGGCGTCTCGGCGAGCCGGGCGTCGTAGGCCTCCTGCTTCCACTGCGAGTAGCGGAAGAGGACGGGGAACTCCGGCGAGACCGCCTCCCGCACGGCGGCCACGATCTCCGCCGCGAACTGCGTACGGGCGACCGGGTCGCCGCCGTAGGCGTCGGTGCGGCGGTTGGTGCCCGCCCACAGGAACTGGTCGACGAGGTAGCCGTGGGCGCCGTGGATCTCCACGCCGTCGAAGCCGATGCGCTCGGCGTCGGCCGCGGCCTGGGCGAACGCGCCGATGACGGCGTCCAGGTCGGACCGGTCCATGGCCTTGCCGGTGACCTCGGTGCCGCCGATGCGCAGACCCGAGGGACCGACGGCGGGGGCATCGGCGAACGGGGGCTGACCCTGCTCGCGGACCATGCCGATGTGCCACAGCTGCGGGACGATCGTGCCGCCCGCCGCGTGCACCGCCTCGGCGACCTTCGCCCAGCCCGCCAGCTGCTCCTCACCGTGGAAGCGGGGCACACGGTCGCTCTGACCAGCCGACTCGTGGCCCACGTACGTACCCTCGGTGACGATCAGACCGACACCGGCTGCGGCCCGGCGGGCGTAGTACGACAGCACGTCCTCACCGGGAATGCCGCCCGGGGAGAACATGCGGGTCATCGGGGCCATGACGATCCGGTTCGGGACGGTGAGGCCGTTGATGGCCGTCGGCCGGGCCAGGATCTGGGCTGCGCGGGAGGCGGGCGGCGTGGTGACGGTCACGTGGGGGCTCCTCGGGGTGGCTTGTGGACCAGCTGGTATGTGCACGCGCATTGTTGCACCTTCTCAAGGAAACACCCGTGCGGTATTGCGCATTCCACACCCCGGGCCGGCCACGGCGTGACCCCGGACACGCCCGAGGGCGGCACCCCCTGTCGGAACAGGGAGTGCCGCCCTCGGCAAGGACGTTGATCGACCAGAGGTCGATCAGAAGTCCATGTCACCGCCCGGCATACCGCCACCGGCAGGCGCGGCGGCCTTCTCCGGCTTGTCGGCGATGACGGCCTCGGTGGTGAGGAACAGCGCGGCGATGGAGGCGGCGTTCTGCAGGGCGGAACGGGTCACCTTCGCCGGGTCGATGATGCCTTCCTTGACCAGGTCGACGTACTCGCCGGTCGCGGCGTTCAGGCCGTGACCCGGGGTCAGGTTGCGCACCTTCTCCACCACGACGCCGCCCTCGAGGCCGGCGTTGACGGCGATCTGCTTCAGCGGGGCCTCGAGCGCCAGCTTGACGGCGGCGGCACCGGTGGCCTCGTCGCCCTCGAGCTCCAGCTTCTCGAAGACCTGGGAGGCCTGGAGCAGGGCCACGCCACCACCGGCGACGATGCCCTCCTCGACGGCCGCCTTCGCGTTGCGAACGGCGTCCTCGATGCGGTGCTTGCGCTCCTTGAGCTCGACCTCGGTGGCGGCACCGGCCTTGATGACGGCCACGCCGCCGGCCAGCTTCGCCAGGCGCTCCTGGAGCTTCTCGCGGTCGTAGTCGGAGTCGCTGTTCTCGATCTCGGCGCGGATCTGGTTCACGCGGCCCTGCACCTGCTCCGGGGAGCCGGCGCCGTCGACGATCGTGGTCTCGTCCTTGGTGATGACGACCTTGCGGGCGCGGCCCAGGAGGTCCAGGGTCGCGTTCTCCAGCTTGAGGCCGACCTCCTCGGAGATGACCTCGCCGCCCGTGAGGATGGCGATGTCGCCGAGCATGGCCTTGCGGCGGTCGCCGAAGCCCGGGGCCTTGACGGCGACGGACTTGAAGGTGCCGCGGATCTTGTTGACGACCAGGGTCGACAGGGCCTCGCCCTCGACGTCCTCGGCGATGATCAGCAGCGGCTTGCCCGACTGCATGACCTTCTCCAGGAGCGGGAGCAGGTCCTTGACGGAGCCGATCTTGGAGTTGGCGATCAGGATGTACGGGTCGTCGAGCGACGCCTCCATCCGCTCCATGTCCGTGGCGAAGTACGCCGAGATGTAGCCCTTGTCGAAGCGCATGCCCTCGGTGAGCTCGAGCTCCAGACCGAAGGTCTGCGACTCCTCGACGGTGATGACGCCTTCCTTGCCGACCTTGTCCATGGCCTCGGCGATCAGCTCACCGATCTGGGTGTCGGCGGCGGAGATGGAGGCCGTGGAGGCGATCTGCTCCTTGGTCTCGACGTCCTTCGCCTGCTCCAGCAGGGCGGCGGAGACGGCCTCGACGGCCTTCTCGATACCGCGCTTCAGAGCCATGGGGTTGGCACCGGCGGCCACGTTGCGCAGGCCCTCGCGGACCAGCGCCTGGGCGAGCACGGTCGCGGTGGTCGTACCGTCACCGGCGACGTCGTCCGTCTTCTTGGCGACTTCCTTGACCAGCTCGGCGCCGATCTTCTCGTACGGGTCCTCGAGCTCGATCTCCTTGGCGATGGAGACGCCGTCGTTGGTGATCGTGGGGGCGCCCCACTTCTTCTCGAGGACGACGTTGCGGCCCTTCGGGCCGAGGGTCACCTTGACGGCGTCCGCGAGCTGGTTCATGCCGCGCTCGAGGCCGCGCCGCGCCTCCTCGTCGAACGCGATGATCTTGGCCATGTGAAGTGGTCCTCCCAGGACTGGGGGTGATTACTTCGGACCGCGCCCGCGCCCGCGACGGACGGCCCCGGCCGGAGGTTCCTTGCCCCACCCGGCCCGCGGCCTCACCGACCCGGTCCACTCTTTGTCACTCTCACCTTCAGAGTGCTAACGCCAATGATTAGCACTCGACCCCTCCGAGTGCAAGGCGCGCCGGCGAAGCGGGCTCGTTGCGGGGTGGTGGTCGGGTGGCGGGAGGGAGCAAGGCGCGCCCACGAAGCGGGGTCCTCAAGCGGGCTCGCCGAGGGACGCGCATGCGGCCCCGCCGCGCCCCCGTCACACTCCGGCCCGCCGCCCCCACCGGCCCCGGACGGACCGAGGGGCCCGCACCCCAACGGGATACGAGCCCCTCGACACGTCGAACAGTTCAGTCGTCGGCGCGCAACTTCAGCCGGCCAGACGGACCATGTCCGCCTGCGGCCCCTTCTGACCCTGCGAGATCTCGAACTCGACCCGCTGACCCTCTTCCAGGGTGCGGTAGCCGTCCATCTGGATCGCGCTGTAGTGGACGAATACATCCGCACCACCGTCGACCGCGATGAAGCCGTACCCCTTCTCCGCGTTGAACCACTTGACGGTGCCCTGAGCCATGCCTAACTCCCCTATTACTGGCCCTTGCACAGATCCACACTTCGCGGATCCGGGTCAGACCTCACCCCCCAACGGTTGGGGGCGTGCGCCGGAACGCGTCGACCGCGGCTGAATGTATCTGTCCAACTGCCGTCTGCAACAGGTCAATCGGACGAGAAATCCGGGCATGACCGGTCGGGAATGTACGGAGAGTTCACCCGAATTCAGGGCAAGTCGGGCCCGACAAAAGGAATGAATGGCGCAAAAACCCTGCCCACTTTGGCTGCTTCTTGTCGGGTGGGCGGCAGGGGCGAGGGCGTCCGACCGGGAGACCGGGAAACGCGTTCCCCAACTGTACCGCGCTCAACCATGCAGAATTGCCCCCTCCGCTTCTCTCACGGAGAGGGCAATTCGATGAACTCTCGGTGTTCTCGTTACCGAGGGTAATGGCCGACGGGAGGTGAGCGGCCCTCAGCCGCCCGCGACGGCCGGGATGATGGAGACGCCCGCGCCGTCCGGCGTCGCCGTGTCGAGGCCCTGCTCGAAACGCACGTCGTCGTCGTTGACGTACACGTTGACGAAGCGGCGCAGCTTGCCCTGGTCGTCGAGGACGCGGGCGGCGATGCCGGTGTGGTTCTTCTCCAGGTCGGCGATGACCTCGGCGAGGGTGGCGCCCTCGGCGGCGACCTCGGCCCGGCCCCCGGTGTAGGTGCGCAGGATGGTGGGGATGCGAACGGTCACGCTCATGCGAGGCCAGCCTCTCGGAAGGAGTCCAGGGTCGGACGGATCGTCGCGGTGAGGCCGGTGCCCGCCACCGCGTCCAGGGTCTTGAGACCGTCGCCGGTGTTGAGGACGACGGTCGTCTTCGTCGGGTCGAGGACACCGCTCTCGATCAGCTTGCGGGTGACGCCCACCGTCACACCGCCCGCCGTCTCCGCGAAGATGCCCTCCGTCCGGGCGAGCAGCTTGATGGCGTCGACGATCTGCTCGTCCGTCACGTCCTCCACGGCCCCGCCGGTGCGCCGCGCGATGTCGAGGACATAGGGGCCGTCCGCCGGGTTGCCGATCGCCAGCGACTTGGCGATCGTGTCCGGCTTCTGCGGCCGTACGACGTCGTGGCCCGCCTTGAACGCGGTGGACACCGGAGAGCAGCCCTCGGCCTGCGCACCGAAGATCTTGTACGGACGGTCCTCGACCAGCCCGAGCCTGATCAGCTCCTGCAGCCCCTTGTCGATCTTCGTGAGCTGCGAGCCGGAGGCGATCGGGACCACGATCTGGTCCGGCAGCCGCCAGCCCAGCTGCTCGGCGATCTCGTACGCCAGGGTCTTGGACCCCTCCGCGTAGTACGGACGCAGGTTGACGTTGACGAAGCCCCAGCCCTCGCCGGCCGGGTCGCCGATCAGTTCCGAGCAGAAGCGGTTCACATCGTCGTAGTTGCCCTCGATGCCGATCAGCTCGCCGCCGTAGACCGCGGCCATGACGACCTTGCCCTGCTCCAGGTCGTGCGGGATGAACACGCAGGAGCGGAATCCGGCCCGGGCCGCCGCGGCGCCGACCGCGCCCGCCAGGTTGCCGGTGGAGGAGCAGGAGAGGGTGGTGAAGCCGAAGACGCGCGCCGCCTCCAGGGCCTGGGCGACCACCCGGTCCTTGAAGGAGTGCGTCGGGTTGCCGGAGTCGTCCTTCACATACAGACCACCGGTCACGCCCAGCTCGCGCGCGAGGTTGTCGGCCTTGACCAGCTTGGTCCAGCCCGGGTTGAGGTTCGGCTTGTCGGCGACGTCCGCCGGGACCGGCAGGAGCGGCGCATAGCGCCAGATGTTCGCGGGGCCCGCCTCGATCCGCTTCCGCAGTTCCTCGGTGTCGTAGCCCGAGAAGTCGTACGCGATCTCCAGCGGGCCGAAACACTCCTCGCAGGCGAAGACCGGGCCGAGCGGCACCCGATGGCCGCACTCGCGGCAGGACAGGGCCGCGGCCGGACCGAGATTCACGGAGTCGGTGGTGCTTGCAACTGTCTGCACAGCCATGTCAGGCGAGGCCCTTTCTCCTCATCTTCCTCACGACGCATCTCGCCGTGAGACGGATTTGGCACCTTCCCTAGCCGGGAGCCTCGCGGTGGAAGACGAGAACCGGCTGGAGGGTTGCCGGGGCTTCATCGGGCCGTTTCCCTCTGCCCCTCTGGATGAGCTGTATGCGGTTGTTTCACTGGTGACGAACGCGGCGACCCACGACATGCGATGGTCACCGGCGTTGTTCAAGACTGTAACCGAAGGCCAGGACAGTTGAGATAGTCGTCCGAACCGCGAGATGGATCACCACATGTGAGGAGCCGCAGACTGTGCTGGAAGAAGTCGAGCGCTGGCTGAGCACCCGCTCCTGGTCCGTGGCCGATCGCCCGCTCCATCAGATCCTGGCCGCCAAACGCTCCTCGGGCTCGTCGGTCAGCGTCGTGCTGCCCGCGCTCAACGAGGAGGAGACGGTCGGCGAGATCGTCGCCGTCATCCGCCACGACCTCATGCAGCAGGTTCCGCTCGTCGACGAGATCGTCGTCGTCGACTCGGGCTCCACGGACCGCACCTCCGAGGTGGCCGCGGCGGCCGGCGCGACGGTGGTGCACCGAGACGCCATCCTGCCGCGCATCCCGGCCGTGCCCGGCAAGGGGGAGGTGCTGTGGCGCTCCCTCCTGGTCACCCGCGGGGACATCGTCTGCTTCGTCGACGCCGATCTGAGGGAGTTCTCCTCGGACTTCGTCTCCGGGATCGTGGGCCCGCTGCTCACCGACCCGGGTGTGCACCTCGTGAAGGCGATGTACGACCGGCCGCTGACCCTGGCCGGCGAGCACGCCCCCGGCACGGCCGCGGCGGGACAGGGCGGCCGCGTCACCGAGCTGATGGCCCGCCCGCTGCTCAACATGCACTGGCCGCAACTGGCCGGCTTCGTACAGCCGCTCGGCGGTGAGTACGCCGCCCGCCGCTCCCTGCTGGAGCGGATCCCGTTCCCGGTCGGGTACGGCGTGGAGCTGGGCATGCTGGTCGACGCCCTGCACCTGGTGGGTCTGGACGCGCTGGCCCAGGTCGATGTCGGCGTGCGCCTGCACCGCCACCAGGGCGGCCAGGCGCTCGGCCGCATGGCCGCGGCGATCTACCGCACCGCACAGCTGCGACTGGCCCGCGGCCATCTGATCCGCCCCGCCCTCACCCAGTTCGAGCGCGTCGAGGGCGGCTTCGAGCCAAGGACGTACGCGGTGGACACGGAGGAGCGGCCACCGATGGCGGAGATCGCGGAGTACGCGAACCGGTGGGCTGCCTGAGCCTTCACCCCCGCCGGCGCCGGTCCGCGGGCGTGACGCCACCGGTTGTATACGGCTCCGCATACGGCCGAAGGGAACGTTTGAGCGTTTTCGGCTCGGGCTAGGTTTCGTGGCATGGCTTCGAATGCGGCTTCCGTTCTCGTGGCGTCCAACCGCGGCCCGGTCTCGTACACGCTGGACGAGACGGGACGGCTCACCGCCAGGCGCGGCGGGGGCGGACTGGTCTCCGGCTTGTCGGCGATCGGCCCCGGCACGGACGCGGTGTGGGTCTGCTCGGCGCTGAACGACAGCGACCGGGAGGCCGTACGGCGGACGGGCGGCACGCTCGATCCGGCCGACACCGGCGGCCAGCACGTACGAATGCTGGACGTCGACGCGCAGATGCACGCCGCCGCGTACAACGGCATCGCGAACTCGGTCCTGTGGTTCGTGCACCACATGCTGTACCAGACGCCGATGGAGCCGGTCTTCGACACGGAGTTCCGGCGGCAGTGGGCGGCGTACGAGGGGTACAACCGGGCCTTCGCCGAGGCACTGGCGGAGGAGGCTGCCGAGGGCGCGGCGGTCCTGGTCCAGGACTACCACCTCACCCTGACCCCCCGGATGCTCCGCGAGCTGAGGCCCGACCTGCGGATCGGCCACTTCTCGCACACACCGTGGGCGCCGCCGGAGTACTTCCGGCTGCTGCCGGACGACATCGCCGCGCAGGTGCTCGGCGGGATCCTGGGCGCGGACCGGGCGGCGTTCCTCACCCAGCGGTGGGCGGACGCCTTCACGGACTGCTGTCACGCGGTCCTCGGCCCGGGCATCCCCTCCGGCACCCGCATCGGTGTCCACGGGCTGGGCGCCGACGTGGAGTTCCTGCGCGAGCGGGCGCACCGGCCGGACGTGGCGGAGCGGATGCGGACCCTGCGGGCCCAGATCGGCACGGCCCCCGACGGCAGACCCCGCAAGACGATCGTGCGGGTGGACCGCACCGAGCTGTCCAAGAACATCGTGCGCGGGCTGCTGGCGTACGAGGAACTGCTCCGGTCGCGTCCGGAGTGGCGCGAACGGGTCGTCCACGTGGCGTTCGCCTACCCGTCGCGGCAGGACCTGGCCGTCTACCGTGAGTACACGGCGGAGGTCCAGCGGGTGGCCGCGGAGATCAACTCGCGTTTCGGGACGCCCGGGTGGACCCCGGTGGAGCTGCATGTCAAGGACGACTTCGCGCGCTCGCTCGCCGCGTACCGGCTGGCGGACGTGGCCCTGGTGAACCCCATCCGGGACGGCATGAACCTGGTCGCCAAGGAGGTCCCGGTGGTCTCCGACGAGGGCTGTGCGCTGGTGCTGTCGCGGGAGGCGGGGGCGTACGAGGAGCTGGGCGAGGACGCGGTGACGGTGAATCCGTACGACATCGTGGGCACGGCCCGGGCGCTGCACGAGGCGCTGTCGATGGGGCCGGGGGAGCGCGCGGAGCGCACGAAACGGCTCGCCGCGCAGGCCACGGCGCTCCCACCGGCCCGGTGGTTCCTGGATCAGCTGGCCGCGCTGGAGGGCTGACGGCCGCCGTGCGCCACCCGGGTGGTCCGGGGCCGCTTCACCGGGCGGGCCAGGGGGCGCTTCACGCGAGCCTGCCCGCCAGGGCCCTCAACAGCGCCACGACCCCTTCCGGGCCGTCGGCCACGAGATCCGCCCTGTCCGCGAGTTCCGTGACCTCCTCGCTGCCGCTGCACACCAGCAGGCCGGGGACGCCGTCGGAGCGGAGTTTGTCGACGGCGGCGAAGGCGGGCAGGTCGCCGAGGTCGTCACCCGCGTACATGACCGCTCCCGCGCCGATCTCACGGACGTACTCCAGCAGGGCCACCCCTTTGTCCATGCCCGGCGGGCGCAGCTCCAGGACCATCCGGCCGGGTTCGACGATCAGTCCGTGACGGGCGGCGAGGTCGGAGAGCGGTTCGCGCAGGGCCTCGAAGGCGGCCTGCGGATCGTCGGCCCTGCGGGTGTGCACGGCGACGGCCCGCCCCTTCTCCTCGATCCAGGTGCCCCGCCAGGCACCGATCTCGTCCAGGAAGCCGGGGAGTTCGGCACGGACGGCGGCGACGCCGGGGTGCGGGGCGGGGGCGTTGACGGTGCCGGTGCGGGCGTCCCAGCGTTCGGCGCCGTAGTGGCCGAGGACGACGAGGTGGTCGAGTCCGGGCACCCCTGCGAAGCCACCGTGGCGGACGGCGACGCCGGCCGGGCGGCCGGTGACGACCGCGACGGATGCGACCTTGGGGGCGAGCGCCGCGAGAGCGGGGACCGCGTCCGGGTGGGCGCGGGCCTGGTCGGGGTCCGGGACGATCGGGGCGAGCGTCCCGTCGAAGTCGAAGGCGAGGACGGCCCGCTCGGGCCGGGCGAGGATGGCGTCGAGACCGTCGCGCCCGGCCGGAGTGGCGGGCGTCGGCAAGGAGTCCGTGTGGCTGCCCATGCACCGACCCTATCCGCGCGGGACGGGATGCACGCCTGCCTCACGAACCCGGCGCCCCGCGCGGTCGGCGCCCGGTGCGGTCAGCGCTCCGCGCGGCGGGCGTCGCGGAGGCGGCGGAGGCGGTTGACCGTGACCGGGGCGTGGGCCAGGGCCCTCGGGTCGTCGAGGAGGGCGTTGAGCAGCTGGTAGTAGCGCACCGGGGCGAGACCCAGCTGCTCCCGTATGGCCCGCTCCTTGGCCCCCGGCCCGGAGAAGCTGCGCCCCTCCAGGGCGAGGACGGCCTTTTCTCGGGGGTTGAGCTGTTCCATGGGGGAACGGTAGCCGCAGGGGCCGACGGAGCGGACCGCTCAGCCGGCCGAGCCGGTGGCGCTGTCCGCCGTCACCGCCGCCCGCTGGAGTCCGCCGAGGATGACCGCCGGGCTGCCGCCGGGGCCGACCGCCTTGCCGATCTGCTTCTTGATGTCCGCGCTGACACCCGCCCAGGACGTCTTGCCGACCGGGTACAGCTCCGAGCTCGGCAGCTGCTCCAGGAAGGGCGCCAGATCCGCGTCCCGCGGCGACGCCGCCATGGTCTCCTGCGCCGAGTTGGTGACCGGCAGCAGGTCGTACCGACGAGAGAAGTCCAGCACGTTCTTCTCGTCGTACACATAGTCGAGGAACTCGCGGATCTGGGCTTTGTGGCCGTTCTGCTTGAAGGCCATCATCCAGTCGGTCACGCCCATCGTGGACTTCGCCCGGCCGCCGACCCCGGGCATCGGCACCATGCCGAAGCTCACGCCCTTGGCCCGCGCCGCCTTCATCAGGGAGGGGTGGCCGTTGAGCATGCCGACCTCACCACGTGTGAACGCGGCGAAGGCGTCGGCGCGGTTGAGCCGGCCCGGCGCCACCGGGCCCGTCAGCCCCTTGCCGACCAGTTCGTCCTTCAGCCAGGTGAAGGTTCCCACGTTCTGCGCGGAGTCGAGGTCGTAGGAGCCGAAGCCGTCCAGGTAGCCGTCGCCGCCGCTGAGCAGCCACTGCATGGTCTCGGCCTGGGCCTCCTCCGGCCCGAGCGGCAGCGCGAAGGGGAACTTCACTCCCTTGGCCTTGAGCGCCTGCGCGTCCGCCGCCAGGTCGTTCCAGGTCGTGGGCGGCTGGATGCCCGCCTGGGAGAACAGCGTCTTGTTGTAGAAGAGCAGCCGTGTGGACGCCGCGAACGGCATGCCGTACTGGGTCCGGTTCACCTTGCCCGCGTTGCTCAGTTCGGAGGCGAAGTCCGCCTGGACGGGGATCGAGAGCACCTCGTCGGCCTGGTACAGCCTGCCCGCCGCCGCGTAGTCGGCGTACGCCCCGATCTGCGCCATGTCGGGCGCGTGGCCCGCAGCCACCATCTCCTTGACCTTTGCGTCCACGTCGTTCCAGGAGTAGACGCCGACCTCGACCTTGATTCCGGAGTGCTCCGCCTCGAAGTCCCTGACCAGCGTGTCCCAATACTTCTTGGAGCTGTCGGCCGAGGAGTCCCCGTAGTCCGCGGCCACCAGCCGCAGCGTCACCTCCCCCGACCCGGACGAGCCTGAGCAGCCCGCCAGTACCGCTGTCATGCCCAGTGCGGACACCCCCGCGATCAGACCCTTGTGCCACGTCGTCCTACGCGCCCCGCGCCCCTGCACCGCTCTTGACCAACCTTGCTGTCTCGGAATGTGGAATATCAACTACATAAGGTCTACACCACGCGAGTGGACTAGACCTCTTCGGGCCCAGGGGTCACACTGTCTCCGTGAGACATGTCATCGCCCTCGACGTGGGCGGCACCGGGATGAAGGCCGCCCTGGTCGGTGCGGGGGGCGAGCTGCTGTACCGGGCGCGCCGGGCCACCGGCCGCGAGCGCGGGCCCGATGCCGTGGTGGAGTCGATCCTCGGTTTCGCCGCCGAGCTGCACACGCACGGCGAGCGCCACTTCGGCGAACCCGCGGCCGCGGCGGGCGTCGCGGTACCCGGCATCGTGGACGCCGACCGCGGGGTCGCCGCCTACTCGGCCAACCTCGGCTGGCGTGACGTACCCCTGCGGGACCTGCTCAGCCGCCGGCTGGCCGGCGCGCCCGTCGCGCTCGGTCACGATGTGCGCACCGGCGGACTCGCCGAGGGCCGCATCGGCGCGGGCAAGGGCGCGGACCGCTTTCTGTTCGTCCCCCTCGGCACCGGTATCGCGGGCGCCATCGGGATCGACGGCCGGGTGGAGGCCGGCGCGCACGGCTTCGCCGGCGAGATAGGTCACATCGTCGTACGCCCCGGCGGGGTCCCCTGCCCGTGCGGCCAGAGCGGCTGTCTGGAGCGTTACGCGTCCGCGGCGGCCGTCAGCGGGGCCTGGGCCGAGGCGTGCGGGGACCCCGAGGCAGACGCGGCCGACTGCGCGCGGGCCGTCGCGTCCGGTGATCCGAACGCCGTCCGGATCTGGCAGCAGGCCGTGGACGCGCTCGCCGACGGCCTGGTCACCGCCCTCACCCTGCTGGACCCGCGCACGGTCATCGTCGGCGGCGGGCTCGCCGAGGCGGGGGAGACCCTGTTCGCACCGCTGCGGGACGCCGTCCGGCGGCGGCTCACCTTCCAGAGGCCGCCGACGGTCGTCCCCGCGGCGCTGGGGGACAGTGCCGGATGCCTGGGCGCGGGACTTCTCGCCTGGGATCTCCTCGAAACCACTGACCGTTCGGAGGTAACCGCCTGATGGCCCCCAGCAAGGTTCTCGCCGGTGCCCGGGTGGTGCTGCCCACCGGGATCGTGACCGACGGCAGCGTCGTCGTGCAGGGCACACGGATCGCCGCCGTCTCCCCCGGCGGCTCCGGGGACCCGGCCGCTTCAGCGAGCCCGGCCCCGCCCGACCGGGAGGGCCCCCGGCTTCCGGGCGGGGTCCAAGCGAACGCGGAGATCATCGACGTACGAGGACACTGGCTGGTCCCCGGCTTCGTCGACCTGCACAACCACGGGGGCGGCGGGGCGTCCTTCTCCGGTACGGCCGAAGACATCCTGACGGCCGTCCGCACCCACCGGCTGCACGGCACCACCACCCTTGTCGCCTCGACCGTCACCGACGACATGGACTTCCTCGTCCGGCAGGCCGGACTGCTGTCCGAGCTGGCGGAGCAGGGCGAGATCGCCGGCATCCACTTCGAGGGGCCGTTCATCTCGCCGTGCCGCAAGGGCGCGCACTCGGAGGAACTGCTGCGCGACCCGGATCCCGCCGAGGTGCGCAAGCTGATCGACGCCGCCCGCGGACGGGCGAGGATGGTCACGCTCGCCGCCGAACTGCCCGGCGGCATCGACTCCGTACGGCTGCTCGCCGAGCACGGAGTGATCGCGGCGATCGGGCACACGGACGCGACGTACGAGCAGACGGTGCAGGCGATCGACGCGGGCGCCACGGTGGCGACACACCTGTTCAACGCGATGCCGCCGCTCGGCCACCGCGCCCCCGGGCCCATCACCGCACTCCTGGAGGACGAGCGGGTCACGGTCGAGCTGATCGACGACGGCACCCATCTGCACGCGGCCGCCCTCCGGCTGGCGTTCCATCACGCCGGGGCCTCCCGGGTCGCGTTCATCACGGATGCGATGGACGCGGCGGGCATCGGCGACGGGCGGTACATGCTCGGTCCACTGGAGGTGGAGGTGGCCGACGGGGTGGCACGTCTGGTGCAGGGAGGCTCGATCGCGGGCTCGACGCTCACCCTGGACCGCGCCTTCCGGCGGGCGGTCACCGTCGACCGGCTCCCGGTGGAGGACGTCGTCGCGGCCGTCTCGGCCAACCCGGCCAGGCTGCTGGGCGTCTACGACCGGGTGGGTTCCCTGGAGCCCGGAAAGGACGCCGACCTGGTGCTGCTGGACGAGGAGTTCGCCCTCAAGGGGGTGATGCGCCGCGGCGCATGGGTGGTCGATCCGCAACTGGGGTGATTCATCCGCTTGTTGGTTACAGGGCGGTCGACCCGGGGACTGGGCCGACCGCCGACTCATTTGGCATGATCGAGCCTCCGCACACCGCCGACGGCAGGAGCATCCTGGAATTCCGCACACGGGGAACCGACGTACGGAACCACCAGGCGCGCCGCCACGACATTCGAGGGAGGTCCCAGGTGATCCTCACGGTCACGCTGAACACCGCTCTCGACATCACCTATCGCGTACGGGCGCTCAGGCCGCACGCCTCGCACCGGGTGACCGAGGTGACCGAACGGCCCGGCGGCAAGGGCCTGAACGCGGCCCGGGTGCTCGCCGCGCTCGGCCACCGGGTGACCGCCACCGGCTTCGCGGGCGGCGCGACGGGCCGCTCCCTGAAGGACCAGCTCACGCACACCCCCGGCATCGTGGACGCGCTGGTCCCGGTGGCGGGCGCCACCCGGCGCACGGTCGCGGTGGTCGACGAGACGACCGGCGACACCACCCAGCTCAACGAGGCGGGCCCGGCGATAGCGCCGGCCGAGTGGTCGGCCTTCCTGGACACCTACGCGAACCTGGTGGGCTCCGCGGCGGCGGTGGCCCTGTGCGGCAGCCTGCCGCCGGGGGTGCCGGTGGGCGCGTACGCCCAACTGGTCCGCACCGCACGGGCGATGGGCGTGCCCGTCCTGCTCGACACGAGCGGCGAGCCGCTGCGCCGCGGGGTGGCCGCCCGCCCGGACATCGTCAAGCCGAACGCCGACGAGCTGGCCGAACTCACCGGCTCCCACGAACCGTTGCAGGCCACCCGGGACGCCCGCAGACGCGGGGCGCACACGGTGGTGGCCTCGCTGGGCGCGGAGGGCCTGCTCGCCGTGAACGCGGAGGGCCGCTGGCGGGCCGTCCCGCCGCGGCGCATCCGGGGAAATCCGACGGGCGCCGGCGACTCGGCCGTCGCGGGCCTGCTGTCGGGGCTGGTCGACCATCTGCCCTGGCCGGCCCGCCTGGCCCGCGCGGTGGCCCTGTCGACGGCGACCGTCCTGGCGCCGGTGGCGGGCGAGTTCGACCGCCACACCTACGAGGAACTGCTGGACCGGGTGGCGGTCACGAGCGAGGCCACCGCGGCGTAGCCGGTGTCACCCGGGCCGGCTAGGCCGCCGACCAGCCCTCGGTCAGCCACAGCTGGTCGAGGTAGGCGTTGCACTGGTTCCCCTGCTCGCAGGAGATGCGGATCGTGTTGGTGCCCTTGGTGAGCTGGACGTAGTTGAACGTCTTCGTCCAGCCCTTCTCCCAGTCGCCCTGGGGCGCCCCGGCCCAGTTCTTCAGCTTGAGCGGGCCGTCCTGCGCCTTCCCGTTGATCGAGAGGGTGGCGGTGGCGTCGACACCGGGCACTCCGTAGCCGGTGTGCAACGTGTACTTGCCGTCCGCGGGAACGTCCACGCTCCATGTCACGGCGGCACCGACGGCGTTGAAGCCGGACACATAGACCCCGCCGTCGGCCTTGGCGCCCTTCACGTCGGAGGCGGTGGTCGTGCCGCCCTCCAGCCGCAGGGCCTTGGCGTCGATCTTCGGCAGTTCACCGGCGGCCGGGGAGGCCGATCCGGACGCGCTCGGGGAGGCGCTCTGCGAGGCGGTCGGGCCGCTCGACGCGCCGCCCGCCGTGTCCTTCTTGTCGTTCGAGTCGCCGCCGATCATGGCCACCCCGATGCCGACGACGACCGCGGCGACCACCGCGATCGCCCCGATCAGCAGGCCCTTGGTGTTGGGGCCCCGGCCGCGGCCGCCGCCCGTGCCCGCCGGTGTCTGACGGGTGGTGGGGGCGCCGCCGCCCGGCACGGTCTCGGGCGCCGCGTAGTGGGCGTTCGGCTGGCCGTAGGGGCCCTGGCCGTAGCCCTGCTGCTGGGGCACCTGCCCGTAGGCTGCCGTCTGCGCCTGGGGCTGGCCGTACTGCCGTTCACCGACGGCACGCACTCTGTTGACGGATCCCGGGTAGCCGTAGCCGCCGGCGGGCGGCTGGGCGCCGTTGGCCTGACCGTCGGCGTAGAGATAGCCGAACGGGTCGTCGTCCTCGGGCGTGCTCGCGCCGTTGTTGCCGGGCGTCATCCCTAGGTACTCCTCAACAGGTGCGGGTCCGATTGCATAGGTGGCTGAATGGCGAGCCTACCCGCTCCACGGGCCCCAAACGGCAGTTCTTCTCATCACCTGCACACTGACCTGGGGTTTATCCCGCGCGTCGGTGTTGCTTGGGACGAGATCGTTTCTCCACGTACATCCGCTCGTCAGCGGATTTCAACACTTCGTCCGCCGTCATTCCACAGTGGGCCCAGCCGATGCCGAAACTGGCGCCGACCCGCATGGCGCGGCCGTCCACCCGGATCGGCTGGATGATCTCGTTGCGCAGGCGCACGGCGAGGTCCTGGGCGTCGGCCTTGCCGAGCCCGTCCGCGAGGACGACGAACTCGTCGCCGCCGAGCCGGGCCACCGTGTCCCCGTCGCGTACGCCGCGGCTGAGCCGCCGTGCGACCTCGATGAGAACGGCGTCCCCTGCGTTGTGCCCGAAGCGGTCGTTGATCGACTTGAATCCGTCCAGGTCGCAGAAGAGCACCGCGAGCCCCTTGGTGCCGTCGTCGGTGTCCCGGTCGGGTGCGACGGTGTGCACATGGTGGTCGAAGGCGTCGTACGGCCCCGGGCCGGTGTGGAAGTCGAACGCGTGCCCGCCCCCGTCGTACGCCGCCGGGTGACCGGCCTCGTATGCGCCGTACGCGGCGTCCAGGGACTCGGCCGCGCCCGTCGGCAGGGACTGGGGCCGCTGGCACAACCGGGCCGACAGCCGCGAGCGCAGCTCGGCGGAGTTGGGCAGACCGGTGAGCGAGTCGTGGGAGGCGCGGTGCGCGAGCTGCAACTCGCGGCGCTTGCGCTCTTCGATGTCCTCGACGTGGGTGAGCAGGAAGCGGGGCCCGTCGGCGGCGTCCGCCACGACGGAGTTGCGCAGGGACACCCAGACGTATGTGCCGTCCCGGCGCCCGAGCCGCAGCTCGGCCCGGCCGCCCTCGGCGGAGGTGCGCAGCAGGGTGCCGATGTCCTCGGGGTGGACGAGGTCGGAGAACGAGTAGCGGCGCATGGCGGAGGCGGGCCGGCCGAGCAGGCGGCACAGGGCGTCGTTGGTGCGCAGGATCCGCCCGTGCTGGTCGCCGCCCATCTCCGCGATGGCCATGCCGGAGGGGGCGTACTCGAAGGCCTGCCGGAAGGACTCCTCGCTGGCGCGCAGGGCCTGCTGCTCCCGCTCCAGGCGGACGAGCGCCCGCTGCATGTTGGCTCGCAGCCTGGCGTTGCTGATGGCTATGGCGGCCTGGAAGGCGTACATCTGGAGCGCCTCGCGTCCCCAGGCGCCGGGCCGCCGCCCGTTGCGCGGGCGGTCGACGGAGATGACCCCGATCAGCTCGCCGGGGCCGCCCTGGACACCCGGTGTGTACATGGGAGCGAAGAGGCGGTCGGAGGGGTGCCACTCGTCCTCGAAGCGGGGCTCCGGGCCGTCGGTGTACCACTGCGGGACGTCGTCCTCGTCGAGGATCCAGCCCTCGGTGTGCGGTATGAACCTCAGGTCGCCCCAGGCCTCGCCCATCGTGAGCCGGCGCTCCCAGGAGGCACGGGAGCCGACACGGCCGGTGATCAGTGCCTCGGCCGCGGAGTTCCCGGCGAGCGCGGCGACGACGAGGTCCCCGTCCGGGCGTACGAGGTTGACGGCCGCCAGCTCGTAGCCGAGGCCGGTGACGATGCCCTCGGCGACGGTCTGCAGCGTGTCCGCCAGGCTCCGGGCGGTGTTCATGTCCGCCATCACCTGGTGGAGCTGCCGCAGGGTGGCCAGGCGGACATACGGCTCCGACTCGGTCTCCATTCGCCCTCCCCTCGAGGTCTCGCAGCAACTCCAGGGACGCTTCGGCGTACTACGGTTCCCTTCGTCTTCGTCGGTGCGCTACTCGGCGTACTCCGGGTGTAGCGTCCAGCAGCGTCCCAGCCACTGAATCACAGCGCGCTCCCCACTAGGTACACAGGGTCAACAAAATACGCCCCCTGTGACTCAAGTCACAGAAAAACATGAACAATTGGGTGGGGATTCCGCGTTTTTCCGGCGCATTCCGCGCACACAATTCGTCACCCCATGCAGACGCCGTGATCATACGGGCCAACCGGCCGCGACGAGAGCCGAGTTGAAAGACGGGAAAAGACCGGTGGGCGCCCCATGGCCTCGGCCGCCGGTCCTAGGTCCCGGCTCGGACCCGGGGCCGATGTGGGGGCCCGGGGGCGCAGACTAGCTTTCCTGTGTGCTGAACACTCCCCCCGCCCCGCTTCTGACCGCCGTCCCGCCCGCCTCCGGGCATCCTGAGGGGGTGAGCAACGACGAGTTCCGCGCCGCGATGTCCCGGCTGGCCACGGGCGTGGTCCTGGTGACCGCGTACGAACCGGCGCTGGACCCGGAGGGGCCGAGCGGCGAGGACGTCGGCATGACGGCCAACGCGTTCATGTCGGTGTCCCTGGACCCGCCCCTGGTCCTGGTCAGCCTGCGCGAGGGCTCCCGCATGGACGACCTGCTCGCCGAGCAGCCCCTGTGGGCCGTCTCCGTGCTCACCGAGAGCCAGCGCCACATCGCGGGCCGCTTCGCGATGAAGGGCCGCATCAGCGACCGGCTGCTGTTCGAGGACATCGCCTGCGTCCGCGGCGAGGCCTCCGGCGCACCGCTGGTCGGCGGCGCCCTGGCGACCCTGGAGTGCCGCACGGAACAGCGGGTGCGGGCCGGTGACCACACCCTGGTCATCGGCCGGGTCCTGACCGCCCGTGTACCGAGCGCGGAGGGCGGCCCGCTGCTGTACTTCCGGGGGCGGTACCGGAACCTGGGCTGACCGGGTCTAGGACCAGTCCCGTCCGGAGCGGTCCCGCTTGGTCTCCGCACGGCGCTTCTTCTCCCGCAGCCGGCGTTCGTTGATCCCACGGGGGATCCGGGTCGGTTTGCGCGGCTTCGGCGGTGGCGCCGTCGCCTCCGCGAGCAGGGCGGCGAGACGTACGGCGGCGGCCTCGCGGTTGCGCCACTGCGAACGGTGCTCGGAGGCGCGGACGGTGACGACGCCGTCGGCGAGCCGCCCCGCCAGCCGCCGCAGCGCCCGCTCCTTCCACACCGGAGGCAGTGCCTCGGTCCGCGCGAGGTCGAAGCGCAATTCCACCTGGGTGTCGCTGGTGTTGACGTGCTGTCCGCCGGGCCCGGAGGAGCGCGAGAAACGCCACATGAGCTCGGCCTCGGGAAGCGAGACGGAGCCGCGGATGACGTGGGGACCGGACACGGGGTCCATGTTCCCGGCTTCACACGGTCCGCGTCACCCGTATTTCCGAACGGAAGGTAAAAGAGGTAAAGAGACCCGGAACCATGGGTACCCCCCTTGGCGTTCCTAAGGGTGGCGGTAGCTTCATCCGCACACGCACCGAGGGAAGGGACTCCCAACAATGGCTGTAAGCCTGTCCAAGGGTGGCAACGTCTCGCTCACCAAGGAGGCTCCGGGCCTGACCGCCGTCACCGTGGGCCTCGGCTGGGACGTCCGCACCACCACCGGCACGGACTTCGACCTCGACGCCTCCGCGATCGCGGTCAACCCGCAGGGCAGGGTCTACTCGGACCAGCACTTCGTCTTCTTCAACAACAAGCAGACCCCGGACAACTCGATCGTCCACACGGGTGACAACCGCACGGGTGAGGGCGCGGGCGACGACGAGGCGATCAACGTCAACCTGGCGGCGCTCCCGGCCGACATCGACAAGGTCGTCTTCCCCGTCTCCATCTACGACGCCGAGGCCCGTTCGCAGAACTTCGGCCAGGTGCGCAACGCGTACATCCGCATCGTCAACCAGGCCGGCGGCCAGGAGATCGCCCGCTACGACCTGTCGGAGGACGCGGCCACGGAGACGGCCATGATCTTCGGCGAGCTGTACCGCAACGGCGCGGAGTGGAAGTTCCGCGCGGTCGGCCAGGGCTACGCCTCGGGTCTGGTCGGCATCGCCCAGGACTTCGGCGTCAACGTCTGACGCCGGGGGACGCCTCACGGGAGCCCTCCGGCCGCGGAACGCCGCGGCGGGGGGCTCCGGTCCTTCCCCGGATCCCAGGGCGCCCGTGAGGGATACGTTGGCGTTCGTGATCCTCCAGCCTCTCCGGCTCTCCGCCGACCACGACATCCCGGCCCCGCTGCTCACCGAACTCACCGCGCTGTACGCCTCCCAGCGCGACTTCCACGCCCTCAGCGGCGACTTCCCGGACCCGGACGACATCCGTCCGGAACAGGTGGCGGCCGCGCTGGCCGACGAGCTGGCGAACCCGGACGTGGAGGTCCTGCTCGCCCGCGGTCAGGGGCGCCTGGTGGGCATCGTCATCACCCTCGCCCGCCATCCCGACCCCGCCGACCCGGACCCGTGGATCGGGCTGCTGATGGTGGACGCGGCCCTGGAGCGGCAGGGGTACGGCCGGCGGATCGTCTCCCGGGTCGAGGACCGGCTGCGCGCCGCGGGCCGGACCGCCGTACGCCTCGCGGTCCTGGACGACAACGCCCGGGGCCTCGCCTTCTGGGCGTCGCTCGGCTACGAGACCATCGACCACCGCCGGGACCGCCGACTGGCCCGCCCCTGCGCCGTGCTTCGCAAGCCGCTGCCGCCCTCGTGAGCCACAGCGGCCGCGTTGACGACAGGGCCTATGGCCGCTCCGGCTTTCCCTCCCCGTACAGCCAGTCCCGCCAGAGGGGACCGAAGTCCTTGTGCGGGGCCTTCTTCTCCACGTACGCCGTGAAGTCGGCCGTGGACGCGTTGCCGTGGCGGTGGGCGGCCGCCCATCCCTGGATGATGTCGTAGAAGGTGTCGTCGCCGACCGTCTGCCGGATCTTCTGCAGGACCATCGCGCCCCTTTCGTAGACGGGGCTGTCCGAGACTTGCGCGGCGCTCGTCGGCTTCGCGGGCGGGAACGCCCAGATCGCCTTGTTCTCCTCCGGGTCGTCGTAGTAGTCGCCCTGGTAGAGCGCGTCGAAGGTCTGCTGGGCCGTGTCGCCGCCGTGGTCCTCGCGCCACAGCCACTCCGCGTACGTGGCGAACCCCTCGTTGAGCCACATGTCGCGCCAGCTCTCCGGGGTGACGGAGTCGCCGTACCACTGGTGGGCGAGTTCGTGGACGAGGGTGTCGGTGTCGGGCGCGCCGGGGAAGACCGGGCGGGTCTGCGTCTCCAGGGCGTAACCCGAGGCACCCGCGCGGCCGACGACCGCGCCGGTGGAGGAGAAGGGGTACGGGCCGAAGTTGTCCTCCTCCCACTCCATGATCTCCGGGACCTGCGCCACCGCCTTGCGGCTCGCCTCGGTCTGCGCCCGGTCGACGGCGACATACGCGGGCAGACCGTTCTTCAGGACTGAGCGGGTGATGTCGTAGTGGCCGATCGCCACCAAGGCGACATAGCTCGCCATCGGCTGGTCGGTGTGCCAGGCGTAGGTGGTGCGGCCGTGCTCCGTCGTCCGGCCCGTCGGTTCGCCGTTGGAAACGGCCTGGAGACCTTCGGGGACCGTGACCGCGATGTCGTACGTCGCCTTGTCGGACGGGTGGTGGTTGCCGGGGAACCACGCCATCGAGCCCGCCGGCTCGCCGAGCGCCAGCGCGCCGTCGGCGGTCCTGAGCCAGCCCTCCTTCGAGCCGTCCGGGTCGGTGATCGTCTCGGGTGTGCCCGAGTAACGGACCGTCGTGCGGAACGTCTCGCCCCGGTCGAGGTCGGTGCGCGGGCGCACGGTCAGCTCCTGGCCGGCGCGGTTCCAGTGGGCGCCCTGGCCCTCGACCGTGACACCGTCGACGTGCAGCCCCCGAAGGTCGAGGTCGAAGGCGGAGAGGTCCTCGGTGGCGCGGGCGGTGATCACCGCCGTGCCGGTGAGGTGGTGGTGCGCCGGGTCGTAGTCGAGGGTCAGAGCGTAGTGCGTGACGTCGTACCCGCCGTTGCCCGAGCGCGGGAAGTAGGGGTCGCCCAGCCCCGGGCCGCCCGGGTCGCCGTGCACACCGCTCCCGCACGCCGTGAGCGCAACGGCCAGCAACAGGGCAGGGAAAGGGCGTATGGGGCGTATGTACCGGGACACGTACGCGATCCTACGGGGGCGGCCCGCGACGGCGGAGCCTGGCGCGGCGTGACACCATCGCCCCGTGCTCGACATCGGTTACGCCCTCTCCAACCGCTTCCCCGACCCCCCGCAGACCGACTACCGCCGCGCGGACGTCCACGCCTTGCGGCACGACCTGTTCTGCGGTGACGTCTACCTCGCCGACACCGGGGCGGACCGGGAGCTGTCCACAGCCTGGGGATGGGTGCCCGTGCTCGACTTCGCGTGGGCGCTGTGCGACATCGTCGAGCTGCTCGACCGGGACCCTCTCGGCAGCCGCGCTGCCCGGCCGCAGCGCGCGGAACTGGACTTCACCGAGTCCACCGACCGCCTGCTCTTCGAGCGCCGCTTCGGCTGGGTGGACATCGACGCGGAGTGGCTGCCCGCGGCCGAGCCCCCGCTGACCTTCTCCCACTCCGAACTGCGCCGCGAGGCACGGGACTTCCTGCACGACCTCGTCGCCGACCTCACCGACCTCCACGAGGACCTCGCGGACAACCCGGCGATCTGGACCCTCCAGGCCCGCTTCCCCCGCGTCGGCTGAGCGGGCGGGGCGACGAGAGGGAAGGAAACGTCGGGGGTGTCGTCGCAGGCCGGGGGGATTGTCAGTGGCGGGGTGCAGCATGGGGGCATGGTGCGCAGCGATCGGGTGGTGAAGTCGGCACGGCGGCCGGAGGTGCGGCTGCCGGAGCTGGTGGTGTTCACGGACGGGGAGTTGACGCCGGACGGGGACTACGACGGGCTGGAGTTCCGGGACGTGGACCTCGCCGGCCAGGAGGGCGGGGGCGCCCGCTTCCTGGACTGTGCGCTGACGGGGTGCGCGCTGGACGAGACGGAGTTGCACCACGCCCGCGTGGTGGACTCCGTCCTCACCGGAATACGGGGCGTGGGCACGGACCTCGCCGAGGCGAACCTGCGCGACGTGGAGCTGATGGACGCCCGGCTCGGCGGGGTGCAGCTGCACGGTGCGGTGCTGGAGCGGGTGCTGGTGCGCGGTGGGAAGATCGACTATCCGAATCTGCGCAAGGCGCGGCTCACGGACGTCGTCTTCGAGGGCTGTGTCCTGGTCGAGCCGGACTTCGGGGGCGCCCGGCTGGAGCGGGTCGAGTTCGTGGACTGCGTCCTGAAGGGGGCGGACCTCACGGGGGCGACTCTGGCGGACGTGGATCTGCGCCGCGCGGCGGAGCTGGACATCACCCGTGGCGTGGACCGTCTCTCGGGCGCGGTGATCAGCCACGCCCAGCTTCTGGACCTGGCGCCCGTGCTGGCGGCGGAGCTGGGCATAAGGGTGGCGGAGGCCGGCTGAGCCGACGGGAGCCCGGGTGCGGCTTTCGCGGCCCGGGGACCCCTTGTCCACCGTGTTCCACCCGCGGTCTACCCGCGCCGTCCCAGCTCGGCCAGCGCCCCGTCCGTCAGGCGGTACACCGTCCACTCGTCCTGCGGGCGGGCACCCAGCGCCTCGTAGAAGTCGATCGCGGGGTGGTTCCAGTTCAGGACCGACCACTCCAGGCGCTCATAGCCGCGGGCCACGCAGATCCGGGCCAGTTCCGTCAGAAGCGCCTTGCCGTGGCCACCGCCGCGGGCCTCCGGGCGGACGTACAGGTCCTCCAGGTGGATACCGTGCACGCCGCGCCAGGTGGAGAAGTTCAGGAACCACAGGGCGAAGCCGACGACCTCGCCGTCCTCCTCGGCGACGTGCGCGAACGCCGCCGGGCGCTCTCCGAAGAGCGCCTCGCTCAGCTGTTCCTGGGTCGCCCGTGCCTCCTCGGGCGCCTTCTCGTACTCGGCCAGCTCGCGGATCAGGGCATGGACGACGGGGATGTCATCGGGGGTCGCGGTGCGGATCATGCCCGCAGTGTCACACGGAGAGCGGGGCCCGGCAGGCCCCGTGCCCGCACACCGAGACGATCACAGCGGGCAAGGGGTGGGTCAGTGCCGTCCGGCCACCCGGTCCGCGATCCGTGCCAGCCTCGACGACTGGGCGCCGGGCGCGGTGAGTTCACGCCGGTCCGCGGTGCGGTAGGTGGTGTACATGCCGTGCACGCCGAGCCAGCGCAGCGGCTCAGGCTCCCACTTGCGCACCCGGTGGTTCACCCAGGGCAGCGTGGTCAGCTCCGTCCCACCGCCCTGGCCCGAGTCCTGCTGGACGAGGTCACGGAGAGTACGTGCGGCCAGGTTGGCGGTGGCGACGCCCGAGCCGACATAACCGCCCGCCCAGCCGAGCCCCGTCGCGCGGTCCAGAGTGACCGTCGCACACCAGTCGCGCGGCACGCCGAGCACACCCGACCAGGCGTGGGCGACCTTCACCCCGGCCAGCGACGGGAAGAAGCGGACCAGGATCTCGTGCAGCGCCTCGACGGTGGCGGCCTGCGTGCGGCCGTCGTTGTCCGTGCGGGAGCCGAAGCGGTAGGGCACGCCACGGCCGCCGAGCGCGATCCGCCCGTCGGCGGTGCGCTGCGCGTACATGTACGCGTGCGCCATGTCGCCCAGCGTCTCGCACCCCTCCCAGCCGATCCCGGCCCACTGCGCGTCGGTCAGCGGCTCGGTCGCGATCATGGAGGAGTTCATGGGGAGCCAGGTGCGCCGCTGCCCCTTCAGCGAGGCCGTGAAGCCCTCCGTGCAGCGCAGGACGTAGGGCGCGCGGACCGTTCCGTAGGGCGTCACCGCGTGCTTGGGACGGATCTCGGTGACCGGTGTGCCCTCGTGGATCGTCACACCGAGCGCCTCCACGGCCGCCGCGAGGCCCTTGACCAGCTTCACCGGGTGCAGCCGCGCCCCGTGCGGGGTCCAGGTCGAGCCGACCGCGTGCGCGACCCTGATCCGCTCGGCGGTCTCCCGGGCGCCGTACAGCTCGCGGTCCTTCTCGCCGTAGGACAGTTCCTGCTCGTGGAACGCCTTCAGGCGGGCGAGCTGGGCAGGTGTGTAGGCCACCTCCAGGACACCGCCGACGCGCACATCCGCGTCGATGCCCTCCTCCTCGGCGACCCGGACGACCTCCGCGACCGTCTCGTTCATCGCCGTCTGCAGGCGTACGGCGGCGTCGTGACCGTGCAGTCGCGCGTACCGGTCACGGCCCGCGATGCCGTTGTAGAGCCAGCCGCCGTTGCGGCCGGAGGCGCCGTAGCCGCAGAACTTCTGCTCCAGCACGGTGATGCGCAGGAAGGGTGCGGCCTTCTTGAGGTAGTAGGCGGTCCACAGACCTGTGTAGCCGCCGCCCACGATCACCACGTCGGCGGACGCGTCCCCGGCCAGGGGCTCCCGCGGGGCGGGGAGGCCGTCGTCGGCGTACCAGAAGGAGATGCCGCCGTTGACGGCACCGCTCGCTGCGCTGTTCATGCGCGGGACGTTAACCCCTGAGGGTGGCCAGTGTCTCCTTCGGATTCCATGCTTTTCCGCGGTCCCGGGTGAGCGGGTAGCAGCCGAGACCGATCAGCACCGATATGAAATGCCCGAAATCGGTGAAGGTGGGGGCGAGGGCGAGAGGAATGGCGTACACGAGGAGGACGACCGCCAGATACGCGTAACGCCAGGGCGCCGCGATCCGGTAGGTGAGCACCGCGACGACCCCGGCCAGTGCGTAGCTGACCCCTATGTCCAGGGTGTCGGCGGCGGACAGCGGGGCGACGCCCCGGTGTATCGCCTGGAGCAGCGCTCCCTCGCTGGCCAGGGTGGCCAGGATGTGTGCGGCGGCGCACACCGCGAGCCAGCGCGCGGTCCCCAGCCAGCGCTCCGCCTGCGCGTGGAAGACGGTGTAGAGCACGGCGTACGGAAGCCAGTGGCCGCCGTCGATCCACATCGCGCTGGTGATGAACGCCCGGACGGGATTGGACGACAGCGCGTGGAGGTTGGTGGAGCGCTGCCGCAGAAAGCTCTCCTCGAACTTCGGCGGCATGTGGTGCAGGGCGACGGTGGTGACGAACAGGACCGCCAGCCAGATATAGGTCCCGGGGGCGCTGCGGACGTACGCCGCCGCCGCCGCGAATCCACGCCTCAGCCGTATCACCGGGTCCACAGAGGTAAGTATGGGCGGCTACGCGATCGGCGTGCCCGGCGAGCCGGGGGAACGACCTGCGGTGACGGTGCCGCGGACGGCCCGCGAAAACCCGTCGTCGTACGCGAGTTCAAGGTGACACGCCACCGGATGGACGATCCGGCTCTCCATCCGCCACACGGGGTCATGGCGGGCCGCGGTGGAGCCCGCGCTCCGCGCCGGGCGTGTGGAGCCGTCACCGCTCACACCGGCGGGACCGCCACCGCTCGGCCGCCCGCACAAACCGGTCGCCGGGTCCGCGTCCGTCGCGCGAGCCCGGCGACCGGTGGCCGTATGGGCGGTTCAGGCGGTGACATCACGCTCCCAGAGGTAGAAGCGCTGCGCCATCGCGTCCTTCGGCGAGCGCCAGGTCGCGGGGTCGTAGGCACTGACGTACGCGGAGAGCCGCTCGCTGATGTCCCGGAACTCCGGGTGCCCGGCCACCTTGGCGACGGCGGGGGCGGGATCCCGCTCGGACTCGATGAGATGCAGGTACACATCGCCGAACTGGAAGAGGCTGCGCCGGGCGACCCCGACGAGATGCGGCAGCTCTCCCCGGTCGGACTCCTCGAACACCTTGGCGATGTCCGGGGCGGACCCCGGGGTCATCCGGGCGACGATCAGGGCTTGGTGCATCGGGCTGTCCTCCGTCCGGCTCAGTCGGTGAGGGCCGGTGCGGTCCGGTGCTCGGCGGCGACCTGCTCGATCCGGTCCCGGATCAGGGCCATCTGCACCTTGGAGTTGCGGTTGATGTTGTCGGTCATCCAGGCGTCGTCGACGGGCGCGTCCGGCTTCATCTCGAAGTCCTGCGTCCACTCCATCCGGGTGCCTTCGGGCACCTCCTCGTACCGCCACCGGATGTTCATGTACGCGAAGGGGCCCGGCTCGACGCGGCGGGCCCGGACGGTGAGTCCGGGGCGGTCCGTCTCCCGCTCCGAGACCCAGCTCCACACCGTGCCGTTCTCGTCGGGGTGCATGGTCAGCCGGAAGGTCGTCCGGTTCCCCTCACGCGACAGGACCTCACAGGACGCGTACTCGCTGAACAGCCGCGGCCAGTTCTCCAGGTCGTTGGTCATGTCCCAGACCAGGTCCAGCGGGGCGGCGATGGTGATGGCGTTCTCGGTGTGTCCGGCCATGTCAGGCTCCAGCCATGAGGGTGGTGTTGACGAGATCGAGGAACTGCCGCGGGGTCTTGCAGCGTTCCGCGTCGGGCGGCATCGGCGTGCCGTGCCGGTTCTCCAGCTCCCCGACGATGCCGAGCAGGCCGAGCGAGTCGATGCCGAAGGCGTCGAAACCCGAGTCGTAGCGCTGCTCGAGGTCCTGCGGGGCCACGGTGACCCCGGCGGCCGTCTTCATCAGTTCGGCCAGTTCTTCCACGGTGATTCGGTCACTCATGCGGTTCCTCTCCTTTGCTGCGGGACGGCCTCACCAAGAGGCGTCGCCGGCGCCGTGCCGCAGCACGAGCGCCGAGTTCGAGCCCATGAGCCCCCGGCTGAGAACCAGCACCGTGCGCAGCTCGGCGGCACGGGCGCGGACGGTCACCAGGTCGAGGTCATGGCAGATGTCGAAAACATTGGGCGTGGGCGGGATCAGGCCGTGCTCCATCGCGAACACCGCCGCGGCGGTGTCCAGCACGGGCGCCGCGCAGTAGCCGCGGCCGACACCCGTCTTCGGCGCCGTGACGGGCACGCGCCTGCCGTGCGCGCCGAAGACGTCGGCGATAGCCAGCGCCTCGGCACGGTCCGCCGCCGGCACCCCGAGAGCGTCGGCGAACACCACGTCGATCTCCTCAGGAGCACAGCGGGCCTCGCCCAGGGCGCCGCGGATCGCGTGGACGAGCCCCTCCCGGGACTCCTCCCAGCGGGAGGCGCCGGTGAACGTGGCCGCGTGACCCGCAAGGACGGCACGCACGGGCACGCCCCGCTCACGAGCCGAGCCCACCTCCTCCACGACGAGCATCGCGCCGCCTTCCGCGGGCACGAACCCGCAGGCGTCGGCGGTGAACGGACGGTAGGCCCGGACCGGGTCCTCGGCGGTGCTCAGCTCCTCGTACCCGAGCTGGCAGACCCCCGAGTAGGGAGCCAGCGGCGCCTCGGTCGAACCGGCCACCATCACGTCGGTGCCGCGCCCCACGGTCCGCGCGGCGTGCGCGAGGGCATCGAGGCCGCCGGCCTCGTCGGCGGCCACGACCGAGCAGGGACCCTTGAACCCGCGACGGATGGAGATCTGGCCGGTACTGGCGGCGTAGAACCAGGCGATGGACTGGTACGGGCCCACGAAGCGGCTGCCTTTTCCCCACAGCCGCTGCAACTCCCGCTGTCCGAACTCGCCGCCTCCGGACCCGGCCGCGGTGACCACCCCGGCGGCGAACGGCGAGCCGCCGAGGTCGGACTGACCGAGCCGGGCGTCCTGCAGCGCCAGGTCGGCCGCGGCCATCGCGAAATGCGAGAACCGGTCGGTCTGGACGAGGAGGCGCTCCTCGATCGCCGCCGCCGGCTCGAAGGAACGGACCTCGCCCGCCACCCGCATCGGCAGGTGCTCGCATCCCTCGCGGGTGACCCGGTCCAGGACGCTGACACCCGCCTGGGTGGCCTTCCAGAAGGTGTCGGTGCTCGTTCCGTTGGGCGCGACGACGCCGATTCCGGTGACGCCGGCACGCCTGACGTGCGGTGCGCTCATGGTGTCCTCTCCCTTGGCCGGGTCAGCACCACCGCGGACTGGAACCCACCGAACCCACTGCCGACGGAGAGCACGTTGTTCAGCCTCCGCTCACGGGCGACGCGCGGCACATAGTCCAGGTCGCACTCGGGGTCCGGTGTCTCGTAGTTCGCGGTGGGCGGTACGACCTGGCGGTCCAGGGCCAGCACGCAGGCCACCACCTCGATTGCCCCGATCGCCCCGAGGGAGTGCCCCACCATCGACTTGATGGAGCTCATGGGCGTGTCGTAGGCGTGGTGCCCCAAGGCCCTCTTCACCGCCGCGGTCTCGTGGCGGTCGTTCTGCCGGGTGCCCGAGCCGTGCGCGTTGACGTATCCGATCGCCGAGCCGTCGAGCCGCGCGTGGTCCAGCGCCTCGTCGATCGCCCGGGCCATCTCCAGACCCTCGCTGGTGAGACCCGTCATGTGGTAGGCGTTTCCGAAGGTGGCGTAGCCGCTGAGCTCGCAGTACACGCGCGCGCCGCGGGCCCGCGCGTGCTCCAGCTCCTCCAGGACGAGCACCGCCCCGCCCTCGCCCATGACGAACCCGTCACGGTTGTTGTCGAAGGGACGAGAGGCATGCGCGGGGTCGTCGTTGTTCGGAGACGTCGCCTTGATCGCGTCGAAGCACGCCATGGTGATCGGGGAGATCGGCGAGTCCGAGGCGCCCGCCAGGCACACATCGGCCCGGCCCTCCTCCACGGTGTGCAGGGCGTATCCGACCGCGTCGAGCCCGGAGGTGCAGCCCGTGGACACGGTCTGCACCGGCCCCCGGGCCCCGAAGCGCTCCGCCACCGTCGAGGCGAGGGTGCTCGGCGAGAACGCCCGGTGCAGATGCGGCTCCGCCCGCCGGTGGTCCACGTCCCAGCGCTCCCCGTGGTTGCTGACCAGGACGTAGTCGTGCTCCAGCCGGGTCGTGCCGCCGACCGCGGTGCCCAGGGAGACCCCCATCCGCCAGGGGTTCTCCCGCTCCGTGTCGAGACCGGCGTCACGCACCGCCTCCTCCCCGGCGACCAGCGCGAACTGGATGTACCGGTCGCAGCGCGCGATCTGCTCCGTGTCCAGCCCATGGGCCACCGGGTCGAAGTCGCACTCGGCGGCAATCCGCGAGCGCAGGCTGGACGGGTCGAAGAAGGTGATGCCCCGCGTCGCGGTACGGCCGGCCACGAGCAGGTCCCAGAACGCCGGTACGCCGATCCCGCCCGGTGCGACCACGCCTATGCCGGTGACCACCACGCGCCGGGTCATGAACGGACCTCGGCCGGCCGGGCACCGCCCGTCCCGGCTGCCTCTGCCGCGACCGCGACGGCGTCGGTCTCCTCGGTGTCGACGTGGCCGAGCTGCGGGCGCGGGGCCAGCGGACCCAGATGGAAGACGATCCGGGCCTCCGTGTCGCCGACGTTGCGGAAGCGGTGCCGCATATAGGCGGGGATCAGCAGCCCCTGCTCCGGCTGCAGCGGCTGTGCCTCGCCGTCGAGGTCGACCTCCAGCCGTCCGCAGATGACGTAGACGAACTCCTCGGAGTACGGGTGGTAGTGCTCGCCGATGCGGTCGCCGGGCTGCACGATGGCCACGCCCATGAATCCGCTGGTGGAGCCGACCGTGGCCGGGGTGAGCATGGCGCGCAGATCGCCTCCGCGCTTGGTGTTGGGCTGAGTCTCGTGAAGATTCACGATCCTGGGCCGGGGTTTGATCACGACGTTCCTCCAGTGGTGTGCTGCATCGACAGGGGGGCGAGGCCGCTGCGGCCCGCGAGTGGCGGTCAGGCGTGGGCCGACCGGCGGTCCGTGACGAGTTCCATGTGGGCGAGCTTGAACAAGCGCCCCGCGTCGCCGCTCTCCAGCGTCGGCCCGTCCGCACCGAGGGCTTCGGCGTCGAGGAGGGACATCAACTTGGCCGCCTGTGCGGAGTCCGCGCGGCCGAGGGAGTGGGCCGGGTCGCCGCCGGGGCCGCTTTGCACGTCGACCAGCCGCATCACGATGTCGTCGCGCTGGAAGATCGTGCTGCGGACGACCGGGCAGTGCGGGTCCTTCGCCGCGGCTTCGGCCTGCTCCGCGAGCAGCCGGGCCAGCTCCATCCCGCGCCCCGGCCGGGCCGGGTAGTACAGCGCGTGCCGCACCGCCTCCGGGCACTCGCCGTCCGTCGTCACATGGTGGACGGCGGGCACGGCGGCCGTGAAGAAGAAGAGCCGCGCGGCCTCCGGGTCGTTCAGGTCCCGCTCCTGCTCCAGATACGGGTTGATGGCCTCCTCGACGGCCCGCACCTGGGGCTGCCGTGCGACATGGCGCAGCGCCGCGGACAGGTCTCCCTCGACCTCGACGGCCCGTACGACCCGGTTGCCGTGCATGAACAGCGAGGTCCGGCACAGCCGTGTGGTGTCGTCGACCCGCGCCTCGGGCGGGGCGTAGTCGGCGAGGATCCTGGCGACGGCCTGCTCGCTGCCGGGCTTCACCGTGAAGGTGAGCGCGTGACGGATCCTGCCGTCACCGATCCGGGGCGCCGACTGGAGACGACGCGTACCGGACTGGGCCGGCGTCGTGACGCCGGTCTCGCGGACGACGTGGAAGCGCAGCGACCGGGTGTCCCGGACAGAGTTGCGCAGCGGCCGCACCATCTCCACGTGCTCCTCGCTGTTCACCCAGGCGAGGAACGGCGGGGCGCTCTCCCACTCGCTGGTGATGAGCCACTGGGAGGGGTTCTCGATCGACTGGCAGAGCTGGTCGCTCACATGCCCGGGAACGGACGCTACCTGGCTGCACAGGTGCTCGTACGCTTCCAGGAACTCCTGCTGGGCTCCGTCGTGGACGTCCACCAGCAGAACGACCCGGAGGCTGGAGCCGTCGAAGACGGACTGGGAGACACGTTTCGGCACCTGTTGTGTCACCGGCCCTGACACACGCTCAGACGTTGTGGTCATCCTGCGCACATCTCCTTGCTCGGGGGAGGCAGAGGGGCACGCCGACGGAGCGTGACGCAACGTCAGCGTTCCTCGATCTTGTGCCGGTGCCCGAGAGTGCGCGACTCGTATGAACCACGTGGGTGAGTGGGGCCCGCGAGCGCACACGGATGGCTGTTCCGGCACGTTGCCCCGAAGGGGATGCGGCCCGGCTCGGGGGGCGGCGCAGCGCAACTCGGCCGCACCGTGGAGCACACCTCCCCGGGTTCCTGCCGGGAGCGGCCGGGGACCCCGGATGCGCAGCTACGGGAGCGTGGGCGAAAGAGCCGCCGGCATGACTGCGGGCGGCCCGAAGAGCGGATCGCGGGGCGTCAGCGCAGGGAAAGCTCGCCGGCGTCGACGGCACGCAGGGCGCGCTCGACGGTCTCCTGCTTCTCGCCGACCGGGGCCGCGTAGCCGATGACGTCGCGCGCGGCGTCCTCCCCGAGCGCCCGGCTGATCACCCAGGTGGCGAGATACTGGGACGCCAGGCAACCGCCCGCCGTGGCGATGTTCCCCTCGGCGTGGAACGGCGCGTCCAGCACGGTGACGTCGCAGGCCTCGACGTAGGGCCGGCTCTTCATGTCCGTGCACGCCGGCATGCCGTCCAGCAGCCCCAGCCGGGCGAGCACGAGCGCGCCGGAGCACTGTGCACCGATCAGCTGTCGCGAAGGGTCGAGCCGCAGTCTGGAGATCAGCCGGTCGTCGGCCACCACGTCGCGCGTCTTCACGCCACTGCCGATGAGCACGACCCCGGCTTCGGTCACGAACTCCATCGGGCGCTGCCCGGTCACCTCGACGCCGTTCATCGACGTGATCACCGGCGTGGGCGTCGTGATGAAGGCTTCCAGGCCGGCATTACGGCATCGGTTGATCAGTGCGGAGGCGATGAAGCTGTCGAGCTCGTTGAACCCGTCGAAGGTGACCACGGCTACCTGCATCACCACTCCTTCGGCTCCGTATCGGGTGAGGCGCGGACACGCGGATCTCCGAGCTGCGACTCGCCCGCGATCGCCTGGTTCCCATCGTCTGGTGCACCGGCCATGGATTGACCCGGGAACCCACGTGACATCGGGCACACAGCGCGGGGCCATCAGCCAACGGCCCGACGGCCGGACTGGGCGAGCGGCAGCAGGGTCCCCCGCTCGCGGCGGTGTGACCGTCCCGGTCGATGTCACCCGTAGACGCCGAACGCCCCGGACCGATCATCGGCCGGGGCGTTTGCGCTGTTCAGCGTGAGAGCCCCCTGTCGGATTCGAACCGACGACCTTCGCTTTACAAGAGCGGCGCTCTGACCAGCTGAGCTAAGGAGGCGTGCGTATGCGCGCCCGTGCAGTGTACCCAGGTCCCGGGCCCGCACCGTCGAAAATTTCCGCGAAGTTCACAGTCCCCCGGGTGCTGACAGAGCAGGTGAAGGCCAGGTACCGTCCTGAGCCAGTTCACCCACGTGGACTACACCACAACGGAACCCCCGTAGTGGCACACCACCTTTACAACGGATCGTCCGGCACGTTCCTGCCGGTGAAGGGGGCCCTTTCACCATGGCCACTGTCTCGTTCGACAAGGCGACCCGGGTATATCCGGGTTCCGACAAGCCCGCCGTCGACGCGCTCGACATCGAGATCGCGGACGGGGAGTTCCTCGTCCTGGTCGGCCCGTCCGGCTGCGGCAAGTCCACCTCCCTCCGCATGCTGGCGGGGCTCGAGGACGTGAACTCCGGCGCCATCCGCATCGGCGACCGCGATGTCACGCATCTGCCGCCCAAGGACCGGGACATCGCCATGGTGTTCCAGAACTACGCGCTGTACCCGCACATGACGGTCGCCGACAACATGGGCTTCGCGCTCAAGATCGCCGGCGTGCCGAAGGCGGAGATCCGGAAGAAGGTCGAGGAGGCCGCGAAGATCCTCGACCTCACCGAGTACCTGGAGCGCAAGCCCAAGGCGCTCTCCGGCGGTCAGCGTCAGCGTGTCGCCATGGGCCGCGCCATCGTGCGCGAGCCGCAGGTCTTCCTGATGGACGAGCCGCTGTCCAACCTCGACGCCAAGCTCCGCGTCTCCACCCGTACGCAGATCGCGTCGCTCCAGCGCCGTCTCGGCATCACCACCGTGTACGTCACCCACGACCAGGTCGAGGCCATGACGATGGGCGACCGCGTGGCCGTACTGAAGGACGGCATCCTCCAGCAGGTGGACTCGCCGCGGAACATGTACGACCGCCCGGCCAACCTCTTCGTCGCCGGCTTCATCGGCTCCCCCGCGATGAACCTCGTCGAGGTCCCGATCACGGACGGCGGCGTGAAGTTCGGCAACAGTGTCGTGCCGGTCAACCGCGACGCTCTCAAGGCCGCCTCCGACAAGGGTGACCGCACCGTCACCGTGGGCGTCCGCCCCGAGCACTTCGACGTGGTCGAGCTGGGCGGCGGCGCCGCCTCGTCGCTGTCCAAGGACGCCGAGGACGCCCCGGCCGGCCTCGCCATCTCCGTGAACGTCGTCGAGGAACTCGGTGCCGACGGCTACGTCTACGGCTCCGCCGAGGTCGGCGGCGAGACCAAGGACCTGGTGGTCCGCGTCGGCGGCCGCCAGGTGCCGGAGAAGGGCGCCCAGCTGCACGTGGTGCCGCGGCCGGGCGAGACCCATGTGTTCTCGACCTCGACCGGCGAGCGCCTCTCCGACTGAGGCACCCTTCGCACGGGAGTGACGGCGAGGGCCCCGCGGCATTCCGCGGGGCCCTCGCCGCGTAGACCCTCTTTGCCGCCGGCAGCCCTCTCCGCTGTCGACAAATATCCCGGCATACGAGGCAATTCCACCGCGGGCGTCAACCCTTACCCGGAAATCGTCCCTTCCCGTTCCCTCGAACCGGTGACCAAATGTCGCCAAATCACTACCGCGCGCTACTCTCACTCGCGTGAAGCACACCACTACTCCCCGGACACGGCGTGGCCGTGGCCCCGCCCACCGGATCGGCCGCACCCTGGCCCTCGTCCTGCCCGTCGTCCTGGTGCTGTCCGGGACCCTCGCGGTCACCCGCGTGAACTGGTCGGGAGGATCCTCGAACTCGGTGCTCGCCGCGTCCTCCGAAGACGTCTCCACGCGCGCCTCCTCCCGCGCCCCGCAGGACGTGCTGCGCGACAGGCTGCTGCTGGAGCTCCAGGAGAGGAACCCGGGCGTCGCGCTCACCCACCTCCAGCAGGCGGTCAACGGCCGCCCGTCGCTGGCGAGGCACTGTGCGTCCATCGCCCGCGCGCTGGGCCGCGCCGCCGTCCGTGTGTACGGCCCCACGCGTGCCCAGTCCTACGCCCGCCCGGTCTGCGACACGTCCTTCGCCTCGGGCGTGGCCACGCAGCAAGGCTGAGGCCGCCGACCGCCCGGACAGCGGACGGGGCGCGCGACGTACAGTTCGGTCATGACCGATCCGAACGCCGCCTCGCGCCCCGTTCAAGCCGTCATCCTGGCCGGAGGCCAGGGCTCACGGTTGCGTCCGTACACCGATGACCGGCCCAAGCCGATGGTGGAGATCCCGGGCACCGGGACCCCGATCATCGGCCATCAGCTCGCGTGGCTCGCCGACGAGGGTGTCACGGACGTCGTGGTCTCCTGTGGCCACCTCGCCGACGTTCTGCAACGGTGGCTGGACTCCGCCGACCTGCCCGTGCGTGTCACGACGGTCGTCGAGGCGGAGCCGCTCGGCCGCGGCGGCGGTCTGCGGTACGCCGCGGAGCACCTGCCGCACCCCGACAAGCCGTGGTACGCGACGAACGGCGACATCTGGACCCGGTTCTCCCTGCGCGACATGGCGGACTTCCACACCGAGCGGGACTCCGTCGCCACGCTCGCGCTGGCCCGCCCGCGCATCCCGTGGGGCGCCGTCAAGACGGACGGCTTCGGCCGCGTCACGGACTTCATCGAGGCCCCGCCGTCGACGTTCGAGATCAACGCGGGTGTCTACGTGTTCTCCGCCGAGTTCGCCAAGATGCTCCCCGAGCGCGGCGACCACGAACGCACGACCTTCCCCCGCCTGGCCCGGGAACGCCGCCTGGCCGGCTTCCCCCTCCCGCAGGGCGCGTACTGGCGGGCCATCGACACGGCGAAGGACCTCACGGAGGCGGCCAAGGAACTGGCAGCCCTGCACCGCTGACCCACCGGCTGATCCACCGAGTCAGCGCGCAGCCCCTTCCCTGAACCGGGCACATGCCGACGGGGACGCCGACGCCCCCACCGAGCCCCGTCCCCGGCGGCCGTCATCGCTTCCGCGGCGCCCCGCCCCGTATCGCCGACAGGGCCCCGCACGGCATATGTGCGGGGCCCTGTGAGTGGGGTCGGGTGGGGTCAGCCCAGAAGGCCGCCCACCAGGTGGTCCGAGCCTCCGGAGCTGCCGCTTCCGCCGCCGCTGCCGCCGCCTGCCCCGCCCGTCGGGCCGCCCGTGCCGCTGCCGCCCGAGGACGACGGCCCCGCGCTGGTGCTCGGGGCCTGCCGCCCCGGCGCCGAGTGCCGCGGGGCATGGCCCGCGGTGCCCTGGGTCTGGCTCGGCTGGCCGCCGGTGACGCTGCCGGTGGCCCCGGCCGTACCCGGCGTGGTGACCGCGCTCGACGGCGACGACGAGGTCGCCCCCTGCGTCGCCGACGGCCGCGAGGCCGAGGGGCTCGACCGGTGCTGCCGCCCGCCGTCCGTCCCGGGCAGCGGGGAACCCGGCAGCTCGTTGCGGGGCGCCTCTCCGGGCCCGGGGACGACCACCCGGTCCGCGTCCCGCACCGCGCCCCCGAGCAGCGACCCGACGAGCAGGGTCACCCCGGCCACGAGCACCGTCATCAGCGCGCCCCGGCGCAGCACGTACCGCCGCAGCTCCCAGATGTCCGCCCGAGGGCCGAGCCTGCGCCACGCGCCGCCCGCGAGCCGGCCGTCCACGGAGTACACCGGCGCCCCGGCGATGATCAGCGGCGACCAGGCCGCGAGATAGATGATGTCGGGCGCGTCGTACGCGGGAACGGTCCGCCAGCTCACGGTGACGATGAGCGCCGCCGACAGCAGCGCGCCGACCGCGGCCGCGACCCGCTGCCACAGACCGAGGACGGTGAGCACGCCCACGATCACCTGGAGGAAGGCGATGGCGAGCCCGGTGCCGACGGGGTGCTGGAACGCGAACTGCCGCAGCGGCTCGGCGACTTGCCAGGGGTGGAGCGTGCTGAGCCAGGTCACCATGGAGCCCCGCTTGCCGCCGTCGAAGTAGACGGGGTCACAGAGCTTGCCCATGCCGGCGTAGGCGGAGATGGAGCCCAGGAAGATGCGCAGCGGCAGCAGCACCACCCCGAGGTTCATCCGGCGGCCCGGATAGTAGGCGTGCCGCACCCCCGCCGCGGCGGACGAGGCCGGTGCGCCCCCGTGCCGCCTGCCCCGCGGCTCCTCCGGTTCGCCGGCCCCGATCTCGTCCCTGAACAGGGGGCCGCCATAAGGCAGTTCACCGTGGCCGGGCTCGCCGTAGGCCGGTTCGCGGTAGGCGGGGTCGTCGTGGGACGGTTCGCGGTAGGCGGGGTCGTCGTGGGACGGTTCGCCGTAGGGCGGTTCCTCGTGGGACGGTCGGCCGTAGAGCGTGTCGCCGTAGAGGTGTTCGTCGTACGCGCTGCCCGCGCTGCGCATGTGCGGCAGCAGCCGGGTCGCGCCGGAGTCGTGGCCGTGCGGCCCGGGCAGGTCCTGCACACCGAGGCGCGAGATGACCTGTGTCGCGCCGGCGTCGCCGGCAGGTTCCTCGCCGTGGTGCACGCTCTGGCTCCGAACCGCCTGCAACAGCCGGTGCGCCCCGGTGTCGTCGGGCGCGGACCTTCCGCTCCAGACGACGGGGCGGCGGCGGCCCGCGGCGGCGCGGGAGACGCCGGTGCCGCCCGCCGCACCGATGCGGGGCAGGTGCGCGACGTCCTGCGGGGCACTCACCTGCCGCGCGGCGCGCGGGTACTGGGCGCGTCGCGCCGGCGCACCCAACTGCACGCGGAAACTCGCATGATTGACGATGACCTGCGCCGGGTCGCTCGGCACCTTCATCATGCTCAGCGCGGGGGTGTCGTCGAATCCCGACGACCGCTCCCCCGTGGGTGTGCGGCGTGTTCTGGTCTCCACACTCATCTAACCGAGTGACGTGTGGTTAGGACACTGCCTTGACCGCGCGGATCTGTCCGGACCCCGTCAAGCTTGTCCTGTACGACCGGTTTCCGCCGTACGGGTGAGAGCGCGAACAGCCGTCCAGGCCTGACGGAAGTGCCCGTTCAGGCCCGGCGGCCGTCGGCGTCAGGCGCGCCTGCGGGCCGCCTCGTACAGCACGATCCCCGCGGCCACACCCGCGTTGAGCGACTCGGCGCCACCCGGCATCGGAATCCGCACCCGGACGTCGCACGTCTCGCCGACCAGCCGCGACAGGCCCTTGCCCTCGCTGCCGACGACGATCGCGACCGGCCCCTCGAGGGCTTCGAGGTCGCCGAGCTCGACGTCCCCGTCCGCGGCCAGCCCGACGACGGTGATGCCCGCCTTCCGGTACGCCTCCAGGGCGCGCGTCAGATTGGTGGCGCGCGCGACAGGCGTGCGGGCGGCCGCACCGGCGGATGTCTTCCACGCACCGGCGGTCATCCCCGCCGCACGCCGTTCGGGCACCACGACCCCGTGCCCGCCGAAGGCCGAGACGGACCGCACGACGGCGCCCAGGTTCCGCGGGTCGGTCACTCCGTCGAGGGCGACGATCAGCGGGTCCTCACCCTCGTCGAACGCGGCGTCGACGAGGTCCTCGGGATGCGCGTACTCGTACGGCGGGACCTGGAGGACCAGCCCCTGGTGGTTGAGCCCGCCCGTCATGCGGTCGAGCTCGGGACGCGGGGCCTCCATGAGGTTGATCCCGCCGCGCTCCGCCACCAGCTGCAACGCCTCGCGCACGCGCTCGTCGTTGTCGATGAACTGCTGGACGTACAGCGTGGACGCGGGGACGCCCTCGCGGAGCGCCTCGACGACCGGGTTGCGCCCGACGACCAGCTCGGACGACCCCTTGCCGCCCGGACGGCGCTGCGTGCGCCCCTGTGCGCGGCGCGCCTTCGTCTGTGCGGCGCGCTGCTTGGCATGCCCCTTGCGCATCTCGGCGGGCGGAGTCGGGCCCTTGCCCTCCAGGCCGCGGCGCCGCTTGCCGCCGCTGCCGACCTGCGCGCCCTTCTTGCCGGACATGCGGCGGTTGTTCGCGGCCATGACCTACCTGTCTGTTGAAGCCTTCGTACGTACGTCTATGCAGTGTGCCGCCCGGAGGGCCGGGCGGCACAATCGATCAAGGAGTCGCCGGGGCGGGATCAGCGCGGGCCGAGTGTCCAGCGGGGGCCCTGGGGGCTGTCCTCGATGACCAGACCCGACTGGTTCAGCTGGTCGCGGATGGCGTCCGCGGTGGCCCAGTCCTTACGGGCCCGGGCCGCCTCGCGCTGCTGGAGCACCAGCCCCACCAGGGAGTCGACGACACCGTGCAGATCCTCACCGCGGTCGCCTTCCCCGGCCCACTGCGCATCCAGCGGGTCCAGACCCAGCACACCCAGCATGGCCCGCACCTCGGCCAGCCGCGCCACGGCCGCCTCCTTGTCGTCGGCCGCCAGCGCGCTGTTGCCCTGCCGGACCGTGGTGTGCACGACGGCCAGCGCCTGCGGCACCCCCAGATCGTCGTCCATCGCCTCCGCGAAGGCCGGCGGCACCCGGTCCGCCGGCTCCACGACACCACCGGCCTTCTCCACCACCCGCTGCACAAAGCCCTCGATACGCGCGAACGCCGACTCCGCCTCCAGCAGAGCCTCCTCGCTGTACTCGATCATCGAGCGGTAGTGCGGGGTGCCCAGGTAATAGCGCAGCACGATCGGCCGCCACCGCTTGACCATCTCGCTCACCAGCACCGAGTTGCCCAGCGACTTGGACATCTTCTCGCCGCTCATGGTGACCCACGCATTGTGCACCCAGTACCGCGCGAACTCGTCCCCGAAGGCCTTGGCCTGCGCGATCTCGTTCTCATGGTGCGGGAAGATCAGATCCAGGCCGCCGCCGTGGATGTCGAACGCCGAACCCAGGTACTTGTGGGCCATGGCCGAGCACTCCAGATGCCAGCCCGGCCGCCCCCGGCCCCACGGCGTCTCCCATGACGGCTCACCCGGCTTGGCCGCCTTCCACAGCGCGAAGTCCCGCTCGTCTCGCTTGCCGGTCTCGCCCTCCCCCTCGGGCTGGCGCAGATTGTCCAGCTCCTGGTTGGACAGCTCCAGATAGCCGGGGAAGGAACGCACATCGAAGTAGACGTTGCCCTCGACGGCGTAGGCATGACCACGCTCGATCAGACCACGCATCATCTCGATCATCTCCGGCACATGACCGGTGGCCCGCGGCTCATAGCTGGGCGGCAGGCAGCCGAGCGCGGTGTACCCGTCGTCGAAGGCACGCTCGTTCTCGTACCCGATCGCCCACCAAGGACGGCCCTGCTCGGACGACTTGACGATGATCTTGTCGTCGATGTCCGTCACGTTCCGCACGAACGTGACCGCATAGCCGCGGTACTCGAACCAGCGCCGCATGATGTCGAAGTTCAGACCCGAACGGATATGCCCGATATGCGGCGGAGCCTGCACGGTCGCACCACACAGGTAGATCGAGACACAACCCGGCCGGAGCGGGGCGAAGTCACGAATCTGCCGGGCGCTGGTGTCGTACAGGCGAAT